>NZ_KB850202.1:0-163085 GCF_000369825.1 Acinetobacter sp. NIPH 542
TTCTTCTAAAGAATTAATATCACAACTTGATTTTAAGTTTAGTTAAACCCCACACAAGCTCTCTAGTCTAATGATTTTCAATACCTTTTTAAATACATACTTAATATATTTTTTCATAGTGTATTTGACAAATATTTTTTATAAAAAAGATATTAATATAGTTTCAGTTTTTTACTATGTATTCAATATACATAATTTAATTTTCTAAAATTCATATCCGAACTCACTCATTTAAAGAGTAAACTTTCAGTTAACTCAAGACAACTGTTCTTCAATTAGTGAAAAAATATAATTTAACGTATCAATCAAAAATAGAACTTTTAAGATTAGTTTTTTTACTAATAATGAAGATAAATCGTAACACACTACCCAGTTAATAATTGCCAATCGAGCCAAATCTAGCTATTTATAGAAACTGGTACTTGCCATACTAAAAATTGCTAAGGAAAACACATGTTAAAAATTTTAGGGCGCGATAACTCCATTAATGTTCGCAAAGTCTTATGGCTGTGTGAAGAGTTAAATCTTGAATATGAAAGAGAAGATTGGGGTCGAGGCTTTCGCTCAGCACAATCACCTGAATATTTACAATTAAACCCCAACGGTCAAATTCCTGTTGTTTTAGATGGCGATTTAGTCCTTTGGCAGTCCAACAGTATTATCCGTTATCTAGCAAATGCTTACGATAAAGAGCATCAGCTTTACCCTTCTCAAGCGAAAGAAAGATTCTTTGTCGACCAGTGGATTGATTGGCAAGCGATCGAGCTGAATAACAGCTGGACTTATACGATTATGTCTCTCTTGAGACACTCACCAGATCATCAAGATCCAAACTTATTACAACAAGGGATTAATGACTGGAATCATCATATGCAGATTCTTGATCAACAACTTGCAAAAACTCAGGCCTACGTTGCAGGTACTGAGTTTACCCTAGCAGACATTCCAATTGGCTTGTCTGTACAGCGCTGGAAGGCCACTCCTTTTGACCATCCAACGCTTAAGCATGTCGACCAATATTTTGAACGTTTAAATCAACGCGCTGGCTTCTTAAAATGGGGCAATAACGGCGAACCTTAATTTTTAAATAAGCTTTAAGCCGAGTGATGGCGTTTCACGATGCCATCACTTAAAAGTTGATAAACCTGTTTTAAATCATCTTGATTTGCTTGAGCCAATAAGTCTTGATGCATTGCCAAGATATTCTGATCTCCCCTTACCGCAGGCCCAGTTTGCATTTGTTTCGGATCATTTTCAGTCGCTTTTTTAGCTGTTTCCATAATTAAAGGATAGAGCAAGCTAAAGTCCACCAGCTCTTTATCTACAACCTGTTTTGCCATATCAAAACAGTAATTACTAAAGTTACAAGCGAATACAGCCGCTAAGTGTAAAGTTAAACGTTGTTTTGAGGTGTATTGATATACTCGATTGCTTAGGCCATTTGCTAAATCTGAAAGTAGTTTCTGGTCGACATCTGTTATTGCTTCAACAAATAATGGCGTTGAAGTCCAATCAACATCTCTTTCTAAGCTAAATGTTTGTAATGGGTAAAACACCCCTGCTTTTTCATGTACATGACGGATGACTTCAATATCAGTACTCCCCGAAGTATGGACAATAAGTGTGTCAGGAAAGAATTCATGAACTTGTTTTACAAGCTCTGCAATTGCACTATCTGAAACCGCTAAAATGATAAGATCAGTCGGTTGAAATTCGCGAAGAGTTTGGCATGCTTTTGCTTGAATTTTTTCTGCAAATTTTTGGGTTTTATCAAAATCACGCGCATAGACTTGCACGATGTTATGACCTTCGCCCAATAAAGCCTTTGCCAAATGAAAGGCAACTCGCCCACTTCCCACCAAACTGATTTTCATATCAATCCAACATTATTTGTCTCAACAAAAAAGCTTCTCAAAATGAGAAGCTTTTTTCAAATTAAAATAACTAATTTTTCATAAATCAATCGATTATTGGGCTACTGAAAACTCAATACGACGGTTTTTAAAGCGACCTTCTTCTGTCGTGTTTTCTGCAACTGGCTGATCAGAACCATGACCTTCTGCAACTAATTTAGAAGCATCCACACCTTTAGATTTTAAATAATCTACCACTGCTTGAGCACGGCGTTGAGACAAAGCTTTATTTGCAGCAGCGTTACCTGTTGAGTCGGTATGACCACCAACATTTAATTTCACTCCAGACACTTTATTTAAAAGTGTTACAGCTTGATCAAGAATAGCTTTGTTATCCGCAGGGATTTCACTTGAACCACTCGCAAAATTAATAATTTGCAAGTTAAGGGCTTTCACCAAAGCATTTACATCGACATTGTTCGGGTCAATTGCTGTTAGAGCAGTTTGTGATGCACTCAAGCTATTGCTCACAGATTGTTCAGCTGTTACTGGTGCTGCGGCTACAACCTCAGTATGTGGCACCAATGCTTTTACTTTTGCAGTTAAAGCTTCTAATGCTGCCGCATCACCAGCTTTCAAAGTAATTTTATCACCCACCCATTCTAAAGATGCATTTGGCACACCTTTTAATGCGCCAAGCACACCAGCAAGTGCATCTTTGTCTGTAAATGAAGCCGCATAAGTTTGGCTTGTATCTACATTACAATCTTGAGTTGTCGAAAAAACCTTTTTAACGTTTGTTTGTAGCGTTGCCAAGAAGCCTTGGTCGCCAATCCCAACCTGACACTGACTCACTGCCCCTTTATCATCTGTACTTAAAGTTAAACTAGCTGGTGCAGCAGCGGCTTCAACACCACTTGCAGCTGATGGTTCTGGTGCTGGTACAGCTTCTTTATGCTGACAAGAACGCCATAACCACGCAATGATAAGACCCAGAATAATTAGAGCGATAATGGGCAAAAACCCACGAGACTTACCTGTTTTTTCGCTGGCTGCGGCTAATGGTGGAGCTGTTGAAGTTGAATGTGTAACCGAAGATAGACCTGCACCAACACCTAGAGGTGCTAATAGACCCACTGCCCATGCAGGTAAATATGAACGAATAGTATCTGCATGCTGGCGCAAGTAATTCACAATACTTTGCTGGTCATTTCCGGCAACATCTGAAATTGCATTAAGGCTGGGTTTAATCGCGCTGTTGAGTGTACTTTCAATTTCATTATTTGGTGCTGTACCACTTAAATGGGTAAGTACAGTATTTTTGATTTGGTCATTATGAGAAAAAAGGTCTGATAAGGAAGGAGCCAAACTGTTTTTCAATTGTCCGATAAGATCAGGTTTAGCAGCTAATAATGAAAGTAAAATTGGATAAAACTTAGATAAAGCATTCGATTTTTCGCCTAGGTATCCATCCTGTTCATTTAATAATATTGAAGATACTTTTTCTTTAAGCAATTCTATAGGGTTTATCGACATTGGTTATTCTCCCGAATCTTATACGTCGTAACCAGCAATTTTTGATTATTCAAATACTTCTCTTTGCTGATAGTTTTTTATTCTAATCTTCCTTCAATCTTTTGTTGTTTTTTATATAATTTATATACAATTTTCCATCTAGTATTTACAAAACAGGTAGATCATATTGATCTACCTGTTTATATTTTAAATTTACTTTAACTAAGCACTTTATCAGTTAACAAAAGTTTGAAGTACTTTACCCGTCAAGGTTTGACCCAACAATGGAGTATTTTTTCCTTGCGATAAAATAGTGTCTTTGCTTACTGTCCAGCTTAAAGCAGGATCTACCAATACCCATCCAGCTTCATCTTCCCAACGCGAGGTCATATTCGCAACCTGTGCTGGAACACTAGTAACTTTAGCAACCCATTCAAGAGGTTCAAATAAACCCTCATTAATGAGTTGAACGCCTAAAGATACATAAGTATCAAAAGCGGTAATACCCGGCTGAGTTTCAGCAAATGGCGCCATTTTTGCCGAACTGCTTAAAGGTTCATGGTGCGTACAAATTGCATCAATTACGCCTTCTTTTAATCCTTGACGTAAAAGTTCTTTATCTTGCTCAGAACGCAATGGCGGGCGAACGTGTGCAAGTGAATTGAAACCATCGATTAAGTGTTCAGTTAAATGTAACTGATGCATTGCAACGTCAGCAGTCACAGGCAAGCCTTTTGCTTTTGCCGCACGAATTAACTCAACCGATGCACCACAAGATAACAAACCAAAGTGAGCTTTTACGCCAGTTGCTTCAATCATAAGCAAATATTTTGCAATCGCTACAGTTTCAGCAAGCGCCGGAATCATTGGCAGACCTTGGCGAGAAGCAATAAAGCCTTCGTGTGTACATCCATCTTTAGCAATTTGTGGTTCTTCGGCATAGAACACAACCGTTAAACCAAGACCCGCTGCATATTCCAAAGTACGAATAACCACATCATCATTTTCAAAAGCAGCGTTAGCATTTGAAACAGCAGTACAACCACCCTTTTTAAGACCGGCCATATTTGCAGGTTGTTTACCATTTAGACCTTGGGTTTGAGCACCGATAATATGCATATGAATGCCGCCATCAAGCCATGCCTTTTCAATCAAGCCATGAATAAGCGCACCATTGTCTTGCACAATCGGTTTTGAGTCTGGTGGAGTAATCACATGCAAAATACCATTAGCACGTGCTGCTTTACCTTCAGATTTAAGTGTACCGTGTTGCTGTTGACCAGGTTCACGCAAACGCGCGCACAAATCAACCATGGTTGGCATTAACCATTTGCCTTGACCATCGATGGTTTGTTCAACTTGCTCTACTGGAGCAACCAACTTGCCATTTTGAATATATACAGTTTGTACGTTGTCTGTTTTTTGGATTGGGTCTAACACACGTACATTTTCAATTTTTACAATACTCATGTGATCCATTCCTTACAACGTAATCGCTTCAATTAAACCTTGCTCTTGGAGTTGGCCTTGCATTGACAGTGCCAACACAGCCATACGAACAGCAATACCGTTGGTTACTTGTTTCAAAATAACCGACTGGTCTCCATCTGCAACACTTGAGTCAATTTCCACACCACGATTCATTGGTCCCGGGTGCATCACGATACAGTCCGGTTTAGCTAAACCAAGACGCTCTTTGTTTAATCCATACATTCTGTAGAATTCAGACTGTGAAGATAATGCCGGAGAGTCAATACGTTCATTTTGAATACGTAGAGCAATAATCACATCACAATCTGCGATTCCAGCATCCATATTATTGAACAAGCGAACGTGTTCGCCATATTCTGAAAAACCCACTGGCAATAATGTATTCGGTGCAATCACGCGAATATCTTTACATCCAAGAGTTTGTAATGCAGCCACATCCGAACGTGCTACGCGAGAGTGTTTAATGTCTCCAATAATGGCAACACTCAACTCTTCAAAAGGTTTTTTTGTTTCACGGCGAATTGTAAGCATATCAAGCATCGCTTGCGTTGGATGAGCATGACGTCCATCTCCAGCATTAATAATCGCGACCTTTGGACATACATCTTTAGCAATGAAATGTGCAGCGCCAGAAGATGAATGGCGGACAACAAAAATATCGGCAGCCATTGCTTCAAGGTTCCAAAGCGTATCTCGTAGCGTTTCACCTTTTGATGTACTTGAACGTGCAATATCAATATTCAATACATTGGCAGACAAGCGTTTTGCTGCTGCTTCAAAAGTAGTACGGGTGCGGGTGGAGTTTTCAAAGAAAAGATTCATAACCGTCAATCCTTCTAAGAGCGGACGGTTAATTAAATTATTATTATCATCTAAAAAGCTTTGTGCGGTATCTAAAATCTTCGTGAGGTTTTCTTTTGAAAGTCCCTCAATTGTTAAAAAATGTTTTAAATTTCCGTCCTGATTGAGCTGAACCTGGCTCGGCTGATGCAACGCTGCAATATGCATAATGGATTCCTATGGGTCGAATCGCGAAAACGTGCATAGTGTAGCTGAATTCCGCTCTTTTCGCAGAAGAACTTTACAGAATAAGACCCTAAATTGACCAAAATTTAAGGTCTTATTCGAGATTACCTTAAAGCACCAATATAATGATGTGGAACTTGTGCCCGATAAATGTCTTCGGCTGTTATTTCTGGCTCTTCATCGACCTTAGCAACAGCGAGCGTTTCTTTTTGAGAAGGTTCTGGCAATGTGTCAACTAACGCTCTTAATCGCTCAACACATCGTTTTAATTCATCATCCTCTGTTTCTAACGCCACCGTAATTACATATTTTGCATAATCTTTATTTTGAATTACATACATTGCATCGATTACCCGCCCAGTTACCCGACGCATACGTACATATATTTGTGTAGCCACTGAGAAAGCATCCGCATTAGTAATAAAACCATTCCCCATCATGTCTTTCATTTATAACGTCCCCATCCATTAAAATTATAAAAATGGTTAAAAATCGACTTTGTCTGTTAAATAAATAACCATCAATTATCTTGGTCTAGCAAAATACATACCAATTACAAGGTATTACTCTTTAAAAATCAGATTATTGGTTGCTAAATGAAAGGTTGCAATAATTTAAAAACCTTTAGACATCAAAATAAGTTAAACTTTGCATCGTTAATATTTATATGTTTTGGTCAATCGAGTTTATGAATACCTCTTTACGTTTAAACCACTATTGGATTACTTGTGCTGATGGTTTAGAACCCCTCTTACAAGAAGAAATAGAACAACTTGGCACCAAAGTGACAGAACGTAAAGCAGGACGTTTAATCATTGAAGGAACGCTTGAACAAGCTTACCGCATCTGTATGTGGTCGCGTCTCGCGTCTCGTGTTTTACTTCCTATTCATACTTATGAACTTGATTTTACGCACGATGCACGTGATGTCGCAGAAGAACTCTACGAAGGTGCAATGAGCTTTGACTGGTCACTTGTTTTTGCACCACAAAGTACCTTTGCAATTCGCTTGCATGCCGAACGTGAAATCATGGTCAATTCGCAATTTGCTACTCTGCGTGTAAAAGATGGTGTCGTTGATTCCTTTATGGAAGCTGTAGGTCGTCGTCCCAGCATTGACACTAAACAACCAGAAATTACGATCTATGCTTTGGCAGGTAAAACTGAACATACCTACTGTCTAGATTTATCAGGTGACTCACTCCATAAGCGTGGTTACCGCCGTTACATGACAGATGCACCAATTAAAGAAAACCTTGCTGCGGCAATTTTACAAAAAGCTCAGCTTAAACAGCGTAATCCAGAGATTGTACTTGACCCAATGTGTGGCTCAGGCACATTCATCATTGAAGCATTAATGATTTTAACTGACCGTGCACCGGGACTTGTTCGCCGTTTTGGATTTAATGGCTGGCATGGTCATGACCGTGAACTTTGGCTTTCACTTAAAGCAGAAGCAGCAGAACGTCACGAAAAAGCACTTCAATTACCTTTACCTAAATTTTATGCCTACGATGCAGATTGGGAAGCAATTAAAGCAACCCGTGAAAATATTATTGCGGCAGGCTTTGAAAATTTATTAGGTCAGATTCAAATCGAAGAGCGTACTTTAGCTGACTGGCCAGATTTTGCTGCTGAAGGCAAAACTGCATTTATTGTGACTAACCCGCCTTATGGTGAACGTTTAGGTGAAAAAGCTTCAAACCGTTCTCTATACTTAGGTTTATCAGCGCTTTTACAAAAGCATTTCCCAAATCAATATGCAGCAGTTATTGCAGCTCAAATTGAACAATCTGATGTTTTGGCATTTGAAGCGCCTGAAACCTTACGCTTAATGAATGGTAAATTACCAATTTATATTCGTTTCGGTGCAATCAAACCTGAAAAAGTAACTCAACCATTTTTAGCAACTTGGCAAGCTCAACCTATTGAAATGGAAGAAGCCCAAGACTTCGCTAATCGTTTGCAAAAAAATATGACTGCTTTGAAAAAATGGGCAACGAAAGAAAATGTTTATTGCTTACGTTTGTATGATGCAGACTTACCTGACTTTAATGTCGCTGTTGACTTATATGGTGACCGTTTACACGTTCAGGAATACGCACCACCAAAAACAATCGATCCAGAAAAAGCTAAAAAACGTTTTAATTTAGCGCTTGCCGCAATTCGTGCTGTTACTGGCTTAAACCGTGATGCTATCTTTATTAAGACACGTGCACGCCAAACTGGTACAACTCAATATACGAAGCAAAGTACAGCTTCAAAACGCTTTATCGTTCAAGAAGGTAAAGCTAAAATTTTAGTTAACCTGACTGATTACCTCGACACAGGTTTATTCCTTGACCACCGTCAAATGCGTTTACGTATTGCTCAAGAAGCACGTGGTAAACACTTCTTGAACTTATATAGCTATACATCTACTGCAAGCTTACATGCTGCTCTTGGCGGTGCTGCAAGTACAACAAGTGTGGATTTATCTAACACTTACCTAAACTGGTCAAAAGAAAACTTCGTTTTAAATGGCTTAACTGTAGATCATGCAGATGAACAACACATGTTCTTTGCCAGCGACTGTTTTGAGTGGTTAAAAGAAGGTCATGAACAATATGATCTTATTTTTATTGACCCACCGACATTCTCAAACTCGAAAAAATTCTATGGTACATTCGATGTACAACGTGACCACATCTCACTTATTAAACGCGCAATGAACCGTTTACACAGTGAAGGTACGCTTTACTTCTCGAATAACTATCGTGGTTTTGAAATGGACGAAGAGATCGAAGCTATTTTTCAGGTTGAAGAAATCACTTCTGAAACCATCGGCCTTGATTTTAAACGTAATCAAAAAATCCACCGTGCATGGAAAATTCAGCACCCTGGTTTAGATCAGTATTAATGAGACTAGAGGTTATTATTACTTCACGGTAATAATAACCTCACCATGAACATTTTTTGACTCAAAATCATATTTAGTAAAACGATCTGCTCTTTCTGGTAACGCAATCATTTCTAACTTCTTCTTTTCTTTACTATCAACAACATGATTCTGTTTTTGTTCTTGATACGGAGAAAGTACGCTAGTTCTAAGCGCATCCCATCGAACTTGCTGTAAATAGTTATCTCCTAACGCCTGCTGTACTTGTTGTTGTTCTATCACAGGTTTTTTAGCATCATTCTGAGCTTTGGCAATAATCACTGGTAAAGATGCTGTTATCGCACCTGTTTGAGTGGCAAGTGCACTTTCCGACATTGGTTGTGCTGCCCATGTGTTTGATAATAATACAGATACACCGCTCAAAAATCCCAGCATATACCCTTGCTTATTGTTCATTTCATTCATCCTAAAATTGTTATTGTTCGTTATATCGAACAAAATTAACAATTTTTTACGCTTGTCGCAATGTTATAAATAAACTTCCCGACAATTAACATTGATCATTTTAAAACCGGATTTTTTTCACAGGCATTTTGTGAATATTCAAGCAGTTTTATAGATTTTTATCCCAGACTTGAATGACACCCTTAAATCACTTACTGTAATTTTATAATTTATCTGTAAATCGATTTTATTTATAAATAAACACCATTCGAGGTGAAATAATGCTTCAGCACTGCTGCCAACTATTAGAAAATCTTCAACTCAAAATTGCCTTTATTGAAAGTGCCAGTTCCGGTTATTTAACCAGTCAATTTTCTATTCATAAAAATAGCGGTGCAGACATTTTACTCGGTGGTTTAGTGAGTTATGACCCCAGCATTAAAATTAGTATTTTAAATATTAATCCCAAGTTAATAGAGACTTACACAGCTGAGTCACCACAAGTTACAGAGGAAATGTGCAGGTTGGGACAAACGTTATTTCAACAAGCTGATATTATTGTAAGTTGTACTGGGCTATTAAAATCTGGGGGAAGTGAAACCTCAGAAAAACCTGTAGGTACCTTTTTTATCTGCATTTCTTATCAAGAACGTATTTATCATTACCATTATTTTTTATCTGGCCATCCCGAACAAAAGTTAAAGACATTAACTCAGAAAGTTTCAGACACCTTAATTGCTTTACTCACATCAAAAACATAAATAACCTCACCATAAAAAAAGAGAATATGTTTCCATATTCTCTTTTCGGTTTTAGCAGAACAAGATTAGCTGAGTTTCATTTTATCGAAGACTAAATGACCATTTTCACCTTTCACTAAAATGGTATCACCTGCGACAAAATCACCCGACAAGATTTTTTGTGCCAATGTGTTTTCAATCTGTTGTTGAATCGCACGTTTTAATGGACGCGCGCCATAAACAGGATCGAAACCAGCATCAATCAATAAATCAAAAGCAGTGTCATCTACAGTTAAACTCATATCACGATCAACCAGACGTGAACGTAATCGATCCAACTGAATATCGGCAATGCCTCGAATCTGTGCTTTTTTGAGTGAATGGAAAATCACAAGTTCATCAATCCGGTTAATAAATTCCGGACGGAAATGCTGACTTACCGCATTCATTACAATGGTACGCACTTCATCGTCTGTTGCACCCTCACCTAGCTCACGTACATCTTGTGAACCTAAGTTCGAGGTCATCACAATTACAGTGTTTTTAAAGTCTACTACTCGACCTTGTGAGTCTGTTAAGCGACCGTCATCCAACACTTGTAGCAAGATATTGAATACATCTGGATGCGCTTTTTCAACCTCATCAAACAACACCACACTATATGGTTTACGGCGAACAGCTTCAGTTAAAACACCACCTTCTTCATAACCCACATATCCTGGAGGCGCACCAACTAAACGGCTAACCGAATGTTTTTCCATGAATTCACTCATGTCGATACGAATCATGGCATCATCGCTGTCAAACAAGAAATTAGCCAATGCTTTGGTTAATTCTGTTTTACCGACACCTGTTGGGCCCAAGAACAAGAATGATCCGCTAGGACGATTCGGGTCAGATAAGCCAGCACGTGAACGACGTACGGCATTCGAAACGGCTACAACAGCTTCATCTTGACCTACAACACGGTCATGTAAAAACTCTTCCATATTAAGGAGTTTTTCACGCTCGCCTTGCATCATTTTAGTGACCGGAATTCCTGTTGCAGCACTCACAACCTCGGCAATTTCGTTTTCAGTCACTTTAGTACGAATGAGTTTTGGCTCTTCGTTTTCTTCAGCAACTTCATCTTGCTCCAGTTGTTTTTGTAACTCTGGAATTACACCATACTGTAAACGTGCTGCTTCAGCTAAATCACCTTCACGCTGGGCTTTCTCAAAAGCAATACGTGCTTTATCAAGTTCAACCTGAGCCTGTTTAGTACCCTCGACAAGAGTCTTCTCAGATTTCCAGATTTCTTCAAGATCGTTGTATTCTTTCTCGACTTCAGCAATCTGTTTTTCAAGATGATTAACTTCAGCTTTACTGCCGACATCTTCATCTTTTTTCACAGCTTCCAATTGCATTTTCAACTGGATTAAACGGCGATCAAGTTTATCAAGTGCTTCAGGTTTAGAGTCAATTTCCATCTTAATACGAGAAGCGGCTTCATCAATCAAGTCAATTGCTTTGTCTGGTAATTGACGATCTGTAATATAGCGATGAGACATTTTTGCCGCTGCAATAATCGCTGAGTCTAAAATTTGCACACCATGGTGAGTGGCATATTTCTCTTTTAGACCACGTAAAATCGCAATAGTATCTTCAACACTTGGTTCATCAACCAACACTTTTTGGAAACGACGCTCTAATGCAGCATCTTTTTCAATATATTGGCGGTATTCATCTAAAGTTGTTGCACCCACACAGCGCAATTCACCACGAGCCAATGCAGGTTTTAACATATTACCTGCATCCATTGCGCCATCGCCTTTACCTGCACCTACAAGCGTATGTAGCTCATCAATAAACAGGATGATTTCGCCTTCATGTTTTGCCAAATCTTTTAAAACAGCTTTTAGACGTTCTTCAAACTCACCACGATATTTAGCACCAGCAAGTAATGAACCTAAATCTAAAGATAAAACACGTTTGCTTTTTAAGCCTTCTGGTACTTCACCATTGACAATACGCTGAGCCAAACCTTCAACAATAGCGGTTTTACCTACACCTGGTTCACCAATAAGAACAGGGTTGTTTTTTGTACGACGTGATAAAACCTGAATAGTACGGCGGATTTCGTCATCACGCCCAATCACCGGATCAAGTTTTCCAGATAAGGCACGCTCAGTTAAATCAATCGTATATTTATTAAGTGAGTCACGTTGATCTTCGTGATTATTACTCATGACTTTGTCACTACCTCGAATATGTTCAATTACTTTACGTAGACTGTCGGGAGTTACACCTACGGCACTTAAAATATTTTTAGTTTCGCCTGTTTCTGCTAAGCCTAATAGCACCCAGTCAGTTGACAAAAATTCATCACCCGCTTTTTGTGCATATCTATCTGCAAGATTAAGCGCTTTAACAGCTTCAGGGTTTAAATTGACATCCCCAGTCGGATTCGCAATGGTCGGAGCATCTTTTATAGCTTGCTCAAGCTTTTGTTTAAGTTCAGGTAACCGTGCACCTGCTTGTTGCAACAAACTAATATTTGATGGCTCTTCTAATAGGGTAGACAAAATATGAATACCAGCGATCGCGGTATGGTCTTTACCCATCGCTAAAGATTGAGCATCTGAAAGGGCTTGCTGCAAGCGGTTTGTAAATTTTTCAAAACGCATTCTTGTTATTCCTCACAACAAATTTGTACTTGTCTAATAGATGGGAACATTTTTTCGGATTTCAAATAAATTTTTATATATTTTTCATAATGTTATTAAAATAACAATGAGTAAAACTCCATTATAATATGGGATTGTTTTGTATATATTTCAAGTATAGTTCAGCTACATTTTATTAAAATACTTGAATATTTAGCGTCATGCTTATTCATACTACGCTTTTCACAAACTCTTCATTGAGAATTTATTGATTAAGCTTTAGTTTATCTTGTTAGTTTACTACTCGTTTTGAAATGAAAAATGCACTTTAAACACATTCTATTAACAACAACTTGTCTTTTTACTTCAGCACTGGCAGTCGCCGAGCTTCCACAAGACTCAAGAAGACCCGGTGGCATCGCAGTTGTCCCATTAACCGCTGATATTACTCAGGTCACTTTTCAACAAAAGCCAGTTTTAATTAGTCACGAAGGTCAGCAGCGTTATGCTGTTGTGGGTATACCCTTATCTACCCCACTTGGCAATGTACAACTCGACACGAATAAAACCCCTATTCAAATAGAAATTAAGTCCTATCCTTATGCGGAGCAACGGATTAAAGTCACTAACCAAGATTATGTGAACCCGAACCAAAGCCAGTTAGACCGTTATGCTCAAGAAGCTAAAGAACAAAATGATGTGTATAGCTCATTTACGAAGAGTTCATGGCAAACCTTACCAGCATTTATACGCCCGACTTCAGGGAAGTTTTCTAACTCTTTTGGACGAAAGCGTTTTTTTAATGGTGAAGAGCGTGCTCCCCACTCAGGTTTAGATATCCCTGCGCCAATAGGACAAAAAGTTGTTGCACCCGCAGATGGTGTCGTTATCCAAACCGGATCTTATTTTTTTAATGGTCAAACCGTGTTGATTGATCATGGCCAAGGCCTAGTCAGCATGTTCTGCCATTTAAGCGCAATTAAAGTAGAGAAAGGCCAACATATCCACCAAGGAGAAACACTAGGTTTAGTGGGCAAAACTGGACGTGTGACAGGTCCTCACCTACATTGGGGCATGAGTCTTAATAATGCTCGGGTAGATCCTCAGCTTTTTCTAAATACAGCTCGTTAATTTAAAGCTTTACGAAAATACTTTGGTGCTTCGATATAGCCTTCTCTTAGGTAAAATTGATGTGCCAAAGGTCTTTGCACTCCAGAATGAAGTTCCATTCGATCACAACCACGGCGCTTGGCTTGTTGCTCAGCTTCTTGTACGAGTAACCGCCCTACACCTTTACTACGCATATTCTCATCAACGCACAGATAGCATATTTTGGCAAAGTCACCCTCTAAGGCAATTTGCGGAATAAAATAAAGAGATAAAAAACCACAAATCTTGCCCTTTTCTTCAGCAACCAAAATTTGTGAGTTAGCGTCATTATGCAGTATTTCAAATTTTTCTTGGATAAGAGTGAGTGGCTGTGGGTAGCCCATCTGTTTAAGTAAATCGCATATTGCTTGAGTATCTTCCCATTTAGCAGTACGAATATTCATTTCATCTCTCCTCTTATTTTTTAGTTATTTTTGACAATAAAAAAGCCAACTCTAATGTCAGCTTCTTTTAATTTTTAGCTATCAAAAAACTGTCTTATTCCGCTTCAATAATTTCAAAGTCATGGGTAATTTCTACACCACCATCGGAAAGCATTTTACTCGCTGAACAATATTTTTCGGCAGACAATTCAACCGCTTTTGCAACCTGTTTTTCTTTAACAGCTTTACCCGTTACCACAAAGTGTAAGTGGATTTTAGTAAAAACAGCCGGAATTGTGTCAGCACGCTCAGCTTTTAAATCACATACAACATTCGTCACATCTTGACGAGATTTCTTTAAAATGGTCACAATATCAAACGAAGCACACCCACCAAGTCCCATTAATAGCAATTCCATAGGACGTGGACCACGGTTTTCACCACCATACTCAGGTGAGCCATCCATAATGACACTATGCCCACTATCCGATTTCGCTTCAAAAGCAACATTCTCTAGCCAATGTACACTTGTTTGCATTGCAACTACCTAAAAAAAATTATAAATTTAAGCAGGGTCTGTTGACATTTCATCTATGGATTGCGTTAGAGCTAAAAATTAATCCAAATAAGACGCAAAACCCAGACAATGGCAATCCTTTGTCCAGTTTTGTTATATAGTTTGTGAAATTTCAGCCATAATCTGAGTTGCCATTTAAGCAGCGCAGGCACAGCGCAAGACCATGTTATTTTGTACGTTCCGTTGTTAAGATCTATTTATTTAGAATGGCTAAATTTCATAGCTCTTGCTTGGTAACGTCTAAAAGAATTTGTCTTATGTCGCAACCATCTGTGAAATGTCAACAGACCCTTGTTTTGTACACTAACATAAAATGAGTTGATAAGGAATTTCATCTCTTCTGTGTAATAGCTCATCTCGGGCTTGTGTGAATTGTTTACCCTATTCGGAACATATTAAGCATGACTTCAAATTTTTCACAACTCAGCACAGATGCTTTATCTCCGGGGCAACTACCTGAATCCGTTAAAGCATTGTTAAAACGTGCTCACATCAACAGATATCCAAAACGAACCACAATTGTTGATGCCGGAACAGAGTCAAAATCTTTATACTTAATTTTAAAAGGCTCAGTTTCAATTATTTTACGTGAAGATGACGAACGTGAAATTGTTGTTGCGTATTTGAATCCGGGCGACTTCTTTGGGGAAATGGGGCTTTTCGAACCGAACCCTCAACGTACAGCTGAAGTTCGTACTCGTGATGTCTGTGAAATTGCAGAAATTTCTTATGACAACTTCCACGAACTTAGCAAACAATATCCGGACTTAAGTTATGCTGTTTTTGCACAACTTGTTCGCCGTCTAAAAAATACAACTCGTAAAATGACAGATCTTGCATTTATTGATGTGTCTGGGCGTATTGCACGTTGTTTAATCGACTTATCTTCACAACCAGAAGCAATGATTTTGCCAAACGGTCGTCAAATTCGTATTACACGTCAAGAAATTGGCCGTATTGTGGGATGTTCACGTGAGATGGTTGGCCGTGTACTTAAGACATTAGAAGATCAAGGCATGATCCAGACAGATGGTAAAGCTATTCTTATTTTTGATGTTTCATTAGAAGAAGCACCTGTTTCTGATGAAGACTATGATGATGAAGAATAATATTTATTAAATTTTTAATAAAAAGCAAACTTCGGTTTGCTTTTTTTATATGCAACAATGAGTTAATACACAAAACTTACAAACTATTCTAATTTTATGATTTAAGTTGAATACATATTCTCCGTTAGGCTAACTCAAAATTTCCAAGGATTCCGCTGTATGCAATTTAACCCACTTAGTCGCACAGGCCTCAAACTTCCAGAAATTTGTTTAGGCACCATGACATTCGGTGAGCAAAACTCCCAACAAGAAGCATTTGAACAACTCAATTATGCTCTGGCACACGGTTTATATTTTTGGGATACGGCAGAGATGTATTCGGTTCCGCCAAAACCTGAAACCTATGGTGCAACTGAAACAATTATTGGCAATTGGTTTGCCCAAAATGGTCAACGTGACAAAGTCTTTCTTGCCTCTAAAATTGCAGGGCCAGGCTTTGGAGGAACACACATCAGAGAAGGCCATACGCGCTTCAACAGCGATCATATTGCTAAAGCCCTAGATAACTCCCTGAAACGTCTCCAAACCGACTATATCGACCTCTATCAACTGCATTGGCCTGAACGCCATACCAACTTTTTCGGTACGCTAGCTTATGGCAACCAGCAAGCACAAGATGATTACGACACCACCCCTCTAGAAGAAACATTACTTGCTCTACAAGAAGAGATTAACCGTGGGCGTATTCGCTATATTGGCTTATCGAATGAAACACCGTGGGGCACTATGAAATTTTTACATTTGGCTGAAAAGCTAGGTGTCAGTAAGTTTGTAAGTGTTCAAAACCCATATAGCCTTCTCAACCGTACTTATGAAATAGGTATGTCTGAAATTGCTAAATATGAAGATGTTGGTTTACTCGCTTACTCTCCTCTTGCGTTTGGCTACCTCTCTGGCAAGTTTAGAAATGGCGCTCGTCCCGCTAATGCTCGTGTCACATTATTTCCACGTTTTAGCCGCTATAGTAACCCTCAAAGTGAGTGGGCAACTGAACAATATGCACAGCTAGCTGAGAAACATGGGTTAAGCTTAACTCAAATGGCATTAGCATTTATCAAACAACAATTCTTTGTAACCAGCACAATTATTGGTGCCACTAATCTAGACCAACTTAAAGAAAATATTCAGGCATTTGAAATTGAACTGCCTGCTGAAGTCTTACAAGGCATTGAAGCCATTCATGTTCAACAGCCCAACCCAGCTCCTTAAATAAAAAAAACGGATGCTTAAGCATCCGTCTTCTTTATCTATAAAAAATTTATATCTTATTTACGGCTATTATAAATAGCCATTGCTGCAGGCAAGTTTTGACGCATATCGCTAATACGCTGAGAGTTAGAAGGGTGAGTAGACAAGAATGATGAACCACCGCCACCTTCAAGTTTATTCATTTTTTCCCAAAGTGTAATCGCTGCATTTGGATTATAACCTGCACGTGCCATTAGCATTAAGCCACCTTGGTCAGCACGACTTTCCAAGCTACGCGAATATGGTAAGCCTACACCGACTTGTGAACCTAACTGAGCCGCAGCCGACCCTAGTTGACCCACATTACCACCATTAATCTGACTTAAGCCAATATTTAATGCTAAATCAGTTAAAGCTTGAGCACCAATTTTACTTTTTGCATGCTCTTCTAAGGCGTGAGTCATTTCATGCCCCATAACAGCTGCAATTTCAGCATCTGTCAGGTTCAATTTATTTACAATGCCTGTATAGAACACCACTTTACCACCTGGTGCTACATAAGCATTAATGGTGTCTGATTTCAGTACTGCCAACTGCCAACTAAAAGGCTGACCAGTTTGGTTCATCTGGTTTGCATACGGTTTTAAACGGTTAAAAACAGCATTAATACGGTTATAGGTACTTGAACTTGTGTCCAGCGTTCCTTTGCCACGCGCTTCCTGCACCATTTTACTAAAACCTTGAGCAGACTGAGCATTTAAGGTTGCAGTATCTGCACCCGCCATGTCCGCTACTGTTGCACAGCCAGAAATGGTCATCACACTTGCCGCACACAAGCTTAAAAAGAGTTTTTTATTCATAACATGGATCACCTAAATCGAGAAAAAGCTGTTTATTCTTTTGCACTTATTATAAGAAATACCATTCACACTTTGAATGTCTCATTTCTTCATGATCATAGTATTTATGTAACGATCAAGCCGATAAAGTCATCAAATAAATCCAGAAAATTAGACATATTACATTTAAGCCAAGATAAACATAACTTAAAAACTTAACTTTCTCTTCAAGATTAGGGCTTTCTCTTTTCCAGAGTAAATAACTATTTTGTATGAGCACCACAGGAATTAACACACATGCGAACAATACTGACAGACTCATAAACGCGGTCATGAAGAAATCTTCATGATATTCTTGACCATAAATAACTAACATCGCCAGTGTCGGTGAACCACCAATAGCGAATAAAAAAGAATAAAAAATTGTTTTCGAAATAGTTGGTTGTAGCTTCATCCTGAGCCCATCATTCCTTATCTATCTAACGTTTTAATCTGAATCGAATAAAACGAAAACTGCACTTTAGTCGGGTATAAAAAAGCCCCCTTTTAGGAGGCCTTTTTAATCTTTGCTAATTAAGCAGAGAATGGATGACGTAAAACAATTGTTTCTGCACGGTCTGGACCAGTTGAAACGATATCAATCGGACATTCGATTAATTGTTCAATACGCTTCACATAAGCTAAAGCATTTGCTGGCAATTGTTCGATGCTGGTTAAACCAACAGTCGACTCGCTCCAACCAGGCATAGTTTCATAAATTGGTTTCAAACATTCAAAAGAAACCGCATCAGAAGAACCTACACAACCTGAATCTGTATTTTCATAGCCCACACAGATTTTCACTTCTTCTAAACCATCTAGAACGTCTAGTTTAGTTAAGCAAATACCAGAAAGTGAGTTTACATCTACAGAACGGCGAAGAATTTCAGCATCAAACCAACCACAACGACGTTGACGACCAGTAGAAGCACCAAATTCATGACCAACTGTACCAAGGTGTTTACCCACTGGGTCACCAGCATCAGCAGCTGCATCGTAAACCAATTCAGTTGGGAATGGACCAGCACCTACACGTGTTGTATAAGCTTTAGTAATACCTAATACATAATCAAGATGTAAAGGTCCCATACCTGAACCAGAGCTTACGCCACCAGCAGTTGTATTTGAGCTAGTCACATACGGATAAGTACCGTGGTCGATGTCTAAAAGTGAGCCTTGAGCGCCTTCAAACATTACAGGCTTACCTTCTTTGCGGTAGTCATGTAACACTTTAGTCACGTCAATCACTAATGGAGCAAGAACTTCACGCCATTGGTTGCAAAGAGCCAATACATCTTCAAATTTAACAGCTTCTACACCGTAGAACTGAGTCAATTGGAAGTTATGTAACTCAAGCATTTCAGACAGTTTTTCTTCTAATGCCGCGCCACCACGAACAAGGTCAGCAACACGCACTGCACGGCGAGCTACTTTATCTTCGTAAGCAGGACCAATACCACGACCTGTAGTACCGATTTTAGCATTACCACGTTTCTTTTCACGTGCCTGATCAAGTGCAATGTGGTTAGGCAAAATGAGTGGACAGTTTGGAGAAATACGTAGGCGTTCTTTAACAGGAACTCCTTCCGCTTCCAAAATTCCCATTTCTTCAATTAACGCGGCTGGTGAAAGTACCACACCATTACCAATTAAGCACAATACGTTTTCACGTAAAATGCCTGATGGAATGAGGTGCAATACAGTCTTTTTACCACCTACGACAAGAGTATGACCTGCGTTATGTCCGCCTTGATAACGTACTACCGCAGCCGCCTGATCTGTGAGCAGGTCGACGATTTTACCTTTACCTTCGTCGCCCCATTGGGTACCAAGTACCACAACATTTTTGCCCATAATAGCCTCATTACATCATGCTGTTAAAATTGGAAACCACCAGTAAAAACTTACCGTTGGCGTTTAGATCTTTTCAATATTCCATTGACCATTTTGCGCCACGAGTTGATGGGTCGCGTATGGAATAGAACTTAAATCATCATTACCTAACAATTGAACGACACGTAAACCTTGAGCGCGTGCATTCGAAATTGCTGAGAGTAAATCTTGTTCTGAGCCTTTTGGAGCAACAACAGTTTCTATTTCGGCGAACTGATTTGCACCTAAGGCATATAAATCGCAACTGAAGCCAGTAGCAGGACGTGCACGACCAAAGTGCTCACCAATACCATCGTAACGGCCACCCTGCGCTAACGGCGCAGCACGGTTCGGCGCATATACTGCATACATTAAGCCGGTGTGATAGTGATAACTACGTAGCTCTACAACATCAATACCGATATTGAGATTTGGCCAACGACCTTTAATTTGCTCAAGCGTCGTCTTGAGTGCATCTAATGCTGACTTAAATTCAGCATCTTGCAAAATATTGGCACTTAAATTCGTCTGCAATGCTTCTAGATCACTAGAATAACGACCAAGCGCATAGAAATCAGAACCCATGTTAAGGCTTTGAGTAAACTCTGCTAACTCTGGCAATGCTTTTCTTTGATAAAGATCAGACAGTTCATGTTCTTCATTTTTTGACAGGCCAGCATACTTCACTAGACTGCGGAACAAACCTACATGACCCAAATCTAAATGCGCGCCTTGTAATGTATAGATATTCTCAATCAGTCCTAACATGACATCGACCATTTCGACATCAGCTTCGATACTATCGTGGCCATATAACTCTGCACCTAATTGCAAAGGTGCACGTGTAGCATTGAAATTTTGTGGTTTAGTATGTAATACAGTCCCTGAATAACAGTAACGTGCAACACCTTCAACTGGCCTTACATGTGCATCAATACGTGCAACTTGCGGCGTCATATCAGCACGAACACCGAGTAAACGGCCTGAGAGCTGATCAATAACCTTAAAAGTTACTAAATCTAAGTCTTGATTTGATTCTGATAATGAAGACAACGATTCGATGTATTCGATAAATGGTGTATATACCAATTGATAACCTCGCACCGCGAGGAAATCTAAAGCTTCACGGCGAAGTTTTTCAATGACTTGTGCCTGTTCCGGCAATACATCTGCTACCCCGTCAGGCAGCAACCATGTCTCTGAAATGGTCATATTTCAAGCCTAAAATCTGATCAACGTGGAACGACCCCACATAAAAAAATCGGGAACACACCCGATTTCTCTTAGTGTAGCATGATACTTTCTGCCATGCACCTGACAATTTGCATAAATCTTTCTTAATAAACTCTAAAGTCAAAAAGAAGATTTAAACAATTAATAATAATATTCAATGCTTTACTCAGCTTTACTTATATCATAGTCAAAAGTTCTTCGACCAAAGAATGGACCAATAACTGAACTATCACCTTGTTTCCAGTTAATCAAATTTAGCTTTTGAATGGCTTGAGCTGCTTGAGTATTAAAAGCAAAGCAACCTTTTTCAAGATTTGCGATTTTTAACTTTTGTCTGAAAGCAATTAATGAATGCACATCATTAAGCGGGTTATCTTCTATAAAATAAAGGTGAGACTTCTCATACGCCAAACTTTTATCGGCATCCCATAAACTGCTTGATACAAATTCCATAGAAGCAGACTGATCATTATTATTACCTGCTACACTTTGAGTATCACCAGTTTCTAAGTTTTCTAAAACAGTTAAGTTATAACCATACCACTGCGAGTTTAGAAGCCTAAAATACTTTTTATCTAGACCTAGGTTATTATATCTTTCGATGATTGACTGCTTTTTCTCACTAAACGCGGGATTGGCATAAAAACTAGATATATATGAAATATAAGATTGATTCCATTGAGTCTCTTTTAAACGATAACAATAACTATTTTTTGGAAACGTAACATTCTTATAGTTTTGGTAAAATTCAATTAAATTTTTATCAAGCTGATTATGAAGTCCCGTTTCTAAATTTATATTTTCTTTATAGCCCGGCAATACACGATCAAAGATATTTTCACCATCCAACTTCACAATTTCAAACTTTAAATTTTGTTTCAAATCAGGGGTTAATTCATAAGTCCAACTGCTCGATGTTAACCTTTTCACAATATTAGTTTGTAACGTCCCTTTATTTAAAATTTTCTTTTCAGTTAAAACCTCAGTTTCTAACGGCTGGTTATGTGACTTTGCAAAAAATATTTCATTATTTTTAATTGGATATTGAGTAATTTCAAAAAAATCACTATAGATACCTGAAGAAATATCAGAAGATTGATAATAAACTTGGTAAATTTTGTCTTCTTTTTCTAAATTATTTTCAGCTTGACCATTGGTATTTTGATCTGAGCTTTCACCACCACAAGCAGTTAAAATAATAGTAGATGTAAAAATTAAAAAAACACTTATTCTTTTTGAATTAAATTTCATATGAACTCTATAATTAAAATTTTAATGTTTGCGAATCATACAAATAGATATAATTTTACACAACACCAATATTTATAATTTTCATTATTTTTAACTTTTTATACTTCAAATTAATAATTATAAAAAGGATGTTTATTCAACATCCTTTATTACTTTAGTTCACTTTCAGAAAGAATCGCACAAATCTAATAATCGATTTGCATAGCCCCATTCATTATCGTACCAAGCAAATACTTTAGCTTGATGCCCAACGACCATAGTCTGAGTTAAATCAACGATGAGTGAATAAGGTGAATGGTTAAAATCACTGGAAACTAACGGCTCATCTGTTACTGCCATAATTTCTGCATAGTCTGTTTGAGATGCTTTAATTAACAATTCATTAATATGATGGACAGTAATTGGAGATTGCGCGATAAAAGTTAAGTCAATTGCAGCTACATTAATAGTAGGTACCCGAATTGAATAACCGTCTATACGGTCTTCCATTTTAGGCATAACACGTTTTAATGCACCGAGTGCACTAGACGTGGTTGGAATAATATTTTGTCCTGAAGCTCTAGCGCGGCGCAAATCACGATGTGCATGATCAAGTACAGATTGGTCTGCCGTTACTGCATGAATTTCGGTCATAAGCGCTGTTTCAATACCAAAAGCATCATCAATAATTTTCACCAATGGAACCAAAGCCTGCGTAGTACATGAAACGCTTGATATGATCTGATCAGTCACTTTGACTTCATGATGATTTACACCATAAACAATGGCTGCATCGACATGATCAAAAGGCGCTGCCCCAATAATCACCCGCTTCGCCCCTGCTTGTAGATGACGCGTTGCATCAGCGTGAGAACGGAACAGTCCTGTACACTCAAGTACCACATCAATATCTAAACTAGACCATGGTAAAAGTTCAGGTTGTTCCTGCTTTAAAACCTCAACTTTTAACGCTCGTTGATTTGACTGAATATTCAAAAAAACTTTTTCATTTTCAATGAATATTTCCACATTTCCATTGAAGCGGCCATGTGTTGAGTCATATTTAAATAAATGCACTAATGTTTGCACATCTGCTATGTCGTTAATCGCCACGATTTCAAATTGAAATTGTTTTGAGCTCTCAAACCAGGCACGTAACACATTACGTCCAATTCGGCCAAACCCATTAATGGCGATACGTTGCATAACCTATCCTTATCTACAAAACTACAGGCTAAAGAAGGCATATAGTAAAGCACGTCACGCCTAATTGAATATAGATTTTTAGCCAAATCACAGTTTTGTAAGATATTCCTTTTAAAATCGTTGGTTCGGTGGGGTTTTTCCGCTACAATTTAGCGTTTTTAAAAAATAAGCCCCGTATCACATGCTAAGGTTTGGCATAAAACAAACAGGCATTGATACATTTAGCCAAATTCGAAAATATGGAGTGACTTGGTTGTGAGTACTCGTTTAATGACATCTGCTGAAATTCGTGAAGCATTTTTGCGCTACTTTGAGACGCAAGGGCATACACGTGTCGCGTCGAGTTCTCTTGTTCCTGCCAACGACCCAACTTTATTATTTACAAATGCTGGGATGAACCAGTTTAAAGACTGCTTCTTAGGTCTTGAAAAACGTGACTATGTACGTGCAACTACATCACAAAAATGTGTACGTGCTGGTGGTAAACACAATGATTTAGACAACGTTGGTTACACTGCTCGTCACCATACATTCTTTGAAATGTTAGGTAATTTCTCATTTGGTGATTATTTCAAGCGTGATGCACTTAAATTCGCTTGGGAATTTTTGACTAGCGATGAATGGTTAGCTCTCCCTAAAGACCGTTTATATGCGACCGTTTATCACACCGATGATGAAGCTTATGACATCTGGAATAAAGAAATTGGTTTAGCGCCTGAACGTATTATCCGTATTGGTGATAATAAAGGCGAAAAATACGCATCTGATAACTTCTGGGCAATGGGCGATACAGGTCCATGTGGTCCATGTTCTGAGATTTTCTTTGATCATGGCGATCACATTTGGGGTGGTTTACCAGGCACACCTGAGGAAGATGGCGACCGTTTTATTGAAATCTGGAACAACGTTTTCATGCAGTTCAACCGTACTGCTGATGGCGTGCTTCACCCTCTCCCCGCTCCATCTGTTGATACAGGTATGGGCTTAGAGCGTATTTCTGCTGTATTGCAACATGTTAATTCAAACTACGACATTGACCTGTTCCAACACTTATTAAAAGCTGCTGCAAACATTATTGGTATTGAAGACGAAGGTCAGCCTTCTTTACGTGTTGTTGCAGACCATGCACGCTCATGCTGTTTCTTAATTGCTGATGGTGTTAACCCAAGCAATGAAGGTCGCGGTTATGTACTACGCCGTATTATCCGCCGCGCTGTGCGTCACGGTAATAAGCTTGGTGCAACTGGTACATTCTTCTACAAAATGTTGCAACCTTTAATCGAAGTTATGGGTGAGGCTTATCCTGAACTCGCAGCTCGTAAAGATGTGATTGAAGCAACCTTAGTTCGTGAAGAAGAACAGTTTGCTAAAACACTTGAGCAAGGTTTAAAACTACTTGAAGGTGAACTTGCTCAATTAAAAGACAAGACTATTCCTGGTGCGACAGTCTTCAAACTTTACGACACTTACGGCTTCCCAACAGACCTAACTGCTGATATTGCACGTGAACGTGACTTTATTATTGACGAAGCTGGTTTTGAAGTAGAAATGGCTGCTCAGCGTCAACGTGCTCGTGATGCTGGTAAATTCGCTATTGACTATAACAGCATTGTACAAGTTGAAGGCGAAACTCAGTTTGACGGTTACATCAACACCACTGGTCAAGGCCAAATTGTAGCGATCTACAAAGATGGCGTACAAGTTGATGAAGTTTCTGAAGGCGACGAAGCACTTATCGTTTTAAACCAGACTCCTTTCTATGCAGAAAGTGGTGGTCAGATTGGTGACACAGGTATCTTCAAAAACGAAACTGGTATTTTTGAAGTTCAAGATACCAAAAAGTCAGGCGGTGCCTTTGTTCATCAAGGTATTGTGACCGTTGGTAACCTTAAAGCTGATCAAAACGTTGAAGCAATTGTTAAAGCAGATATTCGTGAAGCTACTGCACGCAACCACTCGGCAACTCACCTATTACATGCTGCTCTACGTCAAATCTTAGGTTCACATGTACAACAAAAAGGTTCTTTAGTTGCAAGTGATATCTTACGTTTTGACTTTGCTAACGACCAACCTGTAACTTTTGAACAGTTACAACAGGTTGAGCGTTTGGTGAATGCAGAAATTATTGCAAATACAGCTGTAACCACTGAACTTCTTGACATCGAAGCGGCAAAAGCCAAAGGTGCCATGATGTTATTTGGTGAAAAATACGGTAACGAAGTTCGTGTTCTCGCTATGGGTTCAGTGATTGATGAGAAAAACTTCTCGATTGAACTTTGTGGTGGTATTCACGTTAAGCGTACAGGTGATATTGGTTTATTTAAAATCACTTCTGAAGGCGGTGTAGCTGCTGGGGTACGTCGTATTGAAGCGGTTACAGGTACTAAAGCTTTAGATATAGTACAAAAAACTGATGCTGATATCCAGCACATTAATGGCTTATTAAAAGCACAGAAAGACCAAACTGTTGAGCGTGTACAGGCTAATGTAGAACTTGTTTCTGCATTACAAAAGCAGATTGAACAGCTCGATCAGAAATTGGCAAACTTCCAAGCGTCAGAATTGATTGATCAGGTACAAACGATTTCTGGTCGTCAAACGCTTATTACCACTGTTCAAGGTGTAGATGCGAAATCACTTCGCAACTTGCACGACAGTGTTAAATCAAAATTAGAGAATGCAGTTATTGTGTTAGCTGGCGTAGAGGGTGACAAAGTTAGCCTACTTGCTTCAGTTGCATCACAATACACTGCAAATCTAAAAGCAGGTGACATCATCAAGCATCTAGCAACCGAGTTAGGTGGTAAAGGTGGTGGTAAACCTGACTTAGCACAAGGTGGCGCGCCACTTAACGAGAAGTTTGGACAAGTTATTGCTGCATTACCTGCATGGCTTGAACAAAAATAAGACTTCACTTTTTGTGTAACTGACCCTGAAAAGCCTCTCAGGGTCATGGCTTATATGGAAAAACTATGGCATTAATCGTTCAAAAGAATTAATGCCATTTAGTCACTCTAAGACAGACCAAGACAAGAATTACAATAAAAGCCTTATTCCTCAATATTTCCCTTACTTTTGATATAGACACACTAAGACATTTTAGGACAGAATAAGTCTCATCAATTATGTACACATGCGTGTACATATTCGTACCTTCCGTTTGCTCAACTAAAATTATGTACACAGGTGGACTATGGCTTTAACTGAAGCGTGGCTGAAAGCTAATAATGGAAAGGTGCGAGAGAAAGTTGAAGAAATAGCAGATCGTGACTCAATGGGTGTTCGGGTCTCCCCTAAAGGCAAAATTGTTTTCCAACTTCGCTATAGATTTGCAGGTAAAGCTGACCGGTTAGACTTAGGTACATACCCTCACATTTCTTTAAAAGATGCTCGAATTAAAGCTAGTGAGATGCGCGCCCTTTTAGACAAGGGATTAAACCCAAAACTTGAACAACGCATTCAACAACAAAAATATATTGATGCAAGTACATTTGAAGAAGTTTTTAATGATTGGTATCAAAGTTATTGTTTGAAGAAGAAAACTTCTGCTCAGCAAATTAAGAATACTTTTGAGCAACATGTCATTTCTGAAATTGGCGATTTACCAATTGACCGAATTACCTTGCAACAGTGGTTAGCCTTACTCGAAGAGCTAGCTGATGAAGTACCTTCAATTGCTGATCGAGTATTAACAAATTCAAAACAGGTTCTTAAGTGGGCTAAAAAGAGACAGTTGCTGGAAGTAAATGTTTTGTCTGATATCTATGCGAAAGAAGATTTAGGTATTGAGAGGAATAGAGGAACCAGATTTCTTACTGATGAAGAAATTAAAATGGTGTGGCTTACGATTGAAGAGTCAAATATTTTGCCTAAAAATAAGATCTTCTTAAAATTATGTTTAATGTTTGGTTGTCGAAATGGTGAACTTAGAAAAGCTAAAAAGACAGATTTTGATTTAAATAGAAAAGTTTGGATCGTACCAGTAATAAATAATAAGACTGGTAAGAAGACTGGCCGTGAAATAATTCGCCCTATTTTACCAGAAATGGAGGCATTAATTGTCGAGGCTTTCGACTACAACACCTCTGAGTATTTCTTAACAAATGATAGTGAAGAAACTCCTATGAGTCATGGATCTTCAAATTCATTACCCGCTTATGTAATGGAGCGCCTTAGAAGACATCATGATTACCATATGAAGCATTGGTCTCTTCATGACCTAAGAAGAACAGCTCGTACCAACTTCAGCGCATTTACATCACGTGATGTAGCTCAGCTCATGATTGGTCATGTAATGTCTGGCGAACAAGGCACTTATGATTATTACGAATACTTACCACAGCAAACTGAAGCATATGCAAAGTGGATTGAAAAAATTAAATCACTGACTGAATAGATGGGAAATATCAAATGAGAGATTGGGTCTATTTTTACATTGAACATACTATTAAGTATGGTGAGCCATTTTATAAAGAGATAGGATGGTCACTGGGTTTAAGGAATAATTTTATGGTAGTGAGTTTAATACATAGCTGACATAGGATTGATTAAATAGCTTTTAGAGGGATCTAAATATGTGTGCCAATTACGAACCTATCAGTAAAGAC
Organism: Acinetobacter sp. NIPH 542; assembly: GCF_000369825.1. NCBI lineage: Bacteria > Pseudomonadati > Pseudomonadota > Gammaproteobacteria > Moraxellales > Moraxellaceae > Acinetobacter > Acinetobacter sp. NIPH 542. Next base: position 28,025 of record NZ_KB850202.1, read on the forward strand.
CGTGTTCACCTTCTAGATCTCTTCGAGCCGACTTTCGAATATAAAGCCGATGTCTACCCCGGCTATGACTGCCCTCTTATATTTTCCAAAGATGGAAAGATTGAATGGCGAGAAGTTAAATTCGGTATGATTCCACCTTGGAACCATGATCTTAAGTTTTCTAAGTACACATACAATGCTAGAACTGAGACAGTAGATAAAAAGCCAAGCTTTAGACATGCGTGGGCTAAAAGTCAGTTTGCTTTAATCCCAGTCGAAAAAATTTATGAACCGAGATATGTGAATGGCAAAGCGGAAAGATGGGGAATTTATCGAGAAGATGGCTTACCTTTCACCGTTGCGGCAATTTACGATTCAACCGTTATTGATGGGCAACAGGTTCGCTCAATGTCGATGCTTACCATCAATGCAGATAATCACCCTTTCATGAGCCAATTCCACAAGCCAGAAGATGAAAAAAGATCAATCATTGTCATTCCAGATGAATATAGAGAAGATTGGTTAAACTGCAAGAAAGAGGATACAGATCAGTTTTTCTTTGATATGCCTCTGGGTGAATTTACTGCCGACTACTTCCCAAAACCTAAAAAATCAGCAAATTAAAATACGGATAATTCCCGACCAAATGCACCAATCACCGCGACAAGTTACGACTAGTGCTTATTTATCCACAGTTTTTTAAATTTGAATTTCTTTCTAGCTCTAGCATATCATCTTGAATACGTAACAAATTCAAGGAGTAACTGTGAGCACTTTAAGCCCGTCCATTATAGAGATTAAGCCACACCTAAGGCAGTGTAACGCTTTGACAGAGGTTGCCTCTATAAAATTGGTTACTCCATCGACTAGAATTTCTGTTCCTTTAGCAATCGAGAAGATTTCCGCGGGATTCCCATCGCCTGCACAAGATTACATTGATAAAGCTCTCGATATGAATGAGCACTTAATTAAAAATGAAACAGCTACTTTTATTGTAAGAGTCGCATCGTTATCAATGTTAAATGCAGGAATTGATATAGATGACGAGCTTGTTGTAGATCGAAGCCTTGAAGCCAAACATAACGATATTGTCGTTGCCCTAGTAGATAATGACTTCACCGTAAAACGCCTCATGCTTGATGAAAATGAACGATGGTTAAAAGCAGAAAATCCTGATTATGAAGATATCCACCTAAGTGATGGACAAGAACTATTAATTTGGGGCGTTGTAACTTTTATCTTAAAAAATACAAGAAAACGATCATGAAGCATGAGGAAAAAGTCTTTTTTCTCATAGATGTTAATAACATGTATGTCTCATGTGAAAGAGTCTTTAATCCAAGTTTAAATAACAAACCTGTCATCGTGTTATCAAACAACGATGGCTGTGCTGTTGCACGCAGCAACGAATCCAAAGCTCTAAATATTAAGATGGGTGTGCCATTATTCCAGATCAAAGATATAGTTAAGCAGCATAATGTGATTGTTCTATCAAGCAACTATGCACTATATGCTGAAATGTCTAGACGTTTTCACAAGATACTTGGTTCATATGTCACTGAGGAAGAAGTAGAAGGATATTCAATAGACGAGTGCTTTGTAGATTTCTCAGCTTATGAGAAAAATTTTGATCTACAAACTGTAGGGCAAGATATGAAGGAAAGGATTTTGAAATGGCTAGGATTGCCAGTTTGCGTGGGGATTGGTAGAAGTAAAACAGAATCTAAAATTGCTAATCATATAGCCAAAAAGAATGCAGGTTTTAATGGTGTCTGTGATTTGGTAAATATGGATCCGTGCAACAAAGAATATTATTTTTCTCAAATAGATGTCAGTGAAGTCTGGGGCGTAGGTCGCAAACACGCTAAAAAACTTCATGCCATGGGTATAAAAACAGTCTTAGACCTAGCCTGCACTGAAGCTAGAGAGATGCAGAGACAATTCTCAATTGTCATGGCTCGTACAATTAATGAACTACAAGGCATCTCATGTATAGAGATTGAAGACACCCCACCCTCAAAAAAACAAATAATTAAGTCATGCTCTTTTGGTGCCAAAGTAACGGAGCTCAATGATTTAAAAGAAGCTATAGCAATGCATGCTCAAGAAGCATGTAAACGCTTAAGAGACGATAAATCATTATGTGGATGCTTAATTGTCTTTGTGCAATCTAGCCCATTTGATGAAAGTGCCCCTTATTATAATAAATCCATTTCTTATGCATTCCCTGAGCCTACAGATTGTGCTCTAGATTTTGTTAAAGCAGCCGTGGTAATGGTTAGTCACATCTTTAAAGAAGGTGTTAAATTCAAGAAATGTGGTGTCATCCTGACATGTCTTGAGTCCAAATCAGGCCATACATATGACCTCTTAACAGACTTCGAAACGATAGAAAAGAAAGAGCATCTGATGCAAGCTCTTGATAATGTCCACACAAGATTTGGTAAGAAAAAACTAGGAATAGGAACTTGTTACGTTCCAAGTAGAAATTGGGCCATGTCTCGAGATAAGTTGAGCAATAACCCGTTCAAATGGGACTCTCTACTTGAGATAAAGAATTGACCTACAAGGCCTTAACACATATCCCAACATTTACAGAAGTATTAATAGTGTGAGCTGTGCAACCTGAGAAAAGGAGGCACAGCAATGTGATGATCGATGCAACTTTAGTACGTTTACACATATAAGTTACTTCTTTAAGAAGAGCGCTCGCTCAGCTTCTCTTCGACGAACTAGACCGGGCAAAACTTTACCACCTGCCTTTTTCCATGCAAGGAATTGATCAGCAGCGCCTTGATAGTCACCTTTATTAAGTTTCTTCAATAAGGTTGAATCTTTAAAAGCACTTGATCCAATGTTGTAGGTCAGAGATACCAAAGCATCAAACTGACTCTGCGTTAAAGGCACACTGACAGATTCATTTACAGCCTTTTCAAACTTTGCTAGATCATGTTTAAAGTAAGATTTGGCTTGCTCTAAAGTACAAGTGTCGCCTTGCTTAACTTTATTGCCGCTTGGGTAAAATGTTGTACCAATGCCAATGGTCCAGACCCCAACACCGTCGTCATAGGCTTTAGTTCTGGTGTCTTCAAAGCTTGTGATTAAATCAACACCAATCTGGCTTGTAGTCCTCCCACCAGATGAAAGCTTATCGACTACTTTGTTTAAATCATCCACTTGATCTTGTGTGAGCTTGCCGCCTGCAATTGCTCGAGCAGCATCAAAAAATGGTTTAGTGCTCATCTCGTTCCCCTTTCTTTTTTTCCAGTTCAGAGCTACCAAAATAAAAACCACATGCTGTTGTCATGGCGCCAGCAATAAAACCTAATGCAGTATTAATCAAATTGCTGTTTTCTCTAGGCATATCGACAAAGAACAAAGCAATGACTAAAACAAACATCAAACCAACCAATGCAAAAGCCAGATATGCTCTTGTGTTTTCACTATTCATGGAGCGCCCCTAAATGCAATTTTTGATTCAATAACAGCAACCTTCTGATTGATGTCAGATATTCGCTGTTGAGTTACTTGATTTGATGAAACTATCCATGTGCAAAAGGTAATAAGCGAGGCAACAGCAACACCACTTACTATCTTAAGTAGGTTAATAGCCCCCTTCGCTTGTTGAATATCACCTTCCAACCGCTCGATCTTCTTAGCGTTCTCATCACTAAGAGATTTATGTTGTTCATTAATAACCGTTAGCCGAAGCACTGTTTCCGAAAGTGTTTTTACTTCTTGCTGAACAGAATCAAGTTTTCGCTCAATACGTGTTCCATATGTCTCTGCTTCAGTCATGCCTTCCCCCTAATTTCGGCAATAAAAAAGCACCCGATTGGGTGCATTTGTTAGATAGCTTCTAAAAGCGATTTTACTTTTCGAGCTAAAACTTTGTGTCCATTATCATTTGGATGTAAGCCATCTGGTGAAGGCTGACCATCTGCCCAGAAGTAGTACTCATTAGCAGCAGGCACATAAACTGGTAAGTTAGATTCATGATACAAATCTAAATAAGGTATTGAGTAGTGCTTAGCATACTGAATAACTAAGTTTGCAAGCTGCTCAAGTGTGTACCCCATCGAGTTATTTGCAGCATTTGAACCCCAGTTATTTAATCGCGGTAAAGGAGTAAATACAGCAAGCTTGTGCTTTGGAAACTTAGTGATTAGCTTTATAAATGTAGTATTAATACAGCCCGAAATAGTTGATGTGGTTGTATCCAAAAAAGTGCCTAAGGCCTTATTACCATGGTTCCAATCATTAGTACCAAAGAACCACGTGACAATATCAATATCATCTGGTGATTGTGTAATATCGTCTGCAACATTAAATCGACCATAGTATCCAGTGCCCGAAATACCATAGTTATAAATCGTCATCCCTCCAACCATCTCTGCGACATAGTCATGGTAGTTCAAGTGCGATCTGTAATTGTGCTCAGTAATACTGTCCCCAATTACAATCCACTTTTTCCCCATTAATATGAGTGAGCCATTTCCTATGGCTTCAATTTGCTTACGAGCTAATATGTCAGCAATTGGCTTGCCATTTATTCCGACAATTGCATCATAATCGACAATCTCAGTGCCAGCCATGATTGATAGAACTGCACTGATATCAAAAGATATTGAAGGTAACTTAATATTTAATAATGCATACTTAGCAGCGCTTCCGACTGGTACTGTAAATGTCTTCACATTTGCGTCTGAAGTGTCAGTTAGAGATATTTTTCCAAGTGTTGCACCTAATCCAGTCGAGTTGGTTGATCTTAAGGCAATAACAAAAGCAGTTGAGTCAAAATTACTTGATCGAACAGCATATGTTTTTCCCGCCTCAACTGGGAATTGCCCCATTACTGTTCCTGTGGAAGTGCCAACTGCAGCGTCACTAGCTCTTACATAGAAGTTATTAATATTTGATGCAGGGCTATACAGTTGAATGGATTCAGAAATAGCGCTTTTCAGTAAAAACGCTGCACGGGCAAAAATGTCAACAATTTCCCGTCCAGAAATTTTACTGACTGTCTCTTTTTCATTAATCGTTGTGCCGATATTAACAATGCATGTTTCACGGATATCAAAATTGTATGCTGGTAGTAAAATACTCATAAATGCATACTTGGCTGTACTTCCAGTTGGCACTGTAAAGGTCTTCACATTTGCATCTACGGTATCTGAAAATGTAACTTTCCCTAAGGTTGGCCCAACTGCTACTGAATCAGTATCGCGAAGTACAATAATAAAAACTGCTGGATCAAAACTTGATGACTTAACCGCATAGGTTTTCCCTGCTTCAACAGGAAATCTATTGAGTGCTGTTGATGCATTTGCTGCAATATTATTGGTGCTTACAGAAACGAATAAGCCACTAAAGTTGTTAGATTTTTGATAGAGATTAAGGTTGTCAATGGTGAATTGAGAAAGTGTGAAGTTCTTAGCTTGATCAAGCGGGCTCAAACCCTCATCAATCCAACTTGTACCATTCCATAAATATAGTTTCTTAGTATCAAAAGCATAGCCAACTGAAGGATTGACAATGGGCGTAGTGGCCAACAAAGCCGCTTCTGTTAAATAAGCCTTCCAGCCACCTGTTTCCATTAAAACTCGAACTAATTTTGCAAGTGTCGGGTAAATCTGCCCCAATCGTGTTAGAACATCCTCAGCATCAGTTCCACTAATAAATAACTCCAAACTATCAGCATCTAATGAAGCATTTTCCAACTGTTCCCGAGTAATGATATCTGACATTACTTTTCTCCAAGCATAAAAAAAGCCCCAGTTAAGGGGCTTAGATTTCTGTTAATTAATTAAATAAAGTCGTGGTCACGCTCATAGAATCGGTCATCATAATTAGATGCTTTCAGCGTGTTGGTCATTTGGGTTTGTGGTGTAAGTTCTTCGAGCATGAATGCATCAATCTCAGCTTGATCTGCTCTGACTAGTGTATAGAGCGTCTTCACATATCGATCAGGATCAACAACAAGTGGTTGAACTGGTGGTCTAGATAGAACTATTGAATAGCCATCTGTTCCGACAGTACACGGCACCATGTCAACTGTTGCATTTGCAATTTGCAGATGAACATAGTAATCATGCCCAACTTCAAACTTACATGGCTGAGAGGTCATTATGGTCAAGCCATCTACACCAGTAACTTCACCATCTTGGGTCTCAACAACGGTGTTATTGGCATTTAAGATTCGGTCATTACGGATAAGCAATTCAGACTCATCTAACACTTCCATTTCACAAGACACGTACTTGTAGCGGAGCTTGTTCCATTCTCGCCAAGCACGTGTTTTTGCTTGAGCTTCATTGCGAATACCTGTGGTCGTGATCTTTAGTGGATTCTTAGGCGTGACATCTTCAGGAATGGTGTATTTGATACGGGCATCATCTATATCAGAAGTGTATTCAAGCTCTACCCCGTCATAATCTTTCTGCACACCAAATGTATAAGAGCGCTTTTCAGTTAAAGGCACTTTGTTTCGATGATTAAAAAGCAAGACTGAATTTTCTTGAGGCTGCTCAAACTTGATTCGAGTAAGACTACCGAACCGGTACGGCTCACAAAATGCAGCACTTGCAACCATGCCCGCAATTTCCTCAAAGCTTAGATTGTCATCGTCAATCGTATAGTTGAACTCAGACATAACATCTGAGCCAAAATATGCATTCACCTTGTCAATCTCTGCATTGATTTGGGTTATGTCCACTTCTGCACTAGTTCGACGGCCAATGTACTCATCCAAAGCAAGGTTAATTAGTGCTTGACCTGCTGAGCGTGTGACTTGTAAAGGCCCTGTACCGTCTACTGGCAGCTTGCGATTGACTAAGCAATTGAGCTTACGTTCTTTGATAGACAAAGCGCCATCAGTGGCAACCGTACGAGACCGAACAACGGTTACATTGCCGTAGTCACTAATGCTTGAATCCGTCATGCCATATACAGACTTAATCTTACATGTATCCTGCGTTTTACCTGCTTGAGTCGGTGTTGTTCGGCTTAATCTGAATCGGAAAGATCCAGCCGTTGGCAAATCGATATAAATAGTTTTACCGAACTGTGATTTGTTATTAGCTCGAATCTCTTGGTTAATGGTTGTGATAGTTCCAACTGGATCACCATTTCCATCGATTGCCTGCAATTCAATAATTACTGTGATCTTTTCTTCCCATACCCCACCTTTACTGTCTTGGTAAAACAAGCCATTAGGAAAGAAGAAGTTAAACACTGCTTGCGTTGCCTCTGGCATATCGAAGTTAAACCACCCGACATATTTAGAACTTACAGCATCAAAGCGGACTAAAACGTCTTGTCCTTGAGTGCTTTGGTTTGGCAGAGTGAGCAACTTATCCCAATCACTATTGATGGCTGAGGGGTTCACTAATGCAATCGTATCTGCAGTTACACTGTTAATTGTGTAGGTATCATCAAGAGTTATTGAATTAGAGTTTCGGTTTAAAGAAGCACCTGCTGTAATGGTGTAGCTGTTATTTACATACTGCCAGTTAGCATTGACCTTTTCAGGATTTGATAAAGTAATTTCATAATGAAAACCACCTGAAATAACAGTCTTCGTCACCCCTGAAACTACATATTGCCCAGATAGATCGCGGGTATTTGTTTCTGTTACTGGTGGTGTGCCTGAGGTAGTTTCTATATCAACTAATGCACCAGTGAGCAGCAATCCTTTAAACAGGTTTGGATTATCAATGTTTGTAGAAGATTCGATGATAACCATCTTATCTTCATTCACCATGATTGATCCTGAGAGATTCACATCTTGCACGCCATAAACCGCACCACTCAAAGCAATTCGGTCATTAGCCGCAAACTTCTGTGTGAAATCTAAGCCAGTCGCTTTAATTAAGTTCGGACTTTGAAACCAGATACTGCTTGACTCAAGTACTGCACTATTAGGCTGTTCAATGGTTTGGCCATTAATTGATGATGAAGTTCTCACATACTTTGGTAATTCAGTGAATGGCTCACCTACTTGATAGATTGGTGTTCCAATAATTGAAGTAAATGGGTCATAAGCAGAAACCGATGTGCCAGCAATATTAGCGACATCAGTATCGCCATCGCGCATATCTAATATTTGACAGTAACCGCGAGTAACTGCCATCAAGCACTCTTCGGTTTCGACACCATCAATATAAATAGTATATGTCTGTGCAATTAAGTCAGGATACGAACGTACTTGCCCAAAGATATCAGGAATACGCCCATTAATACGTGCTTGGTTAGATCGTTGCGCTAATTCGTTGTTAGATGAACCCACAGTAGGCGATTGAGGCTTAGGCATCGTCAATACAGTGTAAAGACTATATGCCGCAGTAATTGCCACAATTGCATAGTAGAGGAACTGTAGCCAAGCTGGCTGAATAACTACATAGAATGTGCCATCAAGAGTTTGAATGTGCTGGATCTGAACATTAATTTTCTTTGGGTGATTCGGAGTGACATCACACGACTCAGCAATATGATTGTGGTAAATCCTGGCATTCTCTGGCCACACATCAAACTGCTGGTAGATGTATGCTAATACATCCTCCACATCTGCTTCTGACCATGTAGATCGATCATAAACATCAGGAACGATGATGGCTTTTTTCAAACTCATTTGTAAAACCTCGTTTCCCGAAAGTTCATCGAAATAATCTCAAGAGGTACGTACTGCACCCCTCTTCCTGTTAAATGCAAAACCTTGTCGCAATAAAAAAGCCCAACATGTGTTGAGCTTCTTGGGCCATTTGAGAAAAAGGCAATGCAAGGGGATTGTGGTTCCTCCAACTCTTGGAAGTTTCCCTTGCCATTTAGGAAAGCCATCAGTCTCTTTTTAAGTTTTTCACCTGTGACTAATTCCCATGCTTCACAAAGAAAGTCATTGCAAGTGTAGTCCTTAGTCCAGACACGGCTATGAAGGTCGTCTAGGTTCATCTTTAACAATCTCCATTACCTGTTTCACTGTTGGGATTTTCTTACCTTTATGCGTCAGATCAGCGTTTGCATCACTAAATATCACATCTAAAGCAACCAAATCCGACAGCTCATCTTGATAATCTTTTGTATCAACAAAGACCTTTTCGCCCGATCTAGCACTTTCTTCAAGTTTATGTTTCAGCAACCCAAGCTTTTCTGCCAATTCAAGATCAAATTGCTGTTTTTTTTGAAGGGGTAACTTTTGTTTTTTCCCAGAGCGAATACATATAATTAGAAGCACTAGAATTATAAATATTATGGCAACCATATCTGTCTCCTTATTTAGATCATGCCCCGCAATAATGGGAACCGCTCAAGATCATAGATTTCACCAGTCCTTACACTGTTAAGTTCAGGTGCTTGAGCGTCAAAGGTACAGTTGCCTGAGCCATCTTTAGACATAGAAGCAACTTCTAGTGTCTGTAGTGACACCATTGGAGCTGTTAAGTCATCATCTCGATACAGTCGCCACTTCACTGTAGGTCTAACTTTCCAGTTGGTGCCACGCCGAGCAGATACAACCGATTTAATAAGCTCATCCTCAACATCACCTATAGTAAGGCTAAGTTTCTGATCAAGGTCGTTAGTGACTGTAGAGCGCTGAATGGACATTGCTTGATAGTCATATTGAATGTCAGGCCCTGCCGACTCATGCTTTACAACTACGCCTTCAGTATCGTTTTTGACGAATCGAAAAGGCTCTGTAAAGTCAGGATGAGAAATCTCTACACACTCCAACGGCACCACACCACTGCTTGAGTTTAGGAAGTATGATTTATAGTCAGGCATCTATATTCCCTCCATGGCATTCGGCAGGTCTTCATTCACGAGTTCTTCTAGTGGATTGACGATTGACGCTAAGTCCTGATTTCCATTACCAGCTTCAACAATGATGTGATTTAGCTCTGAATCAACAATTGGCTTAACTCTTAGTTGAGCTGTCACTGTATAGACTGGACCTTGCATACTTGATAGCTGAAAGCTGTCTTCTACAAAGTAACATTCGTAAGGCTTAAACTCTGGGCCGTTCACTCGAAGTGAAGCGTTAAATCTCTGCCCTGGTGTTTCACACCAAACGTTATAGAACGCATCAAGATATTGAAACCCAACATCAAAAACCTTCCATTGAACATTTACAGTGTGATACCCGTTTTTTAATCCCCTTCGGTAACGTGGTGCACCGCCATCCAGTTCTTGGGAAATCACTCCGCTCTTTAAACTAGCAGAGTAGCCTTCTTGTGTTGAGCAATACATTAATGTGTTCATATTTGTCCCATAAAAAAACCGACCTCTTTATGGGTCGGTTTTATGCTTTAATCGCTGCAATAATTTCTGGTAATTTCCACAGAAATATTGGTACTGAAAACAATATTAGAAAGGCAACAATTGTCTGCCATAATCCGTATTTTTCAATAGACACTTTCATAAGCTCCACTGTTGGTTTAAAATGCTCCATATAGATTGTATTTCTCCTTAATCTCGTCGGGTTGAGTTGAATAAAAAACCTCAGTGCGCTAACACTGGGGTTTTTGCTTTTATAGGATTTTAAATCCCTTCCTTTGTCGTTTCATCCTGCGGTTTTTCCACATTCAGAAATAGAAAAACCACCCGTAGGTGGTTGTTTCTCCTTATACCTGTAACTTTAAAATTACAAGTTTCACTTCTCTACCAGTTGTCATCATTCTTTTGATTTTGTATATCTTGCTTATATTTAGAGATCACTTCTTTAAGGCCAGCTTCAACTAGTTCCTTATCTTTAGGAACATAAATGCCTACCTCGTAACCTTTAGCCACAATCCCCGCATTTATAGTTGTCTTTGTTTTTAATAATAGGTCGTTAAACGTAACGCGAGCTTTATTATCTTTGGTGTCTACTTTTACAGTAAAAAGGATTAAATGGTCTGCATGTGCCAAGCAATTCCATGTTCCTGAACAAGGGTATTGCATATTTCCTTTACCAACAATTGTGCCAGTGCTAGCATCTTCATATTGGATAACAGAATTTGCAGACTTAAAAGCCTTAGCCATCCATATTTTTGAAGAATCATAGATTTGTTTCTGAGCCATATTAGGCAATTCAACAACTTCTGAAACCTCTTTTAGAGGCTCGCCAGCGAAAGTACGTGTAACGCTAAAAGTTAAAATAGCTGCAATTAAAATTCTTTTCATAAAAATACCCCTTGTTTAGGGGTAATTTAACAAACTGGTCATTAAATGTCATATTTATAAGAAACTAGAATAGTATGAAGTCTTTGTTCTTAGTAATGAATTTTATGCTCATTAAGTAAACTATATAAACGAATTATTTCCTTCTTTGATGCCAACAGATCATCTTGATAGTTTAAAGTCTTTTTTTGAAGATCTTGATATTCATTTAATAGCATCAAATGCTCACGTTGCACTCCAATTACTGCTTTATTCTCGCGTTCCTCAGCTGAATGAATACCCCTTTCCATCAACTCAAGCATAGCTGTGTTAATGGAAATATTTCTCTGCTCTGCAAACTCAACTATTTCTTCATAGAAAGGCAGTGGAATGCGAATCTGGGTACGCTTCCAGTCATCCTGATTCTGTGTACGCGTTTTCTCAGTCATTTAGAAAGCACTCAAAATAAATATTGACACTAGATTAGTATCAATATAAATTTATGTCAATGTTACTAATCTAGTAACAAACAACCCTGCCGACTCTCACATCAAACAGGGCTTTGTATCATTCCCAGACTAAGGAAAATCAACATGCCTAATATAGCACAAATCAATGATACGCAAGTATCAATCATTAACTTCAATTCAATTCCTGTTGTCACTACAGAAATGCTTGCGGACTTCTATCAAACTGATGCAAAGCATATTCAAAATAACTACCTCAGAAACAGCGGAAGATTTATTGAAGGAAAGCACTTTTTTAAACTTGTTGGCGAGCAATTAAAGAAGTTTAAGAACTTACCCTCTTTAAGAGGGTTAGTTAATAAACGCGCTCCACACCTTACATTGTGGACAGAACGAGGAGCAGCACGCCATGCAAAGATGTTGGATACAGACCAAGCATGGGACGTATTCGAGCAGCTCGAAGATTCATATTTTGTACGTAAAGAAATATTAGCCAAAACCCATAAAACAGAACGCGAACCTTTAACAAGTGCCGTAAATCTGCTTGTGTCTAAAACCAAGCATTTGAACTATAGCGATGCTTATAAATTGGTTCACCAACGTTTCAATGTTCAGCACATTGATGAAATTCCATATGATGTAATTCCTGTGGCAGTTGAATATGTTCACCACTTGATCGCTATGTACAGCAGAGCTGAGAAGTACAAAGAAACTGAACCACATATTCATACTGTATTGCGAGATAAGGATGTTCAATTCTTGATGTGGTATGTTCCAATTCTTGGCAAGTTCATTAAGAATGAAATCTATCCAGCCTTAGCAGCAATTCAAAGTAGTTATGCGGGTCGTTTATGTGGTTTAGCATCTGAAGCAGTCTGTCATGCTAATGCTTTAAATCGTAAAGCAATCGGCTATGGCCTTACTTTAGAGCATGTTGGGAATAAATCGCCGCATGACATAGAATGGTATCTTGCCAAATATTAAATATTGATTCACCTCCAAGTATTAAAACCCCCGCTGTGTAAACATTGGGGGTTTTTAATTATAACCTTTTAGGAGCTACATTGTAGTTCTGCTTAATGGCCTTATTCATCCCGCTATTAGGGTTGCGTATTTCTTGCTGAAATACTCTTTTTGCCTCATCAGCAGCAAGCTGTCTAATACGAATGTCCAGCGAACCATCATCATTTCTGGTCACATCAGCCGTTTGCCCATCCATTACATAGACATTGACAATTGGCTCTAAAACAGTGGCACCATTAGATGGATTAGAATTAATTGCTTGGAATTGATTCATTTCACGTTGGGAAGCCAAGAAATTTGTTAAGTCTTGGTTCTGGCGTGGTGAAACAACTCGTTCGCCTTTATCAAGAAGATATGTAGCTTCTTTAGGTACATAATCCTTACCACCATGGAAAACACCAGCAACAGACTGGATATTCGAAACAATACTTGCAGTACTGGCTGCAACACTCGCCATAGCAGCTAAGTTATAAGGGAATGGGTTTGCAGCAGCTTCAGCAATACCTGTTTGAATAGCCATGATTGAGCGAGCAATTGCAAACGCCTTTTCAGCAGCGAACATTACTTTAAAAGCTTTCGATTGTTCCCCACCAATGGTCTTAAAAATTTCTACATATGATCCAGTTATCTGTTCACCATATGAGAGATTGGAGTCATATTGCTCGTTAAGTAAATTCTTGTACTTCTCAGCATATTCTTCCTGAATCAGCAATTTAGTCTCTTCATGGATTCTAACTGCATCTTCAATCCTCTTGTGATATTGGAGAGTATCAATCTCTTTTTTCGCAAGTTGGGTCTTGTAGTCCTCTCCCTTATTGAAAAGAGTAGTGTCATTTTCTGAAAGAGCATTTCTTTCACTAAATTGCAATGATAGGCCTGCTCTTTGACCAAGAGGAGCTACTAAAAGGTCTCTTTGCTGTTTAAGCTCTTGCAGGGCTTTTAAATTTGACTGCTCATATGCCTCCTGTTGAGCCTGCTTGGTAAGCTTAATAAGCTCCAACTCATGCTGATATTGCTGATCAAGATATTTAATCGCTTCATCACGCTGATCCTTACTTAATTCAATATCATGAGCCGCATTAAACTTCTTGCGGTCAAAACTATCTTTAAGTAATTGCTCCTCGGTCAAATTGAATTGCTTGTAATCATCCAACTTGGTTTTTAAAGCTTGTTGAGCAATCGCAATATCAGTTTCTGCTCGAGAAGTTAACTCAGCCTTGATTTCTTTCGAACGCTCAGGCGTGAAGTTAGCCTTATCAACATCCTCCAACTTTTTGGCAAGATCATTTCTAATCTTGGTGACTTCATTGGCAACATCATTCTCCAACTGAAGACGCAACTTAGCCTGATCTTCTGCCATTTTTGTGGCATCTTGCAGCAGCTTGTCAAAGTCTTTAGACGAAATGTCATCAGCACTAAATCCATTAAACCCAGCTACATATGACTTAACGTTAGATAGATAATTTTTGGTTTCCTTGAATCCATTTGCCTTACCAGTTCTGACGTTTTCAGGGCCTGCGTTGTAGGCCATAACAGCCTTCTCGACATTTCCCTTGAACATTTTAAGAAGATCTGAGACGTACTTAATCATTCCATTGATACTTGACTCCTCACTTTTCACATTCACGCCATATTGTTTAGCAGTACCAGGCATGAATTGAGCTAAACCTTGTGCACCTACAGGGGAAGTTAATAACTTTCCTTTCCGGTAGGTATCCCCTCGGCTTTCTTGCATAATCATACCTTCGATTAAACCTTGAGGTATATTCGCAGAAGCAGCCTTTGAAGAAATATCATACTTAGCAGAAAGTGCACGAACTTTGGCATTTACAGTAAGTACTTTTTGCTGTTTTTCAAGCTCACTTGTGTGCTTGCGTTCAGCGGCAGTTATTTCATCTTTTTTTTCCTTAAGATTATCTAGTGCCTTTTGTGCGCGCACAATCTGCTCTATTTCTTCATTAGTGACAATTGCGGTTGTACCTGGTACAGCGACGGCTTGTTTTGCCTTTTGCAGCTCAATAATCTTCTTAATAGTTTCTTCACTATATCCAAGATTCAACAAAGCAAGCTCTTCATTGGAATTAAGAACTTCCGTGCGAAGACTATCAAAGTACCCTTTTTGGGCCTTTGTTGCTTTTTGCGCTGCACTCTCATTGCCAATTAAAGCTTTTGAGTTGTCATCAATGCCAGCAACTGCTGTCTGAGCTTTTCGACCAGATAATTCAACTTCAATACCAAAAAGCTTTAACGAATCTCTTGTCGTTTTTGCTTCCTTAGCATTCTTTTCAAATTCAGCAGTATTTTCTTTAATTGCGTTATAAATATCCTTGCTAATACGCAACTCATTAAAGCGTTTAACTGCATCATTCATGCTAATAGTGCCATCTCTAGCATCATTAACAACCTGAACAATGTCTTTGTTGCCTTTGTAGAGTTGTGCAATAGCGTTTAGCTGGATATTTATCTTACTACTAGATTCAGCAAGTGCCTGATTCTGACGCTCAAATGAAGAAGTCATATCATTTATTGCCGAGTCCTTTTCTAAGCCTTTTAAAGCCAAGAGTTCATCTTTTGCCTTTTTAGCAACTGCTGCTTGTTCTTCAAGTTTCTTATTAGCCTTATCAGAGTTGTCGCGCATTAATAGATAACCAGCTGCCAAGCTTGCCACAGTAATGCCAATGCCAACTGGACCACCAAGAACACCTAAAAGTCGAGAACCTATTCCCAAAGTTGCAGCATTCGCAGCCGCCGATCTAGATTGTGCAGCAGCTAAAGCACCCTCAGCTAAAGCTAGTTCACGTGTGACTTGTGCTTCAATTTTCTTAAGTTCAGCCATACGTGTTAATGTTGCTGTACGCCCTTTTTCAGTAATTTGAGACTTTAAGCGCTGTACTTCTAGAGCTTTTTCCGCGGCCAATGATGCTAATGTTGCTTGTGTATTTGCAACCACTGCTTGAGTGTTAATTACTTCTTGAGCCGCTGCTGCTCTGTCAGCTTGGATTGCTGTGTATTGTGCAATAGTTTGAGCAGCTAATTCTTTAGTCTTTGCAGCAACTGCAACGCCTGAAGCATAAATAGCTGGAATATATGTTCCCAACCAATATGCTCCACCAACCATCATTGCTGATGTTAAAACATCTAAGTTACCCGCTAATGTTTTAATAGATCCAGAAAGTACTTGTGCAGCACCTGAACTCTTGCCAGCCTCGCCAACAAACTTAGTAATTTCATTTCCAAGAAGTGTTAGAGACTGCCCGATAGTTATATCTGTTTTTGCAAATAATTCATCAACATTAGATTGAACGTTTTTAAGAGCACGTACCAATTCTTGTGATGTAATTTTTCCTTCAGCTGCAACTGATCTTAGTTCACCGACAGTAATTCCCATGCCTTGGGCAATAGCTTTAGCTAAAGCAGGGGTTTGCTCCATTACAGAGTTAAGTTCCTCGCCACGCAAGGTTCCACTTGCCAACGCCTGACCAAACTGTACTAATGCTGCATCAGCCGCCCCTGCACTTGCACCACTGATTGCAACAGCTTTTGAAACTGTCTCTGTTAGACGTGCAGTATCATCCATTGTTAGATTTAAAGTTTTAGCATTGTCACTAAAACGTTGGTAAACCTGTAATACAGAATCCCATGCAGAATAGGTTTTTTGAGCAATTCGAAAGGTATCTTCAGTTGCTTTATTAAGTTCTACTTGGTTATTAGTAACTAACTTGAGGCGATTTTGAAGTCCTGTGTATGTATCCATTTTGGAAATGGCGGCACTAACAGTAACAAGCCCAGCCATATAACCTGCAAGCTGACGGGTAGCTACTGACAACCCATCCATAGACTTAGTTGCAAAGTCACCTTTGCGCTCAATGCTATCTAATTCATTGCCTAGATTACGCGCATTACGCTCTGCATTTTTAGCATCAATTACAATGACGAGACGTGATTCTTGTGCCATCTTACTTTCCTCTAGGCAATAAAAAAACCCGCTTTCGCGGGTTAATGTTAATGAAGGTTTAGTACATTTTTAACTTGTCATTTGAATCTAGGGCAAAATTCACCTTTTGGTGTCCAATAGTGTCAGCCCCGTAACTATTTTCAGCTGTATATTCTAGATTAATTGTCAGCCCTGTTCCTTCTTGCTCTATATAAGCAACTTTAGGAATAAAAGAATATTTATTCTTTAAACTTATTTTTGCAACTTCAGCAGCGGTCCTAATCTTATCTACTACTTCGGTTTCTGAAAATAATCGAATTGGGCCATTGTCTACTTTTGCGAAAACTTTAATTTTAACTGGTTTATCTTTTCCATCATTTACTACTGCAAGAAATTCCTTACCATCTTCAACTTGAGTTGTTTTATTTTTATTTACGAATGCCCATGTGCCATCACTTTTTAGTTCAATCTTTTGTCCCTTCGAATTAGTTACAATCTCAGCATTTGCAACTGTTGAAGCTAACATGGCAATAACAATTATTTTTTTCATACCCACAACCTATTTTATAAATCTTAAATATTCGAAGAACATGTCTTTATTTATTCATACATTGCCATGCAACCCAAGTAATATTTTGCCGAGAACTCATTTAACTGTTCCTGCCTTATTGATGGCGTGGAATAACTAGGTTGTTCATAAGCATCACGGATTATTAAACTTGTGATCTTCTGCATATTTTTATCAGGGTTTTTCTTAAAAGCATAATCATTTGCTTCTAATGCTTTAGAAAGTGGCATTCCATTTTGCTTATGTTGCATAACTGCTTGAGCAAACTCCATTGTACTTCTACAATTTTGTTCATGTTCATCATCACTAACAGGTTGAACTGGCTTTGCTAACGTGAATAAAGGAAGGCAACTAATAGCCAATAAAATAATCTTTTTCATAAAAATACCCCTTGTTTAGGGGTAATTTAACAAACTGGTCATTAAATGTCACATGAAGAAAAACCCGCACTTAGCGGGTTCTTTCAAATTATGTATTGAGGCAGGTCTTGCAACATTTATTTGCAACATCTAATTCTTTAGTTTTGTACCATTCAGCACATTTAATACATTTTTTATGCTCACCCTTATCCCACCTTAGAAACAGAACTTCAAGTTCCGTGTAGTTACTAGGCCTCTGCTCACGGATATGAAGGATAATTGGGTGAAAAAATAGAAAGTTGTTGGTTAGGATAGAGTTAAAACTACCTTTTAGCATGTCTTCATCTAAATTATTGTGTCTAACACCAACAGCAATAAACTCTAGGAAATTTAGAAGATAATGAACAGCAGATCTTTCAGTATCATTAAGTTTCAAATATCTTTCTTTTGAAACAAATGATCTATCTTTTTCACTCCAATTATTTTCTTTTAGTACTTCCACTCTTAACTTCATAGCATCATCAACTTTGGCCATATAAACAGTTGAAGTCCTACTATTCATAAGTACTTGCATAGCATGAGTTTTAGTTGCATTTATTATTTGAAGACGGCTTGTAAAAATCCACCCAGCGATTGCTGCTATGGCTGAAAGAAAAGCTACAAAAGATGTAAGTTTACCAGATCCTGCGGGTGCTTCACTAAGCAATCCAAAAATTGTATGTTGCTGGAAGTAATAACTATTGTTAGCTTCCTTCACCAAACTAATATTTAAGAAAGTATATTCTTCAAAGAACCCCTTCCAGACCAATAGTTCTATAAGTACAATAGTCAAAAACAAAAATACATAAAGTAATTGGACACTACTTCTATACTTATAGAAATATCTATCCCTAACCTTAAAGAAGAAGTACCCTGAAAGAATTAAGTAAGGCAAAATAAGTAAAAGATTTAATAGAAATATTATCATTGCATGCTCAAAAAATAAGGCATCTACTTGAGATGCCTTATTTTATATAAATCTTTAACGGTTTGTTAGCCCAAACCATAGCCATCGGTAAGTTTATTATAAGTTTTCATAGTATTCTCCTATTAGCGCATTGGGATAATGTTCGCGTTTGCGAACACCGCGTTTAAACGAATACTATTTACTAATGACAATTTTGTCAATACAGAATCGTCGCGTCAATGTCAACCACCTGACTGTATTATGTAACATCAAGTGCGCTATATAACGTCGTGCGTTCGCGGTTATAGTCTGTTTATCGTACCTAAGTCTTCGTCGCTCGTTGCGTCGCCTTCTTATGCGACTCATCCAAGAACAAGTTATCCAGCGTAAAGATACAGTCATTAAAAATGAAACGCTCAACCGGCAAGTCGTACTGCTCTAAGTAAGAATTGATCGCAGCTATATCTATCGCTAAAGGAACACCCTGCTCGTATCGTCGAGAACGAGCAATGGTGTTATAAGCTGAAAGAATGGCGTTTGCAGTGTAGGAATATTCAGGAGGATCAGGCAATTTTACGCCGAGCGCTTCTCTTTGCTTTTTTTCGTGGTCCGTGAGCCCCGCGAACTTGTTGGCGTAGTTGTAGAGGTTTGTGACTTTCCCACAACTTCATCCTTATATGCATCAGCTTCTTTCTGCATTTTTTCTGACTCTTTGCGAATGAAGGACCATATAGAAATACCTAAGTCACCCATGTTAAGAAGCTTCGTCGCATTCTCCGCATTGTAAGGTGGTTCGGTTTTTACATGCTCTTCATCAGCATTTACTTCTACAAATACCACGCCTTTCCAGTCTTCAATGAGATGGCATGCAGCAGCTTCCAATAAAAGCTCATGATAGAGTTTATCCTCTTTAGAAGCTAAGGCCACATCAAAACCTTTAGAAGTGATTTGATTGTTTACCCGCTCTAATGCGACTTGGTAAGGCTTATAACTAATTCCACGAATCTTGAACTCAGCTAAAACATTCCCTTCTGCATCTTTATACTCGCGCCACAAACTGACGTCTTTATTTCTTTGAATATTGACTTCAAGAGCCATTTTATTTCTCCAAAAATAAGGCAGCAATTAAGCTGCCAAATCAGAATTAAGGCGTTACAGGTGCAATCACACGGGTAATGATTGGTGAAACACGGATATGGTTGTAATTGATGTCGATTGTGATTGTGTCTTCACCACCTCCATCGGGGTGCGGAGCTTCTGCAACTTCAAGTTTAGGGAACTCAAACGCATAACCATTACCGTCTTGATCTTCAATTGAGAAGTTAATAGGCATTGTGTCACGGGATTTGATGTAGTCGATATAACCAGCAGATTGCGCTGAGAACATGTATTGAGTATTCAACGTGATATCTACAATCTTTTCGAGATAAGTCGTTGCTGTGAGCTTCTGAGAGCCGATACAGCGAATCGCTTCCATGTTGTTGTTGATTGTGAGTTCAAGTGATTGCATACAAGCAGTACCAACCACCGTTTCACCATTTACAGTTAAATCACCAACATTCAATGCAGATACAAGTACAGTTTCAGGAACTGGAAGAGGATTCACTACAGGATTAGTAGTTGTGCGCTCAAATACTGTACCCATCAAACCAAACGTTGCTGTGATTTTACCAGTAGTCGCAATCGACATCGTGAATTCATTAATGCGAACACCACGATAAATAAAGACTTGGTTGATATCAGAATAAACTTTAACAAAGGTAAATGTTTTACGAACATCACCACCAAAGTTTAATACGTCACTGGTCCAGTTATTTAAGGCTACACCAGACAAGAAGTCATCGAACAAGCCAATAGACAACTCCACTTCTAATGAGCCTGTGATTTCTGCTTCAGTAGCCATACCACCTTGACGGAAGCGTGTATCTGCAACACTTGTTGAAGTTTCAGTAGTAACGTTTTCGGTTAAACCATCCGTAACGCGACGAACAGTTTTCCATACGGGCGTTGTTGGCAATACTTCAGGTGTTTGTTCCTCTGCATAATAGAGGCGGATTTTTGCACCACTCGACATGGCTTTTACTCCTGTTAGGCATAAAAAAACCTGCCGCTAAGGACAGGTTCGTTTAAAAGTTAATTTGGTTTTTGGTGGGATTAAGGTTTGTAGTCTATGTCTACAGATGCACCTGATACGATGTATTTCTTATTCCCGCCTAGTGAAGTTACATCGGCAAGATCAATGTAAATACTTTTGATTGGTAGATTATTCTCACTCTGCCATTCGCTGACTTTGTCACTGACAAGCTGCATCAACTCTAGCTCAAGTTGTGCCTTTTTCTGCTCTATTTCTTTAAGCATCATTTGGTAGTCATTCATATCAATTCACCCTATAACCAATCGACACATTATATTGAACAAAGTCTGTGTTATTACCCAAGTTCTGCACTTGGCCTTGTAGTATTTCTAATTGACCGATTGAGAAATATTCAAAGTGGCTTAGCCAAGCGTCAGCAAGTTGAGTGATTGCTACTTCATGAGTATTTAAGCGAGCCATACAGTTAATTGAGATTAGACCAGTTCTGCGTGTACATGGATCATCACCAATAGCCGCTATTAATGACTGCCCCCATAAAATATTGATGTCACACCAAAGACCATCAACCGGAACTGTGAAATCTTTATTTGGATATTTAATCCGATTTTGAGCTATTCCAGTGAATGCCATTGCTCTAGTGATTATGGCTTGTCGTGCTTGATCTAGTGTCATTGCCATTTTTAACCACCGTATTTTTGAGCAATATAATTAAAGGTTAGACCATATACGCCTTGGCGTGCCTGCTTAGAGTAGCCGCCTGTTGTTTTAGGTGTGGATGGCTTGTCCGTGAAGCCTCCGTACTCAATCTTTGTGCCGTATGCGCTATTTGTTTGAATATAGACAATAGAGTAAGGAACTAATCGAGACAAAGCACTTGTGCCCTTGCTAATTGTTGATGCTCCGCCTTTGTCCTTTTCGGATTCATTGTAGGCTTGATCTGGTTGGTTAATGCTAACCCTGTGTGAAGCTCTAAACGCGCCTGTATCAACCGGGCTTTGAAGAACCACACCACCAAGGGCATCAATCACAATATCTTTTTGTCTTTTGGTTAGATCAGCTTCAACTGTCTGGATGAAGTTAGAAGGTTTGCTTGTCCAGCCCATATTTCACCTATTAAAAAAGCCCATTAAGGGCTTCATGCGTGGATTTTTATGGAGTCTTTCAGTGGCTTTAAGCTTTTTAGGAGCTTATGTTTGATCCTATAAACACCTTCATATTGAGAATAAAACTCCAAGTATTTTTCCTCTTCCTTTTCAGAAAATTCCTCATTACCTAAATCTTCGTATTGAAAATTGTATTGTTCAGGGTTAATGGCCTTGAGCTTTGCCGAATACATCAAATTAACATAACTTACACTTTCTCTTTGTAAATCAGAAATGTCTTTAACCTGATTCTTAAAAGCAATTGCTTGTTCATCATTAAAATCAAACTCACCTAATAGCATTTCAACTTTATAAATAGTATCCAGAACTGCTCTATACAACGAAATAATATATTCAGCTTGAGTTTCATTGTGATTATCTTCATCGGAAGCTTCCATATACAATTTATGCAACTCACTGTCTGCTTGTTTTACTAATTTATATAATTCTTCACCCTGCTGTTCACGACTCTTTTCTACATGTTCTTGTCGCCAATCGGTAAATAGAGCAAGTGCAATCGCTGGAGCTAAGAAGTAAGCCATTAAAGTTAGCGTATCGCGGACAATTTCATACAAATCTGGTAAAGGTTTAGGACAGCTTAACCAGTTCGTTTTCATTAAATAGCCAACAATTAAATATATAACCCCACCAGCGCAAATTGAGAAAACAATATCACTAATTTTTTCTTTTAAAGTTTTACTTTTCATAAAGCCCCCATATGTTTAAGAGGCTTATATCAAATATTCTTTGTGAAGCAAAGCTTTATACTTTTCTAAGCTGTACAGTCCATACGCTTGAAGATGGATCCTGACCATAACTCATAACTCGATAGTTGCCGCCTTCAAACACCCAAATGTCATTTACATCTGGTTCTACCAAATCACCATCATTTGAGACCACTTCATTTTGCAGTAGCACCGCTTTAAAGTCTGTGGCGCGGTAATCTATAGGCTTCACCAAGTCTTTCAAATATGACCCAAATAGGACGCCTCTGCCGCTGTATGCAAACTCATCGTACACATCGACACCTGTAGCTGGATTAGAGCCAACTAATATCTTTCGAGTACAGGTAAATGAATCTACAGCATCTGCCAGCTTTGTACTAAATGCCTTACCTAATTTAGATTGGATTTTCGCTCTCATAATTAGATCTTCACTAATAAAATTACATTGCCAAATCCTTTATCTAGCCATGGTTTTAGAATGGATAAGGCTAGGTTTTCGCTCGCTGTATAGGTTTTATGAGTGGCTGAATAGTGGTTTGAAACACTGGTTCCAGTTTGAGCCGACACTGTCTCACTCAATACACCAGTTTCAACTTCTGTATAGAGATTTCCATTTACAGCATCAGGTATTAATTCCACAGCTGCTAATAAAATCGCATCTTGTAGAGGTTGATTATCAGTAGTGTCTGGTAATTTAAGATTGGTCAGCCAAACATTGGTAATCATTACCGCGCGTGCTTTTGCAGCATCACTGCTTGCCCAATCGTTACCAAGTTTTGCATCGATATCTGCTACGGTAATGTATTCAATCATGACTTATTCCTGATCTTTTGTTTGCTTGCTATTTTTACCAGCAGCCTTTGAACCGTTTGACTGTGCGTCACCAGTATTCTCTGTTGATGGATTTTGGTTTTCGTTTGTAGCGCCAACAGCAGTGTTATCACCTTGAAGTTCTGTAATTCGTGCTTGCATAGCTGGCACATCATTTTTGAAAGCCATTAATTCTTCTTTAGCCGTCAAAAGCTGTTCTTCTGAGATAACTAGTTTGTTAGCCAATTCATCAAATTGCTCTACAGGGACAAGCGCATCATTGGGAACTTCATTGTCATCAACTGGAAGCGACTCACCTTCAATCAACTCATGCTCTGACGGGTTGAATTGTTCTACAGAAATAATTACAAATTCGCCTTGGGATTCATGGCTAGGTTTAATTTTTACTGTCTTAGACATTTTTCTCTCCAAAAAGAATGGGGCCGAAGCCCCAATTCATTAACCCAACAAGAGCACAGAATGCTCTGGTTTTACCATTGCACAACCCCATGCAAGTGATACTTCGTATTGCACTTGACGGTATTGACGGTAAATGGCGATTTCAAAAGATAAGCCACTTACTGGATCAGTAACAATCATACGGTCATCGGCAGAGTCTCCACCTTCTGGAAGTGCTGGGATACGAGTTGCTAAAGCAATTGCAGATCGAGCAAATGCCAAATTGCGGGTAGATGTTGCTGCCACAGTGATTGCAGTTGCAGCTGCTGGAATTGCTTTACGCAAGCCCGGTTTGGCAAGAGTGATAGTTCCGCCATTTGATACATCAGTATCACCAGCAACAACCACATATTGGTTGGTGTCACCAGCGAAAGTGATTACGTCACCTGAAACGATTGTTCCAGTACCAGCACTTGCAAGAGTGATAGTTGTCGCACCTACTGCATAGCCAGCAGCATTAGTGGTTGCACTAGCACCTGTTCCAGACGCAGGAGTCACCACTTGTGCAGATTCACGGATAGCAAAACCATGCACATCCAACAACACACCACGACGAAGTAATGAATCATCATTAGCTTCGTTTGCTTTGGTTAGTTGGCCAAGAGTACGCATGTTTGCGCCTGCTGTGGTGTCAATTACCAACTGCAAATCACCCTTTGGAGCACCATTGTCTTGAAGCGCTTTCAATGCAAGAGCACTGTCTTTTAAGTTGGTAGCAAAAGGGGTTGTCCCTGCCACACCAACCGCTCTTGAAGCACCAACTGCTAAACCAGCAACATCTGCTTCCACTTCATTTGCGAGAGTACGCATTGCTTGAGCAAACTGGTCACGGAGAATTGTGTTGTATGAAGCACCATTGTTGTCTAGCGCAAGCTTTTCTTCACCATTCCAGCGAACAGGAACACGACGTGCTTTAGTAATGGTCATATCAACCTTACCAATTGTTTGATCACCATCGTTTGGAGGTGTCACACCAGGAGTAATATCTGATGCGGTTGCCGCAGGCGCCACTGGTGAAGTTACAGTTTGACCCTTAGCAGCGCGGTTATAAGTCATGTCAGATGAAACAGCCGGAATAAAGCCAGTTAATTCACGAGAAACAACATCAAGCGCATTAAAAATTGTGACCGTTAGGCCCGTTAAAGTATTAGCCATTTATTAGCTCCATTAATCAATTACATTACCGCCTTTGCGGATATAGTTAGCTTTTTCAGTAGGGTTCATTGCATCGAACTCACTACGTTTAATTGTGTTTTTGCTGCCTGTATTGTTCCCGCCCTGACCACCTGCACCGTTCGGTTTTGGAAAGAAGTAAGGTTTCGATTCACGGATATCTTCAATCCATTCTTTTGGCGTAAGTGGGGTTTTGCCGTCTTTACCGATAATCACATCACCATTGGCATCAATTGCGACTGCATTACCGTTTTCATCTAAAGAGAACTTAGATAGAGCTAAAGCTGTAATGTCATCTGTTGCTTCAGATAAGCCCTGTGCAGCGCTGAAAGCTTGTGCAATCTGGCCCTTAACCACTGACTGCTTAAACTTATTGGCATAAGCTTCTGCTTTATCAGCTCGTGCTTTTTCAGATTCAAAAAGCTTTTGATGCTCCGCCTTTAATCGCTCTGTTCGTTTTCCGAATACTTCGTCAATCTTGCCCTCAGCAAGTAATTTCGTTTCTTCATCCTGACCAACCTTTTGCAATAGACCCTTTACGGCACCTATATCCAGACCTTCAAACTGTCCTTTAAAATTGGTCAATTCATCTGATAAGGTTTTGTTCTTACCAAGCAGTTCATTGTTTTTAGCTTTCAAGCCAGAAACATGCTGTTCAACATATTGGTCTAGCTGTGCTTTGATTGCAGGATCTTCAAAGTTGATAGGTGTTGAGCCTTGCCCACCAGAACCCCCTTCACCCCCATCTGCACCAGCTTGATTTTGTAAAGACATTAATTGGCGTTTTAAAAATTCAGACATCTAAAATCTCCTAGAGACACCGCCTTGCGGATTTAATTGTTGGAGCCTTTGGCTTTGCTTCAGGCAATAAAAAAGCACCCGAAGGTGCTAAGGTTTAAATCCTTTACTCTAAAATTAGCCAATCTTCGGCTAAAACATCAGTTTGACTTGCAAGCCATGGAACTAGCTTGTTGTCAGCGGTCTTCATATAAATAGCATCTAGTATTGGCATTTGCTCTTCTGAGTTGCCATCAACACCAGTACCAAAAATTCGAGAATTAACATGATAGTCAACATCACTCCCATTAACTAAAGCCAAGAACATGCCTTTACCATTCCAACCAAATCGTGCAACTTTCTTACCTTGCTTTAACGCAAAAATTGCTGAACCGAAGTCCACAGTTGCTGTTTGTTTTTCATTTGACATTTTTATGCTCGCAAAAAAAACAGCCTATTGGCTGCTTATGGTTTGATTAAAAAATAGTTGCTGTTAATGCTTTGGGTCGTTCAAAGCTATAACCAAAAATTGCTATGTATCTTGGGATTATCTTTCGAACAAACGGCAATAGAATAAGATTTGTGCTGAGGACATATTGCGCCTCACTCATGGTAACTTGCTTCATAATCCCAACCTCTTAAACATTTCTTCATCAAGCTTTTTGAGCTCAGCAAGTGTGAATGGCTGACCTGTTAATGGATCAACAAACTTATCTAGAGAGTATTTACCCTCTTTAAATAGCTTGTATCGAGATGGACCAAGCCAAGGCTTTTGGAAAGTTGCATCCTGTTTCTCAAACCAACTTTTAAAAGTCGTGTTTGAATCAACAACACCGATTTCACCCTCTCCATTCACTTTGTTGTTGAATGGGCGCTTGCCAATGGTTTTACCCTTCTCATCTGTGACAGGAATAAGGATCGATCGGCAATTAGGATGTAATGGCGGCACCGGATGTGGCTCATCTTTCTTGTAAACTTTATCCGAATAACCCATGCAGATTTTAGAAGTGCGGCTGTCCAGTGTCGCAATGAACTTCACATACTCAACACCTATGGCTGTGTATGTTTCATTCAAAGCCACATTAGATACATGGCTTCGCGCAGTACGAACCATGGTAGATATCTGTGATCGACTTTGATCTAGCAAACCATCCTGATAATTGAGGGCCTTCTTACCCTTAATTCGCTGAATGATCTGTTGGTTGGTCTGATCTTTTGATAAGCCATCCCGAATGACTTGCTCAACTCTAAGTCGAGTGTCATCAGCAATTCTGGCAAAGATAGAATCAATTAAAATGCCGCCACTTAATGGAGCCTTCTTAGCCTTATTAAGCAATGTCTTACCAGTTGGCTCTATTGCCTTCTCAGCGAGGGTTTTAGCTTGATAAGTTGCTTCGTATACTGCCAAAGCAGTAGCGCTTACAGAGAAGCTCTCAAGAAGCGCAGAAGCAACTGTACTTTGCCATGACTGGAGGACTGTCCGAATCTCTTTTAAAGCTGGTGTTGTGTATTGTCCTGCCATCAAAGCTGATCTTTCGGCATCACTCAATTCATCTAGCAGATCCCTAAGCTTTGACAGCATTCCACCTGATAAAGAATCAAATTGAACTAAGAGCTTATTAATCTCGCTAGATGACAACCGGTAAAGGTAGGCTTGATGTGAGACTAAGGCATCAAGTAGTACTTGTTGTGACATCTGGTTTACCATTAGCCACTCCTGCAACATATCCAGTCATAGGACTATTAGTCATTTCATTTTCAATGCGCTCAAGTTCATCAGAATACTCAATGTCTGGTATTTTGCCTGTGCGAATATAATCCCAATATGTTTCCATTGAGATTTTATTGCCCAGTACAGCCTCATAGAGTTGTTTTGCAAGATTGGCATCAAACCCTAATGAGCCAAAATCAGGCTTAACATTGAAACGGTAATCTTTGTCACTTAGACCTAGCCACAATGCCCCATACTTAATGACTTGCTCAATTGCTTCAGCAGCCGTAATAACCATGCCATACAAGGTTGAGTACTGATCATCTTGACGAGCTTTACGCGCCTCACCTGACTCCGCAACACCAATATCCATTACTCGTGCACCAGCCTCTAATGCTGCGTTCTTCTGGTCACGCATTGCTGTACGTTTTGCCTCAATGCCTATCCCTTGGATTTCAAGATAGCCACATTGTACACCTTGTGGTAATTGCCATGCAGCCATAGGGCCTGTGACGCGTAAAGGCTTATCTTCATCAACACCTGATACCCAAGGTTGAGGATGGCTAGTTAAATGCAACTCTTGAAAATATTCAGCACTAAGCTGGTAATACTTAACAGCAGCTTTAGCCATTGTCATTAACGGCATTTCATCAATTGAAGGGGTATTATTCATACTACCCACATAGACAACAGGGATAAATGATAGTGTTTTATTACCTAAGCCCGGATATGTTTCTTCACTAACGGTATTTTCATCAGTGAATAATCTAGAGCGATATTTACCATCACTAATATCTAGAGCACGGTAAAAACATTCTTTATTGTGAGCAAATTCATCTTCAGAATTATCGTGAGCTTCTTTAAATACAGAAAGTGTTAAATCAGTACGCCCCGCAACTGTTTTTTCTTTCCAGTTAATGCCATCTTTCGCCCAATACAATGCAATATATGGCTTGCCGTTATCATCAAAATCAAGCATCAAAGCACATCTTGCATAAGATAACTGCGCTTCAACAACTCGCAGGAATAATTGCTTTAAACCAAACCCGTCCGTTGTTGCTTGCTCGATTAATGGCTTTAAACGGGAATCTACAATATTAATATCTGGCTCTAGTTTTGACACCAAACCTATCATTGCTCTTTTAGAATCACGCACCCATTCAGGATACTCAGCACGTTGCTTAAAGGCTTCATAGATATATTTATTATTTGGATCAACTTCCTCGGCCATCATCATGCCTTGGGACTTTGGTAAAAGCTTAACACCTTGCTCTTTTACGCAACGTTCCCCACCCAAGGCATAATCCATAAATTCCCAATCCGGCAACGCCTTTGCATAATCCGGATGAACAGTACTAACTGTCATAATTCACCTACATTAATCCATAAATTGGAGTCTGAGTAACCACCCTAGATTTCTTGCTCATAGCCACAGCGAACATACGGAAACCATCAGCACCATGTGAATGCATGTCATGAAGTGGGTTATCTTTCCAGCAACCTAATTTGTCGTTCCATTCTTTGCGGTAGTTCTCAAGATGAGTAATACCTTCAGCACACATGTATTCGTCAAACTCACATAGCGGCAGAATCTCGCGCACTTGCTCAATCCCATCCATCACTAAAATGTTTGGCACAACCTCAAATGAAACTGAGTACTTTTCACCGTCATCCAAGACATAACCTTCTTTGGCAATGTCTAAACGCGATTTACCATCGTTCATCATTGATCGGTTCTTAATATCGTGTGGTGCATAGTGCTTGCTGTACTTGTAGCCCTTTTCCTTCAAGACTTTGAAGTAATGGCGCATACCTTCACCAGAGTTTTCGTAGTAATCGATAACTTGGTAATAATTGTCTGAGAGCTTTCGAACAAACCAAATAACCATCGAGTCTGAAACACCTAAATCCCAGAAGGTCATCACAGGTAAATGATCATTAGAAGGCAGTGCACCAATACGCTTATTGGCATACAAGAATTTGAATTGGTTCTTGTAATAAGCACCTTCAACCGACTGAGCAAATGCTTCACTTGGAATACTTGGATATTCCCGCTTCATATCCTCGCCAAGAGTCTTCTCTTTCGAGTGATACCAAGCTCTTTGATTGGCGGTGGTTTTAATCTTGTGCTTGGCTTCTAGTTCTTCAAAGTACTGAACTAGTCGCTGTGGTATTTCTTCTGTAGGCTCAATTTCATAATCAGCATTCTTCCACCATGAGAAGAAAAAGAATTTCCAATCTAGAGGGCTTAGTTTTTTGCTGAGTAGAAATAACTTTTCAGCTAATTGGCAGAACTCATAAAAGTAACCACTTTTACCTTCTGCGGTGCTCTCTAACGTGATGCGACCTTTAAGACTTACAGCTTCAAATGCGCCTGTAACAATCTCACGGGCTTTATCCGGGAACTTCGCACAGATCTTACCGAACTCAGATACATGTAAACGGTCTAGTGTTCCACCACGGAATGAAGTTGATACTGTGATCGATCCACCTTTGCCGAATACAAGCTCATCCTTAGTTTGGATCTCCAAAGGATTTGCTGCTTTGATTAGATGTGGTAACCGGTCATAAGCATACTTAACCTTTTCACGGAATAGACGTTTAGCATCATGCAAGGTGTGAGCAATCAAGGCACATTTGTCAGACATGAATAACGCAGCATCTAACTGGATAATGCACATCTCAGTGGTGAAACCCAACTGACGCGCCTTAAGGATGATGTTCCTCGTCCATTCATTTTCAAAATATTCAAGCTGTTCAAGTGTCATCTTGAACTTAACTTGCTTACCTTCTTTATTCGTTATGTAGTAAAGATTATTTAATCTCCATAATTGGTCTTTAAGTTTCGCTTTATGCTCAGGTTTCAGCATGGCTACTCCTTAAAATTAATCACCCTCGCTTAATTCATCCATCAATTCTGAAACAGACTGAATTTCAACAGTTCCTGAATGTTCAACTTTGTCTTTGAATGCGCCAACAGCAATATGCTTGCCTAATAGTTCAAGGTTTTTAACTTTGTCAGGCCATTTGATTTTTCGCATCCACCCAGCATTATCAGTTATTTCCATATTTTCAATACTGTTGACATACTGACGCCAAATAGGAGGCCATTCATCTAAAGGCTTCATATTTAACTTTTCGTCCATAATGTCTAAAACGTCCATCTTGTCGATTTCAACAAGACGCTTAAGCACATAATCTGCATCAACATCGACTCGATTCAAGCGTTGCCCATTAAGGTAGGCGATTCGCTCTTCTACTTCCTCACGTTGCAGCACATCCCAAGCATGTTGACGTGTTTTGAAACCTACTGTTTTGCCAGCTTCTTGGGCGCTTAACGTCTTTAAATATTCGTGGCAGAACTCTTCATGGCGTAAATTCTTTAAGGGTTCTGCGCCTTTGATTTGTTCTTCCATTTATTTACCTCATTAAAAAGCCCTCCGAAGAGGGCTTGTATTCAGATTAACTGTTTGTTTTCTCTATCTGTTCTAGGAAAGCTTTAAGATCATCTTGTTTTTCAAAGTCTAAGATTTGGGATAGACCATTATCAAAGATAATTTTAAGACGACGTGACCGGTCAGGATCTGCTTCATACCAAGTAATTTTCTTTGCATTAAAATGTTTATTTTCAAACTTCAAATACATTGTTTTTCCTATTGTTATGATTAAGGAAAAAACAATATATCTTAGATATTTAACTATTCCAATGCATATTTAAGGTCATCAGGCGTTTCCAAATAACACCCTTGTTTCAAGCAAAATGCATGTATGTCGTTTAGGTATTCTGACATTTGTTTAGTCGATGCATCTCTTGTGCTTGTAAGGGTAGTCACGCTATCACGCACTTGATTATATAATGGGTGTTTCTCAGCCTTTAACGCTCTAACTGTGTCGAAAGTCTTACGATAATCACCCACACCATCTCGATAGAAGATTCTTGATAGCAACGTGTATTTAAAGAAGAGGTGTTCGTAATCCTTGTTTGAGCCTTGGAACTTTGCCCACTCTGTCAACCAGTCCCAATACAATCTGTTTTGCGCCTTAGATCTATTCCTATCGTCTGGCTTTATAATTACTACTAAAGGCTTTCCTTCAGCAGCAGCTTGAGCATGGTTAACATTCAAGAAGTTAGTTACTGGCGAAATGTCGCAATGGTTCTTAATAGTGAATCTTGATACCATTTTGACACCTCAATAAAAAACCACCCGAGGGTGGCTTGATTTAATTCTTTGTACAAACTATCAGGACTTCTCCATCCACCTCTGAAACATCTAGCACAACACCGTTTTTCTTAAAGTGCTCAATAGCTTCAGGGATTGCATTTTGAGTATATGATTTAGAATAATCCTTCAACTCAAATGGATTACTTATATAAGTCAGCCCAGTGTTAATCTGATTTACTAACTCTTCTGTCGTGAATGGTACAAATGTTTCTACTTGCATCGGATGAGCTCATTGTTGTTTGCAATATAACCATTATATCAAAACGGCTCTTCTACATGTTGGCGCAACATTAGCTCAGTCTTTTCCAACCACCTATCAAACAAAGCTTCTGATTCTTGTCTTGTGCCTAGTTTGAACTGGTCGAATTGACTGTGGCATGAGTGGCAAAGCGGAACTGTAAACTCATCACTTGCTTTAATTCCTCTCCCCTTACCATGCTTGCTTGAATTGCTGTGTGCAGCCTGTGAAGGGCTAGAGCCACATCTAACGCAAGGTAATAACCGAATAGCCTTCAATCGCTTTGCATCACGCATTTAATTCGTTTCTTAGGTTCTTTGCCCATAACTTTAATTGAGCGATTTTCTTATCAATTACGAGCATCTCGTCACGGCTCATAAGTCCGCGAGATAAGTTTTGATATTTATCAATCTCGGCTTCATAGCGCTTGAGATTCTTCTTCGCTTCGATTGTGTCCATACTCACCCCAAACCAATGCCTTCTTTACCAATGCCATATCTATCCATACGCAGCTCACTTATGTTTATTTAGCCGACGAGCAATAAGACGTTTCTTCTTTTGGCTTAATTTATTGGGTTTACTTTTATTTGGCTTTGGCTTAAATGCAAATGGAGAAGTTTCACCACCCATGGCAGATAATGCGCTTAAGGTTCCAAACTGTGGTCTTGCTACTGCCATTCCCAAAGCTGCTGCCAACAATACTCGACTCATTCGCATTTTCTTATTCTCCAAAAAAGAAAACCCCACCAATCGGCGGGGCTACAAAGATTTAAACTTTCCACACTTTCTGCATTCTTTCTGATTAAACATGTCTGAGTCATACTCCCAAACGTGAATGCAAAATACTTGCTTGATGATTCGGAGCATGTAACCTCCAAAATGCAAAAAGCCCATCGAGTGATGAGCTTTGAAGTGTTGGTCTTCGGAAATCCGTAATACGACCAGTATAGAAAAACTATAGCTTAGATTCCGAAATAATGGAATACCTAAGCTTCCATATCTTTGTAAGTATTTTTTTTATACGCTTCAATTGCTTTGCCTGCTTCATCGATAGCAGATTCAATCGCCATAGTCATAAGGTTTTCGTAAGGCTTCCATGTCTTTCGATAGCAATCAGTGTTCATCTGATAGGTTTTTAGCCCAGCATATGCTAGACGACCTTTAGCTGTGTAATGTTCCTCTAGTTCTGGATTTAAGCTGAAGTCCAATACCATGCGTGCAATAAGCCATGCCAAGTGATACATAGCTACATGTTCAGGCTCTCTCTTCTTATCGACTGTTGCATTCTTAATCATGATATTCGCTAAGTGCTGACGAACAAACTCATAGTCACTTTCTGACTTTCCTTCAAACACAATCAGTGCTGTGACTGACTTTGCCAACTGAGTATCCATTGAAGCAATAGCACCCAAGCGATCTTGATAGTTCAATGGCTTCTCTCCTGTTCCGCGGACCACTGGCTCAATACTTGGTGAACTCGCAGTTAAACCATGAGTCAACCATTCAAAACGTTCAAACTTCTCAACTGCTACTGCATTCATACCCTTACCCCTAACCGTAAATATTTATTGCTGTAATTGCGCCAAGAAAAGAGACGATAATCACTGTGTAAATAATTCCCCCTGCGATTCCATCAACCTTTGTTGTGAATAGAAAAAGCAACAAAACAACTGCCAAGAAGATATCCATCACGCCACCTTCGCCCTTTCCATTGCTAGTTCAATCAACTTGAGCACTAGACCTTCTTTCACTTGATTTGTAGTACCACGAATTACAGTCCATCCCATTGCAGCTGCTGTAGAATACTTCTCACAGTCATCTGTGTAGCCTTGACCACGCGTATGGCGACCATTGCAAAAAGCCCCACCCTCTACTTCGACTAGAATTTGATAACCTTCTATTCGAAAGTCAGCTTTCCAACGTCTATCTGGATTAAAACGGAACTCCTGCTCGTACTTAATCTTCATAATGTCTAGTTGGCTGCAAAGCATTACCTCGCCCTTGCTCACAGCCTTCTTAAACTTAGGTGGCACGCGAGAACGCGCCACATTTTTTG
The DNA here is from genome assembly GCF_000369825.1 of Acinetobacter sp. NIPH 542. NCBI lineage: Bacteria > Pseudomonadati > Pseudomonadota > Gammaproteobacteria > Moraxellales > Moraxellaceae > Acinetobacter > Acinetobacter sp. NIPH 542. The sequence goes on from NZ_KB850202.1 coordinate 61,843, forward strand.
ATCTAATTCTTTGAGCCTCTTTGAATGTGGTCATAGTCAAACCCCTTGCACCAAGTAAACAACTGGAGTCACAAGCCAAACCATTAAAATGAACAACCATATGACTGGCTTAATTCTTTCTCGGATGCCCCAAGCGACATCATGAGCTGCACCCAATGTCTTAATAAAAAGGACAACTGCAATTGTGATATATGCAGCTATGGCAATAATTAATATTAGATTGGTCATTCAGCCTCCCCCTTGAGCACTTGCTCTACTGTTCGCAATGCAGATGAGAGACCTATAACTGCACCATGATCGAAAGAGTCTTGTTCATACTTCTTAACTTTCTCTAATTTCTTGTTGAGAGAATCAAGGGCTTTATCCACCCGCTTTTGCAGATCTCCATTCTTGTACTCTAAATCTTTGACACGTTGCGCCTGTTCGTTGAATCGTTGACCTTGTTCAATAAGTTGCCTTTGCAACTCCTCCACTTTCGCTTGCTGGTGCTGGAAACCCCACCAAGCTCCATTCACAAACTCATCTGCATATTCATCATCACCATGACCATCCCAACCAGCAGGATACTTATTGATGTTCCAGCAGTTCTGAATTGCGATAGCTTCGAATTGTTCTAGTAATACTTTCTTATCCATCTCAAACATCCTTAGCTTTGCAGTTTGGCGAAATGTGGTTTTCTTTAATAGTCACGAATCCATTCCTCATAGCTAACTGCATCTTTAAATGTGTTAAGGCTTCCGCACTGAATACAACAATCAGCACTACTCGTAGATGAATAACCACAGTCGTTGCACTGGGTAAATACAACCTCACTTTCTTGTTTAGGGTCTTCTTTGGTTGTGCTTTTAAACTCACTCATGGCTGGCTCCTTTCCTTCCTCGACTACCAGATAAACAACCCGAACAACCCCACCAAGAACTAGTCGGTAATCGCTTTGCTCCATTCTCAAAGCACCATGGCTTGTGCAATGAGCGCACATGTTTAAGATGAGCGCCTTCAATCTTGGCTAGGATCACACTTTTATTTTTCATTCCCTTCTCCGTAGATCGATTCGTAATTTTTAAGGTCTGCTGTAAGCTCACTAACCTCAGTTTTACTTACATGCCCAAATTCAGAGCCATAAGAAATCAAATAAACCAGATGATCTTTAGTTTTTGAATAACCACGCTGATTGACACGATCCACCGACTCCACGAGGCGTTTTAGAACTGATAGACTTGTAACTTCATAGTCTTGATTGGTTGAGGTGCTCCACACATCTACAACAGGAATCCAAACAAGCAATTCACCATTTTCAATTTTGTAATAGATGAAATTTCCAAAATTTGTTTGTCTCACATGAGTTACAAATTCAGGCGCACCCTCAACAACCTCTCTCGCCTTCTCTAAACCGTGGTCTTTGATAAATTGGGTGGGTTTCATTGGCTTGGCTCCAAATACTCAACATACTCAAAAATAAAGCGCTCAACCTTTGTCATTTTTGACTCATCAATAGGATGGCAACATTTGCATTTTTTAGCCGCTACAGGCTGCCCCATACATCCGCACTGATGTCCTGAGCAACAACCAATAAATACAATCCCAGTGTCTTGGCATTCATCACATTTATTCATCCCTTCACCCCGTCTTTGTCATGTCTGGTCACGTCTTGGCTGCGTTCTTTCATTCGTTTCAACCAACCGCGTCTTAATAGTTTTTGGTACAAGGAATTAGCTTGACGTGTTTCTGAATCTTTAATCCTTAAGTTGTAAGCAGCTCTCAATTGCATGATTTGCGAATAAGTCATTGAGCCGAATAGCAATGGTTCTTTTTGTGTTTCTGGTTTCATTAAGCATCCCCTAAGATTCTGAATGCGCTTTTAGCCACGACTGGAACTTGTCCATTTCCAATGGCTTTAAGTCTGTCCACCCGATGGGCCACCCCATCAGCCACTCGACCCAATCGGGGTTCAACCGCCCACCATTGCCACCCTCTGGCGAAACTGCTGTATTGAGACGAATCTGCCGGCCTTTGGCTTTGCGTTCGGCTAAAGACTCGTTGCTCCACTTGTTTGCATCGCTCGCAGTGGGTGTCGGAAAGTTCATTACCGCACCAGGCAAACCGTTTCTTGGGTGAGGACTGACATTCCCTCTCTTGTTCCAATCTGAAGCTTTCGGTGTTGGCCACATCTTTACAGTTGCTTCCAGACAAGGGCTTTTTCTGTTGCGCTCCGATGCACAATCCATTCGTTTGGCATCCGATGCTTTGGGAGTTGGCCACCGTTCGGGGGTATTGATTTGCTGGGCTAGTGAAATTCCTGTCATATTGGCCGTTATTTTTCCACCCCGTGTGGAGTCGCTCGCTGCGGGAGTAGCCCACAATCCAGATTCGGTCACGGATATGGGGCGCTCCAAAGTTAGATGCTGAAAAACGTGCCCATTGCGCGTCATACCCCATTTTGGCAAGGTCACTGACGACTCTTGTAAGTCCTCTGGAAACAAGCATTGGTGAGTTTTCCACGAACACGTATCGAGGTCGTACTTCACCGATAATTCGTGCCATTTCTGACCAGAGCCCGGAACGTTCACCTTCGATACCTGTCCCTTTACCAGCAGATGAGATGTCTTGGCACGGGAATCCGCCAGATATAACGTTAATAATTCCTTTCCATGGTTTTCCGTCAAAAGTTGTAATGTCAGACCAAATAGGGAAAGGTTTGAGAATTCCATCATTTTGTCGTTGCGCCAGAACTTGGCTTGCGTAGGCGTCACGTTCAACTGCGCAGACTGTGTTCCATCCCAAGAGATGCGATCCGAGTATTCCGCCACCAGCGCCTGCGAAAAGAGCCAACTCATTTAAGCCACCTTTATTTTTTAATTCTTCACACCAATCCACAGTTTGATTATCTAGAGGATGTTTCATGCCGCACCTCTCAACGCCATTGGTAATTTCAAGCCGTCAGCTTCTAGCATTCTTTTGAAGTCATCTTTCTGGTCGAATGGATCAGGCCAATAGTCAGTGTCGGGTTTGAGTTCCCAAGGTTGAACTTCCTTGATTTCCTCAGCCATCTTGTTTACTGGCGCTTGGATCTTTAGCTTTTCGCGTAACTCCGCAATTGCTTTCTGTGCAATCGTTTTGTATCGCTCGTTATCTGCCTGCTGCTCTTCCTTGGTTTGTTTGTGCTCAAGTTGGAGCTGTGTCTCTTGAGTTGATAAGAAACCTGCCACTTCAGCTTGTTTGATAGCTGTAATGCGTTGGTCTGGGTCTAAACCTAAGCTCACGTTGTAGACTGGCTTTAATCCTTGGTCTTTAGCTTCAGTCACTAATCGGTCGTAGATAGACACAAAGATCTTCTTAGCTTCTGCCAATTGGAACTTGTCACCAGTAGCAACCAAGTCAGCACATTTCTCGAATGCTTTAGCTGCTTGTTCAGTCCAAACCACAGTCATTTCACGACCAGTGCCATATTCGATTGAGTTCTTAGCAATCGCCCAAGCTTCATGTGCATCTACCCAATCTGATGCTTTAGGCTCACACCATGAGCGAAACTCAGGTATTGACGGGCAGAAAGTCGATTTCATCATCTTGGTTACACCACGTTTGAAATCTTCTGCTGTTAATCCTTGAAAGCACTCAACCATTGATTCAGCGATATCTTTAGGATCTACACCCGCCCACTGATCAGCGAATTTCTTTCCGTAAAACCCACGCATTTTCCCGATTAAGCGAATAGCGTCTTCAAAGGTGAACTCACGCATGACCCACCTCACTTACCAGTAACGTCTTTTTTGGTGTGATATCCCGAAAGTTCGAGCCACCGTTTAAGAAATCATCCCACTTTGCTTGTTCGGAAATGGTTTGATGTGCAGCAGGCTGATGAGCTTGTTGCTTAACTCGGTTTTGATACCAATCCGCTCTGAATGATCCCCAGTCTTGTCTTGCCGCGAATTCAAGTGCTTGAGCAAAACTTAGGTTTACCAAGTCAGCTTGTAGTTTGATTTCATCAATAGCGAGATCAGAGAAAGCTGCTCCTTTGCGTTTTTCAATAACCGATGTTGCACACTTCTCGTCAACTCCAAGTTTTACTAAAGCATCAACAGCAAGTTGTTTTTTAGTGATGCGTTTAGGCTTCGGATTTTGTATTGCAGATTCATCTGCCCCATTAATAATGGTTACTGGTTTATGGTTATTGGTTAATGGTTTATGGTTAAGGTTTTGGCGGGTTTCTGAAATTAACCCATCGGAAACCGAATCAAAACCATCATGGTTTTCTAAGTCGCTGTTTTTTCTAGGTCTTCCACCTGTTTTTCCATTTTGGCGATTTGCTTCGGCTTTGCTTCGGTATTTTTCTAATTCAATTTCACAACGCGAGTGTTGAAAACCCGAAGCAGTTTTTTCAAAGAAATCCGAAAGCACAGACTCAATTGCTAGACGGTCAGTTTTAGTTTTTGCACGTAAAAAACGATTAACTTGATCAAGGTCTAAAGGTAGTGGCTTTTCATTAACGTAGTACCAATCGATGGCACGACGATAGAAGCACTCCTCAACAGGAGACAAATGCGCTGTATCACGCATAAAGTCGCCAATGTGATGTAGGTATTTATGCATTAGCATCTCCTTTTACTAGTTTTAATTCACCAGCAAGGATTGCCTGCACAATTGCATTTAACTGTGGAGAACGCCAAAGGGATTCAACATAAACCCTAAGTTCTCCATAGTTATGACCCTGACGAACAATAAATCTGTCGGCATCATGACGAGTAAGAAAGGTCTGAACAGATACCCATTCCTCTTTGTAGTAAACCTTATTCCAGTTGTAATTTAGATTTGCAGCAACCAAATCCAATACTTCTTCTTGATCATCATCCGAAAGTTCTTCAAATAGTTCATCCTGATCTTTAAGGGCAAAGCCATTAATCTCATGTTTGATATGTGATGACTGATTATTAAAAAGATCTAAAGCAGATGAGTATTCACAATCGTCATCAATCCATTTGTACTCATCTGAATAATCCGAATCCAACCCAAAAACTTTTGTTTTCTCCTGAACCATCCATATGGGATCGCGAGTAGAACAATTATGGTTTTTATGGCTGTCCACCAGTTCAGTAACGAGTGTTTGCCATTTCTTATATGTTAAATCACTCATTACTTAGCTCCTTTTACATTGATGCTTAGTTCTGCTACTATTTGTTTGTTCATTTGGTTCGCTCCGATTGAACATTGAGCCTGATTTACGAGATCAGGCTTTTTTATTGCCTTGAATTACTTGCAATGGATACTTGACCGTTGCTTCCCCATCGATCCCTTCCTCGACCACAATTGCCCGCATGCGCTCATTTCTTCTAATGCGTTCAAGTCCTAAACTTACGATGTGCCATTCACCTACGATGGCTTTTTCAAAGAGGATTGCGGCTTGTCTACTCATCTCCATTCCGTAATAGGCGGAAATATCACGAAGCTTGTCCATAATTTCTGGATCATGTTTTGTTCGAAGATCTTCTTTTTCGAGACTCATGAAACTCTCCTAACTGGTAGTGACGGCTCTTGTTCGAGCAACTTAAATGCAGCAGCTTCGGGCACAAATTCACCCCATTGATAAACTGCTTGGCGACTAATTTTTAAAAGTTTTGCGATCTTTGGCGCATTGAACCGAGCCAAAACATCAGATGTTTTCATCTCAATTCGCATAATTAATTCCAATTTTAACTTTACTTTGTCAAGTCTACTTTACCAAGAAAAGTTTAGCAAGCTTTACAAACGAAAAGTTAAGATTTCTTTACATTTTGTTTATGGCAATAGCCATGAGATTTACACTATGAGCACTCTTCAAGAGCGAATGTCTTTAGCTATAAAGCACTATGAATCTACAACTGGGAAAAGATTCAAAAATACTGAGTTGGCTAGATTTGCGGGCGTGAGTAGAGCTAATGTCGGACTATGGGTAAATGGTCCAACCCAAGAATTAGAAGGGTCAAATTTAGTCAAAGCTGCTGAGTTTTTAGGTGTTTCTAAAGATTGGCTTGCTGGTCAAAGCAATAAAATGATTGCCACACAATTGGATGGCAGTAGTGCACAGTTAAAAGTTCTAGATATTGAAGCTTTTAAGCAGAAGTACAATATTCCAGATAATGAAGATGCTGTTAAATTTGTTCAAACCCCAGTTAAGCCATTCCCTATTCAAAAAAGATATGTTCCTGTTAAGGCCTATTCAAAGATGGGGATGGATGGGTATTTTACAGATATGGGATATGACGGAAACGCAGGTGATGGCTATGTTCCAACGCATACAGGTGGTGATAGAGCTTACGGTATAAAGGGAACAGGAGACTCAATGTTTCCAGCAATTCGTAATGGCTGGTATGTTGTATGCGATCCTGATGCAGACCTTGTCCCAACGGAATTTGTTCAGGTGTGTTTAAAGGATGGAAGGTGCACCATTAAAGAGTTTATTGGCATAAACAATGATGTACTAAGTCTCATTGCGGTAAATGGTGGTGAGCGTCTTTCTTTTAATATGGATGAAGTTGAAAGTATTACAGCAATTACAGACATTGTTCCGCCAAGTCAGCATAGACAAGAACATCCTTATTCGCATTAATCTCAGGAAGACTTATGGATAATTCAAAACTGCCAATAAATCAAATTATTGCTCGTATTAATGATGCTGCAAAAAATGACGAGGCGCTAGCTCTAACTGTCGAAGAAGTAAAGATCCTTTCTAAAGATATTGGCGACAAGGTCTTTATTCCGGTGCTTACTAATGAGCAGGTCGTGCAGTTGGTAAAAGAAGGAAAGCTTGGGCAGAAAATTAAATAATAAAAAAAGACCGATGATAAGTCGGTCTTTCCATCCAAGGTTAGTAAGGTCTTGGATTTGACTAATGTTGGCAGCATTAGCCTTAGCGCTCACCAATATCACAAGATAATTGATAAATTGAGAATAACATATGTTTGGAGAATTAATAAAAAAGATTAAGACTTGGTACAAAGGAGATCCAGGTCTAATTGACAGCAACCCTGCTACTGGCATTGATACAGTTATAAGAGAACCTTATCGCCATTGGGTGGCTAAATTATTATCCTACCCTGTTGGTTTCTTCTTATTCTTGATTGATTCAATTAAACGGCATCCAAGCGCATTTATATCTCAAACCTTAGCCGTGATCGCTATTGTGGTCTCGTGTCTTTCTATCTATCTTCAATTTTATGTAGATGATGATGAGTATAAACGCTGCACCATAACACATTCCAATAATCAGGAGATTACATTGAATTGCAAGAAGTGACATTGCTATAGCTATCAGGCTGATGGCCATTGTCAGGTAATTGCTTTCTGTATTCATCTCAATAGACTCCAAATAACCCACCCTGCGTGGGTTTTCTTTTGTCTATTAAAGCATATTGTTTAGTGTAATTTACAATAATTTGTAAATACCTCTTTACAACAAATAATATGTAAAGTATTCTTTACTCATTCCTTAATAAAAAGCACGCTAGACCGACTAAACCTGCGTGCTTTTACTCAATGAGTGAGAAGATTATGACAGAAAAACCATTAATAGCAAAGCTGATCAAGAATCAGAACCGCAAGCAGGCGATTAGACAGTCTAACTCAGGCTTAGTAATGGCAAGCGTATTTGTCATTTTAGCTTTCAGTGCTTTTGCCTTCTTCAAAGCAGATGCAGATCAAACCCAAAAGCATCAAGACCATGTTTTAGTTCAGGTTGAGGGGGTGAAGTGATGAGAACACCTACCCTTGAAAGCTTTTTAGATGATGTTAAAGACCATGTTCTCACAATTAACCTTGATCAAGGTGTGTTTAGAGACATTACGTTAAAACGCCCTAATTCAGGCTCTTTCTACTACAACATTACAACTCGACCAGGACACCTAATGATTTCGGGTGACATGGGAACATTTGTGTTCAAACGACTTGAAGATATGTTCAATTTCTTCCGTGATGAAAATGATAGCTACCAAATCAACACAGGCTATTGGGAAGAAAAACTTGAAGCAGGCTGCAAGCGTGGTGGGGTTAAAGAGTTCTCTTCTGATGTTGCGAAAGACATTCTTCTGGAGCTTTTGGATGAGCATTTAAAGGGTATTGATTCAGGTGATTATGATCGCGATAACCGTGATGAAAAAGAAGCAATTGAAGAGATTGAGAACCTTATTTCTCTAGCTGAATCTGATGAATATGACTTTATTGCAGAGATTAGAAACTGGGATAACGACTCAAATAACGTCGAGATAAATGATTGGTGGGAATGGGATTTCACAGAATACAGCTACCACTACATTTGGTGTTTATACGCAATTGTCCATGCAATTAAGTTGTATGACGCAGTTAAGGAGCCCTCTCATGGATAACTACAAAATCGGTGACGAAGTTGAGCTGCTTGAAGATTTTTACACTCGAAGTGGTGCAGAAATAATTTTCAAAAAAGGCACTATCGCAAAAGTAATCGAATTGCAGCTTCATGATGAAATTCATATTGATGTAAACGGTGACAACCGTTGGTGTTCACCAGACATCTTGAAATTGGTTGATAAAAAAGACCCAGCCTTGATTAGCGGTGCGGATGCGTTGGCTGACATTACCAATGTTCAACATAACTATGAAGATCGTGACGATTGGTACACCACACAGTACTCAACTTTGACAATCCCTGAAATTTTAAAAGGCGAAACATCTGATGGACGGAAAATAAATTTCCGCCTCAAACCCCAAACCATCAAGCTTGAACTTGAGCTGCCGAAGCCTTTTGACCCTAAGGAAGGCGACTTGTATTGGTTCATAACATGCAGAACAGAGAAAGGATATTCATGCAGGAACCATAAAGCAAGACATGGTGATTATGGAATGCAGTATGGCGCCTATCGCTCAGAAGACGACGCTAAAAAGGCAGTAGAGCAACTCAGAAAGATACGAGGTGCATCATGATCATAGCCCTTTTATACATCTTGATGTTCAACCTCATCTTGGCGGTTCACTGGGGGATTATCTAATGAATATGTTAGCGAACCTTGTATTTGATGCTGCGGTATTCACAAGCCTTGAAGTGATGAATGTAGGTGTTAAGGATGGCATTGTTCAGTTCTCTTTATCAGTTCATAACGCTGAGCACATCTACATTGTAGCAAGTGTCAAAGGAATTGAGAAAAACGACACTTTTGAATATGGCGAAGGCTTGGACTATCAAGACTGGAAAGATGTGGATTACACGATGATGACAGTCGATTCAAGTAGCCGACCCCATGTCGATGAATACAACTATGTAGATGCAGTCGAAGGTATGCCCTTTGCCCTAACTTCTATACAAATTCTTAAGTTGAATGAGTATTTAGAAGAACTGGCAAGAGAAGGAAAGATTATTGAATTAAAGAAGGATGCAGCTTAATGAACGCACAAGTTAATGAATTACAAGTATTAGAACAAAACGTAATTGTCGCGGCTTTCGCTAAACGTGGTGGTACAGATGAACTATATGAACATATTGCTCAAGAAGTTCGTTCACATGTGCCAGATGTAAGCACAAAAAAAGGCCGCGATGCGATTGGCTCGCTTGCAATGAAGGTAAGTAAGTCAAAAACACTAATTGAAAAATGTGGCAAAGAATTGGTAGCCGAGCAAAAAGCTCAAATTAAATTAATTGATGATGATCGAATTGCAATTGTTAAGAAGTTTGACTCTTTACGTGATGAGATTTTGGCACCACGTGATGCTTGGGAACAGGCAGAGAAAGACCGTGTTGAGAAACATCAAGCAAATATTCGTGCAATTAAGAGCCTTCATGATGAGCGTACACCTTATCAAGAGTCTCTTGAAATTAAAAACCGCATCTTTGAGCTCGAAGGTTTTGAAGTAGATGCTTCATTCGAGGAGTACGAGCAAGAAGCCAAACTTGCAAAGCTTGAGACTTTAGAAAAGCTACGCTCTGCCCTTGTTGATCGTGAAAAGTTTGAAGCCGAATCTGCTGAACTTGAACGCCTCCGCAAAGCTGAACAAGAGCGCTTACAACGCGAACATGAAGAGCGCATTGCACATGAAGCTGCTGAAAAAGCTCGTCTGGAAGCTGAGCGCAAAGCAAAAGAAGAAGCAGATCGTGTAGAGCGCGAAAAGCAAGAAGCCATTGCTAAAGCTGAGCGTGAAAAACGTGAAGCTGCTGAACGTGAAGCTCGTTTAGTTGCAGAAAAAGAAGCTGCTGAATTACGCGCACAACATGCAGCCGAAGCAGAACGTAAACGTATTGAGGCTGAACAAGCTGCAAAAGTAGAAGCAGAACGTAAGGCTGAAGAGGCACGTTTAGCAAACCGCGCTCACATGAAAAAAATTAACAATGAAGCTTTGTCAGCAATGATGTATGGCGTGCCGGGATTAACAGAAGAAATGGCAAAAGAGTTAATTCGTCTAATTGCGAAAAACGAAGTGCCTAACATTTCTATCAAATACTAATTGGGAGAATCAACATGAATGCACCTGTACAAAACAACATCGTTCAAGCCCAAATGCACAAAGTGGCATTGGCTTTCGATATGGTTGATGTGGATCCTGAACAATTAAAGAAAACCCTTACAGATACAGTGTTTAAAGGGGCTAATGATGTTCAGTTGGTAAGCCTCCTAATTGTTGCTAACCAATACAAGCTAAACCCTTTCACCAAAGAAATTTATGCATTCCCTGCAAAAGGTGGTGGCATTGTTCCAGTTGTTGGTGTGGATGGTTGGGCACGAATTATTAATGATAATCCTGTGTGTGATGGCATTCAGTTTGAACAAGACGACGACTCATGCACATGCAAAATTTTCCGTAAAGACCGCAACCATCCTACTGTTGTGACTGAGTATTTATCTGAATGTCTGGGTAATTCTGAGCCTTGGAAAAAGTATCCAAAGCGCATGTTGCGCCATAAAGCCTTAATTCAATGTGCTCGTGTTGCCTTTGGATTCTCGGGTATTTATGACGAAGACGAAGCTCGTCGTATTGATGACTGCAATTCTTCTACAGTTAAGACTGTTAGTTTAGATGTTCCCCAAGGGTATGAGGCATTTGAACAGCAGCATTTAGATAATATGCGCGCCTTAGCGATGGAAGGCACAGAAGCTTTGCAAACTGGCTACGCTGAATTACCTCAAGGTGATTGTAAAAAACACTTTTGGACCAAGCATAGCGCTTCATTAAAAGAAGCTGCTCAACATGCTGATCAACCACAAGGACAAGTGTATGAACATTCTCCAGCGTAGTGAAAATTGGCATTCGGAACGCTGTGGGAAAGTTACAGCAAGCCGAATTAAGGATTTAAATGCAAAGCCTAATAAAGGCAAAGCTTTAAATTCATTGGGCTTAACCATTCTAGCTGAGCGTCTAACTGGCGTTCAGAAAGAGTTCTTCACTAATACTGCTATGCAATGGGGTATTGATAATGAACCTCATGCAATTGCAGCTTATGAAAATGAAACGGGTAACTTTGTAGTTGGCACAGGCTTAATTGACCACCCTTTCATTGAAATGTTCGGGGCTTCACCGGATGGACTTGTAAATGAAGATGGTCAAATAGAGGCTAAGTGCCCAGACACTACAACGCATTTGAATACCCTTCTGACTAAGCAAGTGCCAGAGGAATACATACCTCAAATCACTAGTCAGTTGGCTTGTACACGTCGTGAATGGTGTGACTTTGTGAGCTATGACCCACGTCTACCAGAAGGACTACAGATCATTATTATTCGTGTCCTTGCTAAAGACTTAGATATTAAAGGCTTGGAAGAAAATGTATGCCTATTCAATAAACAGATTGATAAGGCAATTGAAGAATTAAAGGTGGCAGCATGAACGTAACTTTAATGACAGATGCCTCTCATTGTTCAGAAACTGGTGCAGGTGGATTTGGGTTTTGGTGCGTGTCTAACCGTGGCAAGTTGGCAGGTGGAAAGCCATTCCAAGGCAAGATTAAAGACAGTTATGAGGCAGAAATGAAAGCTGTTGCTAATGCCTTAAATATTGGTATTCGTGCTGGACTCATCGCTTCAGGTGACAAGGTTTTAATACAGTTAGATAACGCTGGTGTAATCCAATGCATCACCAAAAAGAAAAAGCCACGTGCAGATGTAAAGCATGTTCTTGAATATATTTTTGAATATGCCCGTGACTTTCTAATTGAGCTTGAGTGTCGACATGTCAAAGGTCACAGCAAGAAAACAGAAAGCCGTTATGCATCAAATAAACATTGTGACCGTATCGCAAAGCACAACATGAAATTGGCAAGAAAGGAGTTGGCAGCATGACAGATTTGAATAATCCAGAAACTATCGAAATACATGGCTTAAGAACAATTCACAAGCTTTGTAAATTTGGTGCAGATAACAACTTGGAAGGCTGTACTTTTACTGAAATTGTAGATCGCCTGTTTGTAGAGCTAGAAAAAGCCAAAGCTCAGGCGGTGCCAGAGGGTTATGTGCTGATGCCTAAGGTGCCCACAGAAAAGATGTTCCAAGCATACGCATGTTATTCAGTCGCGCCAATGTCGACACTGAGTAAAACTGGATACAAGGCAATGGTCGAAGCAAGCGAATCGGGAGCTGAGGGATGAGTGAAATAGAATTCAAACAAGGTGATTATGTTTTCCTTAAGCAACCAGTGACCTTTCAATGTGGCACCAAAAAGGATAAGGAATTAGCAAGGATTGTTCGCGCTGATGGACTAGAAGTAGATCTGATGTTCAAAGGGGATCATAAAATCTATCTTTCTTGGATTGGTGATATTCGTTTTGCAGGAATTACAGAACTTCAAGAGATGTTGAAAGAAGTTAAAGCGGAAAGTGAGGAGGGGTGAAATTGAATAAGTATCTTACATCTAACAGTGTGTGTGAGATGTTTCATATTACCAAGCGCACACTAAACCGCTGGGAAATTCGAACACCTTGGGGTATTCCATTCCCTGCTCCTGCTTTTGGTTCTGATGGCGGAACTATGAAGCGTTACCTTACTACTGATGTAATTGAGTGGGAAAATGAATGCCAAAAGAAAGAGCTTTTAAAAAAAGCTATATAAGTAGTTTAGAAGCTAACAATCAGTAAACTTGATTAAATTAGTCCAGATCAATGATTGTTAGCATATTTCCGTTACTATATACTGTCCCGAATTTACGGCTTGCTAAAAATCGCAGTAATTTCATTTATGTACATAATGGCGTACATAATATGAGACCAAGGAAGCAAGAACATACTTTACCTGTTTTAATACAAGGGTTTAGGCAATATGGCATTAATCGTTCAAAAATATGGCGGTACTTCTATGGGTACCCCCGAGCGCATTTTAAATGTTGCTCGTCGTGTTAAGCGTTGGCATGATCACGGTCACAAGGTTGTTGTGGTTGTATCTGCAATGAGTGGTGAAACAAACCGCTTACTTGCTCTCGCTAAAGCCATTACCGAAACACCTGACCCACGCGAGTTAGACCAAATGGTTTCAACCGGTGAACAGGTGACGATTTCCATGTTAGCTATGGCACTTAATTCGATTGGTGTGGAAGCTAAATCCTATACCGGACGTCAAGTCGGTATTAAAACTGACAGTGCATTTACCAAGGCGCGTATTGAGTCTATTGATACAGATGTCATGACCAATGACCTAGATGCAGGCCGTGTTATTGTTGTTGCAGGTTTCCAAGGCTTTGACGCTAATGGAAATATCACAACACTAGGCCGCGGTGGTTCAGATACTTCTGGTGTTGCTCTTGCTGCTGCCCTAAAAGCAGATGAATGCCAAATTTACACTGATGTAGATGGCGTTTACACCACTGACCCGCGTGTTGCTCCTAAAGCTAAAAAAATCGACCGTATTTCTTTTGAAGAAATGCTAGAAATGGCTTCATTAGGTTCAAAAGTTTTACAAATTCGCTCAGTAGAATTTGCCGGAAAATATCAAGTTCCTTTACGTGTATTATCAAGCTTTGATAATGATAACGACGGCGCGTTTGACGAAGAATTTAAAGAAAATGTAGGTACACTCATTACGACTGAGGCGGAAGATACTATGGAACAGCCAATCATTGCAGGTATTGCTTTTAACCGTGACGAAGCAAAATTAACGATTTTAGGTGTACCTGATGAACCAGGTATCGCTTCTAAAATTTTATCACCAGTAAGTGATGCCAATATTGAAGTCGACATGATAGTGCAAAATGTTGAAGAAGATGGCACAACAGATTTCACTTTCACTGTAAACCGTGTTGATTTAGCGAAAGCTGAAAAAATCTTGAACGAAACTGCCAAAAATATTGGTGCACGTGAAGTTTCAACACGTGATGACATCGTTAAAGTGTCTATCGTAGGTGTTGGTATGCGTTCACATGCAGGCGTAGCGAGCAAGATGTTCACTGCCCTAGCTGACGAAGGCATCAACATTCTTATGATTTCAACTTCTGAAATTAAAGTTTCTGTCATTATTGACGAGAAATATCTTGAACTTGCTGTTCGTTGTCTACATACCGCTTTTGGTTTAGATCGTGAACATGGTGAAAGCAGCGCCCGCGCTTAATTTTACCAAACGGTCAATAATTCATTAAAAAATGTTTACTTGTCCGACAATAATCAAAGAAAACACAGAGCCGCTATAGTTTTTTTTATAGCGGCTCTGTTATATTAAACGGAAAGTTTTTTGGCAGTGATTATCAAAATATGACTTTGTTCTCATATTTCTGTTAGAATCTGACTGAAAACTGAGGTTGAGCTTTTATTTGGGTACCAATATTGCAGTTTTAAGCGTTTAGCAAGGAGATAAACATGCTGATTCTGACCCGCCGTGTCGGGGAAACATTAATGATTGGGGATCAAGTCAGTGTTACTGTGCTTGGCGTCAAAGGAAACCAGGTTCGTATTGGTGTGAATGCACCAAAAGAGGTTTCTGTTCATCGCGAAGAAATTTATCAACGTATTCAACATGAACGTGCAATGCATGAACACCTTCAACATCTTGATCAAGATTATCAAGTTTCTTTTGAAGATGATAATTATGCACAGAAAAACTTCAATCGTTAATATGAAGTTATTCTCTCCCTAATTAAAGCGACTTTCTAGTCGCTTTAAATTTTTTAGGACTTTGTATTTATAAGCCTAGAGCACGTTTAACAGGAGCATAGCTGCGGCGGTGCTGATCAATTACCCCATGCGCTGCAATCGCTTCAAAATGCGCTTTAGTTGGATATCCTTTATGTTTGGCAAAACCAAATAATGGATATTCCTGATCTAATTCTGCCATTTGTCGGTCACGTGTAACCTTTGCCAGAATACTCGCGGCACTGATCTCAGGATGACTCGCATCTCCCCCAACAATAGCTTCACAAGGAATAATGATTCCTTTTGGAATTTGATTCCCGTCTACAATCACTTTTTGTGGTTGAGCTTTTAAACCATCAACTGCGCGCTGCATGGCCAAAAAAGTCGCTTGTAAAATATTTAATTCATCAATTTCAGCGTGCGTTGCTTCTGCAATTGACCAAGCTAAGGCTTTTTCTTGTATTTCAATAAACAACTTTTCACGTTTCTTTTCAGTTAATTTTTTAGAATCATTTAATCCCTCAATTGGATTATTCGGATCTAAAATAACAGCCGCTGCCACAACGGAACCTACTAATGGGCCACGTCCCGCCTCATCTACACCAGCAATAAACATTTACTCTTCACCTTTAAACAAAAGAGGCTGATCAATAGTAATCAGCCTTCTTTAATACAAAAATCATTAATTACTTTTGTAAAGCTTCTGCCACACACTCATTTACAGTTTTTGAAACCACTTGGTTTACAATTGTAGCACGTGCATTTACATCAAATGCAGCCGCTGCCAATTCTACTGCCGTTACGCTATTTGGTGCCTTTTCGCTCACACAACCACAAACATTTGTTTGAATGCTATCACGTTGCTCAGCAGTCATAAGCTTTGTTGCTGTTTTCCAAGCGGCAACATTATTAATCTCTGTAATACATTTCGCATTTACAGCAACTTTTAATGCAGCCACACCCAACTGCTGAGTTGTTGTTTGTGCAGAAGTAGCGCCTGTACCCGTACCTGTAGTCGTTGCACACGCTGTTAAAGCTAAAACAACTGGCGCTAGAGCGAGCATCAATTTTTTCATCATTTTTTCCTTTGATTGAACGTTGGCAGCGCGTATTGTGCCTAAACTCGACTTTAGAAGAAACAAATAATTTGATGCATTTATGCAATCTTTTTTCCCCAGCAAAACTCAGCTTATCAAATGCATTTTTCCTTAAACGTTCTGTTTTTAGCACGCTCTGTTACATTTAAAACATTTCTCAAAATCAGTGCTTTCTCATAAAATTGAAAATCAAAACGACAAAAAAATAGGTTTTTTATGCCTGCTGTTTCATCTCAGTATTACACCCGTACCGCACAAATCCTGCATTGGGTGATGGCAATCATTTTCATCGCAGCATGGGCTATTGGTTTCTATAGTGGAAATTTTTTAAGTTATGACGTTGATGGTCCCTTTAAAGGCGATGTCATTACGCTGCACAAAAATATTGCAACCACCATTATCTTTTTGGTGATTATCCGGATTTTATGGCGCTATACACATCCAGCTCCAAAACTACCTGACACCATGTCCCCAATGATGAAAACTTTGGCACATGTTGGTCATCTATTGCTTTATGTGATTTTGGTGGCTTTACCTGTCACTGGTTGTTTATTTAGCTGGAGCGCTGGTCACCCTGCGCCTGTTTTATATTTATTTGAAATTCCGCGTTTAGTACAAGATAACCCAGAGCTTTTAGCTGTTGTTAAACCATTACACGTTTATATTTCTTGGTTTGCAGGCTTGCTGATTGTTGGGCATGTGCTTGCAGCTTTAAAACATCACTTTGTTGATAAAGACAATATTTTAAATAGTATGACCAAACAACCTAAATAAAACATATGTATAAAAAAACCGCCTGAGATAGGCGGTTTTTTTTATTTAGATTTTTTGGATTTCTGCAATCCACTTTTGTTTTTCTTCATCTGAAATGAAAGAGGCTTCAAAAGAGTTAATTGCGAGCTTCTTCAACTCATCATTGTTTAGGTCTAAAGCTTGTTGGATAGCAAAGAAATTATCATTCATATATCCACCAAAATATGAAGGATCATCTGAGTTAACCGTCACGTGTACGCCTTTTTGCAATAGACGACGGATATTATGATCTTTCATATCCTTAACAACACATAGCTTTAAGTTGCTTAAAGGACAAACCGTTAAAGGCATTTTTTCGTTAATTAAACGCGTCATTAATTGTTCGTCTTCTTCAGAACGTACACCATGATCAATACGGTTCACTTTGAGTAGATCTAAAGCTTCCCATACATATTCAGGTGGACCTTCTTCACCAGCGTGAGCAACGATTAAGAAGCCTTCTTCACGAGCCTTAGCAAAAACACGTTCAAATTTAGCTGGCGGATGACCTACTTCACTTGAATCGAGCCCTACAGCAATAATGTCTTGCTTAAATGGTAAAGCCTGCTCAAGTGTTTCAAATGCAGCTTCTTCACTTAAATGACGCAAGAAACACATAATCAGTTGAGAGCTGATACCAAACTTAGCTTTAGCATCTGCACACGCACGCTTTAAACCACCAATCAGAGTTGAGAACGCAACACCACGGTCAGTATGGGTTTGCGGGTCGAAGAACATTTCTGTATGAACGACATGATCTTCAGCACATTTCTCAAAATAAGCCCATGCTAAATCATAAAAGTCTTGTTCATGTACAAGAACATTTGCACCAGCATAGTAAATATCTAAGAATGATTGAAGATTATGAAAGTTATAAGCTTGCTTTACTTCTTCAACAGATTTGTAAGGAATCTGAATCTGATTGCGCTGGGCAATTGCAAACATTAATTCAGGTTCAAAAGTCCCTTCAATATGCACATGCAATTCGGCTTTTGGTAAGGCGCGAATCAGCTCGACTTGATTCATATTAACTCCACATCTAAAGAAAAAAGGGTGTGGTCAAAATCACACCCTTCTATAACTTTCTTCTTATTAGAAACTATGACTAAGATAGCTCAAGAAGAAAATTATAAAAAATCATATTAACCGCCAAACGCGATAAATTTAAATACCCAAAGTGCAGCAATAATCCATACCATATACGGTACAGTTTTTGCCTTACCCGTGAATAATTTAACTAATGCATAGCTAATAAAGCCCATTGCAATACCATCAGCAATTGAATAGGTAAATGGCATAAATACAATAGTTAAAAAGGCTGGAACAGCTTCAGTAATATCATCCCAATCGATATGAGTGATACCTTGAATCATCAACACACCAATAAACAATAAAGCTGGCGCTGTTGCAAAACCTGGTACAGATTGAGCAAGAGGTGCTAAAAATAAACAGCAGATAAATAAGACAGCAACCACAACAGCAGTTAAACCAGTACGTCCACCCGCAGCTACACCTGAAGCTGATTCAATATATGGCGTAGTTGAAGATGTACCTAATGCAGCACCAGCAACAATTGCAGTAGAGTCTGCAAATAATGCTTTCTTCAAACGAGGTAATTTACCGTCTTTTAAAAGACCGGCACGGTGTGAAACACCAACTAAAGTACCCGTACTGTCAAATAAATCAACAATAAAGAATACAAAGATGACGCCGACCATACTTGCTGTAAATAGACCTTTAAAGTCCATTTGCATGAATGTTGGTGCAATTGAAGGGATTTGACCCACTACACCTTTAAATTCGTTTAGACCTAAAGCAGTAGCAATGCCTGTAACGACTAAAATACTAATAATGATTGCACCGCGAATCTTTAATTGGTGTAAAACTACAATCATTAAAAATCCGAATAGCGCTAACAATACTGTAGGTTGTTTGATATCACCCAAACCAACTAATGTCGCTTGGTTATCAACAATGATGCCTGCATTTTTTAGTGCAATCAGTGCTAGGAATAAACCAATACCCCCACCGATTGCAAACTTAAGTGACATCGGAATCGCATTGACAATCGCTTCACGAATTTTAAAGAAGCTAATTGCAAGAAAAACAAGGCCTGAAACAAAAACAGCCGCTAAAGCTGTTTGCCATGGCACGCCCATCCCCATACAAACCGAGTAGGTAAAGTAAGCGTTTAAACCCATACCAGGGGCCAGTGCGATTGGATAATTTGCAATGATCCCCATTACTAAACATCCGATTGCTGCTGCCAAACAGGTCGCAACGAATACGGCACCATGATCCATGCCGGTTTCAGATAAAATGAGTGGATTGACAATAATGATGTAACACATCGTTAGGAATGTAGTTACACCAGCAAGAACTTCAGTTCGGAAAGTGGTTTTATTGTCGCTTAACTTAAATAAACGCTCTAACCAGCCTGCCGAAGAATTGGGCGCCGCCATAAGTAGCCTCTATGCAAAATCTGAACTGTGGAATATTTACTTCTATGTAGGTCGCTGAACAATATTGTTTTTCTGTTCAGCCCTATAAACAAGAATCTCAAACTTATGAAGCAACAAATATGCCACTCATTTGATTTCTAGTTCGTACATAGGAAATAGCCACAGCCCCTCTTGAAACACAAAAAAGCTGCATAACCCCTATGCAGCTTTTTTACTATACGTTAAATAAGTTTAACAGATTCAACAGAAACATGATCAAAATTTATGAAAAGATATGACCAATGACAAAGTAAGATTCAGAAATTTATGATTCAATATTTTTAGAAAATAATTCTTTTCTCACTTATATATCCTTGCAAATTATAAGAAGCCAAATTGCTGTGGTGAGCATGATTAGGATTGCGTTCGATACTTTGTAAATTTTGTTCTGCTTCTTGAATGATCCGCATTAGCTCTTGATGTCTTTTATTTTGAGTATCTAAATAGGCCCAATATCCCAATACAAAGACGATACCCACACACAACACTATTAATAATTTATTGATCATTATTATTATCTCTATGTTTTTAATGTTAATGATCTTAACAAAAAATTATAGCTTTGTGAATATTTTCACATTTATTTACAATAATACACTTTTACTCAAACTATTGAAAAGAAAGGTGATTTTAAATTCATCATTTCAATAGATGATAAATACAAAACATTTCCATTGAAAAGTAACTTTATTTCAAAACAGTTTACGTTTAGTTATTTTTAATATTAGCTTTTTATTCATTTCCATTATTAAGTTCATTTAAATACACAGGGTAGACTAATGTGTATATCGCATGAAATATCTCTAAATTTTATACCAATTAAATAGGATAAAAAGATTCATTTTTCTTTCAATTGTTCTATTTAAAAGTGTTTGGCGATCTCGCTATTTCTCGATTTTCATCTTTAGCTTTAAAAGTAAAATTTCAATTTTAACCAAAAGAGCCCTTTTTCTTAGTCAAAAAATAATTTTCATTTAATCGTTCTAAAAATCGTACCAAGCTTTCCATTTTCAGTGCTTTATTACGATAAACGCTACGATAAACTACGCTCAGATAGAAAATTAAATCAGGAGAATACATCATGTTTGATATGCGTTTATCTCACGAGCGTGGTGCAGCACATCATGGTTGGTTACAATCAAAACATAGCTTTTCATTCGCTAACTATTGGGATCCTAAACAAGTTGGCTTTTCTGATCTACTTGTAATTAATGATGATAACGTTGCTCCATCTAAAGGCTTTGGTACTCACCCTCACCGCAATATGGAAATTATTTCCTATGTGCTTGAAGGTGCATTAGAGCATAAAGACTCAATGGGTACAGGTTCTGTGATTGTGCCGGGTGACATTCAGCTCATGAGTGCAGGTCGTGGCGTTGCTCATAGTGAATTTAACCATTCAGCTCATGAAGGCGTTCATTTCTTGCAAATTTGGGTTGTTCCAAATGAAGTGAATACAGATCCGGGCTATCAACAAGTTCATATTGATGAAGCAGACAAACGTGGTAAATTGCATTTGATCATCTCACCAAAAGGTGGCGAGAAAACTTTATCGATCAAACAAGACATTAATATTTACTCAGGTCTTTTTGATGGTGAAGAAACTGCTGAGTTTGTAATTCCTGAGGGTCGATATGTTTACCTACACGTTGCCAAAGGTCGTGTTGATGTAAATGGTAAAACATTTAACACTGGCGATGCTGCACGTATTCGTGAAGGTGGAAGTTTATCGTTTACCAATGGTGATAACGCCGAAATTTTGATTTTCGATATGCGTCCTGAAGAAGTTCCAACCATGCCATAATGCAACTAAGCCCTCGCATAAAATTTATGCGAGGGCTTTTTTATTGTTGATCGGACTTATAAAATTCTAACTCAGCTCAATGTTCTTCTGAACGTGCCATCTCTGTATTGATATAGCTCATAATCATCGTGGTTAGCCCCTGCACCATTTCATCAAAACTAATATAAGGGTTTGGCAAAATAAGATGCCGTGCGACATTAAAAATTCCGCTATTGATACAAATGTAGGTAATTACAGGCAAATTATTGATTTTTAGGTATTTAGGATTGTGCATCATATATTTCATGATCACTTCCATTAAGGCCTGTTCAATTTTGGGAATGTATTTGTCGTACTGTAACTCTCCTGCATAACGCAAAACAGTCAAATAGCGGTCGTTATTTTTCTTTAATAAATCACTAAAAGTATAAAAAATCATTTCGATGACAGGCTCTAACTCCAACTGTAAAATCGTCGGTGTAAGCTCTGTAATCATGTCCAGAATTTCCCGAACAAAAAAGTGATTCATCGCATCATAAATTTCTTCTTTATTTTTAAAATATTCGTATAAAGACCCGACACTCACCCCTGCAATCTCTGCAATATGGCGTGTTGTAGTGCCACTTGGTCCGTGAAGTGCCACTGCAATAAAACCTGCTTCAATAATCGTGTCGACAGTGACTTTGGCTCGAGTTTGACGAGGTTTACGCGTAGTCATACGATCTAATCAATAATCCGAACATAAAGTCAGATTAGCATGTAATTTGACTCAGAAGAAATATAAAAACAAAATCCGAATAGTTGTCAAACTTAGTAAAAAGAAATGGGAAAAACATGCCCCAAGCTATGAGTGAAACTGTGTTTTTAAGTGACTGCTGCAATAGCTAAAATTTAAATTAATTTATTGTTTTTAAAATATATAAAATCATTAAATCTAAAATTTTTATTGCAGAACGGGTCTATAAAATACTTTGATATTTTTAAAAATTTACCCGAATTGAATCCGAACATAAAGTCAGATTAATATGAAAAAATTAAAGAAGAGTCACTAAATAGTTTGTCTATCTTTCCTCTTCTTTCCGTTATTCAGCCAAATAATCAAACAAATAACGGAGCAACAACACCGTAGTCAATGCAGAGAATCATCTGCTTTTGAAAATGGAATTTTACAGTGCTTTGTTGATCATTGAGTTTATTGATTTTCATCAAAATGCACCACTACTTTGCCTCAGGGTGTCGCCATGATCTCGACCGCAGTTAAAAAATCATTTAACAAACTTAAATTTCAGCGTGAAATTGAGTTACCGGATTTTTCTAGCAAAAGCTCAATTCCAATCCGACATTTAAATATTGGTTTTGATGGAAAGGAAATTGATGTCAGATTCTATATGGATAATCAATTTGCTACTTTGTTTTTTGCCACACTTTCGGTGTTTTTAACCTATGGTGAAGATCTGGTTATTGAAACCGCTCGCCATCACCGCGAATTTATTAAAGACCCAGTTTTAAAGCAACGTGTTACCTCACTGATTGGACAAGAAGCAATTCATTCTAAATTGCACAATGAATATAACGATGCCCTTCAAGATGCTGAATATCCTGTTGCGCTATATCGCTTTCTTGGTTCGAACTTCTTTAAATATGTATTTTTGAAATTTCCGCAACCACTAAAATTGTCAATGATGGCAGGTATTGAGCATTTTACTGCGGTACTTGCTGAATACATGATGAAGCATGAAAAGAATTTCTATTATTCAGATGATGCAAAAAGCCGTGCGTTGTGGATGTGGCATATGCTTGAAGAATCTGAACATAAAGACATTGCCTACGATGTTTATCAAATCTTAAATGGCAGCTATCCACTGCGCGCATCTGGTTTCTTCCTTGCGCTATTTACGATTTTAGGCTTAATCCCTGCGACTACTTTATTTGTCCCTGTATTAAGAAAGCCACAAGAGATGCTGACCTTAAAATTCTGGAAAGATGCTCGTCGTGGTGTAGGCTTAATTTTTGGTCCAAAAGATGGTGTTTTTGGCAGTACGATTGGTCAAATTCTTGACTACTTACGTCCAGACTTTCATCCAAATGATCATGATACGACTGAATATCTTGAGTATTACAAACAGAAATTACTGAACGAAGGTGGCGCGATCGCACCTTACTTTGTTAAAGAATTTACCCCACCAGTACGCATGTCTTAATCGTCCTGTATTTCCAGCTATCGAACAGATAGCTGGTATCTCTTCAAGCTATTTATGGATGAATCATGATTTTATTTGGCAAAAAGAAAGTTAAACCAAGCCAAAAAGCTTATGCCGTAGTGACGGGTGCAGGCAGTGGGATTGGTCGAAGTTTTGCACTTGAACTTGCAAAACGTGGTGGCAGCGTAGTGTGTGCAGATATTAATCTCGAAGCTGCTGAAGAAACAGTAAAACTTCTTGAACAAGAAGGCGCTAAGGCTTTTGCTATGCGTTGTGATGTGGGTAATGCTGAACAGGTTAATCATCTAGCTGAAACTGCTGAAATCTTACTTGGACACCCTGTAACTCTTGTCATTAATAATGCTGGTGTGGGTTTGGGTGGCAAGTTTGACGAGCTAAGCCTAGAAGACTGGAACTGGGTCATGAATATTAACCTTTGGGGTGTTATTCACGGTTGTCATGCATTTGTTCCAAAGTTTAAAAAGTTAGGTTACGGTGCAATTATTAATGTCGCATCTGCTGCATCTTACACTGCTGCACCAGAAATGACCGCTTATAACGTGACTAAAGCGGGCGTGCGTGCGCTTTCAGAAACGCTTTCGGCTGAACTGCATAAGTTTAATATTAAAGTGAATGTACTCTGCCCGACGCTGGTTCCAACCAATATCATTAAAAATGGTCGAATTCCAGGACGCTATTCAAAGCTAGCAGACCATGCGCTGATGAACTATGCCTTCACGACAAGTGACGATGTTGCAAGATTAACGCTTAATCGCCTTGATCAGGATGAGTTGTATACGATTCCTCAAATTGATGCGAAGTTATTCTGGCTCATGAAACGTGCATCTCCAAGCTTGTATAACAAGTTCCTTGGCACATCGTACAAATTATTTAAATAAGAAATTTATAGGTAGTACACATATGACTGCTCAAATGAAAACAAATGCTTCAGCAAAAAAAGCTGTCAAATCACCAAACCATATTTTCGATACTTTTATTGTGGGTGCTGGTATTTCAGGGATCGCCGCTGCTATTCGCCTAGATCAAGTGGGTTATACCAATTATAAGATTATTGAAAAAGCTGGCCGTGTTGGTGGAACATGGCGTGAAAATACCTACCCAGGTTGTGGTTGTGATGTACCTTCTGCTCTTTACTCTTATTCATTTGCACCAAGTGCAAAATGGAGCCATTTATTTGCGCGCCAACCAGAAATCTTAAGTTATCTGGAAGATGTGAGTAACGAGTTTAATGTTACGTCTAAAATCGAGTTTAATAGCGAACTGCTCAACGCAGCGTGGGATGACTCACGTCATGTGTGGGTACTTGATACCAGTACTGGTCAATATTTGTCTAAAACCGTTATTTTTGCCACAGGTCCAATTACCGAAGCTCAAGTTCCACGTCTTGAAGGCTTAGAAACTTTTAAAGGCGAAATGTTCCATTCAGCGAAATGGAACCATGATTATGATTTGACAGGTAAACGCATTGCAGTGATTGGTACTGGTGCATCTGCTATTCAATTTGTGCCGCAAATCCAACCAAAAGCAAAAGAACTGTTTGTGTTCCAGCGTACAGCACCTTGGGTACTACCGAAACCAGATACAGACTTGGGCGAGTTTAGTAAAACAGTCATTGCCAAATATCCGGCTATTCAGGCGAGCTGGCGTAAAAGTGTAGCGCTAACGCTGAATGCAATTAACTTTGGTTTACGTAACCCTCTTGCGCTCAAACCAGTCAATGTATTGGGTAAGCAATTACTTAAATTGCAAATTAATGACCCTGTACTACGTAAAAACGTAACGCCGAACTTTGACATTGGTTGTAAACGTATTTTATTCGCTAACAATTATTATCCAGCACTACAAGCACCAAACACGACCCTGATCCCTCATGGCTTAGTGAAGGTTGAAGGCAATACGGTGGTTGCTGCCAATGGTGAACGCCACGAAGTGGATGTGATTATTTGGGGTACAGGCTTTGAAGTATCTCATCCACCCATTGGTAAACGTGTCCACAATGAAAAAGGTCAATGTTTACAAGACATATGGAAAAGTAGTTCACCAGAGGCTTACTTGGGGACTAACATTGAAAATGTACCAAATGCATTTTTAGTTTTAGGGCCTAACGTACTGGTCTATGACTCTTTCATTGGTTTGGCAGAAGCGCAGCTCGACTATATCGTAGATGGCTTATTGAAAATTAAAAACAAAGGAATTAGCAAATTAAATGTTAAATCTGATGTGATTAAAAAGCATAACGATTTAGTGCAAAAGCACTTACAAACAACGGTATTTAATAGCGGCGGCTGTAAGAGTTATTACCTTGATGCCAACGGACGTAACTTTGCTGCATGGCCGTGGTCACTGAAAAAACTTAAACAACGTTTGGAAAAAGTGGATTTGAAAGATTATGAAGTGACGTATCAAACGACAAAAACTCACTAATTTGTAATTTCGATCAAATCAGTTGTAAGAAAGAGGCAGTGTATTTTAGGTTTTCATGAAATACACTGCCTTCTTCGTTGAGTATCTTCAAGAAATAAAAAAACAGGATAAAGATGAAAGAAGGTCAATCAAGTCGTACCGCCGAGGCCGCTGCTGCATTAAGAGCCAATCATTTTCAAAATACGAAGAACCCTGTATTTTCAGATCCTTATGCTTTTGAGCTGACCAGTAAAGGCTGGAAAAAACTGCTCTCTAACCCACTGATTGTTAAAGTCATGAATTCTTCGGTTTTAAACCGCACTTTAGGTTTACTTACTGGGCAAGTGGTCGGACGCTCTCGTTATGCCGAAGATTTACTTGATCTATCAGTTCAACAAAATATTCAACAATATGTGTTAGTGGGTGCTGGCCTAGACTCTTTTGCACTACGTGAATCACACCATTACCCTACTTTGAAAATTTTTGAAGTGGACCATCCTGATACTCAAGCGGCCAAACAAGCCAAGCTAAGAAAGTTAGGAAATATTCCTACTACCGTTGAGTTTGTCGCGATTAACTTTGAAAAAGAGTCTATTTCAGAAGCCCTGACCAGAAGTGCCTATGATTCATCTGCTCCTGCATTTTTTTCTTGGTTAGGCACAACGCACTATTTAAACCCGCAAACCACCTTGGAAACTTTAAAAAGTATTGCAGAATTTGCTGCAAACGGTAGTGAAGTGGTACTCGACTATTCAACCGATTTTCAGGAATTAAATGGTATTGAGCGACTTGGAAGTATGGGCGTTGCACAGTTTACCCATTTGCTGAAAGAACCTTTATTAGGTCAATTTAAACCAATAGATTTACATCATGCAGTGGAGCAGATGGGATTTGAAGTGGTCGAAGATCTTTCAGGGGAAGCCATTACTGAACGATATTTTAATGCACGAATCGATGAAATTCGCCACACCTCAGCAACGCGTTTATTGCATTTACGTTTAAATAGAAAATAATGTTGAAAGCCAACTTAGACTTTAAGTTGGCTTTTTTAATCAAGATTAATACCATCATTACCAGCTTGAACGCGGCTCTGGCCCATCGACATGCTGATTTAAAAATTGGCGCAAATGATCTAAAAAGTGCGCGACTTTAGGTGACAGATTAAGTCTCTCTAAATACACCGCATAGACATCTGCTGGTGGTGTTTCATAGTCCGCTAACACCTGAACCAATCTACCACTTCTTAAATATTTCGCTACGTCCCACTCTGCTCGCATCAAAATTCCGTAGCCTTCTAAAGCCCAATTTAATGCGACTGCCCCATCATTGGTACTCAGTTGCCCATGAACTTTAACAGTTTCAACTTGTTTGCCATGACTCAACCGCCAATTCCCATAAGCTGAATCATTTTGCCGAATCACAATACACTGATGCTGCGTTAAATCATGAGGAGTGAGTGGTTGCCCTGCTGTTTTTAAATAGCTAGGTGATGCACATAATAAACGGCGGTTGGCTGCCAATTTTTTGGCAATGAGACGCGAATCGGGTATTTCACCAAAGCGGATTGACACATCAATGGCTTCATCTGGCAGATTAATCGGGCGATCAGTTAAATGCAGTTGGACATCGACATCAGGATAGATTTTGGCAAATGTAGAAATCGCTGGAGCAATATAAGAACGACCAAAGCCTAAAGGCGCATTCACACGCAATACCCCTTTGGGTGCTGCTCGACTACTTGAAACCAAACGCTCCATTTCATCGATCTCTTTTAAAATACGAACCGCATTTTCAAAGTAGACCTCACCTTCACTGGTTAAGCTAATTCGGCGTGTTGTTCTATTTAAAAGCCTTACTCCCAAACGCTCTTCAAGTTGAGTTAAACGTCTAGAAACCGCAGGTGGGGTCAAGTTTAACTCTCGTGCCGTTGCGACAAGACTTCCTTGTTTAACCAATAAACAAAAGAAAGCTAATTCCGTATCTGCGTTCATGATTATTAAGTTTTTTGCAATAGTGATTTAACTTTATATCGATTCATCAGTTTTTTAAAGGGTTTAACATCCATTTCATTGTTTCCCGACATAAGCCGTCTCTTGTTTAAGAGCATAAAAACGTCCGCAGAAGGAATGCTGTGGATGAACGGGAAAAAGCCATCTAGCCGAATGAAGAGCGGTAAAGAAAGCGAAAACTACCAATCAGGATTGGTAGTCATGAATATGGAGTCATGACATGGAAATGGATATTGAAAAGCGAACGTTACGTCGGATCACATGGAGAATCGTACCGTTTATTATGTTGTTATACCTTGTAGCCTATATCGACCGCGTCAATATTGGCTTTGCAGCACTCACCATGAAAGAAGATCTAGGTTTTACCGCCTCAGTTCTCGGGTTTGGTGCCGGAATTTTCTTTTTGGGCTATTTCTTATTTGAAGTCCCATCCAACATTATTTTGCATAAAGTCGGTGCCCGCATCTGGATTGCTCGAGTCATGGTGACTTGGGGTCTGATTGCAGCGGGAATGGCATTTGTAGAAAGCTCAACCAGCTTTTACGTTATGCGATTTTTACTCGGTGTTGCCGAAGCGGGTTTCTTTCCCGGCATTATTTTGTACTTAACTTACTGGTTTCCTGCACGCCATCGCGCTGGTGTGATTGCTTTATTTATGGCAGCCGCCCCAATTGCCACAGCAGTTGGTTCACCAATCTCAGCCGCGTTACTTGAAATGCATGGAATTTGGGGACTCGCTGGCTGGCAATGGATGTTCATTATTGAAGCAATACCAGCACTCATCTTAGGCGTTGTGGTTTTTAAATATATGACTGACCGTCCTGAACAAGCCACTTGGTTAAAACAGGATGAACGCGAATGGCTTGTAAAAACCATGAAGGAAGAAGATGTAGGGAAAAATGCACCTCAGCATCACAGCATTCTTCGCGGTCTTGCCAACCCACGAGTACTTGCCCTTGCATTGATTTATTTCGGAACGTCAGCTGGGCTTTATACCCTCGGCATCTGGGCACCACAAATTATTAAACAGCTTGGCGTAACGTCTATGACTGTCGGGCTTTTAAATGCCATTCCACCAATCGTTTCTGTCATTGCCATGGTTTTATGGTCTCGACACTCTGACCGTACCAATGAACGTACATGGCATGTTGCTCTTGCATGTTTAACCGCAGCAGTTGGTCTCGCAATTGCAGCTGGAACACACAATGTCATTGGATTAATTGCAGCACTTACCATTGTGAATGTCGGTATTAGCTGTGCCAAACCACCTCTATGGAGCATGCCAACCATGTTCTTATCAGGATCAGCCGCAGCAGCAGGCATTGCCACGATTAACTCAATCGGAAATTTAGGTGGATTTGCAGGCCCTGCCATGATCGGCTGGATTAAAGATCAAACTGGAGATTTCACAGGTGGGCTCTATTTTGTTGCAGGCCTACTCATTATCTCGACCTTACTGACACTAGTGCTGAGCTTCTCCCAAAAAGTGAAAGTAAACACTGCCAAAGCCACCCAATAACTCTATTTACATCAATTAGATCTGAACAAGTTTCTTCAAGGAGCACAACATGGACAAAGATATTGCAGTCCAGTCCCTTACGGACACCATGGCCAAATTTACGGCTTATATTGGAAAACGCTTACCTAAAGATGTGAAAAGTAAGTTAATTGAACTTCGTACTTTAGAAACCAATCCTCTTGCTAAATCAGTTTATGATTCGATGGAAGAAAATCAGCAAGCTGCAGATAAACTCAACCGGCCAAGCTGCCAAGACACGGGTGTCATTCAATATTTCGTTGAAGCAGGTGCTAACTTCCCTTTGCTTGGTGAGCTTCAAGATATTTTGAGCGAAGCAACTGCTGAAGCAACACGCATCGGTCCATTACGTCACAACGCGGTTGAAACCTTTGATGAAAAAAATACGGGCACTAATACGGGTACCCAAATTCCATGGTTAGACTGGCGTATTGTGCCTGAACTCGACACTTGTACCATTGATGTCTATATGGCTGGTGGTGGTTGTACCCTACCGGGTGCAGCAAAAGTTTTAATGCCAGGTCAAGGCTATGAAGGTGTTGCTGAATTTGTGATGGATGTTATTACCGAACGCGGTGTAAATGCTTGTCCACCGTTACTGGTTGGTGTGGGCGTATCAACTTCGGTTGAAACCGCAGCTCGTCTTTCTAAACTCGCCATTATGCGTCCGGTTGACTCAACAAGTGATAATCCACGCGCTGCCTTAATGGAACAACTGTTAGAACAAGGTCTTAATGAAATTGGTATTGGCCCGCAGGGACTCACAGGGAATAACAGTGTGATGGGAGTCAATATTGAATCTTCTGCACGCCACCCATCAACCATTGGGGTTGCCGTAAATACAGGTTGTTGGGCACATCGCCGTGGCAAAATTAAGATTAACCCAGATATGTCGTATGAAATCTTGTCTCATGAAGGAGTTGTACTATGAAAAAAATTCTGACAACTCCTATTAAAGATGAAGATCTTTTAGACCTTAAAGTCGGTGATGTCGTTTATTTGACTGGCCGTTTGGTAACTTGTCGTGACGTTGCCCATCGCAGACTGATCGAACAAGGTCGAGAACTGCCAGTTAATCTGGAAGGCGGAGCGATTTTTCATGCTGGCCCTATTGTGCGTAAAAAAGGTGAAAACGACTTCGAAATGGTTTCGATTGGCCCAACAACCAGTATGCGAATGGAAAAATTTGAACGAGAATTTATCAAACAAACTGGAGTTAAGCTTATTGTAGGTAAAGGCGGCATGGGGCCAGAAACAACTGCTGGATGTCAGGAAAATATTGCCGTTCATGCGATTTTCCCAGGCGGCTGTGCGGTACTCGCAGCAACCTTAGTTGAAGAGATTGAAGGCGCTGAATGGCAGGATTTAGGTATGCCAGAAACCCTTTGGATTAACCGTGTGAGAGAATTTGGTCCGCTCATTATTTCTATCGATACTAAAGGTAACAACCTGATTCAACAAAACAAAGTTGAATTTCAAGCCAAGAAAGCCCCGATTTTAGAAAAAATCAGCAAGCAATTGAGCTTTATTAAATAAACCACTCTTTAGATGAAGGGAGAGCAAAAGCGCTCTTCATCTTTTTTTATTTTTGTACTAAACGCATCGCATGAGGTGTTTTCCCATGCCATCTTTTATAAGCATGAATAAAACTGGCAGGTTCTGCATAACCTAACCACTCGGCAATCTGCTCAACCGAAGCTTTTGGTAATGCCAAATATTGCTCAGCTAGAACCTGTCTGACTTCTTCGCGGATCTGAATAAAAGTCATTCCTTCAGATGCCAAATGACGGCGTAAAGTACGAACATTTAAATGCAAACGTTCAGCCACGATTTCCATAGAAGGCATTTCCCCTCGCACGTTCATCAATTGCTGTTGCACTAAGGTTGTAAATTTATTTTGTGATTGACGCTTATCTAAAATTTGTCGACATTGTTCTTCGGCTGTATGTAGCACCAGCTCATTTGCCATTTGCAGCTTTTGATTAATTTTCTGTGCATCAAGCAGAACAAAACTTTTGCTAGAACCAAATTCAGGCATCACCCCAAATAATTTTTCATAAGCCTCTAAATGATCTGTAGGTTCAAAAGAAAAAGCCAAATATTGGCAAAAGTTATCTTGTACGAGGTCGCGTTGCACCGTAATAAGAGCAGCAGCATCGCGTTCAATAATAAATTGCCTAACCAAAGATGGAATTCCTTCCTCTTCAATATCGACACGTGTTCCTGCATCAGTATCTGAAACTAAAAAACGGGTAAACGCAAAAGTAAGTGAAAAATAAGTGAGAGCTAAATCTAGTGCTTCACGAATGCTGGCACTACTCATCAGTGCCATGCCTAATGGCCCAAATGTTGTGAAATGATAGCGTGTACCTACTTCTAAGCCCAACACTGGTCGGTCTGGAAACTGTGCAACCAGATTATGAATGAGCTGTAATTCCTGTTGCCCTGACACCACCATATTCGGGTCAAGCAACTGTTGTTGAGTCAATCCTGTTCCATCTAAAATGGTCTGATAAGAAGCTCCTGCTTCTACTGCAAAATCAGCCATGAGTCGGACACTATGTATGCTGCGTTCAAATGCCCAAGCGTACGTCACTGTACTTTCCAAAATGTCCTCGAATCACAATATTTTGTCCTCATCCATCCTCTAAATCAAGTTAATAAACGTCTATTCTGCATACAGGAAATTGCGATTCTTTCGCCCACTGTTTTTAAGGATTTAGAGCAGCCTATGTTTAATTCGTCGACTAATTCAAATAAAAATGTACGCATCGCCATTATTGGCACTGGCTTTGGTGGTCTAGGACTTGCCATTCGTCTCAAACAAGCAGGTTTTGAACAATTTACCCTATTTGAAAAAGCTGCCGATGTTGGTGGTGTTTGGCGTGACAATACGTATCCGGGCGCTGCATGCGACGTGCCTTCTCATCTGTATTCTTTTTCTTTTGAACAGGAACTTGGTTGGAAAAACCGTTTTGGTACCTCTCAAGAGATTTATCAATATTTACGTCACTGTGCCGATAAATATGACATTCGTCCACATGTTCAATTTAATACTGAAATAGCCAGTGCCGAATTTGACGTGCTGCAAGGTGTATGGCACATCCAAAGTACAACTGGTGAACAGTTTGAAGCTGAATTCTTGGTGGGTGCGGTAGGCCAACTCAACCGCCCTGCCTATCCAAAACTTAAAGGTATTGAAAACTTTAAAGGTAAGGCATTTCACTCAGCACGTTGGGATCATGACTATGACTTAACTGGCAAACGTGTTGCAGTGA
Organism: Acinetobacter sp. NIPH 542; assembly: GCF_000369825.1. Classification (NCBI taxonomy): domain Bacteria; kingdom Pseudomonadati; phylum Pseudomonadota; class Gammaproteobacteria; order Moraxellales; family Moraxellaceae; genus Acinetobacter; species Acinetobacter sp. NIPH 542. The sequence continues at coordinate 94,502 of NZ_KB850202.1, forward strand.
TCGGTACAGGTGCAAGCGCAATTCAATTTGTACCTGAAATTGCAAAACAAGTAGCACATCTAGACGTTTATCAACGCTCAGCACCTTACGTGATTCCAAAACCAGATCGGGTTTACCAACCTTTAGAGAAAAAGGCTTTCCGTAAATTACCTATTTTGCAAAGTCTGGACCGTGCCTTGCAATATGGACACCATGAAATTCGCCTACTTGCTTTTACAACTTCTCTTAATGAAATGCCTTTGGTGGAATATTTATTCCAACGCCACATCCGTAAAGTCGTTAAAGATGGGAAGTTACGCCACCGTTTAATGCCTGACTATCCAATTGGTTGTAAACGTATTTTAATCTCTAACCATTGGTATGAAACACTGACTCAGCCTCATGTCGATGTGATTAATACTGGCATTCAAGAAATTACCGAAAATGGCATTTTAGATACGGAAGGAAATCTGCGTGAAATCGATACCATTATTTATGGTACGGGCTTTGCCGCAACGGAATTTATGGCGCCCATGCAGATTACAGGTCTTGATGGTCGCACCTTAAAAGATACATGGAAAGATGGTGCAGAAGCTTATCTCGGCTTAACTGTGAGCGGCTTTCCAAACTTCTTTATGCTTTATGGTCCAAACACCAATCTTGGGCACAACTCAATTGTTTATATGATTGAAAGCCAAGTGAATTATATTTTAGATGCCATTCAAACAACCCTACAAAACAAACTTCTGTTCACCAATGTTCGTGCAGAAGTTCAACATGAGTTTAATCAAAGCATTCAAGAAAAAATGAAAAAAACTGTCTGGGCACAAGGTTGTACCAGTTGGTATCAAACTGCGGATGGTAAAAATACCAATAACTGGCCGGGTTTTACCCTTGAATATCGACAACGTACTCGCCGCTTCGATGTTGAAAACTACACTCAGGTTTCGGCTATTTCTTAAACAAGCTTCACCATAGGAAATGAGAAAAATAAACGGAGAATTTTATGAAGTCTTTTAAAAATAAAGTCGCAGCTGTGACAGGTGCTGGCTCTGGTATTGGACAAGCAATTGCTATAGCACTCGCAAAACAAGGTTGCCATCTGGCACTTTCCGATATTAGTGAAGCGGGATTAGCTAAAACAGTCGAGCTGTTAACGCCTTATTCAGTCAAAGTAACCACTCAGAAAGTCGATGTGGCTAAACGTGATGAAGTTGCAACTTGGGCAAAGGTAGTTGTAGATGAACATGGCCAAGTTAACCTGATTTTTAATAATGCTGGTGTCGCAATAGGTAGCACCGCTGAAGGCGTGAGCTACGAAGATCTTGAATGGCTGATTGGTATTAATTTTTGGGGTGTGGTTTATGGTACCAAAGAATTTTTGCCTTACTTAAAGCAAAGTGGTGATGGGCATATTATTAATATTTCCAGTATGTTTGGCTTAACAGCTCAACCGACTCAAAGTGCTTATAACGCCAGTAAATTTGCTGTTCGTGGCTTTACTGAATCATTACGCCAAGAACTTGATATGCAAAATGCTGGTGTGAGCGCGACTTGTGTGCATCCGGGTGGTATTCGCACCAATATTGCAAAAGCTGCCCGCATGAATAATAGCGTCCAGTCTTTGGGAATGGACCCTCTAAAAAGTCAGGATGCTTTCGATAAATTACTTCGCACCCCTGCTGATGATGCAGCTCAACAAATTTTGGAAGCTGTTCGCAAGAATCGTCGCCGTTTACTCATTGGAGCCGATGCGAAAGCCGTTGATGTGATTCAACGTATTCTTCCTCAGGGTTATCAAAAGATTTTTGCAACCGCGACTGCCTTGCAAACTCGTCTACTCAACAAATCAGCAAAATAAAAACAGTGGTCAGCATACTCTTTATTTTAAGAGATGCTGACTGAGATTAAATGCTTAGTATGAGTCCTTATTATGAAGCAGCTTCTTGCATGGACTATTCGTACCACGCTACGTCCAGCTTTATCCCCTAAAACACCACTTAAGCTACAACGTTTTTGTAGCGATGCAGCCAGTGCAATTGTGCTTGGGCCACGTGGCTATAAAACAAAAAAGCAAACAATTGATCAAGTACCGACAGTTCATATTCAGCCCAAAACGACTCAATCAGGCCTCGGCATCTTGTATTTACATGGCGGTGGCTATGTGGTGGGTAGCTCAAAAAGTCACACTAAGCTTGCTGCTCAAACTGGACATGCAGCTCAAGCACAAGTCTGGTTACCTGAATATCGTCTAGCCCCAGAGCACACAAGTCCTGCTGCTATTGAAGATGTGGTTGCAGTCTATAAAGCTCTACTTGCTCAAGGGCAGGACCCGAAAAAACTCGTGATCGCTGGCGATTCTGCGGGCGGTGGACTGACTTTAAGTACTGCAATTGCGATACGGGACGCAGGGTTACCTTTACCAGCGGCTTTAGTTTTACTCTCGCCTTGGGTTGACTTAAGTCTTTCAGGAAACACGATGAAAACTCATGCAGCTCAAGATGCGATGTTGTCAGAAGACTGGTTAGCGTGGTGTGCAAAAAACTATTGCGGACAAAAATCGACAACCGATCCAACCTGTTCCCCACTCTATGCCGACTTAACTGGATTACCGCCTGTTTTAATTCATGTCGGTACCGAAGAAGTTTTATTAGATGATGCAAAACGTCTTGCTGAACAAACTGGAAAATACGGCATTCCGACGAACTTTAGGATTTATGACCAAGTCGGACATGTTTTTCAGTTCCACACAGGTATACTAAAAGAATCTAATGACTCGATTGAGCGCATTGGGCAATTCATTGATAAGCATACACAGTCAATATAAAAAATAATCGCCAGAGAGGAGCCTCGGCATGACAACAAACAATTATGACTATGATTATCTCATTATTGGTTCAGGCTTTGGTGGTAGTGTTTCTGCTTGCCGTCTAACCGAAAAAGGTTACTCAGTTGCTGTAATGGAAATGGGGCGTCGTTGGAAAGCCGAGGATTTTGCGAAAAATAACTGGAATTCCCGCCGTTGGATTTGGCGTCCGGGCATGAAGCTTTTCGGCTATTTCAATATGCGCTTTTTTCGCCATGTCACTATTATTTGCGGGAATGCCGTAGGTGGAGGTTCAATTACCTATGCCAATACCCTACTCGTTCCACCTGAACATATTTGGGACGAAGGCACATGGGCAGATGCTGCGGACTGGAAAAATGAAATGCCCCAGCACTATGCAGAAGCAGAACGTATGCTTGGGGTGACGGATAATAAAATTTTTGGTCCAGCTGACCATATGCTCAAACAAATGGGTGAAGCTATCGGCGTGGGTCACACATTTAAACCGACTCGTGTTGCGACTTTCTTCCCACCCGAAGGTGAACAAGGCGGCAAAACCTACCCTGACCCATATTTTAACGGTGAAGGTCCAGACCGTGCGACATGTACCGCATGTGGCGGTTGTATGACAGGTTGTAAACACAACGCAAAAAACACTTTGGATAAAAACTATTTGTACTTTGCCGAAAAAAATGGTGCCAAGGTTTATGAAGAAACCAAAGTTGTTGATGTTAAACCACTCAATGGTAAAGCAGATGGCAGTGATGGCTATGAAGTAACCACTGAATGCTCGACCTCATGGTTTAATAAACAGCGTCGTACATGGCGAGTACGCAACGTGATTTTCTCGGCATCTTCTTTGGGTACTCAAGAGATGTTGTTCCGCTTAAAGCAGTCTGGTTCACTGCCAAATATTTCCGATGACTTGGGTAATCGAGTTCGTACCAATGCCGAATCTATTTTAGGGGTTCGTTTCTTTGGTAAAGATGTCGACATGAGCAAAGGTGTTGCCATTGGTTCAAGTATTTACATCGACCATGACACTCATATTGAGGCAACTCGTTACCAAACTGGCTCAGATGCTATGGGCCTCATGTGTACTTACATGGCTAAAGGCAAACCGGGTTGGACGCGTATTTTCTTTTGGTTATGGGCCTTAATCTGCCATCCATTTATTTTCCTTCGCATGAGTAATCCTGTCAGTTTTGCACGCCAGACTTTAATTTTCTTGGTGATGCAAACAGCAGATGCCTCTATTAATATGCGCTTGAAACGTAATTGGTTCTGGCCTTTTGGTAAGGTGTTATCGAGCGAAGGTAAAAAACTACCTGTATATATTCCACAGGCCAATGCTTTTACTGAAAAAGTCGCAAAAATGTTTAATGGTCACCCAATGACGACTATTACCGAAATTTTGTTTAACGTACCTTTTACAGCCCACTGTATGGGAGGTTGTGCAATTGCTTCAAGTCAAGAACGTGGCGTGGTAGATGGACAAAACCGTGTCTTTAACTATAAAAACTTATACGTTGTGGATGGTTCAATGTTAGGTGCCAATTTGGGCGTTAACCCAAGTCTTACCATTACAGCTCTTGCGGAACGTGCAATGTCTTATATTCCCGCTAAGCATACTTTGGATGAACAGCAAGATCATAGAGTAGAGGCAGAAACCATAGAGATTACCAAAGCTTCTGCCTAAAATAGAAATTTGTTTTATAAAAAAAGCCTATTAAAAAAATAGGCTTTTTTCTCTCGCTTTTTAAATTACATCGCTACGGCTTTAGCACGGGCTGCATGCAATTTTTTATAGCTCTCGATCAGACGTAAATGGCGATCAAGTCCTTCTAGTTTCATGCTTGTTGGTGTTAAACCATAGAAACGAACGCTACCATCGACAGAACCTAATACTGCGTCCATTCGTGTATCACCAAACATACGACGGAAGTTAGTCAGATAGTCTTCAAGCTCTAGTTCTTCATCTAACATTACTTCCAGCACCACATTCATGCACTGATAGAACAAGCCACGCTCAACGGTGTTGGTGTTATATTGCAAGTAAGTTTCGACGAGCTCTTTTGCTTCTTCAAATTGTTGTAAAACAACATAAATTAGCAATTTCAATTCTAAGATGGTGAGCTGTCCCCAAACTGTATTGTCATCAAACTCAATACCAATCAGCGTGGTGATTTCAGTGTAATCGTCTAACTCGCATTCCTCTAAGCGCTCAACCAATGCCTCAAGCTGCTCATCATCCAAACGATGCAGATTTAGAATATCTTCACGGAATGAAAGTGCTTTATTGGTATTGTCCCAAATCAAATCTTCAACAAGATAAATTTCTGAGTAATCCGGTACTAAAATACGGCAAGCAGTCGCACCTAAGTGCTCATAGACTGCCATATATACTTCTTTGCCCATCTCTTCGAGAATGCCGAATAATGTTGCAGCTTCTTCTGCATTCGACTCTTCGCCTTCGCCAGAAAAATCCCATTCAACAAAGTCATAGTCAGATTTAGAGCTAAAGAAGCGCCAAGATACCAAACCGCTTGAGTCAATAAAGTGCTCAACAAAGTTGTTCGGCTCAGTGACCGCATTACTTTGGAAAGTCGGTTGTGGTAAATCATTTAAGCCTTCAAAACTACGACCTTGAAGTAATTCTGTCAGACTACGTTCCAACGCGACTTCAAAACTTGGATGTGCACCGAAAGATGCAAACACCCCACCCGTACGTGGGTTCATTAAAGTCACACACATTACAGGGAACTGGCCACCTAACGATGCATCTTTAACTAATACAGGGAAACCTTGCTCTTCTAGACCTTTAATACCAGCTACAATACTTGGGTATTTTGCTAATACGTCTTCAGGAACATCTGGAAGTGCAATTTCACCTTCTAAAATTTCACGTTTAACAGCACGTTCAAAAATTTCTGACAAGCATTGAACTTGGGCTTCTGCCAAAGTGTTGCCCGCACTCATACCATTACTTAAGTACAAGTTTTCAATTAAATTTGATGGGAAATATACAACTTCATCGTCAGACTGGCGTACAAAAGGTAACGAGCAAATGCCGCGCTCTACGTTGCCTGAGTTGGTGTCATATAAATGTGTACCAAGTAACTCATCATCTGGGTTGTAAATCTCAAGACAGTATTCATCTAGGATTTCTTTAGGTAATTCACCATTTGGACCCGGTTTAAACCATTTTTCATCTGGATAATGTACAAATTCAGCATTGGCAATTTCTTCACCCCAGAACTGGTCGTTATAGAAGAAGTTACAGTTTAAACGCTCAATAAACTCGCCTAATGCAGACGCTAAAGCACTTTCTTTAGTTGCACCTTTACCATTGGTGAAACACATTGGAGACTGTGCATCACGAATATGTAACGACCATACATTTGGCACGATATTACGCCAAGACGCGATTTCAATCTTCATGCCCAAATTTGCCAAAATGGCAGACATATTGGCAATAGTTTCTTCTAATGGCAGGTCTTTACCTTGAATATAGGTATGGCTTTCTGAAGTTAAGCTTGGCAATAACAATGCTTGTGCATCTGCATCGATGCTTTCAACTTCTTCAATAATAAATTCAGGACCCGTTTGAATCACTTTTTTAACAGTACAACGGTCAATCGAACGTAAAATCCCTTGGCGATCTTTCTCTGAAATATCGGCTGGTAATTCAATTTGAATTTTAAAGGTTTGCTTATAGCGGTTTTCAGGATCAACAATATTATTTTGCGATAAACGAATATTATCGGTTGGGATATCTCGAGCGGCACAATACACTTTTACAAAGTACGCTGCGCACAATGCTGATGATGCTAAAAAGTAGTCAAATGGGCCCGGTGCCGAACCGTCACCCTTATAGCGAATTGGTTGATCGGCAATTACCGTAAAGTCATCGAACTTAGCTTCCTGTCGAAGATTGTCGAGATAATTAACCTTGATTTCCATGCTGGCACCTAAATATTTTTATGTGTCAGCACAGACACATAAAATTCTAAATATTGAAAAATAAGCCGAATCACAGCGAAGAAATTGACTTAAAAAAATGAGAGATTAAAGCCATGTGTTTAATGAGAGACTCAATTGGCTTTAATAAGATTGGCGGTATTATAGAGGGATTTTGTGCAGTTGATAACTAAAGTTAAAACATTGCTGCTCACAATGTTTTAACTTGTCTTTAATTTAATAAATATTGAACATTAAAATTTAAAGGTGTAATCGACATTTAACCGCGTTTCATTTGTCGAGTGAAAGGTCATATTCGTTGGCATATCGTTGCGGTAGTGAGAAAAACGGGCTCGCATTCCCAATCCTTTTAGCTTACCTTCAGGAATTTTATAGCCCAAATCAAATTCCATCGACTCCTCTTTAAAACGCTGATCGCCATATTGCAATAAATCAATGTCTTCACCTTTTGCATAGCGAGTCATAAAACGCAGTCCGTTTAATGAAACATCACCTACCCGCGCATTTTTAAAGTCATATTCATAACGAATCGAATAGACTTTTTCGTCTTTATTTGAGTAGTCCGAACTCATAAAATCAAGCACGACTGGACTTTCAGTTCCCGACAAAAATGGCAGACCAGTCGAGCCAAACGACTGCATGTAGCCCAAAGAAACTGTATGGTTTTGATAGTTCAAACCAAATAAGCCACTAATATGTCGGTTATCAACTTCTCCAATTTTTTTGCTTCCAGTTTCTTCGCTATTAAAAAAACGCACGTCGCTTAAAAAATTAAGCTGATCATTTAAAGGTTGTTTGCCGTTAAAACCTAAAAACTGTTGTTGGTAAATGTCTTTCAGTTCAGCATGATAAGCCCGTAGACGATAATCCTTTAACTGATAGCTTCCACCTAAGGTATAAAACGAGTCTGTAGTTGCCGCTTTGTCAAAACGATGGTTGATATTGTCTGTTCCAACATCGGTATAACGAATTGAATCGCGCTGGCGCACTTCATCGACATAAAAGCCTTCGAGTTGAAGATTTGAAATTTCATTTGAAACAAAGCGGATACCACGATAAGTCTGAGGGAACAAACGCGCTGGCGATGAAAATATAGTTGGTAATTGTGGAACTAAATCCCCCACAAAAAGCTCATTTTTTCTAAATTTAGCCTTCCCTGTAATGCCTATTTTTCCATAATAGTCGTCACGCGAGTTATCGGTATTCACTGGTAATAAGCCACTACGCGCATAGTCATCAGCACGGCTTCCCATCAGGTTAAAACCTGCCATTGCCAATACATCAACTCCGAAACCAACTGTCCCTTCGGTATAACCAGACTGTCCTTTAAAAATTAAACCCTGCGCCCAATCTCTGGCTGCTGTATAGGGATATGGATCTTTTTTATAGTCTCGGTCAAAGTAAAAATTACGTAATGTCAGCTCAGCTTTACTGTCTGCAATAAACTCGGCATGTACAACTTGACTAAATAATGGGCACAAGCATACCCCCACCCATAATGGTGTCTTTTTCATTTTTTATCTCAACTATTTAATTTTTAATGGATTAAGGTGCTGTTTTAAGAGAGTAGTTTTGCTCTTTTTGACTGCGGTAAAAAGCATTACCTAAACTTAAAATCAGAAAAATAGCCAAAATAAAGACCACACCGTAATAGGCATACAGTGTTGCGGGTGCTATACCTTTATCCAGAAAAATGCCTGCGACCGTTGGCGATAAAATTGCCCCAATTCGTCCAAAACCAATTGCATAGCCCACGCCACGACTACGGACTTCAGCATCATAAATTGTTGGAGAAATCGAATATAAACCTGCCACACAGCCATTAATGAGTGTGCCAAGTAATAACCCCACCATGAGTGCAATGCTCACTTGAGATGAGACAGCGACAAATAGGAAAACACATGCCGAGGTTAGTCCTAAAAATAGACTTAAGGCATAGAAAATTTTCATGCGTGATGCCAATAAACCAATAATGGCTGCCCCGAAAATCCCGCCAATACTAATTAAAATGCCGGTACTTACGCCTTGATGTGGCGACATCCCCATTGAAATAAGAATTTTCGGTGTCCAGCTCATCACAAAGTAAAAGCCAAACATCACTAAAAAGAATGCAAACCACAAACAAAGTGTTTGGAATCCAAGTTGTCCAGCAAATAGTTTGCCCAGCTCACTGCCATTTTGCGTGCTTAGTTTTTCATAACGCGGCATAACTGGTAATTCGTTTAGCCCCATACGATTTACAGTTGCATTAATTCGTTCTAATGCCTGTTTGGGTCGTTTCGCGAGTAGGTAATCTAAAGATTCTGGTAATAACCATGCGCTGATTAGCAGCATTGCAATGGTAGTAATGCCACCTGCTAAAAAGATTGAGCGCCAACCTAAATGCTCAATCAATGCCAATGATAGTACCCCGCCAAGTGTCGCACCAATTCCGTAACCGGTAGACATTAAGCTCACAGCAAGACTGCGCCAGCGAGCATTAGCATATTCACTTGCCAGTACATTACTACTCGCAAGAATGCCGCCCACCCCAATTCCGGTAATAAACCGAAGTGCAGCCAACATGCCGTGGCTTTGTACAAAAGCACAGCCCAACATGCTCAGACCTGCAATGACAAGACAAACTAAGATGAGTAAACGACGACCGATTTTATCGGCTAAAGGCGCGAGAAAAATGGAACCAGCAGCCATCCCAAAAAGGCCTGAACTGAGCAACAAACCAATTTGCGCCCCTGAAAGTGACCATTCTGCTGACACGGATGGAGCGGTAAATGCCATTACCATCACGTCAAAGCCATCAATAATATTGAGACAAATACAGATCAAAATGACGAACCATTGGTAACGGCTCATGTTGTTTTGATTGATCTCACTTAGAACGTCTCTTTCCATTTGTGTATCTCCCTTGGATAAGACATACACACGACATTGCTAATATGAGCGATTGGGTGGTTATGCATATCCGTATCCATAATGACCTAGAGGAATATTTGTTTTTTGAGCATCCTGCTCTTTTTCTATACTGAATATTTGGATCCAAAAAATCAACTAAAATTATAAATGGATTATTAAAAAGTATATAAACACATAAATTATATAAGTATAAAATTATTAAAAACATAAAATTAGGATGCTTGAATATTTTTATGGATCCATATTAAAAAATCTATTATGATCGATTCCAGAGCATTTTTTAGCCAAAAAAAGCTCAGTTTATTTCCAGGAAATGCAAGATGCTTTTTTAAAACATCAAAGGATTGTTGTTATGAAACTCAAAAGAGTAAGCCAGCTTACATTGGGACTTTTTTTTGCCAGCCAATTGTTTTACACAACGCAAGCAGCACCTCCAAAAAATCAACAACCACCCAATATCATGATTATTTTGGCCGATGATCTTGGATTTTCAGATATTGGTGCTTATGGTGGCGAAATTAAAACTCCTCATATTGATAGTTTGTTAAAGCAAGGAAAAATGCTTTTTAATTTTCATGCTTCATCAATGTGTTCACCTACTCGTGCACAGCTTATGACAGGTGCAGATAACCACTTGGTGGGTTTAGGTGCCATGTATGAAACGTCAAAACGACAAGAAAAATTGGTTGGAGCCGATAGCCCGCGTGCACTACTCAAAATTGATGGCTATTCAGGACACTTAACGCAAAATGCTTACACACTCGCAGAGATTTTAAAGACAAAAGATTATTACACCTTCATGGTTGGTAAATGGCACTTAGGCTATGCTCCCGAGCAAAACCCTAAAGCCCGTGGTTTTGATCAATCTTTTGCTCTGCTCGATGGCTTCGATTTACATTTTAAAGACCAACCCAAAAACTATCCGCGTAATACTCAATACACAGAAAATGGTCAAAAGACCACTTTGCCTGACAACTACTACTCGACCGACTTTTTTACACAAAAAGCGTTTGAGTACTTAGACAAAAATAAAGCGCAAAAACCATTTTTTGCCTACCTAGCCTATACCGCTCCACACTGGCCCCTACAAGCACCTGCTCATTATAGAGACTTATACAAAGGTAAATACGATCAAGGCTACGATGCGATTCGTAAACAGCGCTTTGAAAGACAAAAGAAATTAGGATTAATTCCTGCAAATGCAGAATACCCAGTCGAGCGTGGTAACCAAGCTTTAGGCACAAAAAGCTGGAATGAACTCACCCCACAAGAGCGCAAATACGAAGCACGTAAAATGGAAGTTTATGCGGGCATGGTTACCCAGTTAGACGACCGCGTGGGTGATGTCATTCAATATCTTAAAAAGCATCATTTATATGACAATACTTTAATTGTATTTATGTCAGATAACGGCGCTGAAGGCGGCGATCATAATTTCCCAATGGGTGATGCCGACAATCGCTATGAAAATATAGGTAACGCTAGCTCATATCTATACATGGGACCACGATGGGCCGAAGTCAGCAGTACGCCATTTACTTACTGGAAATCAGCCGCTTCAGAAGGCGGAGTACGAGTTCCATTTATTGTTAAATCACCTGTTCAGATTTCTAAACAACATGGAATTAACAATAACTTTGCGACAGTCAGAGATATATTCCCAACTGTGATGGAGCTAGCTGGTATTCAAAATAATCAGGTTTATCCAACTTCAAGCACCAAAATTAAACCATCTGGTTTTAGTCTGATCCCTGCGTTTAAAGATAATACTGCCCGTATTCGCCCTGTTAATTATTATGACTTTAAAGAACTACATGGCAGCCGCTACGCTAAAACTGACGAATGGAAACTTGTTGAAAACTCACCTTCTAAATTTAAGAGCCATGGCTGGGAACTCTACAATTTAAAAACAGATTTTAATGAGCAACATAATGTTTATGCAGAACATCCAGAGATCGTCAAAGTCTTAAATGATAAATATTTAAGATATGCCGATGAAAATGGTGTTGTGGATTTTGAGCAATACAACAAAAAGTAGAGAAAACCAGATGAAACAGATCATGATGCTTTCATCGTTTCTCTTACTTTGTGCGTGCCAAAAAACCACACCTCAACTAGAACAGACCACATTGCCCGACCTAGGCACTAAAGCTAAATGTAATTCTTATTCGGGCCTTCCTTCGGGTTGGCCTAAAAATAAAGAAGCAGGCATGGTCAAGCTTTCGCAAGGAAAAATTGTTTTAGGCACCACACAAGGTTATGAAGATGAACGCCCATTAAATTTACAGGCAACTTCCGTTCCCGCTTTTTTAATTGATGCAACTGAAGTCACCAATGCTCAATTTCAAGAGTTTGTTAAACAAACGGGTTATGTCACCGATGCAGAGAAGCAAGGCGGTGCGGCCATGTTTGTACAACCTGATCATCCAGTTGAAGAATTACAGTGGTGGAAATTTGAAAAAGGGGCCAATTGGAAACATCCATGGGGCCCAAACAACCCTAAACAACCCGCACCTCATGAGCCTGTTCGTATGGTGACATGGAATGATGCCTACGCTTATGCAAACTGGCTAGGTCATGACTTACCGACTGAGCTTGAGTGGGAATATGCCGCCAAAGGTTTTCAGCAAAATTCCGATATTGGCCCTACCCACGAAGGCCATATTGTAGCCAATTTCTGGCAAGGCGAATTTCCATACAAAAATGTTCAGGAAGATGGTTTTAAGGATGCTGCCCCTGTTGGTTGCTTTAGTAAAAACCCCTTTGGTTTGTATGACCTGATTGGCAACGTATGGGAATGGACGCAAACGCCCTATACAGGACCACGAGACCATCATATGGGAGATCCATCGAAATATCGGCAAAGTCACGAACAGATTTTGCAATATACGATTAAAGGTGGATCTTATTTATGCGCAACCAACTATTGCGCGCGTTATCGTGCTGCCGCGAGGCATCCACAGGAACTCGACCTTGCTACCAGCCATGTCGGTTTTAGAACAGTAAAACGCTTTTAAACGGATTTAAAAATGAAGCATATTTTTATTTATGGGATTTTCTTCTCAGGGACAACCCTTGCCTGCTGTTTAGCTCACAGTGAAGTAGATGTTAATTTTCAAAATACACTCACACTGAAAACATTCAACTTCGACAGACAATATGAAAATGGTACTAGCCCCGATACTCACAGCTTGAGTCAAGGCTTGATTTATCGTGGTGACTGGTCAACCAAACTGAATGAGGTTCAGCTCCACCTCAATCCAAGCATCCAATATGCATATCGCCTAAGTGACGACCAACACACCAACGATATGGTCATACCCTTTGACCCTAACACTAAGAAACAAGCACAAGATCAAGTTAAATATGGCTTAGGTGCTGGAGTTGAATATCAAAACTTTCGCATGAATATAGGGGAAATTATTCCCGACTCACCCCTTACCCCACAAGTCGATACACATCAATTACGGGTGAACTATAAAGGCTTAGAATTAAAATATAAGACACCACAACAAAATTTCGAGCTGGGTTTGATTAACCGTTATTCACCAAAAAATGAGGAGGATTACCACAAACTCGCCATTTCAAAATATGAATCTGACGGACTCTATTTCTTTCAATGGGATGGCAAAAGACCTCGATACCATTGGAAATTTTATAATGGTTACTTAACAAATCTCATCAATCAAAGTTACTTTGCTTTTGATTATCAATGGACAAAGCAGCACACCACAAAATTACGTGTGTTTCGCCATGATGATGTCGGTAAATCAAAGCTTGGTGAATATGACAATACATCTGTAGGGGCCATGCATTTCATTAAACATGGAAACTTTACAACTGGAATTGGCTATCAAGAAAACTTTGGCAAAGATGGTATTCCAAAACTCGACAATATGCCCATCCCGCACATGGTGAACTGGACCTTAGGCGCGTTTACCAAAGCAGATGAAAAATCTTATCATTTCGTTGCTTCGTATGACTTTAAAGACTATATCAAGGGTCTAAAAGTGACCTACAAATATATTTATGGCGACTCATTTCAAACAATGAATCAAAATGATTTTGAGCAAGAAAGTGATGTATTGATTCAGTACAACCTAAATGCTTGGATTAAAAATCTTAAGTTTCTTTTCTTAAATATTAACTACGACACCAAACATGGCAAAAGTCTGGATGAACAGCGCATGATGCTTCACTACACGGTTAATTTCTAAATCTCTACACTCCCATAATGGCTTAACCATAGCCATTATGGATCCAAATTAAGATAAATAAAAATTTATCCTCTAAAATTCAAAGTAAATACAAAAGTCTTTAATAGCAATTAAAAAATATACAAAACAACCAAATTAAAAAATCAATATTTTTAAAAAATATACTGCCTATCAATTGACCAATATTTTTATTTATTATAAATTGGATCCAATAAGTGATAAGGAGTCGTCACAATGTTTATTAAAAATGCTTGGTATGTTGCCTGCCGCCCAGAAGAAATCCAAGACAAACCATTAGGTCGCACTATTTGTGGTGAAAAAATTGTTTTTTATCGCGGTAAAGAAAACCAAGTTGCAGCCGTTGAAGATTTTTGTCCCCATCGCGGTGCCCCACTTTCACTTGGCTATGTCGAAGATGGCAACCTTGTATGTGGTTATCATGGACTAGTTATGGGTTGTGACGGAAAGACGGTTTCAATGCCAGCCCAACGTGTTAACGGTTTTCCTTGCAACAAATCATATGCAGTTGTTGAAAAGTTCGGTTTTATTTGGATATGGCCGGGCGAGAAAGCTTTAGCAGATGAAACAAAACTGCCAACTTTAGAATGGGCAGATCATCCTGAATGGAGCTATGGCGGAGGCCTGTTTCACATTCAGTGTGACTATCGCTTGATGGTCGATAACCTGATGGATTTAACCCACGAGACCTATGTTCATTCAAGCAGCATCGGACAAAAAGAGATTGATGAATCATTACCAGTCACTAAAGTTGATGGTGATCATGTCATTACCGAACGCTACATGGAAAATGTGATTGCACCTCCATTTTGGCAAATGGCCCTTCGCGGTAATCACTTGGCGGATAATGTACCTGTTGACCGTTGGCAACGTTGCCACTTCTTTGCGCCAAGCAATGTGCATATTGAAGTAGGTGTCGCGCATGCTGGACATGGTGGTTATCACGCACCAAAAGACAAAAAAGTTTCCTCAATTGTGGTCGATTTTATTACGCCAGAGACTGAAACTTCACATTGGTATTTCTGGGGAATGGCCCGCAACTTCCAACCTGATAACGCCGAACTCACCGATCAAATTCGTGAAGGCCAAGGTAAAATCTTTACTGAAGATTTAGAAATGCTGGAGCAACAGCAGCAAAACATTTTAAACAATCCACATCGCAAGTTACTGATGCTCAATATCGACGCAGGTGGTGTCCAGTCTCGTAAGGTGATTGAGCGACTGCTTGCCGAAGAAAATAAAACACCTCCTGAAACATCCGTACAGAAGTTTCCAAACATTCGGATTATTTAAAGGAGTATGAACATGGACGTTATTATTCAAAAAATTCACCAGCTTACCCCGACCATTCGTGCTTTTGAATTAGTCTCGGCAAATGGCACAGCGCTACCGAATTTTGAGGCAGGTGCACATATTGATGTGCATCTTAAAAACGGTCTCACCCGCCAATATTCACTTTCAAATTGTTGCAGTGAAAAGCATCGTTATGTCATTGGTGTTTTACATGATGCCAATTCACGCGGTGGTTCACGTTGCATCCACACTGAATATCGTGAAGGCGATCATTTAAAGATTGGTGAACCACGTAATTTATTTAAGATTCACCCTCAGACAAAACAGGCAGTTTTATTTGCAGGTGGTATTGGTATTACCCCTATTTTATCGATGGCGTATCGACTTAAGTCGGCCAATATACCTTTCGAATTGCACTACTTTGTTCGTAGTCATGAAATGATTGCTTTCTATGGCAACTTAACCGAGCACTTTGGTGACCAAGTTCATTTTCATATTCAAGATCAGCCAGATACCGAATGTAATATGGCAGAGGTTTTAGGCCAAGCTTCACCAAATAGACACTTATATGTATGTGGGCCTACAGGGTTTATGCAGTTTGTCATGAGCTCAGCCGAACAAGCTGACTGGCATAGCGATCAGTTACATCAAGAGCATTTTGTTGCTCAAAAGGTAGATACGTCCAACGATGAAGTTTTCACCATTGAAGTGAAAGGTACGGGCCGCCGAATTGAAGTATTACCAGAGCAGACAGCAACAGAAGCATTAATTGCAAATGGTTTTGATATTCCTGTTTCGTGTGAACAAGGTATTTGTGGTACATGTATTACCCGTGTGGTAGAAGGCACTCCAGATCATCGAGATATGTTCATGACCGATGAGGAACATGCATTGAATGACCAGTTTACGCCCTGCTGTTCTCGTGCAAAAACTAAACATCTTGTGATTGAGCTTTAATACCCAAGTTCCTTTATTCAGAAATAAAGGAACTTCTTTCACCTTAAGCACTGAGAACATTTCTTAGCGTTTCACCCAAAATCACCACACTACTGTGCTCACGCATTAAGGTTTCAGCACGTCCTGCCTGACGATGTACCAATGCATCAAAAATCGAGCAATGCTGTAAATGTGCATAGTGCAAACGGCGATATTCTGACAAAGCTCGGTTCTGGTCATAGGTAATAGCTTGAGCAGAAGCCATCGGTAATTGGTTGTTTTTTGCCAAGGCTTGTATGAGTGCGACGTTTTGCGCGCCCTCAATAATGGTGTCATGAAAAATGACGTTGAAATGGTGATAACGTTCGAGTTCAGCGTCGCCAAACTCGTCTTTATCATTAAATAGTTTTTCAGTTTCTTGAATGCAATGTTGGAGGGTCTTTTTCTGCTCTTCGCTTAAGCCTTGTTCTGCCAAAGTTTTCGCAGCTAATCCTTCCAGCACACCACGCACTTCAAGCGCATCATGAACAAGTTGTTCTGAAATTTCACGAACCGTGTAACCACGAGTTGGGTTCTTGATGAGAAGACCTTCTTGTTCGAGCAGCCGAAATGCAATACGAACAGGCTGTCTCGAAACACCAAGTAACTCGGCAGTGGGAATCTCAGCAATTCTGGCACCACCTTCAAGTTCCCCTGAAATAATCATTTTTCTTAATTTAAGTAAAACTTGTTGCCCTGAAGACATTTGCTGCCACACATTGTCAAAAACGTCACTTCGATGCTAACAACTTCATTTGCAAAATGAAATAAATTTTCTGTGTGAATCAGTGCTTGGGAATTTAGCTCGCCCCCAAAAACTCATTTATTTAAAAGCTTTTAAGATTATTCACCATGATATCGAGGTTATTACGAATTAAATAAGCCAGATTGATATCAATGCCTTCAAGCATCTTTTCTTCAACTTTTAATACAACTTCATTGCATTTATTGAGTTTTTCAACACCACTTTCGGTCAGTGTAATTAAAATACGGCGGCCATGCGTAGGATCAGGTTTCTTTTCAATCCAGCCATTGACCAGCAAATCTTGCAGAATTTTATTGGCAGATTGCGGCTTAATAAAAGAACGTTCAGCAAGTTTGGCATTGGATACATTACTTTTTGAAGCTAAAACAGAAAGCGCAGTAAATTGTGGCAAGGTAATTTCAAGCTCTTTTAAATGCTCTGTTAAATGTTTACTAATAATTCGGTCAACACGAGCAATCATGTAACTTAACTTAGGCTCATCTTCTACTTTTTTTTGAACTAAATTTGAACGTACCATAACCTTTCATTCATCATAAGAAAATCTGTAGTGAAAGTATGAGGTAATCACCCCATACTTTCGTTAAAACTTAGCGAGCACCTGAGCTTTGTACTAAATGTACAGGCTGTTTAGGTTTTTTGACAAGAAGTAATGCAGAGATCGCTGCAATTAAGATCACAGGAATGCTTGAACCAATCACAATGGTCGAGCTTTGTCCAAGTGAAAGTAAAAAACCAGCCATTAAAGGTCCGGCAAAAGAACCAATACGCCCAATTGCAACCGCTGAACCTACACCTGTTCCACGCATTTCGGTTGGATAATACATGGCAGCCAAACCGTATAATGCCGATTGTCCACCCACAATGAATAAGCCACAGCCCACTGCCGAAAGTGCAAGCAAAGCAACGGTTGGGGATATTGCTAAACAACAAAGCGAAAATAAAATGCCGAGATAAATCAGCTTAATCACAAAACTCATGCGTAATTTATCAAGTAATACACCCATGAGAATTGAACCTAAAATTCCACCAACGTTGTAGCCCATCTGTACATAGTTTGCCTGAAGTTTCGATAAGCCTTGCGCGCCCATCAGTAACGGCAACCAGTTCAACAAGAAATACAGTACAACGAGCGTACAGAAAAAACTGACCCAAAGCTGAATGGTCGACATACGACGTTCTTTCGCAAATAAAACTTCCAAGAATGGAGTCGTTTTTTGCGCTTGACCTTTACGTTGCAGGTAATCATTTGACTCAGGTAAAAAGCGCATAATCAGTGGAATGAGCAAAATAGGCGCAATCCCACCAATATAGAAAATATGACGCCACTCTGCATCACCTGCCAACGACATAGCAACGACAGAAGTAAGTAATCCACCAAAAGGAATACCGCTATACATGATGCTGACAGCAGTACCTTTATATTTATCAGATACAGCTTCAGATGCCAGTGTAATCATCATCGGAAGTGCCCCACCCATTCCTAAACCAGTACAAAAACGAATGAGTAACAGCAAACTAAAGTTAGCAGCATAAGCCGTTAGCAAAGACATAATTCCAAAAAGTAAAATACTAAAAATCAGAATTTTCTTACGCCCGACAATATCAGCAAACCTACCGCCCAATATGGCACCCGGTAGTGTTCCTAAAATTGCAGCACTAAATGCCCACGCCATCTGGCCATTGTCCAACATAAACTCAGCCCGCATTCTTGGAGCGGCTACCCCCATTGACTGAAGATCAAAACCTTCAAAAATTGCTATTGCAAAGCATAATAGCAACGTGATTTTTGCCCTTGCAGACTGTCCTAATATCTTTTCCATTGTGTTATCCCTTATTGACTAGTCGTTCCATTTAGCCCTTTGTGTATTATTGTTTAAACACACCAAAAATATCAGTTAAACTTACTAAAAAATCAACATATTTTTATATTAAATCAACAATAAAATTAATTAATATTTAAAATACAATGAATTATAAAATATTTATGAAATTTTATAAAAAAGACTTGAATGTAAGTTTAACTGATATTAAATTAAATCCCAGAACAGCTAAAAATCATTCAAGGAGTATGAAGATGAGTTATGAAAACCGCTGGGAAACAGTAGATGTTAAAGTTGAAGATGGAATTGCATGGGTAACACTAAACCGCCCAGAAAAGAAAAATGCCATGAGCCCAACACTCAACCGTGAAATGATTGATGTACTTGAAGCGATAGAACTTGATCAAAATGCACGTGTGCTTGTGTTGACAGGTGCAGGCGATTCTTGGACAGCAGGCATGGACTTAAAGGAATATTTCCGTGAAGTCGATACGCAGCCTGAAATTTATCAAGAGCGTATCCGCCGCGACTCATGCCGTTGGCAGTGGCAACTTCTTCGCATGTATTCAAAACCAACCATTGCTATGGTCAACGGCTGGTGCTTTGGAGGCGGTTTCTCACCTTTAGTGGCTTGTGACCTCGCAATTGCAGCAGATGAAGCAACTTTCGGTTTATCTGAAATTAACTGGGGTATCCCACCGGGTAACCTTGTAAGCAAAGCAATGGCAGACACTGTTGGTCACCGTGCCTCTTTGTACTACATCATGACGGGTAAAACCTTTAGTGGTAAAGAAGCTGAAACCATGGGCCTTGTGAACAAAAGTGTACCGCTTGAACAGCTAAAAGCTGAAGTGACTGAGCTTGCAAACTGTCTACTTGAGAAAAACCCTGTGGTTCTTCGTACCGCTAAAAATGGATTTAAGCGTTGTCGTGAACTGACTTGGGATCAAAACGAAGACTACTTATATGCCAAACTTGATCAATGTATCCACCGTGATACAGAAAATGGCCGTCAAGAAGGTTTGAAACAATTTTTAGATGAAAAATCAATTAAACCGGGTTTACAGAGCTATAAACGTACTGGTTAACTTTTGATTCTCTAATGGCAATGTAAGGACACAACCCATGCAAAATGTACAGTTACTTATTCACGGTCAATCTGTTGATGCATCAAATCAGGCAACTTTTGAGCGTATTAGCCCCATTGATGGATCAGTGGCAACTAAAGCTGCTGCTGCAACATTGGAAGATGTTGATCGTGCAATAGACTCGGCACAACAAGCTTTTAAAATATGGTCGAAACTCTCGCCTACGGAACGTCGCTTACGTTTATTAAAAGCAGCCGATTTAATGGACCAAAAGACTGAGCAATTCATTGAAACTGGAATGCAAGAAACAGGTTCAACTGCAACATGGTATGGGTTTAACGTTCACCTTGCTGCCAACATGTTACGTGAAGCCGCAGCCATGACCACACAAATTGACGGAAGCCTCATTCCGTCAGATGTGCCGGGCAATCTTGCAATGGGTGTGCGAGTTCCTTGTGGTGTGATTGTTGGCATTGCGCCTTGGAACGCCCCTGTGATTTTGGCAACACGTGCGCTTGCTATGCCTTTGGCTTGTGGTAACACGGTAGTGTTAAAAGCATCGGAAGCCTGTCCAGCAACACATCGTCTCATTGGTGAAGTATTACATGAAGCAGGTCTTGGTGAAGGCGTGGTGAATGTGATTACGCATGCCGCTGAAGATGCACCACAAATCGTGGAGCGCTTAGTGTCTCATCCAGCTGTGAAGCGCATTAATTTTACGGGTTCAACCAAAGTTGGAAAAATTATTGCCGAGACTGCTGCTAAATATTTAAAACCAGTTTTACTCGAACTCGGTGGCAAAGCCCCTGTCGTGGTTTTAAATGAAGCTGACATTCATGAAGCTGTAAAAGCAGTCGCTTTTGGAGCATTCTTTAATCAGGGTCAAATCTGTATGTCGACCGAACGTGTTTTGGTTCAAGACAATATTGCTGACCAATTTATTGAAAAACTGATTGAAAAAACCCGCGCTATTCGGGCAGGTAATCCAACCTCAAAAGACAATGTACTCGGTGTTTTAGAAAGTCGACGTGCTGCAAACCGTATTCAACATTTGCTGGAAGATGCTCAAAACAAAGGTGCTGACTTACCTTTAGGCATTCATATTGAAGACACCACCATGCAACCGACGCTGGTGCTCAATATTAAACCTGACATGCTGCTTTACCGCGAAGAATCATTTGGGCCTGTATGCACAGTTCAACGTTTTTCAAGCATTGAAGAAGGCATAGCACTGGCAAATGACAGCGAGTTCGGTCTTTCTTCAGCAGTGTTTAGCCAAAATATTTCGCAGGCATTAGAAGTCGCTCAGCAGATTGATTCGGGTATTTGTCACATTAACGGCGCAACCGTACATGACGAAGCTCAAATGCCATTTGGCGGAACAAAATCGAGTGGTTACGGACGTTTTGGTAGTAAAGTCTCTGTTGCCGAATTTACCGAACTACGCTGGATTACCATTCAAACCCAATCACGTCATTACCCGATTTAGTCAGGCTAATACGAATACCAACATACTAAATAAAAATTGCATGATGCAAAAAATAAAGCGCAGTGATGCGCTTTCCATGGAGTGAAAGAAATGCAAATGAATGCCACTCAATCACAAGACCGCGAACGGTTCGTAAAATTAGGGCAACATGATATTCATTATCACCATAAAGATGACACGCTCTATATCAGCCCAAAAGAGCAATTAAAACCGTATCCACAAAAACTGACAGATCGGTTAATTCATTTTGCACAAACCAAACCCGACCATATTTTTGCAGCAAAACGCAATGCTCAAGGCGAATGGATCAAACTGAGTTATGCAGAAGTTCTACAACGCGCATGGCACATTGCTCAAGCTTTGCATGACCGTAATTTAAGCCAAGAACGACCACTCATCATTTTAAGTGGTAATGATCTCGAACATTTAATACTGTCTATGGGTGCCATGCTGGCGGGTGTGCCTTTCTCTGCTATTTCCCCTGCCTACTCTCTTATTTCTCAAGACTTTGGCAAACTCAAACATGTGTTTGAAGTACTTACCCCTGGCATGGTCTATGCCAGCGATGGACAAGCCTTTGCTAAAGCCATTCAAGCATGTATTACACCTGATATTGAAGTGGTGACCAATAAAGGAATTGTGAGCGATCAGATTTGCACATCTTTTCAGTCGCTATTAGATACACCAGTTTCAAATGTTCAAGAGTTTTATCAAACCCTTGATGAAAACCAGATTGCTAAATTTCTATTTACGTCAGGTTCAACCAAATTACCTAAAGCTGTACCAACCACGCATTTAATGTTGTGTGTTAATCAGCAAATGTTATTACAAACTTTCCCTGAGTTTGAAGAAACACCACCTGTCCTACTCGACTGGCTGTCTTGGCACCATACGTTTGGTGGCAGTCACAATGTCGGCATCGCACTCTATAACGGCGGTACCATTTACATTGATGATGGCAAACCCGTTGCAGGAAAATTTGACGAAACTATTCGTAATCTCAAAGAAATTTCTCCAACCGTTTATTTAAATGTGCCAAAAGGTTGGGAAGAACTCACAGAAGCTTTAGAAAAAGATGAAGAATTAAGAGACCGCTTTTTTGCCAAAGTTAAAATTCTATTCTTTGCAGGTGCAGCGCTTTCCGAAGCGGGCTGGAACAGACTTGATAAAATTGCTCAGCAACATTGCGGAGAAAAAATTCGCATCATGAGCGGCTTGGGTATGACCGAAACTGCTCCCTCTTGTGCTTTTACCACTGGTCCACGCGTAATGGCTGGCTTTATTGGCTACCCTGCTCCGGGATGCGAAATTAAGCTAGTGCCATGTGGTGACAAACTAGAGTTTTGTGTTCGTGGCAAACATGTCATGAAAGGTTATTGGCGTTTAAAGGCAGACCAACAAAGCACTGTGTTTGACGATGAAGGCTTTTTCCATACGGGCGATGCTGTTCGTTTAGTCGATATCAATGATCCGACCAAAGGCTTGATGTATGATGGACGAATTGCCGAAGACTTTAAACTCAATACAGGCACTTTTGTGAATGTGGGCACACTACGCAATAAAGTGCTCATTCAAGGTAATTTACTGGTTCAAGATGTCTGCATTACAGGTTCAAACCTAAATGCGGTTGGCTTTTTGATTTTTCCAAAACTAGATGCTTGTGCTCAACAAGCTGGCCTTAAGCTGGGCGAACATTCTCCAGCAGAGATACTACAGCATCCTAAAGTCCAGCAATGGTTCCGCCAATTTTTAACCACTTTTAATAAAGATGCGACTGGTAGCTCAAATACAGTCTCAATGCTTTATTTAATGACCGAGCCACCTCAACTCGATGCAGGTGAAGTGACTGATAAAGGCAACCTCAATCAAAGCAATATTACCAAGCGTCGTGCAGCTTTAATTGATGAGCTTTATCAAAAGCAGAATGATAACCCGCTGATTATACGGGTGCCTACCTTAAAGCAATAAGCAATTGAAATAGAAAAGGAAGCTCAAACTTCGGTTTGGGCTATAGCCTCACTTTTGCCTAAAAAAAGGTTCAACATGCCACACGATACAGAATTTGAACTATTTCGGGACAGCTATCGCAGATTCTTAAAAGAACAGGTTGCTCCGTATTACGAACAGTGGGAACACGATGGCCTGATCCCACGTGATCTATGGCTTCGTCTTGGGGAAAATGGCTTTTTGTGCGTAGATGTGCCCGAAGAATATGGCGGCTATGGCGCTCCTGTTCATTATTCTCTCATGCTAGTTCAAGAAACTGCTCAAGCTGGCTTTGCATCTTTGGCTGTTGCAATTGGCGGGCAAAATGAGCTGGTTTCTCCTTATCTGCAAAATATTGGAACTGAAGAGCAAAAACGCTATTGGTTACCGAAAATGGTGACTGGTGAAGTGGTCACCGCAATTGCGATGACCGAAGCCAATGCAGGCTCAGACTTACAGGCCATACGGACTCAAGCCGTTTTAGAAAATGATCACTATCGTGTAAATGGTTCAAAAACATTTATCTCAAATGGTTTACATGCCGACCTGATTGTTCTTGTGGCTAAAACCAATCCTCAAGCCAAAGCAAAAGGCATTTCGATTCTTTTAGTTGATGCTGCTTTAGACGGCGTTAAAAAAGGCCGCTCTTTACAAAAAATCGGACTACATGCCCAAGATACTGCCGAACTTTTTTTTGATGATGTCTATGTTCCGGCAACCCAGCGTTTAGGTGAAGAAGGACAAGGCTTTGCCTATTTAATGCAAGAGTTACCGCGTGAGCGTTTAAGTATTTCCATGATGGCTTTGGGGTCAATTTTAGGTGCCATCGAAATCACCACAGACTATGTGCTGGAACGTAAAGCTTTCGGGCAACCTTTAAGTCAAATGCAAAACACACGGTTTGTGCTCGCAAATGCACAAATCAAAGCGAAAGCCGCCCAAGCTTTTGTAGACCAATGTGCAGCGCTGTATCAACAACACCAGTTAAGTGTCACTCAAGTTGCCGCACTGAAATGCTTTATCACCGATGTCCAATGCGAAGTGATTGATCAGTTACTTCAACTTTTTGGCGGCTACGGTTACATGCAGGAATACCCGATTTCACGCTTTTTTGTGGATGCACGGGTACAAAAAATTTATGGGGGAACCAATGAAATTATGAAGGAAATCGTGGCCCGAGAACTGCTCGGAAAATAATTTGATTTAAAAACCAAATAAGGCAGACAGAACAACCATGCCTTGTTGAAAACAAGAAATGATATTTCAGGAAGAAATGCTATGTCGAAATTATGGATGTACTCTACCCTTATGCTTTCAGGTTCAGTGTGGGCTGGCAGTTTTATTGATAACAGTTCAGTAGAACTCACCACGCGAAATTTCTATTTTGACCGCGACTACCAAGAGCAATCTGCCTACCCTGCTGCCAAGGATTGGACACAAGGGTTTATTCTCAAAGCCAATTCAGGTTATACTGAAGGGACTGTCGGTTTTGGGCTGGATGTGCTTGCAACGGCGGGTTTTAAACTCGATGCCGACGCAGAGCATGGAGGTACAGGAAACTTACCTAGAGACACGCGCACCAATGAACCTGCCGACTCTTATGGCGAAATTGGGGTCACAGCAAAAGCCAAAATGAGCCAGACCGAACTACGCATTGGTACTTTAATGCCGATGAATCCTGTTTTAGTAGCTTCGCCTGCTCGCTTGTTACCTCAAACTTATCGAGGAATTTCACTGACCAGTAAAGATATTAAAGATTTTGACTTACAGGCAGCCTATCTCGATAAAGTGAATCATCGTGATTCGACCAACTATGAAAAAATTAAAATTTCAGGAGTGAATGGACGGTTTAAAAGTGCGGAAACTGATGGACTCTATTATTTAGGTGGGAACTATCAGCTTGATCCAACAATCAAACTCACTGCGTTCTATATGGATGTTGATGATCTTTATAACCAGACCATGGTCGGTGCCTTACACCAACACAAAATTAATGACACTACTAATCTTAGCTCGCAGTTACGGTACTACCGCAGCCGTGATGACGGACAAGCGAAGGCTGGTTTAGTCGATAATGATCTTTATCATGCTCACTTTGAATTAAAACATCAAAACCATAAATTTATTTTTGGTACTTTCCAACATCACGGCGACACCGCATTTCCGTATTTGACTGGAGGTGAAACTGGCCTACTTATTGATACATGGCCGGGCGAGTTTTTAAACCCAAAAGAAAAAGCCTATAGCTTCCGCTATGAATATGACTTTAAAGATTACGTTCCAGGTTTACGTTTCATGACCCGTTACACCACAGGTCACAATATTTATGCACCCAACTTAGGTGGCACCAATCTAAAAGAACGCGAAACCGACTTTGATTTAGGCTACACCGTTCAAAGTGGCTGGTTAAAAAATCTAGGGCTACGCGCGCGCTATGCAATGTATGACAACAACATGCTCTCCACTGCCAACATCAAGCCTGTAAACGAAACCCGTATCAACATCGACTACACATGGAAATTTAAATAATTCAAAACAAGAGGTTCAGTTACACATAGAACCTCTTTTTATTTCGAGAAATTCATCATGAAGAAAGTTGTAACGCTACTCTGTGGAATGAGTCTGATTGCCCTGACTCATGCCGAAACTCAATATAGCCCACCGCCCATTCAGCTAGAGCCTTTAGCAAAATTTAGTGTGGATTTAAATGCGCCTGTTTGGGAATTAGGCACAACTAGTGATGCTGGTAAACGCCGAATTATTCCCATTACAGGTGGGACATTTGAAGGGAAATCACTTAAGGGCCGCATTTTAAATAATGGTGCAGATTGGCAAATTGTCGACAGTAAAGGGCTGGCCATTATTGATACGCGATATTTGTTAGAAACCGATGACGGTGCTCTCATTTATCTTCAAACCAAAGGTTACCGACATGGCTCAGCAGAAACACTAAAACAGCTTGCTCAAGGCAAAGATGTCGACCCGAAAAATTACTATTTCAAAATTACCATGCAGTTTGAAACCAGCTCACCTAAATACTCATGCCTTAACCAGACCGTTGCGGTAGGTAGTGCAATGCGCTTGGGCAAAGCGGTTATTTATGATGCCTATACCCTGAAATAATAATTTTTATAACACCAACAAAAAGGATGGACCCTTAACTATGGATCAAAAAATTTTAGAACACTTACCCCCCATTCATCACCATTTGGGTGGACACAATATTCATTGGAATGACAAAAACACTGAACTCACCATCCACTACACGGCGCTAGAAAGCTTTACCAATCCACGCGGTACCGTTGAAGGTGGCATGATCTGCGCCATGCTCGACGACGTGATGGGGCTTTTTGCATTTCTTGCAAATGACAGTAAACCCGCCACCACAATTAACTTAACGATGGATTTTTTAAGACCCTGTGCCGTTGGCGAAGTCCTTACAAAATGCCGATTCATTAAACAAGGCAAAACCGTACTGAATCTCGAAAGTGAAGCTTGGCAAAACAACAAAATGATTGCACGAAGCACAGCTAATTTTCTGGTTTTAGATTAATTGCAAACATTCATTCAATAAGGATATGAATAAATGAATTACACCAACAATAAACGAATTTTGACCCACTCCGCTTTAGTACTTGCCATGCTTGGTGCTTTGACAGGCTGTGGAAGTGATAGTGATGACACAACGTTTCCCTCAACAACCAAACCACCGCAGTTGTCTCCTGCTATGGGCGTAAAAATGACAGGAAGCTGTACGGACTTACTCGGATTTCAATACAACAATACGGTCATTAGCTCAGCTACCCTTCAAGAAGCAGGCACCTTGACTGTCGCCAACAAACCGATTGGCGCTCATTGTTTAGTCAAAGGTTATATGGACCAACGTGTAAGCCCTGTTGATGGACAAACCTATCAAATTGGTTTTGAAATGCGCCTACCGGTTGACTGGAACGGCCGTTTTCTCTATCAAGGCAATGGTGGAACCGATGGTAACTTAGTGCCTGCAACAGGTCAGGTCGGCAGCGGTGGTCCCCTGACCAATGCTCTACATGATGGTTTTGCTGTTATTTCTTCCGATGCTGGACATAATGCTTCACAAAATCCAATGTTTGGTCTAGACCCTCAAGCCAGAATTGACTACGGTTATGGTGCAATTACCAAACTCACGCCTATGGCAAAAAACCTAATTAAAGCCGCATATGGTAAATTGCCAGACCGCTCCTATGCAGGCGGTACATCTAATGGTGGGCGTCATGCCATGATTGCCGCAACTCGTTTAGGCGACCAATATGATGGAATTTTAGCAAGTACACCGGGTTTTCATTTACCTCGTGCAGCCGCGGCTCAACTCTACACAGCGCAGCAGCTTCGTCGTGTCGCAACAGATGAAAATGACCTAAGTACCGCTCTTACTCTTCCAGAGCGTAAAGTTTTAGCAAAAGCGATTTTAGATCGATGCGATGCTCTAGACGGTGTTGCAGATGGACTGGTTCAAGATGTCGAATCTTGCCGTAAGGCTTTTGATATTCACAAAGATGTACCCGTTTGCTCAAGCACAAGAGATGGTACTTGTTTAAGCACCGAACAAATTGATGTATTAGCCAACATTTACCGCGGCCCTATAAATTCGGCTGGACAAGCGCTCTATGCAACCCAACCTTTTGACCCCGGTTTAGTGGGAAGCAACTGGGCAAGCTGGAAATTCGAATCTTCGGTGGGAACAGCACGTGACCCCGTTGCCGTTGGCATTCTTTTTCAGGTTCCACCAGACCCAACCGTGACTCAAAATTCTAGACAATTTGCCTTTAATTTTAACTTCGATACCGACTATCCAAAACTATCGGCAACCAATGATGTATACACAGAAAGTTCGATGTCTTTCATGATGCCACCCGATGAACTTAATCTAGATAAACTCCGTAATCACGGTGGAAAAATGATTGTGGTACAAGGCACAGCAGATGGCGTTTTCTCTGTAGATGACACCCAAAATTGGTACGATCAACTACTCCAACACTATAAAAATGATGCAAAAGGTATAGCACCTGAATTTGCACGTTTCTTTAGAGTTCCGGGCATGAACCATACCCGTGATGGCATTGCGACCGATCAATTTGATGCATTGACTGCTTTAGTCAACTGGGTTGAATACGGGCAAGCACCTGACAAAATCATTGCGACCGCACGCGGCGCAGGTAACCCAAGTGGTCAAGTGAATACTGAACTTCCGCAAGATTGGGCACCAGACCGTACCCGCCCACTTTGCCCTTACCCACTGATTGCCCGTTACAACGGTCAAGGCGATAGCGAAAAAGCTGAAAACTTTAGCTGTAAATAACACCCTATAAAATTAAAAGAGAGCTTAAATAAGCTCTCTTTTTATCTTACTCTGCCTAATCTTAGCTCAAGCTTTACTGCTTAAATTTTTTAATACTTTTAGACAGATGAGCTCGCATCATTTGTCGGGCCAATAAACCGTCCTGATCCACAATTGCATTATAAATATTGACATGATCATGGTGAACCGCTTTTAAATATTCTTCACGGTTTTCAGGGCTCTGCTCAATAGATTTTAAGCGTGCACGCGGAATAATTTTTTCACCCAGATACTTTAAAAAATCAACGAAATATTGGTTTTCAGAAGCTTCAGCAATGGCAATATGGAAATCATAATCAGCTTTTACTGTGCCATCATTTGCATCTGATGAAATATGGCGTTCAAAGTCTTGAAGTGCAGCTTTCATTTTATCGATGTGGATTTGCTTACGGCGCTCAGAGGCTAAAAAAACAGCTTCAGACTCAAGGCTAATTCGAAGCTCAAGTAAAGAAACAATATCGTTAATCGTTTCTAAACTGGCATTAGATAGCAAAAAATTCTGTTCAATAGTCTGCTCTTTTACAAAAGTACCAATCCCGTGACGAGTTTCGACAAACCCTAAAGAGCGCAACTCAGTGATTGCTTCTCGAATAACAGAACGGCTTACTTCAAAAGTTTCAATTAATTCAAGTTCGGTCGGAATTTTCTCTCCAACTTGGAAGTCTCCAGACTGAATTTTTTCGATCAGTTGTTCTACAATAATCTGGCTTAGTTTTTTTGTTGATCTAGGTTTAATTGCACTAGACATAATCTGAAGAACTCATGAAATGTTGAAAAAATTAGAAAATTCATTTTACTATAAACTTAGACGATAGTCATATTCGGTTTTTATGCCTCTAAGCTATTAAAATTAAAATATTTTATCCTCCTTATCAAACACTCACATATATTTAAAAAGTGAGCAACTTGTGCTTATTTCAATATTTAATAATGCGTTGAATAAGCTAAAAAATATGCAGCTCAATACCTTTGATTAAGCTGCACAATTTTTAAATTTGAGTCTGAGTTAACTGCCCATTGATCAAACGAGTAATCTGTAGCGGATTACTGTCTTTTAGTGCATCAGGTAATAATACTTGTGGCGTATTTTGGAAACATACCGGACGTAAGAAGCGTTCAATTGCTCCCGTACCTACCGAAGTTCCGCGTGCATCACTGGTTGCAGGGAAAGGACCACCATGTACCATCGCATCAGACACTTCAACTCCTGTCGGGAAACCGTTAAACAATACACGGCCAGCTTTACCAGTTAGCAAATGAAGAAGTTCGCCTGCTTCGGACAACTCATTTTCATCACCAATAATCGTTGCCGTGAGCTGTCCACCTAAAGCCTCGATCCCTTTTAACAAAGTCGCTTCATCCTCCACGCCAATCACAATTGACATCGGCCCGAAAACTTCATGTTGTAGTTTTGGGTTGCCTGACAGTAAAACAGATTGGTCCGCTTTAAATAGATGTGCTTTTGCTTGAGAAACTAGCTCGGCCTCTTGACCTGTCGCAACTACTTCAAAACCAGATTCACTGTTTAGAGCATCAATACCTTGACGGTAGCTTTTTAAAGTTCCTTCATTCAGCATGACCTGAGGCACAGCTTTTTGCGTGCTTTCAGCTAAAGCTGCTACGAAACTGTCAAATTCAGGTCCTTGTACACCTAAAATTAACCCCGGTTTTGTACAGAACTGACCACATCCCATATTAAATGAGGCAACTGTATCTTGTGCAATCTGTTCACCACGAGAGCTCAGCGCTTGAGATAAAACCACTACAGGGTTCACACTCGACATTTCAGCAAAGAATGGAATTGGCTGAGGACGGCTCTGCGCAAGGTTATAAAGTGCCATTCCGCCTTCAAGAGAACCCGTAAAACCAGCTGCCTGAATCAGTGGATGTTCTACCAAGTTTGCGCCAATACGGCCGCCAAAAATCATGTTAAATGTGCCTTTAGGCATATCACAAACTTCGATTGCTTGTTCAATGGCTTCTGCAACAAGCTCAGCAGTTGCCATATGTCCAGAGTGTGCTTTAAAGACAACCGGACACCCTGCTGCTAAAGCAGCTACGGTATCACCGCCTGCTGTTGAAAATGCAAGTGGGAAATTACTCGCGCCAAACACAGCAACCGGTCCTACCCCAACTTTATATTGACGCAAATCAACACGCGGTAAAGGCTTACGTTCTGGCAATGCCACATCAATACGAGCACCATAAAAATCGCCACGGCGTAAAAGTTCAGCAAACAGTAGAAGCTGACCAGTAACACGGCCTGTCTCTCCTTTAAGACGAGCAAGTGGTAAGCCTGTTTCAAGTGAAGCGACTTCTTGTAAGTTCGCACCTAATGCTTCAATTTGGCGAGCAATTTCTTCAAGAAAAGAGGCACGTTGCTCTTGAGAAGTTTGGCTATAAACTAAAAAAGCGTTATGTGCAGCTTGAGCAGCTTGATCCACTTCGTCAAGGGTTGCCTGACTAAATACATAACCTGTTGGCTGATAGTCTTTTGCAGCTATACTTTCTAGAGCTGGTGCATTTGTAGCAACGCGTTGACCATTAATAAACTGCCGACCATTATTTTTACTCATTTTAAAGCTCCAATACCTAAACAGTTAGAATTATTGCGGACCAAGTGTCGCAATGAGAGTAGCCAAATCTTCATAGTCTGCATGAGTTAAATCACTTAATGGTGGACGCACTGGACCTGCGTCGTGCCCAACAATTTTGGCACCTGCTTTGATCATACTTACCGCATAACCTGATTTACGGTCGCGAATTTTAATCAATGGCAAGAAGAAATCTTTAATCAAACGATTGGTTGTTTCAAAGTCATCACTGCGAAGCGCGTTATAAAACTCCATTGCAGTCTTTGGAATAAAGTTAAATACAGCTGATGAATAAACTGGGCAACCTAGGGCTTTATATGGCGCTGCAAAAACTTCTGCTGTTGGCAGGCCACCTAAATACGACAAACGATCACCCATAGTTTGGGTCACTGCCGTCATCATATCGATTTGACCAGAGCTATCTTTAAAGCCAATTAAGTTCGGACACATCTCGGCTAACTTTTGGATTGAATCGAGATTTAATCTTGAAACGCTACGGTTATAAAAAATTACGCCAAAGTCTACTGAGTTACATACTTGCTTAACGTGTTCGATCAAACCTTCTTGGCTTGCTTCAGTTAGGTAATGCGGCATTAACAAAATACCGTGTGCACCTAAGCGCTCTGCTTCTTTTGCCTGTTCAATCGCCTGACGTGTCGGACCACCTGCCCCAGCAATAATCGGTACACTACCTTTACAAGTATCGACAGCTGTTTTAATCACGTCAGAGTATTCACTTCCAGTTAACGAGAAAAACTCACCTGTACCACCCGCAGCAAATAATGCACTTGCACCATAAGGCGCTAACCATTCAAGACGTTTTGCATAAGAAGATTTGTTAAAGTCCCCATTTTGGTCAAAGTCAGTAACCGGAAAAGAAAGAAGGCCATCAGAAACAATGTTTTTTAACTCAAGAGCATCCATTAGAAAATATCCATACATGTTTATGTTGTCAGACATCTTACATCATAAATTTTATTTTAATCAATATATTTTTCCTCTGGGAATCTAAAATTTTTAAAAAGATAAAAGTTCTTTATCAAAAATCACTTAACTATTTGTTTTATAAAATATAGTTAAAATTTCTTAATTTTATAGCTAATCTTTAGACATAAAAAAAAAGCTGCCCGTATGGACAGCAAAGCATTAAGAAAACTTAAAAAAGCGAATTTTTCAAAGATATCGATAAAATATTAACGAACCAAACACGGCTTTTTATTATTAAATGACCAGTTTGGTATTAAAAATTGCATCGCATCGGCATCATTACGAGCTCCTAAACCTTTTAATTTATAGAGCTCATGGGCTTGATTAATTCGGTCCCAGTCCAGTTCAACACCAAGTCCCGGTGCTGTTGGCACCTGAATTTTACCGTCTTTAATTTCAAGCGGCGCTTTCGTTAGCTGATCTGTACCTTCTTGCCAAATCCAGTGTGTATCAATTGCCGTAACGTTACCTACAGCGGCGGCAGCAACATGGGTAAACATGGCCAGTGAAATATCAAAGTGATTATTAGAATGCGAACCCCACGTTAAGTTATACATATTGCAGAGCTGTGAAACTCGAACCGAGCCTTCCAATGTCCAAAAATGTGGATCAGCCAAAGGAATATCAACGGCTTGCAATTGAATACTATGTGACATTTCTCGCCAGTCGGTAGCAATCATGTTGGTCGCAGTGGGTAAACCTGTGGCACGTTTAAACTCGGCCATAATTTCACGGCTTGAATAACCTTGTTCTGCACCGCACGGGTCTTCTGCATAGGCCAACACGCCTTTAAGATGTTTGCCTAAAGCAATTGCTTCATCTAAAAACCATGCTCCGTTTGGATCAAGCGTCACACGTGCTTCTGGAAAACGGCGAGCGATAGCTGTAACAGCTTCAGCTTCTTGTTCTCCGTGTAATACACCACCTTTTAATTTGAAGTCTTTAAAACCGTAACGGTCATAAGATGCTTCTGCTAAACGCTGCACTGATTCAGGTGTTAACGCTTTTTCATGGCGGACTTTGTACCAGTCATGGTTCAGATGTGGTGAGGTCGCATAATCAAGAGATGTCTGTTTGCGATCACCAACAAAGAATAAATATCCTAAAACCTCAACTTCACTACGTTGCTGACCCTCACCAAGTAAACTTGCGACATTCACATTTAAATGCTTACCAAGCAAATCAAGCAATGCCGACTCATAAGCAGTTACAACATGAATTGTGGTCCGTAAATCAAAGGTTTGGTTGCCTCGTCCGCCACTGTCACGATCAGCAAAAGTTTGCTGAATTTTTTTAAGTAGATTTTTATATTCACCAATCGGTTGGCCTTCTATCAAGGCTTTAGCATCATTTAATGTCGCTAAAATTTTTTCTCCGCCCGGAATTTCGCCTACCCCAATATTTCCAGAGTTATCTTCGATAATGAGTATATTACGAGTGAAATAAGGTCCATGAGCACCACTCAAATTGAGCAGCATGCTGTCATGTCCAGCAACAGGAATTGCTCGAATTGATTTAACGATAGGTGTAGAGGTCGCCATTAAAATACTCCTTGGCATTCTGATACTATTTTTTCATCACCAAAACTTATAAGACATCAGACAACTTGTCAATATAAACCCGCATAAAAATTATTTTTCGGCCCCACTTGCCAAAATAATATTTTTAATCATATGATGTCATACATCTAAAGACGCGGTTTTAGAACTAGGACTATAGAGTAGATACAAAATTCCGTTTTCTCATCTATTCTATCGATGAATTTGACATGACGTCACCTATTTCACGGATATGCAAATAGGTCGATTATTAAAAGAGTTTGTATATGGATAATCTGCAAACAAATCTTGCTGCTGTAAATCAGCAACGAGCGAAGCATAATAAAACCCGCTATTACATTTTAGCGATGATTTTTTTAGTTACTTCATTAAATTACGGTGATCGGGCAACACTTTCTATGGCTGCTGCCCCGATGTCTCAAGAGCTGGGATTAAGCTCAGTGACCATGGGATATATCTTCTCTGCGTTTGGCTGGGCTTATGTTATTGGCCAAATTCCAGGTGGCTGGTTACTCGACAAGTTCGGTGCTCGAAGAGTTTATTTCTGGAGCATCATGCTCTGGTCTTTTTTCACTATTCTCTTGGGTTTTGTTGATATTTTAGGTTCTATTCCTCTCATTATCGCCTCATTATTTCTTTTACGTTTTTTGGTTGGATTATCTGAAAGCCCAGCATTTCCAGGAAATAGTCAGATTGTAGCAGCATGGTTCCCAACCAAAGAACGTGGGACCGCCGCAGCAATATTTAACTCAGCTCAATATTTTGCAACTGTCATATTTGCACCATTCATGGGATGGCTGGTTGCCCATATTCATTGGCAATCTGTGTTTTGGATTATGGGTGGACTAGGTATTGTGATTGCTTTTATCTGGTTAAAAGTCATCTATAGCCCAGAAAAACACCCTACTATTAACACAAATGAGTTCAAATATTTACAAGCAGGCGGTGCTATTACTAGCATGGGTGAAAATCAGCTTAAAGTTGCTGATGAAAACAACAAGATGAATTTTAAAAATATTAAAAAGCTGCTTTCTTCTCGTATGCTTCTAGGTATTTTTATCGCTCAGTATTGTATTACCTGCTTAACCTATTTCTTTCTAACTTGGTTCCCTGTCTACCTTGTAAAAGAACGCCACATGTCAATTTTAGAAGCTGGTTTTGCGGCTGTATTACCGGCACTTTGCGGATTTATTGGTGGCGTATTAGGGGGAGTAATTTCCGATAAACTTATCAAGATGAACAAGTCTCTAACCTTTTCCCGTAAATTTCCCATTATTTTTGGCATGTTGTTATCAACCAGTATTGTGGTTTGTAACTATGTCGATTCGCAAACAGCCATCTTGTTGTTTATGTCGCTCGCCTTTTTTGGCAAAGGTTTTGGTGCATTAGGTTGGGCAGTGATGTCTGATGTTGCACCGAAAGAAATGGTTGGTTTGTCGGGTGGATTATTTAATACCTTCGGCAATACTGCAGGCATTGTTATCCCTATTGTGATTGGCTATATCATCAACTCGACAGGTTCTTTCAATGGTGCACTGGTTTTTGTAGGTATACATGCAGTCATCGCAATTATTTGCTACCTCTTTATGGTCGGTAAAATCCAGCGCTTTGAGTTAAAACCTACGTCTTAAAAATGCTTCGCTATAACGCTTAAACGAATTATGCGTTATAGCCCTCTCTTCAAATGTATACAAGGAACGATCATGCTGAAGCCTCTCCTCATAAAAATTAGTCCTGTCGATAATGTAGCCATTGTAGTGAATGACGGCGGTTTACCACCTTCTACACATATTGAAGAATACCACCTGACCTTGGTTGATCATGTGCCACAGGGACATAAAGTTTTATTAAAGTCATTAAAGCAAGGTGAAGCAATTGTTCGTTATGGGGAAATTATTGGTTATGCCAATAAAGATTTATCCGCAGGCTCATGGGTAAATGAAGCCGTTACCCAAATGCCTGAGGCACCTGAGCTAGATGATCTTGAGTTAGCAACTCGTCCTGATCCAAAGCTCCCTACGCTTAGCGGATATACATTTAAAGGTTATAAAAATAAAGATGGCAGTGTCGGCACAAAGAATATTTTAGGTATTACAACCAGTGTTAACTGTGTTGAAGGTATTGTCGATTATGTCGTTAAAATTATTGAACGTGATTTACTTCCAAAATATCCAAATGTAGATGGTGTAGTCGGATTAAACCATTTATATGGTTGTGGTGTGGCAATCGATGCCCCCGCTGCAATTGTTCCTATTCGTACAATTCATAATCTTGCACTCAACCCTAATTTTGGTGGAGAAATTATGGTTGTGAGTCTAGGCTGCGAAAAAATGCAACCCGAACGACTTTTAAACATTCCTAAAGAAAACAAATATATTCCTCTAGCAAATGAAGATATTATTCAGTTACAAGATGAACGTCATCATGGTTTTGAAAGTATGGTGAACCATATTTTAACTGTGGCAGAACAACATCTTGAAAAGCTTAATCAACGTACTCGAGAAGAAGTTCCAGCTTCTAATTTAGTTGTAGGCATGCAATGTGGTGGGAGTGATGCATTTTCTGGAGTCACCTCTAACCCTGCCGTTGGTTTCGCAGCTGACCTGATTGTGCAATGTGGCGGTACAGTCATGTTCTCTGAAGTTACGGAAGTCCGCGATGGTATTCACCTACTTACTCCACGTGCAGCAAATGAACAAGTTGCCAAAGATCTAATTCGGGAAATGAAATGGTACGATGACTACTTAGCAGCAGGCCAAGTAGACCGAAGTGCCAATACCACACCGGGTAATAAAAAAGGTGGACTGAATAACATTGTAGAAAAAGCGATGGGATCAATTGCCAAATCGGGTCGCTCACTGATTGTAGAAGTTCTCGCACCAGGCCAAAGACCGACAAAAAAAGGATTAATTTTTGCGGCAACCCCTTCGAGTGACTTTATCTGTGGTACGCAGCAAATGGCATCTGGTATTACTGTTCAAGTATTTACCACAGGCCGCGGTACACCCTACGGGCTAGCAGCAGTGCCGGTCATTAAAATGGCAAGCAGAAACAATATTGCAAACCGTTGGTATGACCTGATCGACATCAGTGCTGGTGATATTGCCATTGGGAAGAAAACTATTGAAGAAGTGGGCTGGGAACTTTTTGAACTGATTTTACAAGTGGCGAGTGGTGAACAACAAACGTGGTCGGACCGTTGGGGTATTCATAACTCACTTGCTGTATTTAACCCCGCACCTGTGACCTAATCAGATTTAAAAGATGAGGACACCCCTCATCTTTTCACATTCTAGTTATTAATTACGACACATTTCACCAAAACTTAACATCGCTGCTAAAATAACATCGAAAATTAAGAACTGTATTTCTCTATGCAAAATCAGACTGCTCAAAATCTCCCCTCAACTCAACTTGGAAAAGCATTGCTTTGTCTTATGACATCAGCATTATTATTTTCCATTATGGGGGTGTGCATTCGTTTTGCTTCACAAACGGTAGACAACGCGACCGTCGTATTTTTTAGAAATGCTGTCGGCTTATTTATTTTTATTCCGATGCTGTTTAAACAGGGTTTAGACTTCGTTAAAACCGATAAACTCTGGATGCACACTTGGCGAAGTCTAGTGGGTCTTGCTGCAATGTATGGTTTTTTCTATGCCATTGCGAACTTAAAACTATCAAATGCCATGGTTTTTAGTTATTCATCTCCTATCTTTATTCCACTGATTGCATGGCTTTTCTTAAAAGAAAAAATTACCAAATCGATGATTTTTGCTGCTGTTATTGGGCTCGTTGGGGTTTTATTTGTCGCCAAACCCGACCAAGGTCTATTTAACGCATTGTCTTTTATTGGCTTGGGTGCATGCTTTTTATCAGCAATGGCTTTTGTGACTGTAAGAGCTTTAACCAGTACAGAGCCGCCTGAGCGTATCGTTTTTTATTTCTGTATTTTTGGTAGTTTGATTTCTTCTATTCCAATGTTTTGGCATTGGCGTATTTTCACTTGGCATGAACTAGCATTACTCATTGCCGCAGGACTTTTAGCTAATATTAGCCAATTGTTTATGTCTTATGCTTATAGCCTAGCGCCAGCAGGACAAATTGGCCCCATGAATTACATTGCCATTATTTTTGCAGGGATATGGGGATTTGTTTTTTGGCATGAATTACCGGATCTATTCAGTATTATCGGTATATTTATTATTTTATTTGCGATTTTGCTCTGTAATCCATTTTTGCAGAAAAAGTTACTTTCTCGATTTAAATAACAAACAAACCTTAATCTAATTTAGGTACTGTATTCGATACTCATTTGGTGAAATACCTGTCCAGTGACGATAGGCTTTTCTAAAATTAGAGGTATCTGAAAAGCCAATTCTTTCAGCAATTTCGTCTACGGTTAAAGTTGTTTCTCGCAAATATTCATCCGCAAGACGGCGCCGAGTTTCATCTAATAACTCCTGATAGGTTAAATTCAACCCTGCTAACCGACGATGTAAGGTCCGCTTTGACATATGTAAGCGTTCGGCCATTTCTTGAGCTGATGGAAAAAGCCCTGTCCCATCCAATAATATTAAACGGATTGTTTTCACCAACTCAGGCTCCTCAAGTTCAGCAGCACCTAGCATCCGCTCACAAAACGATTTACACATATCAGCGGTAATCGGGTTGGCATTTGGGCAAGGTACATCGAGCCACTTCAAATCAAAGTGCCATTGCATCACCCCAGCATTAAACTGAACAGGACAATGAAACACTTTTTCATATTCCTCCGCATAGTCAGGCGCTGGGTATGGCAATAAAAGCTTCTTCGCTTGAAATGGTCCTTCAAGCACGCGTTCAATTAAGGTTTGCATGGAGCTAAACCAAAACTCGCACACTAAAGGTAGAAGCTTACCCAGTGCAATAATGTCCTGCCCTTCAAAAATGGCAACATCATCTCGAATATAAAAAGACTTCTTTAAAATAGGTCCTGCAAGCTTAATGTGTCGGATGCCAAGCTCAACTGCTTGTCTAAAATTACGCGAAGAATATAGCGCATAACCATACACCCCAAAATCTGACAGCCGCTGCTTTTGTCCTGCGCGTAGTCCAATTAAAGGATCGTGAGATAGTTTTTGTATATTTTGAAATAACTGAATTTTTTGGACTTGAGAAATATATAAAGAGGATTGATTCATCGTATCTGGCGAAATATTTGTGCCAGATAGAACATTTGATATTGAATGGCCTTGCAACCCCATTTCATCAAATAAACTGGTCAAACCCAGCAAATATGTATTGGCACCTAAGAGTGTATTATCATAATTTTCTTCAATAACACTATTTGCATTTTTATAAAGATTTTTAGGCATTTAACTCACACCATCCCTAGAGTGACGTGCATAATGGCACTAAACTACCTCTTGTTGTCTCAATTTAACATCGACCATACGACGCTTCAAGCATAAAGTATGATAAGCAAAAGTATGGAAGGAATAATAATGGAACAGTCCACCTTAAAAGAATATAGCGGCTCTGCCACTGAACATATGGAACTTATTTTTTCCAAACAACGTGCCAATTTTGAGGCAGATCCCTACCCGAGTCTTGAGGCACGCCGCACAAAGCTACATCAACTCAAAAAACAAATTATTCGTTATCAAGATGCTTTAGCTGCCGCGATTAATGCTGACTTTAGTTCAAGATCACTTGATGAATCCAAATTACTCGATTTGCTTGGCTCCGTGTTGGAAGCCGATCATGCGATTCATCATTTACGCCGCTGGATGCGTCCAAGTAAACGCCGTACCGAGCTTTTATTTTTATCAAACCGTTTAAGTGTGCAATATCAGCCTAAAGGTGTGGTTGGTGTGATTGTGCCTTGGAACTTTCCTGTTTATTTAGCGCTTGGCCCCCTGATTGCTGCTTTAGCTGCGGGCAACCGAGTCATGATTAAGCTGCCTGAAATTACCCCAAATACCAATGCAATGCTACGACGCATGTTAGCTGAAGTCTTCAATGAAGATGAAGTAGCAGTGTTTGGTAAAGAAATTACAGACCCAGCAAGATTTACCTCGTTGCCATTTAACCATATTGTCTTCACTGGCTCGCCTGCGATTGGCAAAGTCGTCATGCGAGCTGCTGCTGAAAATCTAACACCTGTTACACTTGAGTTAGGTGGTAAATCACCTGCAATTGTAAGCAGTAACTACCCGCTTGCCGATGCTGCAAAACGTATTACTCATGGTAAAGCAACCAATAGTGGGCAAATCTGTGTAGCACCTGACTATGCGTTGGTTCCGAAAGAAAGTATTGATGAATTTGTAGATGCTGCGAAATCAAGCTTTATAAAAATGTTTGGTCAAAACATTACAACCAATGAGAATTACACATCGATTGTAAATGACCGTCATTTAAAACGTATTCAAGATATCTTGACCGATGCACAAGAAAAAGGTGCTCGAGTTATTCCTTGCGATACTTATAGTTTTGACCAACAAGGTCGCAGGATGCCTGTACAGATTGTGCTGAATTGCACACCAGAAATGCGCATTATGAAAGAAGAACTCTTTGGCCCTATTTTACCTGTGGTGGCTTATGATTCTTTAGATGATGCAATTACCTATGTGAAATCGGATGAACGACCTTTAGCACTTTACTTCTTTACACATAGCTCGGTAGAACGTGATCGTATTTTACGTGAAACTCATTCGGGTGGCGTGACCATTAATGATTGGGGTTGGCATGTAGTCAACCATGATGCTCCTTTTGGTGGTATCGGAAACTCAGGCATGGGGTCATATCATGGCGAAGAAGGTTTCCGTGAACTGTCACATGCAAAAACTGTATTTATACGTCATCGGTTTTTTCCGACTCAGCTTTTCCATCCTCCTTATGGAACATTCCTACAGAAGTTAGCGATTCGCTTCTTCTTAAAAAAAGGCGATCCAAATATTAAGTAATCATTATAGAAAAAGCCTCGTAACGAGGCTTTTTCCAACTTTAGAAAATATCTTTTAATGAGTACTTTTAATCAGCACTTCAAAAAGAAGACTCCACCCATCAATTAATAGAAAAAGAAGTAATTTTATAGGTAATGAAATAGTCACTGGTGGAACCATAATCATGCCTAAAGACATAAGTATAGAAGCAACGATAATATCTACAATTAAAAATGGTAATAAAATTACAAATCCTATTTGAAAAGCAATCTTGAGTTCACTCAACATAAAAGCAGGTATTAATTTAATTGGTGAAATAGCAGCTATATCATTTGGAAGTGAGGACTTGGACAGCTCATAAATTAATTTAATATCTGATTGATGAGTTTGAGTAATCATGAAAGCCTTTAAAGGTTCCCACGATTTCATAAAAAAGTCTTGCAATGATATTCTATTTTCAAGATAAGGTTGAAAGGCTGTATTATTAATTACTTCAAATGAAGGGCCCATCACAATCATCATCAAGAAAAATGATAATAAGATTAATACAATATTGGGTGGAGTTTGTTGCAATCCTAAAGCTTGCCTCATGATTGACAATACAATTACATTTCTAATAAATGTAGTTGTCGCTATCATTGCTAGAGGAATAAAGCTTAAAAGTGTTAAAGAAACAAATGTTGATGTTGGATTCATTAAGTTAGCTATATCAACTTGCTTAGAACTTTCTTGAGCAAAACAACTTATGCTTAAAAATGAACAGAGCAAAGCGATTAATACTTTACTTAATGATTGATTATACATTAGTACTCTGCTCATCATTTGAGACTTTATTTTCAATGCGCTTAGGAACATGTGTAACAGAAACTTTTTGATCTGATTCAACAATAATCACATCATAATCTATTTTATCATAGATATATAAAGTGGTTTTCGATGATATTTTTTGGACTTCCAATTTACGATTAAGCACCGAATTTAGCTCAAATTTTGAAATAATTTTCTTTTTGAAAAAAAATAAAATTAAATAAGTAGCTAACAATAGTATTATCGTAATTCCCAATACATATAATATATATTCAGAGGAAATTATATTGTCTTGCTTAAACATCATATCAAAGACTATTTACTATTTCAGTAACTTGAAAACCCAATACATCGTCAACAGCAACAAGCTTTCCATATGCGATTAAACGATCTTTAAGATAAAGCTTTAAAGGCTCTTCAACTGACTGATCTAATTTAATAGTACTGCCTTGTTTCAAATTAAATAAATCACTTACAGTTAACTTTACACTCCCCACTTCTACAACTAATTCAACTTCGACATGATCTACTATAGATAGTTTATTTTCTAATAAGTCTTTAGAGCTTTCATTATTCTGCCCATCTAAACTAGGTAAATTTATATCATTGATCTGTGTTGTCACTGTCTATTTCTCTTCTTTGGATCTTAACAAAACTGCTAATTGATTTTCCGATTGCCCTAAAAACCCCACAGCCACTTCCTTATCTCCACTCATTACATTGAATGGCTCAAAAATTGAATGTTTCGATTTAATAACATCACCTACTTGTAAATCAAGAAAGTCAGTTATTGAAAGTTTATCTAATGAAAAACTAATAGATAATGAAGTAACTTCATTGTTAATAGTAACGGGGTTTAAAATATTATCTGCAACTAATTGATCTAACTGCTTATTATTTTTAAGCACATTAGAATCTAATATTAATTCAACACTACCAAAATCTAAATTAATTTCAATAACAACAGGAATTCCTAAAAACTTTATATCTGTTATATTTTTCAATTCAGTAATATCTTTTTTATTATTATCAATTTTATATAGTAAATCAGATATTGCATTCTCAATTAAAAAATTTGATATATTATCTAAAGGAAGACAACTTCCCATTTCTCTAAAAAAAAACTTCAAAAAATCATTTGGGCTTTTTACCAAAAAAAATACTGAATTTATTTCATCTATAGCAAAAACGCCATTATTAGTTACAAAACTTTGATAATAATCAGAAAAGTTTTTAAGAAAAATTGTTGGTTTCTTTTCACGCTCTATCCAATCTTGACACCAATTATAAATTGGCTCGTTAATCTTATTAATTAACTGCTCTTTTTGTTTCTTAGTTAAAAAACCTAAAGCATATTGCATCTTAGCCACCACGAGATGAATTATAAAGTTGCTCTAACATTTCATTAGCCACATTCATCACTTTTGAACTAGCTTGATATCCCCTTTGAATAATTAAAATATTACCAAACTCCTGTGCTAAATCGATATTAGCTAATTCAATATATCCACCTTGTATTTTTCCAAAATATTCTAAATCAGGTTTACTATATTTGACATTTATATTTTCAGGTTTATGAAAAAAGGCATTTTGATCTTGCACAAGTTTTGTTTCATCAGAAAAGTTAGCTAATCCGACAGCTTGATTTGTTTTTTTCTTCTGACCATTATTGTAACTTAATTCAAGAACACCATCTTCACCAAAATTATAGCCTATAATACCAGCTCTAGGCCCGCCATCAGTCGCTGTAGCTTGTATATTACTACTACCAACTGAAACTACACTGACTCCACCTAAATCTAGCTTTATCTTTTGCTTACCACTATCAAAATCTAGATCAACATCTAAAAACTGTTCTTGTACAGTGCCAGCTAAAGTAAAACTTATGACCCCCGTATTTAATGTTTTATTATTTTCATCAATTACGGTATATGACCACTTACTACCGACGGTTGTTGTGCCACCAGTTTGTTTTTCAAAATTAACAGTTAACTTTCTTAAAGAACCTGTTGCATCATAAATATTAACATTACTTAACTTATACGGAGTAGTCTCAGATGTACTTAAGGTTCCATTAATATCAAGTATAGTAGTTTGTGT
Source organism: Acinetobacter sp. NIPH 542 (assembly GCF_000369825.1). NCBI lineage: Bacteria > Pseudomonadati > Pseudomonadota > Gammaproteobacteria > Moraxellales > Moraxellaceae > Acinetobacter > Acinetobacter sp. NIPH 542. The sequence goes on from NZ_KB850202.1 coordinate 138,204, forward strand.
AGGTGGCAAAGATAAATAATTATTTATATTAATCTCAACTAAACTTTCTCCATCAAATCCCATAACATGGTAAGTACCAGACTGATCAACTAAACTCCCCTTTTCATCAAATTTAAATTGACCAGCTCTTGTATAAAAAACATCTTGTTTAGAGTCCTTTAATATAAAATATCCTTTACCATTAATATATAAATCCGTTTGATTACCTGTTTGTTTGGAGTCACCATTTTTTGTTCTAGTACTTGTACCCTCATAACTCACACCCAAACCTGAACCATTATTATTTTCAACATCTTTTAAAAAACTATCTTTGCCCTTATATCCAGGTGTATTCATATTACTAATATTTTGAGAAACAGTGTTTAATTGAGTAGAAAATGCAATTAAACCACTTACACCATTAAAATGTGCTTGAGTCACTTATATCACCTTACTGTTTTAATTTGTGATAGCTTTATATCGGTCAAAAAATTACCATCTGCTTGTTTTACACTAATTAATGAACCTTCAGGTGAAAAATTAACAGCTGAAACTGTTCCTGTTATATTTGCACCACTATTAGTGACAATTTCCACCTGCTTTCCAATAATACCTAAAGATTGTAAGGTTGCATTAATAGAAACTAGATTACTAATATTATCGTTTGTAAGCCTAGCTTGCTCTAAATTTGTAAATTGAGCCATTTGAGCTAAAAATTCCCTATTATTAATAGGCTCAAGCGGATCTTGAAAAGTAAGCTCTGTCATAAATAGTTTTATAAAATCATTTTGACTTAAATTACTTCGACTTACTTCACTACTTGCAGTATTTAAACTATTACCAAGAGCATCTATAGCCATAATTATCTCTTTAGGTTTTAGACCAAATCATCTTTCCGTTAAGCCATATTCTATCAATATTATCAGGTAGTTGTCTCTTAATATTTTCTAAAAGCTCAGTTTGATCACCATCATAATCTCTTATGAATATCTCAGAACTTGTAAGAATAATATTTTTTTTTAACAGCAATGGTGAGGTAAATACTGTCTGCTTGACAGAAGCATTCAATTTTGATATATGATTTCCCATAAAGATATCTTCGTTTTTTGAGGCCAAATCTATTTTTGTATCAGATCGATCTAATCTTAACTTTTTGCTTATAAAGTTATTTTCTCTATTCTCATATGACTCATAAGATAAATCTTCATATTGAACTAATAAAGAATTGTACTTTTGATATGAAATATTATTTCCAATACTATTCAAATAAGATAAATGGTTGACCGCTGTTTTACCAAAATCATAAATTTTAGAGAAATTCATAGTCTTTTTTTCGATATTATTTTTTTGGGTAGTAAGTTTTCCATTTTTTTCATTATCATTAAATTCTCCCTTAATATCTTTTAAAAAATCACTACTTTCCTTTTTTCGTTTTGGGGCAATACTAGACCTTTCCCCTTGTTCATCGTAAATTGTTTTCAAACGATGATCAAAATTAATATTTTCCATTCTATTTCTCACAAATATCTTCAAAAAGTATATTTAATTCATCTTTTTCAATAGCATCTTTTAGATGATCAACTTTTCTTTTATGAAGAACCAACGCATCTAATCTTTCCTTTAACAACTCGTACAAAGCAATACTAGCTTTGTCACTTTCAATATAAGCATTATATTTTTTATTGATTACAATAAAATTTTCTTCATAAATCTGATTATCTAATGCAAGACCAAATTTTTTTTTAAGTTCAGAAAAGTTTGCTAATAGACCTAAATATTCATATTCATTTTTTTGTTTCATAGAATCCAATTTCAGCTTTCTTTCCTTCAACTCTCCCACTTCTATTTTTAGTGCCATATATTGATACTGAAGAATTTTCATTATTTCTTTTCTTTTCTTTAAATTGGAAATTATTGTCATTTTTATTCACCTAAAGAATCAATTTTAGTGATAATATTTTGCATTCTTATCCAGACACTATCTGGTTTTATATGCTCATTCTCCAATTGAATTAAAGTTTCATCAACTTCTGGTTTATATTGAATAATACAATCGAGTAGCTTATTTTGCCCTGACTGATATGCACCAAGTTGAATCATATCAGAATATTCATTATATAAAGCCAAGTATTTCTTTAACTGTGCAATAAGTTTTTTTTGCTCATTCGTATGTAAAATGCTAGATAATCGACTAATACTTTTCAATACATTGATTGCAGGAAAATGCCCTTTATCGGCTAAGGTACGATCAAGAATAATATGACCATCTAAAATAGATCTCATATGATCGGATATAGGTTCATTATAATCATCCCCCTCGACTAAAATAGTATAAATTGATGTTATCGAACCTTGTCCTAGTAAAGCTCCCCCTCTCTCGACCAAAGGGGGTAATTGAGAAAAAACCGAAGCTGGATATCCCCTTAATCCAGTTGGCTCAGAAGCAGCTAAACCTATCTCTCTTTGAGCATAAGCAAATCTAGTAATAGAATCCATTACCAAGAGTACATTAAAACCTTTTGCTCTATACCAATCAGCTACTGTAGTTGCGGTATAAGCAATAAATCTTCGGAAAACAGCTGGCTGTTCTGCTGTAGCGACATATATAATTGATCTTTTAAGACCTTTCTCACCCAGTACATTAGAAATAAAGTCTGTAACCTCTCTTCCTCTCTCTCCAACTAAAGCAACAATAATCACATCTGCAGTTGCATATTTGCACAACATACCTAATAAAGTACTTTTCCCTACTCCACTTCCAGCAAAAATACCTATGCGTTGCCCTATTCCAATTGGAGTAAATAAATCTAGTGCTTTAACCCCTGTATTTAATTTTTGAGTAATAGGAACTCGGTGCAATGGATTTATTGGTATTAAGTTTTTGGAGATAAACTCTACATTTTCTGGTAAAGATTTACCATCAATTGGATTTCCTAAAGCATCTAAAACCCTACCACGCATGTTGAGACTAACAGGAATTTGAATTGTTTTTTTTGAGGATATAATTTTACACTCAAGATTTAAACCATGAATATCACCAAAAGGCATTAAAGTAAAAGATTGTTCACCAACAGAAATTACTTCTGCAAACATATTATTCAATTTATTAGGATGAATTATTTCTACAATTTCACCAATACTAACATTTAAGCCAATTGCTTCAATGCTCACACCTTTAATTTCTTTAACTTTTCCTGAAGATTGTAAAAAGGAAGAGGTATTTAATTTTTTAAGAATATTATTGACAATATTATTTACACTATCAGTCATTTAATAATTGCCTAACTTTATCAAATTGCTGTTTAACCCCAATATCCAACATAGATTCTTTTAGATCAATTGAATATTGACCAGATTTTAAAGAATTATCTTTCTCAACGACTATATTATAATTTACTAGAAAAACATTTTCAGAAATAATTTTTTTAATTAGCTCATACTCATGTACATTAACTTTTAGGGTAAAACCCTCCCCCAAATTATACTCAACCAAAGCTTTCTTTATAATTTCTGCAATAAAACCCTCATGTTCAGTCAAATCTATAGTCATTTTCTTTAAGATTTCATCTATAGTTTTTATTGCAATAAGTTCTAAAGATGAATTTAAAACCTCATTTTTCTTTGTAAATTCAACAATACACGAAGTTAGAGAATCTATTTTTGCTTTAAATTGACTTTCCAGTAACAACATTTTTTTCTCATGAATATCTTTTAGTCTTGCCTTTTCAAGTTCAACGACTTTTTTATATTCATCCGCATATTGTCTTTTTAAAATAGATAATTCTTTTTCTACTAAATCTTCCACTTGTTCTTTTTTTGTTGGCACAACATTTTTTATTTCCGCAACTTTTAAGATTTCTTTTGGAGTGATGACCTTCTCAATCATAGTACCTAAAGTGACTTTTCTATCACTTTTTATCACTTTTTGTAATCTAGCTGATACACCACTATCATTCATATATTACTTTCTCATAAAAATAGTTATTCAAAGAAGCCTTCATTTTTGGTGCCAACTCAAATTGATTAAATATTTCTTTATATTTAATATATTCTCTGTAATAAGCATGATCTTTTTTTAAAGATATTTCTGAGAAAAGATTATCATCAATCAAAGCACACCAAACTGGAGATATATTCTGTATCATTTTATCTAATAATACAGAATATGAGTCACAGTCTTTCAAATCAGCTTCAATATAATCCTTAATGAATAAATTTTTAGAATCGATGCCAAGAGATTGAACTTGTTGTAATAGTTCATCTAATTTTTCGACTTCAGAATCATTTAAGTTTAGACGGATTTTTTCTTGCTCATTAGAAGTTAGACTAGAAAATCTTAATATCCAACTGCGTAAAGCAATATCTTTATCTTTCATCTAATTTTTACCCAACCAGTATTTTAAATTAACTAGAATTTTCTCTCTTTCTTCATCTGACAAGGAGTCTGTTTCAATTTCGCCTTTGATTGGAGTTTTGCGTAAATACTTTAAAATTAAAAATAAAACTATCATTCCTAAAGAAGAAATAACAATAATCATAAATGGTGATAGATTACTTTCAACTATATCATTTTTTCCATTATTAACTTTTAATAATTCACTTTTTGGCTTTTGATCAGATATGGGTTCTACAGGAACCATACTGCTAACCAAAACTAAACGATCTCCACGTTTTTTATCAATACCCAATCCAGCTTCTAGAACTTGTTGAATATTCTGTAATTGTGTAAAGTCTAATGTACTCGGAACAATAACACCTACATTGATATTACTAATTCTTTCTGAACCATATTCAATTTCTGAAATTTCTTTACCAATGGCATATTCATTATCTTGTGAACTATCCTTTTGAGAAGAATTTGTATTTTCTCCCCCTAAAGTAGTTGAAGAGGTTTCTTTCTTTTTTAACAATAAGATTCCAGCATCAGATAAAATTGGTTTTTCACGTACTACTTTTCTTTTGTCAAAATTTACTTGAACATGCGCAGAGACACTGACTTTATTGATATTAAAAGACTGGTATAAGATATTTCTTACTTTACTTTCTATTTTTGCTTCTAAATCATCTGAACGCTTCAATGAAGAAGAAGTATTTAAATTATTACTAATAATTTCTCCTTGTTGGTTCAAAAGTACAACATTCTTAGCTTCCAATCCATTAACAGCAGAGGAAACTAAATTTTGAATTCCTTCAACAGTATCTTTGCTTAACCGATTATTGTTTAAAGTTTCTATAACCACAGATGCCTTAGCTGTAGCTTTATCCACCTCATATATTTTATCTTTTTCCGGTGTCAGATGGACTCTAGCATATTTCATTCCATCCATAGTCATAATAGAACGTGCTAATTCACCCTCTAAGGCACGTTGAAAGTTAATTTTTTGAGCAAAATCAGACATACCATAATCAGTTTCATTAAACAATTCAAAACCAACCGTATCTGGATTACTTAACCCGCCCTTATCTAAAGCGATTTTTGCTTCACCAACTTTGCTTTCTTCCACTTCAATTGTATTATTCTTAATTACATATGGAATATTTGATGTAGATAAGATATTAATAACATTTGCCTGAATATTTTTATCATTTTGTTGTAATAAAGGCACATATGTTGGTTTCAAAAACCACCAACAAGCACCAATAAAACCGACAATAATAATGCATAGTCCGCTTATAAAAAAAACGGATTTTTTACCCCAGAAATTCATCTCTTTCTTACTCAAATTAGTTGCTTAGATTTGCATACGTGTAATTTCTTGATAGCTTTCAACTAACTTATTTCTTACTTGAATAGCAAATTGAAACGATAGTTTTGCATTTTCCATAGCAACCATAACGTCGTGTACAGCTATATTTTCACCTGCTGCATATTTCATTACTTTATCAGTTGCATTTTGATACAAAGCATCATTTCGATTCAGAATATCTAAAAAGCTTAAATGTTTTGGTTCCATAGAAGAAACAAAAGAGCTTTTTAAAGTTGGAAGTGATGTAACTTTATCTAAGCTTATTGGTTCAAGACTATACATTTACTTATTTTCCAATCTCATATGCTTTAGTGGTCATATCTTTAATCGTATTAAAAATACGAATATTTGCATCATATGCTCTGCTTGCAGAAACTAAGGTAGCCATTTCTGTCGCTGTATTAACCTCAGGATAAAACACCATTCCCATTTTATCAGCTAAGGGATGACTAGGTTCATATACACTTTTAGTATTAGCGTTCGGTATACTTTCTATATGAATACTATTTTGTATATCATTTAAAAAAGACAGATTAGTTTTAACATGCAAGACCGAATTTGCTTTTTTATTAGGTAAAGCAACATTAGCTATTGCCATATTATAACTTGCAGCTTCAACTCGAGCCTTTTCATGCTTTAAACCAAATGAAACAATGTCTTGAATAGATAAATTGGAAGAAAATTGCATTACACTTCTTTTCCTTGTATGACTAATTGCATTAATCCATAATTCCTATTTAACATTTCAGCGATACCTTGATAACGACCACTTGCTGAAACTGCTTCAAAAGTTTGTTCATCTAGCTTTATTAAGCTTTTAGGGATATTAGATTTATATCTTTCAATATCTACTTTATTATAATCTAAGTTATGAGTTGATATATCTTTTAATAAACGTTTATAGTCAAAATTTATTCCTTTTTTATCTACTAAATTAAAACTTGCAATATTTGTCGATGCAACTTTAACTCTCATATCTTGTATATTCATAGCACTTAAAAGTGTATTGCTAATACTGCTAATATCATTCATTTAACACCTCTATTGAATCACTAAGTCAGCATTTAAAGCACCAGCATCTTTAATTGCCTGAATAATTGTAATCATATCTCTCGTATTTAAGTGTATTTTCTGCAAAGCTTGAACTAATCCAGCTACTGTTGCTCCCTTAGGCAGAGATACAAAATTGGCTTTTTCCTCTGTTACTTTTAGATCTGTTTGAGGAACAACTTCTGTTGAAATATTGCTATTATAATTTCGTCCAATAAAGTTTGGTTGTGAAACTAAATATTCTGTATCTACTTTAATATTTAAATTGCCTTGTGAAATATTAACTTCTCCAATACGTACATTTGCTCCAGCAACGATTGTTCCCGTTTTCTCATTAATTACAATTTTTGCCACTTGATCTGGTTCTACTTCTAAACGTTCAATATTTGCAATGAGATTTGGTATTGGAGTGTAAGGACTAACAAAAATTTCTATCTTTCCCGCATGTACTACTTTTACGTTCATTACACCTTGACGAGATATAACCTGAGCAATTCTATTTGCGGTTGTATAATCAGGTTGATTTAAAATAAGTACCAACTTATCTTGAGGTAACTCATTTTCTACAGTTTTCTCCAAATATGCTCCTTTGGGAATACGTCCAACTGTTGCATGATTTTTTTGGAAAGAATTTCCATTAGCTTCAAAAGCATAACCTCCAGTAGCTAGTGGCCCTTGAGCTAAGGCATATAGTTTATTGTCAGGCCCATATAGCGGAGTTAATATTAGAGTACCTCCCAACAAACTCCGAGCATCGCCTATAGAAGATACTTCTACATCGAATTTATCACCTACTTCGCTAAATGGTGGCATTTTCGCAGTTATCATCACGGCTGCTGTATTACGCGAATTCAAATCATGCTCATTAATATTGACATTGAAATGCTTCAATGTATTTACTAATGCTTGCCTAGTTGTACTATTTCGATCTGAGTCGCCACTTCTAGCCAACCCCACAACTAATCCATACCCAATTAATACATGCTCTCGATTATCTTGTACGCGAACTAAATCTTTTAATCTAACTGTATTTCCAGCAGCAATAGCAGCATTTAAACTAACTAGAGCAACTAAACCAATTAATATTCTTCTCATATTAATCTTAACCAATGAAAAAGCTTATAAAAAACACTTAACTTTTGAGCATCATTTGCTACACCTTTACCATTAATTTGAATTTTAGCATCGGCTAAACGGTACGAATAAATAGTATTATCATAGCTAATATCATCTGGTCTTACATAACCACTTACCTGAATAAGCTGTTTATCATTATTGATAATAGCTTCTTGGTTACCTATTACTTTTAAATATCCATTTGCTAGCTTTTCTACAACTTGCACAGAAACAACTGTTTTTAATTGGCCTTGTCTTGATGTATTACCCTCACCACTTGCGCCGCCTTCCATTCCAAGACCAGCATCTGCCTTAGCAGTTAGAGTGTTTGCTGAAAAAGATAAATTTGTTTTATTCTTGGCATTAGTACCTACTGATGATTTGGCTGAAGTAGATTCAGCCACAAGAACAGTCAAAATATCACCAACATTAATTGCACGCCTATCACTTGTTAAAGCTTGATAACTCTCAGTATCAATTAAACTAGTTTGTGCAAACACATGATGTGTAGTTAACAAGATACTCATCATAAGAACAATTTTATTAATCAATTCTAACTGTTCCTTCTTTTATAACTGTAGCTCTAATGAGCTGGTTGTTAGTAGGTAAACGTACACTCACCTTTTCCAAATATTGCCCAAATTGTTGTGCTACACCTTTTGTTTCAATTACAACATTATCAGCAACTACAACAACCTTAACTAATTGATTCCTAGCAACCATAGGAGCCACCTTTAAATTCTTTTTTAGAATGGGAGTATTAATTTTTACTGCTTCACTAATCCATATATTTCCATCAAACGGTCCAACAGCTAACGCCTCCTTAGTTACCTTAAATTTAATGAGATCAACATCTTCATAATTTATTTCAACTTGTGAAAGTAACTGATTACGCATCGCATTTTGCTTAAATACCCAGGCTTTAATTTTAATTTCTGGACGAAACCATAAGATTTTTAACTTCTGTGTCTCACTCTTAGGATCACAATCGATTACTTCAAACCCGACTCTAGGCTGATAAATAGAAGTAATAAGCTTAAGTTGAGAATACGAATGATTAGAAACATTAAATAAGGGAAATAGTTGAGATGACAACCCACTATCGCTTTCTATTTTTTCTGAGACTAATCTATTCGCATTTACAATAAGTTGTTCATAACTTGAATCTAAACATGCATTTGTAGAACTAGAAATAATCAATAAAAATATAAGCGATAGCCTAAAACCCATTCTAACGTCTCAAATTATTAATTGTTTCCATAATTTGATCTCCCGCTTGTAATACTCTTGCATTTAATTGATAGGCTCTCTGCGCCATAATTAAATTAGAAATCTCACTCACTAAGTCAACATTTGACATTTCTAAATGCCCTTGTAAAACCGTCCCCATACCTTCTGTATTCATTTCGCCATATTGTGGCTCACCGCTTAATTGTGTAGGTAAATATAAACCATTACCCATTTTTTTAAGCTGACTATCATTATTGAAATTCACCAACTCTATTTTACCGAGTTCTAACTCTTCACCCGTACCGATCACTTTACCGCTTAAAATACCATTCGCAGACAATTTCACACGCTCAACATCAGGTGGAATACGAATATCTGTTGTTAGAACTTGACCATTTGCTAATGCAAGTTGGCCATCGGAATTCACATGGAACTGCCCAATTCTAGTATAAGCTAAACTTCCATCAGGTTGCTCAATTTCAAAAAAACCCTTACCTTGTATAGCGAAATCATAAGGCTGATTTGTGGTTTGCACATCGCCATTTTTAAAATCAGTATAAGTATTCTCCAAAGAAACACCTATGCCTTGCTGAGATACAGTATTATTAATATTATTCGTAGCAATAAGGTTGGAAAATTGAACAGTTTCTTTTTTATACCCCATAGTTTGCATATTTGATATATTGCTAGAAATCGTATCTAACCATTTTTGATGCGCTGCTAATCCAGAGTTTGCAATACTTATTGCGTCAATCATCTTATTTTCCTAATTGATTAATACCACTATCTAACAAATTATCGTAAGTGTTTACAGCTCTTTGTAAGCTTTCAATATGCCGAGATAATTCCATAATTTTCACCATATCTTGGCTCATCATCGTATTTGACTGCTCTAATTTCCCCTGAAATATTTGATACTCATTAGAGTCTATTTGTCTTACTTGCGAAGCTGAATATAAGGCATTACCCTCTGCCTTAATATCATTACTTTCAGCATGCACTACTAAAATTTGGTTTAATATTATATCATTATTTAAACCATAGATATAACCTTTATTATCAACTTTTAATGAATCTAAATCTTTTTCATCAATAATAATTGGCTGCCCTTCTTTACCTAAAACAGTTAAACCTTGTTGCGTTAATAAGTAACCCTTTTTATCAACTTGAAAATGTCCATCACGCGTTATTAAAAAACCATCCTTATTCAAAGCGACAAACCACCCCTTACCTGATAATGCAAAATCTAGCGCTCGATTTGTATTTACATATGATCCATTGTTTGAATTAATATAGGATAAAGTCTGCCTCTGCTCTATATCAGAAAAAGTTCTATTATTTGATGATGGCGATGCTAAAGTACTAAACACTCCTTCGCTTCTATAACCAACCGTATTTACGTTTGCTGTATTCTGTGAAACCGTTTTTAAGGCATTAAACTCTTGCTGAATAACTTGAGACAATTGCATAATCGGATCTGTCATGCGCTCATCTCCATTGCATGAAATTCTGGAATAGAAATAATTCCAGCTGAAGAAACTTGCACATACTGCCCCAACTCAGAAATCGACAAAACTTCCACATGCGGAATGGCTCGTGAGATCATGGCACGAAGAGGTCTACGAATAGAAGGTGAACACAATAAAATTGGTTGCACATTATTTGCTAATTGTTTTTCTGTTTCTTCTACAATCCCTCTAAGAAATTTGTCAATATATTGCGGAGGTAAGATACTTTCATTATTTACACGCACCATAGCCAACATATGACTCTCAATTTCAGGAGCAATTGTCATAACCTGTAAATTTCCATCGCTACTCAAGAATTTCTCATAAATAATAGACCCCAATCTTTCTCTAACTTTTTCAGCTAAATCCTCAGGTACTTTATTAATACGCCCAATATCAATAAGTACTTCTAAAATTTTCTCCATATTTTTTATACTTACCTGCTCTTTTAACAATAACTGTAATACACGTTGAATATCAGAATAAGTTAGAACAGATGGAATAAGTTCATCTAACAAGGTTCCCATACTATCTCTATGGAGTTGTATTAATTTTTCAGTTTCTGCCCGTGTTAGAAACTCACTTAAATAGCGTTTAATAATTTCTGATAGATGGGTCACAATTACAGTCTCTGGCTCAACAATAGTAAACCCTAAGGTACGTGCTTGTTGTTTCTGAGTATCTTCAATCCAGAGTGCAGGTAATCCATAGGTAGGCTCCTTAGTTTCATCTCCTTGAATACTACTCATCGAAGCATTGCCAGAATTAATCGCTAAAACCTTTAAAAAGTTGACACTCCCCCTTGCCACTACAGCACTATAAATGAGAATTTGATAATGATTTTCTGCTAATCTTTTATCTACATTAATCGATAACTTAGGCAGAAAAATACCTAAATCTAATGAAAGCTGTTTCTGTAAAGTAGCATATCTTTGAGTAAGAGAACTTGCATTATCCAAAATAAAAGGCTCTAAATTGGCACTTACTTTTAACTCAAATGGAGCAGGCTTTAGAGTATTTAGATCTTTTTGCTCTAATTTCCCTTGTTCAGTTTCATTTTCGCCTTCATTACTGTTAATTTGATTTTTCTTATTTTTAATAGAATACCAAACCGCTACCGCTAATATTATAAGCAACATTAAAATTGGCAAAACCGGTAGACCAGGCAAAAACAGCATTAAAGTTAACGCTACACCAACCACAATGATCGTTTGAGGATAAGCAAAAAACTGATTACCTAATGCTTGACCTAATTTAGTATCGGTAGCTGCACGTGTAATAATAATACCTGCAGCAACTGAAATTACTAATGATGGAATTTGGGTAACAATTCCATCACCAATTGTTAATAGTGAATAGTGCTGTAAAGCTTCAGACCATCCCATGCCTTTTTGAAGCATACCAATCGATAGTCCACCGATAATATTAATAATGATGATTACAACACCTGCTATCGCATCACCTTTAACAAATTTAGAAGCACCATCCATAGCACCATAAAAATTTGACTCTTGCTCTAATTGATGTCTACGTAACTTTGCCTCATCTGAATCAATTAACCCCATATTTAGATCAGCATCAATACTCATTTGTTTACCAGGTAATGAATCCAAGGTAAATCTAGCTGCAACTTCTGCAACACGCTGAGCACCATTAGTGATAACAATATATTGGACAATAATTAGGATAAAGAAAACAACAAAACCGACTACTAGATTACCAGCCACCATGTAGTTACCAACGGCAGCAATTACTTTACCTGCATCAGCATGATCTAAAATCAAGCGAGTTGATGAGATATTTAGTGCTAAGCGAAATAGTGTTGTAATGAGCAATAACGATGGGAAAGTTGAGAAACTTAGCGGTTTTTCTGTATCAAGTGCTAATAACAAAATAATTAAAGCTACTGTAAAATTTGTTAATAACAGAAAATCTAGTAACCACGTAGGTACTGGAGTAAATAGCACCAATAAAATACCTATTACCCCAATCACTAATGCGAGATTATAAAACTCGAATTTCAATTTATTCTTATCAATCATCTTTTAAAACTTCAACTTCGAATTTGGTAATGCAATAACCCAGCGATATATATCAACAACATCATGATGTATTTCATCTGGTATTGATTGATTAACTACACAATGGGCATAAATATATCTTGCGACAACTGGCCGATGTAATATTGGCACCTGATTCTTACGAGCTACTCGTTTAATCATCGAGGCAAGCATACCTGTTCCTGTTGCTAAAACAATAGGTGCATGCATTTTTTCAGGTTTATAGATTAATGCAACTGCATAATGAGTAGGGTTAATAATAACAACATCAGCTTTTTTAACTTGAGAAATTGCTTTCACCTTATTAAAAAACTCTTGCTGGTTTCTACGTCTCTTTGATTTTAATTCTGGACTACCTTCTCTATGACGATATTCATCTTTAACTTCCTTATGGCTCATACGCATTTGACGTGAGAATTCTCGTTTGGCATACCACATATCAAAAATTGCAAAAATTGCCATTACAGCTAGTAAACTGAGTACCAAGACAACTATAGATTTACTAAAAAATAATACGATTGATTGAGGAGTTCTTGTTAGATTACTCATTAATTGGTGGATAATATAAATTATTGAAAAATATGTAGCCACAAAAAATAATAGGCCTTTGACAATAACTCTAACTACCTCAACAAACATCCGCTTAGAAAATATTTTCTTAAGTCCCTTTACTGGATCTAATCTTTTAAAATCAGGTTTTAAAGTTGCGAAAGAAAAAACAAAACCACTATAAGCAAGGTTTATAGCGACCGCAAAAACCATAATGATTAAAATTAATGGAGCAAGTACATTTAATATTTTAGATACACTTTTGTTAGCCCAATAATGCACGCTTGCTAAGTTGTTTTGAACTAAAATATCTGTATGACCTAACCACCACTGAGTAAGCCTGAATATTTCTGAAGCAATATCGCCTGATAGTGCTATGAAGCCTGCAAGGAAAGCTGAAATTACTACAAAAGAAAGTAAATCCATACTCTTAGGTACATTACCTTTTTTCCGAGCTTGCTCTAACTTATAAGGTGTAGCTTGTTCAGATTTTTCTTGTTGATCTTCCATTATTTTAACCCCAGATCTTTAAAACAGAATCAGTTTTAAAGGTTCATCAAAAAGTCGAGGTACATTCTGGACAATCATTGGCATAGCTAACATCAGCAAAACCAAACCAGCAATAAATTTAACTGGGAGAGCCAAAAAATAAATATTAGCTTGAGGCATTGATCTAGACATTATGGCGAAAGCAATATCTACCAACCACACCCCTAAAATGACAGGTAACAATATAATAAAAGCAAAAATAAACTGCTCTCCCATTAAACTGATTAGTTTTTTTATATTTAATAACTGGAAGTTAAAAGATCCTAAAGGTACCACCCTAAATAATGCAACCAATCCATTTAATAAGGTGTAATGCAAATTAAGTATAAAAAATAAAACTCCAGCGATGGCAATGAGCAAATCTGAAATGACACCATTTAAATGACTAGAGGAAGGATCAAAAACACCCGCTGTATTAATACCAATTTGTAAATCCAGCAACTTCCCAACCAAATCTAAACTTGCAAAGGCTGTATGAAACCCAAAAGCAAGAACTGTGCCTAAAAGAAATTCACTTACGATCAAGGAAATTGTGATTACACTATGCTCAATCGGCACTAATCCAGACAAAATAACTGAGATTGCCAAGACAATGATAAGTCTAAAAAATATAGGTGCGCGAGTAAAAATAGTTAAAGGCATAACTACAAAAATTGGAAGCAGACGTAATGATAATAAGAGAACTGTCGTAAACTCAAGAAAACCGAACATATACTTTAAAAATTGGCTGCTTTTAGAAACATTTCAACTGCGAAAGCTCGTAAGTGGTTTATCATCCACCCTCCTAAAACCAATAGCATCACCACTGAAACAATAAGTTTTGGAATAAATGTTAGAGTCATTTCTTGAATTTGAGTGGCAACTTGTAAAATACTTACCAATAGCCCAACAATCATGATTGCTAATAATAATGGTGCTGCGACCATTGCTGTTGTTAATAATGTTTCTTTTAATAAATATAAGAGCTGATCTTGGTTCATTACATGTACTCCACAGTGGGTACATTTTAGCTGAAACATTCAAACAAAAAAATATATTTAATAATATTATTTCTTCTCAATTTCATATATTTATCTTATTCTATAATTATAAAAAGCAGGTGTTTTAATTTTATGATAACAACGAATGATTTCGAACGTGAAGAACAACTTAAACGTTGGTTAAGTTTTTTAGAGCAGGACCCTCAAAACGGCCACTTAATTAATTCTATTTTTGAGTCTGCTTTAATAGTCAATAATGTTGATGTACTTCAACACATGTTGGACCACATAAAAGAACAACAACTTAGTGATCCTCAAGTAAACCGGATGGCTAGCTTAGTAAGTTTACAGTTAGGTAAATTTCCAGAAGCTATCAGTTTTAGCCAACATGTTTTAGGTACTGAGTTTGAAAATACAACTGTATTACACAATCTCGCTTATGCCCAACTCTATATGAATCAATACGAACAAGCATATTTAACATTACAACCCTTAATGAGTTCTTCTGCATTAGTAGAAGCAGATACTTATGTGTTATATGCAAGAATATTACATCATTTAGAACAACCTGCTGGAGCAATAGCATCTTTACGAAATGCTATTAATTTAAATCCAAGACATGCTGAAGCATTAGGCAACCTTGCGTTATTACAATATGAAACTAATAATAATTTTTCAGATTACTTAAACGTTAAAGAAACAGCTCAACAAGCTTTAGCTATCAACCCTTATCAGTTTGAAGCACTATTAGCCTTGGGTGAAGTACAACTTAATGAACGAAGTATTTCTGCTGCGCAAAACACTTTTAATTTAACTTTAGAACACTATCCTCAAGCAGGACGTGCATGGTCTGGTCTAGGTCAACTCGAATTTTACGAAATGAATCTTGAGAAAGCTGAACAGCATTTGCTTAAAGCCGTAGAATATATGAATAATCACGTTGGTACATGGCATGTATTAGCTTGGTGCTATATCCTTAAGCAGGATATTGCTAATGCTGAAAAAGCTTTTGAAATTTCTTTACCATTAAATACTGAATTTGCCGATAGCTATGGGGGCTTAGCAGTTGTTGAGGCTATGAAAAATAATACCTCAAAGGCGAAACAACTCATTCAACAGGCTTATGATATTGATGAACACAGTATGGCAGCACAGTATGCTGAGTATGTTTTATTGAATAATGCAAACCAAGTAGATGCGGCTCAACAGAAAATGAACAATATTTTGATGAGACGAGCTCCAAGTAGCCAAAGCTCAGGTCAAGTGTTAGTCCAAGACTGGTTAAACAATCATCCAAACTTTCAAAAACATTTAAACTAAAATAGAAGACAATGATGAAGAATTTCTTATCTCCTTTTGATGCAGATGAAACTTTAAAACTTGCAATCCATGCAAGTGAACATGGAGATACTCATTCTGCTATTCGTTATTTAACTGAATTATTAAATATCCAACCTGATCATGGGGCGGCTTGTTATTTTCTCGCTATGCAATATGCAGAAATTGGTCTATTTGAGCGGGCAATCACAACTTTACAGCACGCTGTTGAAATTAATCCAACATTTGATATCGCTCAATTTCAACTCGGACTTTTATATTTACAAACTCAGCAAATACTACAAGCTGAGCAAATTTTTAGTGGCCTATCTCTAAGCTCACATGATCCTGCCCTTACAGCATTTTCACTTGGCTATTTAGCTTTATTTAAAGAACAAATCCCTAATGCTGTTCATCATTTCCAAGAAGGAATTGCTGTTTGTTCAAACGATGCTTTAAGTAATGATATTAAACGTGTAATCGCTCAAGTTGAAAATACAGCTCAAAATTCATCTATTCCTAAATCGAATAATCAAGATATAGCTCATACTAATCATTTTACTGAAACCCAGGCCGAGCAAACTAATGCCACTACTGAACACAAAACATTAACAGGGTTTTTGGGTGCTTATTTAGATACTATTGATGAGGATAATGGACCTCATTGACAAAGCACATCAATTAAGGAAAAGTCAAAATAAAACTTACTTTTCCTTAATTGGAATCCCGCCTTTTAATGAAAAACAAATCTAAAATAATATTTATTTTCTTTTAAATAATGTCTCATTAATCATTTTAAAGCTACCATCCTTAAATTCATATTCTCTAGTATAATATAAAGTTCCTAATTCCAAAATTTATAGGAAAGATTGGAATTATTTTCATATATAAAAAGATATAGTTAAGGTAATAAGTAATTATAAAATGTAGGATAATTCATTAAATTACTAATCCAGCCTCACTCCACTAGCAAATTGTAGAGTGAGATAAACAAGGCAACAGCTCAACCGTAATCAAAGGGATTTAAAATAGCAATCACTGTTACAGGCTCCTCTTCAAAAAACCTATCAACAACCCAAGTACTTTCACGTATTTCCCAACAGAGTTGAGTCTTTTGTAAGGCTTCTAAGATTTCAGCTTTT
The DNA here is from genome assembly GCF_000369825.1 of Acinetobacter sp. NIPH 542. NCBI lineage: Bacteria > Pseudomonadati > Pseudomonadota > Gammaproteobacteria > Moraxellales > Moraxellaceae > Acinetobacter > Acinetobacter sp. NIPH 542. The sequence continues at coordinate 155,431 of NZ_KB850202.1, forward strand.
ATATCAATCATCTCTAACGGTCGATTTGCCATTCCACCCATAAGACAATTTATTGAAATCTCTACTGCATCTATATCTTTAAAAGAAACAAAACCATCAGGCCCTTCCAAATAATTTTCTATAGAGATTGTTAAAAGTTGTCCCCATCGACCTTTCTCGGTCGAAGAAACTTGCTTTCGAACTATATGGACCCAACAATCAAATTCCGATCTTAACCTACAGAGTGAAGACCAATATAATTCTGTTCTATCAATTGTCATTTGATTAACCTATTTTTCATTTTTTCGATCATATTCAGTTGGATAAGTTAAATGTTCACCATTTGGACCATGATAATGAGGCAACTCGAACTGATTTTTATCCTCGAAGTAGTGTCCATTTGCATGATGTTGAAACTCGATAATTTTCCCCTCCTTGGTAAGACCACTCACCATTTCCCAAGGCTGACCATTTGGACCAACAAGATTTGGATTCTTTCCATACATCTTAGTAACTTCAACTGTAGTTGGATCAATTCCACGACTTTCTAGAGCTGCTGCAAGTGCTGCATCTGAAGTTAAAAATTGTTTATCACCCACACTTGCAGGTCGTCTTTCAGCATCAGTTTTATAAGTTGACCAGTTTTTTGCTCTATCACCCACTCCACCAAATTGACTATTCGGTACATTTGTTGGACGAGCGTATTTAGAACCAATGCTCATCATACCATAAGCACTGGCAGAAGCCCCTGCAGCCAGACTCAATATGGCCAATAAATCACCAGCTCCTTGCTGATTCTTTAAAATTCTTTCTCGTCTATATATAGCAGCTTGTGACTCTTCTCTTACTAATGCCGATGAATCATTTAAACCTGCTTTCGCTAAAGCAAAATTTTCCGCACTAATTCCTGATCTCATCAGACTTAAGTCAGAAGAATAAGCCCAAGCTGTCATACCTAAAGTTAGAGTATCCATTCCCGCAGCAATTTGATCTCCACCAAAATAATTAATTATTCCATTTAAGGCATAATCCTTCGCTACTGCTGCCGGACCAAACATTACAATAGATGCAGCTAAAGAAAGCTTTTCTACATCAATGCCTGTTTGATTAACAAACGTATCAATCCCCTGTTTGACTAAACTAGCATTTTGAAACAAAGTCATACCAAGGGTTTTGCCATATACTACTTGTGTTCGGTTTTCCCCTCCATATGAAAAGTAGCCTGTACTTCCATCACTACCAGCTGAAGAACCTAAAGTAGTTTTCAGATTTTCAGCACTATCAAACATACCGTCTATCATCTTTTGATGTTTTTGGTAATTTGAACTGGCATTTATTAGGTTTGTTCTTTGTTCATCATTACTGAGTGTTATTAAGCCTTTATCTCCAAATAAGAGATCTCGCATAAACTCATCAGATTTAAATCTTTCTACAAAATTATTTTTATCAGTATCTGATACTCCTGCTAATTCGATATTCAGGAGATCATTTTCATTGTTTACTAAAATTTCTTCAGGTTTAAGTTCTTGAGCTTTTACAACGATTGGATCACTTAACTTATTTGAAATATATCCACCAAACTGACGCCCTACTGTGTTTGCGATCGCTGCCATTGATACATTTAAGTAATCCGGTTTCGTTCCACCAAACCACTTATCATCAATAGCTGATGCTATATTTGCTCCAGCTATTCCAGAAGCATAATTACCAGCCACTGCACCTAATTCATTGAATACACCAGTATAACCTAGCCCAGTAGCAGCTACAGAACCAACAATTGATGAACCTAATGCCGCCCAGCTAAAACTTTGATTACTTCCAAACACTTGATTAGTAATATAATTTGCCCCATAGTTAACTGCACCATTATATGCGGCAACGCCAATTCCCTGAGTAAAGCTCGCTTGACCGTTTTGAACAGCATTAATGGCTTTTGCCGCAGTCTGAGCCCAGCTATAGCTTTTTGCTAAATTAGTTACGCCTGCTCCCACCCCGGCAGTAACACCTGCGGTTAACGCTGACATACCTACTTGTGACCAAGAGAAACTATCAACAACCCCCATGGCCTTACCAGCCAATTGAGATGCTGCACTTCCTACTGCTGCACCCACCATGGCTGCACCAATAGAAGCTCCAGCTAAGGCAGCTATACCACCAGTGAATGCGGCTCCAGATGCTATGGCAGCTCCTGCAGCCCCTGCAGCAGCTCCCATGGTTCCTCCACTAGCCAATACACCAAATGCCGCTGATGCAGCCCCTGCGGTATAAATGGTCACCACAATCGCCACTACGATCATTACAATCTGGGCAATACCACCACACTTCTTCTTCGGCTTCGGTGGCGGTGGCGGGCTCGGTACTGTCGGCTGGGTATTCCCAATCGCCTCTCCCGGGTTATAAGGCCGGAACGTCTCACTATTGTTGTGAATGTTGGTGACCTTGTTCGGAACCGTTAATACCTGTCCCGCAGTTAACTTGTCCGTCGCACTCAAGCCATTTACATCAGCCAGCATGTACCACATCGAAGCATCACCCCAAACCGACAACGCAATGCTTTGTAAGGTATCTCCGTTATTCACCACATAACTGGTCGATGCACTCGATGGATACTGCGCATTAATCGGCTCAAAGTTCTGGTCAAAGTCCGCCGATGAAATCGGCTTAAAGTCTTTGGCCTGAGTGGCTGTCGCACGGTTGTTTTGCAGGTTCTGTACGTAGTCTTCACGCGATGGACCATCGTTACTCAAGTCACCTACACGTTGCCCGTTGACATAGTAGAAGTTACGGTAACGGTTCATGGTGTTATTAATCAGCTCGTTTCGCTGTAACACCATCCCTTGTGAGTTATTGATATACGTTGCAGCGCGTTTATTCTGTGCATTCTTGTCATCAACAAAACCGCTTAGGTGGCCATTGATGTTATAGCTCAGGCTAGTTTCACCCTTTAAGCCATCTACCGTGGTGGTGATTTTGCTTTGCTTGGCACTGTCCCACCATTCATAAGCATATTGAGTGGTCTGGATGGAACCTGAGGTCGGTGTCATCACCGTCTTATCAAGGGTCGCCTTATCTGCAAGGTAGGTATACAGCGTTGTACCCGCACCTGTACCACCTTCTTTTTTCTGCTCGGTAATCTGGTTATCTTTGCTATAGGTGGTCGTGGTGGTCTGATAGACCGTCGCACTGTTTTCATTGTTATCGGTATATTTAGTTACCCGGCCCAAGGCATCGTTATAACGGGTAGATACCGTATATTGGGTACCTAGAACACCTGTGCTTGAGTAATCTGCATTCTTCACTGTCTCAAGGTAGCCGTCAGTGGTATAGCTATAGCTTTCTTTATGCGCCTTGGTCGAGTTCAGTGCATCTTTACCATAGTCTGCTGTCAGGCGTTGTCCCAGCTTGTCATAGCTAATCGCAATACCGGTATTGCCGCGCTCTACTTTCTTCGCTGTACTATTGAGTACACCCATGCTGATGGTAAAGCGGTTCATACTGTCATAGCTGTACCAGAAATCCTGAATCTTCGGTGCAGCATTTACAGCATCACGGTAGTTCGCCAGCATATGCACGATATTGCCATTGCCATCATATTCATAATGAATATTGAAGGACTGGTCCTGCACGCTGATCTTACGGTTTAAGCTATCGTAGTTGATCAAGGCATTCTGGAATACCCGTGGCTCGCCCACCTTGCCATTGAGTTCCTGATAGCGCTCTTCAATCCGGTTACCGTTGTCATCATAACGATAAGAAGTTAACAGGTTGAGTGCGGTATCTCGGATTTCCTTGATCGCACCGTTGCTGTAGTAGTTATAGTCAAGGCTCTGGCCCTGGCTGTTGATTTGTTTGGTGAGCCAGCCCCCTGCGTTATACGTATAGGTAAAGACATGTTCACCCTTGTCGGTATGCTTGATAGTCCGGCCAAAGTAGTCTTGTTCATCGACCACGGTTTTACCAAGTCCATCTGTTTCCGTACGTTTAATACCACCCTTACTGCTGTTTAGATTGCTAATTGTCGCATCGTAAACATAATCGACTTTGGTGGTCACCCCTTCAGCGGTTTTACTCTGCACCACACGGCCTAAGGCATCATAGTCTGTGGTGGTAGTATTCTTCAGTGCATTGGTTGCACTCAGGCGATTCCCCAGTTCATCGTAGGTAAAGGTGTCGATGAGGCTGGTTTGTACTCCTCCCGAAGTAATATGATTAGCACCTACTGTCCCTGCAGTTCGTGCTGCACGGGTAATCTGGATCAGGTTGCCATTGATATCGTAGCTATAACCAGTTTTAACGCCCAGTGCATTGGACTGTTCAATCAGGTTGCCATAGACATCATATAAATTACTGACCTCACCAGTATCAGCATGGGTTTCTTTTTCAACCAGCCAATCCCCGGTTTCAAGGTTACGTCCGTTTAAGTAGCTTTGCTTGTTGATATTGCCATTGGCATCTTTACTGGTCAGTAAGCGGCCACTTAAGTCATAGCCATATTCAAGGGTTGGGGTGCCTTGTGTAACCGTACCATCTGACTTACGGATATCCACTGTAGGGAGAACCTTCTTGGTCAGTTTACCCATGGTGTTGTAGCTGAGGCTACTGGTATTACCATTCCCATCCGTTTCACTAATGATTTCACCAAAGGCATTGTAAGCCTGTGATTTAACAATCTGGCTGGCACGGTCACCGGATCCGTTAATCACCCACTTGTTTTGCTGGCTACTACCATTACCCTTACTGTCAATGCTGAGCTTACCCGGTACAAAGGCAATCACCTTGCCTGCACTGTCATAGAGCTGGTAGAAATACTCATAGTTTTCGAAGCCTGACTTAGGTACCAGATCATTTAAGTTCCAGCGATAGATTCCATTTGAAGAAGTGATACTGACTTTCTGGAACTGGTTACTGCTGGCCCAGTAAGCATCGCTGTTAATATCGGCACTGACCAGATCGGAAACAAAGTTGCCGCTCGCATCGACCTGACGTTTACGGTAGAACAGCTCCATCTTGCTACCGTTGTTCTGCGCAGGCTGGAAGTCAAGCCAGCTGTCATTCAGCTGGTTGGTGTGTTGGCCTGAACCGGCACCCACGCCTACATTGACATAGCCTGTCGCACGGTTAAGCAGTTTGCCGTTTGCATCGGTGGTTTCGTAACTATAGTAAACTGTGGTACTGCCCAACAGGTTCTGTTCGGCAAGATCGGTGACATCCAGAATAGCTTTACCATCACTTCCTACGATTAATACTGCAGTTTTATTCAGCAAACCTGCTGCTGTACCATATTTAACGGTCACTTTACTGCTGCCGGTAGGCTGGCCTGCAAAGGTAATCTGGTTCTGCGCAAAAGATTTAGGAATATAGCTCAAGATTTCTGGTTGTATAGCACTACTTAAACGTATCTTTCCAATAATACCCTGTGTAGGTTCCGTACTATCAAAGCTTTCAAACTTCTCTAACTGAAATTCATAATCTCCGGTTAACTTCCCATAATCCCAAATAAGAAAATCTTTAATAGAAGCAAGCTTTCCATCACCAGCATCTATTAATCCATAATAAGCATTTGTACTCTCCCAAGCATTCGTACCAACTTTACGAATTTTAAGAGCAACTTTTTCTTTTCCGTTAAATTTAAGCCCAAATTGATCAATAAATTCAACAGTACTATTTCGATTTAAAACAAATCCATCTCCACCATAATTTAACGGGGTAGTAGTAACTTTAGCACCTTGAGGATTTTGTTCTAAAAGGCCTTGCTGCCTATTAATAACAATATAATCATTATTAAAAGAAACATATTGAAATTCATATTTCTTTAATGGATCTATATCTCTTAGATCAAGCTGGAAGTTACCACTAATTTCTTGGCCATAAACATCCTTTAAAGCCTCAGCAGAAGTTACTTTATATGGCTTCGCGCTACCTAACTCTCGATAATAGAGAAGAACTAGTTTTACATCAGCACCCTGATTATTTACTTTTAAATAAGATTCACCACCTAAATCCATATAATTATAAATATGATTATCAGTTGGGACTGTTATTGCACGTGTTGGAACTCCAACTCGCCCCCAAGGTGTATCAGGATGATTAATAACTTTAAAAATCGTCTTCTGACGCATTTCGCCGATTTCTATAAATTTATTATCCTCTACTACAGCTAATTTGACATCAAAATAGTTAACATTCCCTTCATTCGTAGATTCACGATAGCTCTCGAGTTTAAAAAAATCTTCATTACTCAGATCGATATAAAAATCCGTTGATCCAGTATCTATATTTATAGAGAACTGTTGTGATGATGTCGTATAACCATCATTATAGTTTTTAAATATTAAAACGAAACTATTTCCATATTTTTTTAAAATCTCATTGTTAAAATTATATTTAAGTTTTATTGGAGCATTCGCTGGTAATGGTGAATATTCACCACCATTTAGGGAGACAGATCCACTATCATCACTTGATGCAACAAATAATCCTTTTACAACATCCTGTTTATTATTAATCGTTTCTTTTTTGTCTACATAAACACTCGGCAAATCCGTAGCAGCCAGTGCCTTTTGAGTCACCGTAGCCTGATTCAGTGTGGTATTAATAACCCCCTGACCACCTCCTAAGATTTCTCCCTTCGCGTTATACGCCAAGTATTGATAGTCATATAACGCGTTATTCTCTAAAGTATTTAACTCGGCTTTGTACCATCCGGCAGTATTATTGTATAAAGCGGCACTACTGGTTAAGGTACTCCACTGGCTTGCCCCAGCCACCTTGTATTTCACCTCAACCCGACTGGTCCCGGTCGGGATATTTTTCATCATTAACTGGCTATAATTATTTAAGCTCCCTTCCTGTTCAATCGTTCTAGGCTCCCAGATTAATAACTGTCCAATCTCCGCATAATACAATGGAGGCTGCTCACTCCAACGTGATTTCCTCGCAATTGAAGATGCGATCTTATCGGTAACTTTATTGGTGGTATTCATCACCAATTCGGTAGTGGTTGCCGAAGTCCGTTTATAAATCTTGACGGTATAAGTTTTTCCACCCAGGAATTTATCGGTATTGTTATCCAGCGCAATCTCGACCAGACTGCTGCCTGCTGCAACACTCTTTTTATACACCTGCCCATCGATACTTAACTCAACTTCGAAATTGCCATCCCCAAAGCCTTTTAACTGTGATGGAAGAGCAACCTGAATTTTTTCTAATACAATCCCTTCTTCATAATAAACTGTAACCCAAGTTTCGTGCTTGTCGGTACTGTCAGTAACTTTTTCTCCTTTCTTTCCAATCAAGGTAATCGGTAATTTATAGTCATTAAATACATCCACTGCCACCACGCCCATGGTGTTCGCCACACTGTTACCTGTCGCCGTGGCAGTCGGATTGGCACTTACCGTCCCACCCGAGAATACATCCACCACATTCACAGAGCGCTTGATCGCCCCTGTGCCACTGTCCAGTACCTTACCGGTCGCATCACTACTGCTATAACTATAGCTATAGTCGATATTGGCCTGAATTGCACCAATGTCCAGCACGAACTGGCCTGCTGTGGTGGTTGCCTGCATATCAACAGTTAGGGTATTACTCGCGGTAGCGGTACTGCCCTTCGGCCAGTACTTGATCATCACACGCTTCGCCTGGGCATTGGCCTGAATGCTCAGCTTCTGGGT
>NZ_KB850203.1:0-34816 GCF_000369825.1 Acinetobacter sp. NIPH 542
ATCATTAAGAGAATTGAAGAACAACTTGTGTGGATTTTTACTGATTGATCGATCGAAATATTATCATTGATTGATTGGTTTAAATTACTCGAAGTTTATTTGAGCGAAATTTAAGTCAGAAAATTGATGAGCCAGAATTGGCACCTTGTCTTTAATAAGGTGCAAAATGATTTTTAACTGAAGAGTTTGATCATGGCTCAGATTGAACGCTGGCGGCAGGCTTAACACATGCAAGTCGAGCGGAGTGATGGTGCTTGCACTATCACTTAGCGGCGGACGGGTGAGTAATGCTTAGGAATCTGCCTATTAGTGGGGGACAACATTTCGAAAGGAATGCTAATACCGCATACGTCCTACGGGAGAAAGCAGGGGATCTTCGGACCTTGCGCTAATAGATGAGCCTAAGTCGGATTAGCTAGTTGGTGGGGTAAAGGCCTACCAAGGCGACGATCTGTAGCGGGTCTGAGAGGATGATCCGCCACACTGGGACTGAGACACGGCCCAGACTCCTACGGGAGGCAGCAGTGGGGAATATTGGACAATGGGCGGAAGCCTGATCCAGCCATGCCGCGTGTGTGAAGAAGGCCTTATGGTTGTAAAGCACTTTAAGCGAGGAGGAGGCTACTTTAGTTAATACCTAGAGATAGTGGACGTTACTCGCAGAATAAGCACCGGCTAACTCTGTGCCAGCAGCCGCGGTAATACAGAGGGTGCAAGCGTTAATCGGATTTACTGGGCGTAAAGCGCGCGTAGGCGGCTAATTAAGTCAAATGTGAAATCCCCGAGCTTAACTTGGGAATTGCATTCGATACTGGTTAGCTAGAGTGTGGGAGAGGATGGTAGAATTCCAGGTGTAGCGGTGAAATGCGTAGAGATCTGGAGGAATACCGATGGCGAAGGCAGCCATCTGGCCTAACACTGACGCTGAGGTGCGAAAGCATGGGGAGCAAACAGGATTAGATACCCTGGTAGTCCATGCCGTAAACGATGTCTACTAGCCGTTGGGGCCTTTGAGGCTTTAGTGGCGCAGCTAACGCGATAAGTAGACCGCCTGGGGAGTACGGTCGCAAGACTAAAACTCAAATGAATTGACGGGGGCCCGCACAAGCGGTGGAGCATGTGGTTTAATTCGATGCAACGCGAAGAACCTTACCTGGCCTTGACATAGTAAGAACTTTCCAGAGATGGATTGGTGCCTTCGGGAACTTACATACAGGTGCTGCATGGCTGTCGTCAGCTCGTGTCGTGAGATGTTGGGTTAAGTCCCGCAACGAGCGCAACCCTTTTCCTTATTTGCCAGCGAGTAATGTCGGGAACTTTAAGGATACTGCCAGTGACAAACTGGAGGAAGGCGGGGACGACGTCAAGTCATCATGGCCCTTACGGCCAGGGCTACACACGTGCTACAATGGTCGGTACAAAGGGTTGCTACCTAGCGATAGGATGCTAATCTCAAAAAGCCGATCGTAGTCCGGATTGGAGTCTGCAACTCGACTCCATGAAGTCGGAATCGCTAGTAATCGCGGATCAGAATGCCGCGGTGAATACGTTCCCGGGCCTTGTACACACCGCCCGTCACACCATGGGAGTTTGTTGCACCAGAAGTAGCTAGCCTAACTGCAAAGAGGGCGGTTACCACGGTGTGGCCGATGACTGGGGTGAAGTCGTAACAAGGTAGCCGTAGGGGAACCTGCGGCTGGATCACCTCCTTAACGAAAGATTGACGATTGGTAAGAATCCACAACAAGTTGTTCTTCATAGATGTATCTGAGGGTCTGTAGCTCAGTTGGTTAGAGCACACGCTTGATAAGCGTGGGGTCACAAGTTCAAGTCTTGTCAGACCCACCATGACTTTGACTGGTTGAAGTTATAGATAAAAGATACATGACTGATGATGTAAGCTGGGGACTTAGCTTAGTTGGTAGAGCGCCTGCTTTGCACGCAGGAGGTCAGGAGTTCGACTCTCCTAGTCTCCACCAGAACTTAAGAGAAGTTCGGATTACAGAAATTAGTAAATAGAGATTTAGATCTTGGTTTATTAACTTCTGTGATTTAAGTATCACGGTATTAAGCATGACCTGACGAAGGCATGTTTATTCATTAACAGATTGGCAAAATTGAGTCTGAAATAAATTGTTCACTCAAGAATTTAGATTAAGCAATTAATCTAGATGAATTGAGAACTAGCAAATTAACTGAATCAAGCGTTTTGGTATATGAATTTAGATTGAAGCTGTACAGTGTTTAAATACACAGGCAACAGATAGTAGCGATGAAGAATCGCACGGACAACACTCACTTGTAAGTGTTGACGACTGTTTGGGGTTGTATAGTCAAGTAATTAAGTGCATGTGGTGGATGCCTTGGCAGTCAGAGGCGATGAAAGACGTAATAGCCTGCGATAAGCTCCGGGGAGGCGGCAAATATCCTTTGATCCGGAGATTTCTGAATGGGGGAACCCACCTACTTTAAGGTAGGTATTGCAACATGAATACATAGTGTTGCAAGGCGAACGAGGGGAAGTGAAACATCTCAGTACCCTTAGGAAAAGAAATCAATTGAGATTCCCTTAGTAGCGGCGAGCGAACGGGGATCAGCCCATTAAGTTATGTGTGTTTTAGTGGAACGCTCTGGGAAGTGCGAACGTAGAGGGTGATATTCCCGTACACGAAAGGGCACACATAATGATGACGAGTAGGGCGAGGCACGTGAAACCTTGTCTGAATATGGGGGGACCATCCTCCAAGGCTAAATACTCCTGACTGACCGATAGTGAACCAGTACCGTGAGGGAAAGGCGAAAAGAACCCCTGTGAGGGGAGTGAAATAGATCCTGAAACCGCATGCATACAAGCAGTGGGAGCCGACTTGTTCGGTGACTGCGTACCTTTTGTATAATGGGTCAGCGACTTATATTCAGTAGCGAGGTTAACCGTATAGGGGAGCCGTAGAGAAATCGAGTCTTAATAGGGCGTTTAGTTGCTGGGTATAGACCCGAAACCAGGCGATCTATCCATGAGCAGGTTGAAGGTTGGGTAACACTAACTGGAGGACCGAACCCACTGTCGTTGAAAAGCCAGGGGATGACTTGTGGATAGGGGTGAAAGGCTAATCAAGCCTGGTGATAGCTGGTTCTCCCCGAAAGCTATTTAGGTAGCGCCTCGGACGAATACCATAGGGGGTAGAGCACTGTTTCGGCTAGGGGGTCATCCCGACTTACCAAACCGATGCAAACTCCGAATACCTATGAGTACTATCCGGGAGACAGACTGCGGGTGCTAACGTCCGTAGTCAAGAGGAAAACAATCCAGACCGCCAGCTAAGGCCCCAAAATCATAGTTAAGTGGGAAACGATGTGGGAAGGCATAGACAGCTAGGAGGTTGGCTTAGAAGCAGCCACCCTTTAAAGAAAGCGTAATAGCTCACTAGTCGAGTCGGCCTGCGCGGAAGATGTAACGGGGCTAAAACTATGTGCCGAAGCTGCGGATTTGACTTTTAGTCAAGTGGTAGGGGAGCGTTCTGTAAGCCGATGAAGGTGTATTGAGAAGTATGCTGGAGGTATCAGAAGTGCGAATGCTGACGTGAGTAACGACAAAACGGGTGAAAAACCCGTTCGCCGAAAGACCAAGGGTTCCAGTCCAACGTTAATCGGGGCTGGGTGAGTCGACCCCTAAGGCGAGGCCGAAAGGCGTAGTCGATGGGAAATTGGTTAATATTCCAATACTTCTGTGTAATGCGATGAGAGGACGGAGAAGGTTAAGTCAGCCTGGCGTTGGTTGTCCAGGTGGAAGGAAGTAGGCATGCATCTTAGGCAAATCCGGGGTGCTCTATGCTGAGATCTGATAGCAAGCTGTACTTGTACAGCGAAGTGGCTGATACCATGCTTCCAGGAAAAGTCTCTAAGCTTCAGTTACACAGGAATCGTACCCGAAACCGACACAGGTGGTCAGGTCGAGTAGACCAAGGCGCTTGAGAGAACTCTGCTGAAGGAACTAGGCAAAATGGTACCGTAACTTCGGGAGAAGGTACGCTGCTGACGGTGATGACCCTTGCGGTCTGAGCTATTGGCAGCCACAGAAACCAGGCCGCTGCAACTGTTTATTAAAAACATAGCACTCTGCAAACACGAAAGTGGACGTATAGGGTGTGATGCCTGCCCGGTGCTGGAAGGTTAATTGATGGGGTTAGCGTAAGCGAAGCTCTTGATCGAAGCCCCAGTAAACGGCGGCCGTAACTATAACGGTCCTAAGGTAGCGAAATTCCTTGTCGGGTAAGTTCCGACCTGCACGAATGGCATAATGATGGCGGCGCTGTCTCCAGCAGAGGCTCAGTGAAATCGAAATCGCTGTGAAGATGCAGTGTACCCGCGGCTAGACGGAAAGACCCCGTGAACCTTTACTGCAGCTTGACATTGAACTTTGACCTTACTTGTGTAGGATAGGTGGGAGGCTTTGAAGTTGGAACGCTAGTTCCAATGGAGCCGTCCTTGAAATACCACCCTGGTAATGTTGAGGTTCTAACTCTGCCCCGTAATCCGGGGCGAGGACCATGTCTGGTGGGTAGTTTGACTGGGGCGGTCTCCTCCTAAAGAGTAACGGAGGAGTACGAAGGTGCGCTCAGCGTGGTCGGAAATCACGCGTAGAGTATAAAGGCAAAAGCGCGCTTAACTGCGAGACCCACAAGTCGAGCAGGTACGAAAGTAGGTCTTAGTGATCCGGTGGTTCTGTATGGAAGGGCCATCGCTCAACGGATAAAAGGTACTCTGGGGATAACAGGCTGATACCGCCCAAGAGTTCATATCGACGGCGGTGTTTGGCACCTCGATGTCGGCTCATCTCATCCTGGGGCTGAAGCAGGTCCCAAGGGTATGGCTGTTCGCCATTTAAAGAGGTACGCGAGCTGGGTTTAGAACGTCGTGAGACAGTTCGGTCCCTATCTACCGTGGGCGCTGGAAATTTGAGAGGATCTGCTCCTAGTACGAGAGGACCAGAGTGGACGAACCTCTGGTGTACCGGTTGTGACGCCAGTCGCATCGCCGGGTAGCTATGTTCGGAAGGGATAACCGCTGAAAGCATCTAAGCGGGAAGCCTACCTCAAGATAAGATTTCCCTAGGACTTTATGTCCTCTAAAGAGCCGTTCGAGACTAGGACGTTGATAGGTTGGATGTGGAAGCATAGTGATATGTGAAGCTGACCAATACTAATTGCTCGTGAGGCTTGACTATACAACACCCAAGCAGTTGTATATAAAGCATCAATCGATTCATTAATATGCAAAGCAACTTGATTTAGTTATATGCTTAGCTAAAATGAACAACTAAAGTAAGATTCAATCAGCCCATCTGTAAAGATTTGGAAAACGCATCGGCATATTAAGACCAATGCAAGTATCCATACCAGTTGTGCTGGCGACCATAGCAAGAGTGAACCACCTGATCCCTTCCCGAACTCAGAAGTGAAACCTCTTAGCGCTGATGGTAGTGTGGGGTTTCCCATGTGAGAGTAAGTCATCGCCAGCTCATTATTCTAACACCCCGGTCTCGAAAGAAACCGGGGTGTTGCTTTATGCATGAATTAAATGAAATTGAAGAATTAATCAATTTTAGGCAATAAAAAGGACTCTAGAAGAGTCCTTTTTTATATGGGGAGGAAATTTCGAATTCATTCTGATTTAAAAATGAGCTCCCAGTCTTACATATGGACCCTTAAATTCAAACTTAAGATCATTATTATCATAGTCATCTAAATCAATATTAAGTAGATCGATTACATTTTTATATGGAAACTTATTCTTTAAACTGGAAAAGTAAATAGGATGAATATAAAGAGTAAGAACGATGAAATATCAAGGAAGTTGCCATTGCGGTCAGATTAAATTTGTAGTGGAAGGAGAGTTGTCAGAGGTTTTATCTTGTAATTGTTCAATATGTCAAAAGAAAGGCTCATTGCTTTGGTTCTTACCCAGTAATCAAGTTAAAGTTTCTTTAGAAACGCCTGAAATTTTAGCGAACTATACTTTTAACAAACATGTGATTAATCATCATTTCTGTAAAAATTGTGGTATTCATCCTTATGCTCAAGGCATAGATGCAGAGGGTAATTCTATGTTTGCGATTAATGTTCGATGCATAGATGATATAGATTTAGAAAAAATAAAAATAAATTATTTTGATGGACGTTCAGTTTAATAATTATAAGGATTTATTCAATGACAACTAAAAAGCAATTAACTCCAACAGAATTAGATTCACTGTTTGAACTATTAAAGAAGAGATTTGAAAAGAACACACATCGCCATAAAGAAATTGATTGGACAAATGTGCGGGCTAAATTATTAGAATCGCCTGAAAAATTATGGTCATTGCAAGAAATGGAAAACACTGGAGGAGAACCTGACGTTGTCTCTTATGATCAACAGAAGGATGAGTATTTATTTATCGATTGTTCTCCTGAGACACCCAAAGGTCGTAGAAGCCTTTGTTATGATCGTGAGGCTTTGGAATCCAGAAAAGATCATCCTCCTAAAAACAGTGCAATAGATCTAGCTAATGAAATGGGAATCGAGCTTTTAACTGAAGAACAATATTTTCAGTTACAGCAAATTGAAGAGCTTGATCTTAAAACATCGAGTTGGCTCAAAACCCCAGCTGAGATTCGTAAGTTAGGTGGAGCACTTTTTGCTGATCGTCGGTATGGTCGGGTCTTTATTTATCATAATGGGGCCCAATCCTATTATGCTGTTCGTGGTTTTCGCTGCTGCTTAAGAGTATAGGCGTTGTACATAAATAAAAATAATTCTGTTTGATGTTTTATGCCAAGAAAATGGAAATTCTTGCAACTTTTGATTGACTGTAAACATGACAAGATATGTTCAGGAATTAAATAAAAACATCAGGACATTTCTAAAAATGCAATTCAACCCAATTTACTATAATGAACAACACATTGCTTTTGCTGACAATGTTCGTCGATTTGTACAAAAAGAAATGGCACCTTTTGTGAATGAGTGGGATGAGGCTGAGACATTTCCTAGAGAGCTTTATAGAAAGGCAGCTGAAATTGGCCTATTAGGTCTAGGTTTTTCAGAAGAATATGGTGGTATTCCTGATGCAGATCCATTTTATTCATTGCTGGCTGGTATTGAAATGGCAAAGGCGGGTTCTGGGGGAGTACATACCTCACTCATGGTACACACAATTGGCGCCCCTCCCATTCAGCACTTTGGAAGTGAGGAGTTAAAGGCTAGAGTCCTACCAGGTATTATTTCCGGTGAAAAAATTTCTGCTTTAGCTATTACAGAACCTGGTGGTGGCTCGGATGTCGCTGCATTACAGACTAAAGCTGTTCGTGACGGTGATTACTACATTGTTTCGGGTGAGAAGACATTTATCACATCGGGGATTCGTGCAGATTACTATACAGTTGCAGTGCGTACAGACCCAACTAAAACGGGGGCAGAAGGTATTTCAATGTTGCTCGTTGATGCGCATAGTGAAGGAATTACTAAAACACCTCTAAAGAAAATGGGGTGGTGGGCTTCAGATACAGCTCATTTGCATTTTGACCAAGTACGAGTACCTGCATCAAATCTGCTCGGCAAAGAAAACGCTGGTTTTAAAGTTATTATGAATAACTTTAACATGGAGCGGTTTTTCTTGGGAGTAGTCGCTTATGGGTATGCATTAGTCTGTTATGAAGAAGCTTTAGAGTGGGCGCAACAACGGAAAACTTTTGGTAAGCGATTAATTGATCATCAAGTGGTTCGTCATAAATTGGTAGATATGGCAACACAATTGACCTCAACACGGGCATTGCTTGAAGAAACTGCATGGAAAATGACTCAGCCGAAGTTACAAGGGCCTGAGTTGGTGGCACAAATTTCAATGCTTAAAAATGTTGCGACTCGCACTATGCAATTTTGTGCTGATGCAGCTGTCCAAACATTAGGTGGTATGGGCTTTATGCGAGGTACCAAGTCGGAACGTATTTACCGTGAGGTGAAGGTCAATATGATTGGTGGCGGTGCTGAAGAAATTATGAAAGATTTGATTAGTAAGCAGTTGGCTTACTGATTTTTATAAGGTGGTCATTTAGCCACCTTTTTTTATTTCAAAGCCATTTCCCAGACCATTTCGGTTAACTCATCAATTTTGACTTTACCCTCAGCTTTATACCAAGTTACGGTCCACGAAATTGCACCACCAACTAATCTTCGCCAAATAAAGGCATCATGCTTTACCTTGCCTTCAGTGCGTAACTTTTCAATAACATCTAACCAAATTTGCTCATATTCATTACGCATTTTTAAAAGATAATCTTGTTTTTCTTTTGACAGGGCAAACCATTCATAAACCAAAACAGCCATGGCTGCACCTGTATCTCCAGTAATTGAAATGAGTTCAGCTTTAATAAGAGCACGTAACTGTTTTTCTGGATCCGTAGATTGAGCTGCCGCATCTTGTAAACGAGCAAGATTGTAAATAATGGTTTCCTCCATCACGTGAGCGAGGATGTCATCTTTACTTTTAAAGTGATGAAATAAGCTACCTGATTGAATTCCAATAAATTGAGCAAGTTCGCGTACAGTGGTTTTATCATAGCCTTGTTTGTGAAATAGATAGGCAGCCCCCCGTAATAAACGACCACGTGGGTTATCGTCAAAACAAGAGATATTTGGAATCTGTTCAATTGAAGTAGCAATCATGCGAAAGCCGAATCCTTTATATAAAAATACTTAACAGAAAAGGTTGCCAAATCTCATCATGTTTTAGCTGAGCTGTCGAGTTTGGCAGTTTTGGTCAATTTCACAATAACATTTTGCTCTTTACAAACCAAGCGCTTGCTTGGTAATGTTGAGTGTAATTTTTAAACAAAATAATGAGAAATAAGATGGCAAGTAATCAACAGGATGATGAGCGTGTCGTAAAAATAGGTTGTGCCTCAGGTTTTTGGGGAGACACCAATACTGCTGCTTTCCAATTAGTACATCTAACCGATATTAATTATTTGGTTTTTGATTATTTGTCAGAGATCACTATGTCGATTATGGCAAAAGCGAAGATGGTGGAACCAAAGCATGGCTATGCATTGGATTTTGTCAGCCGAGTGATGGCACCTCTACTTAAAAAAATTGCAGAAAAAAAGATTAAGGTAATTAGTAATGCTGGTGGTGTTAATCCATTGGCGTGTCGAGATGCCTTGCAAAAAATAATTAAAGAATATGGTCTAGATCTGAAAGTTGCGGTGGTTTTAGGCGATGATCTTTTAGCGCAGCATGAACAACTCAAACAGCAAAATATTCAGGAAATGTTTAGCGGTGAAGCTTTACCAGAACAGGTGGCAAGCAGTAATGCTTATTTAGGTGCGGTGGCTATTCGCGATGCTTTAAATTTAGGCGCAGATATTGTGATTACTGGCCGTGTGGTTGACTCCGCTGTGGTGCTTGCCCCTTTACTTCATGAGTATCAATGGTCTTTAGATGACTACGATAAGTTGGCACAAGGCTCGCTGGCAGGTCATGTCATTGAATGTGGTGCGCAATGTACAGGCGGTAATTTTACCGATTGGCAATTGGTACAAGGCTTCGACAACATGGGGTTTCCAGTGGTTGAAGTGAGTGAAGATGGTTCATTCGTTGTGACTAAACCACAGGGGACAGGTGGTCTGGTTTCTACTGCTACAGTTGCAGAGCAAATTGTTTATGAAATAGGTAATCCTCAAGCATATTTACTACCCGATGTAATTGCTGATTTCAGTCACGTGCATTTAGAACAAATTGGGGAGCATCGAGTTCGTGTGACGGGAGCAAAAGGACAAGCACCGACTACACAATATAAAGTCAGTGCAACTTATCCTGATGGTTATCGGGTTTTAGTCAGTTTCTTAATTGCAGGACGTGAGGCACCACAAAAAGCACAAGTCATTGCCGATGCGATTTTGGCGAAATGTGAGCGTGTTTTAGCAATGCGTTCGGTGCCACCTTTTAGTGAGAAGTCTGTTGAAATCTTAGGTATTGAAAGTACCTATGGAGCACATGCTCAGGCTTTAAATAGCCGTGAAGTTGTGGTCAAAATAGCTGTAAAACACATGTTTAAAGAAGCATGTATGTTCTTTGCATCTGAAATTGCACAGGCTTCAACAGGTATGGCTCCAGCCTTGGCAGGAATTGTCGGAGGTCGACCAAAAGCATCTCCAGTGATTAAGTTATTTTCATTTTTAATTGATAAAAATCAGATCAATGTCGAAATCGATTTTGATGGGAGCCGCTATCCGGTTGAGATTCCTCGGGGCATTTCTACAGAGCAATTCAATACTTTAGCAGCGGGTGAAAGTGCGGTTTATCAAGGGAATGAAATTGAAGTTCCTTTGATTGAAATTGCGCATGCCCGCAGTGGTGATAAAGGCAATCATAGCAATATCGGTGTGATTGCACGTAAAGCAGAATATTTACCGTGGATTCGTGCAGCACTAACTGAACAGACGGTTGCAAGTTATATGCAGCATGTCTTGGATGCAGAGAAAGGGCGCGTAATTCGTTATGAGTTACCGGGTTTAAATGCACTGAATTTTATGTTGGAGAATGCCTTGGGTGGCGGTGGTGTTGCAAGCTTACGTATCGACCCACAAGGTAAAGCATTTGCACAGCAATTATTGGATATGCCTGTAAAAGTTCCGGCACATCTTTTAGAAAAATAAAATGAATGGATGAAACAAAGATGAGTTATCAATCAATTTTTAGACCAGATGCTTTTGCTAATAAAGTCATTATTGTGACAGGTGGCGGCTCAGGAATTGGTCGTTGTACTGCACATGAGCTTGCAGCCCTCGGCGCGCAAGTGGTGATTACAGGACGCAAAATTGAGAAATTAGAGAAAGTAAGCCAAGAAATTATAGAAGATGGTGGTCAGGTTCATTTCATTGTTTGCGATAACCGTGAAGAAGAACAAGTAAAAAATATGATTGCGGAAGTGATTGAGAAATTCGGCAAACTCGATGGTCTGGTAAATAATGCAGGTGGCCAGTTCCCGTCAGCTTTAGAGAATATCTCAGCAAATGGTTTCGATGCAGTCGTGCGTAATAATTTGCACGCAACTTTCTATTTAATGCGTGAAGCTTATAACCAATGGATGGCAAAACATGGTGGCAGTATCGTCAACATGACTGCCGATATGTGGGGAGGTATGCCAGGAATGGGGCATTCTGGCGCTGCGCGTTCGGGGGTTGATAACTTAACTAAAACAGCATCGGTTGAGTGGGGGAAATCTGGTGTTCGTGTAAATGCGGTTGCACCGGGATGGATTGTGTCATCCGGTATGGATAATTATAGCGGTGATTTTGCCAAAGTAATTATTCCAAGTCTTGCTGGCAATGTACCGCTAAAACGTATGGGAACTGAGTCAGAAGTTTCATCGGCGATTTGTTATTTATTGTCCGATGCTGCAGCTTTTGTTTCTGGTGTAACTCTGCGTATTGATGGTGCTGCATCACAAGGAACACGCATGTATTCACTAGCTGATGCAACAAATAGTCAGTCCTATAATGGTTTCCACCGTGCATTTATTCCTGAAATCTTTCAGAAAAAGACTGAGGCTGAGGAGGAATAACAGTGACTATTCTCCAATCCGAAATTGCTGTTGGTAGTGAACAGTATCAAAAAAATAAAGAGGCACTACTTACTCAACTGAGTGAAGTCCGTGCAATTCAGCAAAAAAGTATTGATAAATCGTATGCGGCTAAACCTAAGTTCGATAAAAAAGGCAAGATTTTGCCGCATGAGCGTGTACGATTATTACTTGATGCCGATTCACCTTTTGTTGAGCTGTGTGGTTTGGTTGGCTATAACATGCATGATGATAAAGATGGTTCCGAAGCTGGTGGTGGAGTAATTGCTGGCATTGGTTTTGTCAGTGGTGTGCGTTGTCTAGTCTCTGCAAGTAATAGTGCCATCAAAGGCGGAACCATGTCACCCATGGGCGTACAGAAAACACAGCGTTTGCAAAAAATTGCCTTAGAACAAAAACTCCCGCTGATTACGCTGACCGAAAGTGGCGGTGCCAACTTAAATTATGCGGCAGAAGTATTTACCTATGGCGGCATGACCTTTGCCAATCAGGCACGTCTTTCTGCGGCAGGTATTCCACAGCTTGCAGTTGTTCATGGCAATGCAACGGCAGGAGGGGCTTATCAACCCGGTCTTTCCGATTATGTCATTGCTGTACGTAAACAAACTGAAATGCTTCTTGCAGGTCCACCTTTACTTTTAGCTGCGACTGGTGAAGTAGCAACAGCTGAAGAGTTGGGCGGAGCAGAAATGCATGCACAGGTTGCTGGAACAGCAGAATATTTAGCAGAAAATGACGCTGATGGTATTCGACTTGCACGTGAAATTTTTGAACATCTGAACTGGAAAGAGCAAATCAAACCAGTTGAAACGACTTATAAAGAACCTCGTTACGATGCCGATGAACTGTTGGGTGTGATTCCAAATGATCCTAAACAACCATTTAACATGAAAGAAGTGGTTGCGCGCATTATTGACGATTCAGATTTTCTAGAATTTAAACAGGAATATGATGATTTAACGGTATGTGGCTGGGCAAAAATTGGAGGCTTGCATATTGGCATTATCACCAATAATGGTCCGATTACCCCTCAAGGAGCAGCGAAAGCAGCTCAGTTTATACACCTGTGTGAACAGACCAAACGTCCATTATTGTTCTTGCATAACACCACAGGTTTTATGGTGGGAACCGATGCCGAACAAAATGGCATTATCAAGCATGGCTCGAAACTGATTCAAGCTGTTGCGAATTGTTCTGTACCTAAAATTTCGATTGTTGTGGCAGGCTCATATGGTGCAGGTAACTACGCAATGTGTGGTCGGAGTTTATCGCCAGACTTTATTTTTGCATGGCCAAATTCGCATGTTGCTGTAATGGGCGCTGCACAAGCTGGAAAGGTATTACGCATTGTGGCTGAAGGAAAGCAAAAAGCTTCTGGTCAGGAGCCTAATCCGCAAATGCTTGATTTTCTTGAGCAGAGTACGACCATGAAATTGGAGCAGCAATCTACCGCGATTTTCAATACGGCCATGCTACATGACGACGGCATTATCGATCCGCGAGATACCCGAAAATTATTAATTTTCCTTTTACAAACCATTTATGAAGCACAGCAACGAGAGCTAAATCCAACTCGTTTTGGTGTATCCCGTTTTTAATCAATCTTTACCGCAATTAAAAAAAATTAATAGGAATAACACAATGAAATTTACTGCCGAACATGAAGCATTGCGCCGCACAGCTCGTCAATTTGTGCAAAATGAGCTGAATCCCCATATTCCAGAATGGGAAGCTGCAGGGCAATTCCCAATCCATGATGTATTTAAAAAAATGGGTGATCTTGGTTTATTAGGAATTTGTAAGCCAGAGGAAAATGGTGGTTTAGCGTTAGATTATTCCTATAACCTTGTGGTTGCAGAAGAAATTGGCTATGCCGCTTGTGGAGGAGTGCCTTTAGCCATTGGCGTTCAAACTGATATGGCAACACCTGCTTTGGCACGTTTTGGTAGTAAAGAGTTACGTGATGAGTTTTTAACACCAGCCATTGCTGGGGAATATGTGGCATCGATTGCAGTATCAGAAGTGCATGCCGGTTCGGATGTTGCTGCTATTAAAACAACAGCAAAAAAAGATGGCGATGACTATGTCATTAACGGCAGCAAAATGTGGATTACAAACTCATTGCAGGCCGACTTCTTTTGTCTTTTAGCCAATACGTCTGATGATAAACCACACGTTAATAAGTCGCTGATTATTGTGCCAGCAAAAACCAAAGGGATTAGTTTTTCAGAGCCACTTAATAAATTAGGGATGCGTTCAACGACCACAGCGCAGGTTTATTTAGACAATGTACGTGTACCACAGCGTAACTTAGTGGGTGTCGAAGGCATGGGCTTCATGATGCAAATGATGCAATTTCAGGAAGAGCGCCTATGGGCTTGTGCCAATGCGATTGGCGGTTTGGAAAATTTAATTCAAAAGACTATTGCCTATACCAAAGAGCGTACGACGTTTGGTCAGCCGCTCATCAATAACCAATATATCCATTTCCGTTTTGCCGAACTCATGACCGAAGTGGAAGCACTCAAAGCATTAACCTACCAAGCTTGTGAACAGCATATTGCTGGGGAAGATGTGACCAAGCTGGCATCTATGGCAAAACTAAAAGCAGGACGTTTAACCCGTGAAGTTGCCGATAGCTGTCTGCAATATTGGGGTGGTAACGGCTTTATGTGGGATAACCCAGCATCACAGCTGTATCGTGATGGTCGCTTAGGGTCTATTGGTGGTGGGGCAGATGAGATTATGTTGGGGATTATCTGTAAATTGATGGACATTCTGCCTAAAAAGCAGAAATAAGAATAAGGAATACACCATGAGACTTTCGACCTCTCTACAAGCTCTAGATCTTGATGACAGCATTCAATTAGAACAAGACGGCAGTATTTTATATCTCTGGTTAAATCGACCAGAGAGCCGTAATGCTATGAACTTGAAGATGGTCAATGCCATTCAACAAGTCTTTAATGCTATTCGCGATGACCTTTCAATTCGTGCGGTAATTATCCGTGGGGAAGGCGGAACCTTTTGTGCAGGTGGTGATATTAAAGATATGGCTGCTTTACGCGTTGAAGCAACTAACGTTGGTAGCCTGCAACCTTATACTGATTTTAACCGCCGTTTTGGTGCCATGCTTGAGCAAGTTGAAGCTGCTCCGCAAACAGTTGTAGTGATTTTAGAAGGTGCTGTTTTAGGTGGTGGTTTTGGTTTGGCCTGTGTTTCCGATGTTGCGATTAGTCGTGACAATACTCAGTTTGGTTTACCTGAAACAGGGCTTGGTGTGATTCCTGCACAAATTGCTCCTTTTGTGGTGAAACGTATTGGCCTGACTCAGGCGCGCCGACTTGCTTTACTCGGCATGCGTTTTGAGGGCCATACAGCACTTAGTACCGGAGTGGTTCATCAAATTGCACATAATGAAATCGAATTAGAGCAAGCTCTAGAGGAAACCATTCAACACATTAAACGAGCAGCTCCTCAAGCTTCGCGTGTGACTAAAGCACTGTTACATCGAACACTCAATGAGCCTTTGAGTGATTTACTAGATGATGCTGCACAGCAGTTTGCCCAAGCGGTTGGTGGGGCTGAAGGGCAAGAGGGAACGATGGCTTTTATCCAGAAACGGTTGCCAAACTGGGCTGATGAGCCATAAGAGATAAGGATAAAAATAATGAAATTTTCAAAAGTACTGGTTGCCAATCGTGGTGAAATTGCAGTTCGAGTCATGCAAACTGCTAAGGCAATGGGTTATCAAACTGTCGCAGTTTATTCTGATGTTGATCGTAAGGCTCGCCACGTACAAGAAGCAGATGAAGCTGTTTACATTGGGCCATCTAAAGTATCTGAGTCTTATCTCGCTATTGCCAAAATAATAGATGCATGTAAAAAAACTGGGGCGGACGCTGTGCATCCAGGCTATGGTTTTTTGTCAGAGAATACTAATTTTGCTCAGGCCTGTATTGATAATCAGATTACGTTTATTGGACCAACAGCTTCTGCAATTGAGTTAATGGGCAGTAAACGCCTTTCAAAAATTGCCATGATTGAAGCAGGTGTCCCTTGTGTACCTGGTTATGAAGGAGACCGACAAGATCTCGAATATTTAGCAGCACAAGCAGAACAGATTGGCTTTCCAATTATGGTCAAAGCCTCTGCGGGCGGTGGTGGCCGTGGTATGCGCTTGGTACAGCAGTCATCCGAGTTGACTGAAGCTTTGCAAACTGCACGTTCAGAGGCTGAAAATGCATTTGGCTCAGGCGAGCTTATTTTGGAAAAAGCAGTGATTGCCCCGCGCCATGTCGAAATTCAGGTTTTTGGCGATACACACGGCAATTATGTTTATCTGTTTGAGCGTGATTGTTCGATTCAACGCCGTCACCAAAAGGTTGTTGAAGAAGCGCCGTGTCCGGTCATGACGCCTGAACTGCGTCAGAAAATGGGTGAGGCTGCTGTAGCCGCGGCTAAAGCATGTGCTTATGTCGGGGCTGGTACAGTTGAGTTTTTGCTAGATGCATCGGGTGCATTTTATTTTTTAGAAATGAATACCCGTTTGCAAGTGGAGCATCCTGTCACTGAACTCATTACTGGATTAGACTTGGTTGAATGGCAGTTACGTGTCGCGAATGGTGAGCAGTTACCGTTAAAGCAACAAGAATTGATCTTACATGGACATGCGATCGAAGTGCGTTTGTATGCAGAAGACCCACGTCAAGATTTCTTACCACAAACAGGCCAAGTCTTACGTTGGCAGCCAGCAACATTGCCAAATGTACGAATAGATCATGGTATGTTGGCAACTGATGAAGTTAGCCCTTTTTATGACCCTATGGTGGCGAAAGTGATCGCATACGGTAAAACCCGTGAGGATGCGATTCGCTTACTTGCTCGTGCCGTAGATGATTGTGTTTTGCTGGGTGTAAACAGTAATAAACAGTTTTTGGTCAATTTACTGCGCCATCCCGTTGTTGTTGCTGGTGATACCAATACCGCATTTATTCAACAGCATTTTCAAAACGATAACAGCCTACATAAGCAGGTTCTATCTTTAGAAAATTTAGCGATTGCAGCGGCATTATTTAGCCAAAGTAAAGTAACTACGGTGTGGCAAACTGGATTAGGTGTGCCATTACCATTAAAACTTAAATATGATGATCAGCAAATTCAATTGCAGCTTTCATCTGTAAATAACACGTTTACGGCACAGCTCTGTGATCAAACAGTTTGTATTGAAGTGCTTGATAGAACGCCAGAGCAATTAGTTTATTTAATTGATGGTGTACGTCGCCGTGTGCAATATGTATTAGATGGTGATCAGCTTTACTTAGATCGAGAGAATGGCAATATTGCGATACGAAATGTGACTTATGCTGCCCCTGAAATAGCTGATGTGGCTGGTGATGGCAATATTCGTGCGCCAATGGATGGCGCTGTGGTGAATATTTTAGTTAATAAAGGTGATCAAGTCGTGAAAGGTCAAACTTTACTAGTGCTTGAGGCCATGAAAATCCAGCAACAGATTAAATCTGATGTGGATGGTGTAGTTGAAGATGTGTTAGGGCAACAGGGTCAACAAGTAAAAAAACGACAAATGTTATTTAGTATCCAAATTTAATTAAAAAAACCGCTCTATTTGAGCGGTTTTTATTTTCAATTAGAAGTCTTGATTTATTCTCCATCTGCCTCTGCAATCACTTGGCTTGCTTTTTTTAGGCTATACAATAGTTGTCCTAAAAGTACCTCTTTATTACTGAGCGTGACCATAACCATCGGGTGATGAGTTGCTGGAATAGCCGTCAGAATAGCCTTACCATTATCTGCATCTAAAGTAATGTTGTTACAGCCAGTGAGCTGAATCTCTTTTAAAAAAGCAGTGACCATTGCCAAAATTGAGCTACTCACCGCCGCTAATTTGGTGGTGTTATGGTAGTTTTTATGACTTACTGTCGCTAATTCAAAACCATCAGAAGAGCAAATCATTACAAAATCTACACCACGCGTATTCATCAAAATATTATGAGCTTCAGTTTTTGCTAGCTGTAGCAATTGTGTCGGGGCGGTGCGTTTCTGAGTTGGAATACTAAGCATGATCATTCCCTTGAGATGTTAAGCCTACTTTGATTTCAAGTGATGCAATTAATGATTCAACCATCATTAAAATTTGTTCTTGCTCGCGTGCATCAATAAAAAACAATGGATATGACAGTCCGTTTTCTTTTATCCAATGACGATATTGTTGAAGTGACGATTCTTTATTTTCGTCAACATGAGTAATACCAATCGCAATATTATCGTTATAATTTTTAAAAGTTTCTAAGTAGCTTTCTAGCTCATCAATCGGATTAGGACTATTGTGATCTAATAATAAAATAACACCGATTGCACCTTCACAAATGACCGACCATATAAAATCAAAACGGCTTTGTCCTGGGGTGCCATAGAGTCCGATTTTGATTCCATCATCTAAAGTAATTTCACCATAATCAATGCCTACAGTGGTCTGGGTTTTCTGGTGGCTTTGTACATCAGTGTTGAATGCTTCTGTTTCCAGAATTGGAATTTCAGATAACGATTTAATCGCTTCTGTTTTACCTGCCCCCATACTACCTGCAAAGACAATTTTATATTGCTGTATAATCATAACTTCCCTTAAAGACCAAAACGCCGTCTAATCTTCCCTATAAAATTTTTAAAAAAATGATTGTCTGTATTTGAATTTTCTAAATAAGAATTGGGGGCGTAAGCACATTTATTTGCAGAAATAAATTTTCCATTATTTGCCATTAAACAAGCGGTAACGAAGCGTAAAACATCATCAATTGATACGTTAAGCTGGTTCGCCACATCAGTAATTTTTGCTCCCTGTATAAAACAAGCAGAGAGTTGTAGGCTCACTTTTCTATATTCTTTTTGGTAGGGTTGTGGCCAATGATCAATTTTAAAATATCTATCTTCTGTAGCTAGATTTCCAAAGTTTTGTGAATGCCAAATCAAATTCCATAGCCAGTCCTGCAAATAGTAGTTTTTTTTACGAGACACTTTGGTGAAGTCGGAAGTTTTAGCAAAAGTGAAATTAAAGCTTTGATTGGTTTGAGTTTGTTGGCGTGATGGTTCCAACCAAGCCATCTGAGTCCTGTTATCAATAATGGCGAGTGTGCCTTTATCATCAAAAAGGTATAGTTTGGCATGTTCTGGGCTGTGCAAATTCCTAATAAATTTATCATCAATGAGTATGAGCTCATTTGATAAATCTGAAACTACAACAGTCTTCTTTTGGTTTAAATAAGATATTAGGTTTATTTGTAGCCAGTCTAATAGAGATTCTACTTTTTCTAGTGGCAGATGAAGGGTATGTTCATCTAGTTGATATCTATTTTGTGAGGGAGTTTTAGTAATTTTTAAATAAGGACATCTTTTCTTTTTAAGAATATTTTGAATATTATCTGAATCAAAAAAGTTTTCATTAATTAATAATAGATCAATATGACTGTTAGAAATATTAACCCAATTAATACTATACTCATTAGATATTAACTTTCTGATTAAAGTTTTTAATTCATCTAAAACTTTTAAGCTTAAACCAGTAGTAGCAATATTTATGTAATTCCCATCCATAGTATCACATTAAGTTTTATTGATTAATATAATAGTTTTAATATGCTTTTTATAATAAATATAAAAAGCATATCTTAGATTAATTAGCTAAAGTCTAGCTCTTTTTCAAATGACTTTAACTCATGACGAGCCATAGCCAAGTTCGATTTAGCACGATCAAGCACTAAGTAAAGGAATAAATTATTATTACTTTCTAGAGGTCGAATTAAGTGGTAAGCCTTACCCAATGTAATTAAAATGTCTTCAATATTGTCATTTAATTTCAAAGCATTGGCGATGTTTCGCTTTGCGCGAACTACTTCAGTATTTCCAGCAGCTGCCAATTCTAAATCAATTTCCCCACCACCTTGTGTTGCAAGTGATAATCCGCTTTCTGAATCAACAAGTGCAGAAGCAATAAAACCATCAATTTCAGTTAAGCTATCTAAAGAAAGTTTAGCCATGTTTTTATCTCTCAGGATTCTAAAGTTATATTTACTACTTTTTCCTAAAAGTAGTTAAAATTCATTATATTTCTGAACAATTTGAAGTCAATTAATCAAGTAAATTGAGAGGTTTCAGTTTTGGGAAAGAAGTGACGTAAAATGTCAGATTAGAAAAAATATTATAAGATTATTTATACATTATACTTTTAAGACTGCGATGAGGTTTACATTATATATTTTTAAATTTAGCTAAAGTAATTGTAATAGAATATTAATACAATATTGATTAATAAATTATTTTAATTTTAATCGAAAAAGGGGAATAAAAAATTCCCCTTTTTATAACAATGATTAAACTAAACGAGTTGTGTATAAATACAATAGAGATAACCCAAAATTGCTAAAGCAACGACAGGGGCAATAATCTTTGACCATGTAGGTACAGAACTCTCAGTAGCTTGTTCGTCAGTATGCAAATCGTCATGATGAGGTTGGGCTTGGTGAACCATTTGGTTGAACTCCTTCATTGTTGTATCCAATGATAGCTCTTCTTGTTCCACAGGTTTAGAACCAATTAACTCATTTAGGTGGTTTGTTGACCAAACCCAATCTTCTGCCTGACCTGATAAATGTTCTACTTGGCCTAAAATTAATTCTTTTAAGCCATTATGCCCAAAACCACCTGTTTCATCGAGTTGGTTAAGTTCTGCTAACTGCAAAGTTAAAATTTCAGAAATACTCTGTTCTAGCTCTGAATTTTTTAAAGCTGACTGATTATGCTTAGACGTTGTTAGATGACGAGCAACTTCTTGAATATAAAGTGGATCTGAAGTTTTGATTTCTTGATAAATCTTATTGTCATCTTGGCGCCATAAACTAATCAGTTTTCCAAGCGTAAGAATATTCACCTCATCAATCAGTTTATTTTTTTCATTAACTGGATATTGATTTAAAAGCTGAGGCTTTTGAATTTTTATCTGCTCAGCAAAGTATTGGACTAAATCAAATGCCATGCTTTCTTCCTCTAAATTTAATCTAAAATTCTTAACGTTGGTTTTTTCTTAGTTGATGTTGTTTCAATTGTTTCTTGTACTTCAGACTCTACTGTATTTTCTACAGGCGCTACATTGGCATATTCTTCAGGATCAAAAAATAAACCTTGTCCATTCTCACGTGCATAAATACCTAGAACAGCTTGAATAGGTACATAAATGTCTTTTGATGCTCCCCCGAAACGAGCAGAAAAAGTAATGGCTTCATTTCCAATAATAAGTTGATGAACAGCATGAGGCACGATATTTAAAACGATTTGGCCATCTTTAACAAATTGCTGTGGAACATCAGTATGTGGCTGTGTCGCATCTACTAATAGATAAGGAGTAAGTTGGTTATCACAAATCCATTCATAGATTGCACGAGCAAGATAAGGACGTGTAGGGGTTAAATCAATAGTTTGCTCAGACATATCACACTATTCCATATTTAATAGTTCATTGTAACGGTTTTTCTCTTGAGCCGTCATTGATTTAGCAAAAGAAGGCCTCTCAAAGATACGTTTACAATACAAAAGTATCGGTCGGCAATGCTGTTTGGGTAAATCGATTCCCATGCTATTTAATCTTAAAAAGATAGGGGCAAGCATACAGTCCAAAATTGTGAAATTTTCAGACATAAAATAGGGGAAATGCTGAAATAGGGGAGTAAGTGAAATTAAAGTTTCACGTAATTCTTTTTGAGCTTTTTGCTTTTGTTCGATATTTAAAGAATCAGCATGTTTTAACATGTGATCTGCTAACTTGAACCAGTCGTTTTCAAGTCTCCATATATATTGACGCTGCTCTGCACGCATCATTGGAGCATCTGCGTAAAGCTTACTTTGGCGATAACGATCATCTAAATATTCAGCAATAATAGGCGCTGAAAATAATTTAAGATTTTGCTCGACCAACATTGGCAATTGGTTATAAGGATTCAAACTTGCCAAATCTTCGTCTTCATGGTCAGTTATGATCAATTGATATTTGATTTGCTTTTCTGCTAATAGAAAACGAATCCAGTGAGAACGGAAATCATCAGCATGACTGTAAAGGGTAATCCCCTGAATAGAGGTGTTTTCGACCGACATATCACAAGACGACGTGGTTGAGTGAATCGATTAGGATACTAAAAATGCTCTAGGAAATCACGGTTCTAAAGAGATAGTTTGTTTATATTTATAAGTTTGCATTTTATTGTTCGATTTTCATAATAAAAAAGCCTTGGAAAAATCCAAGGCTTTTTGTCCAACTCGATAAACGAATTAACGTTTAGAGAATTGAGGACGCTTACGAGCTTTACGTAAACCAAGTTTCTTACGTTCAACTTCACGAGCATCACGAGTAACGAAACCAGCTTGACGAAGAACAGGTTTTAAAGTTTCGTCAGCAGCGATAAGCGCACGAGTAATACCGTGACGGATCGCGCCAGCTTGACCACCGATACCACCACCTTTAACAGTGATGTAAAGGTCAAACTTTTCAGTAACTTCTAAAAGTTCTAAAGGTTGACGAACAACCATACGAGCAGTTTCACGACCGAAATATTGCTCTAAAGTACGGTTGTTAATAACGAGTTTGCCTGTACCAGCAGACAAGAAAACACGTGCAGTTGCGGTCTTACGGCGACCTGTACCATAATTAGTAGCCATGTGCTGTATCCCTTAGATGTCCAAAACTTGTGGCTGTTGAGCAGCATGCGGATGCTCAGTACCAGCGTACACTTTCATTTTTTTGATCATTGCATAACCAAGAGGACCTTTTGGTAACATGCCTTTAACTGCTTTTTCAAGAACAGCTTCAGGCTTGTGAGCAATTAACTTCTCGAAGTTAGTCTCACGGATACCACCAGGGAAACCAGTATGGCGATAATATTTCTTATCAAGCGCTTTTTTACCAGTCACTTGAACTTGTTCAGCATTAATCACAACGATGTAATCGCCAGTGTCAACGTGAGGAGTATAAGAAGTTTTGTGCTTACCGCGTAAACGACGAGCGATTTCAGTCGCAAGGCGACCTAAAGTTTTGCCAGAAGCATCAACAACATACCAGTCATGTTGAACTTCAGCTGGCTTAGCGCTGAGAGTTTTCATTAAACCACTACCTATTATAGTTGGTTTGGACTATGGAATCTGTCCAAACAAAAGGAGCGAGCATTCTAAACGAGTTTGTTCAAAGTCACAAGAAAAATCCAGTTTAAGCCACATAATTTAATCCATAAACCGATGAATGTGGGATATGTTAAAATCAAACAAATTTTAGTTATGTGTCTGGGGTGATTGTGCTGCCTTTATATGTCACTTCCGGTGAGCCGGCTGGTATTGGTCCAGATATTTGCTTGAGCTTGGCTCAGCGAGTTGATGAACGTCCTGTTGTTGTTTTGGGTGACCAAAATTTATTAGAACAACGTGCCCAGAAACTAGGGGTAGATATTCAATTTATAG
The DNA here is from genome assembly GCF_000369825.1 of Acinetobacter sp. NIPH 542. Taxonomy (NCBI): domain Bacteria; kingdom Pseudomonadati; phylum Pseudomonadota; class Gammaproteobacteria; order Moraxellales; family Moraxellaceae; genus Acinetobacter; species Acinetobacter sp. NIPH 542. The sequence continues at coordinate 23,135 of NZ_KB850203.1, forward strand.
AATATACGGGACAAGCTGAATCATCGTCTTCTGGTGAGCTTTATATAGAGCATGTACCTTTAGAAACGGTGGTTGTTGATGGCCAATTAAATTCAGCTAATGCTGCTTATGTATTAGAACAATTACGCCGTTCAGCTGATTATGCCATGTCTGGTAAAAGTGTTGGGGTAGCTACGGCACCAGTGCAAAAATCGGTCATTAATGATGCAGGCATTTTGTTTAGTGGTCACACTGAATACTATCAAGAATTTGCAGGGGTAGAGCGCGTTGTAATGATGCTTGCAACCAAGACTCTGCGCGTTGCTTTAGCGACTACGCATTTGCCTTTAAGGGATGTTGCCGATGCAATTACCAAAGAACGGTTACATCAAGTCATTGATATTTTAATACATGATTTAAAAACTAAATTTAAGATCATTGATCCGCGCATATTGGTGTGTGGCTTAAATCCTCATGCGGGGGAAGATGGCTATTTGGGCCGTGAAGAGATTGATACCATTAATCCGGTACTTGAAACTTATCGGGCACAAGGAATTAAAATGAGCCTAAGCCTGCCTGCGGATACCTTATTTACCCCTGAGCATCTTAAAAATGCTGATGCTGTACTCGCTATGTACCATGATCAAGGTTTACCTGTGTTAAAATCACAAGGGTTTGGTGAGGCCATCAATATTACATTGGGTTTGCCATTCATTCGAACTTCGGTCGATCATGGCACTGCATTGTCTTTGGCTGGGACTGGTTTGGCAAAAAGCTCAAGTTTAAATGTCGCTGTCGATTTAGCGTTATCTTTGGCAGCGAGCTAAATTTTTCATGTTGGAAATGTTATATGTATCAAATTAATGCCCTAAACCCGAAAGATGAAGGGCATAAAGCTCGTAAACGTTTTGGTCAAAACTTCTTACATGATCAGCGAGTCATTGCCAAAATCGTGCGCTCGGTGAATCCGCGTGCGGGTGAAAATGTTGTTGAAATTGGACCTGGTTTGGCTGCTTTAACTTCTCCTTTAATTGGAGAGTGTGATGCATTAACAGTGGTTGAGCTAGATCGTGATTTAGCAGCAGGCTTGCCAGAACGCGTTCCACATCCTGAACGTTTAACTATTATCGAAGCTGATGCATTAAAATATGATTTTAATGAACTGGTAAAAGATGGTCGACCATTACGTGTAGTTGGTAATTTACCTTATAACATTTCAACTCCATTACTTTTCCACCTTTTGGAATTTGGCAGTAAAGTTAAAGACATGCACTTTATGCTGCAAAAAGAGGTAGTTGAACGTATTACTGCCGAACCAAACACAAAAGAATATGGGCGCTTGTCGGTAATGATTCAGTATTATTGCCAACCTACATTTTTATTTGAAGTACCAGCTGGTGCATTTAACCCGCCGCCTAAAGTAACGAGTGCTGTTTTCCGCCTTGTTCCATATGAACAAAAACCAATTATTGCAAAAGATGAAAAAGCTTTAGCTCGTTTGGTTGCTCATGTATTTACCCAACGTCGTAAAACCCTAAGAAATAGTCTAAAAGGTATGATTGCTGAAGATGGCTTTGAAAAAGCAGGCGTTGATCCAATGGCTCGTCCAGAAACGTTAACACTTGCTCAATTTGTTGCTTTAGCTGATCAAATGGTGGCATAAATGACTAAACGTTTTAATTATGTGATTGGCGATGTACAAGGGTGTTTTGAAGCTCTTAAAGCCTTACTTAAAGAAATACGTTTTGATCCAGACCAAGATTTTTTATGGTTTGCGGGTGATTTGGTCGCTCGTGGCGAAAACTCAGTAGGTGCCTTACGTTTTGTTAAAAAACTTTCTGATCGCGGCGCTGCTGCAACTGTACTCGGAAATCATGATCTGACTTTAGTGGCTGGCGCGCGTGGTTTAAAAGAGTTTAAAGAAAAAGATCGTACGCAAGACGTTATTGATGCAATTGATGGCGATGAGTTAATCGACTGGTTGCGGAAACAACCTTTATGTTTATTCCCAAATGAGCACACAATTCTTACTCATGCAGGCATACCTTGCATTTGGGATGCACAAAAAACTGCAACGCTTGCAAAAGAGGTTGAGTCTGTACTCTCAAATCAAGATTTATCTGTATTGGACGCTTTTTTGGCAGAAATGTATGGTTCAAAACCAGATTTGTGGGAAGACGACTTAACGGGTTCAGCTCGTTTACGTTGTATTACTAATTATTTGACCCGCATGCGTTTAACCAACGCAGAAGGGGCTTTAGAGTTCAGTTTTAAAGATGCTCTAGATGCGCCAATGCCAGAAGGCTATTTACCTTGGTTTGAATTTCCGAGCAAAGCGGCACAAACTCATCAAATCATTTTTGGCCATTGGGCTGCGCTCGAGGGCAGAACCATTAATGATCAGATTCAGAATATTGATGGTGGCTGTGTCTGGGGCAGAAAATTAATGGCTTATCGCCTTGAAGACAAAGAAATCTTTGCTGTTGAAAATCCAGTGATGTAATAAAAAAGCCGCATAAGCGGCTTTTTTATTTTTAACTTTTATTCTACGCGTAACCAAATTTGGTTACGGCCTAATGCTGAAACGCCAAGATATCCACGCATATGAAGACGTTTACCAGTTGCACTGAGTTTTGCTTTAAGCCCGTAAACTTTACCAGTATTAGGATCTAAAATTTTCCCACCTGTATAATTAAGATCATCTGTTTGTTTTAAGCCGGTTGCAATATCTAATCCTATAATTGGTTTATTGGTATACGGCGAAGGGCAGTTATCACAAATCTCTTTAGGAGTATAACCTGGGCGTGGTGTAACTTTGATAATCTTTCCGGCATATGTCCCATTTGCTTCTTTTCGTATTTCTACCTGTGCTTTGGGAGCACCAGTTTTATCATCAATTGTTTGCCAAAGACCTGTAATGTCTGCTGCAAATGTAGCAGTGTTGATCCCCAGTAAGAGCAGAGCTCCAATCAAAATTTTCCCCATGATTAAAAATCCTTTTAACATTGAAAGGTCATCTTATTTCGAATTGATATACCGTTCAATGTTTATTTAATAGGCTTCTTAATTATGGTGTGCCAAGTGACAACATTAATGTAGGCAGCCAAATTGCAGTAAATACGCCGTTTAAAGCCATACCAAATGCAGCGTAGCGACCTGCAACAGGTCCGCGTTGCCACGCTTGAGCTGTTCCTATGGCATGCGCAGCTAAACCTAAGGCTAATCCAGATGCTCTTTCATCATGAATATGTTTAAGTAAAAATGGTGAAAAAGCTGCTCCAATAACGCCAGATAAAATAACAATAAGCGTTACCAGCGTTTCAGGAGCATGCAATAACGTTGCGATATTTAAGGCGATAGGGGTAGTCACCGCACGGGTCGCAAATGCAAGAATGGTAGGTTCAGACATATGTAACAAGTAAGCTAGACCCATAGGCAAAGCAACGGCGCTAATACTTGCAAAAAGTAAAATTCCAATGACTGATTTAATTGGAAGATCATCGTAACGCATTGCAGCTAAAGGAATGGCTAAGGCTACTGTGACATAACCTAATAGATGACCAAATAAGTCATTCACATAAAGGCGATACTGTTCATAAGGAACTTGTAAAATTGAAAGTAATGCAATGACAATAAACATGCCGAAAACTAAAAGTGGAACTTGTGGAAAGCGTCGGTTTAAAGGTTTTGCACACAGATAACCAATGAGTGTAATCAAAAAACCATAGAAAATCGTAAACATTTTATTCTCCTTATAACCAACGTTTTGCCATTTTTGCATAGACCCACAAAGGTATAAGGGTGCTGACCACTAAAACAAAAAGGAATAGTGGAATTTCTTTACCCATATGCACCAACATAATTAAGGAGCCAGCACAAACAGGTAAAAAAGCAAAACCACTTTCTTTCATGATTTTATTATTCGTATCGACTATTCGAAGAGGGATTTTTTTGAACTTTCTCCAAATAATCAAAACAGTGAGTAAGCTGATTAACCCGACCAGATTACCTAATTCTGGATGACCAAAAGCACGCATGACGATGACAGAGCCTTCACGAAAACCAATAATGAGTAGTAAAGTTGCTACCCATGCTGTCCAGTCTATACTTTTGATCTTATCCATATTTTTTATCTCTAAAAGTTTACTTATCGAGTTTTAACTGATCTCGCCCTTGATTTCAAATTCTTCCAATGGCCGCTTAAATTGATTAGCACGTTCTCCCAAGATTTCTTCTAAGGGCAGTTTTGCTTGGCGAATAAGCTTTTCCAGCTTATGTGGTGCAATACGTACATCAATATGTAATAAGCCTGCATCATCGTAGTGTTCAGACTCAATTACATTTAAGGCATAAAGCTGTGTGCGAAATTTGCCATAAGCAGGTTTAAGAATTAGAGAAAACTTTTGAATTTGCCCCATTAAACATTCTTGTACTGCTTTTTGAAGTAACTCTAGACCAAGGCCTGCGTGAGCAGAAACATAAACTCGATCTGGTACGTGTGGCTCAGCATAAACAATTTTGGCTTCTTCACCACTCAGGTCAATTTTGTTGTATACCCGAAGTACGGGAGCATCTGCACCAATCTCTTTTAATACGCCTTCAACTGCTTCAATTTGATCAAGCATGTCATGACTATTACTATCAATGACATGTAGTAAAAGCGTGGCTTCTAGAGTTTCTTCAAGTGTTGCTTTGAAAGATTCAATTAAATCGTGCTGTAAGTTTCGTACAAAACCTACCGTATCTGCGAGCACGACAGTACCAATACCATCCCATTCCAAACGACGTAATGTTGGGTCGAGTGTTGCAAACAGTTGATCGGCTGCGTAGACATCACTTTTCGCTAAAATATTAAATAGAGTCGATTTCCCAGCATTGGTATAGCCTACTAACGACACAGTTGGAATGGCTGCCTTTTGTCTTGCAGCACGTCCTTGTATACGGGTTTGATGTACCTTTTCTAATTTATCTTTTAATTGGGCAATACGTACACGAATGAGACGACGATCTGTTTCTAGTTGCGTTTCACCCGGGCCACGTAATCCAATACCACCTTTTTGTTGCTCAAAGTCGGCTGACCAACCACGAATAAGGCGGGTAGATAAATGTTTAAGCTGTGCAAGTTCGACTTGTAATTTACCCTCATGCGTACGGGCACGCAGGGCAAAAATATCTAAAATTAATCCTGTACGATCAATGACTCGGCATTTTAATATTCTTTCTAAATTTCGTTCTTGAGCGGGTGACAAAGCATGGTCAAAAATCACCAGACTTGCTTCTAGTTCCTGAACTCGCTCTGCAATTTCTTCGACTTTTCCTGAACCAATAAAAAATTTAGGATTGGGTTTATTTCGCTGAACCTTAATATGTTCAAGGATATCTGCACCAGCAGACTGTGCAAGTAGAGCAAACTCTTCGGCATCCAGATCATCTAATAATTGTACTGAAACACTCACTAAAATTGTGCGTTCACCGCCTTGATGCCGATCAACATATTCCACGTGGTTGTAAATCCTGAAAATGGGAAAACTTTATTCTAGATGAAACTTATGCAAAAGGGGAAAGCGTTTGTTCTTATCCTTTAGATTAGTTAAATGCTGTTAGAGGTGTCTGAATTTATTTTTTTCCCATTCTCTATCATCAATGCAAGTTTATTCTGAAACGTATAGAATGCTCGAGATGGGTATAACAATGATTGATCGTTAGTGAAATTTTATGGCTCAAACGCAAAGTATAGTTAATTCAACGTTAAAGAAATTATCAAAAATAGGTTTGTACGGAAAAAAAGTCACTTCGGCTACCGCTGCAATTAGTGAAGGTTTTTATTTAGTTTATCGACACGGCCTTTATAAAGATCCTAATAATCCGGTCAATACACGCTATGTTCAATATTTTTGCCGCCGTTTATGTCAGGTTTTCAACTTAGATGTAGAAGTACACGGAACAATTCCTAGAGAACCTGCTTTATGGGTAAGTAATCATATTTCTTGGCTAGATGTTGCTGTTTTAGGTTCAGGAGCCCGTGTTTTCTTTCTTGCTAAAGCTGAAATTGAAAATTGGCCCATTTTAGGCAATCTAGCTAAAGGTGGTGGAACTTTATTTATTAAGCGTGGATCTGGTGATTCCGTTAAAATTCGTGAGCAAATTACCGAATTCTTAAAACAAAATATTCCTGTACTGTTTTTTCCTGAAGCGACCACTACAGATGGACATTCCGTTAAGAAAGTACATGGTCGTTTGCTCGGTGCTGCTATTGAGGCTCAACGCCCAGTACAGGTATGTTTAATTTGTTATGTAAACCGTTATGGACAATTAGATACAGTTGCGCCATTCATTGGCGACATGTCATTTGCTGAACATATTCAACGCGTACTTGAAATGCCGAAAGTAACAGCTCATCTATTAACTTTGCCTCCAATTTCAGTGGAAGGGCATGATGTAAAGAGTTTAACGCGTGAAGTTCAAGAAAAAATGGTAGAAGGTTTGGCTCAACTACATCAGAAAGTACTTAAGCCAAAAAATTAATTACATAAAACCTTCAAGTGGCAGCCATGAAAGAAATTTCATGCCTGCTTTTTGCCACCATTTCATCTCGGGTTCTTGTTTATAAATTAAAGGGCCATTGGGAGTTTCTTGCTGCCAATAAATATGATTATTAGAGTCAAGCTTTAGCTTATAAGCATATTTATTTAAATTTTCGTCCATCGTATGGTGAATTGTTTTAGCCAATGACGGGCTATCTAAAATTACACCAATTTCAGTATTTAAATAAGCTGAGCGTGGATCAAAATTAAATGAACCAATAAAAACCTGTTCATCTAATGCCATCAGTTTAGTATGTAAGCTTGAGCGGCTTAATCCTTTCATGTTTACTTTTGCTTTAGTGGCAAGCTCATCTGTATTTTTATTTAAATCTCTTTTATCTGGTGTAGGTAAAAATTCATAAAGTTGTACGCCGTTTTTAAGCAGTTCTTTACGGTATTTGCCATAAAATGCGTGTACAACAGCAACATCATTTGCTTTAAATGAGTTAGTTAGAACGCGTACTTCCACACCTTCTTTAGCAAGCGTGCTTAAAATTTTAGCGCCTTGTTTTTCAGGAATAAAATAAGCTGAAATTAAATCTACGTTGCTTTCTGGTTTTTCCAGATGGTTAATTAACTGGAAATTTAAGTGCTCTTCTTTTTTTGCCTTTGATTTGATTTTATCAGGCGAGTCTTTTACGACTTCTGCTTTAACCCAGTCGAATTGAATATTGTGATTTAACCATTTATCAAATGCATGTGATTTTGCAGTTAAATTTAAAAAGTTTTGAACAGTTGCTTGTTGGTAATGAGCTTCGAGTTGCTCTTTTAATCCTTCATAGCGTAAACGGTGCTGCTCTGGACTTACAATACTTTGAACTGAATAGGCGTATTCATGATTCCAGTAGTCATCAAAAGAATTCACAATGTCATCAACCGCAGCACCGACCAACATCACATCGACATCAGAAAATTGATAGCTATCGCTTACATTGTAATATTGATTTGTCATGTTACGTCCGCCAATAAGAGCAACCTCATTGTCGGCAATAAAACTTTTATTGTGCATGCGACGATTGATACGTTTTAAATCAAGCACCATATCCATCGCACGATATTTGCGGAAACGGTAGGGGTTAAAAAGCTTAACTTCAATATTTTTATGCTGAGAAAGAGCGAGTAAAATCCCTTCCATTTTTTTTGCATTATTGTCATCAATAAGAAGTCGGACTTTTACTCCGCGATCAGCTGCTCGAATAATGGCGTGTAAAGCTAAAGCTCCAACTTTGTCATTATCCCAAATGTAATATTGTAAATCTAAAGTCTTTTCAGCTTTATCGATTAATCTTAGGCGGGCTGCTAGAGCCTCTAATGGATCATTTAAGACGTGGTAACCCGTTAGCTTTGGGTTTTGCTGACGTAAGGGAGTAATAATTTGAGCAAGTGAAGTCTCTGATGTATCGATATCATTTGCATATTCTAATGGTTCAACACCATGTTTTGGCAGAGTACTACATCCTGTCAAACCCACAGCAAAACTAGAACATAGGACTATAGAGGCTTTTATCAAAAAGCTTCTAGCTTGTTGATTCGTTTGAAGCTGTTTGGAATGAGAGGATTGTGCCATAATCAGTACATACGATAACGTGAGCTAGAGTATAATTCGTGCATATTGAAAGATAAATATTGAATTTGATTACTAGCAATCAATAGAAGATAAGTCGAGAGTCGTAATGTGGAATCCAAATTCAATTATTTTTTGTTTTTACTTTATTTTTTCAATACTTGCTCTATGGGGAATTTCTGAGGCTTGGATTCATCAATCTCGGACCGAGACGATTCATCCATTTAAAGCTTTTGTGCATTTACTCGCATTTTATCTCTCTTATCTACTTATTCCTCTCTGGTTTTTTAATTTATATGCTGCTTGGATTGGTTACTACTCAATTCATCAAGGTATTTTTATCTTTTTCTTAAGTGGTGTTTTAATTTATGCCCGATTTATTGAGCCTCATCTAGTCCGTGTCGATACTCATCAATATCGCTTAAATCCAGATCGTAGTTTTAATAAGCCAGTCAAAGTAGCGCTAATTGCAGATTTACATATTGGTTTATTTTCAGGTCATGAACGTCAACTCAAAACCATAGTTAGAAAATTAAATGAACAGCAACCAGATTTAGTGGTTGTGGCTGGTGACTGGACATATGAACCAGAAGATCGACTAATTGAAGAGTTAAGTGTTTTAAAAGAAATTCAGGCGCCTGTTTACTCTGTTCCTGGAAATCATGATGAGCAATATCCTGGCCCACCGATTCAACAATTATTAAAAGATGCTTTATTTTATAATGAAGTTGTTGATATCGAAGGAAAGATCGTTGATTTTGAAGAATTCCGTCTCATTGGTATTGGTGATCTTTGGGCTGGAAAAACAGATATGCGTTCCATGCCAGATTTACCCCAAGACAAACCTTGGTTAATTTTGTCTCATAATCCAGATACGGTCGATATGGTGCCTAAATTACCGAATCGTCCATTAATGTTATCAGGACACACACATGGAGGGCAGGTGGAGCTCCCATGGCTGACTAACTATATTATGAAAAAAGTATCAATTTTAGGTCACAAACGTGGATTTTACTCTCACGAACATGCAGATGTCTTCGTTACCGTTGGCACAGGAATGGTCGGAATTCCTTTACGTTTTAGAGTGCCGCCAACCATTGATATTATTGAGTTAGTTTAAAATAAAAAAGCCAATCACAGAGGATTGGCTTTTTTTATGAATTAAACTTGCTTATGGAATAACGACAATGGCAACACGTCGGTTAATCGCACGATTTTCATTGGTTGTATTTGGAACATAAGGTTGTGTTGAACCACGACCAATCACGTAGATATTTTCTTTTTTAAATCCACGAGCTAAGAAAAGGTTTGCTACACTTTGTGCACGCTCTTCAGACAGCTTTTGATTATAAGCAGCATCACCAACATCATCAGTATGACCCACAATTTTCAATTTATTTAGGTCATATTTATTCAATTGATTTGCTAGACGTACTAACTCAGCTTCATGACTTTGTTTTAACTCTGCATTATTAAAGTCAAATAACAAACGTTCTGGTAAACCTAAAGTCCATCCTTCATCGGTAAGAACGAAACCTTCTTTTTTGAGTAATTTTACCTGACGATATTTTAATGGACCAAAACTCAGGCACCCTGCAAGAGTAATGCATAACAATGCAATAAAGGAGAGTTTTAGAGATCTTGTATTCATAGATTAGCCTAAATTTAATTTTCAGGTTTATAAATAAACCAGTGTTCATCCGAATTTTTAGCCTTATACATTGCTTGGTCTGCTTGCATAATGAAATCTTCGGGGCTAGATGCAAATTGTGATAAAGCAATACCTACACTAAAACTGAAGTAAATCGTTTGACCATTCAGATGCAAAGGTTCTTTACAGCTTTCGAGTAAATTTTCAGCAATAGATATTAAATGATCAGCATGACTAATGGAATGCAAAATGACAGCAAATTCGTCGCCGCCTAATCGTGCAATAAAATCTTGATGACGTAGACGAGTTTGCAGACGATTCGCCATTTCTTTTAAAACTTCATCTCCAGCTAAATGGCCGAATTGGTCATTAATTGCTTTGAAGTTGTTGTTATCTATAAATAATAACGCCGACTTGTTATCAAAACCCTTATCTTCAAACATGTCTAAGAGAATCTGATAAAAATAATGTCTATTAGGCAATAAGGTGAGTTGGTCATGGTGAGCCTGAAAGGATAATTTACGATTTTCCTTTTGTAGCTGGTTATCCCATATCTGAATTTCTTCAAGTAACTCATTAAAAACGGTATTTAAATCTTGAAATTCTTTAATTCGATTATAAGGAAAACGAAGATTATAAGCTTTTTGTTCACTTACAATTTGAGCAATATTAGTAAGTGGATAAATAGCCTGCATAATTTGACGATAAGTTAAGTTTACTGACCACCACAAAGCACAAACAATAAACAACATCGCAATTGCCAGCCCTACCATAATCATTTTGAGGAACTGCAATATTTTTTCGGAACTACCAAAAAGCGTGAGTTCACCTACATTTTGCTCGTGATGATAAATTGTAAGATGAACGGGTTCATTTAGAAACCAATGATCAAACCATCCCTCTAAAATTGAAGTCTGACTTGATAATTTAAAACTTTGTGCAATTAAATGATGTTCTGAATCATAAATATGAATAGTACGAATTGAATGGTCATTCGTATATTCATTCAAAATCTGCTCAATCGTAATTTTGTCATTAAATACAACTGCAGGCTGAATACGCTCTAGTAGCGTATGGCTAAGCAATTGTAAATTTTGTTTGGCGTAAGTTTCCATTGTAAAAACAGAAATCGATACAAACGTAAAAGAGCAGATAAAAAAAGTAATTGCAAAAATAGTAAATTGAGATTTTCTAAATAATGCATGCAATGAAGTGGATTGATACAACTTTGATATCATAATCCTTACTCCGCATTCTTAGCCAAGAGTAATACTCTCGGATCAATATGAACTTTGGAGTGACTTAAAGCATCTAAGTTAACTTTAAAGGTAGTGTAATTATTTTGATTATATAAACAAAAGATACTTCCAATTTCGCACTCTGGATTATTAATGCTTAAAGAAAGTAAAGAACGGTAAGGATAGTTCTGAATAAGGCTTTGTTGTTGTTGGGGCGAAGTCGTAGAAAAATAAACGGCCTGACAATGTGACCGAGCAAAATCTTTCGCGTTTACAGTTTGAACACGATAATTATAAGACATTTGCTGGATATAAGATTGAAACGTAGATGTAATAGAGGGATTATCAATAATACAAAGAGTAGGAGTATTTACATTCTCCCACTTACTGTAGCTTAGAATAGATAAAGTAAGTACATAGAAGTTATGTTTTGAATTGGCATAACAAGGCCCACTCGTAGCAAACACTACAAGTATGCAAACAAATACTTTTTTAGCGAACTGCCACATGGTGAGTTAATGCCAAACTATTGCACGAATAATCTATTCTACATGAAGTTGATAAAGTAAAAAAAGTTTAATATCTCATCTAAAGTTGACCAAAAAGGCTAAAAAACGAACATGTGGTAATATTAAATTAAAAAAGGGGTTGTCAAAGGATATTAAT
>NZ_KB850204.1:0-477532 GCF_000369825.1 Acinetobacter sp. NIPH 542
TAGCGCTGATGGTAGTGTGGGGTTTCCCATGTGAGAGTAAGTCATCGCCAGCTCATTATTCTAACACCCCGGTCTCGAAAGAAACCGGGGTGTTGCTTTATGCGCGAAAATTCAATGAATTGTTTAATTTAGATGCACTAAGACCCATAAAAAAGGACTCTATATGAGTCCTTTTTTTATATGAAGGAAACTTCGACCCCGCTCTAAATTAGAAATGGGCTTCTAAACCGAGATATGGACCCTTAAATTCAAACTTAAGATCATTATTATCGTAGTCATCTAAATCAATATTAAGTACGCGATACCCTGCTGTTAAACCAAGATCAATAAGTAGATTATCTGCAAATTTATATTTTACTTCTGCTAATGCGTCTGTGATTCTTGCATCATCAAAGTTTGTATAGGTTGCTTCACCTTTAGCACTCAAGCCTGTAAATGGAAGTTTGACTTCACCAGATAAATAAGCAATAGGATATGTTTTATCAATATCTACACGCTTACCTGTATAAGCAGTAATATCACCATTTAGTACAGTTGCACCAAGCCCAGCATCTACACTCACAATATTGTCTAGTAACTCATAATAGAGAATAAAATCGCTATGATCTAAATCAACTTTATAGTTAGCTTGACCTAGAGTTTCTGATTTAGTTTGAGTATCTAAATTTACATAACGTATTTTTGCATTTGGAATAAATGGGATTGGGTGTTCTATTGCCAATGAGAGTTGAGCACTACCTTTTTGATCTAGATCTTGATCATCAGGAAATTGAGAAGACATATTCGCTTTCCCATCGTAAAACCAGTAGCCGACATCTCCTTTTATTCCAACAAAGTCTGCTTGAGCAAGGCCACTTAAGCCCATCCCGAGCGTTAATAAAGATATTTTTAATATTTTCACTTTGAACTTCCGCATAAAAGAAATCTTTGAGCGCATGATATAGACATCTTGCTACAGATGCATTGATAAAAAATATGAGTCTGAAGCATATATTATTAATAATTTTTCTAAGCTAGATAAAATATTAATCATTTCAAATAATTAATATTTAAATTTTTCATTTGGATGACATTAGTCCTCTACAGATTTTAGTATAAATTTTGTCATATAAAAAATGGATATTATCAAATTTTAATTGGAAATTAAGGAAGAAATTAATAGATAAGTCGAGTAATTAAATAGATCTTTTTAAGAGTTGGAAGAAAATGTCATTGAACAATATTGTCTGACTATTTGATTTAAACGTAAAGATTAGCTGAAAAATAACCACTTGTGAAAAAAACTTAAAAAATTCGTAAAATTTCTGATGGAAATTACAGTAAAAAGAAATAAAAACAGGTATTGTTCAGCTATATAGGGGCAAAAAATGGACAAAAATCTTTAAGGAAGAATTTTCTATTTTTGCTTGTTTGAAATGAAAATAAAAATACTCACAAGGTGCCTTTTATTCTCAATCAAACACAAAAGTATTCTTTGGTTCTTTTTTTGCATGCGGAATAACAATCAACAATAGCAGTAAAAATAAGCAATCTTTTAACATTAGGTGTTTTATGACAGATTCTCGTGAAAACTGGACGTCACGATCTGGTTTTATTATTGCAGCCGTTGGTTCGGCTGTAGGCTTAGGTAATATTTGGCGCTTTCCATACGTTGCTTATGAAAATGGTGGTGGTGCGTTTCTTATTCCTTATCTATTGGCACTCATTACTGCTGGTTTACCGTTACTATTTTTAGATTATGCGGTCGGTCATCGTAGTACTGGTTCACCTCCAAAAGCATATCGGGCCTTATTTAAAGGTGGAGAAACATTAGGTTGGTGGCAAGTTTGTGTCTGTATCATTATTGGTTTGTATTATGCGAGCGTTTTGACATGGGCAGGTAGTTACGTTTACTTCTCTATTGGTCAAATGTGGGGAAGTGATCCGGAAGGCTTCTTCTTTAATACCTACTTACAAACCTCAAAAGCGACTGGTTTTGATTTACAGTTTGTAAGTCATTTATTCTGGCCGATTGTTGGAATTTGGGCACTTACCTTAATCATTCTTTATGGTGGGGTGAAAAAGGGTGTGGAATTATCCAATAAAATTTTCATGCCATTATTATTCATTCTATTTACTATTTTGGTGATTCAGTCATTGCGTTTACCTGGTGCAGTTCAAGGTTTGAATGCATTCTTTACGCCAAACTGGTCAGCAATGATGGACTATAAGGTATGGTTAGCCGCTTATGGTCATACTTTCTTTTCATTATCTGTTGGTTTCGGGATCATGGTTACCTATGCATCTTATTTAAAACCAAAAACGAATTTAACTGGTTCTGGCTTAATCGTTGGTTTTGCAAATGCATCAACTGAGATTTTAGCAGGGATTGGTATTTTTGCTGCGCTTGGTTTTATGGCACATGCAGCGGGTACTGATGTTAAAGATGTCGTGAGTGGCGGAATTGGATTAGCATTTATTGCATTCCCTAAAATTATTTCAAGCTTAGGCGCAGGGGCTGATTTATTTGGTCTTTTATTCTTCTCTTCACTTTTCGTCGCCGGTATTTCTTCGATGGTCAGTATTTTGGAAGTGCCTATTGCAGCAATGCAAGATAAGTTGAAATGGGGCCGTAAAAAAGCTGTAACGATTATTGGTGGTGGTAGTGCACTTGTATCAATTATTTTATTCTCAAGTGTAAATGCAATTAAGCTAGTTGATATTGTTGATCACTTTATTAATAACATCGGTATTATCGGTGGCGCATTAATATCAATTATTAGCGTAGCTTGGTTTAAACGTTCAGCTCTTAAAGAACTTAGTGACCATATAAATCGGATCTCAACCATTCAAGTGGGTAAGGGATGGGATTTCACTTTAACGGTTATTACATCTTTAATCTTGTTAACTACACTCTGTATGACTGTTTTTAATTTGATCAAAAATGGCTATGATACTTATAGTATGAGCTTACAAGGTGTATTCGGCTGGGGCAGTGTGATTTTCTGTGCGGTCGTTGCAATCGTGTTAAGCAAAATGAAAGATCGCTAGGAGGATAAAATAATGAATACTTCGGCAATCGTGATGATGGTGATTTCGATGGTGTTTTTATGGGGTGGGTTGGCTTTATCCATTCTACATTTATCGAAACATCCTGAAGAGTTAGATGACGTTTTAGAAGATGTAAAAGATCAGCATACGCTTTGATGCTGATCTAATAAAAAGCAGGCTTAAAGCCTGCTTTTTTTATGCAATTTTTTGAATTTTACAATAATAAAATCCGTCGCCAGACTGCGCTTGTGGTAATAATTGTCGGCCATGAATTTGTTCAAGTCCCCAATTCGCTTCAATCTTAATTTCTTTTGCATCAGCATGTTCTGCAAAGAAATTTATCATCTGCTGTTCATTTTCAGCTTTTAAAACTGAACAGGTAATATAGAGCAATGTGCCTCCAACGCTGAGTTGTTTCCACATATGTTCCAAAATCTGCTTTTGCAGTTCGATCGTTTGAGCTATATCGCTAGATTGGCGCAATAGGCGTATGTCAGGATGACGACGAATAACGCCTGTCGCAGAACATGGTGCATCAAGCACGATACAATCTACTGGTTGGGCAGGTACCCATTGGGTTGCATCCGCTGCCAAAATTTCTGTTTGACTTTGATCAAGTGCTAAGCGGTTTAAATTTTCAGTTACACGGATTAAACGGTTAGAATCTTGGTCAATAGCAATGAGCTGAGCCGGTTTAAACTTTTCGAGTAAGTGAGCTGTTTTTCCACCGGGAGCTGCACAGGCATCAATTACTGTTTTATTATTTAGATCTGGCAATAATGTTGCACATAGCTGAGCATGTTCATCTTGTACAGAAAACCATCCCTCTTCAAAGCCGGGTAGCTGGGTAATTTGTACAGATTGTTCAAGAACAATACCTGCATCAGACAGAGTACATGCACGTGCCTGAATATCTAGACTTTGTAATTTTGCTAAATAAGCATCACGACCAATATGACGCTGGTTAACTCGCAAGGTTAAAGGTGCGACTTGTTTTAATGATTGGCAAAGAGATTCAGTTTGTTCTCCCCAATCCTTTTTTAACCTTTTGAAAAGCCAACTTGGTAAGCCATGCGCTTGCTGTAAACCTTGCTGAAAGTCATCAGTTTCACGAGTAGCTCGACGCAAAATAGCATTCACAATACCGCCGAGTGCAGGAAATCCAAGTTGTTTGGTGGCATCTACTGTTTCTGAAATAGCGGCATGCGCTGCAATACGCGTGCATAAAACTTGATAAAGCCCAACATACAGACAGGTTTCAACAGTTTCATTATTTAACGGTTTGCTGAGCAAAGGTAGGCTAATTGATTTAAGTGCAAACCATTGGCGGAGCGTACCTAGAACAAGTTCATGAAATAGTGCGCGATCACGTTCGGCAACTTGATTCAGCTGTGTATTTAAAATACTAGCAAGTGATTGACCTTGCTGAACTTTTAATAACGTCTGAACGACTTGAGCACGTAAGTTAAATCGTGACGAATTTGATGAAACCTGACTCATGGTAGAATTTGTCCTACGTGAAGTTTTTGAGTTTGTGCAATTTGTTGTGCATTCATTGCTTTACCACCCGGCCATTGCACGCTGGTCAGACAAATAAAAGAGTTTTGACCACAAGCAACATGGACGCCTTGTTTATCAATCGCGATAATTTCACCAGCTTGGGCATTTGCTTGGTTTTGAGTAGAAGTGGTTGAGTTCCAAACACGCAAAGCACTATTTTCATCTAGTTGAATGAATGCAACTGGCCAAGGGTTGAACGCACGAATATTTCGGTCAAGTTGAACAGCATCATTTGACCAGTCAATACGAGCTTCTGATTTCACTAACTTATGTGCATAGACAGTTAGGTTTTCATCTTGAACTTCACGTTCTGCCAAATATTTTTGTAGTGTTTCTTCTGACTCGAGTACGTCGCAAATTGCTGTTGCGCCTTGAGTTGCGAGTTTGTCATGTAAAGTCGCTGATGTATCTTCGGCTGTGATTGGACAGTAGGTTTTATACATCATATCGCCTGTATCTAAACCAGCAGCCATTTGCATGATTGTGATTCCGGTTTCTTCATCACCTGTTGCAATCGCACGCTGAATTGGTGCTGCACCGCGCCAACGTGGTAATAGTGAACCGTGAATATTTAAACAGCCATATTTAGGTGTATCGAGCACAGCTTGTGGCAGAATCAAACCATAGGCTGCAACGACCATCACATCGGCACCTAAAGCTGCAAGTTCTTGTTGGGCTGCGAGCCCTTCTTCTGTAGATGCTTTAAAGTGAAGTGGTTGATAAACAGGGATACCATGTTCAAGCGCAAGCTGTTTTACAGGAGATGGCGTTAGTTTTTGTCCACGGCCGGCTTTACGATCTGGCTGGGTGTAAACGGCGATAATTTCATGGGAAGTTTTTAATAATGCCGCCAATGCTGTTGCAGCAAATTCGGGGGTGCCAGCAAAAATAATTTTCACAAATGCAATCCAAAAAGAGTTTATGGGTAGTATACGTGAAAAACGTTTGAAGCCCTAAACTCATGGCTATTGAGAAATTTGATTTTTAAATAGTGAACAAAAAATTATTCAAAAATTTTTATTGATAAAAAAATGTTATGAAAAAATAAAAAATTATTCATGTAAGTTTTGCTAAATATTGACTGACTATTACTGTTCTTGGCTTTCCGAATATTATTTGCTTCTATAGAATGGAGAATGATCAAATTATGATGATGAGTCAATATTCCGACTGATCTAACGCTATATCAGTATCATTCAGCCAGAGTGGGAGAAATTCCGCTCAAGCACAACTTGTTGGAAACACTAATGCCTGACTATCGTTCAAAAACATCGACACACGGAAGAAATATGGCTGGCGCACGTGGCTTATGGCGTGCAACAGGAATGAAAGATGAGGATTTCGGCAAACCGATTATTGCGGTGGTCAACTCATTTACTCAATTTGTTCCGGGCCATGTACATCTTAAAGATTTAGGGCAACTAGTCGCAGCAGAAATTCAGGCGGCAGGTGGTGTTGCTAAAGAGTTTAATACGATTGCAGTAGATGACGGGATCGCAATGGGGCATGACGGCATGCTTTATTCATTACCATCACGTGATTTGATTGCTGACTCAGTTGAGTACATGGTGAATGCACATTGCGCCGATGCAATGGTATGTATTTCTAACTGTGACAAAATTACTCCGGGAATGCTCATGGCTGCGATGCGCTTGAATATTCCAGTTGTTTTTGTGTCAGGTGGACCAATGGAAGCGGGCAAGGTCAAGTTCCGTGGTAATGAAAAAGCGATTGACCTTGTTGATGCAATGGTTGTTGCGGCTGATGAAAGTTATACAGACGAAGAAGTTGAAGAATTTGAACGTTCAGCATGTCCAACATGTGGTTCATGTTCAGGTATGTTCACTGCAAACTCAATGAACTGTTTAACTGAAGCTTTAGGTTTATCTTTACCGGGTAATGGTTCAATTGTTGCGACACATGCAAACCGCAAGAAACTATTCTTAAAAGCAGGCCAGCTTATTGTTGAATTGGCTAAGCGCTATTACGAACAAGAAGATGCAAGCATTTTACCTCGTTCAATTGCAACCAAGGCCGCGTTTAAAAATGCGATGACCCTTGATATTGCAATGGGTGGTTCAACCAATACGGTTCTGCATTTATTGGCAGCAGCAAGTGAAGCAGAAGTTGACTTTACTATGGACGACATTGACGAGTTGTCACGTCGAGTTCCTGTATTGTCTAAAGTAGCGCCTGCAAAACAAGACGTTCACATGGAAGATGTTCACCGTGCTGGCGGTATTATGGCCATTTTGGGCGAGCTTGATCGTGCGAAGTTACTTGATGTATCTGTACCGACTGTACATGAGAAAACTTTAAAAGATGCCTTAGATAAGTGGGACATTATCCGTACTGAAGATGCAGATGTGTATGAGTTCTATCGCTCATCTCCAGGTGGCGTACCAACTCAAGTTGCGTTCTCTCAAAACCGTTACTATGCAACTTTAGATGGCGATCGTGAAAAAGGCGTGATTCGTAATGCAGAACATGCATTCTCTAAAGATGGTGGTTTAGCAGTTCTATACGGCAACATCGCGCTTGATGGTTGTATTGTAAAAACTGCGGGTGTAGATGAATCGATCTTGAAATTTACGGGCACAGCGCGTGTATTTGAGAGCCAAGATGCTGCTGTAGATGCAATCTTGGGTCATGATATTAAAGCTGGTGATGTTGTTGTTATTCGTTACGAAGGTCCACGTGGTGGTCCGGGTATGCAAGAAATGCTTTACCCAACCAGCTACCTTAAATCGAAAGGTTTAGGAAAAGACTGTGCATTAGTAACAGATGGCCGTTTCTCTGGCGGTTCATCAGGTCTTTCAATTGGACATGTTTCGCCAGAAGCGGCTGAAGGTGGTGCAATTGGTTTGGTAGAAGATGGCGATACCATTGAAATCGATATTCCGAACCGTACGATTCACTTAAATGTTGATGATGCGACTATGGCGCACCGTCGTACAGTTCAAGAAGCGAAAGGCTGGCATCCGAAAGAAGAACGTAAACGTAAGGTATCAAAAGCGTTAAAAGTTTATGCAATGCATACAACAAGTGCAGCGAAAGGAGCTGTACGCGTTCTATAAAATATTCAATTTTATTAATTGAATAGAAACTATGCATCCATTTGCACGATAAATTATTATCATGCTGATGGGTGCATTTTTTACATCTGTTCGAAAAAATAGGCTTGTAGATGAGGGTGTTGCAAGTCATTCTATGGGTTTGCCATAAAATGATGATAAAATCTTCACCGATGCAGGAATACGTGCAATAACATGAACTTTGTTCTGCGTAAGCAGAGCTCTTCAGCATTTTGTATATGAAGTTTCTGCGACACTTTGTACTGCGATCAAAGCAGTTTTTTGGTCTTGCTTAGGATTTATTTTTTTTAGAGGCTCTACTCTCATGTCACTGCTACGCCGTTGGTTTGACCCTATCCGATCGAGTTGGTTTTACCAAAAACCTTCACGTCAAGCGGTGTTACCCACGGAAAATGGTTTAAGTATTTATTTACGACTTGATGATGTGTATAGCTATTTAGCTGTTCAGCAACTGTCTCAGCTTGATGAGATTTTAAGTGATGAACTTAAGCCCTTAAAAATTATTATTTCCCATACTGCTTCTGAACCTCCAAATGCTATGTCGCATGAAGAATGGCAAAATTATTGTTTGAATGATGCCAAAATATTAGCCAAACAACATCGTTTTGCTTTTGATGAATTTCCAGAAATCCCAAGCCAAGAATCTTTAAAACAAGCCGCCGTCATATTAAAAAGAACCCCATTACAAGGTCAGAATTTCTTACATTTACTTGAAGATATTTTTCACATGCTTTGGCAGCAGCAATACGGAAAGCTACGTACTTTACATGCCATGGCAGTTAAACATCAGCTTCCTCAACATTTTTCAGAACGTATTTTTACGGATGAGCCTGTACCAGCAGCTTACTTTGAGTTTGGTGGACGTAAATATCATGCAGTAGATGATTTATTACGCTTAACCCGCCGTCTAAAACAGCAAAAGTTACTGACCGGCAATCCGATCTTTTTAATTAATCATATCGAATGGCGTGAACATTTAATTAATGATGCTGAGGCACTTACCGAAATTCAGACACTTCATCCTGAACTTGATTTATATATTGCCTTAGAAGATCCAATGAGTTGGCTGTTGCTTGCTTATATTAAGGAAGAATTGGCTGATTATTATGATATTCAATTAAAAGTTTACCCTTTAAGCTACCAAGGCCGAGATTGGTTTGACTGGAGTTTGGCAACACGTGTTTCTAAACGAACAGATGTCGCTTTTACTCCTTTTTGCCGCCCTACCGAAGAAAGTGCGCTTGAAATGGCAAAGCTTTTCTATAGTGTGCAGGAAAATCAGCAAATCGATACGATTTTTACGATCTTGCAGGCCGTTTGGACAAAAGGCAAAGATTTATCTTTCCAAAAGCATTTCCAAGAATTACAGCATCAGCTGGGAATTGAGCAGTTAACCGAGCAGGATGTACCAGCTGTTTTGGCACAAAATGATGCTTTTTGCAAAGATAAGCATCAGCCTGATTTACCGGTTTTAGAGTTGCGTATTGATGGGCAAAGTTATGTATTTAATAGCTTGTACCGCGTTTGGATGATTGAAAGTATTTTTAGTAATGTTTTAGAAGAAAAATACAAAACGGCCTCAACTTCTAATTGAGGCCTACTCCTAAAAACAAGAATAGGGCAAACCTGTTTTTTTTCCGTAGCATAACCATGTAGGGAATCGGAGATAAACAGTGACTTTTTTAGTAATTATTATGATGGTGTTTGCCTTTGCTGGCATGATTAAAGGCATGATCGGTTTAGGGTTGCCCGCAGTATCGATGGGCTTACTCACCATCGCAATGAGTCCTTTTCAAGCAGCCTCTTTACTCATTGTTCCTTCAATGGTCACCAATGTTTGGCAGCTTTTTGCTGAAGGACATGTCTGGGCTTTTATTCGCCGTTTCTGGACCTTACTCGTAGGCATTGTGGTCGGTTCAATATGGAGTTTTCTACCGACTTTAAGTCAAAGTCATGGGCACAGTAGTGAGATTTTATTGGGCTGTATGTTGGCCTTATATGGGCTCTATGGACTATGTGTCAAAAAGCTCCCGCACTTAGGAAAGCATGAGCGTTGGCTATCGCCGATCATTGGTTATATTGGTGGAGCAGTCACCGTAGCCACAGGCGTCATTATTATTCCTATCGTGCCATATTTGCAGTCTTTGCATTTAAAACGTGACGAGCTGGTACAGGCTTTGGGACTAACATTTACGGTGTCTACCATTTGTCTTGCCGTCTTTTTACACCACAACCCAATTTCAGGAATAACACTGGATTATCGGTTATCTTTTGCGGCTTTATTTGCTGCACTCGTTGGAATGTGGTTAGGTAAAAAAATTCGCTATCGACTCAACGAGCAGTTATTTCGTCGTATCTTTTTTATAGGGTTGGTGTCATTAGGGCTTTACATGATTTTGCATTAAGCCGTTTTTTCAGGACGATGCTGCAATAAAAAATCTGCAAACTGTTGGTAACTGCTAGGCAGCTGGTTGAAGTTTTGTGTGGCTAAAAGGAGTTTACGATTTGCCCATGCACCTAGCAGTTGGATCGAATGAAAATCATAATCTGATTGCAAACGCTGTGCCGCACGAGCTGGCATAATCGCAATTCCCACGCCTTTGGCAACGACTTCAGCAATTGCACTAAAGTTAGGTAAGCGCAAACGGTATTGTATGTTAAAGCCTAATAATTTAGCTTGAGTTTCGATAGACTGCTGCAAAGAGTGATGAGGTTTAAGACCAATAAAACCATAGCTTAGAGCCTCTACCAAATTCAGCTCTTGGTATTGAGCTAAATTGTGGGTAGTAGGGCAAATTAGAACTAACGGATCACTCGCAAATTCTTTGGTTTGCAAATGTCGGGTATCGAAAAAGCTTGAGACTAGACCTAGACTCGCAATTCCTTGGGTTAATGCATCTACAATTTCTGAGCTTTCTGCCTCATGTAAATCAATATTCATTTCAGGATGAAACACTAAATATTGTGGTAATAACGTAGGCAAATATTCACTTTGAGCAGAAGAATTACACCAAAGCGTTAATGCCTCTGTGGTAGGGTGCCTAAACCGCTGCATTTCTTGTTCGAGTTGATCTTTTTGTACTAAAAGCTGACGAGCATGTTCTACAAAAGCATGTCCAGCTGTGGTGAGTTCTACCCCAGTGGCTTGGCGAACAAATAAGGGTGTCTCAAAATATTGTTCGAGTTTTTTTATACGCTCGCTCGCTGCTTGAAGTGAAATAGCAGAGCGATCAGCACCTTTAGTTAGGCTACCAGTCGAGACAATATGGATAACCAGCTGTAAATCAAAAAAATCAAAACGCATGATAGGAACGTATTGAAACGCAAAAATTCATCATACTAAATCGTAATGAAAAAAGGCAGCTTACGCTGCCTTTTTGAATTTAGGTTTTATCTTTTAAACTAAACAACCAATTTAAAATAATGGCCGCAAATGTTGCTGTACCAATGCCACCTAAATTGAAATTACCAAACATTAATTCAAAATTTCCGGCACCTAAAATAATCGTCACAGAAGCAACAATCAGGTTTTTATTGTTAGAAAAATCAACTTTGTTTTCAATCCAGATTTTTGCACCTGCAATGGTAATTAAACCAAACACAACAATAGATGCACCTGTTAAGACAGCACTTGGAATCGTACTAATTACCGCGCCAAATTTTGGAGATAAACCCAAGAAAATGGCGAAGACACCAGCAATCACAAAAACAATGGTTGAGTACACACGAGTGACTGCCATGACTCCAATGTTTTCGCCGTAAGTGGTCATACCTGGAGCACCGACACTACCAGAAAGCGTTGTTGCTAAACCATCTGCAACAAATGCCTTGCCTAATTGTGGCGTTAGGTTCTCACCAGTCATTGCACCAACAGCTTTAATATGACCTAGGTTCTCTGCTACTAAAATAAGCGCAACTGGCGCAATAATCAGCATAGCCTTAGTATCAAAAGTAGGATGTGAAAAGCTTGGGATACCGAACCATGCAGCCTGTGAGATTTGGCTAAAATCGATTGGTTTACCAAAACCTAGCCCATTGGTGGTGATAGCGTAAATTGCATATGCCAAAATTAAACCGACCAATAGAAGCAAACGTTGCAATAAGCCACGAGTAAAGACTGCAATACTACCCATACAAAGTACGGTAATTAAGGCCATCCACATTTCAAACGGTTGGCCTGCAACACCTTTAATGGTAACGGGTGCGAGGTTTAGACCAATAATCATCACAATGGCGCCAGTCACCACAGGCGGCATGAGTTTTTCAATCCAACGTGTACCCGTAAGCATCACAATAAAACCGATAATGGCGTAAAACACACCACATGCTACGATTCCGCCTAAAGCCATAGAAAGGTTTGGATTGGCGCCTGAACCTGTAATATGTCCAGTTGCTGCTGCAACCACACCAATAAACGCAAAACTTGAGCCTAAGTAACTCGGAACACGACCACCCGTAATTAAAAAGAACAGGATGGTACAGATACCAGACATTAAAATGGCAAGGTTAGGATTAAAGCCCATAAGTAATGGTGCTAAAACAGTTGCTCCAAACATGGCAAACGCATGTTGAATACCTAAAATAGCACTCTGAACTGGGGGGAGATATTCGTTGGTAGAGACCGGTCGGTGGTCAATATCACCTTGGTAAGGCTGCCATTTTGGAAACCAATTGGACATAAAATAAGCTCGTTATTCTTTAATTGGTGCCATGATACTCTTTCTTGAGAGTGCATTTAATCACTAGAAAGAAGTATGTTAGTGAAAAGTAATTATTTTTTAACGATTGGTATAATTTTATGAATTCTAAATATAAGGAATTAGTTATTTTTTTCTCATAAAGACTAATTTTTTGATTTTAAAAAAATATTCAAAAAAATAGAAAATCGAGGAAAATTTAAGAAAAATAGAGAATTTTGCAAGTAAAAAGCAGCACATTAAGATGCACTGCCTTGTTAAACAATTGGTAAAATTAGCTTAGCCCGTATTACGTAAACCCGCAGCAATACCCGCAATACTCACCATAAGTGCATGGTCAACAGGTGTGTTCTCTGCCTGACGCTCAGCAAGATAATCACGGCGGCGTTTCATGAGTTCAGCCTGTAAAAGATGCAAAGGAAGTAAGTATGGTTTACGAACCTGCATAGATTGATCAAGCACTTCGTTGTTACTAAGAAGCTTTGATTCATCTTTCAATTTAAGGAGCGTTTCAACAGCATCTTTTAAGCGCTGACGTAATTGATTACCGAGCACTTTTAAATCTTCATCGTCAGTCAAATGGGACTCGTAATAGAGTGCAATGTTGGCATCGGATTTAGACAATACCATTTCCAACATATCAATAAGCGTCTGGAAATAAGGCCATTGCTGGAGCATTTCATCAAGCGTTGCTTTTTGCTGATCGGCAATCACTTCATTAATTGCTGCACCAGTACCTAGCCATGCAGGTAACATCAAACGGATTTGGGTCCATGCAAATACCCATGGAATCGCACGTAAAGACTCGATACCACCACTCACTTTACGTTTTGCTGGACGTGAGCCTAATGGCAACATTTGTAATTCAAGTTCAGGCGTAACAGTCCGTAAATATTTCACAAAATGTGGATTTTCACGCACGGTCTGGCGATAAACTTTCACGGAGTGATCTGTCATACGGTTCATGATTTCACGCCACTCGGCTTTAGGCTCTGGTGGCGGTAATAAGGTCGCTTCAAGTGTTGCAGCGGTATAGATTTCAAGGTTTTGCATGGCAATTCCTTCTAAACCGAACTTGAAGCGAATCATTTCACCTTGTTCTGTGACACGGATTGCACCAGAGATCGAACCCGGCGGCTGTGAAAATAGTGCCTGTTGGGTGGGAGCTCCACCACGACTAATCGAACCACCACGGCCGTGGAACAGCGTCAACTGTACGCCGTGTTTTTGAGCAATTGCGGTCAGTTCTTCTTGAGCACGATACTGCGCCCAGTTAGCTGACATGAAACCAGCATCTTTTGCAGAGTCGGAGTAACCGATCATCACTTCGTGTTTACCCTGAATGTGCTGTTTATACCAATGCATATTGAACAGCGTATTCATGGTTGTTGCAGCGCCATCTAAATCTTTTAAAGTTTCAAACAGAGGAACTACACGTAAAGGGTGCTGAATACCTGCTTCTTTTTGCAATAACAACACAGCTAAAACATCACTTGGATATTCAGCCATCGAAATAATATAGGCACCTAAAGATTCAGGCGGTTGGTCTGCCAAAGTACGCATGGTTGCAAATACTTCTTGGACATCTGGGTGTCCAATCAAACTGCCTTCAGGTTCATTAATATATTTCGGCAAAAGCGGACGCTTGCTCTGTAATTCCTGAATCAGGAAGTTTTGGCGCGCTTGTTCAGTCCACGATTCAAAATTACCCAAACCTAAATATTCGGTAATTGCTGAAATCGCTTGGCGATGACGACCTGATTCTTGGCGAATGTCGAGTTTAAGTAGTTCAATACCAAAACAGTTCACACGGTAAATAAAGTCCAGGAGCTGACCATTCGCAATTTCAGGTAAGTTGCTGTCGATTAAAGAGCGATAGCACAGTAATAAAGGCTGTAAGAGTTCATCTTTGCTCTTAATGACATTGCTGTCATCTGCTTCTAAGCCTTGTAGGCGCTGCGCTAACCAGTGGCGAGTCGCTTTTAAGCGTTCGCGTGTAGCACGTAAATATTCACGATAAGGCTCTGCATGTTGGTTACCAATAGCCTGAATCATTTCTTCGGAACAGGTTTGGATTGAAAGCTCCCAACGTAAGTTTTCGATATCTCTTAGGTAAAGGTCGGCAGCTTGCCAGCGTGATAACCACAGTACTTCTTGGGTAATTTGATGAGTAACATTTGGGTTGCCATCGCGGTCTCCGCCCATCCAAGAAGCAAAGCGTACCGGCGCAATGTTAAGTGGTAAGTTTTGTTGGCAATTATCTTGAACCAACTCATTTAACTCACGAATAAATTTAGGCACAGCATTCCAAAGTGTTTGTTCGATGGTTGCAAATCCCCATTTTGCTTCATCAACAGGGGTCGGGCGGTGCTGGCGAATTTCATCTGTTTGCCATGCCGAACTGATTTGTTGCTTTAAGTTGGCAAGTGCATTTTGTCGTTCACGCGGAGTAAGTTTTTGCTGATCAAGCTGAGAAAGACAAGCATTGATATCATCATATTTTTGAATGAGGGTACGACGGCTGACTTCGGTTGGGTGCGCCGTAAGTACCAATTCAATATTAAGATCACAAATTTGCTGGAATAGTTTTTCTGTCGAAATACTTTTATCTTTAAATTTTTGAAATAGGTGAACAAGCGGATTTGGAGAATTAGCCTCCGAATCAAACTCTGCCTGTCTGCGGCTACGCACTACATGGTATTGCTCGGCAATATTGGCAAAATTTAAAAAATGAGAAAAAGCGCGGGTAAGAGGCAATAGCTCTTCATCGGGCAATTCTAAAAATAATTGTTCTAATTGCTTTTCGGCTTCAGCTTGACCATCACGTGCACCTTTGGCAAGAGCACGGATTTGCTCGATCTGATTAAACAGTTCTTGTCCTGCATGTTGTTTTAGGGTTTCACCTAACAAATTGCCAAGTAAACGGACATCCTCACGCAGTGGCGCATCGATTTGCTGAACCATGCTATTTTCTCCTGTTCTTATTCTTATCGAATATAGCGCGATTAACAAACATTCCAAGCTTTGAGCGTAAGAAAATGTGAATTTTTGCTTAAAAAATAACATTTAATTCGCTTATGGCGTCTTAAAAGTAGACATGCACTCAGTGCAACTTTTGGCAATCGGACTTTGGTTTAATTCCGATATTTGAGCAAAAATAAATGAATTGCATCTTTAATAATGTGTTCTAGCTCTTCTGCATTTGGTACGGCAATAATTCTAAGTAGAACCTTATGGTGACGTACTCCAAGCAACAAAGTTAAAAGAAGCTCTGTTTGATAAACCGGATCATCGGCTTGGATAAAACCTAATTCAGCTGCTTTTTGGAAGAATGCGGCTAACTGATTTTGAAGTCGCGTATGTGATGCATCAAAAAACTGTTCAGCTAAAGGGCTTTGTTCTGCTGCGAGTTCAAATAATACATGTTCCAGCTTTAATGCTTCAGGTGAATAAATAATCTGCAAAGCGCCTGAACACACAATAAAGAGTGCTTGATAAAAGTCTACCGATGCATCTAATTCAAATTGTTTAGGATTTAGCGTCTCTTCACAGGTTTGCGTAATTGCACAAATAAACAGATTTGCTTTGTCTTGAAAGTGATTATAAACCGTGAGTTTAGTGACACCTGCTTCCTGTGCAATCTGGTTCATGCTGGTACCGTGATAGCCAGATTTTAAAAAAATAGCTTTCGCGGCTTGTAAGATACGAGCACGTTTTTCCAGATCTTTGGGTCGACCACTTTGATTAACTGTTTGCACAAAATCCTCTGATAAAAATTTAAAAAGATAGCAATTTATAAGTTTTTCTTTAATTAATGTACCCATGGGTATATTAATTAAAAAATAAACAATTTATGATGCAAGCATATTGTGCCTTAAAAAATCAGTTTGAATAAGAGCGATAAGATATGAATCTGTTAAAACCTCTCATCATGAGTATGGTGATTGTTTGTACGGTCACATTAATGGGGTGTAGTAAAGAAGCTCCCAAAACAGAAGAAATACCCTATGTGATGGTGGCCCAACCCTTAACTACTCTCAATGAACAAAAAAGCTATGCAGGGGATGTGCAGGCTAGACAGCAAACAGCTTTAGCATTTCGGGTCGGTGGACAGGTTACGGCACGTTATGTGGATGTAGGTGATCGAGTTAAAGTCGGACAAGTTTTAGCAAAGCTTGACGTAGCAGATGCTCAGCTACAATTAAATGCCGCTAAAGCCCAACTGGACAATGCACAGGCTTCAGCAAAAACAGCAGCAGACGAACTTAAACGTTTTCAGCAATTATTGCCTATTAATGCGGTAAGTCGTTCGCAATTCGATACGGTAAAAAATCAATATGACGCTGCGCAAGCGGCTCTACAGCAAGCTCGTTCTAATTATGAAGTTTCTGCAAACCAAACTGGTTATAACCAACTCGTTTCTAATAAAAACGGGGTAATTACTGCGCGAAACATTGAAATTGGACAAGTGGTTGCTGCGGGCCAAGCGGCTTATCAACTGGCGATTGATGGAGAGCGTGAAGTTGTCATTGGTGTGCCAGAACAAGCGGTTTCCGAGATCAAGGTTGGCCAAGCAGCTTGGGTGACTTTATGGTCTAAACCGAATGACCGATTTGCTGGTTATGTGCGTGAAGTTTCCCCAGCAGCGGATCAGTCTCGTACATTTACGGTCAAAGTTGCACTCAAAGAAGGTCAATCTGCTATTCAGCTTGGACAAAGTGCACGCGTATTTTTTAGCTCGACTCAAACCAATGTGATGAGTGTGCCACTTTCAAGTGTTTCAGCAACAGATAATCAACCTTATGTCTGGGTAGTTAATGCGAATCAGACTTTACGTAAAGTACCTGTAACGATTGGTGCATATGGCAAAGACAGCGTACCTGTGTTATCTGGCTTGGCTCCAAATGATTGGGTTGTGATTGGCGGCGTACATTTGCTACGTGATAAACAGAAGATTCATCCGATTGATCGTGAAAACCGTGGGGTGAAAATTCAGGGAGCAACCCAGCCATGAAATTCAATCTCTCGGAATGGGCATTAAATAATAAAGGTATTGTCCTTTATTTTATGCTGTTGCTTGGCATTATCGGTGCAATCTCTTATTCAAAATTATCACAAAGTGAAGATCCACCCTTTACCTTTAAGGTTATGGTGGTGCAGACCTACTGGCCTGGGGCGACTGCCAAAGAAGTTTCTACTTTAGTTACGGACCGTATCGAAAAGGAACTCATGACAACAGGGCAGTATGACAAGATCATGGCTTACTCCCGTCCAGGTGAGTCGTTGGTCACTTTTGTAGCGAAGGATTCACTGACTTCTGACAAGATTCCTGATGTTTGGTACAACGTTCGTAAGAAGGTAAATGATATACGCCATGAACTGCCAAACGGTGTACAAGGTCCATTTTTCAATGACGAATTTGGAGACACTTACGGCAATATTTATGTACTGACAGGCAAAGACTTTGACTATGCACTTCTTAAGGAATATGCAGATCGTTTGCAATTACAGCTTCAACGCGTCAAGGATGTCAGTAAGGTTGAATTAATTGGTCTACAAGATCAAAAAATCTGGATTGAGATTTCTAACACCAAAGCGGTACAGCTTGGTATTCCAGTTACAGCGATTCAAGATGCCTTACAAAAGCAAAATAGTATGGCAAGTGCAGGTTTTTTTGAAACAGGCACAGACCGCATCCAGATTCGGGTAAGCGGTCATTTACAAAACATTGATGAAATTAAGAAAATGCCTTTACTGGTAGGTGATAAAACCATTCAGCTCGGAGATGTCGCTGATGTCTACCGTGGTTTTAGTCAACCTGCTCAGCCACGTATGCGTTTTATGGGTGAAAATGGGATTGGTATTGCTTTATCAATGCGTAAGGGCGGTGACATTATTGCCTTAGGTAAAAATCTCGACACAGAATTTGCCCAGCTGCAAAAAACTTTACCTTTAGGCATGAAGCTCCAAAAAGTTTCTGACCAACCTGTAGCGGTACAACGCAGTATTCATGAGTTTATAAAGGTACTCGCTGAAGCAGTTATTATTGTCTTGTTAGTGAGTTTTTTCTCTTTAGGTTTCCGTACAGGATTGGTTGTCGCTTTTTCTATTCCTTTAGTTTTAGCAATGACCTTTGCGGGGATGAATCTATTCGATGTCGGACTGCATAAGATTTCACTGGGTGCTTTGATTCTGGCACTAGGTCTATTAGTCGATGATGCCATTATTGCCGTCGAGATGATGGCAATTAAGATGGAGCAGGGTTATAGCCGGATTAAAGCCGCCGGCTTTGCGTGGAAAACAACGGCATTTCCGATGCTCACCGGAACACTGATTACTGCGGCTGGTTTCTTACCGATCGCTACGGCTCAGTCTGGTACAGGTGAATACACTCGCTCTATCTTTCAGGTGGTGACGATTGCCTTATTAGTGTCTTGGGTTGCAGCAGTTTTATTCGTACCTTATTTAGGCGAAAAGCTATTACCCGATTTTACTAAAACAGGTCATCAAGCACCTTGGTATGTCCGTTTATGGGCGAGATTAACCAAAAAACCGCAACCGCAAACCGTGGCCATTTCACAGGACCATCACTACGATCCTTACCAATCTAATTTCTATTTACGTTTTAGAAAGATGGTTGAGTTTTGTGTGACTTACCGTAAAACAGTAATTGCGACGACGGTGGGTGTTTTTGTGCTATCTGTGCTGATGTTTAAGATCGTTCCTCAGCAGTTTTTCCCACCTTCGAACCGTGCCGAGATTTTAGTTGATTTAAAACTTGAAGAAGGTGCTTCTTTAACAGCGACAGAACAAGCTGTGAAAAAGGTTGAAAAATTCCTGTCTAAACAAAAAGGTATTGATAACTATGTGGCTTATGTCGGTACAGGTTCACCACGTTTTTATTTACCGTTAGACCAGCAATTACCGCAAGCCAGCTTTGCACAGTTTGTTGTACTTGCATCATCACTGGATGATCGTGATGAAATTCGACGCTCGTTAGACAAACAAATTAGACAATTGCTGCCGCAAGTTCGTACTCGCGTGTCATTACTAGAAAATGGCCCTCCTGTTGGATATCCATTGCAATATCGTGTGTCGGGTGAAGATCAAAATCTGGTCCGTCAAGAAGCACAGAAAGTTGCTAAACTGATTAGCGAAAATCCGAATACCACCAATGTGCATTTAGATTGGGGTGAGCCGAGTAAGATTATTTCAATTCAAATTGACCAAGATCGTGCTCGACAAATGGGTGTCTCTAGTGTCGATTTAGCGAATTTCATTAATGCATCAATTACAGGTAGTGCGATTGAGCAATATCGTGAAAAGCGTGAACTCATCGAAATCCGTTTACGCGGCGATCAGAGCGAACGAGTTGAAGTGGCTTCCCTGGCAAGTTTAGCTGTACCAACGTCCAACGGAACGACTGTGCCTTTAGCTCAAATCGCTAAAATTGAGTATAAGTTTGAAGATGGTTTAATTTGGCATCGTAACCGCTTACCGACCATTACTGTTCGCGCAGATATCCGCACTCAATTACAACCAGCTACAGTGGTTGGCGAGTTAGCTGAATCAATGGATAAATTACGTGCTGAATTACCAAGTGGTTATCTGGTTGAAGTTGGTGGAACTGTAGAAGAGTCTGCACGTGGGCAAAATTCCGTTAATGCGGGTATGCCACTGTTCTTGGCTGTGGTCATGACATTACTGATGATTCAGCTCAAAAGCTTATCACGCGCGACCATTGTGTTGTTAACAGCTCCGCTGGGTTTAATTGGTGTGGTTTTATTCTTACTTCTATTTAACAAACCATTTGGTTTTGTGGCCATGTTGGGCACAATTGCACTCTCTGGCATGATCATGCGTAACTCGCTTATTTTGATTGATCAAATTGAACAAGACAGGCAAGCAGGGCATCCAACATGGGAAGCGATTATTGAGGCGACAGTGCGTCGATTCCGCCCGATTATTTTGACTGCATTAGCCGCAGTTTTGGCCATGATTCCACTTTCACGAAGTATTTTCTTTGGTCCAATGGCAGTTGCGATCATGGGCGGCTTGATTGTTGCCACCTTACTGACATTATTTTTCTTACCTGCGCTCTACGCAGCATGGTTTAAGGTGAAAAAAACCGCATAAAATACATAAATTTTTTGTGAATAAAGGTGCGAAATATTGAAAACTCCAATATAGTAGCACCTGTCTTTACACAAAAAATACAGGATTATTTCACTGCATAAAAAATAGGCTAAGTGCAGTGAATTGAGGTGAAATACAGATGGGGCAAGACCATATCGAACAGCATCGCCGTTATATAGTAATTTCTTATGCGTTCATGTTTCTTGCATTGTTTACGGTTATTTTTGCGGCCTTTGCTTATTTGGTCGCTCGTAAAGTGGCGGTTGTAGATAATGCAGAAGTTTGGATTCATGCGCATGCACTATGGATTATGCGAAACGGGATTCTATTTCTTTGTATGGCAATTTTTGCTGTGGTCTGGTTTATTCCGCTCTTCTTTTTTGCATGGGACAGTAACCTCTGGGTAACCGCCTCTACGGTTGCGGGTGTGGTATTTAGTGCTATTGCGTGGTTATTTCTATTAAATGCATGGTTAAAAGGCTTGTCTAAATATTTAAAAAATAAGGCAGTTTTTTAATATATCTATTTTTTAAACATTTTACCCTTGTAAATTCGGCTAAAGCCCCCCATTTAGTCGGCAATAGAGTATTGATAAAATTCCGTGAGGAGCACCGCCAAAAATGGCTAAACGTGATTATTATGAGGTTTTAGGCGTTTCAAAAACCGCAAGTGATGATGAGATCAAAAAAGCCTACCGTAAATTGGCGATGAAATATCATCCTGATAGAAACCCTGACAATGCCGAAGCTGAAGAGAAATTTAAAGAAGCTGCTGAAGCTTATGAAGTTTTATCGGACAGCGAAAAGCGTAGCATGTACGATCGCATGGGTCATAATGCGTTCGAAGGCGGCTTTGGCGGCGGTGGTGGTGGCTTTGGTGGATTTAGTGCCGAAGACATTTTCAGCCAGTTCGGTGATATCTTCGGTGGTGCATTCGGTGGCGGTGGACGTCAACAGCGTCAACGTCGCGGATCAGATCTACGCTATGTAATGGAACTTACCCTTGAAGAAGCTGTAAAAGGGGTGAAAAAAACCATTACCTTTACTGCTCCAGCACCTTGTGATGTGTGTGACGGTAAAGGTTCAAAAAATCCAAAAGATGTTGAAACTTGTAAAACTTGTCATGGTTCAGGACAAGTACGTATGCAGCAAGGTTTCTTCTCTGTACAACAAACATGTGGTACTTGTCGTGGCCAAGGTAAAATTATTAAAAACCCTTGTCAGGCATGTCATGGTTCAGGTGTAGCTGATCGCCAGCAAACGTTGGAAGTTACAATTCCAGCGGGTGTAGATAATGGTGACCGCGTTCGTTTGAGTGGTAAAGGCGAAGCAATTCGTGATGGCCAATCAGGTGACTTGTACGTTGAAGTTGTAGTTCGTGAACACGAAATTTTCCAACGTGATGGTGCCGATCTTTATATGGACGTACCAGTGAGCATTGCTGATGCTGCACTTGGTAAAGAAATTGAAATTCCAACTTTGGAAGGTCGCGTTAGCTTGAAGATTCCTGAGGGAACTCAAACAGGTAAATTATTCCGTTTACGTGGCAAAGGCGTTCGTCCAGTACGTAGCAGCATGGTGGGTGATTTACTCTGCCGTATTGTGGTAGAAACACCAGTCAACTTAAATTCTCGTCAACGTGAATTACTTAAAGAATTGCAAGCTTCTTTTGATGGCGAAGACAGTGCTTCTTCACCGAAGAAAAAATCATTCTTTGATCGTTTGTTCGATTAATACTTGATTAGATAAGAAATTAAAAAGAAGGCGGATATTCATAAAATATCCGCCTTTTTATTGCGCTGATTCATCTTATTATTTTTATTCTGCTTAAAAGAAAATTACGTCTGCTTACTCTGTAGGGTGAGCAACATCAATATCATTAACACTTACAGTCGGTTCGCTAGAAGCAAGAGTAGGAGCATTTTCGATTACTGGTGCAGCTACTGCTTCTGCCTGTACAGCTACTTTTGGTGCCTCTGCTGCTGTTTCGCCAATAATCGGGTCAATATCTTCAACTTTAACGTCAGTGTTGGCATCAGTTGCTACAGTCTGAGCTGTAGGTGTTGCTGTTTGAGTACTTACGTTAGTTGTAATACGTGCTTTAGATAAGCTTTCTAAGGTGTCTCCTGGCTGGATTGCAGGCTCTGCAAATGCCATTGAACTCATAATCCCCATCATCAAGGTAAAGCCAATAATTCTCGAATGCATGTTGAACTCCTTATAGTCATCTTTTTTTCATTCGTAGCCCGTAGTGTGCAGATCAATTCTTTAACTTTTGTGAAAACAGATTAAATTTCAGTTCATCTCAAAAAATAATTTTTACTTTTTATCGTGAGCAAAGAGTTTTGATATAGTAGACAAATTACGTAAAACAGAAGATTGGGAAGGATTATGTCAGCAGCTCCACGCATTGGTATTTTAGGTGCAGGCGGTCGTATGGGCCGTATACTTATTCAGGCAGTTCAACAAGCAGGCTATCAATTAGGAGCAGCCGTTGTACGCCCAGAAAGTACTTTAATCGGTGCTGATGCTGGGGAACTTGCAGGAGTGGGTTCAATTGGAGTGAAGCTTACAGGAAGCTTGGCAGAGGTTCTTAAAGACTGTGATGTCGTAATTGACTTTTCTACTCCTGTTGCAACATCTGAGCATCTAAAGCTATGTCGTGAAGCTGGGGTAGCTATAGTAATCGGGACAACGGGCATGTCAGATGAGCAAAAAGCTGAGTTAGACGAAGTTGCCACCCATATACCTGTGGTTTACGCTGCGAACTATTCTGTTGGCGTAAATGTATCAATCAAGTTACTTGAGCTTGCAGCAAAAGTATTTGGCGATACAGTAGATATTGAAGTGATTGAAGCTCATCACCGTCATAAAGTAGATGCGCCGTCAGGTACAGCGTTAATGATGGGTGAAGCGATTGCAGATACTTTAGGCCGTAACCTAAAAGAAGTTGCTGTTTATGGGCGTGAAGGGCACACAGGTCCACGTGAACGTCAAACGATTGGTTTTGAAACCATTCGTGGTGGCGATATCGTTGGTGAGCACACTGTGATGTTCATTGGTGAAGGTGAGCGCGTTGAAGTGACTCATAAAGCAACGAATCGTATGAACTTTGCTTCTGGTGCAGTGCGAGCTGCTGCATGGGTTGTGGGCCGTGAAGCGCGTAAATATGACATGAAAGATGTTTTAGGATTGAACGACGTACAGGTTTAAAACCCTGTCCGTATTCCATGTGTAGCGAGAAAAACAAGATAGAGCAGAACATGAATAAAAAACAAATTGCCTTGACCACTCTTCTTTGCTTAAGCAGCCTCTGGACGGGGGCTGCTTCTACGGAAAAAGCTAAACTCAGCTTAGACCGTAATAATATTAAAGTCTGGACCTATCAAAAGACTGATAATCCAGTCTTTCAATATAAGGCTGAAACGACTTTTGATGTGCCACTTGAACGCGCTGTTGCGGTGATTTTAGATGTAAATCGTGCCGATCAGTGGGTGCCTTATATGGGCAAGGTTCAGATGTTGTCTCAAGATGAGAAAAAGGGTGAATTCACACTCTATATGCTATTAGATTTTCCATTTCCTCTAAAAGATCGCGATGTGGTCGTGAAAGGAAAAATGAGTAAAGCAGCCAATGGCTTAATTACCATTAAGAATACGGCGATTAATAGTAATTATCCGATACAACCTGATGTCGTGCGTTTAACACGCTATGAAGGGGACTGGACCTTCCAGAAATTAGCGAATAACAAAGTTAAAGTAACCACAAGTGGTTATGCTGACCCAGCCGGTGCGATTCCGCTGAGCTTCGTAAATATGTTTGTTCAACAGCAACCTTACCAGATGTTGCTGAAAATGAAGCGGGAAGTGACGAGTCCGATTTACGAGCAACCCAAGTTACCGGAAATTTTAAAATAAATAGCTTAAAAAAAAGCGCCTGAGATCAGGCGCTTTTTTTTTAATCTGAACACTGCTGTAATGCTTGGGCGGGACTACTCTCGCGTTTGATTTGGAATAAAACCAATAACAAACCTAACCCTGCTAGCAATGCACCAGCAAATGATACTGCGCTATAACCCCAACCTAAATCGAGTACTAATGCACCTGCTGCTGCTCCAACTGCGTTACCTAAGTTAAAGGCACCGATATTTACTGAAGAGGCAAGGCCTGGTGCTTCGTGAGCGACAGACATTACACGCATTTGTAATGGTGGAACTAAAGCAAAAGTTGCAGCACCCCAGATCACTAATGCAATGGCTGCTCCAATCTGGCTTTGTGCAAGGATTGGGAAAGTCACCATCATTACAATTAACAGAACCAAGAAACCAATCAGAGTTTTGTTAATAGACAAATCTGCAAAGCGACCGCCTAAATGGTTACCAACAGAGAAACCGACACCAATCAACATCAGCATAAACGTAATGAAGGTCGGTGAAGCATGTGTAAACTCAGTCAAACTTGGCGCAATATAGGTATAGAGCGTAAACATTGCACCTGCACCAAGCACGGTGGTAAGTAGAGCAAGTATTACAGGGGCACGCGTCAACACTTTCAACTCAGCTTTCACATTCGGTTTTTGGGCAACCATACCTTGTGGTAATGCTTTCCATAAAGCGAGCATAGTAATCACACCAAGCAATGAAATCGCAAGGAAGGACATACGCCAGCCAATGTTTTGCCCAACCCATGTTGCCAACGGTACACCACCAATATTGGCAATGGTTAAGCCCATAAACATGGTTGCTACAGCACTGGCCTGTTTATGTGTGGGCACAATGCTTGCTGCTACAACTGAACCGATCCCGAAGAAAGCACCATGGTTAAGGCTTGTGATGAGACGCGCACCTAATAAGCTCATATAGCTTGGTGAAAATGCCGCTATCAGGTTACCTACCGTAAAGATCGCCATGAGAAAGATAAGCGCATTACGTCGTGCAAAACCACCAAACCACAAGGTCATGAACGGGGCACCTAGCATGACGCCAAGTGCATAGCCCGTAATTAACATTCCGGCCGTTGGAATTGAAATCCCTAAATCATTAGCGATATTCGGCAACAATCCCATTGGAGAGAATTCCGTGGTGCCAATGGCAAAGGCACCAATTGCCAATGCCAATAACGAGAACGCCGTATTTGATTGAGTGTTCATGAGTTTAGTCCCAAACTGGTGCCCATGGCTCTGGGCTAACTTCACGACTGTTACGATCAAGTTCGGCAATCATTTGCATTTCAGCTGAAGTTAACTCGATATCCTGTGCTTTTAAGTTGCTAATCAGGTTTTCACGTTTAGTCGAAGATGGAATAACTGCAAAACCACGTTGCAATGCCCATGCAAGTGCAATTTGCGCTGTCGTTGCTTTATGAGCTGCTGCAATTTCAGTTAAAACTGGGTCTTGAAGCACTTTACCGTATGCAAGCGTCATATATGAAGTGACATCAATATTCTTCTCTTGTAAGAAATTTACAAGTTTATGGTTTTGAAGATAAGGGCTTAACTCAATCTGATTAGTTGCAATATTTTCAGCACCAATTGTGTCAATCGCTTGTTGGGTAAGCTCAATATTGAAGTTTGAAATACCAATTTGTTTAGTAAGACCTTGTTCTTTCGCTTCAAGTAAAAGCTTCATGATTTCAGGAATCGAAACGCCTAAATCTGGTGCTGGCCAATGAATCAAAGTTAAATCGACATGGTCAGTACGAAGCTTTTCTAAGCTTTCTTTTAAGCTTGGAATGAACTTATCTTGAGCAAAATTATCTACCCAGATTTTTGTGGTTAGAAATAAGTCCTGACGTGATACACCGCTTTCGGCAATGGCTTGACCAATCGCTGCTTCATTGTCATAAATTTGAGCAGTATCAATTACACGGTAACCTACGTCTAAAGCAGTTTTCACAGAATCAATGACTGCTTGTTCTTTAAGACGGAAAGTACCTAGACCAAAACGAGGAATATTCATGTGTTTACCTAAATTTGAATAATCATTTAACTTGATGTGCATTTTGCTTTTTTTATTGTTGCGAAAAAATAGATGAATAAGCAAAATATCTTTGATCATTAGTCAATAATGGAATAAGACATGAAATCAACAATTGAAGAACTCGTCGCGTTTATCGCAATCGTTGATACGGGTTCTTTTGTTGCGGCGGCAGAGCATTTAAAACAAACACCTTCGGGAGTTAGTCGATCTTTAACACGCTTGGAAGCAAAGTTAGATGTGACTTTGTTAGAGCGAACGACACGTAAATTGAAACTTACTCAAGAAGGGCAACAGTTTCTGGTAAAGGCCCGTAAAATCTTAAATGAACTAAATGCGGCTGAAGAAGAACTACAAAAATCTGATCAGGGTACTGCGGGACTCATTCGTATTGATTCAGCAACGCCGTTTGTTTTACACGTGATTGCCCCATTAATGCATAAGTTTCGAGAGTGTTATCCAAATATTGAAATTGAGTTAAATAGTAATGATCAGGTGATTGATCTATTGCAGCATAAAACCGATGTGGCATTTCGGTTTGGGGAGCTTAATGATTCGAGTCTGCATGCCAAACTGGTGTGTAAAAGTCGTTTATTTATTGTTGCGAGCCCAGAATATCTAGCGATTAAGGGCACACCAACACAGCCTGAACAACTCGAACAGCATGACCTGATTGGTTTTACCAGACCTGCCTATATTAATAGCTGGCCGATTAAAGTCGGCGATGAATATTTTTTCGCACAAGCAAATATTAAAGCTTCTAGCGGTGAGACGGTACGCCAACTCACGATTAGAGGTCATGGTATCGCACGACTATCTGAATTTGAAGTTTGGAAAGATATTCAAGAAGGACGCTTGATTGCATTATTCGAAGATCAAATTGAGCATCAATATCAAAGCATCCATGCTGTGTATTATCAACAAGAGCATCTACCAAAACGAATCCGTTTATTCATTGAATTTTTGGCAGAACAGTTAAAAGATGGTTTTAAAAGCGCTCTCTAAAAGTAGCATAACCATCAGTTGGAAAATGAACTTCTAAAATTGGAGTGATTTGTCCCTCTGATGAATGCTGGGCCAGAAAATAGCTTTTTTGCTGTTGTCGACAACTAAAATATAATTTGGAATAAGTCGAATTCACCATCACAACTTCATTAGAGCTATTACGCTTATATTGATAATGAGAAATCGTACCAGCCTCATCATCAGTGCGTTGCTCCATTTTATAGTCTTGTTGATTGGTCATTTTTAAATAACCTTCTATGAGGCTTTGGCAAACCGTATGTCTATACTGCTCGTTTTTTGGTTGTGGTTGGCAACCTGCTAAAACAATAGTAAATAATAATATAGCTTTTAATTTCATGATCTTGCTACTCTTTGAGTTGATTTATATAGCGTAAAGGTGTTCTATAAACCAGTACAGATACAGAAATTTTTAAAAAAGCAGCACAGAATGACTTTTCAATATCAGGTTCTTGCCAATCAATTAGCACATCGAATTTATCAAGATGAGCTCAAGCCTCATCAGAAGCTGATTTCATTACGAGATTTCGCTCGTCAGCACAGTATTAGCTTAAGCACGGCAAAAAGTTGCTATGAATTGCTTGAGGCGAGGGGACTGATTTATGTAAAGCCGAAATCAGGTTATTTTGTGGTTGCTCGTAGTCAATCTAGTCCTATTCCTGATAGCCCAGACTTTTTGTCTTTGCCTCGGCAAGTCTCAAATTTAGAGTTGCATAACCAAATTCAAGAAGCCGCCTTACAAAGCCATCTCGTACCGTTGGGTTCGATTCAGTTGACGCCGCATTTTATTCCGGTAGAAGGTTTACGTCGTTCTATTCAACGGGCTTTAAAAAATTGTCAGCCACAAGACTTTCTCTATTGTAATAAACAAGGACATGAGCAATTAAGAAAAGCACTTTCTGATCATTGGCGCGAAGACGGAATCTTCATTGCAACGGAAGATATTTTTATTACCAATGGTTGCATCCCCGCTTTGTCGTTAGTCATTCAGCACCTAACAGAAGTAGGCGATAGTATTTTAATTCCGACACCTACTTTCAATGGACAACTACAGCTTTTAGCAAGTTTAAAACGGCAGATTATTGAAATTCCAGCACATCATCGTGGCATTGATCTTGAACGTTTAGAATCATTGATGGAGCAGGGGTTGGCGAAGGTTTGCCTGATGACAGCCAACTATCAAAATCCTTTAGGATATTGTTTAAGTAATGCAGAAAAACAAAAGATTGCTGAATTAGCTGCAAAGTATCAGTGCTTTATTATTGAAGACGATATTTTTGGTGAATGCGGTTACAGCAACGAACGCCCGCTACCGATTCGCTATTGGGACCGCGAAGGCTATGTCATTTGGTGTGGATCAGTTTCTAAGTCGCTGTCGAGTGCATATCGGGTGGGGTGGTTTTGTTTAAGCTCAAAGCTACAGCATTTAAAACTAGAGCTACTGGCAAGTAATATTGGCGTAAATACACCGCTACAATTAGGCTTAGCTGATTTTATTTATAGCCGTGGTTATCGAGAGCATTTAGAGCAGCTACGACCAAATCTAATGCGGCAGGTCGAGCAATATCGAAGTTGTATTTTAAGAGCCTTTGACGGCCTTCCCATTGCGTTAAGTCAGCCAGAAGGGGGCTACGCACTTTGGATACAATTACCAAAGGAAGTAGATACCTTAGCGCTTTATTACACTGCGAAAGCTGAAGGAATTACCGTGGTACCGGGCCATGTTTTTGGTGAGGATGAACGATATCGGCACTTCATTCGTTTAAATGCGGGTCATGAATTAACAGCAGATGTCCGCCAAGCAATTAGTGACTTGGCGGAATGGTCACGACAACAGATGAAAAACGTGAGTTAGTTTTATTCTGCAAAGTCTGCTTTCAACACAATGCGGTAGCGTGCCTGACCTGAGTGTAGACGTTCAATTGCCTCATTAAGCTGTGACATTGGAAATAGCTCAATTTGAGGCGCAATTTTTTTGCGTGCAGCAAACTTTAAAAGCTGACGTAGTGCAGCAGGTGAGCCCGTAGGTGAACCAGTCACTGACTTAGCACCACCAATAAGAGAGCCAACAGAAACAGGAACAGGCTCAAGCGTAAGGCCTAAGAAATGTAAGGTTCCGTTTGGTGCCAGTGTTGCAATAAAAGCAGGCCAATTTAGAGTCACATTCACGGTACTTAGCAATAAATCGAATTTACCTTTTTGAGCTTTTACCGCGTCTGTATCGCGGCTATTCACGACATGGTCAGCTCCCATTGCTTTGAGTTCTTCTGTTTTATCAGGATTAGAACTAAAAGCAGTGATTTCACAGCCCCATGCTTTGAGTAGCTTAATGGCGATATGACCTAAGCCACCAATGCCAATCACACCGACATGATGTGTTGCTTGAATTTTGTGTTTAAGTAGTGGGTCAAAAACGGTAATTCCGCCACAAAGTAAAGGACCAGCACTTTCAGCGTCTAAATCTTCAGGGAGGGGAATAGCCCACTGCCAGCCTGCACGGACTTTATCGGCAAAACCACCCGCATGTCCTACGATTGTTGCAACACTTCCGCCTGTACAAAGTACTTGCTGACCACCAATACATTCATCGCAGGCTTGGCAACTTTCCGCGGTCCAGCCAATGCCGACACGTTGCCCGATTTGTAGACCTTTGGCTTCTGAACCCAAAGCAACAATTCGTCCAATAATTTCATGACCCGCAACCACAGGGTATACAGTTGAGCGCCATTCATTGTTCAAAACAGAAACATCAGAATGGCATAAACCACAGTATTCAACTTTTACCTCAACCTGATGCGGTTGTAATTCACCTGCATCAAATTGATAGGGAACCAGTTTTTCACCTGCTTGCATTGCGGCATAAGCCTGAATCGTATTATTGCTCATCGGAAACTCCTTAAGCGGATTTGGACCGTTCGAGTGGGTTATGAAGCTTTAAATTGACAATCGTTTTCATGATCATCGACCATGCCTACTGCTTGCATAAAAGCATAGCAAGTGGTTGGGCCGACAAATTTGAAGCCATTCTTTTTAAGAGTCTTGGAAAGTTTTACGCTGAGTTCAGTTTGTGCAGGAGCCTTACGATAATCTACAACATCATTGTGTTGTGGAGCTGCATCTACAAACTGCCAAAGCCATTTAGGAACGTCACCGACTTGTGCTTTGAGTGCTTGCCAAGCAATTGCATTATCACGAATAGCTTTGAGTTTGCCTAAGTGGCGAATTAAGCCTGCATCGGATAATTTTAATTCTAAAAAATCATCTGTGAATGAAGCAATTTCTGCAATCGGATGATTAAAAAAGTGCTGACGGTAGCTTTCTCTTTTCTTCAGTACAGTAATCCAAGATAAACCAGCTTGCTGACCTTCAAGGCAAAGCATTTCAAATAAACGTGCTTCGTCATGTTCCGGTTTGCCCCATTCTTCATCATGGTAGGCAATATAGAGTGGATCGTCGGAACACCATCCGCAACGTTGAGTTTTCATGATAATGCTCCTTATATTTATCTTAGAATTTTAAAGTTTAAACAGCACCCATTCATTTGGGCGAGTATCCCAATAATACAGTTCAGCTTGAGTTAAGTCTTCAAACTTTAGCCAAAAGTCTTTACCAACTTTATCTGAAAAACCGGTACTGATTAGCAGGGCATCATCACTGATTTCCATGATCCAGCCTTGATAGCTATTGCCATTTAAAATGATCTTTTGCTGGTTGCCAGACTCGGCAAACTCTACTAAGCGATTGATCAGCGCTTCCGACATAAAATGTTCCTAGCGTAAATATGAATAAGGATTAACAGCACCACGTCCTTTACCATCTAGGTAAAGACCATAATGAAGATGAGGTGAAGTATAACGTGCATTGCCCGTATTGCCGACATAGCCAATTAGATCGCCTTTTTTGACATAGTCACCCACATTTAAGCCACGTTTGTGGTCATCAAGGTGGGCATAATAATGCCATGTTCCAGCTGGACCTAAAATCCAGATGACTTTGCCACCTAAGTTATTATTGCGAAGATCTGCAACCAGTCCTTCGGTTGCACTGTACACTTTGGTTCCACGTGGAGCCAAAATATCAATTCCTTCGTGACTACGACCTTGACTGCGAGCAGCTCCCCATGTGTCTTTTAACTCATCTCGATCGACACCTTTCACTGGTACAGGCAGTCGATTTGGAAGCTGCATACTTTTAAGTTTATTAACTTGAGCAGGTGGAAGTGGGGCAGGTTTTTTAGGTGCACTGGCACAGGCCGCCAATAGGATAATCAGAAAACCAAGTGAGAAATGAGAAACAAAACGTCGCACAAAATACTCCCTGTCACAGTCATATCAAAATTATTTTGCTCACTATGTCACGAACGGCTTGTCGAGATCAATTTTTTCATGGCGGTTGGTACACCTTTAGCAATAGCTTGTTCTGGGCTCAACCATTGGCCTTCAAGTTCAATTGACAGATGTTCTTTTTGATCAGGTTCCACGTGGAACATGTGAGCATTAAGTAACCATGTGAAGTGAGTGAAGCTATGACTGATCTGAAAAGTTTGCGGTTGAGGATGTAATTTAAATTGCTGGCTTAAGCTCAGTCGCTCATGTTCATTTTCTAAAATAGGTAAGCAGAATAAACCACCCCATAGACCATGGGCTTGGCGTTGTTGCCAGAACCATTCATCTTCGCACTGGATGATAAGAACATCTGCTGTTCTAACAGGCGGTGTTTTTTTCGGTTTCTTAAAAGGTAATTCTTGTTCTAAACCTTGCTGATAAGCTTTGCAATGTTCTTGCATTGGACAATATAAACAAAGCGGTTTTTTAGGCGTACAAATGGTTGCACCCAAGTCCATAATCGCTTGCGTGTAGTCATGGTTACGATGTGTCGGGCAAAGCTCTTCAGCGAGTTTCCACATTTCACGTTCGTGCTGTGGTTTGCTTAAATCATCTTCAATGGCAAAGAAACGGGCTAAGACACGTTTCACGTTGCCATCCATAATGACGCCGTACTGACGTAGACCCAAAGACATGAGTGCACCTGCGGTAGAGGGACCAATGCCGGGTAGTGCAATCCATTCTTCTAGTGTTTCAGGAAACTTGCCTTGCTGAGTGACAAGGCCAGCAGCTTTATGCAAAT
The DNA here is from genome assembly GCF_000369825.1 of Acinetobacter sp. NIPH 542. Classification (NCBI taxonomy): domain Bacteria; kingdom Pseudomonadati; phylum Pseudomonadota; class Gammaproteobacteria; order Moraxellales; family Moraxellaceae; genus Acinetobacter; species Acinetobacter sp. NIPH 542. The sequence continues at coordinate 32,642 of NZ_KB850204.1, forward strand.
TGCGTGCACGAGCGTAATAGCCCAGACCCGCCCAATAAGGCGCTACTTCATCCCAAGTTGCATGACCTAATGTCTCTACAGTTGGGAAGCGCTCCATAAAGCGGTCAAAATATTGCAGAACCGTTTTCACCTGAGTCTGCTGCAACATAATTTCAGAAACCCAAACTTTGTATGGATCATCTGCAACTTGCCAAGGCAAATCGTGACGACCATGTTGATCGAACCAGTTTAAAAGGGCATCAGAAAAAGAAAATTCAGGCATGAACAGCTATAGAAGAGAAGTAAGGGCTAAATTATAGCTGAAATTTAGATGAAATTTTGTTTAAAGCAGGCGAACAGCGAGAGTATGTTAAAACAGAGATTACCTAATAATGAGTAACCTCTGCTTCATGTATAAAAAGGACTAATCCTTTTGTACACCCCAACGTTGGTCAAGTTTCAACGGCTGGTTTTTGTAGTACGGAATGACATGAATGTGGAAATGATCAGAATTTTGTCCGAACACTTCACCATCATTGAAGCCAATATGGAAACCGTCTGGTTGATGGCGAAGCTGTGTTTCGTGGCGAGCAATTTCAAGAAGTGTAAGCAAGCCTTGATGTTCTTTAGAAGTAATATCAAAAAAAGAACGAACATGGCGTAGTGGCGTTACCACACAGTGGCCTTTAGATAGCGGATTAGAATCAGGCAAAATTACAGCAAATTCATTCTTATCAATGATGTCATATTCATCAAATTCGCAATACGGACATTTCTTGTCAGTCATTGTTGTATCCTCTCATGTTATTCCATTAAACCCCGAGTGCGGGAAATAAGACTAGGCTTTGCTCTAGCTCAACGGGAGTATAGTTATTGAAGTATGGTTTAAAAAATACAGTAAAAATATTGCAAAGTCATAAACATTTAAGGGAGCAAATGCGAAAAAACATTTGCTCCAAATTGGCTTCTTTTATTTTAAAGTACGATCTAACAACGCGTACATTTTAGCAAGGCCCTGTTTTTCCGCTTCGCTATTGTAGCCAAGGTCTACACCGTTCGCTTTAGCTTTTTCATCTGCAAGCGGGTTACTAAAGCCATGTTTAGCACCTTCTAAAACCACTACTTCATGTTTAACCTCAGCAGCTTGCATCTCTTTTTCAAAATTAGCAACATCTTCTAAGGTGACCATGCTGTCTAGTTCACCATGTAGTACTAAAACTTCACCTTGAATGTTGCCTTTTTGAGCAGGTGCTTTCGGAGCTAATGTAGCATGGAACGTTATAATTGATTTAAGTGGTGCACCTGAGCGAGCAAGGTCTAATACAACTTTGCCACCATAGCAGAAACCAATTGCAGCAAGTTTTTCACTATTTACTTCTGGTTGGGCCGCTAGAGTTTGAAGCGCTGCATTGGCACGGTCAGTAACCGTATCTAAATTTTCAAATGTCTGCATCATCCATTCATAGGCTTGAGCGGCAGTCGAAGTTACTTTTTTATCGCCATACATATCAATTGCAAGCGCAGCATAGCCATGTTCAGCAAGCTCGCGTGCACGTTGTTCCGTATATTCATTACGACCCCACCACTCAGGACCAACAATTACACCCGCAACAGGTGTTTCACTATCTGGAGCCGCAAAGTAACCAATTAAATGGCTTCCATCTGGTGCAGTATATTGAATTTCACGGGTTTTAATTGCTGTACTCATAACCTTAATCCTGAAATTTAAAGAGATTTAAACACGCTTGATTAAAGCATAAAAAGATAAAACTAATATAAATAACTGTGTAAGAATCTACATCAAAACAAAAGAGAGAAATCTTCAAGCAATAAAAAAAGAAGGAAACCAGTTCCTTCTTTTTAGGTGATCATGATTAAGTTACGTTCTGCCTCGGGAAATGAACCCAATTACAGCGAGAATTACAGCCACAACTAATAAAATCACGGCAAAGTCTTTAGATAGTCCTGCAACACCACCAAACCCTAATAGACTGGCAATGAGTGCAATCACTGCAAAAATTATAGCCCAACGGAACATATGCTGTTCTCCTTATTTTTTCATTGTTGTTTAACTATATAGCTTGTTTTTTGCACCGAATGTGTCGTTTATGTGGTTGAAATGTATATTAAACAATCATTTTGTGATGCTAGGAATACAGCTTCTTTTTTCGTACAGACGACTTCAATGTTATACTTAGTCACTGTTTCATCTCATCAGCTGTTAAAACATTATGTCTACCGAGACCTCACTTCGACCACTCTTCTGGAAAAACTATCCATTAGAGCAACTCACTCAAATTGAGTGGGAAGCTTTATGCGATGGGTGTGGTTTATGCTGTTTGGTCAAGCTTGAAGATGAAGATACCCATGAGGTGGCTTATACCAAAGTGGCCTGTAAGTTACTCGATTGTGATACAGGACGTTGTACCAATTATCCAAATCGTCAGCAGCAAGTGCCTGACTGTTTGCAATTAACCCCAGAGTCTTTAAAAACAATTCATTGGTTACCATCGAGCTGTGCCTATAAGCGCTTGAATGAAGGTAAAAATCTACCTTCTTGGCATTATTTAAATACAGGTTCGAGACAAAGCGTCGTTAAGGCGAAAAAGTCAGTTGCTGGACGTTGTCTTTCAGAAGTTGATGTCCATGAAGATGATCTTGAAGATTATGTCGTACGATGGGTGCGTTAATATGCTCATGATGGGCATTTTTAATTACAACGTATTATAAAGTAACATTTTCTCGTAAATTTTTTGCTCATCTCCGTTATATAACAATAAAAACAAAAGGAGATAAGAGTGATGAGACGATTAGCAACCCCCTTATTATGTAGTAGCTTTTTTTTGTTGATGGCTTGTGGGTCTAATAATACAAATTCAAAAAAACTTGAACAAAATACGTCTGCAAAAACAGAGCAGACCGCCTTAACTAAACAACCTTATCAAACTGAAATATTTGCTCAATTCAATGAACCTTGGGCTTTGACCAGCTTGCCTGATCAGCGTTTATTAGTCACTGAACGGCAAGGTAAATTAAAAATTTTTAACCCTAAAAATAAACAAATCTTGGATGTTCAAGGCGTTCCAGCAGTGAACTATGGGGGACAGGGTGGTTTAGGAGATGTTATTTTGCATCCTGACTTTGCTAAGAATCATTGGGTTTATCTCAGCTACGCTACAAAAGGGCAAGGCGGATCAGGGGCAGTGATTTCGCGTGCGAAATTAGATTTATCTAACCCCAATCAGCCAAAACTTACCGATATAAAGCAGATTTGGCAGCAAGTACCTAAAGTTTCAGGACAAGGCCATTATGGACATCGCATGCTTTTTGGGGCAGATGGTAAGCTTTGGGTTAGTTCAGGTGAGAGACAAAAGTTTGACCCTGCTCAAAACATGAAAAGTAACTTGGGTAAAATCTTGCGTTTAAATGAGGATGGTTCGACAGTTGTAGATAACCCTTTTTATAAGCAAGGTGGGGTCACTGCTGAAATATGGTCGCTTGGACACCGAAATCCATTAGGTATGGCTTTTGACCGCCAAGGACAGCTCTGGGTGGTGGAAATGGGGCCTAAAGGTGGTGATGAGCTTAATATCATCGTAAAAGGTGAAAATTATGGTTATCCAATCGTTTCAAATGGAGACCATTATTCGGGCCAACCTATTCCAGACCATCACACTCGTCCAGAATTTAAAGCACCAGAAATTGACTGGACTCCCGTAATCTCTCCGTCGAGCCTAATCATTTATCAGGGACAACAATTTCCTGCATGGAAAAATAAGGCGTTAATTGGCGGACTATCTTCAGAAGCAATTATTGTGGTGGATTTAGAGCATAAACCCGTGAAAGAAGTGCAAAGATTAGGTATGAAAAAACGTATTCGTGGATTACATGAAGCCCAAGATGGCTCGATTTGGGTGATTGAAGACGGCTCAAATGCGCGTTTACTGAAGCTAAGTAAGAAACCCTCTTAATGTGAACCAGCCTATAAATAACGGACGTGTCTCATAGATTCAAATTGTAGATTTCTGTGAGACACAATAGACTATAGTGAAAAGACGATAAAGCAATTTGAGATGTCAGACACCCATATTCCACTTCCTGAACGCCTGCGCCCGAGAGACTTGTCTGAAATTATTGGGCAAGATCATTTATTAGGTGAACATGCGCCACTGCGTCAAATGATTGATCAGGGACATTTGCCTTCTATTATTTTTTGGGGGCCACCAGGCGTTGGTAAAACAACAATTGCTTTGCTTTTGGCTCAAGCGATAGATCGCCCATTTGTGAGCTTATCTGCGCTGAATACGGGCGTAAAAGAATTACGTGAAGTGATTGCAGAAAGTGGGGATTTACTGACACCTGTGGTTTTTATTGACGAAATTCACCGCTTTAATAAATCACAGCAAGATGCATTATTGGGTGCAGTTGAAAAAGGCAAAATTACCTTAATTGGCGCGACGACTGAAAACCCATCTTTTGAGGTGAATAGTGCGCTTTTATCTCGCTGTCAGGTCTATACCTTAAATAGTTTAGACAGTGAGGCAATTCAGACACTCCTCAATAATGCACTTCAAGCCGATAAATTCTTAAAAGAGCGTTACATTCATGTTGAAGAATACGATGCTCTCATTCAGTTTGCAGCAGGCGATGCTCGTAAGGCACTTAATTTACTGGATTTAATTGCAAGTACGTTTGAGCCAGAAGTTGAAAACACGATTACCAATGCGGTGGTGGTGAAAGTCGCTCAGCAAAATATTGCGCGTTATGACAAATCGGGTGAGCAGCATTACGACCTCGTTTCTGCCTTTATTAAATCAATTCGTGGTAGTGATCCAGATGCAACCCTGTATTGGATGGCACGTATGCTCAAAGGCGGAGAAGATCCGGTTTTTATTGCAAGACGTATGCTGATTGCAGCCTCAGAAGACATTGGAAACTCTAACCCTAATGCGCTATTGCTAGCAGGTGAGTGTTTCCGCTCTGTACAAGCGGTGGGGATGCCTGAGGCTCGAATTATTTTGGGTCAAACTGCGGTTTATTTAGCAACGAGTGCAAAGAGTAATAGCACCTATTTAGCGATTAATAAGGCTTTAGATCTTGCTGAAAAAACGGCAAATTTACCTGTACCTTTGCATTTGAGAAACGCACCAACCAAGCTGATGAAACAGCAAGGCTATGGGATTAATTATCTCTATCCTCACGATTACCCTGAGCACTTTGTGTTGCAAGACTATTTGCCGCCTGAGTTAAAGGGAACCAAACTCTATGAATCTGCGAGAAATAAACGTGAGGTTGAAGGTGAGCGCTTACAGCAACGCAGATGGCAGCAGGAACAATAGTTTATTGATGCTTCTGCTCTAGTTCTTCAGTCACTTGACCATAAATCAATAGTGTAAATACACCTGTGCCGCCAATAATATTGCCAATGGTGGTGGGGACGAGGAAAGTAAATAGATAGTCATTAATGGAAGCCTCTCCTTGCCAGACGAGATAGGACATTTCTGTAGAACCCACCACTACATGGGTAAAGTCGCCTAGTCCTATCAAGTAAGTCATGAAAAAGATGAGCAGGAACTTATTAGTAACTGAGGGTAACATCCAGACCAACGCTGCAATTAACAGCCCTGACATAATACCTTTGAGCATATTCTGGGTTGCAGAAAAGGAACCGACATGATGGGCGAGTTCATCCAGTGCTTTGTCAATATCTGGAGTAAACAGGTGAGTAGTTAAGAAAAATAAACTCGCCAACGCTGTCCCAATGATATTGCAGAGAATCACAATGCCCCATAAGCGGCCCACTGCTCGTAATTTATCGAAGGTAAAGGGTTTGAATAAAGGTACAACAGTGGTGATGGTATTCTCTGTAAAGAGTTGCATGTGACCCAAAATAGCGATCAGGAACCCAATGGTATAACCGATATTGGTGATTAAATCGGTCCAAACAGCATCAGCGGGGAGGTAAGAGGCAATAATCGCTTTAAATACAAATGAAAAACTGATGACTAAACCCGCAGCAATCCCTGAAAAGATGAGTGCAGCCGTTGGACGATCCAGCTCTTCGGCACCATCACGGCGGATAATTTCATAGACCAAACGGGGTGACAGTTTTTCATGTTCTTCAACTGCCATTTTTTCACGCCAGCTTAAGGTTTTCTCGACCTTTTTTTCCTCTATTTCATGATCCATCAGGTTTACTCCTCACTGAATAAATAATTTATATTTCTTATTTTTATTTATTGATAAGGCAGTGCTTGGGATAAATCCAGTCGATTCCTAACAGCTTTATGTGTCTTTTTATAAATTGAAAGTGAAGTTGCAGCAGATCATCAGCAATAAGATTAAAGAAATGTATAAGCCCTTAACGTACGGATCAGTGCCATATAGTCACCTTGTGAGGCTTTAGAAATAACAGATTCGACTTCTGCCTGACTCCAGCCTTCTTTTAAGGCGGAATTGCTAAAGTTAGTTAATAAGACCAAAGGATTTTCACCAAAAAGGATTGGATGATTCGTTAATCTCTTTTCAAGCTTAGATATTTCCATAGCTTTACCCTAGTTTTGAAATTTAATTATTGTGAAGTGCTTAATGTTTTTTTAAATTTTAGTGCTTTTTTTTTAGATTGTGCAAGTCATAATTTAATTAAATATACAAATCTGTCTACTTTTTAATATCTCAAGTAATTAAATATAAAAAAACCGGGCTAAAGCCCGGTTTTTCATGAAGTTTGAACGATTAGAGAGCAGATAAATCTACGCCTAAACGAGCAGCAACTTCTTCATAAGCTTCAACAACACCGCCTAAACCTTGACGGAAACGGTCTTTGTCGAGTTTTTTCTTAGAGTCTTTATCCCATAGACGGCAGCCGTCTGGAGAGAATTCATCACCAAGCACGATACGGTCATGGAAAACACCGAATTCAAGCTTGAAGTCCACCAAGATCATGTTGCCTTCAGCAAATAATGCTTTTAATACATCGTTTACTTGGTAAGTTAACACTTTCATTTGTTCTAATTGTTCAGCAGTCGCCCAACCTAAAGCAATCGCTTGAGATTCGTTAACCATTGGATCGCCTAGACCGTCATCTTTATAGAACAATTCAAATGTAGGAGGAGTTAACTCTTTACCTTCTTCTACACCTAAGCGACGGCATAGAGAACCAGCTGCGTAGTTACGTATTACACATTCAACAGGAATCATTTGAAGTTTTTTAACAAGCACTTCAGTTGGAGAAAGCAATTTTTCAAAATGCGTTTCAATACCCGCAGCAGCAAGTTTTTCCATGATGAAGGCATTAAAAAGGTTGTTCACCTTGCCTTTACGATCTAGTTGTTCGATTTTTTCGCCGTTGAACGCAGAGGCATCATCACGAAAGACTAAAATCAGATGGTCGGCATTGTCTGTTTCATATACAGATTTTGCTTTACCAGTATAGAGCAAGGTTTGTTTTAACATGAGGGAACCTTTTAAAAAAATGCCTAGTAAACGACTAGGCTGGCCAATTTTGGTAAATCTGGTTTAACACTTCAGCAGCCACATCTGGGCTTGCAAAAGTGTTGTCTACATTAAATAGAGCAAGAGTATGACTTGAACCTACACCAGTAAGTTTAAGCACATAAGTATTGTCATTTACTTTAATCGTCGCCTGATTACTGCCTTGAGCGATGATGTTGTAATTTAAAGTACTTAATGTCGCTTTGGTGTATTGCCAGATCTCGGTCGTATTCCCATCAACTTTTAATAATGGGTTTTTATTACCGTCGGTCACAAGCTGAGGACGTCCAAGCGCAGTTGTCGTTTGAGCAGATGCATCTGCTGTTGCATTGTTACCTTGAGTTTGTTCAGGGCGTGGCAATGCAAAACGGTTACCACGCTGGTTTTCAAACTTCGGCGCGTGCTCGATAGCGAGCTGGTCAACAGTTGGTGCAGGATACAAAGGTGTCGCTGGTCGTACAGTTGCATCGGCAGGATACTCAAGCGGGGCAAGTTGCTTGGCATTTTTATAATCTAAAGAGTGATTATTAATTGCGAAGCGACCACAACCAGCTAAACTTAAGGCTGAAACTGCAAGGACTAAACCAAGACGTAATTGCATCATAAATTGCTCTTATTAAATAATTCCCGCATCTTTTAGGGCATTGCGGAGAGGTTCGCGATATTGCTCAGCGAGAGGAGTGAGTGGTAAACGAATACCTGTATCAATCAGTCCCATCTCATGTAGTGCCCATTTCACAGGAATTGGGTTTGATTCGCAAAATAGAATATTGTGTAAATTTGCAATCTTATTGTTAATCGTCTTCGCTTGTTGTTCATCTTTGGCAATCGCAACAGCGCATACTTCACTCATTGCTTTAGGTGCAACATTTGCAGTAACCGAAATATTACCGTCAGCGCCAAGAAGCATGAGTTCCCAAGCAGTTTCGTCGTCACCTGAGTAGACAGCCATCTTGCCGTTTAAAGCTTCGATTAATGCTTTACCACGAGGTACATCACCTGTCGCATCCTTAATACCAACAATATTAGGGATCTCTGCTAAACGTACAGCTGTATCGTTTGCAAGATCTACACCAGTACGGCCTGGTACGTTATAAAGAATAAGAGGTAGTTCTACGGCTTCAGCAATCGCTTTATAGTGTTGGAATAGGCCTTCTTGAGTTGGCTTGTTATAGTACGGCGTCACAAGTAAAGCTGCATCCGCGCCAAGATCTTTCGCAGCTTTAGTTAATTCGATTGCTTCACGGGTTGAGTTTGCACCAGTACCGGCAATAATTGGAATACGTTTATTGGCTACACGAATAATTTCTTTAATAACCTGTGTGTGCTCTTCCATGCTCAATGTTGAGGCTTCGCCGGTTGTACCGACGGCTACAATACTGTTTGTACCTTGTTCTATGTGCCACTCAACCAGCTTCTCAAGACCCTTCCAATCTACACCGCCGTCTTTCAACATTGGTGTGACGATTGCGACGATTGAGCCTTGAATGGTCTGTGCTTGCTGAGTCATTTTTAAAAATATCCTATTTATCCATCCGAATCTGAGGTAAGAAAAACAAAATGTGGGATGGTTGCAGTATTTTGATTGTCCAGTTCTAACAATAACAGATTGTTGAATGACAATTATGCAAATTATGACTGATCAGACGCATAAGAACAATACGCCTAACGGATAATCGCGAGGTAAACTTGAGGAAAAGATAGGATGTTTTCATTATTGTCAGCTGAGAGAGGCCAGTAAATATAACAATAGAGCCTGATTCGACTGGACCTTACTTAATATGTACTTTTTTTATGGCAAGATAGAATGCAATTTTCCCGGTTGGGATTGAAGATGACATGAATATGAATAAACAACCACAAAATGCGGTTTTAATCGTAGTTGATGTGCAAAATGGTTTTACACCGGGTGGAAATTTAGCAGTTGCCGATGCCGATACAATTATTCCAAAGATTAACCAACTTGCTGATTGTTTTAAAAATGTTGTTTTGACACAAGATTGGCATCCCTATAATCATATATCTTTTGCACAAAACCATTCGGGTAAGCAGCCATTTGAAACCATTGAACTCGACTATGGGCCACAAGTGCTTTGGCCTAAGCATTGTGTGCAAGGTACCCAAGATGCCGAATTTCATCCGAGTTTAAATATTCCGACCGCTCAACTGATTATTCGAAAGGGTTTTCATGCTCATATTGATAGCTACTCGGCTTTTATGGAAGCAGACCACGCCACAATGACGGGTTTAACGAGTTACTTAAAAGAACGCGGTATTGATACGGTTTATGTGGTCGGAATTGCCACGGACTTTTGTGTGGCATGGACTGCCTTAGATGCAGTTAAACAAGGTTTTAAAACTTTAGTGGTTGAAGATGCTTGTAAAGCTATTGATCTGAATGGCTCGTTAGAACACGCGTGGCAAACCATGCAGCAACAAGGTGTTATCCGTATTCAATCGACTGATCTGTTGAGTGGGCACTAAGTCTATTGGTCTAGTATTTTAATTTTTAGGGATAGAAAGAATGTCTGCATTACTGCGCTTTACCCAATTTATTCAAAAAACTTTTGCCCTATGGGTGATTGTGTTTGCTGCACTAGCGCTATGGCAGCCTGAATTTTTTGTTTGGCTCAAAGCTTACATTCCATGGATTTTGGGCATTATTATGCTCGGCATGGGAATGACGATGACTGTAGACGACTTTAAAGGTGTATTGCAAAGTCCTAAAGCTGTGTTGATTGGGGTGATTGCCCAGTTTGTGGTGATGCCCGGTTTAGCATATGTTCTATGTAAATTATTTAACTTACCGCCTGAAATTGCCGTTGGGGTTATTTTAGTGGGGTGTTGCCCCGGCGGAACAGCTTCAAACGTGATTACCTATATGGCCAAAGGTAACGTGGCTTTATCGGTTGCTTGTACATCGGTATCAACACTTTTAGCGCCAGTGTTAACACCAGCGATTTTTTATTTGCTCGCGAGTCAATGGTTAAAGATTGATGCAGCTTCGATGTTTATTTCGATTTTGCAGGTGGTGTTGCTTCCTATTGTGGTTGGTCTGATTTTAAGAACATGGCTCAAGCGTCAGGTTGAATCCTATATTCAAGTCATGCCATTAGTTTCCGTGATTGCAATTGTAGCGATCGTGGCAGCCATTATTGGTGGGAGCAAAGCAGCAATTTTACAGTCGGGTTTGCTCATTTTAGCTGTAGTGATCTTACATAATGGATTTGGATATTTATTAGGTTTTGCAGCAGCGCGATTCTTTAAACTACCGTATGCGGACAGTAAAGCAATTGCTGTAGAAGTCGGTATGCAAAACTCAGGTTTAGGTGTTGCGCTCGCAGCAGTACATTTTGCTGCTTCTCCAATTACAGCTGTACCAAGCGCGATTTTCAGTCTTTGGCATAATATTTCTGGTCCTGCACTTGCGACTTATTGGGCAAGTCGTACAGAGGTAGACAAACCCATTCAAGTAAAAGCTGACTAATTCACTAAAGAGGATGGGTTACTAACCAATCTTCAATCTCATTTTCAGAAATTACTTCAAAACCATGGCGCTGTAACAGTGCTGTGGTAATTCCAGTTCCCACAATTTTTTCCCCTTGAAAAGTCCCGTTATAAATTTTTTGACTGCCGCAAGAAGGGCTATTTTCTTTTAAAACCACACAGCTTGCTTTTATTTGCTGTGCAATTTCTAAAGTGCGGTAAGCGCCTTTTAAATATAAGTCTGTTACATCTAAACCAGATGAATCGGTAATTTTTGCTTTGCCATCAAGCACATCTTGACCTGTTCCGCCCACAATTTCTGCGGGTAAGCGAGGAGTAGTAAAACCACCTAATAACTCTGGGCATAATGATTGGGCTTTTTTATTGAGTAATAGCTGCTTAAGTAAAGTATTTGAACAAGATTTACCATCATATCGAACAGGTTCACCAGTTAAACAGGCGCTGACTAAGATCATAAGTTTTCCTAAATCAAATGGATGGCGGAGCTTATTGTAGAAATCATAAACAAAATTTGGAAACTGACCATTAATTTTAAAATTACTTAATTTAATATTACTAAAATTATGCAATTCATAATTAAGTTATGTATTGCATAATTTAATTGTTTTTAGTAGCATCTAATTCAAGGTAAATGGCCAATGGAGATCCAACAAGGATGTTGGTCTCCATAAATCTATAAATGATTTTTAGGAAAAGACGATTTTTAAGGGTTTATTGAAAAATCTCAATCGTACTTTTAGATAACAAAGGACAGTGTGTATGGAAAACAATCACCACATGGAACGGAAATTAATCATCAAAGGCTCTACGCTCATCATATCTTCATTTTAATGATTCGTTTTTTTCTCATAGGATGCGTTGGGTTAAGGCATTTTGACGGTTCAAATACTCACCCAATGATTACGTATTCTATAGAGAAAGGAGCTGAGTTCATCAGCAATAGAGATAAACGGAACAGGTAATCACCAGAGGGAAACTAGATGGATATTTTAGAGAACCCATTAGAATTATGCGGTTTTGCATTTATTGAGTTTGTTTCAAAAGAAAATGAATTAGATCCAATTTTTGAAACAATTGGCTTTTCAAAAGTAGCCAAGCATAAATCGAAAGAAGCGTACTTATGGCGTCAAGGAAATATCAATATTATCCTGAATTATCAGCCAGAATCTTATGCTTCATTCTTCTTTAATGAACATGGTCCATCTGCTTGTGCGATGGGTTTCAAAACACGTGATGCAGCAAAAGCTTTCCAAAAAGCAGTAGAGCTTGGTGCTGAACCAATGTATTCAAAAGTTGGGCCAATGGAGCTCAACATTCCGGCAATTAAAGGTATTGGTGGCATGCCGATATTCTTAGTTGACCGCGATATTTATGAAAACGACTTTACTTTCTTTGATGATGCTCAAAGACACCCAGTAGGTGCAGGCTTAAATGAAATTGACCATTTAACTCATAATGTCTACAAAGGCCGTATGGAGTATTGGGCAAACTTCTATGAAAAAATCTTTAACTTCCAAGAAATTCGCTACTTTGATATTAAGGGCGAATATACGGGCTTAACGTCTAAAGCATTAACAGCACCAGACGGCAAGATCCGTATTCCATTAAACGAAGATTCGGACAAAGGAAACGGCCAAATTGCAGAGTTCCTTTCTGACTTTAATGGCGAAGGTATTCAACATATCGCGTTTATTTGTGATGACTTAATTTCGACTTGGGATAAGTTAAAAGGCCTTGGTCTGAAATTTATGACACCGCCGCCAAATACCTATTATGAAATGTTACCAGAACGTTTACCTGAGCATGGTGAGCCGACTGAAGAGTTAAAACAGCGTGGTATTTTGCTAGATGGCAATACTAAAGATGGTCAGAAGAAACTGTTATTGCAAATTTTCTCTGAAAACATGATTGGTCCAGTCTTCTTTGAATTTATTCAACGTAAAGATGATGATGGTTTTGGTGAAGGTAACTTCAAGGCATTATTTGAATCGATTGAACGTGACCAAATTCGCCGTGGTGTTCTAGAAGCTAAATAAGCTGAGCTTTATTCCTGATCTAAAAAAACCAAGAGTTTGATCTCTTGGTTTTTTTATTGCTGTTGATTAGCGGCTTTTAATATATTGATTGATGAGCTTCACTTCATTTTTCAGGATTTCAATCGTTTTACTGTGTGGGTCGACTGGTAAAAACATTTCGCTATCTAGGGCGACAATACAAAATTCAATGCTCTGGTTTGAGTTAAACACAGGTAAACCCACCGCATTAATTCCCGTCAGTAAATCACCTTTTGCTGCCGACATTTCTTGCTGGCGAATGGTTTCTTTAAGCTCTGTAAACGCTTCCCAGTTTTGTGGTGCGATGTTTAGACCAAGCTCTTGATGTTTCTGCCATTCTGTTTCCATTAAGGGGCGAACAAAATGCTCTGGAAGATAGGAAGCAAATAAACGTCCCGCAGCAGAATTGACTAAAGGCATAATCGAGCCGACTTTAGTGACAATCGAAATAGGATGGTTTGATTCAATCGATTGAACAACTACAGGGCCTTTAGGCGACCATTTACTAATTTGTATGCCGCAACCAATTTTGTTTTGTAGGTCGTAAATTAAATGCTGTACCAGCTGTAGTGTGTCGCTATGCTGAACACAGTTGAGACCTAAGCGCCATGCCTGATCACCTAGGGCATATTGACCATCATCAAGTTGTTTTGCATATTCCATGCGAATAAGGCTGACCAGATAGCGGTGTACCTTGGCAGGATGCATTTCTAGCTTGCTCGATAGATCTTTGAGAATAATAGGTTGATTGTGCTCTAAAAGGGCGTTTAGTACAGATAAACCGACTTCAAGTGATTGAACCCCCCCAGATACTTTTTCTTCAATCATTTAAATACCCTTAATAAAGTTACTTCAGCTGTTAAACAGTGACGATCAAAATATAAATTGAAATTGCTGCGATTTACATCATGCCTGAGCCTAGTGCGAAATAGAAATCACCTTTTTCTATTAGCGAAATTGGCATGTTTAATAATCAACAATTTTCTAAAATCCCGACACTCTTATTTATAGCGCGATTTTCTAGAAATTTAGCAGTTTTAAATAATATAAATCGGCATTGATACAGAACCGTTCATTCAAACAATTCTAATCAATGCCGACTTTTTAGTTTGCTCTTTTTAAATTAGGTTCCTAATTCTGCTTCATGTAAGAAATGAGTGTGGTGCGGAGCACGTTTGGTTTTGCTCCATTCCTCTAGCATTTCAGCTTTCATTTCTTCTGTAATTTTTGCAATTTTTTCTTCAGCATGCACATCGTTATAAGTCAGTTCTAAACGATGGCCATTTGGATCGAAGAAATAAATTGAGTGGAAAATGCCATGGTTGGTTACGCCCAAAACTTTCACGCCATTTTCTTCTAAATGTTGCTTCGCAGCCATCAAAGCATTTAAGTCTTCAACTTCAAAAGCAATATGTTGTACCCATTGTGGGGTATTTTCGTCTCGGCCCATGTCTGGTTGAGTTGGCAATTCAAAGAAAGCTAAAACGTTGCCTTGACCTGCATCTAAGAATAAATGCATATATGGGTCAAAGGCTTTAGTTGAAGGCACATGATCTTCAGCAAAAGCTAAAATAAAGTCCATGTTGAGCATTTTTTTATACCACTCAACAGTTTCTTTCGCATCCTTACAACGATATGCAACGTGATGTATTTTTTTAATGGCAAATGTCATATTAAAACTCCTTTTTACTATTCCCAATCTGGTTGTTGTTCTGGCGCCGCGTTATAGAAGGCTGGGATAGACAAACAATGGTGATAAATCGATTCAATTTTTGGAAACGCAGATAAATCAATCTTGAAGCGTTTCGCGTTGTAAACCTGAGGAATCAGACAGCAATCAGCAATTGTTGCTTCGTGTCCAAAGCAAAATTGTCCGTTTGAATCTTGAAGTAGCTGTTCGAGATTTTGAAAGCCTTCAATAATCCAGTGCTGATACCAATAATTTTTTTGCTCATCTGAAACATTTAAGTCATTTTTTAAATATTTCAGTACGCGTAAGTTGTTTAACGGGTGAATATCGCAAGCGATTGCTTGGGAAAAAGCACGGATTTTGGCTCTCTCTTGCACATTACTTGGAAGTAATTTGTTTTCTGGATATTGTTCATCCAGATATTCCAAAATACTTAACGATTGAGACAATGTTAAATCGCCGTCAATTAATGTTGGAACCAGAGCACTGCGGTTTAACTTTAAATAGTCTTCGCTTTGCTGTTCATTTTTTACCAGATGAACCGGAACAGTCTCATAAGCTAAACCTTTAATGTTTAGACCAATCCGTACTCTGTAGGCTGCAGAGCTACGAAAGTAACTATACAGCTTCATAGTCTGGCTCCGAAGTTTCTGCAAAGTCGAACGTTAATGCAGGAAGAACCGTATTTCGAACTTCACCAAAGCCAATGCGAATACCATTTTTCTCACAGTGGCCTTTCATGATGAGCGTATCGCCATCTTGCAAGAAACCACGAGTTTCGCCGTTAGAAAGTGTCAGAGGTTTAGTGGTGTTCCATGTAAGCTCAAGCAAGCTGCCATAAGAGTCAGGTGTAGAACCTGAAATCGTACCTGAACCCATTAAATCACCAACCTGAACGTTACAGCCGCCAATGGTGTGGTGAGTAAGCTGTTGAGACATAGACCAATACATATATTTAAAATTGGTTTTGCAGATTACGTCGCTTTGCGCCGATTTCGGGCTTTGAATTTCAACACTCAAATTAATGTCGTAACTGTTAGCGATATTTTCTTGTAAATAAGGTAAAGGTTTAGGCTCTTGTTCTGGGCCTTCAACTTTAAATGGCTCAAGTGCTTCAAGTGTTACCACCCAAGGTGAGATGGCACTGGCAAATGATTTTGAATTGAATGGACCTAGAGGCACATATTCCCATTGCTGGATATCGCGTGCTGACCAGTCATTGAGTAATACCATTCCAAAAATATGGTCCCACGCATTTTCAATCGAGATCGGTTGACCAAGCGCCGTTGGCTTACCAATAACAAATGCTGTTTCAAGTTCAAAATCGAGTTTACGCGATGCAGAAAAAACTGGGCGCTCTTCATTTGGAAGTTTAATTTGTCCAGAAGGACGCACAACTTGAGTGCCGCTGACTACAACAGAGCTAGCACGGCCGTTATAACCAACAGGCAATTCAGTCCAGTTTGGTAGTAAAGCATTTTTTGGATCGCGGAACATACAACCTACATTGGTCGCATGTTCTTTAGAAGAATAGAAATCGGTATAACCAGGCACCTGAAGAGGTAAATGCAAAGTAACGCTGTCTTGCTTAACTAAAACTTCTTGGCGTAATGCTTCATTTTCTTGAAGTGTTAAATTTTCAACTGAAAGAAGAGACTGTAGTGTCTTACGAACTTTTGACCAGTTGGCTTTGCCAGACTCGATAAATTTATTCAGTGTCGGTTGGTTAAAGTATGTGTCTTGTTCTGAGAGTTTTAAAAGACCGTGCTTTTCAAGAGCAGCGAGATCAATCACCCAATCACCAATAGCTACACCAACCTGACGCTCGCCATCAGCTGTTTTGCTAAAAATACCATAAGGCAAATTATGAATAGTGAAATCTGATTGAGGTGAAACTTCAATAAAAGAGTTTAGTTTTTGTTCCATTTTCGCGTCCTTGTCTTTATCTCGGGTCTTATACAAATAAAAGTTCGGTCTAGGACTGAGCTACTCAATAAGTTTTTAACCTTTGCTTAGATCATCTGTCTTATGAGTTTGATATAGACCGAGCACAACCAATTGCTTCATGTCTCTATAATACTGAATTCATCAAATTACGCAATACATAATTTAATTACACATTTCATAATAATTGTCATTTCTTGTATTTTCTGTTTTCATTCGCGGTCATGAGAAAAGTCACGCAATTATTTTTTCATGAATATCTATGAAAGTTTGATAAATTTATGATATACGTAATTTATTGGAAAAAAATTACGTGACACGGATGAGAATAATCATATGTCAGCACAAGAGCAAGGAAACCTGAAACATGGTTTGAGTAATCGGCACATCCAGCTTATTGCATTGGGTGGGGCGATTGGCACAGGGCTTTTTCTTGGTATATCACAATCGATTAAATTAGCAGGTCCATCGGTCATCCTCGGTTATGCCATTGCAGGATTTATTGCTTTTTTAATGATGCGTCAGCTTGGTGAAATGGTGGTTGAAGAGCCAGTCAGTGGTTCTTTTAGTCATTTTGCCTACAAATATTGGGGACCATTTGCAGGGTTCATGTCAGGATGGAACTATTGGGTACTCAATGTTCTCGTCTGTATGGCAGAACTAAGCGCAATTGGTCTTTATATTCAATATTGGTGGCCGCAAATCCCAACGTGGGCATCTGCTTTAACCTTCTTTGTCTTAATTAATGGCATTAATTTGCTACATGTTAAGTTTTTTGGCGAAATGGAATTTTGGTTTTCTATTGTCAAAATCTTGGCGATTCTTGCAATGATTGGTTTTGGTTCATATTTACTTGCAACAGGCACGGCAGGTCCACAAGCAAGCATTTCGAACCTCTGGGCACTTGGTGGTTTCTTCCCATTTGGTGTTGAAGGCTTAGTGATGGCAATGGCTGTCATTATTTTTGCTTTTGGTGGTATTGAGCTTTTCGGTATTACTGCGGCTGAAGCACGTGACCCTGATAAAACTTTACCTAAAGCTGTGAATCAAATTATTTACCGTATTTTGATTTTCTATATTGCGACACTTTTTGTTTTATTCTCGCTATTCCCATGGAATCAAATGGCACAAGGTGGAAGCCCGTTTGTAATGGTATTTGCTTCTTTAGATAGCCAAGGAATTGCAACGTTATTAAACTTTGTGATTCTGACTGCTGCTGTTTCAGTTTATAACGGTACAAGTTATTGCAGTAGCCGTATGCTATTGGGCCTTGCACAACAAGGAAATGCACCAAAAGTATTTGCACACATTAATAAACGCGGCATTCCAACCAATGCAGTGATCCTTTCTGCTGCTGTGACTATTTTATGTGTATTGTTAAATTATATTTTCCCTGAAAAAGCATTTGGTTTACTCATGATGCTCGTGGTTGCAGCCATTGTGATTAACTGGGTTGTAATTTCATGGACGCATTTAAAATTCCGCAAATATATGCAACGCCAAGGGCAAACAACGAAGTTCCCAAGCTTCATGTATCCATTTAGCAACTATTTATGCATCGTGTTTATGTTGGGCATTTTAATTGTGATGTCTTTAACACCAGATATGCGTGTTGCGGTCATGATGATTCCTGGCTGGATCTTGTGTTTGATGGTGGCTTATCAATTTAAACGCCGAAAACTAAAAGCTGAGCAGTCTTTAACTGCTGTAGAAGCCGATATTTAATAACAGCGTAAGTTGTATTTACCAAAAGGACGTATCTCATACGTCCTTTTTTATTTTTAAAATTTAACAACAGAAATTAAAGGACTTTATTATTGTTATAATATAACATTTGTTCAATTTGATGATGAGCAGTCTTCCCATTTTTGGCGAAGATAGAGCATATTTATGAAACGTTATTTAGGTTTAATTTTATTATCTCTTACAGCGTGTAGTACACAAACGCCCAAGCCAACAACTCCTCTACACACCCACACTTTGCCGCAGCCTAAAAAAACAGTGGTCAGAATAAAGCAGCAACCCGAAGATTATGTGGCTTGGATTGCAACCGCAGATCACGGACAGTCTGTACAAGCTTATAAGCAATTTCTTAAGCAAAAAGGGCTTGCCAATTTAGTTCCAGACCATGAGTTATTACGCTCGGCTCGTGATTGGCAAAAATGTGGAGTTGAACCGTATGCGGTGCCACCAAGAGAGATTTGGTCCAACATCGTTCCGACGCTTAGCATTTTAAAAGCATTAGTTGACGATGGGGTAATTAACGATTTTGAAGTGACATCGGCCTATCGAGCTTTATCTTTAAACCGTTGTGCAGGTGGTGCAGATGCTTCGCGACATGTCTTTAATGCAGCGCTTGATTTTCGAATTGGAGCAGAACAGCCTACCGATTTAGACCAGTTTAATATTCAACAAACCAAAACTAAACTTTGTCAGTTCTGGGAAACCAAGGGGCAAGCACTTAACATGGGTCTGGGTGTTTATGCTTCGGGACAAATTCATATTGATAGCCAAGGATTCCGTTCATGGGGGCCTGACCATCACTATAGAACCTCGATTTGTCAGTAACTATAAAAGCAATTTTTTCAAAGACTAAATGAATGGGCTTAAATAAAACTGGAATAAAAACTTGATCAATAGTTATGTTATAACATAACATTATTGTGGTTTAGAAATAGATTACGCCTGTGATCTGGCCATATTTAAATGGCCAGCCATGATCAGTTTAAATATTATTCAAAGAGATCAAGCCATGCGCACTGCAATCGCCAACTCATTTGCCAAGCTTCCCGTCACTGTTTTATCTGGCTTTTTGGGTGCAGGAAAGACCACATTACTCAACCATATTTTAAATAATCGTGAAGGCCGCCGCATTGCCGTGATTGTCAATGATATGTCTGAAGTGAATATTGATGCGGCATTAGTACGCGAAGGTGGGGCGGAGCTTTCAAGAACAGATGAAAAGCTGGTTGAAATGAGTAATGGCTGTATCTGTTGTACTTTACGAGAAGACTTATTGGTTGAGGTTAAACGGTTAGCTGATGAAGGACGTTTTGATCAATTGGTGATTGAGTCAACTGGCATTTCTGAACCGCTGCCTGTTGCAGAAACCTTTACCTTTGAAGATGAAGATGGAAACTCACTCAATGAGTTTGCTCGACTCGACACCATGGTCACGGTAGTCGATGCTTTTAACTTTCTTAAAGATTACGGTTCAATGGACTCCCTGCAACAACGTGGTGAGTCATTAGGTGAACACGATGAGCGAACTGTGGTCGACCTTCTTATTGATCAGATTGAGTTTTGTGATGTGATTATGCTGAATAAAATTGACCTGATTGATCAGGCTCAGCAAGACCAACTCATCGCAATTTTAAAAACTTTAAACCCGCGTGCTCGAATTGAGATTGCTCAATTTGGAAAGATCGCTTTAGATAAAATTTTAAATACTCAACTATTCGATTTTGATGAAGCTGCACAAGCGCCGGGATGGTTAAAAGAGTTACGTGGAGAACATACGCCAGAGACTGAAGAGTATGGAATCAGTAGCTTTGTTTACCGCGCGCGTCGACCTTTCCATCCAGAACGGTTTTATGATTTGGTACAGGCTGAATGGCCGGGTGTCGTTCGTTCTAAAGGTTTTTTCTGGTTGGCTGCTGAACCGACATTGGCTTATTCATGGTCACAAGCAGGTGCGATGGCACGACATGGCTTGGCAGGTTATTGGTGGGCGGCCGTTGCAGAGGAAGACTGGCCAAGTGACTTAGACAGCATCGAACAAATTAAAAAGGTTTGGGATGCTCAAACAGGTGATGCACGTCAGGAGCTGGTTTTAATTGGTATGCAAATGGATGAGCAAGCTTTAATAGAACGCTTAGACCGTTGTTTATTAAGTGATGAGGAAATGGCTTTAGGACCACAAGCTTGGCAGAACTGGTCTAATCCTTTTAAACAAGAAGATGAAACCATGTTGATCGCTTAATTAAAAAAGCCCCTATTTAAAGGGGCTTTTTTTATGATTTGTCTTTAATGAAAATCTTTCGAATGTAGCTGTTAAGCGGTGTGGAATAATATTTTTCAATCGCTGCGCTGATAATAAAGGTCAGAACCAGATAGCCAATTAAAAGCATAATTTTGATGCTAGAGTCGGTTTGAGCCGGAACAAAAGCAACTTTCATAAGACCCAGCACAACTAGATGAAACAAATAAGTTTCATAACTTCTTTGCCCCAACCAAACCATGATTTTTGTAAAGAGGTTATGCGCTTGCGTTTCGGAAGGATGTTGAAAACACAAAATCATTAAGCCTGTGGCAAGAGCAAATAAGCTAATCCCCCAAGTACTCACTTCTTTAATTGGTGCATATAAATAAAGAGCGACCATGCTCAAAATAATCAACCAAGAAAGAGGTTTTTTATAGTGCCAATTTGGCTGATATTTATCAGAGAAAATCGCTGTTAAACAGCCAATTGCTATACCATCAAAGCTCGAAAAATAATGATATAAATAAGCGCCGCTTTCTTCTCCAAAATGGAGAGACCTAAAATAAGGTCCGTATAAAATGACTCCAATCAGTACAGCAATAAAGACCTTATTACTACGCGTGAGCAGGCACAATAATGGAAAAACAAAGTAAAAAACTTCTTCTACAGAGAGCGACCATAACACGCCCAAAGCGTAGTTTACCCAACCAAATTTAATAATCAGGATATTCATCCAGAAGGTTAAAGCCGCAAATATGGTTAAAGGATAGGAAACCTCAATGCCATTCGGAGCTTGGTTCATAAAGGGTTTTAAGTCAAATGAACCAAGTATGCTTACCCCTAAAATGAGTAATATCAGACACGGTAAAATACGGGCTGCCCGTCGGATATAAAAATGCTTGAGGTTAATTGCGGAAAATTGTTTATCTCTTTTTAAAGTGTGATGGGTGATTAAAAAACCCGAAATCACAAAAAACATGGTGACGCCATAATTTCCGTTTCTTGCGATGACTGTGCTAAATGCTTCACCTAAGAAATCAAAGCCTAACCATGTATCTTTAAGTTTATAGGGAATATTAAAATGATGTAAAAGAACCAAAAGGATAGACATTCCTCGAAGAATATCTATTTTATAATTACGCATTCGATGTGCTTCCAGTTTTATTAATATACTGTGTGGCAGAAGAATACTATCGATCAGTTATTTTAAATAAAAATTTTAAGCAGCATTTCGTAAATCAGAAAAGACGATACTTTTTACATCCTTGAATTGAGCACAGGCATAGCAGAAATAACTATTAAATAAATATTGATAAAGCCTTTATATATTTGAATTTCTCTACATAAAACTTTAAATTAGCTCTTATCGAGCTATGTTTATTTTTTAAACTTTTTAAAATCTATTTAATTCATAAATTAACATGTTGTATGTGGTTGTATATACATAGCATGTCAACTAAAATACCTTTTTGCCTGCCGCCTTTTTGAGTAATTAGTTATGCCCAGAACATCAAAACAAGAACATACTGAGCTTTCGATTGAAGCTGATAGTCCAGTTCCTTTATATCAACGCGTAAAACAACTGATTTCACAAAAAATTTATGAAGGTACTTGGGCTGTAAATAAAAAAATTCCTTCGGAAAGTGAACTCGTTAATCAACTCGGTTGTAGCCGTATGACGGTAAACCGTGCGCTACGTGAATTAACGACTGAGGGTTTACTCGTTCGAATTCAGGGCGTTGGTTCTTTCGTTGCGGAAGGGCAAGGCCGAACTGCACTTTTTCAGATTAATAATATTGCCGATGAGATTATTGCACGAAACCATAAGCACCACGCTGAAGTTTTAGTCTTAGAACAAATTTATGCAAATGCAGAGCAAAGCGTGTTAATGCAGACTCGTGAAGGGCAAAGATTATTTCACTCGATTATTGTGCATTATGAAAATGATGTACCTGTTCAGGTCGAAGATCGTTTAGTCGATGCAGCACTGATACCAGATTATCTACAACAAGATTTTAAAACGATTACGCCGAATGCTTACCTCATGGCAAAAGCTCCTGTCTCAGAAGGTGAGCACATTGTCGAGGCAGTTTTAGCATCTCCGCAAGAGTGTAAGTGGTTGAAAATTACTAAAGCTGAGCCTTGTTTACTGATCCGTCGCCGTACATGGTCAAACAAACAACTCATTTCAAGTGCGCGTTTGATTTATCCGGGTAGCCGCTATTATCTTGAAGGGAAATTTAACCCATGATTGAATTGATCAGGGCAGATCAATATACAAAAATGCTTTGGAAAAATGGTGCGGGTTCCACTTTAGAAATTGCTCGAAGCCAAGGTGAGGCTGATTTCGATTGGCGTATTTCGATGGCTGATGTGACTACTTCTGGGCCATTTTCTTTATTTCCCAATAAGCAGCGAATTATTAGTGTGCTTGATGGAAAAGGCCTGGTGCTGCATGTCGATGATCTTCCTGCCAAAACGCTGAACCAAGGCGATATTTTTGCTTTCCATGGTGAGAGTCAGGTTCAAAGTAAACTGATAGACGGTGTAATTCGAGATTTAAATTTAATTTATGATCCTGCAAAGTTTCATGCCCGCTTTCAGAGAGTAGAGTGTACAGAAGAACAGACTTTTTTAAGTTCGGCAGACCTGATTTTCATTTTTAATAGTGGTTCTGAAACGGAAGTAAATGTTGATGATCATTCCGTTCAGCTTGCTGCTCATGAGACGTTAAAAATTGAGAGAAATGCTGGCGTGACATCGATCAGTTTTCTAAAAAAACAACTTAAAAGCTGCTATGTCATTGAGTTAATCCAACGATAAAAAGACATTATTTATTACTTAAAAAGCACATGTCGATTTAAAAGATATGTGCTTTTTTTATACCTAATATAAAAATAAATTAATTTAATTCATATGCTTATTCAGTTTTTTTAAAAAAATATGAGTAACCCTCTTCACGCCGTAAAATATTTGTGTAGTATATGGATGTATATACAAGTTAATACATTACTATACAAATGCAGAAACAAGTGATGTTCTGCTGATGTAAGCTCAAAGGAAGGAGTCCGCCTGTGACAACAACGACAACAAAATTTCGTGATGTAGAAATTCGTGCACCACGTGGCACTGAATTAACGGCTAAGAGTTGGTTAACTGAAGCCCCATTACGTATGTTGATGAATAACCTTGATCCGGACGTTGCAGAAAACCCGAAAGAGTTGGTTGTATACGGTGGTATTGGCCGTGCAGCACGAAACTGGGAATGTTTCGACAAAATTGTAGATACTTTAAAAAATCTTGAAACTGACGAAACTTTATTAGTTCAATCAGGCAAGCCAGTTGGTGTATTTAAAACTCATAAAGATGCACCACGCGTTTTAATTGCAAACTCAAACCTTGTACCGCACTGGGCAAACTGGGAACACTTTAACGAATTAGATGCAAAAGCACTCGCAATGTACGGTCAAATGACAGCGGGTTCTTGGATCTACATCGGTAGCCAAGGCATTGTGCAAGGTACTTATGAAACTTTCGTTGAAGCTGGCCGCCAACATTACAATGGTGATTTAAACGGTCGTTGGGTTCTTACTGCTGGTTTAGGCGGTATGGGTGGCGCTCAGCCTTTAGCTGCAACACTTGCAGGGGCTTGTTCTTTAAACATCGAATGTCAGCAAGCAAGTATCGATTTCCGTTTACGTACTCGTTATGTAGATGAACAAGCAACTGATTTAGACGATGCTTTAGCGCGTATTGATCGTTACACCAAAGAAGGCAAGGTTATTTCAATTGCACTTCATGGCAATGCTGCAGAAATTTTACCTGAGCTTGTTCGCCGTGGTGTACGTCCTGACATGGTAACCGACCAAACAAGTGCACACGATCCACTCAATGGCTACCTACCAGTAGGCTGGACTTGGGATGAATATCGTGAACGTGCGAAAACTGAACCAGAGGCTGTTGTAAAAGCTGCAAAACAGTCGATGGCAAAACACGTACAAGCGATGCTCGATTTCCAAAAAATGGGTGTTCCAACATTTGACTATGGTAATAACATCCGTCAAATGGCGAAAGAAGAAGGCGTAGAAAACGCTTTTGATTTCCCTGGCTTCGTGCCTGCGTATATCCGTCCATTGTTCTGCCGTGGTATTGGTCCATTCCGTTGGGCAGCGCTTTCTGGTGACCCAGAAGACATTTATAAAACAGATGCTAAAGTTAAAGAATTAATTCCTGATGATGAACATTTACATCACTGGTTAGACATGGCACGTGAACGCATTAGCTTCCAAGGCTTACCAGCACGTATTTGTTGGGTTGGTCTAGGCTTACGTGCAAAACTTGGTTTGGCATTTAACGAAATGGTTCGTAGCGGTGAATTATCAGCTCCAGTTGTGATTGGTCGTGACCACTTAGACTCAGGTTCAGTTGCGAGTCCAAACCGTGAAACTGAAGCAATGCAAGATGGATCAGATGCAGTATCAGACTGGCCTTTATTAAACGCTTTGCTTAATACAGCAGGCGGCGCAACTTGGGTTTCTTTACACCATGGTGGTGGTGTAGGTATGGGCTTCTCTCAACACTCAGGCGTTGTGATTGTGTGTGACGGTACAGATGAAGCTGCTGCACGTATTGCTCGTGTACTGACCAATGACCCTGCAACAGGTGTTATGCGTCATGCCGATGCCGGTTATGAAATTGCGATTAACTGTGCGAAAGAGCAAGGCTTAAACTTGCCAATGATCACGCAATAAAAATACATGGAAGAACTGGCGGTGCTTTTTGCAATTGTGAAAAGCACTGTCTCAGCAGAATATAGTGCAAAAAATTAGGAAGCCAACATGGAATTACTGATCCAACCGGGAAAATTAACCTTAGCTGATTTACGTCAAGCTTACCTCAACCCGATTAAAGTTAAATTAGATGAAAGTGCTTCAGCTGCAATCAACGCAAGCGTGGCTTGTGTAGAACAGATTGTAAATGAAGGGCGTACAGCTTACGGCATTAACACAGGTTTTGGTTTACTTGCTTCAACCAAGATTGCTCCTGAAGATTTAGAAAAATTACAGCGTTCGTTAGTTCTTTCGCATGCAGCAGGTGTAGGTGAAGCACTTGATGATGCAATGGTTCGTTTAATTATTCTATTGAAAGCAAATAGCTTGGCACGTGGCTTCTCAGGTATTCGCCGTAAAGTGATTGATGCTTTGTTGGCTTTAATTAATGCTGAAGTTTATCCGCACATTCCTCTTAAAGGTTCAGTCGGCGCTTCAGGTGACTTGGCACCACTTGCACATATGTCTTTGATTTTACTTGGTGAAAGTAAAGCGCGTTATAAAGGTGAATGGTTACCAGCAGTTGAAGCTTTAAAAATTGCAGGCTTAGAACCAATTTCTTTAGCAGCGAAAGAAGGCTTGGCACTTTTAAACGGTACACAAGTTTCGACTGCTTATGCTTTACGTGGCTTATTTGAAGCTGAAGATTTATTTGCTGCTGCGACAGTTTGTGGTGGCTTAAGTGTTGAAGCAATGCTGGGTTCACGCTCACCGTTCGATGCACGTATTCATGAAGTACGTGGTCAACGTGGTCAAATTGATGTTGCGGCGGCTTATCGTGACTTATTGACGGATTCGAGTGAAATTGCACATTCACACGAAGACTGTAGCAAAGTTCAAGATCCCTATTCTTTACGTTGCCAACCACAGGTGATGGGTGCATGTCTAACTCAAATCCGTCAGGCTGCTGAAGTTTTAGAAATTGAAGCAAATGCGGTATCTGATAACCCACTTGTTTTCGCAGAACAAGGTGATGTGATTTCTGGTGGTAACTTCCACGCAGAACCTGTAGCAATGGCGGCAGATAATTTAGCATTGGCAATCGCAGAAATTGGTTCACTTTCAGAACGTCGTATTTCGATGATGATGGACCGTCACATGTCACAGCTTCCACCGTTCTTGGTTGCAAATGGTGGTGTGAACTCAGGTTTCATGATTGCTCAAGTGACAGCAGCAGCTCTTGCGAGTGATAACAAAGCACTTGCACATCCAGCGAGTGTTGATAGTTTGCCAACTTCAGCGAATCAGGAAGACCATGTATCAATGGCTCCGAATGCAGGTAAACGTCTTTGGTATATGGCTGATAACGTCCGTGGCATTTTAGCTGTCGAATGGTTAGGCGCTTGTCAGGGTCTAGACTTCCGTGAAGGCTTAAAAAGCTCGCCTAAACTTGAACAAGCTCGTAAAATCTTGCGCGATCAAGTTCCTTACTACAGTGAAGACCGTTTCTTTGCTCCTGATATTGAACAAGCAAGTGAATTACTTTCGAGTGGCTGTTTAAACGAGTTACTTATTCCAAAACTACTCCCTAGTTTATCTGAAGTGTGATTGATAAAACGGTCACATGGAGTGGCCGAATCTAACTAAATTTCCTCAAGGATTGGAGATTATAATGTCACAAAACTCCACATTACAGCGGGGATTGAACACCCGCCATATTCGTTTCTTGGCATTGGGCTCAGCAATTGGAACTGGGCTTTTCTATGGTTCGGCTACCGCCATTAAAATGGCGGGGCCTTCAGTATTATTGGCGTATATCGTTGCAGGGATTGCAATTTATATCGTTATGCGCGCACTGGGTGAAATGGCTGTCCATAACCCAGTATCCGGTTCATTTAGTCACTATGCATCACAATACATTAGTCCTTTGGCAGGTTTTACTACGGGCTGGACTTATGTGTTTGAAATGGTGATTGTCGCGATTGCCGATGTCACCGCTTTTGGTATTTATATGGGGTTCTGGTATCCCGATGTGCCACGGTGGATCTGGATTTTATCTCTGATTATGTTCTTGGGTGCTATTAACCTGATTCACGTTAAAGTCTTTGGTGAACTCGAATTCTGGCTTTCCATCATTAAAGTCAGTGCCATTGTTGCCATGATTTTAGGCGGAATAGGGTTAATGTTCTATGGCTTCCATGCTGACCATAGCAGTGTGGTACCGGGTATTCAAAACTTATGGATTTATGATGGCTTTATGCCGCATGGCATTGCAGGCTTAGTTGCATGTTTATCTGTGGTTGTATTTGCTTTCGGTGGTATCGAAATTATCGGTTTAACTGCTGGTGAGTCACAAGACCCTAAAACCACTTTGCCAAAAGCAATTAATGCTGTTCCAGTACGTATTTTACTTTTCTATGTACTGACCATTTTTGTTTTGATGTCGATTTTCCCATGGAATCAAATTGGTAGCCAAGGTAGTCCATTTGTACAAATTTTTGAAAATTTAGGCATTAAATCTGCTGCGAATATTCTAAATATTGTGGTGGTGACTGCTGCGATTTCGGCAATTAATAGTGATGTATTTGGCGCTGGCCGTATGCTTTATGGTATGGCAAACCGTGGTCAAGCACCTCGCATTTTCCAAAAATTATCGCGTAATGGTGTGCCTTGGATGACTGTTGTGGTTATGGCTGGCGTGCTGTTAATTGGTGTGGTGTTGAACTACCTAATTCCTGAAAATGTATTCATGATCATTGCATCAATTGCGACTTTTGCAACGGTTTGGGTATGGCTCATGATTTTACTTTCGCAAGTTGCGATGCGCCGTAAATTATCTACTGCTGAAATTAAGGCACTGGATTTCCCTGTATGGGGTTGGCCAGTTGCACCTGCGTTCGCGATTGGTTTTATGGTGTTTATTTTAGTGATGATGGGTTATTTCCCTGATTCACGTCCTGCAATTTATGTCGGAATAACATGGCTTGCACTCTTAACTATTGCTTATCGCATATGGGTAAAACCACAGCAAAACTTGGGAAAGGAAAGTAATCCTATCCAGCAAAATGTTGAGATAGAAAGCTAACAAATGAACTGCCCAATGGTTTAACTATTGGGCAGTTTTGAGGAAAGGCTCATGAAAAAACTTTGGCAGAATTGCCACATTGCGACCATGCAAAATGGGCAATACTCCTACATTGAAGATGCTGCAATTGTCACAGAAGGGCATCTCATTCAGTGGATTGGAAAACAACAACAACTTCCTACCGACACATATTCCGAAACAGTTGACTTAAAAGGCGCTTGGGTTACCCCAGGGTTCATCGACTGCCATACGCATAGTGTATTTGGTGGCAACCGTAGTGTTGAGTTTGAAAAGCGCTTACAAGGTGTAAGTTATGCTGAAATTGCAGCAAGCGGTGGCGGTATTGCTAGTACAGTACGTGCAACGCGTGAAGCAAGCGAAGAACAACTATTAAATTCAGCACTTAAACGTATTCGTTGCATGCAACAAGACGGTGTAACCACCATCGAAATTAAGTCTGGTTACGGACTTAATTACGAAAATGAGCGCAAAATGCTGCGTGTGATCCGTCAAATTGGTGAAGCTTTACCAATGACGGTCAAAAGTACCTGTTTAGCTGCTCATGCTTTACCGCCAGAGTACAAAGACCAAAGCGATGCTTATATCGAGCATATCTGTACAGAAATGTTGCCTAAACTGCATGCTGAAGGTTTAGTCGATGCAGTTGATGCGTTCTGTGAGCATTTAGCATTTTCACCTGCTCAGGTCGAACGTGTTTTTAAAACAGCACAATCATTGGGTCTACCCGTTAAGCTTCATGCTGAACAGCTCTCATCATTAGGTGGCTCAAGCTTGGCAGCACGTTATCATGCTTTGTCGGCTGACCATTTAGAGTACATGACCGAAGATGATGTCAAAGCCATGGCAGAGTCGGGTACGGTTGCGGTGTTACTACCGGGCGCTTTTTATCTATTGCGTGAAACACAATACCCACCAATTGAAAGTCTTATTAAACATGGCGTGCGTATTGCGCTGTCGAGTGATTTAAATCCGGGCACATCTCCAGCACTTTCTGTACGTTTAATGCTGAACATGGGCAGTACGCTCTTCCGTTTAACGCCAGAGCAAGCATTAGCGGGTGTCACCATTCATGCTGCACAAGCGCTCGGTTTAGAGCAAACACACGGCAGTTTAGAGCAGGGTAAAGTCGCTGACTTTGTGGCTTGGGATATTGAGCATCCATCTGAAATTGTTTACTGGCTTGGCGGAGATTTGCCTAAGCGAGTCGTTCAGCATGGACAAGAAGTTATTTTTTAAACGGTGTCACATGAATCACACATTTAAATGGCAAGGCCGCCATGATGGCGAAGGTGAAGCACACCAACGTATTCATCATATTATGAATAAAACCCAACATGCCGAATTTGCGCTGATTGGTTTTAGCTCTGATGAAGGTGTGAAGCGTAACAAGGGGCGAGTCGGTGCTGCCGATGCGCCAGATGCAATCCGTAATCAGCTTGCTAACTTACCGATTCATCGTCCAGTCAGTATTGTCGATTTGGGTACAGTGACCTGCGAATATGACAATTTAGAGCAAGCACAAAGTGAGTTAGCAGAACAAGTCGCAACTAGCCTACAAAATGGTTTAAAACCGATTGTATTGGGTGGTGGACATGAAGTTGCTTTTGGTAGCTTTAGCGGTCTATTCCAATATATGCAAGCCCACGCACCAGATAAAAAAATAGGCATTATTAATTTCGATGCCCATTTTGATTTGCGTGAAGCAGAACATGCCACCTCTGGAACACCTTTTTTACAAGCAGCAAGACTTTCAGAACAGCATCAAAAACAATTTAATTACTTATGTATTGGGGTTGCTAACCACGCCAATACTAAAGTTTTGTTTGATACAGCCGATGCGCTGAATTGTTCATATTTACGCGATCATGAGGTTAATATTTTTAACCTAAACAACGTGCTCGCAGCGGTTGATGCTTTTATTGAAAAAGTAGACTGTTTGTACGTTACGATAGATTTAGATGTCTTCACGGCTGCGGTTGCACCCGGAGTCAGTGCACCAGCTGTAAAAGGAATTGATTTAGCCACTTTTGAAGCAATTTTTAAGCATATTCAAGAGACTGGGAAAATCAAACTTTTAGATATTGCCGAGTGCAATCCAAAATTTGATTTAGACAATAGAACAGCAAAACTGGCTGCATATATTGTTTATCAATATTTGTTTTCTTGAGAAACAATTTTTAATGTAGAAATTCAAAAGTGCACTGAGATCGCTCATGTGCACTTTTTTAAGTTTCTGAACCATTAAAGTCAGCTACGGAATATAGATAGCAACTATAAATAATTTAATTAAAAAGAAAATTAATTTATAAAATCATTGAGTTAAAAAATACTCGATTTTTACACCATTTTATAGGCTGCTTGGCACGTAATTTGTTTTGTCTATATTTTAAACTTCGTTAAATATGTTTGGATAATTAAATGAAAAACAGAACCTTACATTTTGCTTGTATCAGTGTTTTATTTTGGATGTCTCATTCGTCTAATGCTACAACCCCCGAAATAAATACAAATACCATCGAAAAATCACAATCTAAGCAAAAGAGTGATATCTCTGTTCGGGTGAAAGCTTTAAATCAGCTTTTACAAGAACAATGGGAATATACTTTGAAAAATAACCCTGAAACTGCAACGACTTTAGGCGATTTACGCTACAACGATCGATGGACCGAGTCTTCAAAAAGTCAGATTGAGAAAGATAAAAAAACTACTCAAAATTTTTTAAAACGTTTTGAAGCGATTGATAGCACAGGGTTTTCAGCAACTGATCAATTAAATAAAGATTTAATGATTTATCAGTTGAAAGAGACTCTTAAAAATTATGATTTGAAATTGTATGAGATGCCTTTTAATCAAATGTGGGGCCTACATTTACAATTTCCGGGATTTATTAGTTCGATTCCATTTGATAATGCTAAGCAATATCAAGACTATATTGCTCGTTTAAAACAAATCCCTCTTATTCTTGATCAAGGTATTCAGTTAGCGAAGCAAGGGCAAAAAGATGCCTTGATACCACCTAAGTATTTAATTGAAAAAGTGGCAAAGCAGATTGATAGCATTGCAACTCCTGCAGGGGCGGACAGTGTGTTTGCTTCGCCATTAAAGCAATTTCCAAAAAACATTTCGAAAGCAGAACAAGAGCGTTTAAGCCGTGAAATACTACAGGCCATAGATCAGAATGTTCGGCCTGCCTATCAAAAACTCGGGACGTTTATTCAGAAAGATTACTTACCCTATGGACGACAGCACGAGGGTATATGGAGCTTGCCAAACGGTGATGAGCTCTATCGTTTTTATGTAGAAGATAATACGACCACCCTAGAAAGCCCTGAAACTATTCATCAGCTCGGATTAAAAGAAGTTGCTCGTATTGAAGCGGAAATGCTTAAAATTGCCAAAGCACAAGGTTTCAATGACTTAAAAAGTTTCCAACAATCTTTAAAAACAAATCCAGCTGTTTTCCCAAAATCTCGTGAAGAAATTTTAGAGATTTATCGCGGGTATATTGCCCAAATGCAACCAGAGTTGCCGAAGCTCTTTGGTTTATTGCCCAAAAATAAAGTCGAAGTTTTACCTGTAGAGCAATATCGAGAAAAAGAAGCGGCAGGTGCGGAGTATCACCAAGGCACACCTGATGGTTCACGCCCCGGACAAGTATATGTAAATACTGGCGACTTCTCTGAACGTTCCAAAATATCAATGGAAGCGACCGCTTACCATGAGGCTATTCCCGGCCACCATATGCAGATTGATATTGCCCAAAACCTGCCAAATTTGCCGATGTTCCGGAAGCAGCCGAATCACACCGCGTATATTGAAGGATGGGCACTTTACGCAGAGCAATTGGGTAAAGATGTTGGTTTCTATAAAGACCCGCTTTCAGACTATGGAAGACTATCAAGTGAGTTGTTCCGCGCTTGTCGTTTAGTGGTGGACACTGGCGTACATTATAAAAAATGGACCCGTCAGCAAATGATTGATTTTATGCGTGAACACTCAGCTTTAGATGAACCAGATATTCAGGCAGAGACTGATCGATATATTGCTATTCCTGCCCAAGCATTGGCATACAAGATGGGACAACTAAAAATTTTAGAGCTACGGGAGCTCGCCAAACACGAGCTTGGAGACCGTTTTGATATCAAAGCATTCCATGACATGGTTTTAAATGCAGGAACATTGCCTTTAAATATACTTGATGCCCGTATTAAAAATTGGATTAAGGAACAAAAAGCGGCAGCTTAAAATAAAATTTGAAATTTAGGTCAGGTCCTCGTTGGGCCTGATTTAAAAACCGATAGAAAACAGAATATAATAATAAAAAATATATTTTCGAAATTAGAAATGGAAAAAAACCTAAAAGAATATCAGGCTATTATTTTTGATTTAGATGGTACCTTAGTCGACTCCTTTCATTTTTTTCTAAGCGTTTTAAATCAACTTTCCGCAAAGTATAAGTTTAAATCTGTAGAGCTACATGAAGTAGAGCAGTACAAACATCTTTCACCAAAAGAAATTATGAAAGAAATGAATGTTTCTAGGTGGAAACTACCTTGGATTGCCAAAGATTTTATTCAGCTAATGAAAGAAAGAGACCAAGAAGTTTACATGTTTGAAGGCATGCGCGATCACTTAATTGAACTGCATAAGCAGGGGTATACGCTCGCAATTATTACTTCAAACTCTAAAGAAAACTGTCAAAATGTACTGGGTAAAGAACTCTGTGAGCTTTTTAGCCATATTGATGGTGGCTCGTCTATATTTGGTAAAGCTAAACGAATTAAGCGTGTTCTCAACATTTTGAATTTAAATAAAGAGCAGGCCATTTATGTTGGCGACCAAACCACTGATGGCGAAGCTGCACATAAAGCAGGTATTGATTTTGCTGCCGTCGGTTGGGGTTATACATCGGCTGAAAAATTAAAAACCATTCAGCCCAAAGTCGTGCTAACAGACTTAGCAACCATGAAAGAATTTTTCTAAATATATGAAATGCAGGACAAACCATGAATAACAATAACAACCCAATTGGAATGATTGATTCTGGTTTAGGCGGGTTGTCTCTCTTTAAGCACATTCGGCAGGCCCTTCCGAATGAAGATATTATCTATTTCGCTGACTCGAAATATGTCCCGTATGGAGACAAAGAAAGCGACTGGATTGTTTCAAGAACCACGCATCTAATTTCAAATCTAGTTGCTCAGGGTAAATGCAAAGCGATCGTGATTGCGTGTAATACGATGACGGCTGTAGCGATTGAAACAATCAGAGCGCAAATTAATGTGCCACTCATTGCCATAGAACCAGCGGTAAAACCTGCTGTAGCCATCACTCAAAGTAAGCATATTGCTGTCTTGGCGACTGCCACCACAGTGAAGGGCAAAAACTTAAAAAGTTTAATTGAAACGTATGCGCAAGATATTAAAGTGTCTTTAGTACCTTGTATTGGTTTAGCCGAAAAAATTGAAACGGGTAAAGCACATACAGCGGAAGTTGAAGATTATTTAAAAAATATTTTGGCGCCGTTGGTCGAGCAAAAAGTCGATACGATTATTTTAGGATGCACACACTATCCGTTTGTCTCAGATACGATTCAGGAAATTGTAGGCCATGATATCCAAATTATTGAGCCTTCCGAAGCTGTAACAGCGCAATTAATTCGGCAGCTCAATCAATATAAGTTAAGTTCTGAAAGTCCAAATGAGGGGAATCATATTATTTGGACCAGTTCAGACCCGTTGGAAGTTGCGGACGTTACTTTTTCATTGTTAGGTAAACATTTACCCGTAGAAACTACTGGTTTTTAAAGCCAAGAAAAACGCCTAGTCCCATAAAAATGAGTCCACCCATAACTGACATAGATTTTTGGGGTTTCTTTGATTTAGTTAATTTTTGACTGATGTAATTGGCTAAAAACACACAAACAATATCAGCAGAAACAAAGATTAGATTCACAATCAGCCCCAGAATGATGAATTGAGACCAAACTGGAAAATCTAATGAGGTATTAATAAATTGAGGTAAAAATGCGATATAAAAAATAGCGGTTTTAGGGTTTAAAACTTCGACCAGAATGCTCTGCTTTAAAGATAATTGACCATTTTCAACATTTTGCTGAACAGTAGGGGACGAGGTAGATCTAATTAATTTAATGCCTAACCAAACTAAATACAAAGCGCCTAAAATCTTAATAATATCATAGAGTTTTGGAATAATTTGAAAGATAGTCGTTAAGCCTAAAGAGGCCGCGATGATATGAAAACAACCTCCTAAGAAAATTCCAAATGCTGCCATCAAACCAGATTTTCTGCCGCGAGAAAGCGTCTGTGCAGCGGTATACAACATTGCTGGGCCCGGAATATAAGCAAAAATAATTGTAGTAATTAAAAAGGTAATGAAAAGCTCTAAAGAAATCATGTTTGACCTATCTTATTGTTACTATTTTTGAGTGAATTTTAAACAATTTAAAGTATAAGAAATTTATAAGTATTTCAATTTTATAAGCAGATTTATTTCTATAAAACTAAAAATCATCCAAAGAATGATTTAAATTCTTTGGATGATTGAAAATAAGCTTATTTAGCTTTTAGAGTCACTGTCTATTAAGCACTTTTAAGTTCCCAGCGCTGTTTTGGGTCATTAGATCGTTGACTAATACCTACAGATGAACCCCAAGTATGTGTCAGTACAGCATCTGGTTGGCCTTCCACAAAGATATAACCATCTTCAAATGCCCACTTAGTTTGGTACTGGCGACCCGCACCTTGCAAGAAAACACGGCCACTATGCCAATTAATTGGTTTTATTTCTTTACCATTGGTACTGTTTAATGCGGTTTGGAGTTGTTCAAAAGACTCATTTGACTGTAAACCTGTCTGCAAAATCTTTTTGACCGTATCCATATTTTTTTCATTCGTATGTAAATCTAGAGTTTTTCTAAGCTCTAAAAGAACTTTTACGGCTTCTTTTTTAAGGTCTTGAGTATTTTCATATTCTTTAAATACTTTTGCATGAAGCTCATGAATGCTCTCTTTCTTGATTTTTTTTAGAAGAGTATCAATATTTTGATGGTGTAAATGCAATCGGAACTCTGACCTTGAAGTCCAATCTTTTTGATCCAAGACATCTAATTGCACCGCGGCAAGAATGATCTTATAAAGTTGTTCATTATGCTGAGCGAAAGGATTCACAGACAAATTTTTAAGTTCAGGAATATCTAAACCTAGAAACGGAGATTTAGCATATTCATGGAACTTGTGTTCGATGCTACGAATTGAATTATGAGCCAGTACCGTATTTAAAGAATCATTCAGCTTAGTTTCATCAAGTTTGCCAATGAGTTCGGATTTAATTGTTTCTTCGCCGTTACTATGAATAAATGTTTTTAATAAACGAACAATATCAAGACCTTCACTTGTTTGTAAATGGGCTAGTGTTTCTTCATCTTGTTTTGGCAAAAGACTAAGGAAATGTTCTAAGTCTTTGTCTAATAATTTATATGCAACCGCATTTGTCTTAACATGAGCACCGAGCACCCAACGAGAACGGATATCTTTAACTTTGTTATAAAGCATATTCACTCTGTGACCCCAACTGTCTGCACTACTGTCAAAATACCAAAGCTCTTCGTCTATATTTTTAACCTTGTCATGTACCGTAAATTCACGGTCATTTGTATGAGAGTAAGCTAACTTACCCGTTTCACCACGCGCAGTTACTGCATCTTGTACACCATGGGTTTGACCACCATACAAACTTGAAATACATGCACCTGTTTCTTTGTTAACGATTCTAAAGTTTCCTTCTGGAAAGCCATTAGCCATGATATGTCGCTCCTTATAATTAGAAAGTTTTTGTAATAGTCGAAATTAATAGTTATCAAGTAAATTTCGAAGCGTGATTTATACCATAATTTTTCACATATAAATCCAAGTGTTTTTGTTGGTTTTTGTATTTAACATTTTGATTTTATTGTATTTATTAGAATTTCTTAATAAAAGCATGAGACTATACTTTAGAGCTATAAGAACACAATAAAAAAGTCCAATATGTATTTCAAAGACATATCTAGTTTTTTAATAGATGAGTTATCAAAGTTATGAATGCTTTGATAACGAAATACTTTTAAATTACTTAACGGTTACTGATTTAGCCAAGTTAGGCTGTTGGTTAACGTCTGTACTATGCAATATAGAAAGATGTTGACGGCCTAGGATTAGGACAGCATTCACCTGTAAAAGCTTAAAAATAAGCTCTCAAAAAGATGGTAAGAGGTGGGGCGCAGCATCTTTGGAGTAAGTGCTTTCTATAAGTTGTTTCTATGTCTCGCTTTTTCTCATCTTATATATTTATATAAACTGTTAAATTAAAATTAACGATCAATTTATTTTATTAACTAAATATATATAACCCAAGTTTTTATTTTAAATTTAATTAAAATCCGCAAATATAATAAAGACAATAATATTATTTAAATATGAATAAAATTATTATATTTAAACTTTTTCATTAAAATAAATTGACGTTCTTTATTATACCAATTATGATTTCGTTGCTGGCCTACATTGCCAGTCGGTTTTAGCAGACCGTATCCTAGCGAATGGGTTATACTTTCTGAGTATTTCCCATGTGGAACCTTTGTGCCCCCTTTTTCTCTATGGTAGGGCGGAAGGGGGACGCGTTCGCGCGTGCTGGTCGCTAGGTCAGTCTGCTAACCCTCTTTCGTTCTGCCACCCTAATCAATTGACGGTGATTTGGTGGTAGGACTCCATTTTTAAGGAGTTGGCCATGCCACAATTTAAACTCATTTTCTCTCTTATTTAACTATTTTATTTATTTAAAATTTGGGTTTCTTTAACCTGATTTTTTAAATTTATAAATTATTTTTATTTTAAAATCTTAATTATTTTATTTTCCTATTTTTTGTGGGAGGATTAATTATTATTTAAAAAATTATTTTAATATTTAAGTTAATCATATTTTTATTTTATTTAAAGATATAAATAAGCATGAGAATAATATGAAACTTCATAAATTTATATTGTTTTTAAACCTTGTGGTCGGTGCTTACAGTATTACAAATGATGACGCCAATGCTCAGCAGGAATTTAAAAGAATTTGCTTGTCAGGTGAACACATGCAAGCCAGTTGTAATTGTGTTTGCCAACAGCTTGCACAGGCGTATTCGCCTCAAATTGTACAACGTTTAAAACATGCCAGTTTGCAAAGTTCTGTTCTCCCACAGGACTTTGCCCCTAACTTGTTCAGCAGCATTCAACGCTGCGACAAAACTGAAATGGGCTAAGTACTTCGCTTAGCTCCTTTATCTCTGTGTCGCAATGATCTCTCAAACTTTAAATCAGCGCAAAAGTAAAAAGTCCGTTGTGACACAGGGTCCTAGGGGATTTCTCTACTATCAAACTCGGTTTTCTTTCACGTAAAAGCGCTTGTGTAGCGATATGAACGCAATAAAAAAGCCCGATAGGCAATTAATGCATATCGGGCTTTCTAATCAACAGAAGCGATCTACACCCTTTATGGCATAGAAAGCATGTCTGATTATTATTCTACAGTTACTGATTTCGCCAAGTTACGTGGCTGGTCAACGTCTGTACCACGTAATACAGCAACGTGATAAGACAACAACTGAACTGGTACGCTATAAACGATTGGTGCAAGCCATTCGTTTACTGCTGGAATATGCACAACGTGTTGACGGTCTTTTCCATTGATTCCGCTATTTTCATCAGCGAAAACAAATAATTCACCACCACGTGCCTGAACTTCTTCCATATTTGATTTTAGCTTATCAAGCATTTCATCATTTGGAGCAAGAATGACGATCGGCATTTCATTATCAACAAGTGCTAATGGGCCGTGTTTTAACTCACCAGCCGCATAACCTTCTGCATGAATATATGAAATTTCTTTTAGCTTTAATGCACCTTCTAATGCGATTGGATAATTCGTACCACGACCTAAGAATAAGCAGTGATTTTTTTCAACGAATAATTCAGACAAACGCAAAATTTCTGGATCATGTTTAAGCGTATCAAGAATAACTTTCGGGCTGTGCCATAGCTCACGCGTAATTTCTTCAAGAAGAGCAGGGCTAATACGTTGTTTCACTTGACCAATTTTCAAGATTAACAACATAAGCGCAGCGAGCTGAGTCGTGAACGCTTTAGTTGAAGCAACACCAATCTCAGGACCAGCAAGAGTCAATAAGTGATGATCAGTTTCACGAACCATTGAAGACGTAGCAACGTTACAGATAGTCAAAGTCTGAATATCGATATTGTTTGCTTTCGCACGTTTTTGAGTTTCACGTAGTGCCGCTAAAGTATCAGCAGTTTCACCTGACTGTGAAATACAAATATAAAGTGTATTTTCAACAATTACAGGGGTGCGATAGCGGAATTCACTCGCGATTTCAACTTGGCAAGGCACGCCAATCAGTTGTTCAAACCAATATTTCGCAATCATTCCTGAGTGGTAACTTGTACCACAAGCGATGATTTGTACGCTTTGAATTTTGTTGAAATCTGCATCAGCATTTTTCAAGAAATCATCACGTAAGCTGTTGCCATCAAGCGCTTGAGAAATCGTTTGCTTGATTGCTTCTGGCTGCTCATAAATTTCTTTGAGCATGTAGTGTTTGTATTCACCTTTTGATGCACTGCTTACGGTTGCATCAAGCTCTCGTACTGGACGCTCAACGCGCTCGCCATTTGCAAATACTTCAATTGAAGTACGTGTAAGACGGGCAATATCGCCTTCTTCTAGGTACATAAAGCGGTTAGTCACTGGTAAAAGAGCAAGTTGGTCTGAACTAATAAAGTTTTCACCAATACCTACGCCAATCACTAAAGGTGAACCTTCACGTACAGTAATGAGTTCATCTGGATAATCGCTGTGGATAATGCCTAGCGCGTAAGCACCTTTAAGCTGAGGTACAACAGTTTCAACAGCATCTAAAAGGCTATCTGTGCTTTTTAGTGCTTCAGCAACTAAGTGTGCAACAACTTCAGTATCTGTTTGAGAAGTAAAAACATAACCTAAAGCTTGAAGGTCGTCTTTTAATTCTTGGTAGTTTTCAATGATACCGTTATGTACAACAGCAACCTTACCCGACATATGTGGGTGAGCATTATTTTCAGTTGGTTTACCATGTGTTGCCCAACGGGTATGCGCAATCCCGATAGCCCCTGTAAGCTGGTGTTCAGCAACTGCATCGGCAAGATTAATAACTTTACCTACACGACGCTCACGTAAAATTTGTTGGTTATTCAGTAAAGCAACACCCGCAGAATCATAACCGCGGTATTCAAGACGTTTTAAACCTTCAATTAAAATCTCGGTTACACAACGCTCTGCAACGCCTCCGACGATACCACACATACTTCAATCCTCTTATTTTTTAACCTTTTGGGGACGTTGATAATTTGCTTTTGAAATTTGTTGCGCACGTTCAAAGGATAGACTTTGTTCGGCTACATCTTTCGTAATCACAGAACCCGCACCAACTGTTGCGCCATTCCCAATGGTCACCGGAGCAACCAGCGAGCTATTAGAACCGATAAAAACGGCATCGCCAATAGTGGTTTTGTGTTTATTTGCACCGTCGTAATTACAAGTAATAGTACCTGCCCCAATATTTGATTCAGCACCGATTTCTGCATCACCTAAGTATGTGAAATGGTTAGCTTTACTACCTAGTCCAATCGATGTGTTTTTAACTTCAACAAAGTTGCCAATATGTACTTCATTTGCCAATTTAGCCCCTGGGCGTAAGCGTGCAAATGGTCCAATTTGAGCATTTTCACCTACAACTGCGCCATCAAAAACGCTATAGGCCTGAACTTTAGTGCCTGCTGCAATTTTGGTGTTCTTTAAAATACAGCCAGCGCCGATTTCTACAAAATCACCAAGCTCACATTCACCTTCAATAATAACATTGATGTCAATACGAACGTCTTGTCCAACTTTTACAGAACCACGTAAATCAAAGCGTGCAGGGTCAAAGAACATTACACCTTGCTGCATGAGCTTTTTGACTTGTTCTTGCTGGAACTGGCGTTCTAAAGCTGCAAGTTGTAAGCGGTCATTAACACCTTCAACTTCAAAAGCAAGCTCTGGTTCAACAGAGGCAACTTCTAAGCCATCTGCAATTGCCATTGCAACGATGTCAGTTAGGTAATATTCGCCCTGTGCATTTTCATTTGAAAGTTTAGGCAACCACTCATGAAGTTTTGCGTTGCTAACACAGTAAATGCCCGTATTGAATTCTTTAATTTGGCGTTGTGCTTCGTTTGCATCTTTATGTTCAACAATGGCTTGAATTTTGCCATCTTGACGCACAATACGACCATAGCCTGTAGCATCATCTACAGTGAGCGTAACCAAGCCAATTCCTGTTTGGGTCGATGCATCTAATAATTTTTGTAGCGTATTTGCATTAATGCATGGTACATCGCCTGATAAAATCAGTGAAACACCTTCTTTAGGAAGTACAGGCAAGGTCATTTGTACTGCATGACCTGTACCAAGTTGTTCAGCTTGCTCAACCCATTGAACATTTTCTTGGGCAAATGTTTGTTGTACGCGGTCACCACCATGACCATAAATAGTAATAATATTTTTAGCTTGTAATTGTTTTGCCGTTTGAATGACATGCCCTAATAGTGGGCGACCCGCTAAAGGTTGTAATACTTTAGGAAGCTGAGAACGCATACGAGTTCCTTTACCAGCAGCAAGAATAATGACGGTAGTTGACATGAATAACTCTAATGATTAAGTCAAATGGATAATAATTAGTGTACAAAGAGCAGCCCATACACCGGCAATAATATCGTCAAGCATAATACCAAAACCACCATGCACTTGACGATCAATAACACGGATAGGCCAAGGTTTCCAAACATCGAAAATTCGAAATAATATGAAGCCGACGATCACCCACATCCAGTTCATTTGTTGTAAGTAAATGAGAGGAAGAAAGGTAATAGATTGCCCTGCAAATTCATCCCACACAATTCGACCATCATCGTGTACGTTTATAACTTTTGCAGTTTGACCACAGATATAAATCCCGACCAAGGACATGATAATCATCGCGATTAAGCTTAAGTTAAATCCAAGCGATAACCAGATCGGAACAAAGAGTAGGGCAAAGGCAGAGCCAAAAGTACCAGGGGCTTTAGGTGCGAGACCAGATCCGAAACCAACTCCACAGAAAACGATGCAGCGGTTGAACCAAGACATGTCTTTAAAATGAATCGGCGGCTTATGCAAAGTGTTGGTATCCATGAATTTGCAATGGGTAATCTGAACCCAAATGCTCAAAAGTTAGTTGTGTTTGCTCAATGATCTGTCCGATCATTGTAATCTTAATGTCTAGTTGTTTTTGCAAAAGTTTTTCATAATTTTGCGGTGTTATTGTAAAACATAATTCGTAGTCATCACCACCAGCTAGCGCATATTGCCAACGCTGCTGTTCTGGTAGTTTCTCTAGCGTTGAATCAATCGGTAACTTTTCTAAAAATAATCGGGCACCGACTTTTGACGCTTTTAAAATATGACCTAAATCTTGGGCTAATCCATCAGAAATATCAATCATGCTAGAAGCAAGGCCCTTTAACTGTTGTCCAAGCTGACAACGTGGCGTCGGGTAGTCTAGTCTTTTTTGTAATGGATGACCTAGGTGTTGTAAACCATAAGCTGCATCTCCGACTTGACCGCTCACACACACATAGTCACCGACTTTTGCGCCCGAACGTAACACCGCTTGTCCAGCTTCAATCCAACCCATAGCCGTCACGGTAATGGTCAGATGTGGACCTTGGGTCGTATCTCCACCAATGAGAGCAACGCCAAATTGATTACAGCAGTCATAGATGCCCTGACTGAATCCTTCGAGCCATTCATGGTCAATGGTAGGTAGACTTAACGCAAGTAAAATACTATGGGGTTTAGCACCCATGGCAGCAATATCTGAAAGATTTACAGCCACACTTTTCCAGCCAATTGCATGCGCTGAGGTATTGAGAGGAAAGTGACGACCAGCAACTAGCGTATCTGCACAGATCACCAATTGTTGATTTTGGGGAGGGGTGATTAAGGCTGAGTCATCTCCAATACCTAAGGTGACATCTGTGTAAGATTGTCTGTTAAAGTATTGGTCAATAATAGAAAACTCAGCCATATCAACTTCAAACCTATTAGTTTGCTTGTTGTTTTTCAGCACTACGTAGTGTTGAACTT
The DNA here is from genome assembly GCF_000369825.1 of Acinetobacter sp. NIPH 542. Taxonomy (NCBI): domain Bacteria; kingdom Pseudomonadati; phylum Pseudomonadota; class Gammaproteobacteria; order Moraxellales; family Moraxellaceae; genus Acinetobacter; species Acinetobacter sp. NIPH 542. The sequence goes on from NZ_KB850204.1 coordinate 75,429, forward strand.
AAACGATCTAAAACGCCATTAATATATTTATGGCTATCTGCTCCACCAAAGTGTTTGGCGAGTTCAATGGCTTCATCAAGAACTACACGATAAGGTACTTCTAAATGATCACGTAACTCATAAGCACCTAAACGTAAGGTTGCGAGCTCAACGCCATCAAGTGCACTAAGTTCACGGTCAAGTACCGGAATGAGTAATGCATCAAGATCGTCGCGCAGTGCAATCACTTGCGTTAGTAGTTCGTGATAGTAATTTAAGTCTACCTTGTGCATGGCATTTTCAGCACGAGTACGTGCTTCAATTTCATGTACAGGATTGTGACTCATTTGCCACTCATAAATACCTTGTACAGCAAAACGACGTGCTTTGCGTTTTGCTGCATAAGCGGCTTGCAGTGTTTGAGACATGCTTTAAATTGCCTTTAATAAATTAACCATTTCAATTGCAGTTAAAGCAGCTTCGCTACCTTTGTTTCCTGCTTTTGTACCTGAACGTTCGATGGCTTGCTCGATGCTATCAGTAGTTAAGACACCATTGATGACAGGCAAGCTGCTTTCTAACGCGACTACACCTAAACCTTTTGCACATTCACCAGCAACGAAGTCAAAGTGTGGTGTGCTACCACGAATAACTGCGCCAAGTGCGATGATTGCATCAAATTGATTTGATGTAGCTAATTTTTTAGCAACAATCGGGAGTTCCCATGCGCCAGGAGCATGAATAACAGTAATGTTATCTTCATTTACACCATGACGTTTTAATGTGTCGATTGCACCATCCAATAAGTGTTCAACAACAAAACTGTTGAAACGACCCACTAAAATCGCATAACGACCTTCGCTTGCGAGATGTAATAAACCTTCAATACGGCGAATTGCCATAGCAACCTCGATTATTTCGTTGTGATTTGATCAGCAGTGACATATTCCACTACTTCTAAATTAAAGCCAGATAAAGCATTGAAACGTAATGGTGAGCTAAGAAGCTTCATTTTTTCAACACCTAAGTCACGCAAAATTTGAGCGCCTACACCAATGGTTTGATATTGGTGTGAAAGTGCTGCATTGGATTTCACCGGTTTTGGTTTATTTAAATCATCCAACGCTGGTCCCAAGTCTTGCAAATGATCTTGCCCGATCCAGACTAAAACACCGCGATCACTCGCTGCAATTGTCTGTAGTGCACGGTCTAGATTCCACGCAGGTTCACCATCAGCTTTATTGAGCTTAAGTAAATCGCGAATTGGACTGAAACCATGTACACGTACTGTTGTAACACCTTCTTTTGGCTCGCCTTTGACTAAAGCCAAATGGATGTCCGGGTTACCAATCTCACGATAACGATAGAGTTCAAATGAACCATATTCTGTTTGAATCGTTTTTTGATCCAGACGTTCAACCGTTTGCTCATTGGTCATGCGGTAGTGAATCAAGTCCGCAATTGTACCAATTTTTAAGCCATGCTTCTCGGCAAAAATTTCTAAATCTGCACGGCGCGCCATTGTGCCATCTTCATTGATGATTTCACAAATGACAGAAGCTGGTTCAAGACCTGCTAATCGTGTTAAATCACAGCCTGCTTCGGTATGACCCGCACGATGTAGAACACCGCCTGGCTGCGCCATTAACGGGAAAATATGGCCCGGTTGTACAATATCACTTGGCTTTGCATGCGCTGCGACAGCAGCTTGAATTGTATGTGCACGCTCTGCTGCTGAAATACCAGTTGTAATACCTTCAGCGGCTTCGATTGATAAGGTAAAGTTTGTACTATGCTGAGCACCATTTTGGTCAACCATCAACGGAAGGTTTAACTGCTTACAGCGCTCACGGCTTAACGTTAAGCAAACTAGACCACGTGCATGGGTAATCATGAAGTTAATATCTTCAGGACGAACATGCGTTGCTGCAATGACAAGATCACCTTCATTTTCGCGATCTTCGTCATCCATCAAGATAACCATTTTGCCTGCACGAATATCGGCGACAAGATCTTCAACACGACTCAGCGGCATTCGCTCTCACCTTTTTTTGTCGTTAGACAATTTCTATTTAATAAATTTTGCATAGTTTACGCTGTTTAGAGAATTTTGCCTATGATTCTGATTTATCCAACTTTGCAACCAGATAGAATAGATCCAGCTTTATTTATACAAATAAATCATAAGAAAAAGGAATAATTTAAAATAAAAACAATGAATTTAAATAAAAAAAACCTAGCCAAAAGGCTAGGTTCTGATATGCGCAGTTATTTTTTATGAAGCTGCACTGCTTGGACTATCATTTTGTGGGATTGATTTTTTCCCCATCAAAATCTCAGTCCGAATATTTTGTGCAAGTTCAGCACACTCTGCATTCATACCATTGATCATAAAGGCATGACGAGTCATGACATTGCTTGGGTTTGGCATCGCAACAAGTTGATAGCTGTCTTGAATTGCTTTGAGTTGATCATTCTCAAGATATAAAGCAGATTCTTTCGCATGAAGATGCTGTGCTAAACGTTGAGCAGCTTCTTTCGCGTCAATTTGCATTGCTTCCACAGCATTACACGTTGCACTACGAGTTTGAAGCGCAAAGCGTTTATCTTCGCGATAACGTTTATATAAAACGTCAGAGAGCAACTGGAATACGGTTCCAACCATAAGCAGACACTCTACAGCGTGAGTATGCGAGGTTGAAATCGCAAGTGTAGCGCCATCTGCATTAAACTCATTTACGACTTCAATGTCCGCTAACTTTAATTGGTAATGTTTCACGCATAACTCAATACTCTTGTTTAAAAAGAGCTGACAGAGTTTAAAGTACGGAACAGATACCGATTGGTTAACACTGTTTAATAACTGTTTAGGGTCATAAAACTGAATATTGAGTGCCAACATATGTTGGTCAGCTGAATCTGCTGTTTTCTCTGGTTGTGGACGAGCCGCCGGTTTACCTTTCGCTTGTTGTTGAGCTTGAGCAACCAAGGTTACTGTATTTTGTTTTTCTAAAGCCAATGCCTGAGTTAACTGCTGAATTTCATGTTTTAAGCGGTTTTCTTCGTTAATACGTGCCAAATATTCGCTACGGGTTGGGCGAGCAATCGCGCGATAGGCAAGCCATAATAAAACATGCAAAAACAGAGAAGCTAAAATTGCTAGCCATTGAGTACGCAGAATTTCACCAATACTTGGTTGAATCAGCGTAATCTCGATAGAGCCCACTTTCTTTTCATTTTGCAGAGCATCGCGAGCAAAAATCTCACCTTGGCGAGTTTTTGAAATTCCACTCGTTGCCAACACTTGTTTGTTGGCATCAAGAATGCGAATAGACGCAACGCTTGGATTGGTCGCATAGCGATTAGCAATCAGAGCTAAAGATACCGTATTGGCAGGTTCTAGCTCAGATAAGCTGTCTGCAACGAGTTGACTGGTCATGAGCTGACCTTGACTCGCACGGTTTTCATTGAGCTGGTGTGTCGTTGCAATCACCATTAAAAAGGTATGCAATGCAAAACTAACGATCAGTAGGCTAGCAAATAGCCCTTGTCTAGGCGCAATCAAGTTAAACTTCCAAGGCAATTATATTGAAATTCGATTATGATTCTTACAATAGTTGTCACTCAGACTAGAGTCAATTCATGCGAGAAATCATTCTTATATCCTTTTTAGGACCAGACCAACCAAACCAGTTTACCCGATTAATGCAAGTACTATCCGTACATTCATTGCAAATACTGGATGTAGGTCAGGCTGTTATTCATAATCAACTCACATTGGGCATTGTAGTCGCTTCTGATAATGAAACTGCGACCGCATTGGCAATGAAAGAAATTCTGATTTTAGCACATGATATTGGCTTAACAGTGCGCTTTAAACCAATCACAGGCGCAGAATACGATCAATGGGTAACTGAAGGTGGCCGTACTCGTTATATCGTCACGGCTTTAGCCCCTGAACTCACTGCTGCACACTTACAAGCCGTTACACAAATTGTGTCTAGCCAAGGCTTTAACATTGAAACTGTTACCCGTTTATCAGGCCGTGTCGACTTTGAAAAGGATAGCGCATTCCCGCGTCGTGCATGTGTACAGTTTGGTTTAAGCAGTGGCCCAACTCTAGATGCTCAAGCCATGCGTGCAGCATGTTTACTTCTTTCAAGTGAATTAAATATTGATGTCGCTGTTCAAGAAGACAATGCTTATCGACGTAACCGTCGTTTAGTTTGTTTTGATATGGACTCAACACTCATTGAACAAGAAGTGATTGATGAGTTAGCGATTGAAGCAGGGGTAGGCGCACAAGTTGCTGAAATCACTGAAAGAGCGATGCAAGGTGAACTTGATTTCCAGCAAAGCTTCCGTGCTCGTGTTGCATTATTAAAAGGGCTAGATGCTGCTGTTTTACCTAAAATTGCAGAGCGTTTAACTATTACTGAAGGTGCAGAGCGTCTCATCTCGACCTTAAAAGCGCTTGGTTATAAAACGGCAATTTTATCTGGTGGATTCCAATATTTTGCTGAATACCTACAAGGTAAACTTGGTATTGATGAAGTTCATGCCAACATCTTAGATGTGCAAGACGGTTTCGTAACAGGTGAAGTGAAAGGCGCAATTGTTGATGGCGCTCGTAAAGCTGAGTTATTACGCGAACTTGCAAATAAAATGGGTATTTCTCTAGAGCAAGCGATGGCAGTAGGCGATGGCGCAAACGATTTGCCAATGCTTGCGATTGCAGGGCTTGGTGTAGCTTATCGCGCTAAACCTTTGGTTCGTCAAAATGCAAATCAGGCTATTTCAAGCGTTGGCTTAGATGGGGTTCTGTATTTACTTGGTATGCATGACAAAGATTTAAACCGTGCTTAATCTATAAGGCTAAGCTTTAAGCGCTACTTCAGAGTAGCGCTTTTTTTATGCAGAATAGTCATAAAAACAAGCATGTTATGCTCAAATCATGCACAGAAAAAAGGCAATAAAAAAATCTGAAAAAAACTTATTTTGGTCCTTAAAAACAGCATATTTTTTTGTAATGACACGCCAGAATTGATGCCATATAGGGAATCGAACTTTTTGAATTTTACAAAAATGTAATGACAAAAGAATGTTGCGACAAAGTATGTCGCATTAAGAAAAAACGGGTCTTTTTTTCTAAAAAAAAACATCCATAATGCATCCTAAGCTTCAACACAAATTATGAATTAAAGTTGTTTTTGGAATGAGGTCGGGTTTTTTAAGACCGAATCTTTTTAGACGTTTTCATTAAGACGGAGGTTTCTATGGTAACAGCGAATTTTGCCGCTATCGCCGGATTCAGCTTGATCGCTGTCGCGCTTGTTGCTGTTTTCTTTTCTCCTTACCGTCGTTGGCTTGGTTTTATGCTTGCAGGGATGTTCTTTTGGGGGCTATTAGAAGTGGTCCGTTTTGGAGTTCAAGTCACTTTTGAAATGCCAGTCACATATAGTTATTTAACTGCACTAAGTCTAGCGATGGTAATGGTTACATTTGTTTTGTTACGTGAGGATAAACAGGCACAAAAGGCTTTGGCAAATCGCCAATATATAGAACACACGCCAGTATATGAAGATGATCAGCAGCAATGTTCTAGCCGATAATTAAATTGTTATCTAACGGTAAAGAGGTATGCACAGCATGCCTTTTTTATTTACGAAACGTGATTTTTATTATACAAAGCATTTATTAAAAAATAGCCAGTTATGCTACGATAGACGCGTCTGTTGACGTTTCATCTAGATTGCGTTGCCAGCTAAAAATTATCAGTTGATGCACAAAACACAAGCAATGGTATGTCCTTGTTGAGTTTTGCTCTAAAGTTTTCATAAAAATACAATAGGCGTGAATGTTCATGAAACTTTCTTCTATACCTGTAGTCAAGTTACCTCTCGTTGATGTCAGTACAGACCCGTTAGATTTATTGGTAGCAGGTTTAGTGCTGCGTATGAAGCAATTGGCACGTACTAGCCCTAAGTTTATTGAATTGATTCATGACCGCGCTTTCCGTATTCAGATTGGTACGGACTTAGGTGTTGCACGTCAGATCATTATTAATAATGGACAGATCGATACTGTTGCAGGTGCACCTGAAAAAGCTGACTTTATCTTGCAGTTTGCAGATAGCGAACAGGGTGTAAAAACTTTGATTAAAGGTGACCCAACTGCATTTATGACAGGCATGCAAAACGGCAGTATTAAAATGGAAGGTGACTTCAGCCTACTTGTTTGGTTTAACCAAGTGGCGAGACTCATTCCACCTAAGTTGCCAAAACCAGTTAAAGAGAAAGTACGTCAAGCACGTGCTTTTATTAAAGAGAAAACTGGCCGCTAATCGCCAGATATAAAAAAACTCCCATTTGGGAGTTTTTTTATATCTACGCTTCGACTTCTAGATTGAACGTCACCGGACCATCATTAATGAGATGAACCTTCATATCAGCTGCAAAAATGCCAGTTTGAACTTTTTCAAATTGTGAATGGGCATATTCAACCAACTGTTCATATAACGCTTTGGCATCTGCTGGTGGCATGGCTGGACCAAAATCTGGACGTAAACCTTTTTGCGTTTGGGCCATTAGAGTAAATTGTGAAACAAGCAGGATTCCACCATTTGCTTGAGAGACATTCCAACCCATTTTGCCTTGTTCGTCATCAAAGATGCGATATTTCAAAATCTTATCAATAAGCTTCTGGCCAATTGCTAAAGTGTCATCACGGCCAATGCCTAAAAAAACCAGTAGTCCGTGTTGGATTTCACCAGTAGTCTCACCGTCAACCACCACTTTGGCTTCAAGAACTCGTTGTATTAAAGCGCGCATAGTTAAAGCAAATTTCTGCAATTAATTGAATTGGTTTAGTTTAGCAGAATTTAATTTAAATGATTTTTAAAAGGAAATTTCATGGAATTGCAACAATGGTCTAAAAGCTCGCAATTGATTTATAAAAATATGCTTTAATGCTAAGAAGCAAGCGAATAATCATTGACTATGTCTCCAATTATCCATTCTTTACTAGATACAGACTTGTACAAATTTACGATGTTACAAGTGGTTTTGCATAAATTCCCGCAAACCCATAGTGTCTACCATTTCCGCTGTAGAAATTTAGAAGATACTGTCTATCCACTAGTAGATATTTTGGATGATTTAAACGAGCAACTCGACTATTTGTGTAGTCTTAAATATAAAGAAGACGAGCTTCAATATTTGCGTAAATTGCGCTTTATAAAAAGTGACTTTGTCGATTACTTGGAACTGTTTCAACTGAAGCGACGCTTTATTCGAGCTAGCATCGATGCGGAAGGCCGTTTGGATATTCATATTGAAGGTCCGATGGTTCAAGCCATGATGTTTGAAATTTTTGTATTGGCAATTGTAAATGAACTTTATTTTAGTCGTATCAAAACTGATGAAGTATGGGCTGAAGGCGAGCGCCGTTTAAAAGCCAAGCTTGAATTGATTCAAGAATATGAAAAAACACAAAAACCGAATGACCCGCCATTCTTAGTTTCTGATTTTGGTACACGTCGCCGTTATAGCTTCGTATGGCAAAAACATGTGGTGGCAGCCTTTCATAAAACAGTGCCAAATGTGTTCCGTGGTACAAGTAATGTCCTGCTCGCAAAAGAGTTAAACATTACGCCAATTGGGACCATGGCTCATGAATTCCTACAAGCTTTTCAGGCACTTGATGTACGACTACGTGACTTTCAAAAAGCGGCTTTAGAGACATGGGTTCAGGAATATCGCGGAGATTTAGGAATTGCTTTGACTGACGTTGTTGGTATGGATGCGTTCCTACGAGATTTTGACTTGTATTTTGCGAAACTATTTGATGGCTTACGTCATGACAGTGGTGACCCTTACGAATGGGGCGATAAGGCTTATGCGCATTATCGTAAATTAAAAATTGATACCAAAACCAAGATGCTGACTTTTAGCGATGGTCTTAATTTGCCAAAAGCATGGGAATTACATCAATACTTTAAAGATCGTTTTCAGGTGAGTTTTGGTATTGGAACTAATTTGACTAATGATATGGGCCAAAAGCCGCTCAATATTGTGTTGAAACTAGTCGAATGTAATGGTCAGTCGGTTGCGAAAATTTCTGATAGTCCCGGTAAAACCATGACTGATAACGATACTTTCTTGGCTTATTTACGTCAGGTTTTTGAAATTGAAGAACTTGAAGAAGTGGTTTAAGTAATAAATAGTCTCGCTATTTTGTATTTTTAAAAGTAAGAATGCTGATATCTGATTTTCTGCTAAAGAGTTGTAGAAAATCAGAGTTTGTTAGATATAAGCTTATGCTAATATGAAATTAAGCTGGTATAAAAAGAAACCATGACGATGACACTCCCGAATTTTAAACTCGATTTATTAATAGAAGCAGAAGAATTAGTGCCTTATTTAGGCAATGAATATATTCGCATTGTAGATTTGAGCCGTGCGTCTGTTTATGAGCAACTTCATATTCCGCATGCTATTCACTTACAACCAAAATGGTTAGTGTCTCAACACGAAGAAGCCACTGGCATTTTGCCAGATGAAGCAGGTTTACAAGCACTGATTGAGAAATTGAATATTTCACCTAATCATCATGTTGTGGTCTATGACGATGAAGGTGGAGCATGGGCTGGACGTTTAATCTGGAATTTACATTGCTTAGGATTCACCCGTACCAGTTTAATTAATGGCGGTATCCATGCATGGTTAGGAGCAGGGTTACCAACTACAGCAGAAGTCGAAGAAGTTTCTCCTGTTACTGACTTAATTCAGATTGATTTATCGCATGCCGCTCAGTTCCGTGTGAACTATGAAGAGCTACGCAAACAAGTAGAACAAGAAAATGTTCAATTGTGGGATTGCCGGACGAGTGATGAATATAGTGGGATCCGTTTAGCAGCGCGACGCGGCGGTCACATTCCAAATGCACTCCATTTTGAATGGAGTACTGCACTTAATCGTCAAAATCATCTAAAATTGCACCCGCTTGAACGCACGCGGCAGCGCCTTGAACAACTTGGGTTCGATTTACAGCAACCTGTAGTTGTGTACTGCCAGTCACATCACCGTTCCGGTTTGGCCTATATTTTGGCTAGGCTCTTGGGCTGGGAAGCAAAAGCCTATGATGGTGCGTGGAGTGAATGGGGCAATCGCCTCGATAGTCCTATTATTACTGGAGAATCACCGTCGTGAGTTTCACATCTCGATTAAAAAAAGAATTATTTATTAAGGCACAAAACCTTGTACCACAGCATCAATTGAGCCGTGTGGTAGGTAAAGTTGCTGCGAGTGAAAATCCAGTTGTGAAAACTGCTGTTATTCATGCATTTAAAACCAAATATGGGATTGATTTATCGATTGCTGAGCAAGGCAATGCACTGAAATATAAATCTTTTAATGACTTTTTTACCCGTGCTTTAAAAGATGGCGTGCGTCTCGTTGACGAAAATGCAGATAGCATTGTTTCACCTGCTGATGGTGCTATTTCTCAGATTGGTAAAATTACTGCGGGTGAAGTATTTCAAGCAAAAGGCCAAAGCTTTTCTGTAGAGAAACTCATTGGCGACCCACAACTTGCTCAGCCATTCCAAGAAGGTGAGTTTGCGACAGTCTATCTATCTCCACGCGATTACCACCGTGTACATATGCCGTTTGCAGGTACATTAACTGAAACCTTGTATGTACCGGGTGAGCTATTTTCGGTAAATCAGGTGACGGCTGAAAATGTACCGGGACTATTTGCCCGTAATGAACGCATGGTGTGTTTGTTTGATACTGAACTTGGCCGTATGGCTGTTGTGTTAGTGGGTGCAATGATTGTTGCTGGTATTGAAACTGTGGCGACAGGTAAAGTGAAACCTTCAGGTCGTATTGAATTACAGCATCATCAGTTAAAGCTAGAGAAAGGTGCTGAGCTTGGACGTTTTTATTTAGGTTCTACAGCGGTTATTTTATTTGAAAAAGATAAGATCGAATGGGAACAACGTTTTAAAGCTGAGTCTGTGGTTGTAATGGGCGAGCGCATGGGACATACAGTTTAGTAAACGATATAACCCCTATAAGATAAATAAACCCTGACTTTAATTATTCAGGGTTTTTTTTGATTTAAATTATATAAACGTAAAATATATAACTGTTTTTTTATTTATATTATATAGAAATATAATTGTTATTAAGTGATCTGAAATAGGACATTATAGAAGCTAGTCTATAAATATGTGTCTGAAGAGAGCAAAATATTAATATGATTAAAAAATAATAAATAAAAATAGAAAGAAATATTTAAGTTAGACTTAAGTCGTAATTTTAATTTTATTTGAAGATAAGTTATTAAATCTAAAAAAATTATTTAATTTTATAAATATGAAGCGCTTTTTAGATATTGCACAGCCTTTAGCCTTGGCACAATGCTTGCTAATTATTCAGGACCTTACAGTAATTTTCATATTTTTTAGGTTCTGAAATCATGTTAAAAGTTAAACGTCTGACAGCTTCGGTTTTATCTGTACTTTGTATTTCACTCAGCCATGCCAATGATTTTAAAGTTTTAAATCAAATTTCAAAACAGCCTACTCAACTTCAAAGCGGCGAATATAAAGGTAATTATTACGTTCCATCTACTTTAAAAACCATTACATGGGGTTATTTACCGAATCGGGATGCTAAACCCGTCCTTACCGTTCCGTCGGGTAGTATTGTGACATTTGATACGGTTTCTCATGAAGGTTTGCTTGAAGACCAAGGGCGTAATGCTGAAAAGTTCTTTCAATCGAAAGGTGTCAAATCTAATGAAATCTTGGAAGATGCAAAAACAATTACGCAGTCAAATTTAAAGCATGATTTTCATAAAGATGGGCCACATATTGTGACAGGCCCTGTTGCAATTGAAGGCGCACAGCCCGGTGATATTTTGAAAGTTGAAGTACTTAAAGTTGAGCCACGTGTACCTTACGGTGTTATTTCAAATCGACATGGTAAAGGTGCTTTAGTGGGGGAATTTCCTAAAAAAGCAAAGCAAGAAAATGCATCGGCTGAGCATCCTGAACGCTATGGAAATGTCTCAATTTTCACACCAATTGAAAAAAATGCTAAAGGTGAGTACGAAGGTGTATTAAAAACAGAATCGGGTAAATCAATACGTTTCCCGCTTTATCCTTTTATGGGAATTATGGGGGTAGCAGCTAATACTTCTGAGCCTGTTCACTCCGTACCCCCTGCAATGTATGGTGGAAATATTGATATTAATGAACTAGGTGCAGGTTCAACAGCCTATTATCCTGTTCAGGTCAAAGGCGCATTATTCTATACGGGGGATAGCCATTTTGCGCAAGGGGATGGTGAAGTAGCACTAACTGCACTCGAAGCTTCAGCACGTGCGACACTAAAATTTACCTTACTCAAAGCAGGTAAAGATAAAATACCGGGCAAAGAGCTAAAACAACCTTTAGCTGAAAATGCTGAGTTTTGGATTACACCAGGTCTTGATGAAGATTTAGATGAAGCGATGAAAAAGTCTACACGTGAAGCCATTCGTTTCTTAAACCAAGAATACGGTATTGATGAAGCAACGGCTTATGCGTATTTAAGTGCCGCAACTGATTTTGAAGTTTCACAAGTTGTAGATAAAACCAAAGGGATCCATGCAAAAATCAGAAAAGCTGATTTTAAAGAGTTTGAGAGTAAATAATTAAGTGAATTAAGCTTGGTATTTAAAATATTAAATACCAAGTTAAATTCATTTTAAATATTAATAAGTTTTATATATTTTATAATTGAGTATAATAAATATCACATATATTAATTAGTATAAAATCTAATGCACTTACCTCCGAACGCTCTACTTTATATTGCTGCATTATTAACATTATGTGCCGCATTGCTTCATTTTGTTTGTGTGTTCTGGGGGGCAAATGGTTTTCGGTTTTTAGGGGCCGGGAAAAGTATTGTTCAGATGGTCGAAAGAGGGCATTGGTATCCTAATTTTACAGCTATAGCTGTGGGATTAATTCTAACGGTATGTGCTACTTATGCTTTCTTTGCAGCAAAGGGAATACAGGTATTACCATTTACTAAACTTATTTTGTCGCTTGTTGCAGCGGTTTTTCTTATCCGTGGTCTGGCTTTTCCGTGGTTAAAGTCAAAATTTGTCGGTAATAGTGATTTATTTTGGTATATCAGTTCAGCCTTTTGTTTAATATTGGGAAGTTTATATGCCGTTGGAATATATTTAATTTGAAATGAATATATTCTAGGTGAATTAGAATGAATAATTTAAAAAAATGAAAGGGAGCAACGCTCCCTTTTTTAACTATTTAGTCCAACCATATTTTTTGAAAATAGTATTACCTTGCTGAGACGATAAGAACTCTACAAAACGTTTAGCTTCAGTGTCTTTTAAACTATGCTTGGTTAAGGCTACACCTGTATCTCGATAGACAACTAGCTCTGGTTCAATAGGTATAATTTGCCCAACATCTGGGTTACTAATTCCCCAAATATTAAAAACTAACCAAGCATCATAGCTACTATTTTCTTCCCAGTTTTTCTTGGCAATTCCTGTGTTAGCTGCATAGGTGGCAATATTTTTTCGAACAGATTTGGTTAATTGAATATTGCCAGTTCTACCAGCGATATCCTCCCACATACCTACCTGGCCTGCACCATGAGTAACTAAAACTTTAACGCCAGATTTAGCTAGGTCTTTAAATCCTTTAATATTTTTAGGATTTCCTTTGCGTACTAAAATGGCTGCGGGGCGTAAATATAAAGGTTCCACCGAATCTTTTATAATTTGCTCAGAAAAAGCATTTTCAAAATCAGACATCATGGCTTCAGAACCACTATATATAACATCGGCATCAAGTTTCGCTTTGTCAGACCATTGAGAAGTAGGCCCAGACGTTACATGGACTGCTATACCAGTCTTATTGGTAAATTGTTTGGCGGCTTCTTTCATGGCGGGTGCTGGCCCACCAGGACCATACACTTGTACGTCTGCAAAACTATGGATGGGTAGAGAACCGAGAATAAGACAAATCAGGTATGGTATAAATTTATATTGTTTTGACATTTTAATCGCTATAGTAATTAAGAAAATATCAGCATATATTTTTTATTATTTAAACGGGATTAATTTTTGCAACGATATTTATAATACATTTCTTTAAAATATATTTTAATTAGATTTTAAGTGACTGTATAAATGTAAATTCTTTTGAAGTAAATATAACTATATAAGTTTTTATGGTAATTTATATTTTATAAATTGATTATTTGAATAGATATATTGTAAATAATAGAGGAGTAATCCCTTGATTAAAAAAAGTAATTCTTTTTTAAAAATTTTATTTAGCAGCGCTTGTTTGGTTTCTGGTTCTGCTATGGCTGCTCCCATTACAGATTTGGGTAAGCAAATTGTGAGCGACAAACCGGGTTCAATACTGTCTCTAGAACGGCAAGATGTGACGGATTTATTTCCTCATGCTGATCAACGTTTGTTAGTTAATTATCGTAGTCGAGGTATTCAGGATGAGCCCATTGTGGCATCGGCTTTTATTTTATTACCGAAAGGCACTCCGCCAAAAAATGGCTGGCCGATACTGGCTTGGGCGCATGGCACGACTGGAGTTGCCGATACTTGTGCACCTTCGGGTGACTATGTAGGTGGGCCAGTCCATTCATATCAAGAAGTTGCTTCAAAAGCTTTAGATGGTTGGCTTGCACATGGCTATGCAGTTGTTGCACCTGATTATCAGGGCTTAGGTACACCAGGTGGGCATCCCTATATGAATGCAAAGAGCCAACTGCATACAGTGGTCGATGCAGTGCGAGCATTACATTTGCTTAAGCCTAAGAGTTTTAATAAACAATGGTTGGTAATGGGGCACAGTCAAGGTGGGGCAGCGGCAATTGCAGTGTCTGCCTATGGTCAAAAAGATGCGCCTGAACTGGATTTAAAAGGGGCAATTGCTCTTGCGCCAGGCGGCTATCAATATGAAGGCATCGCAGAATATGTGCAGAGTAATCCAAACCCAGAACCAAGTGTGGCAGCATTTTTCCCGATTGTGTTATTGGGTGCGCAAGCAGCAGATCCAAGCATCGTTCCTGAAAAGCTGGTAAGCCCAGAAATGAACACAGTATTGACTCAAGGACGCAGTCGTTGTTTATCTGAACTTCAATCTGATTTGAAGAAATCTCCTTCTAGTATATTTCGATCTGATGCCGATTTAAAACCTCTTTTGGCTTATCTAAAGCAACAGTCCATTGAAAATATGGTGCCTACCGTGCCATTAATGATTGTTCAAGGTTCTAAAGATCATTTAGTCGACCCTAGAGGCACATCTGCTTATTATCAACAGCTATGTAAATTAAAAAAACCAACTATATATCAAACGATTAATGGCGGAGATCACCGTGATGCATTACGTCAGAGCAATACGTTTGCCACTAGTTTTTTAAACGTAATAGAAAAAAATCAGACGAAATCATATTGCTCTAATTTTAAGTAAATTGGTTTAACTAATACAAAAAAGCCGACTTTTCATAAGTCGGCTTTTTACATGTACAAAGGATAATTTTAGGTCATGTTATATAGTCTTTCTTTCGGAAAAACTGCGGTAAATGTTGATCCTTCGTTTTCTTTAGACTGCACATCTAAATATGCGCCGTGTTGCATCAGCACGTGTTTTACAATCGCAAGACCTAAACCTGTACCACCTGTTTGGCGACTACGGTCACTGTCAACACGATAGAAGCGTTCAGTTAGTCGTGGCAAATGTTTAGGGTTAATTCCAATACCTGTGTCTTGTACACTAAAGTACGCATGTTCACCGTCATCATGCCAGCCAATCGTAATCGTTCCACCTTTTGGTGTGTATTTAATGGCATTGGTAATTAAATTACTAAATGCACTGGCAATTTCCATGTCAGAACCAATCAGGTCACAGTGACTATCAATGTGTAAATTGAGTGTGTGTCCATAATCGGCATTGTAGGCCTGAGCATCATCAAAGAGTTGACTCATTAAACTCGGCATTTCAATAATCTGATTCTTTGCAATTTTTTTATTATTTTCTAAATTCGATAATAGCAGTAAATCATTTACCAAAGCATTCATACGCTTGGTTTGTGACTGCATCTGATCAAAAGCACGTTTCCAGCGCGGACTAATATCTTCCTGATCAGTAAATGTCTCGATATAACCACTTAGTACAGTTAAAGGTGTACGAAGCTCATGAGAGATATTATCGACGAAGTCTTTACGCATTTGCTCAAGGTTGTGCATACGAGTCACGTCGTAAGCCACCAATAAACGACTTTCTCCACCAAATCTTGTGAGTTTAACCTGTACATAGCGGTCATCATCAAAATTTGAGTGAAGCTTAATCCCGTCGGGTGCCTGATCAATATTGTTAAAATATTCAATAAAGGTCGGCTGACGTAAAATCGTTAATAAGTTACGACCGCGGTCAAGTGGGCTGATCCCTAACAAACGTTCAGCAGCAGGGTTCCACCATTCGATTTGATGTTGGTCATCAATTAAAACAACGGCTTCAGCAAGTGCAACCAAAGATGACTGAGCTCGGTCAATTAAACCGACCATTTCCGCCTGAACAATTCGTTCTTGGCGCTGAGCACGGTAAACATTAAATAATAATGCCCCCCAAATCCCATTAAGATTTGGAGGAACGTCATAAGGTTTATTCGCAATCCAGTCATTGACCAGATATAAAGAACGCAACTGGAGTGTAAAAAACACCACGAAGGCGATAAAAATACAGCTCCAGAAATACCCAACGCCTAAACCGACTAAACCGGCAATAATTAGAAAAAATAATAAGAGCCGTAAATCTTGTTTGGCAAACGTCCATAAACTACTGTAGCGGGAAAGTTTTTGTTCACGTACCTGTTCGGGGACGGGGTAGGGTTCATACATAAATCTTGGTTAACCTGCGGCTAAATCTGCACGTGTTGAGAAACGGTAGCCAGTTCCACGTACAGTCTGAACAAATCGGTCAACACCGAAAGGTTCTAAAACTTTACGCAAACGACGAATGTGCACATCGATAGTGCGGTCTTCGATATATACATTACCGCCCCACACCTGATCGAGCAACTGGGCACGTGTATATGCACGCTCTGGATGGGTCATAAAAAATGCAAGTAAGCGATATTCAGTTGGGCCCATATCTAAAATGCTGTTGCCAAAGCTAACACGCTGGCTTACAGGATCAAGAATTAAGCCATTGGCATCAATGGTTTTTTCGCCACTTAATGCATTAGCACGACGCAGAACAGCCTTAATACGTGAAACTAGTTCACGTGTTGAAAAAGGCTTAGTCATGTAGTCATCTGCACCTGCGTCAAGACCTTGTACTTTGTGGTCTTCTTCTCCGCGAGCAGTCAACATAATGACCGGAATTTCTGCTAGGTTTTCATCTCGTTTTAAGCGGCGACATAAATCGACACCACTTACGCCTCCAGGTAACATCCAATCAAGCAAGATAAGCGCCGGACGTTGGTCGACGATAATTTGATGAGCTTGTTTGGCATCTTCTGCCTGTAAACACTGAAAGCCTGCCATGTCCAAAGACGTATGGATCATTTCGCGAATAGGAAGCTCATCATCGACAATTAAAATATAGTCATCTTTCACAGCGCAATATCCTATAGATTTAACGGTGAACCGTTTTGTAGTTATGACAGGCTTATTACAAAGATTAATTATGACAATTTCATTGCAGAAAAGTCTATAAAATTAAATTTAGCAATAATTTGTGACAAAACTAAGGCAAAGCTATGACCAAATTGTGACATGAAGAATTTAATTTTCTTAAAATAATTCAATATCTTATAACTTTAATCACTTAACTCGTTTTGCACATTTATGGCTGTCAAAAAACTTTAATATTATTTTGAAACTTGCGCTAATAAAGATAAGAAAACGATGCGGCATGCGGTTAAAACCTGCTCAAGAGACTGCTCAAATCCTCCCATGACCCATCGAATCGCAATTTGAGTGACATATCCATTTAAGCCAGTTGCGATTAAAGAGAGCTCATTTTCATGGTGTTGAATTTGCGGCATGGTCAACATAACAAAGGCTTGAATCATGCGATCAAATTGCGCAAGTGTTTCTTGAATGGTGGCCTGATTATGTAACTCTTGTACCAAAACTGCGTCGACATAGACAATACGAGCTAATCTTGGGTCATCTTTTAATGTCGTCAGCAGTGCTCTTAAACCAGCATCCACCATTTTTTCTGGATCGGGTGCAGCTTTAATCACGGCTTGCATCAGATTTTGCTGTAATTCTTCAATCATTTTTAAAAAGATGGTTTGGAATAAATCTTCACTCTTCTTAAATGATTCATAAAAATAACGTTCTGTGAGTTTTGCCTCTTGGCATACATCTTTTACCGTCACGGAAAAAAAACCGAGTGTTCCGTAGGTCGCAATACCTGCTTCAATCAGTTTTTCGCGGCGCGCCTCTTTGCGTTCAGATAGAGATAACCCTTTGAACTGACGTTCTTTACTCACACTTTTTGTTTTCTTTTTACTGGTTGAGTCGTTAGTCGCCATAAATAAGTCGTTTCCTAAAGATTGGTTTCCTAATTTATAGGTTTTGGCCAAATGTACTCACTATGATAAAGCCCTCAGAAGAATTGTGCCATTCTATCTGAAATTACAGTGTACTATATTGACAATGGATATTGTCAAAATTATATTGAAGATGTCTGAACTGCACATGCAATGAACCGGTTGTGCAAATATCGAAAAACAAAGGATGGACAATGAAAAATTTTAAAAACAAAGTCGCTGCAATTACGGGCGCAGGTTCTGGCATTGGGCAACAGTTAGCAATTCTTTTGGCAAAACAGGGCTGCCATCTTTCGTTGAGTGATATTAATGAAAAAGGATTACAACAAACTGTCGAGCTTTTAAAACCGTACAGCAATATTACGGTTACCACCAAAAAGCTTGATGTGTCGGATCGGGATGCGGTAAAGCAGTGGGCACAAGAAACTGTGCAAGATCACGGTTCTGTTAACCTGATTTTTAACAATGCTGGTGTTGCTTTAGGCTCAACTGTTGAAGGTGCGACCTACGAAGATTTAGAGTGGATCGTTGGGATTAACTTCTGGGGTGTGGTGTACGGTACTAAAGAGTTTTTACCGTTCATTAAGCAAACTCAAGATGGCCATATTATTAACATCTCGAGCTTATTTGGTCTAACAGCTCAACCGACTCAATCTGGCTATAACGCGACTAAATTTGCTGTACGTGGTTTTACCGAATCATTACGCCAAGAGTTGGATATTGAAAAAAGTGGCGTAAGCTCGTTATGTGTACATCCGGGTGGAATTCGCACCAATATTGCTAAATCTGCAAAAATGAGTGATAGCTTGAATAGTTTGGGTATGGATCCGACGAAATCGATCCAAAACTTTGACAAGCTACTACGTACTCCACCTGAAGAAGCAGCTCGTCAAATCTTACAAGCGGTATTAAAAAATAAGCGCCGTTTATTGATTGGTAGTGATGCAAAAATTCTTGATGCATTCCAGCGTTTATTCCCAACGGGATATCAACGTGCTTCTACCATTGTGACCAAATTAATGAAGTAATTTTTTAACTAAAAAAGCCATCAAATGATGGCTTTTTTTATGTGGTTTAGTTAGTTCTAAATAAGAACTTTGATCTTCTTTTTCTTCCAGATAAATTGGTAATACAGGCCTTGAATAATACATAAACTAACGAATGCCAAGGCATAGGCAACCCAGATTCCTTTAAGGCCCCATATTGAGCTAAACCAGTAAGCACATGGAATTTCAATAAATAAAATAGCAGAAATATTAAGTAGCATTGGAACAGTCACGGTTCCGCTAGCACGCATGATCGATGCAAAAATGGCACCTGCACCAAAGAATAAAATTGCCCACAGCACAATAAATAAAAGTTGCTGCCCTAACACCACCACAGTTGGGTCGGTAATAAACAAAGCCATTAAATATTTTGAAAATAGATAGCCAAGTGCAATTAAGGTACCTGTAAATAAAAAGTTCATTCCCAAAGCTGTGCGGGTTACCCGTGCTAACAGATCTGATTTGCCAGCACCAATTGCTTGTGCTGCAAAAATTGAAGCTGCAATTGATATCGACAAGGCAGGGAACTGAATGTAGTTGAGCACCTGATTCACTGCACCATACGCTGCTGTAGCATGTGAACCATAATGGTTAACCAACCCAACAATAACCAAGCCAGCCATTGAGGTGGTAATCATTTGAATGCCGGTTGGAACGCCTAAACGCAAAATGATTTTGCTCAGTTCTGGATTGTGACGGATATGTTGCAGAAGCTGACGATTCGGCCGAAGTGGATGATTTTTCTTGTTCAGATAAATCGCTAGAAAAATCAAAATAGCAACATAACCCGTGATCGTTGCAATTGCTGGAGCAATAATTCCTAGGGCGGGTAAGCCAAAATAACCTTTAAGCAATATCGGGGTAATCACCAAGCCAATTACACTGGTTAAAGCCAATGCAAGTAAAGGCGTGGTACTGTCGCCTACACCACGTAAAATTGAGGTATAAATAATATAAACAAACAGAAGCGGGCTACCCGCCAGCATCCATTGCACATAAGGCAAAGCAAGATGCATTACCTTTGGATCTGTGCCCAATAACTCTAAAATATCGTGGGCAAAAAACACACCGATAATCGCGGTAATTACCCCACCAATCAGTGTCATAAACAGGGTAGAACCGACCACACTTTGGACTTTTTCTATATTTTGTGCGCCCCATGCTTGCCCTACTAAAACTGTAGTACCCGTTGAAATCCCGATAATAAAAGCAAGGAGCAAGAATAAAATAGGGAAAAAAACCGAGACGGCAGCAATCGCATCAACTCCCATCATTTGACCAACAAAGATGGTGTTAATTGTCCCCGACAAGTTCTGCAAAATATTAGTTGCAATGAGAGGCAGTAAGAAAACGAAAAACGTTTTCCATAGATTTTGCTGGTGAATTAAAGACTGTCTTGGTGGCATGTGTTCTCCATCGCCCATCTCTTTGATGAGCGGGGCAGACATTCAACTTAGCATATTTAGGTGAAATTTCTTGTAGTGTTTTACTATGCTAAGTTTCTAAATTTATTAACATTCATTCAAGACTTCTCCTGCTTTTTGCAATGTTTCATCATTTTTAGCAAAGCAGAAGCGAATCAGGCGTAAAGACTCGGGCGCTTGCTGGTAGAAAACCGAAACAGGAATAGCCACAATTTTATGTTGCTCGGCAAGAAACTGGCACATTTCTACGTCGTTTAAGTCAGGTCTAATCTGACTGTAATCAAGGTTCTGAAAATAGGTACCTTGAGATGGTTTTAGTAAAAAACGGCTATTGTGAATTGCCTGATTAAAACGATCTCGCTTAGTTTGGTAAAACTGCGAAAGCTCTTGAATATGTTCTGGATGTTGCTGCATATATTGCGCTAGAGCAATCTGACAAGGCGTCGTGCCACAGAAATTTGCATATTGGTAAATCTGGCGGAATAAACGCATTAGCTCAGGTGAAGCAACGCAATAACCTGTTTTCCAGCCGGTCACATGAAAGGTTTTCCCAAAAGACCCAATCACAAAGCTACGCTCTCTGAGTTCTGGAAAATGCAAAGCACTAAAGTGTTGTTGACCATCAAAGACTAAGTGTTCATAGACTTCATCGGATAAAACCACAATGTTTTTATCTTGAATTAGTGCAATAAGCTCTAACCAATCCTGTTTTGCCCAGATGGTACCTGTTGGATTATGGGGAGTATTCACCACAATCATACGGGTTTTGTCATTAATCAAATCTTTAACTTGCTGCCAGTTCACTTTAAAGTCTGGAGCTTCAAGAGCGATATGAACTGCTTTACCGCCTGCTAATTGCACAGAAGGGCCATAGCTGTCATAACTTGGGTCAAAAATAATGACTTCATCACCTGCATTGATGCATGCCTGTATGGCACAAAAAATTGCAATGGTTGCACCGGGAGTAATCGTGATTTGCGTTACAGGGTCAAGTTGAAGTTGATCACGCTGCTGAAATTGTAAAGCGAGCTGTTCACGTAAACCGAGAATACCATCGCCAGGTGGATATTGATTATGCCCAGCTAAAGTCGCCTGAGATAAAGCTTCCAGTAAGGCTTGTGGTGCCGGAAAATCTGGAAAGCCTTGTGACAGGTTGAGAGCACCTAAACGATGTGCCATTGCCGTCATGGTACTAAAAATAGTCACGCCTTGAGTGGCCAGTTTTGACTGTAGCTGTAGCATATTGTTCTCTTATTAAAAATATTTAAAGTTATAAAATTGATTCAATCACTGCTCGAATTACACCGAGGGTTAAACCAATAAATGCACCGACTACAACGCCATTTACTCGGATCATATGTAGGTCGCCACCGACTTCATTTTCAATTTTCCCGATCATTTCGCGTGAATCCCATTCATGAATGCGTTCACTGACATAGCGTATGATTTTATGGCTATATTGATCTGTAAAAGTCAGCGCAAGTCCTGTCATTTCTTTGTTTAGCACTTCACGTACCTTGGTATTTTGAACAAGGTTTTCACCTAGTTGTTGAATAGCCGCTCTTAGGTTCATTGCAATGCCAGAGTCTTTTTTCATTAAATCTTCTTTAATGGCATCACACAAAATGGTGACAGCACCACTGATGAAATTTAGGACTTGAGGGCTGTCTAAAAGGGCATCTTTACCGCTGTTTAGGCGTTGGCTGGCAGCACTGTCTGGTTTTGCTAGCTCAAGCATGAGCGAATGGGCAATGGTTTCAATTTCCTGTCGCCATGGGTGTTCAGGGTCTGCCAGCATCGATTCTACTTTTTCAACGAGTGAGTCGATGGTGCGTTGTTGAACATCAATACCAATCCAGCTTGCACCTTTTGCAAGGGACCAGACACCCAGCGCTTTAAACATTTTTCGGGTTAATTCACGGGTTTTATCTGGGTTTTGTACCACCCACTCATGGGCGATATCGAGACCACGCTGTAAAACGTCTTGGTGGAAGTCATTTTCCAATACTGCGCGGAGCATTTCACTTGCGAGTTTATTGACTTCGGTATTACGCACCCATTGCACACTATTGTTTTGCACAAAGTTGGCAATTTGATCTTGGCTAACAAACTCAAAAATTTTCGGAACAGTTTGCTGAATAAGCTGTACCACTTGCGTATTGTTTTGTGGGCTTGCTAACCATTGACCAATTGCGAGGCTTAAGTCAGTTTTTTCTAAGCTTCGTTCTACTATTTGAGGCGAAAGAAAATTTTCCTGTACAAAACGGCCCATTGACTCTGCAATGCGTGCTTTGTTGCGTGGAATAATCTCGGTATGGTCGCGTAAAAACTTCGGAATTGGTAACTTACCAAATGGGTTCCGAAACAGAACTGTAATCGCGTACCAGTCGGCTAAACCACCGACTACACCGGCTTCTGCCCCTAACATTAAAATATGAATAAAACCTGTGTACTCTGGCAGAAAACGATCAGCCACCATCAGTGCAATCCACAGCACAACGACAATAATAAGCGCTAGAGTAGCAAAATATTTGCTACGTTTTAGACTGGGCACGTGATGAACTTCTTCTGCCATGTTCATAAATTTATCCTATTCATTTTTGTTTTACTGGAGGCTCAGGCGGTGGCAACAGCTCTCCTGTCGGACTCAATCCATATTTTTGTCCGATTGATTTCAAGATCAAGGTTGCATCAAAAGCATCCTGAGGAGCCTGCTTCTGATCCCGATAACATTCAATAGTATACGACACTTGAACAGGGTCGATATTGACCACTTGTGGGTAATCATAGAACGGATCATGCCAGAAACCTGGGTAGCGACGACCATAACCATATGGGTAAAAGCTTGGAGCTGATGGATAAACCACAGCCTGACGTGGCGGTTTCTGGCTCTGATTACTTGGATCATTTTGCACTTTAAAAAAGCGGAAACCTTTTTGTATCGTCGTTTGTGCTGATTTCACCAAGGTAATTTCTTCAGCTCTGCCATAACTCATATTTGGGTCGGCTTGAAAACTGATACGGAATGTTTGGGCATTTAGAGGATATGCTGAAAACTGGCCAAGCTGATCAAAGGTTTTTGGTTTACTTGGAGTCGTTGCACACGCAGTTAAAGTTAAGGCAGTGCCTAATGCTAAACAAAGAGAGAGATATTTCATGATGAACTCCCAGCTAAGCATTAAAAAATAAATGACTCAGCATTAAAAATTAAGAAGTTTTAAAAACTACTGTTCGGTTCTAATAAAAATTCGGTTTCCTCTGGAGTGGAAACACGTCCGAGAATGGTATTTCGATGAGGATAGCGTCCAAAGCGATCAATAATCACTTTATGCTTTTTCTCAAAACTTAAGTTAATTTCATTGCCGAGGCGTTGAAAGAGTTTCAAGGCAAACTCATGAATCAGCTTCGATTCACTATGCATAAACGGCATATATAAAAAAGAACGTTGCTCTGGATTAAGCTGTGCATCGAGTTGCAAGCTAATCGTTTCTTGTGCCAAAGCTAATGCCAAGCTGTCATAGGCAAAAGATTCGGGTTGATCACGATAAATGTTGCGAGAAAACTGGTCTAGTACAATAATCTCTGCCAAACGGCCTTCCGCTGTTTTTCGCCAAGACCACAGTTCTGCTTGAGTTGCCTGTCGATGAACGTCAGAAAAATTTTCACGGATTTTTTTGTCAAAATCATCACTTTTTGCAAACCAAAGTGAACGGTGTTCAGGAGAAAACCAGAAGTTTAAAATGTCTTGTTCGTTCATGATATTGACAACTCTTTAGCAATTATTCTTCAATAAAATCACAATTCTTTCGTGTCTTAAATAACAAGATTGTGATAAAAATTGCCAAACTGGAATGATGTGAGTATATAAATAGCCGTATCATCTCACGATTTTGTATATAGTGATCTTTAATAAGCGAGCAAATGCATGAGTCAACCCACTACACCCTCTCAATCAGTTATTCCTGCTTGGGTGGATTCGTCGCTACTACAAGGCATGTTACGTGGAATAGAGCGTGAAAGCCTACGTATGCAAAGTAATGGGTTCTTATCACAAGAGTTACATCCAAAGGCATTGGGTTCGGCTTTAACACATCCACAAATTACGACTGATTATTCAGAAGCATTAATGGAGTTTATTACTTCACCTAAGCCAACCATTGGTGAAGCTTTGAATGAGCTTACCGATATTCATGCAGTTGTGCATCGTCATTTAGAAAATGGTGAGAAACTCTGGCCGTTATCTATGCCATGTATGTTAGATGACAATGAAGAACGGATTCGTCTAGCACAATATGGCACCTCTAATATTGGTCGTTTTAAAACACTATACCGCCGTGGGCTGGGAATTCGATATGGTCGCCGTATGCAGACCATTTCAGGTGTGCATTACAATTTATCTTTTCCAGATACGCTTTTTGCCGAGCTACAAGCTCATGAAACTGACGAACAATTAAAATCATTAAGTTTGCAGGATTATCGTAGCCATCGTTATTTTGGTCTTATTCGTAATTTTATCCGTTTAACACCGTTAGTTATGTTTTTAGTGGGCGCTAGCCCAACAGTATGTCGTTGTTTCTTAACTGGACATAAACATCAGTTGTTGCCTTTAATCAAAGGTTCATACTATTTACCGTATGCTACAGCACTCCGTATGGGACGATTGGGCTATCAAAACTCAGCTCAAAAAAGCTTGGGTATTCATTACAACAATTTGACTGGCTATCTGGATGGTTTACAAAAAGCCGTTCATTCTCCTTACCCACCATTTAGCCGTTTAGGGTTAAATGATGCCTCTGGTGAGCCGCTGCAAATTAATGATCATGTTTTGCAGATCGAGAATGAATATTACAGTCTCGTACGCCCAAAACAGGTGCCTCAAAAAGGTGAAACGCCGTCTCAAGCCTTGAAAAATCGAGGAGTGGGATATGTTGAGCTACGTGCTGTTGATGTAAACCCATACTCGGCAATTGGCGTTGATGAAACAACGGCAGGCTTCCTTGAAGTGTTAGCACTTTATTGTCTGTTAAGTGATAGTCCAGACTTGTTAGGTCCTGAGCAAGACTTGGTTGAGAAAAATCAGACCGAGGTGGTAAACCGAGGTCGAGCACCGAACGCAACCATTACAGATTTAACAGGGTCATATCACATCGAAGATTGGGCACGTTTATATATTGCAAAAATGCAAGATTGTGCACAGCTACTCGATCAGACCTATGCAACGGACTTGTATGGTTCAGCATTAGCGATCATGCAAGCACGAATTGATGAAGTTGATGAGACTTTATCTGCCCATGTTATTGACGATACGTTAAAGCATGGTGGAACTTGGAGTTTTGGTAGCCACATGGCGCAATTACATGCTGAAAGTTATGAAGAGCATGAGCTTAGTGTGGAAACCTTGAAACATTTTGAACAATTGGCTGCACAGTCGTTACAGCAGCAAGAACAACTTGAGCAAGATACTCAGGTCAGTTTTGATCAATATCTTGAACAATATCGATAATAAAACGAGGTTTTACATGCGATTAAGTTACCGTTTGGTGAGTGGGCTACTTGTTTTAGCAAGTATTGTCGGCATGTCTTTTGCGTTGTATCTGGAACATGTAAAAGGTTTAGAGCCATGTCCGCTCTGTATTTTTCAACGTGTTGGCTTAATGGCGATGGGTTTTGTGGCGCTCGTCGCTTTTTTGCATAACCCTGTTTCCAATGCGATTAAACGCTTTTATGCATTTTTGGCTGGCATCGCAATTTTATGGTCAGTCGGTGTCGCAGGGCGTCATGTTTGGATACAGCATTTACCAGCAGATCAAGTACCGAGTTGTGGACCGGGTTTAAATTATTTAATTGATGCTTTACCTATGAAAGCAGTTTTGCAAGAAGTGCTTTCTGGTTCAGGTGAGTGTGCAGCTATTGACTGGACCTTTTTAGGTCAGTCTTTACCAGTTTGGTCATTGGTTTATTTCGTTTTGCTCTTACTGGTCTGTTTATGGCAGTTATTCCGTTTTTATCCAGTGTTTAAGACTGCTAAAAAGTAAGTTTAAACAGATTAAAAAAAGCTCAATATTATGTTGGGCTTTTTTTATTGTTTTATAATTAATCAAACTATAAAAAAACAAATTGAAAAAAAGAATAATGATGTAGACAGATAGGTCTGTTTTTTATAAAGTGCAGCCGTTTTATATCCTTATGATTATAAAAAATGTTTTTTAATATCTTTAATGTTTTGGAAAAAATAGGGTTAAGTGCACAGAAACGTGCGATTCACGTGCAATTTTCTAATGAACTACTCAATAACCAAGTTTTTTTACAGCGTATCGAAGGCCAACACCAGCTAAATGGGGGAGTTGAAGCTGAGTTAATTTGTCTTTCGACGAGTGCCCAAATTGCATTGAAGCAATTTATAGGGGTACAGGTTGCTGTTGATCAGGTCACTGATTCAGGACAATTATTTCGAACTACAGGTATTGTGACCGAAGCTAGTTATGGTCAGAGTGACGGTGCTTTAACGCTTTATAAACTGACCTTAAAAGACGCGACAAATTTATGGCACAAGCGCCGTAATAGTCGTGTTTTTATGAATAAAAGTATTATTGAAGTCACGGAAGTTTTATTTAAAGAGTGGCAAGAAAAAAGTCAGCTTTTTGCGACAAGTTTAAGTCTCGATCTTAGTGGGTTAAGTCAGAGTTATGATATTCGCCCATTTATCATGCAGCACAATGAGTCTGATTATGACTTTCTGACACGCTTATGGCGAAGTGAAGGCGTTAGCTGGCTAATTGATGAAGCCGAACTTTTTGTACCTCATTTTACTGTGCCAATACATGCTCAAAAACTAAGACTCATTGATGACAATAGCCAGTACCAAGCTTTAGAACGACGCAGCATCCGTTATCACCGCAGTAGTGCGACAGAATATCAAGATAGCATTACGGGTTTTATAGCAGTGCGGACTCTGCAACCGACAGCAGTACATGTGCAGCGCTGGCAACCCGATGCTCTGGCACACGAAGAAGGTGTAGGTTCAGTTATTACTACACACATACATTCAGAGCAGTTTGATTCAGCGAGTTTGAGCCTTGAACAAGCATGGCACATGAGCCCAGCTTGGATGCAAGATTTAAAAGGGGAAGATCAAGCCACTGCTTCAAGTGGTAATCAGCTAGAGAAATTAAATCAGCACTTCACTAATATGTATGCGAGTCAGGCCAAATACTTTAAGGCCTATAGTAGTGTCCGTGATAGCCAAGTTGGTTATTGGTTTAATCTACAGGAGCATCCAGAAATTGATCAGCATGATGGGGCTGATCAAGAGTTCCTCATCATTGCTAAAAATTTCTATAACCAAAATAACCTACCGAAAGATTTGCATCAGCAAGTTAGCCAGTTGTTAACCCAAAGTCGTTGGGATAAACATGGTTATGAAGATATTGAGCGCCAAGGTAATGAGCTGACCTTAATACGCCGTCAAATTAAAACTGCACCTGAATATCATCCAGAACAGCATCGACCAATTGCCTACCCACAAAGAGCGAAAGTCGTGGGGCCAGAGGGAGAGACCATTCATGTCGATGAATGGGGTCGTATAAAAGTACGTTTTCTATTTACCCGTAGTGATGATCATGGACATGACGGTGGTGCAGGGAGCAATGACAACGATACTGATTCGGCTTGGGTCGATGTACTGACTCCTTGGGCTGGCGAAGGCTATGGAGCACGGTTTTTACCACGTATTGGTGAAGTGGTTGTCATAGACTTCTTTGATGGCAATATTGATCGTCCATTCGTGACGGGGCGTATCCATGAAGCGCACCGTTCGCCAACCAAGTTCGATGTAAAAGGGCAGCTTCCTGCGACTAAAAAACTAAGCGGGATTCGCAGTCAGGAAATCAGCGGTAGTGGTTTTAACCAATTACGTTTTGATGACACAACAGGGCAAATCAGTACCCAACTACAAAGTAGTCATGCAGCGACGCAACTGAACTTAGGTAACTTAAGCCATCCGAAAGAACAAGCGACGAGCCAAGGACGTGGAGAAGGTTTTGAGCTGAGAACAGATGCTTGGGGCGCTGTGCGTGCAGGCAAAGGCATGCTCATTAGTACCTATGCGCAAGAGCAGGCAATTGCAGACCATTTAGAAGCTGCACAAGCACAATCTTTACTTTCACAAGGTTATGACAGCATGAAAATGCTCAGTGAAGTTGCGGCCAAGCAACAAACTGATGCTTTGAATGTGAT
The DNA here is from genome assembly GCF_000369825.1 of Acinetobacter sp. NIPH 542. Classification (NCBI taxonomy): domain Bacteria; kingdom Pseudomonadati; phylum Pseudomonadota; class Gammaproteobacteria; order Moraxellales; family Moraxellaceae; genus Acinetobacter; species Acinetobacter sp. NIPH 542. The sequence continues at coordinate 103,728 of NZ_KB850204.1, forward strand.
TAATCGATTACCCAAATTTATCCAGTCTCTTGAGCTAAAAACCACAGGGCAGGCATTAAATAGTACAGTAAACCTATTTAAGGAAGGCATTAATAACGACCCTATTCACGCATTAAAAGACTGCGGTGGCTTTATTCAAGACATGGGTGCTCTAGGTGGCGATACAAAAGGTGTTGTAGACGAATTTAACGCTTTCTTTACCGATGCTAAAGATGCGGTAGAGAATTTAAAAGCGTTCATCGAAAATGTTGAAGAACATGGCGCTGACATCGTTAAAGGAAAACTTGCCAGCATTAAAGATCGGATTCATAAAAATCCATTTGAAAGTATTAAAGAGGTCGGAAAAGTCTTAGGGAATGTCGAGACTAAAGACTTTGACATGATGAGTGTATGTGGAACATTTAGTAAAGGCAGTAAATTAGAAGTATCACCATCAAAAGCGTTGAGTTCTTTGCAAGGCTTTATGGAGGGTTATACCCAAGGTTTAGAAAGCAGTTCCGATAGTAAACAGCAAGAACAAGGCAAAATCTTTAGGCAAGCTCTGATGTTATTAGCATCGCCAAATGGTATTGCTTTAACGACACCTGAAAATATTATTCTGCAAGCTTCACAAGATATTGCTGAAAGTGCCAGCGGTTCAATTAATTTAAGCGCACAGAAAAATATCATTGGGCATGCACAAGACAAAATCAGCTTGTTTGCTGCACAAAAGGGTTTCCGCGCTTATGCAGCAAAAGGAAAGCTCGAACTACAAGCGCAAGATGATGCTATTGAAGCGATTGCCAAGAAGGTCATCAAGCTCATTTCTACAGAAGAAAAAATCGAGCTTACGAGTCCAAAAGAAATTGTACTAACAGCAGGTGGATCACAGCTCAAAATTAATGCGGATGGCGTATTTTCAACAACAGGCGGTAAGTTTGAAAGTAAAGCTGGGCAGCATTTGTTTACGGGTGGGGCTAAGGTTTCTTATGAGGTTCCTGAGTTACCTAGTTCTTTTGATTATAGTAATAGAATTGATTTGTATAAGATTTTTCAATGGAGTGATTTCGAAAATATTAAATATAGCGCACTTTTTGAAAATCAAAGAGTTACGCAAGGGAATTTAGATGATTTAGGAAGAACAGAAAGATTCAAGAGTAGTACCCCTGATAAAATGAAGGTTTTAGTGGGATATAGTGCTGATAAGTGGCATAAAGAAACAGAAGAGTTTGAGGATTTTGATGATTATGAAATCCAAAATGATTCTAACTTAAATAATAATTCTAATTAAGGGGAGAGAAAATGAATAAGAAAGGTTTAATTCAGTTTAGGTTTGTTGAATTATTTACTGCTAATAACATACCTAATTTATATCATGTTATTAAGAATGAAAAGGGTGTAACTATTGCTTCTGGAATGACGAATAGTAATGGCTTAACAGTAATGATAAGTAGAGATGTAGGTGATACTCTTTATGTATATTTAAAAAATATTATAACAGGTGATTTGAAAGAAAAAGTTAGACACACTATTGTTTATAAAAAGGAGATAGTAAGAGTAACATCATCAAAAATACTATTAGATAATATTACCTTAGCAAAATCAACGAATAAACCTGGTAATTATAGATATTTAACGCATAAAGTAAAAAAAGGAGAAAATTTATCTTCAATTTCTCATCGATTTAATTGTAAAATTAGTGAAATTGTAAATTTAAATAAATTAAAAAATCCTGATCATATAGATGTTGGACAAATTATTAAAATTCCATATAAAGGTGCATCGAGTGATACCAAAAAAAATCCTGATAACAATCAATCTAAGCATGAAAATAATAAATCATCTTCTACTCAGAAAGTAAATTCACATGAAAATAATAATAAAAATACTTCAGATAAACCTCAAAAAAGAATAGAGTCAAAAGATATAACTGATGAATATACAAAAGAGTCAGGAAAACCAATGAAAGTTGCTACTAATGCAACTTCACCATGTATTTGTAAACAATATAATTTGGCTTGGGGATCTAAAGTTAGTTGTGAATTTAGGAAAAGAGTTATAAAAATAGCACAAAATTTGTGGCCTAATGATTCAGAGAATATGGCAAGTCAATTAATGGCTGTTATGCATTTAGAGTCTGCCGGTACTTTTAGTCCAAAAATTGGAACTTTTGTCAGCAAAAAATTAACAGATGATGCTAAAGGTGGTTATGTTGGTCTTATCCAATTCGGAAAATTTGCTTCAATTGATTTAAAAGTTAAAAGATCTGATTTAGCAAAAATGTCAGCCGTACAACAATTAGATTATGTGGAAAAATACTATAAACTAAATTCTGCTCATACAAAGATTAAAACTCTAACTGGATTATATTTATGGGTGAATTATCCTAAAAATGTCAAAGAAAATCGATTAGAAGATGAAGATATTGTGTATGCGGCACCTAAAGATGCAGAAGTAACTTCTAAAAAATTTTTAGAAAGCCCATATCACCAAAATCCTAGTTTTATGAAAGAGAATGATGAATATAAACGGGATGGCAAAAAAGTTATTAAACAAGGATTTAAAAATGGTTCAACTAAAGTTTGGGAGGTTGAACAAGAAATTAAAAAACATTTAACCGAAGGTATAAAAAGTCAAAATTTAGAGAAAAATTATAATTGTGCATACATAAATCATACTGAGGTAAAAAATACTCAGAAAATTAATTTGGAAAAATTTGCTGAAATTTTAAGAAAGAGAGCTAAAGAAAAAAGTCAACATCAATGTGCAAAATATGTAAGAATTGCATTAGAGGCTGGGGGAGCCGACACTTCAGGACATCCTATCGCAGCATCAGATTGGGGGCCAACTCTCAAAAAAATAGGTTATAAAGAAATACCTGAAGAGTTTAATAAACCTCAATTAGGTGATATTTATATCATCACCAAAACTGATAAGCATCAATATGGCCATATTGCAGGCTATGATGGTAGCCAATGGATTTCTGATTTTAAACAAAAAGGTCATAGAATTTATAGTGATCATGTTAACTACAGATATTTTAGAATGTAATTTGTTAAATAGGAGATTTTAATGAAACTTTTAATTTTAGAAATTTTATGTTTAAGCCTTTTATCTGGTTGCGCTTCCGCAAAAGAAGCTGAATGTTACAATACTTCAAAAGTTCTAATTACAGATTTATACAATAAATTTCCTATTAATAGCGATGAGGTTGTTGAAAATAAAAATAGAAAAACCTTAAGTAATTTTTTCGATAAAAACCTTACAAATTTACTTATAAAAGATCAAGAGTGTAGTGCAAGAAATAATGGGGTTTGTAATATTGATTTTAATATTTTAATTCATTCTCAAGATACTCCTAATAAATATAAGATATTACAGGATACGGATAATTTAGTAACAGTGAAAGTTGAATATCATCAATACTCGGAATTTATTAACTTTGTTATTAATAAAGAGTCTTCTTGTAAAAAAATAGAAAATATAAAATATGATGATGGAAGTGATTTAATTAAAATGCTGCGGAAATAACATGAAATATTCAATATTGTTCTTAATTTTACTATTTGCTAATCATACATTTGCAAATACAGAAATATGGAATGGTACTTATCATTATTATAGTTCAGAGGAGCTACCTAGTGGAAATGTTGCGACGATAGAGTCAACTTTAACATTAGCACCAAAAAAATGTGTGTACTCTATTATAGGTTTTCAGGTTGATAAATCCTATATGTGCAAAGTAAAAGAGAAAAATAACGAGCTATATTTCTTTAATGTTCAAAGTGGTGAAAAGTTAGGAAAAGTAGTTTTTAATAAAGGAAAATACTATCTTTATTCTGATGAAGTTTTAGATAGTAAAGACAACTTATTTTTTAAAGATAAATAATAGTTATAGAGCTCTTTTTAAAATATTTTCAGATTCTGTAAAAAAGCCCAACTTAAGTTGGGCTTTTTTTACGTCTCTACAATTCCTTCTAAATCTTCGAGCGTATAGTTCGGCATATCAATAATATGAGTTTGAATACCTTCTTGCACATAATCATTAACATTAGGATATAGCCAGCGAGTAATCTGTTCCGCAACACTCGAGTGATACTGAATTTCAAAGTGATTTAAGCCATAAAATACAGCTTTATGAGAGTCTGGAACTTTGAGCTGAAAACGTGGATTTGGATGTTCGCCTAGCGCGCTTTTCACACTCACCAAGTAGTCGCCAATTACGGTGAGTGCTTTGTTGCGTACTTTTTCAAATTCGAGTGTGCCTGCCACTAAAAAGGTATTGATATGGGAAGGTAACGGAGCTGGGGCACGGTTATCATCCATCATGCCAATTCGGGCATCCATATATTCCCAGTCGTCATCACGAACGCTACCGTGGCGTAAGTCTAAAATGCCATTACTACGAATATTAACCAGTTGACCGAGTAAACCCACAAAAGGGAAGGCCCCAAGCTTATCTTGTATGGTAAAGCCAAAGCGCTCTAACACTGCACCATGATGTGGAGAGCCAATGCATACTAGATTCTCGACCATATGAATCCATTGATACATATTTTGTTTGCCATAAAACAAGGCGCTACGAGAAACCAGTCCACCCATACTATGACCAATGATATCAATACTGGTAATTCTTGGATTACGTTGTACCAAGTCTTCTAATAAATTTGAAAAACTGCGCCCATTGGCTGAAATACGTCGACCTGTATTGTAGTTTAAATACAGCATCGTGTTATGGTCGCGCTGTGCTAACAGACGCTCCCCAATACCACCATAATGTGCATTTGACCAACTCAGATGATTCATACACAAACCATGAACCAAAATTACAATACGTCCTGCAAGTTCCCCTTGTTGTATTGCACCGTAGTGATCGTATAGCACCATTGGTAAAGCGAGTGGACTATGTTGTTTAAGTAGGTAATCCCCAAAAATTCCATTCAAAATTCCGACTAAAAAATGTAAGCTCGGGGTGAGTGGTTTTTCGTGAAGTGTGGGATATTTTTCAATAATATGACGTAAGCTTGGCGCTAAAAAGTGGCTACCATATTTTTGTAATGCGCCATAAGAAAATTGATATGCCTTTTGTACAAATGGTCGTTTTTGAAAGTTTTTAGCATTTTGTGTGCTTACACCAAAAGCATTTTTTAATACTTCAATATTAATAACTTGTATTAATTCATGTACACCATTTAAGCTGGTACTGAACAGTTGAGCTAAACCTTCTAGTACGTCTGCCTGACTCGGTGGCGTACGATCCCATTTACAATAAGTTTCATGTAGTGGTGTTAAGCTCGGCATATCTTTTCCCCATATACGTTATAACCGACGTTTTAAGCTGTACTTTTTATCAACGGCAGTAAACGTTTCCATCTTAGTAGTTTAAATAACACATGTTTTTAAAATACTGATGAATGGTTAGTTGAGTGGTTTTTCTTGTCTGACAATAGTGTTTTTATATACAAACTGAGAACAAAAATGTGAGTTTATTCTCAATTTAGAGGGAAATATATGAATATTATCTACCTCCATGGCTTTAATAGTAGCTCTTCTTCAATTAAAGGGCTAAGCCTGAAGCAGTATTGTAGCGAATTAGGCATAAATGTGCATTTGCCAGACCTAAATAGATCTCCTAATCTAGTGGTAGAGCAAGTTTCAGCGCTGATTGAATCGTTGCAAGACGTGGCTTTAGTTGGTAGTAGTCTCGGTGGTTTTTTTGCGACATATTTTGTCGCGAAATATAACATTCCGGCTGTACTGATTAATCCTGCTATGCAACCATGGAAGTTGTTTGATGAGTTATTCCAAGTTGAAAGCATGCCCTATGTGGTGAATGATCAATGGTCAATTGACCATATTCAGTTGCGACAATTACAACACTTGGAACTGAAACAACCTGAAAATGCTGACAAAATACTCGTCTTGTTGCAACAAGGCGACGAAATTTTGGATTATCGTCAAGCACAACGCTATTATAGTGCTGCAACGCCATCCTCATTGATTTTGACGGATGCTCATGGCAATCATGCTATGGAAGATTTTGAAGAAAAATTACCGTTAGTGATCGAATTCTTTGCGCACACCATCAAATAAGGAAAACGTACAACGTGACACAATATACGGCTCAATCGCTTGAAGTCCTTTCTGGTTTAGACCCTGTTCGTCGTCGTCCAGGGATGTATACCGATACGACTCGACCTAACCATTTAGCCCAAGAAGTTATTGATAATGCTGTTGATGAAGCATTAGCTGGTCATGCCGACAAAATATGTGTCACAGTTTATAAAGATGGTTCATTGTCTGTTGAAGATAATGGCCGTGGTATGCCAGTGGATATTCACCCTGAATATGGCCAAAGTGGTATCGAAATCATTCTGACCAAGCTGCATGCGGGCGGTAAATTCAGCACCGATAACTACCAGTTTTCAGGTGGTTTGCATGGTGTGGGTATTTCGGTTGTAAACGCTTTATCAACACGTGTTGAGGTCGAGGTTCAACGCCAGGGTAACCTATATCAAATGGCCTTTGAGCAAGGTGAACCCGTAGCACCTTTAGCCGTTCTCGAAGGTAAAGCTCCAAAACGCGCGACAGGTACAACGGTACATTTTTGGCCGGAAGCGAAATATTTTGATAGTCCAAAATTTGCGTTAAAAGCACTCAAACATAATTTAAAAGCGAAAGCTGTATTAGCAGCTGGTTTAAAAATTATTTATATCGATCAAATTAATGATGAAAAAATCGAATGGCAGTTTGAAAATGGCCTCGTCGATTATTTGATGGATGAATTACAAGACCGCGAAATTTTGCCAAACCCTGCATTTGTAAGTAGTGGACAAGCAGACCGCGCAGCCTGTGAGTTTGCGATTTGCTGGAATGTAGAAGGCGGTGAGCAGGTTCAAGAAAGTTACGTCAACTTGATTCCAACTGCACAAGGCGGTACGCATGTGAACGGTTTACGTTCAGGCGTGACCGAGGCGTTACGTGAGTTCTGTGAATTGCGTAACTTGTTACCGCGTAATCTTAAACTTTCGGCAGAAGATGTTTGGGATGGCGTGAACTATATCTTGTCGCTCAAGTTCCAAGAACCGCAGTTTTCAGGTCAAACCAAAGAGCGTCTTTCGAGTCGTGAAGCATCAAATATTGTTTTAAATATTGCTAAAGATGCTTTTTCACTCTGGCTAAACCAACATGCTGAAATTGCCATGCAATTGGCAGAAATGGCGATTTCTAAAGCTGGTCGTCGTTTAAAAGCAGCAAAGAAAGTCGAGCGTAAAAAAATTGTTTCCGGCCCTGCATTGCCGGGTAAATTGGCAGATTGTGTTGGTCAAACACGTGAGGACAGTGAGTTATTTATTGTCGAGGGTGACTCTGCTGGCGGTAGTGCCAAGCAAGCGCGCGATAAAAACTTTCAGGCAATCATGCCAATTCGTGGAAAAATCTTAAATACGTGGGAAGTTTCTTCAGATGAAGTACTCGCTTCTCAAGAGGTTCACGACATTGCGATTGCGATTGGTGTAGACCCTGGCAGTGATGATTTATCAGAGCTGCGTTATGGCAAAATCTGTATTTTGGCCGATGCGGACTCGGACGGTTTACACATTGCGACGTTGCTTTGTGCTTTATTCGTAAAACATTTCCCAACATTGGTTGAAGAAGGGCATTTGTATGTGGCAATGCCACCCTTATTCCGTATCGATATTGGTAAAGATGTCCATTACGCACTTGATGATGATGAACTTGAAACTATTTTGAAAAATATCAAAGGTAATCGTAATCCGCAAATTACCCGATTCAAAGGATTGGGTGAGATGAACGCGATTCAGCTACGTGAAACGACCATGGATCCAAACACGCGTCGTTTAGTTCAGCTCGATCTAGATGATGCTCATTTTACAGCTGGTTTACTCGATAAATTGCTTGCGAAAAAACGCTCGGCAGATCGTAAGCAGTGGCTTGAGCAGAAGGGTAACCTAGCTGATATCACTGTTTAAAATAGAATTAAAAAAATCCCCGCTCAATAGGCGGGGATTTTTTTATGTAAAACTAAGTTATTGGAAATCACCACAACGGTTTTTGCCATAAAATTAAAATAGACAGATCTGTATATTCTAATTTAGGTCGTAATTTTTATAGTCTGTGGAAATTGAAAAATATCACAATTCGCTCCACCTCCAATTCGATCTACCACTGCAAAATCACTTGGTGCCTCAAAGGTAAGCAAAGGATGATGCCATGTGCCTGCCCGATAATTGATACTTTGCTTCCCATTTGAAACAAATGCACATAGCTTTGAAATGTCGGGAGTATTCTCGTCTAAAGCGGGCGCGACAATAATTAAAAACTTTTGTTGCTGTAATGGAATAAATGCCTGAGACCCCTTGGGATGGCGCTCTAGCATTGAAATTTCCAGAGGTAGTACACTGGCCTTAATATTACGGAAAATACTAATTCCTGCCTTTGCTTCCCCTTCAATTTCAGTTTCAACGAGCGCATGGTAGCGCTCGGTGTGGGCATCGTTAATATGAAAAAAGTCATGCCCGTCGCAACAGATGACCTCTCCGAAGGACTGAAAGTTTTCAATTGTTAAAGGCTGAATTTGAACATTCTTCATGATCATGGCTTGGCAATTTTTCCCCATAAACGAACACGACTAATACCACCGTCTGGAATCATGTTAATGCGAATATGAGAGATTTTTTCATGCTGTAAAATCTCATTCACATATTCATGAATATGGTCCATTTGCATCGGTTGAGCTTCAAGTAAATAAGACCAGAACATACTTTGTGGAATCAGCTGTGCATCGGTAGCATTTTCAAGGTAAACCGCTTGAATGGATACTTGGGCAGGGAAGTTCCCTTTAAAGTGAGCCGTATCAATTTCAAGTTTCTCAATTTTTCCGCTTTTACCTAACGAAAGAATACACCAGTCATAACCCGGAGCTCGGCGGCGTTTGGTTTCCCATCCATCGCCCATGTTGACGCCACGACCGGGGTTAATCAAATTACGCGGATGTCCAAAGTGCGCATCGCTATAGGCAACTACGCGGCCACCATTTTCAAGGGCTAATAAATCAAGAGTTTGCTCGCTATCAGTCACCTGAATATGAACGTCTCCATAGACACGTAAACGGGCAATACCACCATCTGGGAAAATATTGAGGCGTATATGAGTGAAAAGTGCATCATTATTGACCATAAAAATATGATGCTGGCTTGGGCCGAGTTCCGTATTTCCTAAAAGACTCTCCCATTTTGCCCCTGTAAGGTCACCATTTGGTGCATAACATGCTTCTAATGATGCAGATGCAGGATAATTTCCTGTAAAAAAGCTGGTATCAATATCAAGTGCACTGATTTTTCCAGTCACACCAAGTTTCACAATGCACCAGTCATAACCTGCGTGACGTTTACGACGCGTTTCCCAACCGTCCATCCATTTGCCGTTATCATCAAATTTATCTTCAACAAAAATAGGTGCATCAAATTGCAGCATACGCTTTGCTTCTGCAAAGAAATCATCTGAACACTCAATGACTTGTGCACCAATTCGGGCATCAGCCAAATTGGTTTTCGTATTCAAAATTTCAGGAAGTTCAAATGCTGGGGCGTGCAATGTTGCCATAGTGGATTATCCGTATTTCTTGTTAAAAACATGATTTTTCATTTAAAACTGCGCCAACACGGAGCGTGCTGAGACGAGTTTTACACCTAAATATATAAGCATGGTGCATGCCAGTTTTGTGGAAAAGCTAAATAAATTTTGAAGGATGGCATGTTTTTAGCATAAGCACTCTATAGGTGAATATCTATAGGAGCGTGTTATGAATGTGGTGATTATTGGTGCGGGAATGGGAGGTCTAACCACAGGCATTGCATTAAAAAAATTTGGTCACCAAGTTCGTATTTTTGAGCAAACTGAAAAGATTCTTCCAGTTGGCGCTGCAATTTCGCTGTGGTCGAATGGTGTGAAATGTCTAAACTATCTGGGATTAACTGACAAAATTGCCAAACTTGGTGGACAAATGGATGATTTGGCCTATGTGGATGGTCTAACTGGAGATGTGATGACACAATTCAGTTTACTACCATTAATTGAAGAAGTAGGCCAAAGACCTTATCCAGTTGCACGTGCCGATTTACAAAATATGCTGATGGATGAATTTGGCAGAGATCAGATTTATTTAGGCAAAAAAATGGTTAGCCTTGAAGACAAAGCTGATTTTGTTGAGGTCCATTTTGCAGATGGCAGTTCAACGCAGGCTGATCTATTAATTGGGGCTGACGGTACTCACTCACTTACACGAACCTATGTTTTGGGCCAACAAGTACAGCGCCGTTATGCGGGTTATGTGAACTGGAATGGCTTGGTTGAAATATCTGAAGATTTAGCCCCAGCTCAGCAATGGACGACTTATGTGGGGGAAGGCAAGCGAGCTTCTTTAATGCCAGTTGCAGATGGCAAGTTCTATTTCTTTTTAGATGTGCCTTTGCCAGTAGGTCTAGACAATGATCGTGATGACTATAAAAAACTTTTAAAACAATATTTTGCGGATTGGTGTTTGCCAGTACAGCAACTCATTGAGCGCTTAGACCCGCAAAAGACCAATCGGGTAGAAATCCATGACATTGAACCGTTTACACAATTTTATAAAGGTCGTGTGGTGATTTTGGGTGATGCTGCACACAGCACGACACCTGATATTGGTCAAGGCGGTTGCCAAGCAATGGAAGATGCGATTTATTTAGCACGTTCTCTGCAAATTAACACTTTAGGTGTCGAAGATGCTTTACGTCGCTATCAAAACAAGCGTAATGAACGTGCAAATGAGTTGGTACTTCGTGCGCGTAAACGCTGTGATGTGACTCATATGAAAGATGAAAGCGTTACTCAAGCGTGGTATGCAGAATTACGCCGTGAACAAGGCGGACATATTATGCAGGGAATTATTAGCAATATTGTAGGTAATCCACTCGATTAAAACAAAAACAGCAAGGAATTTTCCTTGCTGTTTTATCTTCTAAATCATAATTTTAGAAGTGGTATTTAACCAATGCGCTGACGTTATTTTCGTCTGCACCTTTAATACCGAATTTGTTATTCCACACAGAATGCTCAATACCGAGGTATAGACGTGTGTCAGGAGAAATGTGTTTACCTACATTCCATTTCCATTGTGTTGTCCAGTTCAACTCGCTGGCATGGTCGCCTTCAGCAGTTGACCAGTCAAGGAAACCATCTACCAAGAAATCTTCAGATCCTAATTTTAATGGAACACCGTAAACGAATGTCATTTGATAATCGTCGTCAGTTTTCTCATTATTCGCGCGGTAGAAGTTTAAATTCGCATATTGGAAATATGGGATATCTAAGTCAACTGCAAAACCATAAAGGAAGTTGTCGAAGTTATTGCCGTTTTCACTGTTACTTTCCCAAGTGGTACTAATTAACACATCTTTAATTGGACCATACGCCAGTTTTTTCCCAGACACTTCGCCTAAGCTTAAACGTGGTGATAACTCAAAGTAAGTACTCTTGTGGTCATTTTCACCGCGCATGCGGTCCATGAAGAAAAATACATCAGCGTATTTAACTTTCGCAGCATATTCCAAAGTAATCGTGGTTTCTTTGTCATCTACAACTTCATAGTTCTCACCATAAAGTCCAGTCACACTAAAATCTTGCCAAATTGGTTTTGCCTGAACCATGGCAGTTGCAGATAACAAGGCACAAGTCGCCGCAAGTTGCTTTAATTGCATTTAAATGATCTCCCCCCAAATAAAGCACGCTAAGGATACAGGGTCTTAAGCAAAAATGAAGCCAAATTTGATCAACGGTTAAAAAAAAGCCCACCGAAGTGGGGCGCTAAAAACTAAATCTTTAATGAGTATTTCTTGTGTTTATTGTTTGGCTTAAATGTGGGGTACGCGAGCCGCGAAATGAGGGTAAATGATTAAATAATAAATTCAACAAGATAGCAAAGATACATGTTGAACTAATGCCCGAATGGAACAAAGTTTGTACCCAAACTGGAAAATGAGCATAAAATTCATGGTTAATAATTGGGATCATCCCTGCTGATAAAGCGGTCGCGACAATAATCAAATTTTTCTGATCGTTATAATCTATTTTTGCCAAAGTGCGAATTCCACTCGCTGCAACTGACCCAAACAAGACCAAACCTGCACCACCAAGTACGGGCATTGGAATCGCGGCAATCAAACGACCCATAATGGGGAGTAGTCCCAAAATAATGAGAATGACACCACCGGCTGCGACTACAAATCGGCTTTTGATGCCAGTAATTGCAACTAACCCAACATTTTGGGCAAAAGCACTTTGCATGAACGAACCAAAAATAGGCGCAAAAGCACTCGAAAACATATCGGCACGTACGCCATTGGCGATCCGTTTCGAATCGACTTCAGTTCCTACAATGTCTCCGACAGCAATAATATCGGCTGTGGTTTCAGTCATAATGACCAAGGTTACAATCAACATCGACAAGATTGCACTAAGCTCGAAAGTCGGTAAACCAAATGCAAATAAGTGTGGGAATTGGAGCCATGCGCCTGAACTGACCTGACTAAAATCACCAAAACCCATAAAGTAGGCGAGGGTGGTGCCAGCAGCAATAGCCAACAAAATTGATAAGCGGCGAATGCTTGCTTGCGGCAGCATATTTAGAACAATCACAATACCTAAGGTTAGTAAGGCTAAAGAGATATTTTCTACGCTACCCCAGTCAGGTGCTTTGTTGTTGCCACCCATCATCCAGCGAATCGCAACGGGTAACAGAGATAGCCCAATAATGGTGATGACGCATCCGGTCACAACGGGTGGGAAAAAACGAATAATTTTTGAAAAGTAAGGCGCAAGGCACAGTCCAATCAGAGATGCGACAATCACCGCACCGTAGACAGCAGGTAATCCGCCACCTGTAGTAATAATGGCTACCATGGTAGCCACGCCAGCAAAAGATACGCCCTGTACCAGAGGTAATTTTGCGCCTAGATATTTCGTTCCAATGGTTTGAATCAGTGTCGCCAATCCCCCAACAAATAGGGCAGCTGCAATGAGCATTCCGACTTGTGCTGAGCTTAAGCCAGCTGCTGTTCCAATAATAAGTGGCGGGGCTACAATGCCACCATACATGGTCAGCACATGCTGTAAGCCGTAAGCAAAACTTTTGGAAATTCCTAAATATTCATGCTCTGGAGAAATCGCATTTTTTTGCTGATGATTCATATTTTTCTCCTATTTATAATTGAATTAACTACCGCGATAAGTGGAGTAAGCAAACGGGCTGATCAGTAATGGAATGTGATAATGCTGATTGATGTCTTCTACAAAAAATTGAATACAAACACGTGGGAAAAAAGTTTTAATTTGCTGCGATGAAAAATAAGGCGCAATCTCAAATTCAAGTTGATAAGCACCTGCTGCAAAGTCTGTTATTTCAAAATCACCCACTCGACCGTCTGGATTAGTGGTTGCGGTTGCAATCAACTCATGGGTTTCTGCATGAAACAACTTCACTTCTACTTGTGCAGCTGGTTTGCCTAAATTCGTATCTAAAATATGAGTGCTGATCATGCTTGTATTTCCTGAGATAGACGTAATAGAGCAATCGCTGAGAGTTGCTGATGTACAATTACTTTTTCGATAGCTAAGTCATGTTGTAAACGTTCTTGTAGCTTTTTTAAAATCTCATCGCTACTGAGGCCCGCTGCTTTAATTAAAAAAATAAAGCCAAACTTTTGTTCATAATCGAGGTTGCCTTGTAGCAGCGCTTGTTGCGTTTGTTCATCTAAAGAAATGCCAGCTTGTTCCTGATTTGAAAAATGTTGCTCTTTTGCATTGAGTTGTTTTTTTGCTTGTCGTTCACCAATTTTTGGATGGGTTGCTAAAGCAGTTTCAATGTCTTGCCATGACCACATTTGACTTAAATTTTCTGCATGCTCTAAAAGAGATGCTTTTGATGAATAGGGACGTCCTGAAGTGATTTTCTCGGCCCATGCTGGAATGTGGACACAGTTTTTTAACAAAGTCTTGAGTTGTTCGGGTGGGGCTTGATTAAACTCGGCTAAAAACACTGTTATTCCTAAACTCGTTGTCGTGATACAGAGTTTTAGCAATAACAGTGCCAAGAGGGGTTCATGATTCGCTTATGAATTTGGAAAATTAAAAAATCAATTATTTAGTTATGTGATTTTTATACCAATGTTCAGCAATGTCTTGACGACTACATATCCAGACTCGATCGTGCATTTGAATATAGTCGAGAAACTTTTGTAGTGCTTTAAAACGGCCTGGGCGCCCTAAAATACGGCAATGCATTCCAATCGACATCATTTTTGGTGCATTTTCTCCCTCTGCATACAGCACATCAAAACTATCTTTTAAATATTGAAAAAATTGTTCTGAACTATTAAATCCACCCGGTGAGCAGAATTTCATATCGTTACATTCCAGAGTATACGGAATAATCAGATGAGGACGTGATGCACCCGCAGCATTGGTGAGAGTCGTCCAAAAAGGCAGATCATCGCCATAATAATCAGAGTCGTATTGAATTTGCGGGAATTCTGCAAGTAATTGACGTGTATTAGGGCTATCACGTCCGGTGTACCAACCGATCACTTTATTTCCAAACAAGTTTTCTAAAACAGATAGAGCTTGTTCTATATGCTGTTTTTCTAACTCAATATCAGTATCTTGATAGTGAAGCCAACGGTAACCATGAGAAACGACATCATAATCAGCTTGCTTAATCGCCTCTACAATATAAGGATTGCGGACAAGTGCCATTGCAACTCCAAAAATGGTCATTGGAAGTTTGCGCTTTTGGAATTCATTATGAATGCGCCAAAAACCAGCACGTGAACCATATTCGTACATCGAGTCCATCGACATATGTTTGGCTGGGTAACTTGCAGCACCAATAATCTCCGATAAAAACTGTTCTGAGCCATCATCGCCGTGCTCAATATGTTTTTCGCCACCTTCTTCATAATTAAGAACAAATTGCACTGCAATCTTGGCATTGTTAGGCCATTTAACTTGTGGAGGCTGTCCGTGATAACCGATCAAATCACGTGAATAAGGAGACTTTTGAATTTGCTCAATGAGCTCGGCTCCAGATAGATAAGATTTGGACACGATTGCTCTCCTTTTGTTCAATTTTTCATAAATATTTAAAAAATCAGCTTGCATATTTTTATAGATGGACTGATATTGAAGATATGAAGATCTTCAAAATAAATTAAAACCAGTACGTTTAAGTCAGGAGATAACAAACCATTACACCATCAAAATGTACAATTGAAGTCAGTTCATGCATGCTTAAAACATGCCAACATAAAAAAGTTTTGCATAGAAAAGATCCACAGTAAGAAAGAGAGGATGGTATTTATGAATATTGAAATCCGCACAGATAAAAACATCCATAACAGCGAACGTTTAATTACTTATGTACGTGCAGAACTTACTCAAGAATTCCAACGTCATAGCGAACGTATTACGCATTTTTCGGTTCATTTTAGTGATGAAAATGGGGACAAAGGTGGTGACAAAGATATCCACTGTATGATTGAAGCGCGTCCTTCAGGTTTAAAACCGGTTGCAGTGCACCATAAAGCAGGAAATATTGACGCTTCAATTCATGGCGCGATTGAAAAATTAAAACGTAGCCTCGAACATACTTTTGAGAAAAAAGAACACCCGAGAGGTGGGCAACCAGAATTCATTGATGATGAAGTTTAATTGAAAATGCTAAAAAGCCCTTCGGGGCTTTTTTTATATTTGATGAAAATAAAACTATTCACAACATTAGGTTTGCAATGCGATGCAATCAACCTCTAAAATCTGGAGAAGAGATTAGGCATAATAGCCCTAATATATTTTTGAGAGATGGTCATGTTAACCACCCAGCAGCAAGCTTTAATTAAAGCCATAGAAGAATTAGAACTCGCGCAAGTGCAGAAATTACTTGCTGACGGACTTGATCCGAACTTTATTGATCCGGAGCAAGGACCACCTGTATCAATTATCTGTGACGGAATTTTTAAATGGTGGGAAAATGTATCGGAAGCTTATGAAGCAGGTACACCATTATCAAAAGAAGAGAAGCAACAAGCATTACAAGTTTATCTCGATATTCTTGAAGCCCTAATTCAAGCTAAAGCCAATGTACACCTTTGGGATGCAGAAGAGTTTTATGGTCCGTTATGGGATGCTGCAAGCTCGGCATGTGCTCCAGCTGTTCAACGTTTACTCGATGAAAAAGTTGATCCAAACTCACGTGATGAAGAAGGACTCACCGTTTTATCTTCAATCAGTCAGTTGTTCTTTGATTGTGATTTTGATGAAATAGATTGGTCAGAATCACTTGAAGAAGAGCGTGAAACATTAGAGTTATTGCGCCGTCATGGGGCTAAAATGACAAAAGAATTAACTACTTGATTGGACATTAAAATGAAAATAGTACAAATTTTAACTTTTGCCCTTACAACTGTTGCTGCCGGAAGTACTTTCGCAGCAGAGTTTTCCTTTGACCGTCCTGGAGCAGGCTTCGGAACAGGTATTACACCAGTGGGTAAGTTAGCTTGGGAACAAGGTTTACCTAGTGCGACTTATACAGAGTCGACTGTCGATGGCGTTAAAGAAAAGACCGTAACTGTAAATGAAGATATGCTATTCCGTACAGGTTTGGCTGATGGCTTAGAATTACAATTAGGTTGGCAAGGTCCAGCATGGACTCAAACCAAACGTGCTGGTAAAAAAACTGACAATTCAGGCTTTGGTGATGTAAGCATCGGTTTGAAAAAAGCAATTGATCTCGATGATGAAAACTTATCAATGGCTGTGTTAGCTCAGGCTGTCATTGCAACTGGTAATGATGAATTTACTGCGCATGATGATATTTATAGCCTAAGCTCAGCAGTGGCTTATAAATATGATGACTTGATTGATACCTCAATTACCATGCGTTACGAAGTGCAAAACAGTAATTGGGCTGTGACTGCAATTCCAGCAATCAACTATAAGATCGCTGGTAAACTTTCTGGATATTCTGAATTCATTTACCGTAAAGCTGAAAGCCAAGACTATGAATACGGTTTAGGTACAGGTTTAGTTTACGCTGTAAATAATCGTACTCAGCTTGACGCAAGTATCGGGGTCGATTTAGAAGGTCAAGATAAGAGCTACAACGGTGGCTTAGGCGTGGCGTTCTTGTTCTAATCGAAGCAATTTAAATTTATGTTAATGAAAAAGCTTATTCATCAGGGAATTCTTTATTTTCTAGCCGTTGCTGTTTGTGTGTTTAGCCAGTTGGTTTTCGCACAAGACAAGCTGCTCTCGCCCGAACAAGCTTTTTCATTTTCGGTTGAATCTTCTGAGCCGCATACTGCGAGTTTATCTTGGCAGATTCAGCCAAATTACTATCTATATCAGCATAAATTTACCGTACAACAAGGTACTCAACCTTTAGCTTTAAAATTACCTCAAGCGATTGCCCAATATGATGAAAATTATGGGCAAAGTCAGGTTTACTACCATCAAGTTAATTTCAAAATTAAAACCAAGGCTTCAGAGCACTATAGTGTGACTTGGCAGGGCTGTGCCAAAGATCGTATTTGTTATCCGCCACAAACCATTGAGTTTCAAACTGATGCAGATGGCTTGGTTGGTGTGCAGAACCAAGCAGGAACAGCACCAAAACGATTGCTAGATTTGGCAAATACTCAACCGGAAGCTTCCTCAGATTCAAAACTTTTAGAAAAAGAGCAGAGTACAGAGCCTGTAATAGATCCATCTACGCCACAAATTGCACAAGATCAGATCTGGTCAGCTAAGTTAATTGAGCACTCACTTTGGTATGGGATTTTATTATTTCTCGGTTTAGGCATGTTGCTCGCATTTACGCCATGTTCTTTACCGATGTTGCCTATTTTAACTTCGCTAATTATTCGAGAACATAAAGGTCTAAAAGCTTGGACCATTGCACTTACTTTTGTTTGCAGCATGGCATTGGTCTATGCAGGTTTAGGTTTAATTGCTTCTTCAGCAGGCTTAAATTTTCAGCGCTGGTTACAACAGCCTGCGACTTTAATTGCTTTTAGTTTGTTGTTTATTGTATTTGCTCTGAACCTATTTGGCTTGTTTGAGATTCGTTTACCGCAAACATGGTTAAACCGACTTGACCGTATTCAGTCGATGCAACAAGGCGGCACTTTAGTCGGTGCGGGAGTCATGGGTGTGGTCTCTGCACTCTTGGTCGGTCCTTGTATGACTGCACCTCTCGCTGGAACTTTATTATTTATTTCTCAAACACAAAACCAATGGCAAGGTGCTTTGCTTTTATTCTGTTTAGGTTTTGGAATGGGAATTCCCTTATTGCTTGCGAGCATTTTAGGGGCAAAATTCTTGCCTAAAGCAGGTGACTGGATGCATCAGATTAAAGTGATTTTTGCTTTTCTGATGTTGGGTTTAAGCCTCTATTTTATTCGTCCTTTATTGCCAGATTGGGGCATGCAAGTACTTAGTTTAGTACTGGGCCTCGCTTTTATAGCCTATGCTGTTTATCAGTTTTTCTGGAAAAAAGGGCAGCTACAATGGCTCTACGCGATCTTATTATTAATCGTTACCCCTTTTGTAGCCTATAACCAATATCAACATATTCAAAATCGAACTTTGCAAAGTTCTGACCACATGGCCGAGTGGCATGTTGCGACTAGCGCTGTAGACTTCCAAAAGATTTTAGCAGCAGCGCCTACTGATCGGGCTATTGTGGTTGATGTATATGCCGATTGGTGTGTTGCTTGCCAACCAATTGAGCACCGTATTTTAAAAGCACCTGAGGTGCAGTCTGCTCTTGCACCTTACTATTTAATTAAGCTTGATTTGAGTCATTATGACCAGTCACATGAAGCGCTACTCAAACAATGGAATATTTTGGGACCACCGACCTATCTATTTTTAAGCCCAGAGCAAAAAGAGATTCGTGCTCTACGCTTAACGGGTGCTTTTAGTCAGCAAGAACTTTTGCAACAACTTGCGAGTTTGGCAAAGCTCAAAGAATCATAAGGTATCAATAGTTTCGGTCTGATGAAATGTACGTACCTGATTACGGCCTGAAGCTTTTACCGCATAGAGAGCTTGGTCAGCCTGTCGAATAACAAGATAAGGGTCCTGTGCAAAAGCTGAACTGCTTATTCCAAAACTTGCACTAATATGAATAGGATTATTTTGGGTGCTAAAGACAGGTAATTCTTGTAAAGCACAGCGACAACGCTCAGCAATTTTTTCTGCTTGAATGATATCGGTGTGGGGAAGTAATAAAATAAATTCCTCTCCACCAAATCGACCAATAATATCCTCACTACGTAAGTTCTCAGAAAGACATTGAGCGATTTCAATTAAGACCTGATCACCTTGGTGATGGCCATATATATCATTAATTTTTTTAAAATGATCGATATCAAGAAGTACCACAGCATAATCAAATTGCTGTTGGTGTAGCGACTCTAAATGCGTATTTAAACTACGTCTATTTAATACATTAGTTAATGGATCAAGTTGGCTTAAACGTTGAATATAAGTTTCGCGCTGACGCCATTGGGTGAGTAATATTTCAAATAAAATAAAACATGCCAATAAAATGGGCATAATAAAAAAAGCCATGCTTCCTAACCAAAATGGATTGGTTTGAGCACGTTGCATGGCAATCAGATTAAATAAGGGGGCGTAAGGCAAAACACCTTTCATACTCAAATAAGTACATACCGTTAAAATAATTGTCGCAGGTACAAGAGCGCTATAAACAATTTTTCGATCAAATAATACCAGACCTACCCCAATCGTGCCGACATAACCGACCATAGTGGCGGGGCTAATGCTGCCAATTAAATATCCATCGTGGCATAGCATGAGCGTAAAAAATTGCACACTCACTAAAGGAATAATTCGTTGAGCCCATTCATCATTTTTATAGCGATAGCAGGGGATAATTAAAAAAGCCAACAAAAATAAGGTTAATAAATTGAACCAGATTTGCGACTCAACTAAAGGTAAATGTGTCCATTGCCAGACACTAGGGGTAATTAGAATATAGCCTTTCCATAAAATCCAACTGAAATTCATTGCACAGGCAAGTGTAAGCATCAGTGCGCTTTTTTGTAGTGGCGTCCAGTTGATGATGTGATTATTGTAGATGAAATCGATTATCACCTGTTTTATTCTATTTACGGGATGAGTGATTAAACGATTTTTCATAGTAAGTAAGGCCTCCTAAATATAGATGCCTCTTTGTTGGACCATCCTAAAATTGGACTGTTTAAATAATTTATATTTTAAACATAACATGATTTTCAATTTATACATGATGAATTTTTATAAAGAAAATGATGTGAAAAGTTTTATTCACTGTTCACATCATTTATAGATAAATTAAGTTTTATCGAGTTCGTGGGCAAATTCAGCAATATCTGCCAATGCTTGTTTGGCTTCATCAAACCATGCATTAAACATCTGGAAGTTATGCCACATGCCTGTATAAAGTTTGAATTGAACTTTAACGCCAGCATCTTCAGCTTTTTCTCTAAAACGTTTGGCATCGTCTAATAAGATTTCTTTAGACCCCACTTGAACCAAAGTGGGTGGTAGGCCATGCAAGTCATCGAAAATAGGTGAAACACGTGGGTCATCAGCTGCAATATGATTGCCTATATAGTACTGAGTTCCTGTTTGCAGCGCTTCAATAGAGAGTAAGGCATCATGTTTTTTATTGAATCTGAGCGACTCGCTGGTTAGGGTTAAATCCAAAAATGGAGATAGCAAAATCAGGCCACTTGGCATGAGCTCAGGTTGTTCTTTTAAACGTAAGCAAAGTGCTAGCGCTAAATTTGCTCCGCATGAATCACCTGACAAAATAATATCTTTAGGCTGAACACCTTGTACTACTAAAGATTGATAGATGTCATATAGGGCTTCAGTTGCCTCAGGATAAGGATGCTCTGGTGCAAGTGGATAGTCCACATGAATAATCTGCATTTGAGTACGGGCAGCTAAATCCGTCATGAAAGCATGGTGTGTTTTGACACTGCCAAGAAAAAAAGCGCCGCCGTGAATATGAAAAATCAGTTGAGTGGCAGAATCTTGTGGTTTGATTTCTTCACCTTTAATGCCTGCTAGTCGAATTGGGCGTACAGAAACATTTTTTTGTGTTGGGAAAGCACGACACATCTGATCTAGAACGGGACGTAAGGCGGTAGCCGGCAAATTTAGCTGACTTGGCTTGCGAATTGTTGTTTTAAGAAAAGTTTCTGTAAAATAATATTTCCAAACATTTGATATATTCATAGAGCATCCATTTTTATGCTAGTTTCTTGTTTTCTTGTAAATTTTATTTTGCAAGATTACAAGGTTACACGAAACAGTCACATTCAAAAATTGCAATATCTTTGCGACTTCTGAATACTAAAAATCTTGAAAGACCCAAGGATATTACAAAAATGAAAAAGATTGCTTTAGCTTTAGGACTCATTGGTATGGCTGCATTTGCCAATGCGGCTGATTCACTCAATGGAACGGTGTGGAAAACGATTGATGATCAGACCAACAAGCCAAAAGCCGTAGTGAAATTTACGGAACAGAAGGACGGAACCTTAACTGCAACCATTCAAAACATTTTGACACCAGGCGAAGAAAACGCTTGTACAAAATGTGAAGGTCCGTATAAAAACAAACCACTTAAAGGTGTCACCATTGTACATAATTTAAAAAATGTAGGTGGTAACAGTTATGAAAACGGTACGATTTTAGACCCAAAATCAGGTAAAACTTACAAACTGAAAGGTGAGTTAACCGATGGCGGTAAAAAGCTTAAATTACGTGGTTATATTGGCGTTTCTGCACTTGGTCGTAACCAAACATGGATTCGCGCTAACTAAAAGTTTTAATAAAAAAACGAGCCCTATGGCTCGTTTTTTTATGCTTGGATATTTTGATAGGTAGATTCATCAAAACCTACAATGAAACCTTGTGAGTTTTGTAAAACAGGTCTTTTAATTAAACTAGGTTGAGCAATAAGTGCTTCAATAAGGTTATCTTCACTGCTTAAAGCACGATTTTGTTCTTCTTCTGAAAGCTTGCGCCAAGTCGTTCCTTTTTTATTGAGAACTGTATCTTGCCCAATTTCTTTTAACCAGATCTTTAAAGTATCTGCATCAATGCCTTGTTTTTTATAATCGTGAAAATCATAGCTAAGCGCTTTGGCTTGCAAAGCATCAAATGCTTTTTTCATTGAATTACAGTTTTTAATTCCATAAATTTTTAACATTTTATCGGACCATGTCAAAAAGAGAGAGCACACAGCCTAACCCAAAAAGCTTTTAAGCACTACTTTATACCGATACTTTTAAAACAAATGAAAATTAATGATTAATCGAAAGAGAAATGTCATGTTATTGTCATAAGACAAAGCGATAATGGGCTTAAGAAGAAGAAATTAAAACTAAAAGAACTTAGCGCAAAAAATAAGAGACTAAAAAAGAGAAAACCCGCATTTAATCATCCTGATCATGCGGGTCTCATTTCAACGTCCAATGTCACATCCTTGCAAATAAACTTATCATAAGTTTATTTTATCTTCCTACGGCGTCCTATCCTTTTGCGTCATCCTGACTGCTTCCCTGTGCCGTGCAGCTATAATGCCGTTAAAGCTGTGTAAGAAAAATACTCAAAAACGACATATGCTGTAAGCGAAAACGACAATGCAAGTGAACAAGTGTTCACTTACTCTTGAATTTTATAGTCGATAATAACGGGTGCATGGTCGCTAAACCATTGATCTTTAAAGACCCATGCGTTGGCTACACGTGTTTTCCAGTCTGGTGAACACGCTTGATAGTCAATACGCCACCCTACATTTTTTGCACGAGCTTGACCGCGATTTGACCACCATGAATAAAGTTCTGCTTCTGCGCGAACTACACGGAAGGTATCGACATAGCCAAGTTCATCGTAAATATGGTCAAGCCATGCGCGCTCATGTGGTAAACAACCCGATGATTTCTGATTACCTGACCAGTTTTTAATATCAATTCGTTTATGAACAATATTGTAGTCACCACAAATGATGACTGACTTATTTTCATCCCGCCATTGTTTCAAGATTTTTGCGTATTCACCTAAAAATAAATCTTTACGTGCTTGCGCTTCTTCACCACTTGAGCCTGAAGGTAAGTATAATGATGCAATATGTACCGGATGTGACAAACCTAAATCGAATTCCGCAGAAATAAAACGGCCTTGACTGTCAGCTAGCTCAAACCCTAAACCATCTTTAACAGAGACGAAGGGTAGGCGGCTATATATCGCAGTCCCCGCGTAACCTGCACGCTCTGCTGGAAAGAGATGGGTATGCCATCCTTCGGGTCTAAATTTTTCAGTCCATTGTTCATGGGTAATGCGGCTTTCCTGCATGCATACGACATCGGCATCTGATTGTTCTAACCATTCAAGTAAGCCTTTCGTTACTGAAGAACGTAAGCCATTTACGTTAATGGAAACGACTCGAAGAATTTTTACATCACTTGGATACTGATCCTTTGGTATCATGCGAAAATTTAACCTCAATTGTGAATTTGGAGCACCTCATGACAACGCCTGTGTCATTTCACCCGCAAGCATTTATCGAACTCGCATTATCACGCGGTGTGCTTAAATTTGGTGAGTTTACTTTAAAATCTGGACGCGTGAGTCCTTATTTTTTTAATGCAGGCCTACTCAACGATGGTGAAGCTTTATCTCTTTTAGCGCAAGGCTATGCTGATAAATTAACACAATGCCAAAATGTTGATGTGATTTTTGGACCAGCTTACAAAGGTATTCCATTTGTAGCAGCGACTGCTGTGGCTTTATCGCAAGTCCATAACAAAAGCGTGCCATGGGGCTTTAACCGTAAAGAAGCGAAAGATCATGGTGAGGGCGGTGTTTTAGTTGGTGCTGCGGTTGAAGGTAAAAAAGTCTGGATTATTGATGATGTAATTACCGCAGGTACAGCGATTCGTGAAGTTGTAACGATTTTGAAAAACGCTGGCGCAACTATTGCGGGTGTTTTAGTTGCGTTAGATCGTCAAGAACGTGGTCAAGGTGAGCTTTCTGCAATTCAAGAAGTTCAAAAAGAATTAGAAATTCCTGTGCACGCACTGATTACCATGAAAGATTTAATGGATTATTTAGAAGCGAAAGGCGAAAAAGAAGCGCTAGCAAATATGCAAGCTTATCGCGAAAAATACGGGATCTAAAAAGAAAAAAGCATACCTCTAAAATAGAGGTATGCTTTTTTAATATTTACTTAAAACTGATAATTCAAACGCAATAACACATTACGTGGTGTGCCTGGCATGCTGTCCGAACGCCAGTACTCTTTATTGGTTAGGTTATTTACCGCAAGTGTGACATTCCACGGATCTGCACTATAGCCAATTGCTGCATCGACACGGTTAAAACCTTCCATTTTTACTTGATTATTAATATTTGGATAATAAGAGCCCACATAGGTCACACCCACTTCGGTATACCACTGTTCGGTTGGTAAATAACGAACAAATAAATTACCCGTGTTCTTAGATGTGTTTGCTAAATAGTTGCCTTCTTGTTCAGGTTTTTGCTTGTCTTCTTTTACTTTTGCATCCGTATAGCCATAACCACCGCGGACAAAGACATTATCAAGTACGCGGCCAATAAAACTAAATTCAAGACCACGAGATTGATGCTGACCGGCAGTTGCCCATACATCTGGTTGGTCATTAGGATTTGGTTTATAGCGGATATTATTTTTACGAATATCAAAGACAGAAAATTGAGTATTTAAACGATTATCTAACCATTCGCTTTTTACCCCAACTTCATATTGCTCGTTATATTGAGGCTCTTTATCCATTTTTGCGACATCAGTGCTTCCAGTAACTTGGTTAACACCCATTTGTCCGCCAAATGGTGCAAAGCTCTTAGAGTAAGACGTGTAAAAGCTATGTTCCTGAAGCGGTTGCCATACCAAACCAACATTTGGGCTAAAGCTGCTATCTTTTACATTACGATGTTCATTCGTTAATTTGTTGGTGGTTGAAAAATCGAAGTAATCGTAGCGGACACCCATCATCAGTTTAAGTTGGTCATTTAGACCAATTAAATCTTGAATAAATACGCCGTAAGTTGTGCCTTCATTATAGTTATGTTGTCTCATCTTTAATGGGCCATTGCCACGGCTATATTCACGTTCGCCTGTGAATGGATTAACGTAGCCGTAAATAGAACCATTCTGAGCTTCATTTGCTAAGCGTGGCTCTCGTTGTTCATACGTCCAGTCTGTACCCATCATGATTTGGTGTTCAAGTGAGCCTGTTTTGAACTTGCCCTTAATATCAAATGTATTGGTGGTGGTCTTATTGCTGGTTTGTTGCCAGTAGTAAATTTGATTGATGTAGCCTTTTTTAGTGTTGCATTCTTTACCTTTTAGGTCGTTTCCATCTAACCCACAATAAGTTCCAAAGTAAAAGTGATCAAAGTTTTGTTCTGCTTGTCGGTAACTTGCTGCCCAGTGAAAGTTCCAATCAGGCGCATATTGATAATTCACATCGGTGCGAACCACTTGCAAAATATCATCAACATAATCGCCATCTTGGGCAAATCCCATTTTAATTGAAGTTCCTGCAGGCAAGTTTTCATATGCTGGACCACGATCAGGCACACGACCTAATTTGTCATAGGTATATTGTGTGGTCCAAGTGAGAGTACCATCATCATTTTTATAAGTGAAACTTGGTGAAAACATTTCAATTTTATTTTCAATGCCAGAGCGGAAGCTCCCTGACTCACCATATTCTCCAGTTAAACGTACTGCTAAATTGTCATTAATGACTTGGTTGATGTCAGCCGTTGTTCCGTAGTTGTCGTAAGAACCTGCATAAGCACCAACTGAACTTTTAGAGTCAAAATTGGCGAACTTGCTCACCATATTCACAACCCCACCACCAGCGCTACGGCCATATAAAACAGAAGCGGGACCTTTTAAAATTTCAATACGTTCAATATTGGCTGTACTACGACGTACTTGTCCGCTTTCACGTATGCCATCACGGTAAATATCACCTGTATCGGCACCAAAGCCACGAATCGTGATGCCATCACCGCGCATATCGTAACTGGTTGATACGCCTGGGGTGCCTTGCAGCATAACGCTTAAATCATTCGATCCATAAATTTTATATTTCTGAACATCAATCGTATCGACGGTTTGAGGAATATCTTTTTTGTCTAAACCATTACGTGTGACATTGGCTTTGTCATAGTCGATATAACTTTTAATTGGGTCGAGTTCACTCATGGCTTCAATTTTTATGGTGGGCATGGTCGCTGCAACTTTTGCGGCTGAATCAGTCGCTTCCTCTGCGTAGGCACCTTGAATATTCAAGATCATTAAACTGAGTAAGCTCAGCGGGAAAAGACGCTTAATTTGGGGAGATGATATAGAAATTCTTAACATAAAAATAAAATCAATTAACAAAAATAAAAGTATAAATGATAATTATAATCATTTAATTGTTTAGAATAAAAGAACTATTGCTTTAAAAAATGACATATTTATTTTTTAATAACTATTTTTTAGGAATGTAATGAGTAAATTAAGCAAGCTATGTGAATTAACTTATTAGTTTTTCTTGTTAATTGAGTTTTGGAGAGGGGCTTTTACCAATAAAAACTCCTCTTTGGGATTAAGCATTATTTTTCAGAACATCTAAAATATCCATTTCTGGATCATAATTCTCGTCAATTGTTTTGCAAATTGCTTGTCCAACAATGACATGCGTTCCATTAAAGGTCATGGTTGGTGCTTCATATAATTCCCAACCATGATTGAGTGCTTTAGTCACTCGTGCACAAAAAGCAGAGTCATCAGGGCCAGTTAAATAGCGATAAAGTTTCATGTTTAGCCTTTAAATATAATGTTTTATGCTCATAGTTTAACTGAATTTACTTAAATTCCAGATCAAGAAATAACAGGTAAGGTTTTACTGAAATTAAGAAAAACCAGTGAAAAATCTCAGCTATACTCATGTTAATTTAAATTTTAAGAAGAGCTTGAGCATGCGTGTACTTGTCGTCATGGATCCGATTGAAACCGTAAACCTTAAAAAGGATTCAACCATGGCAATGTTGTGGGCGGCGAGCCGTCGTGGACATGAATTAGGTTATGCATTACAGCAAGATTTATATATCGATCAAGGTAAGGCTTACGGTCTAATTTCACCGTTAAAAGTTTTTGAAGATTACAATCATTACTATGAGCTTGGCGAAAAGAAAAAAGAATCTATCGCAGCTTATGATGTAGTACTCATGCGTAAAGATCCGCCATTTGACATGAATTTTGTCTACACGACTTACGTGCTTGAGCAAGCTGAGCGTGAAGGTTCATGGATTATTAATAAGCCTCAATCATTGCGTGATTGCAACGAAAAACTTTTTGCAACGCAATTTCCAGAATTACAAGTACCTACACTTGTGACCTCACAACAAAGTTTAATTCGTGAATTTATTAAAGAACATGGTGATGTGATTGTTAAGCCGCTTGATGGTATGGGCGGTATGGGGATTTTCCGTTTATACCAAGACGGTGTAAATATTGGTTCTACCTTAGAAATGCTTACAGAGCTAGGCAACCGTCCAATTATGGCTCAGCGCTATATTCCTGAAATTGTAGAAGGGGATAAGCGTATTTTGATGGTGAATGGTGAACCTATTCCTTACTGTCTAGCTCGTATTCCACAAAATGGTGAAGTACGCGGCAACTTAGCGGCAGGTGGTTTAGGGCAAGCGCGTCCGCTTACTGAAAATGACAAGTTGATTGCAGCTAAAATTGGTCCTTTCTTACGCGAAAAAGGTTTAGTTTTTGTAGGCTTAGATGTAATTGGTAATTATGTCACTGAAATTAATGTCACTAGCCCAACGTGTATTCGTGAAATTGATGCTCAATTTGGTACATCAATTGCAGATGATCTATTTGATGTATTAGAAGCTGGACGTTCAGCTTAATTATTATTTCAGGTGGTTTTCCGCGGTATTTATGGGAAATCACCTGAAAATATATGAATTAATAAAATAACAATACTAAATACACCACAGCTTTGTAGGCATATTTTCAAAAAAGCACATCTTTCTGTTATAAACGAGTGAAATTAGCTTTTCGTTAATGAAGCTTTAGGATTAAAATAAACGGCTACAAAAATAGATGACAATTTCCATTGTTTTTTGAGTTGAAGAATTAGACCGTGACCGATTCACAGCAAAGCAAACCTAAACATGTCATGATGATGGCTGCCGGTACAGGTGGACATGTTTTTCCAGCCCTCGCCGTAGCCAAAAAACTTCAACAACAAGGTTGTCAGGTTTCATGGTTAGCCACGCCAACAGGTATGGAAAACCGATTATTAAAAGATCAAAATATT
The DNA here is from genome assembly GCF_000369825.1 of Acinetobacter sp. NIPH 542. NCBI lineage: Bacteria > Pseudomonadati > Pseudomonadota > Gammaproteobacteria > Moraxellales > Moraxellaceae > Acinetobacter > Acinetobacter sp. NIPH 542. The sequence continues at coordinate 132,218 of NZ_KB850204.1, forward strand.
CCAATATATCAAATTGATATTCAAGGTGTTCGTGGCAATGGATTAGTCCGTAAAATTGCTGCACCTTTTAAAATTTTAAAAGCCACTTTAAGCGCAATGCGTTATATGAAACAGCTTAAAGTTGATGCAGTTGCAGGCTTTGGCGGTTATGTTGCGGGACCGGGTGGTTTGGCAGCACGTTTGTTAGGTATTCCTGTACTTATTCACGAACAAAATGCGGTTGCTGGTTTTACCAATGCGCAGTTGTCTCGTGTTGCTAAAGTCGTGTGCGAAGCATTTCCAAATACATTTCCTGCTGGTGGAAAAGTCGTTACAACAGGAAATCCTGTACGTCATGAAATTACAGATATTTTAAGCCCAAAGTGGCGTTATGATGAGCGTGCGCAAGCAGGGCAACCTCTAAATATTCTAATTGTTGGTGGTTCTTTAGGTGCCAAAGCACTCAATGAACGCTTACCTCCAGCATTAAAACAATTACAAGTTCCACTTAATATTTTTCACCAGTGCGGTCAGCAACAAGTTGAGGCAACTCAAGCACTCTATGCAGATGCACCAGCTAATTTAACCGTACACGTTTTGCCGTTTATTGAAGATATGGCAAAGGCTTATAGTGAGGCAGATTTAATTATTTGCCGAGCTGGAGCACTCACGGTAACAGAAGTTGCAACAGCAGGTGTGGCTGCAGTTTTTGTACCACTTCCTATAGCAGTTGATGACCATCAAACTGCAAATGCCAAATTTCTGGCGGATTTCGGTGCTGCAAAAATTTGTCAGCAATCGACTATGACACCAGATGTTCTAAATGAATTGTTCACTTCGCTGATGAACCGCCAGTTACTTACAGAAATGGCAGTGAAAGCGCGTCAACATGCCCAACCAAATGCGACTCAGCATGTGGTTGATCTTATCCAAAAAATGTAATCGGATTTACTATGTCTCCATCAACAGCTGCGAACCAAGCGAAAAAACTGATTAAAGTGCCTGAAATGCGCCGTATCAAACACATTCATTTTGTGGGGATCGGCGGTGCTGGGATGTGTGGCATTGCAGAGGTATTGGGTAACCAAGGTTATAAAATTTCCGGTTCAGACATTAAAGCATCTAAAACTACAGAACAATTAGAGCAAAATGGCATCAAGGTTTATATTGGCCATCAAGCGGAAAATATTAAAAATGCTAATGTGCTTGTAGTTTCTACAGCGATTGATCCAGAAAATCCCGAAATTAAAGCAGCGATTGAGCAACGTACTCCAATCGTACGCCGCGCAGAGATGCTAGGTGAGCTTATGCGTTACCGCCATGGTATTGCTGTAGCTGGTACACATGGTAAGACGACAACGACTAGTCTTTTAACGACTATGTTGGCTGAAGAAAATCTTGATCCAACTTATGTTATTGGTGGTTTACTTAACAGTACAGGCGTAAATGCTGCATTAGGTGAAAGCCGTTTCATCGTAGCGGAAGCTGATGAATCAGATGCATCTTTCCTTTATTTGCAACCAATGGCAGCGATTGTAACGAACATTGATGCTGACCATATGGATACCTATGAAGGTAGCTTTGATAAATTAAAAGATACGTTCGTTCAGTTCCTTCATAACTTACCATTTTATGGTTTGGCTGTCGTTTGTGGTGATGACGCCAACATTCGTGAAATTATGCCGCGTGTAGGCCGTCCAGTCATTACCTATGGTTTTAACGAAGACAACGACATTCGCGCAATTGATGTTGAACAAGATGGGATGCGTTCACACTTCACCGTGTTACGTAAAGGTCGTGAGCCGCTACGTTTAACGATTAATCAACCGGGCATGCATAATATTTTGAATGCTTTGGCTGCTATTGGTGTTGCGACTGATGAAGGTGTTTCTGATGACGCAATTAGCCGTGCTTTAGCAGGATTTAGTGGTGTTGGTCGTCGCTTCCAAGTACAAGGCGAATTCGAACTTGCCGATGGTAACGTTAAGTTAGTTGATGACTATGGACACCATCCGAAAGAAGTAGAAGCTACGATTAAAGCTGCTCGTCAGAGCCATCCGGATCGTCGTTTGGTGATGTTATTCCAGCCACACCGTTACTCTCGTACCCGCGATTGTTTTGATGACTTTATTGAAGTGCTTTCTCAGGTCGATCAATTATTATTATTGGAAGTTTATCCTGCCGGTGAAAAGCCTATTGTAGGTGCAGACAGCCGTACTCTAGCGCGTAGTATTCGTTTACGTGGACAGGTGGAACCGATTTTGGTTGATCCGGTTGAAGGTAATTTACAAAACATCATGCAAAATGTGTTACAACCAAATGACTTGTTATTAACGCAAGGTGCGGGTAACGTGGGAGCAATTTCTGTAGAACTTGCACAACACCATTTGTATGTGAAATAAACAAAAATATTGAATTATCGGGTTAAGGATTTAAACGTGTCAAATGCTACAAAATTCGGCAAAGTTGCCGTGCTATTTGGTGGGAAATCGGCTGAGCGTGCTGTGTCTTTAGATAGTGGTCAGGCAGTTCTGGATGCTTTATTGCGTTCAGGTGTTCAGGCTGAAGCATTTGATCCGCAAGACCGCAGTGTTACTGAACTTGTAAATTATGATCGTGCATTTATTGTATTGCATGGTCGTGGTGGTGAAGATGGCCAGATTCAAGGCGTGCTTGAATGGCTGAATCTGCCTTATACAGGAACTGGTGTGCAAGGTTCTGCGATTGGCATGGATAAAGTCAAAACCAAGCAAATCTGGCAAGGTAGCGATTTACCTACAGCACCATATCGCATTATTACTAAAGAAACAGATTTAGATGCAGTGATTGCTGAGTTAGGCTTACCTGTCATTATCAAACCTGTACATGAAGGCTCAAGTGTCGGCATGAGTAAGGTTGAGAAAGCAGAAGATTTTGCAGCTGCAATTGAGAAAGCAACTCAGCACGATGCTGTTGTGATGGCAGAAAAGTGGATCACAGGTCGTGAATTCACAATCTCATTCCTAAATGGTCAGCCTTTACCGGTTATTCGTTTACAGCCACCAGCAGATGTTGCTTTCTACGACTACGAAGCGAAATATCAACGTAATGATGTTGAGTATGGTATTCCTTGCGGTCTAAGTGAGACAGAAGAGAAGAACCTTCAAGCATTGTGCTTACGCGCTTTTCAGGCAGTTGGTGCAGAAAGCTGGGGCCGTATTGATGCGATGCAGGATGAACAGGGTAATTTCTGGCTTTTAGAAGTAAACACTGTGCCAGGTATGACCAGCCACTCTTTAGTTCCAAAAGCTGCGAAAGCTGTTGGCTATAGTTTTGATGAATTGTGTGTTGCCATTCTTGAGCAAACATTGGAAGGTACGGCTTAAATATGGCACAACTTCCGGCTTCCATGCGCCGTAAACGTGCGGCCATCACCTCTATTCATGATAAACCACCTACACGTAAGCAGAAGCTTGCAAATGCTGGTGGATGGGTGCTGTTGGTTATTGCTTTTGTAGTGCTGGCAGTCGGAATTTATGGGCTATATAAAGTTATTACAGATGCAACAGTTGCAAAGTTAGAAGTTGTAGGGTCGACGTCTTCAGTTGAAACCCAACAAGTGATGCAGCATGTTGCTCCAATTATAAAAGCGAATTATTTCACATCTGATTTAGAACAGATTCGAGATAAAACATTAGAAATTTCGTGGGTAGACCGAGTTGTCGTTTCTCGTGCTTGGCCCAATGGTATTCGTGTTCGTGTCATGCCTCGACATGCCATCGCCCGTTGGGGAACAGGTCGCTTGTTAAGCGATGGAGGCGATGTATTCAGTGAGGCAGAGCCGACTATTCATCCTGAGCTTCCGTTACTCCATGGTCCGGTAAGCCAGTCGAAAATGATGATGCGACGCTATAATGAAATCAATCAATTATTCCACCCTGCCAATTTGCGTCTAAAAGAGTTATATCTGACGGAGCGAATGACTTGGTTTATGCAGTTTGACTCAGGTTTACGAATTATTGTTGACCAAGATCAAACAATGAATAAGTTGCAACGTTTAAGCCATCTGGCACAATCTGACTTAAAACCGGTGTGGTCGAAAATCTCAGCCATTGATTTGCGATATCGTAATGGATTATCTATTCAATGGAAGAACGCAACACCACCTAAAATTGTGAATGGTCAGTTTGTTGTAACGATTGATGACACAAGCATTGCAGGTGGAACAAAAGCAAAGCCATAATACGTGGCTTTAAAATAGGCAATTTGCCTGGTATTAAACAACAAAGAAATGGTATGAGTGATGAATGAAGCTGTTCCCTCAGTTGTTGCGATTGACATTGGGACGCATAAAGTTTCAGTTTTGATTGGAAAAATTCATGCGCCGGATAACATTCAAGTTATCGGTATGGCAACTGCTCGCAATCGTGGCATGAATAAAGGAAAAATCGTAAGCCTCGATAAAGTTATCGCTGCGATTAAAAATGCTGTCGCTGAAGCGGAAAATATGGCCGAATGTCGCATTCATAGCGCATGGGTATCGATTCCGAGTACCGAGTTGCAAAGTTTTTATGCCTCTGGCCGCACACCAGTTGCTAATCCAGCACATGTTATTACAACAAATGAAGTCGTGCGCGCGTTAGAATTGGCAAAAGCAAGTCATGTGACTTCTGATTACTATTTAGCAAGTGCAGTGCCGTTAGGCTTTGAATTAGGTGATTCTGCTGAATGGGTGCAGAATCCAATTAACATGACTGCCCATAGTATGACCGGACATTATCAGTTAATGATGATGCCAATTGCGACTATGCAAAACCTTGATCGCGCTATGAAAGGTGCAAATATCGGGGTTGAAAAAATGGTGGTATCTTGTCTGGCAACCGCTGAGGCAAGCTTACTTAAAGATGAAAAAGAGTATGGTGTTTGTCTAGTCGATATTGGCGCAGGCATTACCAATCTTGCGGTTTATCTAGATGGACGTTTGGCTCTGGCACGTACATTGCAACGCGGTGGTGAGCATGTTACGCGTGATATTGCTGCTGTATTGCAAACTACGACAGAAGAAGCTGAACGTATTAAAATTCTGTATGGTTGTGTTGATTTAAGTGCTGTAAAGCCAGATCACATGATTCAGGTAGAAGGAATTGACGGCCCTCAAACTATTAGTCGAATTGAGTTGTCAGAAATTATTATTGCCCGCTATGAAGAGATCTTTAGCCAGATTCGCGATGAGCTTGAAAACAGCGGTGCAATTCATGGTTTATACCATGGTGTAGTGTTGACAGGGGATGCTTGTCAAATCGAAGGTATGGTGAGTTTGGCTCGCCGTATGTTGGGGGTATCTGCCCATTTGGGTAATCCGCCGTTACAGGTTTATGCTGATGATCAACATCAGGCAGCATTACGTCGTTCGATGTATGCAACAGCAGCTGGTTTGCTCATGTTTAGCCAAAGTGAGTTGCAAGAAGCTGTTGAAGAGCCTGAAGAGGCAAATGACCGTTCGGTATGGGAGCGAATGGTAAATGGCTGGAATGCATTTAATAGCAAGCTAAAAGCCATTTTTTAGGATGTATGGATTTATTGGTAGAATTGTTAGGAAGTTGTAAGAGAAAACCACTGTACTTGACAAGGTTTGTATTGCACAGCATTCTTAAAATTAGTTATTTTTGAAAATCAAGGCAGTATACGGGCTGAAGTGACTGCCATAATGTATTAGGAACCCTAAAGGTCATGGCCTCATTTGAATTTATAGAAGATGAACTAAACGATGGCAACGGTCAAGCCCGTTTCACTGTATTTGGTGTAGGTGGTGGTGGCGGTAATGCCGTTCAACATATGGTGCAGTCTGATATTCAAGGTGTTAAATTCGTTTGTGCCAATACAGACAAACAAGCACTAGACTGTATGAATGCACCTTTCAAAATTCAGTTAGGCGAGCAAAGTACGCGTGGTTTAGGTGCTGGTGCTAACCCTGAAGTTGGGCAAGTTGCAGCAGAAGAAAGCCGTGAAATTATTCGTCACCATCTTGAAGGTACGGATATGGTGTTCGTTACTGCTGGTATGGGTGGTGGTACGGGTACGGGCGCGGCTCCTGTCGTGGCTGAAGTTGCCAAAGAAATGGGTATTTTGACTGTTGGTGTTGTAACAACCCCATTTAACTTTGAAGGCCGTCGCCGTTTAAAATCTGCTGAACGCGGTATTGAAGCGCTTGAAGCACATGTTGATTCATTGATTATTATTCCGAACCAACGCTTACTTAGCGTATATGGCGATATTTCAATGAAAGATGCTTATAAAAAAGCTGATGATGTATTGTTAAACGCTGTACGTAGTATCTTTGACCTTGTTGTAAACCGTGGTCACATTAACCTTGACTTCGCCGATTTGAAAACTGCAATGAGTACTCGTGGTTACGCAATGATGGGTGCTGGTTTAGGTCGTGGTGAAGACCGTGCACGTCAAGCAGCTGAACAAGCGATCCGTAGTCCATTGCTTGATAACGTAAATATTATTAATGCTAAAGGTGTGTTGATTAACATTACTGGCGGTGATGATATTACTCTACGCGAAACTGAAATCATTACTGATGTCGTGAACCAGATTGTTGACCTTGATGAAGGTGAAATTTTCTACGGTACAGTATTTGATCCAGATGCGCGTGATGAATTACGTGTAACAGTAATTGCAACTGGTTTAACTCGTAATGCTGCAGATGCAGAACCGAGAAAACGTAATACAGTAAGTCATGCATCGACTCAATCAGCTCAATCTGTTGATGAAGATGACGTTCCTGCTATTAATAAGCGTCAAAATGCAGACAATGAAGTGAGCAGTAACGCAAGTTCTTCTCCACGTTCTTCTCCGATGAGTATTCAAGATTACTTGAAAAATCAGCAACGTAAGTAAAAAATTATTAAATTTAAAAAAAGGCAGTGTTTAAACACTGCCTTTTTTTGTTTTTGATCAATGACTAAATATGCTAACGTATAGCGGTTTTAAAAAAGAAGTTACAAAGCATGGTGAAACAACGTACTCTCAATCGTGTGGTAAAAGCGAGTGGAATAGGTCTTCATAGCGGTCAAAAAGTGATGATCAATTTCATTCCACATATCGCGGATGGAGGTATTGTATTTCGTCGTATCGATTTAGATCCGCCCGTTGAAATCCATGCAAATGCATTGCTGATTCAAGAAGCTTTCATGTGCTCCAATTTAGTGATTGGAGATATAAAAGTTGGAACGATTGAGCATGTGATGAGCGCAATTGCAGGTTTAGGAATTGATAACCTTATTGTTGAGGTATCTGCGTCCGAAGTTCCGATTATGGATGGAAGCGCCGGCCCATTTATTTACCTGTTAATGCAGGGTGGATTACGTGAGCTGGATGCGCCGAAAAAATTTATAAGAATATTAAAACCAGTTGAAGCATTAATAGATGATAAAAAAGCGATTTTTAGCCCGCATAATGGTTTTCAGTTAAATTTTACGATTGATTTTGACCATCCGGCATTTGCTAAAGAATATCAATCTGCCACTATCGACTTTTCTACTGAAACTTTTGTATATGAAGTCAGTGAAGCTCGTACTTTTGGTTTTATGAAAGATCTAGATTATCTCAAAGCAAATAACTTAGCCTTGGGTGCAAGTTTAGATAATGCCATTGGTGTAGATGACACAGGTGTTGTGAACGAAGAAGGCTTACGTTTCGCTGACGAATTTGTGAGACATAAGATTTTGGATGCAGTAGGTGATTTGTATTTACTTGGTCATCAAATTATTGCCAAGTTTGATGGCTATAAATCGGGACATGCTTTAAATAATCAGTTGTTACGCAATGTTCAAAGTGATCCGAGTAATTATGAAATTGTAACATTTAATGACGAGAATGAATGTCCAATTCCATATGTCAGTGTGACATAAGTCATTGTCTTTACTTGGCTACGTTATATTGTAACGTTTTAAAGTGTGATTATTATCACATAATAAGAACGATTCTAATTAAGAAATAGAAAGCTCATCATTTTTTATTGCTTGCCAAACGTAGTAAAGCTTGGCTAAGCTTAGGGTCGCTCACAAAGTCGGCTGCACTACGTAACATTTCTTGTGTTTCCGAGGGGATGGGTTTAGATGGCTCAGATGAGGGTATATTGGGAGTGTTTTTATTTCTCAATCGAACCTGAATTCTTTGTAAGTCTTTTAACCCTTCAAGTTGAGATAATTTAGATACATATTGGTTCTGTAAATAACTGAGTTGACTAATCATCGCCTGATTTTCACCAGTAATGATTAAAGAACCATTTTGATAACACACGACCTGCCATTGTTCCGGTTGGGGCAATAAGGGTTGGATTATTTTCGTAAGTCTTTGCCATTGCGCGACTTGCGTTGTTAGAAACGTAAGGTTTCCTGTTTTTATGTGTTTTCCGGTTTGTTGAAAAACGTTATCGGGTTTAGACATGGGTCATTCTCGGATAGATTCTTGTCTTCATCTTAAGCGTTCATTTCGATTGATATCAAGGAAGAGATCATAAGGAACTTGAGTAAGAACAGTTTCAAGAGGTTTTTATGCACACGCGTCGTATTTTATTAGCGTTTTCACTTGCCGCTTCGGCAGCATCAGTTGCTTTTGCAGATTATCAAACAATTAACCAATCTACTGATTCAGATCGATTGGAACAACTATCAAAAACATTATCTCAAGGTTCATACACCCATCCTGATGATTTAGATCTTCCGGCAAGTGCGAAAGTTTCAGTGACCTTACGCCAAAAAACGGTTGAGCTCAACAATGAATCGCTCGCAAAAAAATATGGCAATACGAGTGCAAAGAATTCTTTTAATGCCTCTTCTTCAAACGCTTACTCTTGGTTAGTTTCTCACCCTCTTCCTGATACTGTACGAGTTTCTTCGAACTTCGGTGGCCGTACAATGAGCGGTCGTGCCGAGCATCATGGTGGTTTAGACATGGCTGCTCCAAGTGGTACGCCAATCTATGCAACAGGCCCAGGTATTGTAACGAAATCTGGCTGGGGCACTGGCTATGGTCAATATGTTGAAATTAACCATGGTAATGGTTACTTAACACGCTATGCTCATGCTTCGCGCTTAATGGTACGTGTAGGTGACCAAGTGTCGGCAGGTGAACATATTGCCAATGTAGGTTGTACTGGTCGCTGTACTGGTCCACATTTGCATTATGAAGTAGTAAAAGATGGTCAACGTAAGAACCCAACAACTTACTTAGCGATGCTTCCTTAAAAGCATAGTGAAAAAGGTTAAGGTTATTGAATTTATGAATCTGAAATTAACTTAAACCTTTTTTAACGTAAAGATTGTATAAAAAAACGCCATTATTGGCGTTTTTTTGTTATTTTGTTTAATGCTCGGTCAATGACTATTCATTCAGAAAATAATAGGCCCCCCTCACATTCACCCATGGCAATAACTAGAGAGGGGTAAAACGTGGTAAAAATACAAAGTAGATTAAAGAACAAGGAACAGGTGAATTATGGCGTTTTACGGTGACTCCGATGCACAAGAAACCCAAGAGTGGCAAGATGCATTCGATTCAGTTTTACAACATATGGGAACTGAGCGCGCGGCATTCTTATTGGAAAAACTTTACCAACAAGCAATTGCCAAGCATGTTCCCATTCAACGTCTCAATACACCTTACTTAAATACAATTTCTGTTGAAGAACAACCTGCAATGCCAGGCGACCAAGATATGGAACGCCGTATTCGTGCATTGATTCGTTGGAATGCCTTAGCAATGGTACTTCGTGCGAATAAAACAGGTGATGATTTAGGTGGACACTTGGCGAGCTTCGCATCAAGTGCAACATTATATGACGTAGGTTTTAACCATTTCTTCCGCGCAAATAGCAATAACTTTGGCGGAGATATGATTTATTACCAAGGACACTGTGCTCCTGGTATTTATGCACGTTCATTCCTAGAAGGACGTTTAACTGAAGAACAGTTAAGTAATTTCCGCCGTGAAGTTGGCGGTAACGGTTTACCAAGCTATCCGCATCCATATTTAATGCCGGACTATTGGCAATTCCCAACTGTATCAATGGGTCTTGGTCCAATCATGTCGATTTATCAAGCGCACATTCAAAAATATTTGATGAACCGTGGTTTGATCAAAGAAGAAGATCGTAAAGTCTGGGCATATCTTGGCGATGGTGAAATGGATGAGCCAGAAAGTACTGGTGCAATTTCACTTGCTGGTCGTGAAAAGCTTGATAACCTCATTTGGGTGGTTAACTGTAACTTACAGCGTCTAGATGGTCCTGTACGTGGTAACGGTAAAATCATTCAAGAATTAGAATCTTTATTCCGTGGCGCAGGCTGGCGTGTCATTAAAGTAGTATGGGGTCGTCATTGGGATCCGCTACTTGCAAAAGACAGCACAGGCGCTTTAAAAGCGGTAATGGGCGAAACAGTTGATGGTGAGTATCAGCGCTATCAAGTGAAAGGTGGTGCATATACACGTGAGAAATTCTTTGGCAAGTACCCAGAAGCTGCGGAACTTGTAAAAGATTTAAGCGATGAAGACATCGATAATCTTAACCGTGGTGGTCATGACCCGTACAAAGTTTTTGCTGCCTATGCAGAAGCAATGAAAGCTAAAGGTCAACCAACAGTTATTCTTGCGAAAACTGTTAAAGGTTACGGTTTGTCTGAAGAAATTGAAGCGGTGAACAAAACTCACCAAATCAAAAAAATGCAGATCGACTCTTTGAAATATGTACGTGACCGTTTCAACCTGCCATTTACAGATGATAAGTTAGAAGAGCTTCCATTCTACCGCCCAAGTGAAAACTCTCCAGAAATGAAGTATATGAAGGCGCGTCGTGAAGCTTTAGGTGGCTATTTACCTGCACGTCGTAAAGAGAGTGAAATTTTAGCGATTCCTGAATTATCTGTATTTGATGCAGTATTAAAAGGTTCTGCTGGCAAAGAACAATCAACTACCATGGTCATGGTTCGTTTAATTGCTTCTTTACTTAAAGAAAAAGCAATTAAAGACCGCGTAGTGCCAATCGTTCCAGATGAAGCGCGTACTTTTGGTCTAGAAGGTATGTTCCGTCAGCTTGGTATTTATGCTGCTCACGGTCAAAAATATACCCCAGAAGACCAAGAGCAGTTAATGCATTACCGTGAAGCAAGTGACGGTCACATGCTTCAAGAAGGGATTAACGAAGCTGGTGCGATGAGCGCATGGGCTGCGTTGGCAACAAGTTATTCAACGAATAACTTGCCAATGATTCCAATGTACATGTACTACTCAATGTTTGGTTTCCAACGTATTGGCGACATTGCATGGGCTGCTGGTGATGCACAGGCACAAGGTTTCTTGTTAGGTGCTACTGCTGGTCGTACCACATTGAACGGTGAAGGTTTACAGCACCAAGATGGTCATTCACATATCTTGGCGAACACGATTCCAAACTGTGTATCTTATGATCCATGTTTTGGTTATGAGTTGGCTGTAATCGTACATGATGGTTTACAACGTATGTATGTGAACCAAGAGCGTGTGTTCTATTACCTAACTGTAATGAACGAAAACTACGAGCATCCTGCAATGCCTGAAGGCGCTGAGGAAGGCATTAAACGTGGTATGTACTTGTTCGAAAAAGATGAAAAAGCAACTGTTCAATTACTTGGTTCAGGTGTAATTCTTCGTGAAGTGATCAAAGCTGCGAAAATCTTACGTGATGAATACCAAATCCATTCAAACGTTTGGAGTGTAACAAGCTTCAATGAGTTGTCGCGTGACGGTATGGCGTGTGAAGAATACAACCGTTTACACCCACTTACTGAAGAAGTGAAAGAATCTTGGGTGTCTAAACAATTACGCGGTACAGAAGGTATTGTTGTTTCAGCAACAGACCATATGCGTGCGTATAGCGAACAAATCCGTGCCTATCTTCCAGATGGTCGCCCATTTGTTGCGTTGGGTACAGATGGTTATGGTCGCTCAGATACACGTGCTAACTTGCGTAGTTTCTTTGGTGTTGATGCTGCACATATCGTTGTTGCTACTTTGAAAAAATTAGCTGACGAAGGTGAAGTAGATGCACGTTTAGTTAAAGATGCAATTTCTAACTTTGAGTTAGATACTGATCGTCCAGTGGCATGGGCTCCACAAGCACATCCAGAAGTTCAAGCAGTTGCTGAATACCATGAAGCGCAAACAGGTGAGGGGAACTAAGCATGCAAATTAAGACCCCTGATATTGGCGTAGATAAAGCAGTTGTTGCTGAAATTTTGGTAAAAGTTGGCGATAGTATTGCTGAAAATGACAGCCTTGTTTTGCTTGAGTCAGATAAAGCCTCTGTTGAAGTGCCTAGCACTTCAGCAGGTGTAGTGAAAAGCATCTTGATCAAAGAAGGCGATAGCGTAACTGAAGGTACGGTATTGTTTGAACTTGAAGCTGAGGGTGCTGCACCTGTAGCTCAAGCAGAAGAAGTTGCAAAACCTGCACCAGCAGCTGAAAAAGAAGCACCTGCTACAGCTCCACAAGTTGCTGCACAACCAGCAGCGGCAACCACTAGCCAAGTTGTTGAAGTTCAAGTTCCAGATATTGGTGTTGAAAAAGCACTAGTTGGTGAAATTTTAGTAAAAGTTGGTGAGCAAATCGATGTTGAGCAAAGCATCGTTGTTGTTGAATCTGACAAAGCAACTGTAGAAGTACCAAGCAGTGTTGCTGGTACTGTAGAAAGCATTCAAGTTAAAGAAGGCGATACAGTTAAAGAAGGTGTTGTGCTCATTAAAGTGAAAACAACGTCTGCATCAAGTGCGCCAGTTGAAGCTCCAGCTTCTACAGCAGCTCCAGCGGCAGCGCCTGCACCAGTTCAACAAGAAACTGTAGCTGCGGCTGCTACTCAATCTGGTCCAGTTGATATTAACGTTCCTGATTTGGGCGTAGATAAAGCAGTTGTTGCTGAAATCTTAGTACAAGTTGGCGATAAAGTTGATGTAGACCAAAGCCTTGTTGTTGTTGAGTCGGATAAAGCGACTGTTGAAGTTCCAAGTACTGTTGCAGGCGTTGTGAAAGCGATTCACTTGCAAGCAGGTCAACAAGTTTCACAAGGTATATTGCTTGCAACAATTGAAGCTGAAGGCCAAGCACCTGCTGCAGCTCCAGCGCCAAAAGCAGAAGCGGCGGCTCCAGCTCCACAGACAACAGCACCTAAAGCTGCAGCTCCGGCTCAGTCGGCACCTGTGGCTGCTTCTGGTACTGACAAGTTAACGAAAGAGCAAGAAGCTGAAAACGCTAAAGTTTATGCTGGCCCTGCTGTTCGTAAGCTTGCTCGTGAACTTGGTGTGGTTTTATCACAAGTTAAAACTTCTGGTGAACATGGTCGTGTAATTAAAGAAGATATCTTTGCTTATGTGAAGACTCGTTTAACTGCACCACAAGCGGCTCCATTAGCTGCGGCTGCACCAGCAGTTTCAGGTTTGCCAAAGCTTCCTGACTTCACTGCGTTTGGTGGCGTGGAAGAAAAAGTACTGACGCGTTTGCAGCAAGTATCAATTCCGCAATTGTCATTGAACAACTTTATTCCGCAAGTCACCCAGTTTGATTTGGCTGACATTACTGAGTTAGAAGATTGGCGTAATGAACTGAAAGGCAACTTCAAAAAAGAAGGTATCAGCCTGACGATTATGGCATTCATTATCAAAGCGGTTGCGTATTTGTTGAAAGAAGAGCGTGAGTTCGCAGGTCATCTATCTGATGACGGTAAATCAGTGCTCTTGCGCAATGAAATCCATATGGGAATTGCGGTAGCAACACCTGATGGTTTAACTGTGCCAGTACTTCGTAACCCAGACCAAAAATCAATTAAGCAAATTGCAGTTGAATTGGGTGTGTTAGGTCAAAAAGCACGTGATAAGAAATTAACACCGAAAGACTTGCAAGGTGCGAATTTCACCATTTCAAGTTTAGGCGCAATTGGTGGTACAGCATTTACACCACTTGTAAACTGGCCGCAAGTTGCGATTTTGGGTATTTCACCTGCAACGATGCAACCGGTTTGGAATGGTAAAGACTTTGATCCACGCTTAATGTTGCCGTTGTCGTTGTCTTATGACCACCGTGTAATTAATGGTGCAGATGCTGCTCGCTTTACCAATAAACTTACGAAACTTCTTAAAGATATTCGTACTTTATTAATCTAATATTTTGAAATGAATCATTAAAACCTCGCTTCGGCGGGGTTTTTATTTTGGTATTTAATTTAATTGGTTTTAGGTTAATCTAAAGATTAGATATGAATTATCGAGAGAGAGGAGAAATTTCTCGTTATTAGGTAAAGGAGAAATAATAAATGGCGGGTTTTTTAAAAATCATGGTACCAATCCTATTGATTGTATTTTTATTAATGGGGGTATGGATCAGTGTTTTACACTTTCCTTGGGAATGGATGACCTATGTTGCAATGGGGTTGGAAGTATTTGTAGCAATGCTTATTTTGCCATTTGAATTTCAATCACAGCATGTAGCAGGCATTAACAATTTTGGGTTTATTAACTTAAGTATTTGTTTAGCCTTACTATTGGGCTTAGGTCGGTTGTTAGTGTGGGCATGGATAAAATTTTTTGTTTGAAAAATAGAACTGCTCGAATATAATAAGCACATACTTCATTGGGGAGTAGCCGCTATTCATTTCTGAATGAATAGGTGATGATCAACATAATTGTTCAACAGAACATGGTCATCATAGCTTAAACGTCTCATCGTTTCCAAGTTGGCAAGACCTTTGATTTACCACTCTGCAGATATTTGGCTAGCAGGAGGGGTAGGTCATGGGCATTTATGCTAGCCAGAGAAACGACATGCAAGAATTTCTGATTTCTACCTCAATTGTTGCCCTAGCTGAAATGGGCGATAAAACTCAATTACTCGCCCTTTTATTGTCTGCACGTTTCCGTAAGCCAATCCCTATTCTCATTGCAATTCTGTTGGCAACTTTAATTAACCATGGTATCTCTGCTGTGCTTGGACAGTGGATTACGACGGTGTTGAGCCCCGAAATATTAGTTTGGGTACTTGCGGGTGGTTTTATTGGTATGGCGTTCTGGATGCTTATTCCAGATAAGTTAGATGATGAAACAGATAGCATTAATAGATGGCAAAAATTTGGTGTTTTTGGCGCAACCTTTATCTTGTTTTTCTTGGCTGAAATTGGCGATAAAACGCAGATTGCAACAGTGGCCTTAGCTGCTCGTTACGACAGTATTTTCTGGGTTATGCTGGGTACAACGTTAGGTATGATGATTGCCAATGCACCAGCTGTATTTATTGGTAATAAATTAGCTGAACGTTTATCTATCTCACTCATTCATAAAATTGGTGCTGCTATTTTCTTAATTGTAGGCGTCTCTACTTTGGTACAGCATTATTTCTTCTAATAGATTGAAAGTTGTTATAAATAAAAAACGCACTCATTAAAGAGTGCGTTTTTTTAACTGTATTAATAGTTAAATTTCACTGTAAAGTTAATTTGGCGTGGGTTGCCGAGCGTCACTAAATTCTCATTCAGCGCACCTGCATAGTAATCTTTATCAAATAGATTGCGGATAGCAAGTTGGGCGCCCCAATGCCCAGCGTCATAGCCAGCTTCAGTGTCAAAGACTGTATAGCCTGGAACATGAACATCTAAGCCATCGACAGTTTTATACGTTTCACCGCGGAATCCGCCGCCTACATACCAACCAAGTTTTGATGCAGGGTCAAATTTATAGCGTGCTGACAAGCTATATGCATGCTCAGGAATATTGTCGAGTGCTTTTCCTACATTACTCGTGTTTGCATCTTTACTAATTTCCGCATCAATTGTGTAGGTATATGCAGCCGTTAATTTTAAGCCTTCTAAAATTTCTGCGCTGAGTTCAGTTTCAATACCACGTGTTAACTGTTCGCCGCGTTGTATTTTATAGCCACTATTCACGGTATCAGTAACTAAAACATTTTGACGTTTTAAATCATACCAAGCGATAGCGCCTTGAATTCGTTGATTAGGGCTTTGTAATTTCATCCCGACTTCGACCTGTTTCCCTTCTTCAGGTTTGAACGGATTGTTATTTACATCAGTACCACTGTTAGGTGTAAATGAAGTGGCATAGCTAACATAAGGAGCCACAATGTCATTAAGGGTATACATGACAGAGGCGCTACCCGTAAATGCATTGTCTGATTGTTTAGTCGCATTACTTGTAACTAAACTTGTGCTTTGGGTTTGTGCCCAGTCTTGGCGTCCAGACAAGCTTAAAAGCAATTGGTCATTAAGTTGAATACGGTCACGTAAATAGAGCCCTAAATATTTGAGGCGATTAATATCACGAACATTTTGCGTCAATGTCACGTTTTGACCATAAACGGGGTTATAAATATTTAAATCGCCAATGTCATATTTATCATTGGTGTAATCACTTTTTTCCTGAAAAGCATCTACGCCAATATTAACGTCGTGTTGCATGCCATATAAATCAAACTGTTTATTTAAACGGTTATCGATGGCAAAACTTAAGTTATCAATAATTTGATGGCGGCTGTTATTTTTACGGCTAATGGTCGTGTAGTCGATTTCACCTTGTTTGTTTTTTGCCCAGAAATTTGTGCCTGTTCGAGCAAAAACAGCTGTACCATCCATTTCAGTTTTTTGTACGGCAAAATTCTGGTTAAAGTTCCAGCCATTATCAAAGGCATGTTTAAACGTATAACCAGTGCGGTAAACATCTGCTTCATATTTACCAAAATTAGGATCGCCAATATATAAACTTCGGTCTATAGCGCCGTTAGGATTGTCTTTTAATGTGCCAATCACAGGCAAACCTTGCTGACGAATATATTCACGATGCTGATAACTTGCGATTACAGAGAGGTCAGTGTTATCACCTAAGTCGAAGTTGTAAGAAGGGGAGATATAGTAATTTTTAAAATACACATAATCTGTCGGGTCATCTTGGTCAGAGATGCGGCCATTTAAACGAAAAGCACCTTTTTCACTATTATTAGGGCTATAGTTTAAATCGAATGTACCTTCTTTTAAGTTATAGCTGCCATAAGTCATGCTAGCATGTGCAAAGTTTTCTGCTTCAGGTCGTTTAGTTACTAAATTGACCATACCACCTGGTGCAACCAAACCGAAATTAATAGAGGCAGGGCCTTTTAAGACTTGGACCTGATCCATGCCTGATAGTTCAGTGGCAACATAAGTATTTTGTCCAACTCTTAAACCATCTACGTAAACCGAATCGGAAGAGGTCTGCCCACGAATAACAAAATCATCCCAACCACGACGACCAAGTTTTCCAGCTTCTACACCTGCAACACCTTCAAGTGCATCTGCTAGAGTTCTAGCTTGTTTCTGGTCGAGCTGTGCACGAGTCACCACAGAAACCGATTGAGCCGTTTTAAATAAGGGTGCATCTGATTTTAAGGCTGAGGTTGCTTTTGTTGCTACATAGGGAGAGCTGGGTTCTTTTTGTGCTTGAATAGAAATTGTGGGTAGCACACTGGTCGAATTTTGTTGTTCTGCTGTTTCATCAGCATGACTTGCTGTCATTAAGCTAAAAATAGCAACTGCTAACAATGTTTTGGAGCTTGAAAAATAAGGTGCTTGGTTCATGGGAGGTCTAGGCAGCGCAAAATACAAAGTGATAATGAGAATTATTTTAATTTATTGCAGGTGAATTTTAAATAACATTATGATTCATTTATAAAATAAGAAAAGCAAAAGCTATTTTAAAATATTATGAGAAAAATAAAGCAATTCATTGCAAGAGTTATCGAATCCCTTTATTTTAGTATGGATATAAAAATATCTAATATTTAAAGTTTTTTTGGGGAATTGTATGGGGTTTGAAAAAACAACATCGCAGATATTATTTGATAATGGCGTACATAAATGTATTAGTTTTACCAGTTTGGTCAAAGGGGAAGGTATTCAAGCCAATCAATTTTTAATTATTGATCATGAGCGTGCTGCTATAATCGATCCGGGTGGCGATTTGACCTATATTCCATTAACGATGGAATTAAATAAATATACACGTTTGAAAAATCTGGACTATGTGATGGCTTCGCATCAGGATCCGGATATTATTACCTCAATGCCACGCTGGTTGGTCTATACAGATGCTAAAGTCGTGGCATCAAAATTATGGGCACGATTTTTACCTCACTTAAACTCGTCTTTTATGAGTGAGCGTATGAAAGGGAATTGGGAAGACCGTCTTATTGAATTACCTGACCGCGGCCAAGTGATTCAATTAGGGGAATCAAAGTTAGTTGTAGTTCCTGCCCATTTTCTACATTCGGTCGGTAATTTTCAGTTTTATGATCCAGTCGCTAAAATTTTATTTTCTGGTGATATGGGTGCTTCGATTGTTGAGGATGCTAATCAACCTTTAACAGATTTCGATACGCATGTTTTGAAAATGAAAGCTTTTCATCAACGCTATATGTGTTCCAATAAGGTTATTCGTTTATGGGTAAACATGGTCCGCCAGATGGACATTGAAATGATTGTTCCACAGCATGGCAGTCCATTTATTGGCAAAGAAATGATTAATCAGTTTTTGGACTGGATTGAGGTTTTACCTTGTGGTGTCGACTTGATGACAGAACAAGTTTTTAGTTGTCCTGCCTAAATATGATGTCTAATGATCAACCCAGATAAAATTCTGGGTTGCAAAAACATGGGTTAAAAAATAACGTTAAAACGATAATAAGTAGGAATTATTTAGAGCAGCTCTACATCTATTGCTGAAAAAGGCAAAGATAATATGAAAATTGCATTGAAATTTGTTTATAATAGCTCACGGAATTTACCAGTGAGATTGTTATGCTGACCATCGTTCAAGAAGCGCTAACCTTCGATGATGTCTTATTACTTCCTGCCTACTCTACTGTTCTCCCAAAAGATGTCTCTTTAAAGACACGTTTAACTCGCGGCATTCATTTAAATATCCCATTAGTTTCAGCTGCAATGGATACAGTGACTGAGTCACGTATGGCGATTGCGATGTCACAAAATGGTGGTATCGGGATTTTGCATAAAAACATGGATATTGCTGCTCAAGCTGCAGAAGTACGCCGTGTAAAGAAATTCGAAGCGGGTATGGTGAAAGACCCTATCACTGTAACGCCTGAAACTACAGTACGTGAACTGATTGCAATTACCACTGCTAATAACATTAGCGGTGTACCTGTTGTTAAAGACGGCAAGGTTGTTGGTATTGTGACAGGCCGTGATACGCGTTTTGAAACTAATTTAGAACAACCTGTTAGCAACATCATGACAGGTCAAGATCGTTTAGTCACTGTACGTGAAGGCGAGTCTAAAGAAAATATTCAAGCATTATTGCAAAAACACCGTATTGAAAAAGTCTTGGTCGTTGGCGAGAGCAATGAACTTAAAGGCTTAATTACAGTGACTGACTTCCGCAAAGCTGAAAGCTATCCAAACAGTTGTAAAGATGACCTTGGCCGTTTACGTGTTGGTGCTGCGGTAGGTACAGGTGCTGATACACCAAGTCGTGTGGAAGCATTGGTTGAAGCTGGTGTTGACGTCATTGTTGTTGATACAGCACACGGTCACTCAGCTGGTGTAATTGAACGTGTACGTTGGGTGAAACAAAACTTCCCTCAAGTACAAGTGATTGGTGGAAACATTGCAACTGGTGATGCTGCATTAGCATTATTAGATGCAGGTGCAGATGCTGTAAAAGTAGGTATTGGTCCTGGTTCTATCTGTACAACACGTATTGTGGCAGGTATTGGTATGCCACAAATTTCTGCGATTGACAGCGTTGCTAGCGCACTAAAAGATCAAATTCCTTTAATTGCAGATGGCGGTATCCGCTTCTCTGGCGATATGGCAAAAGCGATCGGTGCGGGTGCAAGTACGATCATGGTTGGTTCATTACTTGCAGGTACTGAAGAAGCGCCGGGCGAAGTTGAGTTTTTCCAAGGTCGTTACTACAAAGCATATCGTGGTATGGGTTCATTAGGTGCAATGGCGGGAGCAACTGGTTCTGCTGACCGTTATTTCCAAGATTCAAAAGCGGGTGCTGAGAAGTTAGTACCAGAAGGAATCGAAGGCCGTGTTCCATATAAAGGCCCAATGGGTAACATCGTTCATCAAATGATGGGTGGTTTACGTTCATCGATGGGTTATACCGGTTCAGCTGTGATTGAAGATCTTCGCCAAAATGCGAAATTTGTGAAAATTACTTCAGCAGGTATGTCTGAGTCACATGTTCACGATGTAACGATTACTAAAGAAGCTCCAAACTATCGTGTTGGTTAGATTTTGGTAACCAAAACAATGAAGAAAGCCGTCATTACACTGACGGCTTTTTGTTTTTGGTGTAAAGTAAATCCGAGAAAAGAAATATGGCGGAATTGCCATATATGAAGTGAGCCACCGCTGAAGTGGCGTAAGAATGAGATAAGCTATGAGTTATTTTGGAACGGATGGTATTCGTGGAAAATTTGGGCAAATGCCTATTACTCCAGAGTTTGCTTTAAAACTCGGTTTTGCTGCAGGGAAGGTATTAAAACGAACGAGTCAAAAAAATAAACCACTCGTTGTATTAGGAAAAGACACTCGTTTATCTGGCTACATTTTAGAATCTGCTTTGCAGGCGGGCTTAAACGCTGCTGGCGTATATGTTCATTTACTTGGTCCATTACCAACACCAGCCATTGCACACCTTACTCGTGCTTTGCATGCACATGCAGGTATTGTTATTTCTGCATCGCATAATCCATATTATGATAATGGGATTAAATTCTTCTCAAGTGAAGGCAAAAAATTACCGGATTCGTTACAAGAAGAAATTAACCGCGAATTAGAAAAAGATTTATTCATTGAGGACACTGCAAACTTAGGTAAAAGTGTTCGTGTAAATGATGCAAATGGTCGCTATATTGAATTCTGTAAATCTACATTCCCTTATCACTTTGATTTAAATAATTTAAAGATTGTGTTGGACTGTGCTCATGGCGCTGCATATAGCGTTGGGCCTTCAGTTTTCCGTGAGTTAGGGGCAAAAGTTGTTGCTTTATATAATGAACCAGATGGCTTAAATATTAATGAGAGCTGTGGTTCAACACATCCTGAACACTTACAAAAAGCAGTAGTTGAGCACGAAGCAGATTTAGGTATTGCCTTTGATGGCGATGCTGACCGTGTTGTGATGGTTGATAAGTTTGGTAACCTAATTGATGGCGACCATATTTTATATATTTTGGCGACTCAAGCTCAAAATAAGCCAGCGGGTATTGTTGGTACTGTCATGAGTAATATGGCACTTGAAGTTGCACTTGAGAAAGCAAACGTTAACTTTGTTCGTGCAAAAGTCGGTGACCGCTATGTATTACAGGCTTTAGAAGAAAATGGTTGGGTGATAGGTGGCGAACCTTCTGGTCATATTCTAACTTTAGACAAGAGTACGACTGGTGATGCTATTATCGCCGCTCTTCAAGTTTTAACTGTGATGGTCGAGCAAAATAAGGCTCTTCATGAATTGGTTCAAGACTTTAAATTATTCCCACAAGTTCTTTTGAACGTACGTTTAGAACAAATGCTTGATCCGTATTCTATTCCGGCATTGGTTACTGAATTTGATAAAGCAGAAGCACAGCTCAAAGGCCGTGGACGTATCTTGATTCGTAAGTCTGGAACAGAGCCTGTGATTCGTGTCATGGTTGAAGGTGATGATGAGCAAGAGGTGAAAGCTTTAGCTCAGCATTTAGCAGATTCAGTTCGTTCACAAGCACAAGTCGCATAAGGTGCATGACATGAGTGATGTCATCAAAGATTTAAGTGAATTACGCTTAAGTTATGAGCAAGGTGAGTTGCATGAGGGGCAGGTTGAATCTAACCCTCATCAGCAGTTTCTTGGTTGGTTTAACCATGCTCTAGCAGCCAATTTGCATGAACCCTATGCAATGTCATTAGCAACTGCAAGTGCAAATGGCAGACCTCATGTTAGAACAGTTTTGTTACGTGGGGCTACAGAAGCTGGTTATGATTTTTATACGAATTATGACAGTCAGAAAGGTATTGATTTGGCAGAAAATCCATATGCCGAATTATTATTTTACTGGCCAAGTCTAGAGCGTCAGGTGCGAGTGGGTGGTCGTGTAGTTAAAATTGCTGAGCAAGAATCTACAGATTACTACCTTAAGCGACCACGTGATAGCCAGATTGCAGCGCATATCAGTACTCCCCAAAGCGGTAAAATTGAAAGCCGAGAGCTGTTACAGCAACGTTTTCAAGACTTACAACAGCAAGTTGAAAGCCGTGAAGTGCTCGATAAGCCGGAGTTCTGGGGAGGGTATCGTCTGCAACCAGATTATTATGAATTCTGGCAAGGACGACCAAATCGTTTACATGACCGCTTGAGTTATGAAAAAATCGACGGTCAATGGACGCTGCACCGACTGATGCCTTAAATGACAAAAATACAAATCAAACAAAGACCTTTATTGACACGCCCTGAACAGTTTCAGGGCGTGCCGCCGTTTATTGCCGAAATTTTGGCGAGGCGTGGAGTAGAATCTGAACAGGAATTAGAGCTAAAGCTTAAGAATTTACTTGCTCCTCAGCTCAAGGGATTAGAGACAGCTGTGGCATTAATAGATCAAGCTATTGATGCACAGAAAAAGATTGTTATTGTCGGTGACTATGATGCTGATGGAGCTACTAGTACAGCGTTAATGGTATTGGTGCTTCGTGATATGGGAGCACAAGTCGACTATTTAGTTCCAGACCGATTTAAATATGGTTATGGGCTTACCCCCGCAATTGCAGAGCTTGCACATCAAACTTATCAACCCGATTTATTAATTACAGTTGATAATGGAATTTCCAGCCATGCTGGGGTTGATACAGCCCATGCGCTGGGTATGCAAGTTATTATTACCGATCACCACTTAACAACAAAAGAAACGCCTCTAGCGGAAGCGGTGGTTAATCCAAATCAGTTAGGCTGTGATTTTCCAAGTAAGGCGCTTGCTGGTGTTGGTGTTGCATTTTATGTGCTGGCCAATTTGGCAAGTTTACGTAGCAGACAAGATAAAAGCACAAGTAAAGTCACTCAATATCTAGATTTAGTCGCTTTGGGAACTTATGCGGATGTTGCTGTATTAGATTATAACAACCGCATTTTAGTGGATGCAGGCGTGAAGCGTATTCAGCAACATCAATGTCGAGTTGGAATATTGGCACTGTTGGATATTGCTGGTCGAGAGGCGTCGTCTTTGCGTGCACAAGATCTAGGTTTTGTTTTAGGTCCGCGTATTAATGCTGCTGGGCGTATGGAGAGCATGCGAATCGGTATAGAGTGTTTATTAGCAGACTCTATGGAAACAGCTTACCCGATTGCTCAACAATTAAATCAGTTGAATATAGAGCGGCGACAAATTGAAGGAGAGATGAAGCAACAAGCTTTATCTGCTTTAGATAGCTTGCAACTCTCAAAAGAAGATATTCCCCCAGCTCTGGTGCTCTTCGAAGAAAACTGGCATCAAGGCGTGATTGGGATTGTCGCTGGGCGTTTAAAAGAACAGTTTCATCGCCCAGCTATTGTCTTTGCACCAGATGAAGATGGTGTCCATATTAAAGGATCTGCACGTTCAATTGATGGCGTGCATATTCGAGATATGATTGAACAGGTTGCTGAAAAACATTCGGAATTGGTGAGCCATTTTGGTGGACATGCGGCGGCGGCAGGTTTAACGATACGTAAAGAAAATTTTGATGCTTTTAAAACAGTGTTTACTACCTGTGTTGCAGCTATGGAAGAATCTTTGTTTCAAGCAACGCTATGGACGGATGGTGAATTACCAGCTTCGGCTTTGCAACTAGACACATTGGACTGGATAGAGCAGCTTGGGCCATGGGGGCAAAAATTCCCTTTTCCTCAGTTTGAAGGACATTTTAAAGTTGTCGATTATCGCTGGCTTAAAGAAACACATCTAAAACTTAGATTGGCTCTTGATCAATATACTTTTGATGCGATTGCTTTTAATGCCGCTGGACGATTTGAATTTAATCCTATGCGAGATGAAGTTCATTTGGTCTATGAGATTGATCGTAATGTATTTAAGGGTAATGTAAATTTACAATTGCGTATTGTGCATTTAAACCAATAAAAAAATCCGCTCATTTGAGCGGATTTTTTTATAAACTTTTAGGTAAGATTAGAAGCGGTACCCTGCACGAACACCATAAGTGTTATCGTTGTCACCGAAACCAATACGACCTTCAAGACTTACTTGTTGATTTAAGAATTTTTTAGCATTAATACCAAATTCATCTTTATCAGTTAAGTCGTTATTGTAGTAATCCACACCAAGACTTAAAGTTTTATCGATGTAGTAGTCACCACGAACTTTATATTCGTCTAGGTCACCAAACGCACCGAATGCTTCAAGGTTTACGTCATGTTGACCTACTTGAGTTACGTATTTAGCACGAACTGTTGGATCA
The DNA here is from genome assembly GCF_000369825.1 of Acinetobacter sp. NIPH 542. Taxonomy (NCBI): domain Bacteria; kingdom Pseudomonadati; phylum Pseudomonadota; class Gammaproteobacteria; order Moraxellales; family Moraxellaceae; genus Acinetobacter; species Acinetobacter sp. NIPH 542. The sequence continues at coordinate 156,702 of NZ_KB850204.1, forward strand.
GCGCCGTCTTTACCGTCTTTTTCGTCGTAACCTTTAACACCTAGTGCAAGTAATAAACCTGGAGCTGGTAAATAACCTACCTCAGCTGCATAAGTAGTTACTTTGCTATCAATATTGGTGTTATCAATTTCACGCTCATTACGGCCTACATCACCGCTAAGGTAGAAATCTGAGTTAGGAACATAGTATTCAACACCTACGCCATACTGAGTATCTTTAGTACCGCTGTTATCGCCATAATTGATAAGAGCGTTAACATTACTTGCACGGCTTAAAAATGCTGCTTCTGCAAGTGGAGCATTACGAGTTTGAACAGGATTAAAGTAATAAGTCCCGTCAACACCGAATTTACTTACGCTGCTACCGTTGTCTGGATCAAGATAATTGTAAGAACCACCAACTTCAGCTTGGTAAGCGTTTGCTGCGCCACTTACTGCGAGTGCAGATAAAAGAGCTGATGCAATTGCTAGTTTTTTCATGGAATCTCTCCCCTCTAAAAAGCGATTTTATAAATGTTTTGTTACAACTTTTAGTCTAGAGGAAAATCGGGTAGCGTCAATCTTGCACAAGTAACCGCACTGTAACTATGTGCTTTTTTTGTAAATATGTTTAAATTAAGTATTTGATTTTAAAGTATAAAAATAGAATGTTTAATTTTATTAAAATTGAGGAGATTTTGTGTAGATCATAAAAAATGCTGTAAAAGTACCCAATTTTGTATGAGGATGTTACCGGTTAAGCTTAAAATGAACTGAAGAAAATTTAGAAATTAGATGAGTGAAATATAAGGAGAAATACAAAGCAGGTTCGAAGATAACCGCAGCTATGCTAAAATAATTGACTGTTTATCTGCTCTTATGGGAACACTCGCGTGGAAATTAATCCTTATCTAAACCAATTGAAAGACTTAACTGATCGTAGCCAAACACTACGGGGGTATCTTTGACTACGATCTGAAAAAAGAGCGTTTAGAAGAAGTTTTACGTGAGTTAGAAGACCCTGCGATTTGGAATGATCAAAGCCGTGCTCAGGCGATGGCGAAAGAAAAAGGCGAACTAGAAAACGTTATTAATGTATTGGATGGGTTGTCAACACAACTTGAAGATGCAAAAGCGATGTTAGATTTGGCTGTAGAAGCTGATGATGAAAGCTTGCTTGAAGATGTTCAGTCAGAGCTTAGTGCTGCTGAAGATGAACTGGCTAAACTTGAATTCCGTCGTATGTTTAGTAACCCAATGGACCCGAATCCTTGCTATGTCGAGATTCAATCAGGTTCAGGCGGTACCGAAGCACAAGACTGGGCATCTATGCTATTACGTATGTATATGCGCTGGATTGAACGTCATGGCTTTAAAGCAGAGCTCATGGAAGTATCTGATGGTGACGTAGCTGGTATTAAATCTGCAACAATTCGTGTTGAAGGTGAATATGCCTATGGTTGGTTACGTACAGAATCTGGTGTGCACCGTTTAGTGCGTAAGTCACCATTCGACAGTGGTAACCGCCGTCATACTTCATTCTCTGCGGTATTTATTTCACCAGAAGTTGATGACAATATTGAAATTGATATTAATCCTTCTGATGTTCGTACCGATACTTACCGTGCATCTGGGGCAGGTGGTCAGCATATTAACAAAACCGATTCGGCAGTACGTTTGACCCACACTCCAACAGGTATTGTGGTGGCGTGTCAGAACCAGCGTTCGCAACATGCTAACCGTGACCACGCTTGGAAACAGTTACGTGCGCGTTTGTATGAATTGGAAATGCAAAAACGTAATGAAGCGGCTCAAGCTCTAGAAGACTCGAAGTCTGATATTGGTTGGGGAAGCCAAATTCGTTCATATGTATTAGATGATTCGCGTATTAAAGATTTACGTACGGGCGTTGAAAACTCTAATACAGGTGCTGTTCTTGATGGTGACCTTGATCGCTTTATTGAGGCGAGCTTAAAACAAGGTTTATAAGAGTCTGCTGAACTTTTAGTTTAAATACAGTTCATCTATGAATATGTAGAACTCTTGGATTTTTAGCGATTAAAACGGCAAAGCAATTCAGCCTTCGAATCTTAATCGAAAAAATGCGATATGAATATCGAAAAAAATAGATATGAATATCGCAAAAGTGCGATATGATGTTTTCGAAATGCTGAATAAAGCTTTGTTCGTTTAAAAGACGTGTTGAGCCTATGGATATTGATGCAATTAGCAAAGCCCTTTCCAATCCGCTACGTCGGCAGATTTTGCAATGGTTGAAAGAACCTGCGCATTATTTGCCAGTGGAAGAGTGTGGTGGTAGTTTTGAGAAGGGTGTTTGTGCAGGTCATATTGAACGATTGGGCAAAGTAGCACAGTCTACAATGTCGAATCATTTGTCTGTTTTACAACAGGCGGGTCTGATTCAGGTCCAAAAATATGGTCAATGGTCTTATTTTTCACGTAACGAAGCTTTGATTCAGCAATATATCGAACATTTAAAACAAACACTTTAACAATATTAAAGTGTAAGTCGAGGCGACTATGGCTGAACTCAATACTCCTTTAACGGTTGGTGATTTTGAAATCAAAAATCGATTGGTAATGGCTCCATTAACGCGTGCGCGTAGTGGTGAAAGCCGAGTACCTAATGATTTGATGGTTGAATATTATCAACAGCGTGCAAATGCTGGTCTTATTTTGACTGAAGCAACAGTGATTGGTTCAAAAACTGTAGGTTATGCAGAAACCCCAGGATTATGGTCACAAGAGCAGGCACAAGCTTGGAATAAAATTATTGAGGCAGTTCATGCTCAAGGTTCAAAAATTGTAGCTCAGCTTTGGCATGTTGGCCGTATTTCGCATCCTGAACTTTTAGATGGTGATATTCCTGTTGCACCAAGTGCAATTCAACCTGCGGGTGAAGTGAGTTTATTACGTCCTAAACGTCCGTATGTAACACCACGCGCACTTTCATTAGAAGAAGTGAAAGAGGTTGTTGCTCAATATAAAAATTCAGCAGAATTAGCTAAAGCAGCTGGTTTTGATGGTGTTGAATTACATGCAGCGAATGGTTACTTAATTGACCAATTCCTTCAAAGTAATACAAATCAACGTGATGACGAATACGGTGGTCCTGTTGAAAACCGTGCACGTTTATTATTAGAAGTCGTTGATGCATTTATTGAAGTGTGGGGCGCTGGCCGAGTAGGTGTACATATTGCACCACGTGGTGATTCACACGATATGGGTGATGAAGATCCATTAGCAACTTTTGGTTATGTTGTTGAACAACTGAGCCAACGTAACGTTGCTTTCATCTTCTCTCGTGAATACGAAGCTGCTGATAGTATTAGCCCTAAACTTCGCGAAAAATTTAATGGTGTATGGATTGCGAATGAGAACCTAACACCAGAGTCAGCAAAACGTATTTTGCGTGATGGTGAAGCTGACGCAGTATCTTTTGGTAAAGCATATATTGCCAACCCAGATCTTTTACAGCGTTTAGAGCAAGACTTACCTTTAAATGAACTTCAACCAACAACTTTATATGCAAAAGGTGCTGAAGGTTATACAGACTATCCAACGCTAGAAGCTTCGTAATTTTTTAAACTCATAATTTACTGACCTCATTCATTTATGGGTTCAGTAAATCGCTTTTCTTGTAATGGTAGAGTTTAGGTATCGAAACTCTGCCATTTTTTCTATCTATGTTATATTTTCCCCAGTTTTAAACTTTGACTATTTGAGGCAAACCGCTTGGCGACCCCATTTTGGTACAACACCGCACTCCATTTATTAAAACCTTTTTACCACTGGCGGATAAAAAAACGTGCAGAAAGCCAGGAATTATATAATCAGGAATGTCTGGAAAGATTTGGACCGTTTGAATCTCCAAAAAATGTGAGAGCAATTTGGTTCCATGCTGTTTCGGTTGGAGAAACCAATGCTGCGCAGCCTTTAATCGAGCATTATCTTAAACTCGGACAACCTGTGCTAGTTACTAATACGACTAAAACTGGGCAGGCACGTGCGAAATCATTATTTTTAAAAGCACCTTATTTAGATTTATTTCAAGCAGTTTATTTGCCTGTTGATCAAAAGCATCTTTTAAAACAATTTTTTGAATTGTATCAGCCAAAACTTTTAGCATTGGTTGAAACTGAACTTTGGCCAAATTTAATTGATCAAGCCAAGCTACAACATGTTCCTTGTTTATTGTTAAATGCACGCTTATCAGAAAAATCAGCTAAAGGTTATAGCCGAGTCTCAGGTCTAACAGCAGGAATGCTGAGACAAATTGACTGGGTGTTGGCACAAGATAATGCTACTCGCCAACGCTATGTCGAGCTTGGCTTAGATCAACAAAAAAGTCAGGTGGTTGGAAATATTAAATTTGATATTCACGCACCAGAAATATTTATAAATCAGGCAGCAAAGTTACACCAGCTATGGTATTTGGGCCAACGTAAAGTACTGACAATTGCCAGTACACATGCACCCGAAGAACAACAAATTTTGCAAGCACTTCAGCCTTATTTAAAGTCAGATCCAGAGTTAGTCTGTATTGTTGTACCTCGACATCCTGAACGTTTCGACGAAGTCTTTGAAATTTGCCAAAACCTAGATTTAATTACTCACCGTAGAAGTTTGAACCAAAGTATTCATACGAGTACACAGGTTTATCTAGCCGATAGTATGGGGGAACTTTGGTTATGGTACGCCTTAAGTCAGGTGTGTTTTGTGGGTGGTTCTTTAAATGAGCCGGGTGGTGGACATAATATTTTAGAGCCTATGGTTTTGAATGTACCGACCGTCATTGGACCTCGTTACTTTAATTTCCAAACCATTGTCGATGAATTCATTGACGAAAATGGTGTACTCATTACCCAAGACGCTGAGCAAGTTGTGGCAATCTGGATGGCATGTTTAGCTGAACCTGATCAGGCTCAACAAGTAGTAGAACAAGCACATAAAGTCTTACAACGTAACCAAGGTTCATTGCAAAAACATATTGGCGTAATTAATCGGTATTTGGCCGACAAACCATGAATATCGTTTTACTAGAGCCTGAAGATATTCAGTCAGACACGTGGTTAATTCACTCAAAGCGCCAATTACAACATTTACGTGAACATCTTGATATTACGGTTGGCCAAAATCTAAAAGTTGGTGTTCGTAATGGCGCACGTTATACCACTGAAATTATGTCGATTAACGAGCAAGAAGTTTGTATACGACCTATTCGTGAAGAAGCTGTCCCTACAAAACTTCCGGTTCATTTAATTGTGGCTTTACCAAGACCCAAAGTTTTACGCCGTTTAATTATGGATAGTGTGACTTTAGGGGTGGAAAGAATTAGTTTGATTCATAGTTATCGCGTAGATAAAAGCTATTGGCAAACTCCATTTTTGCAACAACTCGATAACTATGTGACTTTAGGACTCGAGCAAGCAGGTGACACGATTGTTCCTGAAATTCACCTGTACAAACGCTTTAAACCTTTTGTTGAAGACGTTCTGCCAAGCTTGATCTCCAAAGAAACACCAGCCTATGTGGCTCACCCTTATGCCGAGCAGAGCATGCCCGTTAATATTCCACATGCTTGTAGTATCGTCGTTGGGCCTGAAGGTGGCTTTATTCCCTATGAAGTTGATTTGCTCATAAAAAACGGCTGCCAAGCTGTGAGCTTAGGCAACCGTATTTTAAGAACTGAAACGTCTATTTCTTATATTTTAGGTCGTTTATTTAGTTGATGCTTCAGGGTTTAAAAGTGGCTGATTTGCTGCCATTTTTAATTCCTGAATTGGGTAAGGAATATTAATTCCGTTCGCATTAAAAGCTTGTTTGACCTGAGCTTGAATGGTGCTCGTAGACGACGAAATATCAGTTTCAGTCGTATCAACCCACCAGCGTACAGTCAGGTTAACCGAGAAATCTGCTAACGCTGTAACGTTAACTGAGAAGGCTGGCTGACTCAGTACATTTCGGTCATTGTTAAGAATATCTAAAATAATCTGCTTAGCTTTTTGTTCGTCATCGTCATATCCAATTCCGACTACAAACTCACAACGTCGTTGTTGATAAGCAGTATTTACCGTTAAAGCACTCGTATAAACAGTTGCGTTTGGAATAACAATTCGACGACCATCTGGCGAGCGCAAGAATGTTGCACGAATTTGAATATCTTCAACAGTTCCTTCAAGGGAATTGACAACAATCGAATCACCAATACGGAATGGTTCGCTTAATAAGATTAAGATGCCTGACAATAAGTTTTGAAAGATATCTTTAAATGCAAAACCAATAGCGACAGAACCAATTCCAAGAGCACTCATGAGTTGCCCTGGTGTAAACCCTGGAATCATAATGACGAGAGCAATTAAGAAACCAAAGAATAAAATTGTTGTACTGCCTACACGGTTTAAGACCAAAACTAGGTTTTGGCGCGTGTAAGAACGGTTTTCTAAGGTTTTACGAACAAAGAACTTAAATAATTTGGTCAGTAGCCAAAAAATAATAAAAACGATAATCGCAATACATATATAAGGCACACGTTCCCAGAAGCTATCCACGATTTTGTCGATAGTGGTATAGGCATCATGATACTTTTCAGTATGGGCTAAAACCGTTTGAGTGGTTTTAGTGCCCGCTTCTTGCAAAAGTTCGCCTGTATTTTTTGCGACATCCGTTAAGGATTTTTGTTCATCAGCCACGGCAAGTCTCAATTAAAAAAATTTATGAAAGCGATTTTCGGCTTTCATCATAGTAGGAGATAAAATGTGCGCCTACTATAATGAGTTCATCTAAATAATAAAGTGTTTTTTAATTAAAAGTATTCCGTTCCTTTTTGTAAGATTTGTGTCGGTGTTTCTAAGGTATCAGTCCCTGAGAAATAATAAAAAATTCCTGCTGTTGAAATAAGGCTAACTAAAATAGCGACTAAAATAAGCCAAGCCATCAGTTTTTCTATAAACGTTGCTGGTCGAACAGGACCGTATTCGTTTGGACCTGCTGTACCTGAGGCAAGCAGTAAATAAATCATAAAAAAGAACTGAACAACTGGAATGAACAATAGCAATCCCATCCAGCCACTCTTATTTAGATCGTGCAAACGTCGAACAACGAGAACAATATTTAAATAAATTAAAAATAGCGAAAAAACCCAGACTACCAAGGCACTGGCTCCAGAAAGAGAGCTATAAAATTCAAAATTAAATAAATTGCTTGAAAGCTGAAAACTTCCAAGAAATGAAGCCAAAATGAAATAGCCCAAGAGGGTGACTAAATAAATCAGTCCATAACCACCTAAGTAGCTCATACGATTAAAACGTCCATGAATTGAAAACGGACTATCTTTAAAAGGGAGCTGAGGTGGGCGTGAGGAGCTTGTTTGGGCAAACATATTATTTTATTCCTGTGTTGCGTATGAGAGACAAAATAATCTTTGTTGATGATCAAAACCATCAAATCTTGCAAAAATTATAAAAGTAAAAGCTATAGACAAATGTTTTAAATCAACTTAATTTTATAAAAATGTTCACAATTTCGTGTGCTTGAGTAAGTGATCAATATATGACCAAAGTCGGATTGTTTAGACTTTGAAAGAGTCATCATACTGCAAAGGCATGCAAATAAGATCCAGTAAAATAATAGCCACAGTCTCGAGATGGGATGCACAAGATCAAGGAAGTTGCGTATGAATGAGATCTATCCAGTACCAGAGGAATTTAAAAAAACAGCTCGTACTGTTGAAGCAGACTACTTTAAACGTTATCAACACTCTATCGAGAACCCAGATGAATTCTGGGCAGAGCAAGCTAAAATTGTCGATTGGATAAAGCCATTTACCCAAGTTAAAAATACGAGTTTTGACAAAGACAATTTCAAGATCGAATGGTTTGCCGATGGTGAGTTGAACGTATCAGCAAACTGCCTCGACAGGCATCTTAAAGAACACCCTCATAAACCTGCAATTATTTGGGAAGGGGACCATCCTTCTCGCCATAAGATCGTTTCTTATAAAGAATTACACGACGAAGTCTGCCGCTTTGCCAACGTTTTAAAGAAATATGGTATTGGTAAAGGTGACCGCGTTGTGCTGTATATGCCGATGGTCACTGAGGCTGCGATTGCCATGTTAGCCTGTGCCCGTATTGGTGCTGTTCACTGCGTGGTATTTGGTGGGTTCTCGCCAGACTCTTTAGCAAGCCGTATTGAAGATAGCCAAGCTAAACTGGTGATTACCGCAGACTCAAGTCTACGTGCTGGAAAACTATTACCACTCAAAGAAAATGTCGATTTGGCTCTAGAGTTGCCGGGCACAGAGTGTGTTGAAAATGTAGTTGTGGTTTACCGTAATGCGAACCCGATTGAAATGAAGCCGGGACGTGATTTGTGGTATCACCTCATTATTATGGAGGTTGATGCAAACTGTCCTCCAGAACCGATGAAGGCTGAAGACCCATTATTTATTCTCTATACCTCGGGTTCGACAGGTAAACCAAAAGGTGTTCTACATACCACAGGTGGTTATTTAGTCTATGTAACAAGTACCTTTAAAGAGGTCTTTGATTTAAAACAAGATGATGTTTACTGGTGTACGGCCGATGTAGGCTGGATTACAGGTCATAGTTATTTGATCTATGGCCCACTTGCGAATGGTACCACGACCTTAATGTTTGAAGGTGTACCTCAATATCCAACATGGGCACGTCTTGGTCATGTGGTCGATAAGCACAAAGTCTCTATTTTATATACGGCCCCAACCGCGATTCGCGCCATGATGCGAGAAGGGGATTCGTTTGTACGTGAAAGTAACCGTAGCAGCCTGCGTTTACTTGGTTCGGTCGGTGAGCCTATTAACCCTGAAGCTTGGAATTGGTACTACAACGTTGTTGGTGAAGGTCGCTGCCCGATTGTTGATACATGGTGGCAAACCGAAACAGGCGGTATTTTGATTGCTCCATTGCCGGGAGCAACAGCTTTAAAACCGGGTTCTGCAACACGTCCGTTATTTGGTGTTCAACCTGCCATTGTAGATGGTGAAGGCAAAGAGCTAGAAGGTGCGGCCGAAGGTAATCTGGTGATTAAAGATTCATGGCCGGGCCAGATGCGTACTATTTGGGGTGATCCTGATCGCTTTATCGAGGCGTATTTCTCAACCTTTAAAAATACCTATTTTACAGGTGATGGTGCTCGTCGTGATGAAGACGGCTATTACTGGATCACAGGGCGAGTTGACGATGTCTTGAACGTTTCAGGCCACCGTTTAGGTACTGCTGAAATTGAAAGTGCTCTGGTGTCACATGAAGCCGTGGCAGAAGCTGCGGTGGTGGGTATGCCTCATGATATTAAAGGACAAGGTATTTGTACTTTTGTGACTCTACAAGCGGGTGTTCCAGAGTCGGAAGAACTGCGTAAAGAGTTAATCAACTGGGTACGTAAAGTACTCGGGCCAGTAGCTTCACCAGATGCACTGCATTGGGCACCAGCATTACCTAAAACGCGTTCGGGTAAAATCATGCGCCGTATTTTAAGAAAGATTGCAGCGAATGAATTAGATAGTTTAGGTGATACCTCAACTTTGGCTGAACCTGCTGTAGTAGATCAGTTAATTGCAACGGTTTATCCCGATAAGCAAAACTAATTTTAAAAAAGCCCCATTTGGGGCTTTTTTATTAAGCTTTATTAAGAGTTTGCTAAAAAATCAGTAGTATTTTGTACATTCGCAAATGTACTAAGCGCAGTTAAAAAAGCTGTTTGTACATCTTCAGCTTTTACAGTTTTTCCATTATGGCTTAAATCACGAGTTGCCGTTGCATCTGCAATCAAGATGGGTTGATAGCCCAGTTCTTTGGCTGCGCGTGTGCCTGAATCAATACACATGTGAGTCATCATGCCTGTAATCACGAGTTGCTCAATTTGATGTGCTTTTAAAAGCTCATCTAAATTGGTTTCTAAAAAACTGTTTGGATAGTGCTTTGTTACGATTAATGAATCACTGCCAGCACTGAGTTCAGGGTGAAGTAAAACCCCATCCGTATTTTCTTGGAAGAAACTCGCTTGTGGCGGGTTAATATGTTGCACATAAATGATTGGCAAGTTTTTCTCGCTAAAATATTGTTCGAGTTGTTTTATTTTTTCTAGCGCTTGCTCTGGCCCAACCAATTCCATTTTGCCATTTTTAAAATAATCATTTTGTACATCGATAATTAATAGTGCTTGTTTCATGAGATCACTCTTGTTGATATGAGATAAAACAAGATTATTCTCTGACCGTAAAATCGGCTATAGTCAGATGAAAGCATTACCGCCAGTTTTCTTTCGCCATGAAAAATGAATATTGAATTAGACCCGATTGATCTAAAAATTATTGCATTGCTTAAACAGGATTCTCGACTAACCAATAAAGAAATTGGACAGCGAGTTCACCGGACAGGGCAGGCAGTGGGTGCTCGAATTGCTCAGTTAATGGATGCTGGTGTCATCAAAAATTATACGATTGCCGTGCAATATTCGCATAAACAATTTATTCATTTGCATTTAAATGAACAACGCGCATTTGAAGAAATTGAAAATTTGGTTAAGCAATATGAACAAATAGATGAATGCTTTAAAGTTATGGGCAATGCTTGCTATATGATTGTGAGTCATTTTGAACCCGCAGCATTAAATGAATTTATCGAGAAACTTTCAAAATGGTGCCGTTATTCGGTTGAAACAGTGATTCGAGAAGTCGAGAAATCTTAAAAAATAAAGGCTCCAAGCCGAGTCTTGGAGCCAATAAGTCTTTATTTTTAATTTATTGTTTTTATTGTCTTGCGCTGCTTTAAATGAAGTTTTTTAGGCTGATTTCGCTTGAATTTCTATCTCCTTTTCTTGTTGAAGTTCTAATTGGCGAACGAGTGGTAGAACTTTTTCCCCAAAATATTCTACTTCTTCAATGAAATGTAAGAATCCAGAAAGAATCAAATCAACACCTACATTTTTAAGTGCGACAATACGCTCTGCAATTTGCTGCGGTGTACCTATTAAATTGGTTTTAAAGCCATCGTTATATTGCACTAAATCTTCAAAACTTGATTTTGCCCAGTTACCTTGTTGCTCTGGAGAAGCTGCACCTGCTTCACGTGTTGCATCGCCAAACGCATTTACGGCTTCAGTGTTGGCTTTATCAATAATTTCTTGAAGTACCGCTTTTGCTTCTTCTTCGGTATCTCTAGCAATAATGAACGCATTTACACCAATTTTGACCTGATGGTTATTGGCTTTCGCTTTAGTGCGAATGTCTTCGACTTGTTTTTGAATTTCCTCTACGGTATTACCGTTGGTGAAATACCAGTCAGATACGCGTGAAGCCATGTCACGTGCAGCACGTGAGCTGCCGCCTTGAAACACTTCAATATGAGGCTTTTGCAGAGGTTTTGGTTTAAGTGTGTAGTTTTGGAATTGATAGTATTTACCATCGAAACTATAGTTATCGGTGGTCCAGATTCCTTTTAACGTACGAATAAATTCTTCAGAGCGGACGTAGCGTTGATCATGCTCTGGCCACTCTTCACCAATCGCATCAAACTCTCCTCTAAACCAACCACTCACCACATTAATGGCAATACGGCCTTCGGTTAGATAATCGATTGTTGCAAGTTGCTTAGCTGCGAGTGCCGGTTTCCAGGGGCCGGGCAGAATAGCTGCAATCACCTTAAGTTTTTCAGTTTTTGCCAATAATGCATGACTGAAACTTACTGATTCATGTTGGTTTTCTGCTCCGTACCCCGCCGTAAAACGAATTTGAGTGAGCGCATATTCAAAACCATTTTTTTCGGCAGCCTGTGCAAGTCGAACATTGTAGTCATAACTCCAGTCTGTACGCTGTTCGATGTTACTTACTACAAGGCCACCGCTTACATTTGGTACCCAATAAGCAAATTTAATAGGTTGTTGTAATTGCGTCATGGTTTGCTCCCCCAATTCGTATTTTTATTTAGCGATATTGCACTTAGGCAACATGCGTTGTTAATGATTTGCCAGACTTGTGATGCAAGCGGGACTCTGCCGCATCAAGATCAGGTACAGCCGCTGAAGGTAATACTTCTTCTTGCTCAATTTGCTTGTTAATACCAAGCTCTTGATTTGCTTGCTGAGTCTTAGATTTGACTACTTCAGCACGTTCACCTTTCGCTGGTGCCCATTCTAAAATTGGCAATGCACGTGCCACGGCTAACGTAATACGATCTGATAATTGCTCGCTTTTCACCGTGTATTCAGGTGTAAAGTCACGATCAGTTGCATATACGCCGATTGGTAAAGTTTGTGCTTGGAAGAAGCTGAACAATGGACGAAGTTGATGTTCAAGTACCAGTGCATGACGATCACTACCGCCTGATGCTGCTAAAAGTACAGGCACATCGACCAATGCAGTTTGTTCAACAAAATCGAAGAAATGTTTGAAAAGACCCGTAAAAGATGCACGGTAAACTGGTGTACCTACAATTAAAGCATCAGCTGCTTCAACCGCTGCAAGATCATCTTGCACGCGCTGTGGAAGTTGGTTGCGATAAAATGCACCGCCTAATAAAGGCCCAATTTCGCTTAATTTAATAAAATGAACTTTAATATCGGTTGCTTCGGATAACTCATCAAGAATGGCTTGAACCAGACTTTCCGTTTTAGATGGGGTATTTAAGCCACCAGAAACAGCAACAATATTCAAAGGTTTTGGTGATGTGATACCAGTCATAATTTGGTTCCTAAGCCTAAAACAAGAGATTGGACTTATTAATCAACAACGACGGCGAACTGTAAAATAACGAAATTGGTCAACCTTATCAGTTTTAAATATAAAAGATAAATAGTGGATTTTTATACTTTATTTCTCTATTAAGTTACTGTTTTTATTTTATATAATTATTGGTGATATATTTTTTATAATAAAAAGTAAGCTTATATAAAAAACAGATTAATTTTGATTAAATGTTAAAAAACATCTGAAAATTTTAGCTAAGTTCTGCATTTATCATCATTTTGCATAAAAATGGATAAGATGAACGTATCTTTCAACTAAATAGTAGGGTTACAATAGGCCATACTTATGCTCAAGATTACTTTAATCGCTTATGAATATTTTAATCGTTGATGATCATCCTTTGTTTCGTCATGCTTTAATTCAAGCAGTACGTTATAGCCTGCCACAGGCACAAATTCATGAAACAGCTTCGGTTGATGAGTTTTATGAGCGTTTGGAAAATGGGGCAGAACCTGATCTAGTATTACTCGATTTAAATTTACCGGGTGCTTCAGGCTTTTCTGCTCTAGTCTATGTACGAGCACAGTATCCAGCTATTCCAATTATTGTGGTTTCTGCACATGAAGAAACTTCAATTATTCAGCGTGCGATTGCACATGGCGCGATGGGTTATATTCCTAAATCTGCTCATCCAAGTCATATTGGTGAAGCGATTCGTCAAGTATTAGAAGGTGAAATCTGGTTACCACCTAATTTGCCACCTAACCTTAATCTTGATCCGAGAGCGGCAGATGAAACTGCTTTAGCTGAACGTATTCAATCTTTAACACCACAGCAATTCCGTGTTTTGATGATGGTTGCGGAAGGTTTGCTTAATAAACAGATTGCTTATGAACTTGATGTTTCGGAAGCAACAATTAAAGCCCATGTGACAGCAATCTTTAGAAAATTAGGTGTGCAAAACCGTACACAAGCCGTATTGGCCATTAATGCATTAAATATTGAAGATAAGAAAATCTAAAAATAAAAAAGACCTCAGTTGAGGTCTTTTTTATTTGTTCCACTTAAGCAAGGCAATCTTGCTTTGGTGTTAGGCTGTCGCAGTACAAAGGATTGAGTGCACATTGCAAATCATCAATTTGATCTTGAGTCACATAACCTTTCATTTTTAAATATTCAGCCACGCGGTCATCACGCAAGCTTAAAAACGCTGCATCATAAACGCCTAAATCTACAAAAAGCGCAGCTGTTTCTAGGCTATTGAAGCGATCAAGGAAAATATCATTGCCATACATTAAGAAGATATGGTCGAGTTTTGCTTTTTCATCGACATGTAGTCGTTCAGCAAGTTGATCTGGATGAGTTTTAATAAAGAGTAAGTCAGAAAGCTCATCAAACTGAGTCATATCTAGCTGATTTTCGCCAAGTTTGACATGACCAAGCCAAGCTTTGAAAACCAGTACAGCTCCACCGCGAAGTAACATGCTCCAAATTTGATGACGTGTATCGTGATCAAGATTTTCACTTTCAGCGCTAAGCACTTTTAAGAAGTTTTCTTCTTGTTGTGCCAATTTATCAAATAAGCCTAATCCTTGAGGATGATAAGCCGCAGGTGCAAACACATCAAAATTTAGATCATGAAATACATTAAGGGCGAGTGGGACTGCACTTTGATAAATCGTATTTAACGCTTTGATATGGGCTTCATTCAGCTTGCTGTTGGGAAAAATACTTTGCCAATCTAGTTCAGGAAGTAAAGCATTGGCACTGTATTGACGATAAAACTGTTGAGATGAGAGTTGGTTTTTGGGGCTATTATCAGGAATATTCATGGCAATTGTCCTTTGCATTAATTCGTGAGCAGGGGTGCTTAATATAGAAATCGGTTAAAAAATGGTTATACATTTATCAAATGCGTTTGGAATAGTTATGTGTCATCAAGAATGCAAGTAGAATAAGACTAAAGTCGTATATGGTGGTTTTTGTTAAATAATAATTTTAAAAAACAGATAGTTATTAAATTGTAACTAAGTATACAAGTGTTCACTTACAAAAAAGATGGGCTTTGCCATAGAAAAAGGGCTGTTGGAAAGTTTAGCCAATTATTTAATCAACAAAAGTAGACTTTTTGAGCAGTTCTGCCTATTGGCTTAAATTAAACCTATAACTTTTGCCAAAAAATCTCTCCCAAACCTATAAAAAGCTTGGGAGAGGAAAATGTTTAATCTGTCGCGCTGGCAATTTTAAGTCCCGATAGCCATGCTCTTAGAGAGGCTGGTTTAAGCGGTTTTTTGAGTAAAACAATATTCAGTTCTTTCAATTGTTGAGGTAACTCTGGATGGGAGTCCGCTGTAATTAAAGCAACCGGAACATCATACTGTCGATTTTGCAAAATAAAATCGACACCGAGTTGGTTGTTATTTAAATGCTGATCGATAAGCCAGACCTGAATATTCTCTTTTTGAATAATCTCAAGTGCTTGTTCTGGTTCAGTGGCTTTAAAAACCTCATAACCCCATCGACCTAATAAGCTACTCATTCCTTCTAAAATAGTTTCATCATTGTCTAAACATAAAATCCGGTAGGCTTTAGTTTTTAAAGGTACTGCCTGTACGGTTGGAGTTATCACTTTTGGCGCTTCTACGACTGGAACCTCAATCATAAAACAGGAGCCTTTATTGAGTTGGGAGTAGACATGAACAGGGTAATTCAATAAACCTGTCATACGCTGCACAATTGCAAGACCTAAGCCTAGGCCTTGCTCACCCCACGGTGATAAATGCCCACAGCGTTCGAACTCTTGAAACAGTTTAATACGTTGTTCTTCGGCAATTCCGGGGCCTGTATCCCAAACACCAATACGAATATGGTCAGGTTTTTGAGCCGAACGTAGAACACCGACAATCACTCGGCCTTTGGCAGTATAACGCAGTGCATTACTCACAAAGTTTTGAATAATACGTCGTATCCACTGTGGATCTGTGTCAATCCAGAACGATACATCGTGAACTTTGAGTGAAATATTTCGCTGAGCAGCAATCGATTTAAACTGTAGTTCAAGATCACTGAGTAAATCATGCAACGGATAAGGCAGTCTTTTTGGCTGTATGCTACCGCCTTCTAAACGGGCAATATCGAGTAGGGCAGAGAGCATACTTTCTGCGCCATACAGGGCGCGGTCGAGCTGTTGCAAAGTTTGGCGATCTTCTTCAGTTGCGATGCTTTGTTCAAGAACGGTACTAAAGAGACGAGCCGCATGCATAGGTTGTAATAAATCATGACTTGCCGCTGCTATAAATCGGCTTTTTGACATATTTGCCATATCGGCTTGTTCGCGTGCAAGCTGTTGCTCGGTTAAAGCATCAGCAAGTTGTTGGGTTCGGTCTTTTACGCGCGCTTCAAGTATTGCCTCATTTGCACGGAAAGCGGTAATGTCGGCGAATGTTGTAACAAAGCCTCCACCTGAAATAGGATTACCACGCATTTGAATAACGCGTCCGTCTTTACGGATTCGTTCAAATTCATGTGCACTTCCGACTTTCATCCAGTGTAAGCGTTTACGAACATGTTCTTCGACTGAACCAGGGCCGCATTCGCCGCGTTCAGCGTTATAACGAATCAAATCGGCAATTGGACAACCCACATAAACTAAGTCTTTCGGGTAGCCAAATAGTTTTAAATATTGGTTATTCCAAGCCACCAAACACATATTTTTATCAACCACACTCACCCCTTGGGTCATGTGGTCAATCATTGTCATGAGCAAGTTTTGATTGAAACGTTGCCACTGTGAGGCTTGGTCTAAAATATTCGCGACTTGTCCTAATGCAAGACCATTATTAATCATTGCTGTAGTGAGCAAAGTACGTGCAGAAGCAGCTCCGATAATACCCGCGAGATATTGCTCGGTAAAACGCCACCACATGCCATTGGCGATGCTATTCGGGTTGAGCGTGAGATGATTTTGCTCGCAAAAGTTCTCGAATGCTTGTGTTGTTGGTTGCTCACCTGTAATTCTTTTAGCAAGCGCGAACAGGTCACCTACTTTTAAACGTGCAGCATCATGCGGTAAATAAGTTAAATCAGTAGAGGTATGCGGTGATGGCAATGGCTTGGTTTCATAGTAGAAAAAGCTTTCTGCCTGAATTTGTTCTGCCACACTTGGGCGGTAAAGTTTAGAAATCCAAATATATAAAACAATATTTAAACCAAGAGACCAGATTACACCGTGTGTAAGTGGCGCAAATGATTCAAAACCAAAAAGTGACTCTGGTCTTAAGGCGTTAATTCCAAAAGGGCCAAAAAGCAAAATACTTTGGGCAGTTTCCTGATAGGCCTCTGGCAAGCTACGTAAAATCGTTGGAAATAGTAATGTGTAACTCCACATCAAAAATCCAATAATGAGGCCAGCATAGACACCTTGTCGGCTTCCGCCTCGCCAATACAAGCCTCCAATAAGCGCGGGTGCAAACTGGGCAACGGCACTAAATGCCAATAAACCAAATACTGAAAGCTGGTTAATATCATTAAAGAAATGGAAGAATAAAAAGCCAAGTAGCATCACCGCGACAATACTAATACGACGGCTGAATTTAAGAACTTTAGGTAAATGTTTATCGTGACGTGATAGCAACTTAAAACGCCAGAGTGCGGGCATAATCAAGTCGTTACTGAGCATGATAGATAGGGCAACAGATGAAACCAGCAACATGCCTGTTGATGCAGAGAACCCACCTAAAAAGGCCAGTAAAGCTAACCATTCTTGGTTATAACTCAGGGGCAATGAGAGTACTGCAACATCAGGTACAGTTAAGAACTTCGGTGCTGCATGTAATGCCCAGCTTGCGATCGGAATAATGGCTAAAATCGTTAAAATCAGATAAACCGCAAACCATTTGCGTGCACCGCGAATATGTTTTTCATCTCGTAATTCGACAACCGCGACATGAAACTGGCGAGGTAAGCAGATAATTGCTAAACCTGCCAATAAGGTCTGAATCCAGAAAGTTTCAGGCACGCCAAACAACTGAACTTCTTGAAAGGTTTGGTTCACATCTGATGTGACTTGGACAAGGTTCGCTGGTGTTTCAAAAATAAAAAATAAAGCAACGCAAATCAGCGCGAATAATTTTACAAAAGATTCAAATGCCACAGCTAACATGAGGCCGCCATGTTGCTCGGTATTGGCAATTTGCCTTGTACCAAAAATCATGGCCAAAATAGCCAGTACACTGGTTAAAAGCAAAACACTATTGGTGGTTGTATGGATATGAGCATTCTGTTCCATAATGACAGAAGTACTTAAAGCAATCGCACGTAACTGTAGAGCCAGATAGGGAATAATTGCGATTACAGCTAAAATGGTAACCAGTGATGCCAATACCCCACTTTTCCCATAACGCGCCGCTACAAAGTCAGCAATTGACGAAATCGCATGGTGCTGGCGTACCCGACCTAAACGTCGCCAAATGTCATAGCCAAACCAGACAAATAATAGTGGTCCTAAATAAATAGGCAAGAAAATGACGCCTTCTCGAACAGCTGCTCCAGTCGCGCCGTAAAATGTCCATGATGAACAGTAAACACCTAGTGTTAAGCTGAACAAGAACATGCGGCCACGTGTACTCAGACGGCTGGCATGCTTTTCACCAAAAAAAGCACAAATAAATAAGAGTGCTATATAAAGGGTGAGTACCCCAATAATCAGCCAGCTGTTCATATGACTCACATGATTAAAACCTTGTGCCTATCATACCCCAAGCAGAAACAAAGCTATAAATTGATTAAATTTTAACGACCAAAGTCTAAGTTACGAATTACACGTAATTTTGCTAACTTTAATCCTGAGAAACTACTATTAAAAAGTGGCCAAGGCTGGGCACAGGGCAAGGAGTTTGGTTATGGATCAGAACCAAGTAGAACAGATTCTACGCAATCCAAAGTTTCAAAAGATGGTCAAGAAAAAAAGTACATTAAGTTGGACACTCACAATCATCATGTTAGTTCTTTATGTGGGTTTTATGCTGCTTGTTGGCTACAACAAAGAATTTTTGATGAGTTCATTTAGTGGTGGTGTAACGACATGGGGAATCCCACTAGGTTTAGGAATTATCGTTTTATCTTTCCTATTGTGTGGTGTGTATTCTTTTATCGCGAATAATACCCTTGACCAGTTGAGTGAAGAAGCGTTGAAGGAAGTTGAAGCCATCACGCATGAGAAAGGACTACACTAATATGAAATGGAATTCATTAAAAGCGAAAGCCTTATTGGCAGCAGCATCGCTATATTCAACAGTGGCTATGGCAAGTCCAGATCTGGGTGAAGCTGAACAACAAGCAACCAACTGGCATGCTATTATTATGTTTGTTATTTTTGTTGGTTTCACTTTGTTTATTACGAAGTGGGCTGCGAAGCAAACTCAATCAACACAAGATTTCTATACAGCAGGTGGCGGAATCAGCGGTTTCCAGAATGGTCTGGCAATTGCGGGTGACTATATGTCTGCTGCATCTTTCCTTGGTATTTCTGCACTTGTGTTTAGTTCAGGCTTTGATGGCTTGCTTTACTCGCTTGGGTTCATGGTAGGTTGGCCAATCGTTTTATTCTTGGTTGCAGAACGTTTGCGTAACCTAGGTAAATATAACCTTTCAGATGTGGTTTCATTCCGTCTTGAAGAGAAACCAGTACGTACTTTAGCTGCAGTCAGTTCACTTGTTGTAGTGGCATTCTATTTGATTGCTCAAATGGTAGGTGCGGGTCAGCTCATCAAATTATTATTTGGTTTGAACTACAATATCGCTGTTGTCATCGTTGGTTTATTGATGATGGCATACGTAATCTTTGGTGGCATGTTAGCAACAACATGGGTACAAATTATTAAAGCGGTTATGTTACTCAGTGGTGCAACCTTCATGGCATTCATGGTGATGAAAGCAGTTGGTTTCAGCTTCAGCAACATGTTTAGCCAATCAATTGAAGTATTCAGTAAAGTACACGACATCAGTTTGGCCGATGCTTCAAAAATTATGGGGCCGGGTAAACTTGCGGCAAATCCAATTGATGCCTTGTCTCTAGGTTTGGCGTTGATGTTTGGTACAGCAGGTCTTCCACACATCCTGATGCGTTTCTTCACTGTAAAAGATGCAAAAGAAGCACGTAAATCGGTTGTGGTTGCAACAGGTTTCATTGGTTACTTCTACCTTTTAACTTTCATTATTGGTTTCGGTGCGATCCTTTTCGTATCAAACAATCCGCAATTCCTTGATGTTGCGAAAATGGCAGTAACAGGCAAACTTGAGCTTGTTGGTGGTAACAATATGGCAGCCGTGCATTTAAGTGACGCTTTAGGCGGTGACTTATTCATGGGCTTCATTTCAGCAGTAGCATTCGCAACGATTCTTGCTGTTGTTGCTGGTTTAACACTTTCAGGCGCATCTGCAATCTCTCATGACTTATACGCTAACGTATTCAAAAAAGGTCAAACAACACCTGCTTCTGAACTTCGTATGTCAAAAATTGCGACATTGGGCTTAGCAATCTTCGCAATGGTTTTGGGTATCTTGTTTGAGAAGCAAAACGTAGCATTCATGGTTGGTTTGGCGTTCTCTGTAGCTTGTTGTGCAAACTTCCCGATTCTTGTTCTTTCAATGTTCTGGAAAGGCTTAACGACTCGTGGAGCGGTTATTGGTGGTGTTGTTGGTCTTGTAACAGCAGTAGTGCTCATTGTTCTTTCTAAAGCAGTTTGGGTAGATACTTTAAAAATCTCTGATACACCAATCAACCCGTTCAATGGTCCAGCGTTATTTGCGATGCCATTGTCATTCCTTTGCTGTTGGTTCTTCTCGATAACTGACAACTCTGCACGTGCTAAAAAAGAGCGTGCCGCTTTCGATGCTCAATATGTTCGTTCAATGACAGGTATTGGTGCATCTGGTGCATCGGATCACTAAGACTAATATTGTTAGCTCATTCTTCAAAAAGCCCTACGGGGCTTTTTTTATACTTATTTTATTTCCAATCTAGAGTTTAGATATTAATAAAGAACAACTTGTTTGCCTGATTTTGTGTACAGTATTATTTGTTAAATCTCAAAAAAGCATAATGAAACAAGGAAAATAATAATGCGATCTATTATTGAATTTTGGGCAAGTTTTCGTTTACTGCCTTCTGCATGGCTGTTATTCGTTCAGTTTATTTTGTTGATTTTAGCCATGCTGACATTTGATAGTTTGCCTTACCGGACTTTAACGTGGTCATTAGGTGTCCTTGCTTTATTATTGATTGCCAAAGTTATTCGCCAGACCCCAATGTTTACTTTTTTAGGCTTAACATTTGTGAGCGGTGCAATTCTGTCATCAGTACTGATTGTGTTGGGATATAGCAATTTATATATTCAGCTATTTGCCCATAGCTGTGAAGCTCTAGCCTATTTTTCGGCAGCTTATGGTTTGTTTCGTTATATGTTCGCTGACCGATATTTAACAAGAGATGAACTATTTGCGGCGGCAGCAGTCTTTACACTGATTGCATGGGGTTTTGCATTTTTATATAACATTTGCCAGCTTATTTTCCCTTATAGCTTTCAAAATCCAAATAACGCCCATGCTTTCCAAACTTGGTTAGATTTACTCTTTTTAAGCTTTAGCTTGCAGTCGGCTACAGGCTTATCCGACCTCATGCCAATCACTCCACCAGCGCGCGTTTTAGCCATGCTACAAATGTTCTGTGGGGTCATGTATTTAGCTTTAATCGTCACCCGTCTAATTGCTTTACAATATATTACCCACCTCCCTAAAAAAAATTCAGATAAATAATGGAGGAGGTGTTTTAATTTATTTACACCTTTGTAACTGCAATATTCTTTAAGTTTATTTAGAGTGTTATCGGCTTTCTCTATTGAAAGCTCTAGCTTTGTTCATTCTATGAATATCTTATTGGCATTTAAGCCTGTCACTCGTCATTAAAATAACATGGAGGATTTATGCCTTCCAAACAGTCCGGTTGGTTCGCAAACGTTAATCCTAACGTATTTTTAGGTACGGTCATTATTATTGCTTTGTTTTTAGCAGTGGTTGTGATCGCTCCGAGTTCTTTTGAGCTTCTAACACAGCAATTAAAACAGTGGATCACTGATTCATTTAGTTGGTTCTATGTTTTATCTGTTGCTTTCTTTCTCATCTTATTGATTTACATTGCCTGCTCCTCGATTGGACGCATTAAATTAGGACCAGATCATAGTCAGCCTGATTATAACAATGGGTCTTGGTTCGCCATGCTGTTTACCGCAGGGATGGGGATTGGACTGATGTTCTTCGGCGTTGCCGAACCTGTCATGCACTATGTTAATCCACCAAGTGGTGAGGCTCAAACGATTGATGCAGCACAGCAAGCATTAAGAGTTACCTTTTTCCATTGGGGACTACATGCTTGGGCAATCTACGCTGTAGTTGGGTTAGCTTTGGCTTACTTTGCCTATCGGCATAATTTACCTTTAAAGACCCGTTCAGCACTTTATCCACTCATTGGTAAGAGAATTTATGGGCCATGGGGCGATAGCATTGATATATTCGCGACCATTGGTACTGTATTTGGTGTAGCGACCTCTCTTGGCTTTGGTGTTACCCAGATCAATTCTGGTTTGCATTATTTATTTGGAGTAGAGCAAAGCACCAATATTCAAGTCTTACTCATTATTTTCGTGAGTATGTTAGCTTCCTTATCTGTGTTTCTGGGTCTTGATAAGGGTGTAAAACGTTTATCGGAGTTAAACTTAGTTTTAGCTTTAATATTATTGGTATTTGTTTTTATTGCTGGTCCAAGTATTTATTTACTTCAAACGACGATTCAAAACACTGGGCAATATATCTCTAACCTATTTACCATGACATTCAACTTATATGCCTATCAGCCGAATGGATGGATTGGTGGTTGGACAATTTTGTACTGGGCTTGGTGGATTTCTTGGTCGCCGTTTGTGGGAATGTTTATTGCCAGAGTTTCTCGTGGCCGTACCATTCGAGAATTTATTGTTGGGGTTTTACTCATTCCAACAGGCTTTACCATTATCTGGATGGGTTTCTTAGGAAATGCTGCCTTATTCAGTATTATTCATGAACACCAAACAACATTAATTCAGGCTGTTCAGCAAGATTCATCAGTTGCATTATTTGAATTCTTAGGTCACTTACCGTGGTCTGGAGTGATGAATGTCTTGGCAACTATTTTGGTGGTTTTATTTTTTGTGACATCTGCTGACTCAGGGGCATTAGTCACTGACTATTTAACTGCTAAATCTGAAAATTCACCAACTTGGCAGCGTCTGTTCTGGACGGTACTCATGGCTGTGCTCGCAATTATTTTATTGCTAGTCGGTGGCTTGGCTGCACTTCAGGCTTCCATCATTATGAGTGCGTTACCTTTTACTGTCGTCATGCTCTTAATGAGTTGGGGATTAATAAAAGCCTTACATCTTGATGTCACAAAAATGACAGCCATTCAGGAAGCACGCATTACACCACGTGCGATTCATAATCCAAGGAGCTGGCAACAGCGTCTAGGGTTAATCATGCACTATCCTCATAATGAAGAGGAAGTGCGTGAATATATTGAGAAGCAAGTGGCTGGTGCATTTGAAAATATTCAACATGAATTTAGACGCCGTCATCTTGAGGTTTCAATTAGCCAACTTGAAGATGGTATGCAACTTCGGGTGGACCATCACAATGAAATTAATTTTATTTATAAAGTTGTTCCACGTGAAACAGTACCACCAAGTTTTTTAATTGGGCGTACTGAAGCCGAAGACGGACAATATTTCCAAGCAGAAGTTTTCTTAAGAGAGGGTGGTCAGAACTATGATGTAATGGATTGGACGCAAGAAGATTTAATTCAAGACATTATTGATCAATATGAACGTCATCTGTATTTCTTAAATATTGTGCGAAGCTAATATTTAAGTATAAAAAAAGGACTCAATTGAGTCCTTTTTTAATTCGATTTCTAAATTAAATTAGAAACGGAATTTAGTATTTAAGCCGATAGTTTGTGTATCGTAGCTAGTAGACGCATTTTTAACGTCAGCTTTCATGTACGATGCACCAACTGCTAAAGCTGGAGTAATGAAGTAGTTTACGTTACCACCCCAAGCTTGACGGAATTCACCAAGGTCATTACCTTTGATGTCAGCTACGCCATCGTTACCAATGAAAGATGCGCCAACACTTAACTTAGGAGTTAAGTAAAGGTCAGTTTTCAAACCGTATTGGTTTTCTTGACCGAAAGCACCAGCAGCTTCAAAACCAATTGCCATGTTAGTTCCATCGATTGGACCTACATATTTAGCACGTGCTGTAACAGCATCTTGGTCGTCTTGAATCGCAGCAGTTTGGTTTACAGCAGAGTAGATACCGTTGCTGATGATGCCAAAGTTGTCTAAAGCGAATTGGTTAGCAACACTTGTATAACCAACAGTCATCAAGAAGTTAGGTAACAACATAGCACCAACTTCTAATGCATAACGGTCGCCGTTGTCATCTTTAGAGAAGTTGTTTTTACCATCAACATCAGTGTGGTTGTAAGTTGCGCTAGCATATACAGGAAGGTAAGGAGTAGGAACATAAGCCTCACCTTTAACACCGTAAGTACCAACGTGGTAGTTTACGTTGCCTTGGTCATACTGTTGGTAGCTGTAACCTACAGATACGTTAGAAGCTTGGTTCAAGAAAGCTGCTTCAGCTAAAGGACCTTTAGTGGTATCAACATTTTTTAAATAGTATGTACCAGCAACGTCACCAGTGAAGTTTTTATCGTTTGCAGTTGTGTCAACATATTCAGATTGACCTTGAACTTCAAATTGATAAGCATGAGCACCGGTCATGGCTAATAGTACAGCAGTGGCTAAACCAAGTTTTTTCATAATCATTTCCAGCAATAACAAGAGATAAAGCTGGGGTCATTGTATTGTAACAATTTATGAAGTCAATAATGAAAAAAAGGAATGTTAAAGATATTTGACACTTATGTTAAAATTGGTGAAAAACTAATCAAATGAAAAGTAAATTGTCAACCTGATAAAAAAATGAACATTTACAAGAGGCTAATAATTATATTTCATAACGAATTTAGAAATAAATGTTTAAAAGTTATTACAATTACGATTGGAAAAAATGATTAATATGATCGGTTTTAACATTAAGTAAATTGTAGAGTTGCTTACATGTTGAGTAAAAATTCACCAATTTATTATCGTATTCATACTATTTTGAGGAGTGGTTAACAATATTTAGATTAGTTTAACTAAAAAATTTAACTATTTTTAATTATTATATAAGTTAATAAAATAAAAGAAATCTCTATTTTAAGTTGAAAAATCGATTAAATTTTTAATTCTGATTAATTTAATCGACTTTACAAAAGTAGAGATAAGTCACATAATTCAATCGCAAAGTTCACTGCCTAACGTTTTTAGGATTTAAAGTGCTTTCCCAGATACGATGTGTGTATCACATCAGACTTTACGAGCTCAGCTTTCCCCAAGGTTGAGCTTTTTTTTATCTATAAGAAAATCTTAAAATTATAAGAAAATTTATATGAACTTTATTGGAAAATAATAGAACAAAAAGAACCCAGCTTAAAGCTGGGCAGTGGATGCTGGGAGAAGCGCATCCAAGAGGATAACTAGATATGTTTATTATCATTGCTAAAAATTTTTAATCTGTAAAATAGAGTTTTTTTATAAAAATCATTTAATTTTTCGATACTATTTATTTAAGCTTACTAAAATCTAGAAGCCGTATAATTATTAAAAGAGAAATGAAGGTTTTATTGATGAAATTCTAGTTATTAAAATGCTAGGATGGATTTAAGCCTAATTTATATCGTATTAAAAATGGCAGGACATTTACGGAGTACCAGCTAGAAATGTCAGGATTACGTTCAGAGCATATTAGTAATCGACTGTTCTTTTTTATGCTGGTTATTATTTTGTCCTTATTATTCATGGCTGTACCGCTTATTGTGGGAAGCTATCAGGATTATATAAAAACTAGACAAGCCTTAGCCGAAATAAAAAGTTTAAGAGCAGTAGCAGATATTGCCTATAAAATTTCTAAGGAGCGTGCTCCTGCCAATAAGATGATGTCGAGCAGTCCTGGTGATTTATTAAAGAATCAGCAAGAATTAAAAAAGTTTCGTTTAATTGTTGATGCGCAAATTGATACAAGCATTCTTATCTTAAAACAAGCAGGCTATGTTTCATTAGCAAATGAGCTGCAAACCAATTTCAAAGAAAATCTTAGACAAGCTCGACGTGTCGTTGATTATTACGGTGAAACTCCTTATAGAGCCAGAACTTCCGTTCAAATGGATAATGCTATTTTAGGAATGTTTGGAGTCTGGGATCATTGCAGGGAAATACTGCAAAAACTGATGTTGCAGCTAAAAAGTAAAGATAGCCGTATTTCTAATTACTTTACGCTCATTATAGTTCTAACCGATATGCGCGATCAGGCGGGACGGATGGCGTCTAATATTATTGCTCCTGTGAGCTTTAATGAAGAAATTCCAAGTAATAATCGCGCACGTTCTCTGCAAACTCAGCATCAATCTAGATATTTATGGATTTTGGTCGATACCTTGCAGCCTGAACAGGCAAAGACTCCTGAATACCGTCGGTTATATGCCCGAGTGAAATCAGAATTTATAGATAAGGGTATTCCGATTGTACAAAACCTATTAGATGAAAGCCAAAAAGGGGAGCCATATGATTTAAATGGCACCCAATTGACAGAAGCAATCGTAGGTAAATTTACTACAGTGGTTGATTTACAAAGTTATATTCTTGATGAAAGTGTAGCAATTGCAACTCAAGAAAATATAAGTGCCCGAAAAGGTTTTCTTTTAACTTTATTAATATCTTTAATTTCTTTAGCTACAGCTTTACTTACGCTGAATTATGCACAAAGAAGGGTATTTTCTCCTTTAATAAAAGCAAGGACTTTAATTTTAGATTTATCGCGTAGTTCTAATCATTGGACAGATGAGATGAATATGACAACAAAAGGTGAATTTCTTTCCCTGTTTGAAGCGATTGATCGATTACAGCGTATGTTGCAGCAGCGCGATGCTTTTGAATTTCAATTAAAGAATATTGCCAATACAGATCCATTAACTGGTGTGTCTAACCGTTTAGCTTTATCTGAATATTTAAAAATTGTTGAAAGTTACCCTCAAAAATTTACGCAAACCTGTTTAATGATTATAGATATTGATCGTTTTAAACAGGTGAATGACCAATATGGGCATATTGTAGGTGACCATGTCATTGTTAGTATTGCCGAGCAGTTAAAGCAAAATATTCGAAGTTCGGATTTAATTGTTCGTTATGGTGGAGATGAGTTTTTAATATTATTAGAACAGGTGCAATTTGTAGATGCCCGTCTTTTAGCAGAGAAAATTCGGATTGCCATTTCTTTAGAAGAAATTGATTTATCTGGTTTAGATGAAAAATTGCATGTGTCTGTGAGTATTGGTTTTGCCATAGGCGCAGCGAGTTGGATAGAGCTTTTAGAGAAAGCTGATCGTTCACTATTAAGAGCTAAGGCCCGAGGTCGGAATGCAGTTGAGGGGTAAAAAAGCCGGAAATGAGTTCCGGCTTTTTTATTCAATAAATTACTTCAACATTGGTTTTAAGAAGCGGCCAGTATGGGAAATTTCAACCTCAGCCACTTGTTCAGGTGTGCCTTCGGCAATGATCATACCACCGCCCGAACCACCTTCTGGGCCTAAGTCCACAACCCAATCCGCTGTTTTAATGACATCAAGGTTATGTTCAATCACAACAATGGTATTACCTTTGTTGCGTAGCTCATGCAAAATGTCGAGTAACTTGGCAATATCGTGGAAATGTAGACCTGTTGTTGGTTCATCCAAGATATAAAGAGTTTTACCCGTATCACGTTTAGCTAACTCACGCGCTAGTTTTACACGTTGTGCTTCACCACCAGAGAGTGTAGTCGCAGCTTGACCTAAACGAATATAGCCTAAGCCCACCTGAGTTAAGGTTTCTAAGCGGCGGTGAATGACTGGAATTGCACTAAAGAATTCAGCAGCATCTTCAACCGTCATTTCTAAAACATCAGAAATGTTTTTGCCTTTATAGCCGACTTCAAGCGTTTCACGGTTATAACGTTTACCATGACACGCATCGCAAGGTACATACATATCTGGTAAGAAGTGCATTGCGACCTTAATCATGCCGTCGCCTTCACAGGCTTCACAGCGTCCGCCTTTCACGTTAAACGAGAAACGGCCTGCACTATAACCACGGGCTTTTGCCTCTGGCGTTTGAGCAAATAACTCACGGATTGGCGTAAATAACCCTGTGTAAGTTGCAGGGTTAGAGCGTGGCGTGCGCCCAATTGGGCTTTGGTCAATATCAACGACTTTATCAAGGTGTTGTAGACCATCAATTGAGTCAAACTTTTCAGCTGTTAATGTGGTTGCGCCATTGAGTTGTGTTGCAGCCAATGGAAGTAACGTACGGTTAATGAGTGTCGATTTACCTGAACCTGAAACGCCAGTCACACAAGTCATAATGCCGAGCGGAATTTTCAAATCGACATTTTTAAGGTTATGACCACTTGCCCCAGAAAGTTTGATGAATTCATCTGGGCGCGGTGATTGAGTCCGTTGTTTTGGTATTTCAATTTTGAGTTTACCTGAAAGGTATTGACCTGTGAGTGAGTCAGCATGGTTAGCCAATTCATCGTAAGTTCCTTCGGCAATAATCACGCCACCATGTATCCCGGCTCCCGGACCGATATCAATAATATGGTCGGCTGCACGAATAGCATCTTCATCGTGTTCAACGACTAATACCGTATTACCTAAATCACGTAAGCGAATCAGCGTTTGTAATAGACGATCGTTATCACGTTGATGCAAACCAATAGACGGTTCATCAAGGACATACATCACACCCATTAAACCTGCACCAATTTGTGAGGCTAAACGGATACGCTGTGCTTCACCACCCGATAACGTTTCGGCAGAACGAGCTAAACTTAAATAGTTAAGTCCAACACTCACCAAGAAATGTAAACGCTCTCGAATCTCTTTAAAGATTTTATCGGCGATTTCACCTTTAGCACCTTCAAGATTTAAATCTTGATAATAACTTTCAGCATCACCAATCGACATGCGAGTAATGTCGGCAATCGTTTTATCTTTAACGCGAACATGGCGTGAAATTTCATTTAGACGTGAGCCATCACATGCATCACACGCTGCATTAGAAAGGTATTGAGCTAAATCATCTCGTACATAGTTACTTTCAGTTTCACGGTAACGACGTTCAAGGTGAGGCAAAATCCCTTCAAACGGTTGTACGCGAGTATGTTTACGGCCACGCTCATCGATATAGCTTAAATCAACTTTTTCTTTGCCAGTGCCTTGTAAGAATTTCTTTTGAGTGTCTTTATCTAGCTGGTTCCAAGGCGTATCAAGTTGAAAACCAAAATGATCGGCAACTTTTTGCAGCATCGAATAGTAATATGGACGTTGACGATCCCATCCACGAATAGCCCCTTCACTAATTGCAAGATCAGGATTTGGAATGAGCTTTTCAGAACTAAAATGACTGCGTGTACCTAAGCCATCACAAACAGGGCAGGCACCGAACGGGTTGTTAAATGAAAACAAACGTGGCTCAAGCTCTGCGACTGCACGATCACATTCAGGGCATGAATGCTTCGCAGAAAAAACGCGATCAGGATGTTCGCCATTCATCCATGACAAAACAGCAATATCGCCACCTAAACGCAGTGCAGTTTCAAATGATTCTGCAATACGGTTACCTAAATCTTCACGTACTTTAAAGCGGTCAACGACAACTTCAATAGTATGCTTTTTCTTTTTGTCGAGTTCGGGTGGCGTATCAATATCAATGATTTCACCATCAACACGGGCACGAACAAAACCTTGGCCTTGTAGTTGCTCGAAGAGGTTACTGTATTCACCTTTACGCTCACGAACGACCGGGGCAAGCAACATGAGTGCTGTGCCTTCTTCAAGTGTTTTTACCGCATCGACCATTTCAGAAATAGTTTGCGCAACCATCGGCAAGTCGTGTTCAGGGCAGTAAGGTGTACCGACACGTGCATAAAGCAAACGCAAATAGTCATAAATTTCGGTAATCGTACCTACCGTTGAACGTGGGTTATGGCTCGTAGATTTTTGCTCAATAGCAATCGCTGGAGATAAACCTTCAATCGAATCGACTTCAGGCTTTTCCATTTGCGATAAAAACTGGCGAGCATAGGCCGAAAGCGATTCGACGTAACGGCGTTGTCCTTCGGCGTACAGGGTATCGAAGGCAAGAGAAGATTTTCCTGAACCTGATAACCCCGTAATTACCACAAACTTATCGCGTGGAATATCGAGAGACACATTTTTTAAATTATGGGTACGTGCGCCTCGAATACGGATATGACTTTGGCTCATAAAACATCTCAATTATGTATTAATGAAAATTTAGGTGTTGTTTTGATTAGCACAGGGAGATGTGGCTATTTATAAACAACAGACCCTATATATGATAACGATTTAAAATTGTTCAAGTGGTACAAAATGATTTAAAGCGACAAATTGTGACGGTTAAACGACAATCGACAAAATTTGTTTAAATAAGCAGGTTGTATTTTTAACATTCCTTTCTTTTGATTTCTACTTCTTGGCAAATTTTATTGAGCAACATAATTTTACTAGACGACTGGTCTAATAGTGGAGTATGGTGTTTGCATGAAACGATTAAATAAAAGCGAAACCACGCGACAACATATTTTGGATACGAGCTTTGAACTGGTATTACACAAAGGATTTGTCGGTGTTGGTTTGCAAGAAATTTTAAAGACTTGTGACGTACCCAAAGGTTCGTTCTATCACTACTTTGCTTCGAAAGAGGCATTTGGTTGTGCCTTGCTAGAGCAATACATGGCCAACTATAAAGTTCGTATGGAACAGCTTTGGCAGCACAGTGAGCAAAGTGCCCATGCCCGTTTAATGGCGTTGTGGCAGGCGTGGATTGATGATCCCGTATATGGCAGCTGGGCTGAAAACTGCCTGATTGTGAAATTGGCGGCAGAGGTTTCGGATTTGTCGGAAGATATGCGCCAAATTCTCAATGACGGTGTGTACAAATTAACGCAGCGTCTAGCTTTGCTCCTCAAAGAAGGGCAACAGGAAGGGTCAATTCCAAAACATATTGATCCTTTGAAAA
Source organism: Acinetobacter sp. NIPH 542 (assembly GCF_000369825.1). Taxonomy (NCBI): domain Bacteria; kingdom Pseudomonadati; phylum Pseudomonadota; class Gammaproteobacteria; order Moraxellales; family Moraxellaceae; genus Acinetobacter; species Acinetobacter sp. NIPH 542. The sequence continues at coordinate 187,700 of NZ_KB850204.1, forward strand.
CTGCGCAAGTCATGTATCAGTTATGGTTGGGTGCCGCTTTGCTCACAAAATTGTCGCAAGACAAAGCACATCTACATCTAGCTTTAGAAACGACCCAACAACTCTTAAAACCGATAGAGGAATAAAGAATGCGAAGTATTATCCATGGTAATTTTGGCGAACCTGTAGACGTTTTAGAGCAGGCGGATATGCCAAAGCCAGAACCAAAAGCAGGCGAAGTGCGTATTAAAACCATCATGTCTCCAATTCATAATCATGATGTATGGACAGTACGTGGAAGCTATGGCTACAAGCCAACTTTACCTGCGATTGGTGGTAGTGAAGCCGTTGGTATTGTAGATGCGCTGGGTGAAGGCGTTACTCATGTACAGGTAGGGCAACGTATCGCAGTTGCATCTGTGCATGGCAGTTGGGCTGAATACTTTATTGCACCGGCTCAAGGGCTTATTCCACTCAATAATGAAATTGATGATGAGACAGCAGCACAGCTGATTGGTATGCCAATTAGTGCCCTCATGCTTTTAGACTTTGTAAATGTTCAACCGGGTCAATGGCTCATTCAAAACACGGCAAATGGTGCAGTAGGTAAAACAGTTGCGATGATTGCACAGGCACGTGGTTTACCTGTGATTAATCTGGTTCGTCGTACTGATGCAATTGCCGAGATGCAGGCATTAGGGATTCAACATGTTATTGCGACTGATCAGCCAAACTGGAAAGAGCAAGTTAAACAGATTCATGGCGACCAACCTCTTATTGCTGGTGTGGACTCGATTGGTGGCAGCGCAAGTGGTGAAATGTTGAATCTACTCAGTGAAAATAGTCTATTGGTTTCGTTTGGCAGTATGACTGGTGAAACCATGCAAATTTCATCGGGCGATTTGATTTTCAAACAAGCGACAGTAAAAGGTTTCTGGGCGAGTGTAGTCAATAAAGAAATGCCAGCAGCTCGTAAAAAGGAACTGATTGTTGAGTTATTAACGTTAGCAACTCAGAAAAAATTAATCCTTCCTGTAGAAGGTATATTTAGTTTTGATGAGATTAAAACAGCAGCCCAAAGAGCAACACAAGGTGCTCGCCAAGGCAAAGTGTTGTTAAAACCGTAACACACTAAAAGATCAGTCGAGAGACTGATCTTTTTTCATTTCTTTAAAATAAAAAGGAAAATTATATGATCGGACAAATATTCATTGCGCTTATTGCCATATTACATGTTTACATTTTAGTGTTAGAAATGTTTTTGTGGGACAAGCCTTATGGCATGAAAGCCTTTGGAAATAATGCAGATACAGCAAAACTCACCAAAGTTATGGCACAGAACCAAGGGCTTTATAATGGTTTTTTAGCGGCGGGTTTGTTTTGGTCTTTATTGGCTGATGCACCGTTTGCGACATCAATCGCTAATTTCTTTTTAGGCTGTGTACTCATTGCAGGTATCTATGGTGGTCTGACTGCCAGTAAAAAGATTATTTATATTCAGGCAGTTCCAGCATTGATTGCTTTAGTCGCTGTTAATTTTCTTTAAAAAGCGCAGAATACAGCGTTTTGAAATGGAAATGATCGGGTAGGATCAGTGTATGTGGGCGTTATTTTTAAAATGTATGTTGGGGGCTGGGGTTGTCCTCATTATTTCGATTTTATCGAAAAGTAAGGCATTTTATATTGCTGGTTTAGTCCCGCTTTTTCCTACCTTTGCCTTGATTGCTCATGTGATTGTCTATCAGCAAAAAGGAGCTGAAGCATTACAGAAAACGGCTCTGTTTGGTCTATGGTCACTTATTCCTTATGCCATTTATTTAGTTGCTGTTTATGTGCTGGCAACGCGTATGTCGATGTGGTCTTGTCTAGGACTGGCAACTTTATGTTGGGTGGTCGCAGCGGCAGGCTTAATTTATGGCTGGCAACTGTTTCAACATTAAAAGATTAAGAGATAGTCCTTAATCTTTTAAATTGAACTAGCTTTATGACGGATCGATAATGCGGGTTTTGAGCATCCCTTCAACTAAATTAATCATCTTTTGGCGAGAAAGAATTCGAGGCAATTGAGACGTTAAATAGTTGCTACATCCCACCACAACTGTTGCTTTATTCTTATCTAATGCTCTAACTGTTGCAGACACAACGTCCTCAACTGTAGAGCTTTTCATACCACTCGTATCGGCATTTGCCACCTGAGTAAAATTGGTTTCGGTATTGCCTGGACAAACTGCCAGAAATTTAACACCTGAAGAGCTATATTCTCCTGCAAGCGCTTCAGTAAACTGCAATACAAAAGATTTACTTGCACCATAAACGGCAATATAGGGTAACGGCTGGAACGCGCCTGTCGATGAAATATTAATCATGATGCCTTTTTTGTTCGCAAGCATATGGGGCAAAAATAAATAACATAAAGACGTTACGCTGCTGATATTAAGCGTGATCATTTCTTGATAGGTAGATACAGATTGATCTAAAAATTTAGTCCATTTTCCAAATCCTGCGTTGTTAATTAAAATATCTACCGTTAATTTTCTAGCTTGTACTTCATCAAATAAGCTTTGAGCTGAATTGGGTTGAGCTAAATCTAAAACGATCACCTCAACATTCACGTTATATTTTTTTCTGAGTTCATCGGCTAAATCATTTAGTTTCTGTTCAGAGCGTGCTGTTAAAATTAAATGAATTCCTAAAGATGCAAATTCTTGAGCATAGGCTTTGCCTATTCCTGAAGATGCGCCTGTAATTAATGCTGTTGAATTTTTAAATATTGAAAGATGAGCACTCATTTTATTGGTCCGTAATAAAAGAAGTCATTACGATAAACCTTGTCCCTAAGGGCAGAGTCAAGCACTCATTTTGAAAGCTATTTGCAGATTTTAACCAGCTGTTTTAGGCAGAAATCTTATTGGTAATATAAGTCTGAATAATCTCATCTTCCAGTTCTTTTAAATCTTCTTGTAAACGGTTTAACGCTTTTTTTTGCTCAATAATTTGTTGATTCTTTTTTTGAATAAGCTGCTGTGCAATTTCTACAGGAAAGCGATTATTTTTATATTTTAAAGCGGACAAGTCATAAAGCTCGGCAAGGCTAAATCCAACAGCTTGTGCAAGGCGGATCATCTTAACGGATTTAACATCAATCTCTTCATAAATACGATAATTGCCTCTTCTTTTTGCGACTGGTAGTAAGCCTAATTTCTCATAATGCCGAATGGCTTTAGGAGTGGCTCCAGTTAAAGATGCTAATTCGCCGATATACATATTTATCTCGCATTTTATTAAAAATGGTCAGCGTCTTGAACGATCTGACCGATTCTTTTGAAGTTTTAAATATGGTCTAAACCTAGCCATTGTCTTTGGTGGTAGGCGCTATCCCAAAATAACCACTCAAGTTTTGCACCCATGGTGTACGCGGCATGCATTTTTTCTAAAGTGTCTGCATCACAACGTGCGGCAACTTTATCTACTGTCGCAATCACATTACGAACGGCTATATGGAACTCTTCACCTGCATAGGTATCAATCCATGCTTGATAAGGGTTATTAGGAATTGATTTATCTACAATATCTTTACCGACTTCGGCATAAATCCAGAAGCAAGGTAACAGTGCAGCGAGTACGACAGGGTAGCTTTCAGACCAAGCAGTTGCTGTTAAAAATGAAGTGTAATGATGGCCTGCTAAAGTTAATGGCGTATTTTTAAATTCTTCTTTGGTCACCCCAAAGTTTTTCATGAAGTCATCATGCAAACTACGCTCCACCACAATTGCAATTTTAGCAGCATCTGAAAATTGCATAATATCGTCGGCCTCAAACGCCTTTGCTGCCGCAACAGCAAGTACGCGACCATAAGCCACTAAATATTGGGCATCTTGAATGACATAATGACAAAAAGCTTCTTTATCTAAAGTACCGTTAGCAAGTTCCTGATTAAAAGGCAGGTCGAGAATTTTTTGATATAAATTTAAATTACGTTGCCAGAGTTCTTGAGAAAAAAGCATAAAATCATTCCATTTAAAATAAGACAGCTGAACCGGATTTTAAATCAATTTTAAAATACAAAAATAATAATGATAGATATATCGCAAGAAAATATTTAATACGATTAACAAGTTAATTAAAAATTATAAATTTCTTTATTAAACAGAGAGATAAAGTAACGGGAATAACGGCACAAAACAACATCGTTTTGTGGTTAATTATCGATATAATAGCCGCGGTTTTAAGAAAGATTAAATTTAGTTCTTGGTATAGGTCTGATCCATGAAGCATTTCCGATTTTCGATATTTTTTACGGTGGTGTGTTTAGCACTATCCGCGTATTGGGGTTTTACCCATGGACCTGAAGCTGGCGTGTCTACCATGCTTAAAGCTTTAACAATTACAGCAATTTTAGCGGTAATGGAGGTCTCTTTATCTTTTGACAATGCTGTCGTAAATGCATCGGTTCTACGTAATTGGGATCCGTTCTGGAAAATGATCTTTTTAACGGTAGGTATTTTAATCGCCGTTTTTGGTATGCGTTTAATTTTCCCTGTCGTGATTGTTGCTGTAACCGCTGATATGGGTGTTATTGAAGTGGCAAAATTGGCACTCAATGATCCGAAAACTTATTCTGAGCGCTTAATGGCACACCACGCTGAAATTTCAGCTTTTGGTGGAACATTCTTATTATTGGTTTTCTTAAACTTCTTCTTTGATGATGAAAAAGAAACGCATTGGTTTAGATGGCTTGAATCTAAACTTTCAAGTTTAGCTAGCGTACCTGCCATGTCTGTTTTTATTGCTTTGATCGCTTTAATTGTGATGGCAGGTTATGTAGATGACCATCAACGTTTAGCAGTGACCATGGCCGGTATTTGGGGCATTGTGGTTTACATTGGCGTTGAAGTATTAAGTCATTTGTTAGGTGGTGAGCCTGAAATTGATGAAAATGGTAATGCTGTATTACAAGATGGCTCGGGTGCTGCGTCTGGTGTGGTTAAAGCTGGTTTAGGTGGTTTCTTATATCTTGAAGTATTAGATGCATCATTCAGTTTTGACGGTGTGATTGGTGCATTTGCAATTACCAGCGACGTTGTTGTGATTATGTTAGGTCTTGCAATCGGTGCTATTTTTGTCCGTTCTATGACTGTTTATCTTGTTGAAAAAGGTACGCTAGATGCTTACGTGTTCTTGGAACATGGTGCGCATTACGCAATTGGTGCTTTAGCATTCATTATGATTGCAAGTGGTACAGGCGTACATGTACCTGAAGTTGTGACAGGTTTAATTGGTGTAGCGTTTATTGTGTGGGCTGTTATTGCTTCAATTCAATATTCGAAGCGCGAGCAACAGTCGCCTTAAGCTAATTTTCAGTAAAGTTGTTTAGAATAAAGAGGCTGAATGCCTCTTTATTTTTTTAAGCTGAAATCGTTAATTTAAATAAGGTGTCCCGTATTTTTAGAAACGAATCGGCTTATAATTTGCCTAGTTTGATAAACGTGTATTGATATGATGAATGCTTTGGAACGTCGCTCAACTTTTGCCTTAAGTAGTATTTTTGCGCTACGCATGTTGGGTTTGTTCATGATTATTCCTGTCTTTTCTGTAGTCGGGCAGTCATATCAATATGCAACTCCAGCACTCATTGGTTTGGCTGTGGGCGTCTATGGTTTAAGTCAGGCTATTTTACAAATTCCTTTTAGCTTACTGGCTGACCGTTTTAGTCGTAAACCTCTCGTGGTACTTGGCTTATTACTGTTTGCAATTGGCGGTGCAATTGCGGGGTTATCTGACACGATTTATGGCGTGATAATTGGTCGTGCTATAGCAGGTGCAGGTGCAGTTTCAGCAGTCGTGATGGCGCTTTTAGCAGATGTGACGCGCGAAGAGCAGCGTACTAAAGCCATGGCAGCGATGGGCATGAGTATTGGTCTGTCTTTTGTGGTGGCGTTCAGCCTTGGGCCTTGGCTCACAAGTCTTGTCGGCATTTCTGGTTTATTCTTTGTTACGACCATTATGGGTTTAATCGCGATTTTGATGTTATTGCTTGTACCTAAAGTAACTCGTCATCATCGTAATTATCAGCAAGGCTACATAGCGCAGCTTAAGCAAGTTATTCAAATGGGCGATTTAAACCGTTTACACGTTTCGGTTTTTGCATTGCATTTATTGCTTACCGCCATGTTTATTTATGTGCCTTCACAGCTTATCGAGTTTGCCCATATTCCTTTAGCCAGTCATGGTTTGGTGTATCTGCCACTACTAGTAATTAGTCTGTTTTTTGCATTTCCAAGCATTATCGTGGCTGAAAAATATCGCAAAATGCGAGGCATTTTCTTAACTGCTATTACAGGCATTATTGCAGGTTTGTTGCTGCTCATATTTGGTTATCAATCAAAATATGTATTACTCGCAGGCCTAGGGATTTTCTTCATTGCCTTTAATGTGATGGAAGCATTATTGCCATCGTGGTTATCAAAATGTGCGCCAATTCAATCAAAAGCAACCGCTATGGGTGTAAATGCCAGTAGCCAGTTTTTAGGTGCTTTTTTTGGTGGCACACTAGGTGGTCAATTATTGATGTTACATAATACTGCGATTGGATGGAGTGTCTTAACAGGGATTGCTATAATATGGTTGCTAATTAGTTTTGGTTTAGCTCAGCCGCGGTATTTGTCATCGATTGTGTTGCCATTACCGCAAGTGCAACAGGTGAATGAGTGGACCACACAGCTATTGGCAATTCGTGGTATAGAAGAAGTTGTGGTGATGCCTGACCAGCAAGTTGCTTATATTAAAGTCGATAAACAGACTCTTGATGAGGCTGCGCGACGTGATTTAACGCAGTTGTTCGGTAAAGAGGTAGCCATTTAAGCATAACTCTTATAAAGTAAAACATAGAAATGAATAGGATGAAGACAGCTAATGCGTGGTGTAAATAAGGTTATTTTGGTTGGTACTTTGGGTCGTGATCCTGAAACAAAAACTTTTCCAAATGGGGGCTCGCTGACTCAATTTTCAATCGCAACAAGTGAAGCTTGGACCGATAAAACTTCAGGTGAGCGTAAAGAACAAACTGAATGGCACCGTATTGTTTTGCATAACCGTTTAGGTGAAATTGCTCAGCAGTTCCTACGTAAAGGTTCTAAGGTTTATATTGAAGGTTCATTACGCACGCGTCAGTGGACTGATCAAAATGGCCAAGAGCGCTATACAACTGAAATTCGTGGCGAACAGATGCAAATGTTAGATGGTCGTCAACAAGGTGAGCAAGGGTTCGCTGGCGGTAATGATTTTAACCAACCACGTTTTAATGCACCTCAACAAGGTGGTAATGGTTATCAAAATAATAACAACCAAGGTGGCGGCTACGGCCAAAACAATGGCGGTGGTTATGGTGGCCAAGGTGGTTTCGGTAATGGTGGCAACAGCCCACAAGGTGGTGGTTTCGCTCCTAAAGCGCCACAACAACCAGCGTCTGCACCAGCTGATTTAGACGACGATTTACCGTTCTAATCAAAAGTTTCAAAAGAGGCGAGTTTATCTCGCCTTTTTTATTACTCAATTCCGAGTAAACGTATCAGAGCCGTGCCTGCTGCTGCTAAGCAAATCACCAATAAAAGCGGTACTTTTCTCCAAACCAAGAGAAGCGCTAGCCCAACACCGAATATACGCGCGAAACCTGCGAAATCTTGGCCTTCAAAAAATGTCGTCGTGACTGCAATCGCACAGAGTAAAACAGTTGCGCCGTTTGACAGTAAAACTTGGTATTTTTCAGAAAAAGTAAACTTGGCGCCTAAGTGAAAACCAGCAAAACGAATCCCATATGTTCCAAGTGCTAGCAAGCCTATTCCCAAAATAATGAGTAATTGTTGATTCATTTTTTTCTACCAAATATTAAGCCAAAAAGTGAAATCAGAATTGGAAGTCCTGAGGCCAAAAAAGGTGTGGTAATCAGTGCCAAAGTTGATCCGGCAAATGCAGCTTTTCGGGTAGCTTTGTTCTTTAGAGCATTAAAAGTAAGTGCAATTAAAATGGCAGGGAAAATGGCATCTAGACCAAATGTTTTTGGGTCTGGAATGGCACTTCCAATAAAATAACCCGCAGTGACACCCAGTGGCCAAGTTAGCATGATGCCTATACCACATAGCCAGTAAGCAGCCTTTTTCGTTTCGAAATCGGGCTGTGCCATGCCAAACAAAACGCTTTCATCGTTCATGATATGAGCACCGAAATATCGAGAGAATTTACCTCTGATTAATTCATTGACCGCAATCCCAAAAGGCAAATGTCTTAAATTGACGAGTAGTCCTGCAACCGCAGCAGCAATTGGGCTACCACCTACAGCCAAGAATCCAATAAAAATAAATTCAGCAGTTCCTGCGAGCACAAATACAGATAGGCAGAGCGGAATCCAGAGCGCTAAGCCATAGCTTGCGGCGAGTGAACCTAAAGACATACCAACAACACTGGTTGCTAGACAGACAAAGAAAATCGAGCGGGTGGTGTCTTTACTAAGTTTCTTAATGAGAGTGTATGTGGACATAGCATGATATAACGAACGATTTTCCATTATAATGAATAAGTCTGATTGTTTTGTCAAAACGAACGATCGTTTTTTTTATAGAACGGATGTGGTGAATGTCTCAGCCAATTGAAATTATTGCCAAAGGTTTAAATCGTGAACGTCAAAGAGCAGGGCTTTCTTTGGCAGAGGTTGCCCGTCGTGCAGGCGTTGCAAAGTCTACACTTTCCCAATTAGAGGCTGGTCAAGGTAACCCAAGCATTGAAACGCTATGGGCACTTTGTGTTGCACTCAATATTCCATTTGCACGTTTGATGGAAGAACCGAGCAATCAGGTACAAGTCATTCGATGTGGCGATGGACCAACAGTGAGTTCAGAGATTGCCAATTACAAAGCAATTTTGCTAGCGACTTGTCCACCGCATGCGCGCCGAGATGTGTATTTATTGATTGTTGAGCCGGGCGAAGACCGTCTTTCAGAACCTCATCCTGTTGGTTCTGTGGAGCACATTATTGTGGTCGAAGGTAAAGCTTTAGTGGGCTTAATTGATGAAGCTGTTGAGCTCAGTGTCGGAGATTATATTTGTTACCCTGCCGACCAGAAACATATCTTTAGAGCCTTGGAAACAGGTACAAAAGCATTATTAATCTCTGAACAAAACTAAAGAATTCCAATCTTATTAAAGTAAAACTTAATTATTTTCATAATAAAAACTTAAAACCATTTACCAGCATTTCAGACAAAAAGAGCCAATTTTGCGTATAAATTTTGCAATTGGCTCTCTCTTTTATTCGAAAAATGGCTCTCGTTTCTTGACTGCCGAAACGACAAATTAAAGCCATTGGAAGTATGCATACGGAAGCGCCGGATAAGCTCAGTGATTTTTCTGTTTTAGGAATTGGGCAGAACGGCTAAATTTTTAGGGGATATTTTTTGGCTTCGGAGGATTTCCGAGACTAGCCGATATCCTCCATATATTAAGGAAAATGATATGGCAGCTCATCAAAATGGTTCTGAAGCCAATCACTCCCAAAGTTTAAAACATGGACTCAAATCACGCCACTTAACGATGATCTCGATTGCAGGGGTAATTGGTGGCTCTTTATTCGTAGGCTCGGGCAGTATTATTTACAATACGGGACCTGTAGTCTTTCTAACCTATGCTTTGGGTGGTCTACTCGTTTGGTTCATCATGCGTATGTTAGGCGAGATGGCCGTTTTAAACCCTGACAGTGGCTCTTTTTCAACTTATGCTGACCGCGCGATTGGCCGTTGGGCAGGTTTTTCAATTGGCTGGTTGTATTGGTGTACGCTCGCAATGCTCATGGGTTGGGAAGCCTATGTGGCAGGTAAAATTTTAAATAATTGGTTCCCATTTATACCGATCTGGGCCTATATGGTTGTCGTGATTGGTGCCTTAGTCGCAGTCAATTTACAAAACGTGAAAAACTATGGCGAATTTGAGTTCTGGTTTGCACTCATCAAAGTCATCGCGATTGTTATCTTCTTGGTGATTGGTAGTTTAGCCATCATGCATTTGTGGCCTTGGGGCAATCCGGCTGCTTCTGGTATTAGTAATCTAACCTCTCAAGGCTTTATGCCTAATGGTGGTTCATCTGTTATTACCGCCTTGCTTGGGGTTATGTTTGCTTATATTGGCGCTGAAATTGTCACTGTAGCGGCAGCAGAATCGGCAAATCCATCTAAAGAAATTCGTAAAGCATCGAACTCGGTGGTTTGGCGAATTATTTTATTCTATGTAGGTTCAATGTTCGTTGCGGTATGTCTGATTCCTCACAACAATGAACTTTTGAAAGATTCGACTTGGGGTACTTATAGTGTGACTTTGTCTGCTCTCGGTATTCCAGGGGCACGTCATATCGTAAACTTTGTGGTTCTCACGTCGGTATGTAGCTGCTTTAACTCAGCACTTTATACATGTTCACGTATGTTGTTCTCTTTAGCTAAACGTGGTGACGCACCGAAAAGTTTTGGCTCTGTAAACAGTAAAAGCAGTCCGTGGGTGGGTGTGATTGTGTCATGCTTCTTCTCTGTGATTGCGGTAGTTTTAACTGCAACTAAGAGTATGGATGTTTACGACTTTTTCATGCTAACGACGGGTGCAGCAACACTCTATGTGTACCTGACCATTGCTTATTCTCAGCTTCGTATGCGTAAAAAATTAGAAGCTGAAGGCGTGAAAATTGACTTTAAAATGTGGATGTTCCCTTACTTAACCTATGTGGTGATCTTTGCAATTATTGGTGCAATTCTTACCATGTTGATTGAAGGTACCTATTTTAAAGAAGTGATTTATACCACCGGATTGTTCGGCATTATTGTGTTCTTCGGATTGTTGTCTGAAAAATTGGGTTGGGGTAAAGAGCGTAGAGCGACCCATTTAACCCATAGCCATGAAGAAAAGTTAGTTTAACTTTTTAAATAAAAAAGAGCCTCACAATGAGGCTCTTTTGTTTTTCTTAACACGAGAAAACAGTTAATTCAGCGTAGGTACTCCTGCTTCACGTAAGCACTGGAGCAACACGCCGAAAGCCATCACCATGTCTTTTTCGTTTACACAGGCAAAGCCCATGAGTAAACCGCGCTCTGCGTGAGCATGCGATTGCATGTAGTACTGTGAAAGTGGTCGAACTTTGACACCACGTTCAAGTGCGGTTGTTGCAATCGCGACATCATCGCAAGAGTTTGGTAGTTTTAAAACTAAGTGTAATCCTGCTGCTTCGTCATATTGATGAATAAATTCGGGGCCAAGATAGCGTTTAATCAGACTGACTAAATAATCGCGTCTCTTTCCATAAAGTAAACGCATACGACGAATATGCGCTTCGTAATGACCTTCACGAATAAATTCTGCTAGGGCCTTTTGCTCAAGCAAATGTCCACCACGATACAGTTCAGCTGCCACAATACGTAGGGGTGAAAAGAGTGGTTTAGGCACCACCAAATACCCAATTCTTAAAGATGGATAAATGGTTTTACTAAACGTGCCCATGTACAGCACAGGTGCATCATTTTCTAAGCCTTGTAATGACGGATACGGTTGGCCTGAGAAACGAAACTCACTGTCGTAGTCATCTTCGACAATCCAGCTATTGTGCTGGCGGGCAATCTCAATCAATTTGCGTCGACGATCTAGACTTAAATGTGAACCTAGTGGATATTGGTGTGATGGTGTGACAAAAATGAGTTTGGGTGGTTTAACCGGATTTTCTTCAGGAATAATACCTTCTGCATCGACTGGCATAGGTTGAATATCTACGCCATTAATACGTAAAGTGTTGCGCATTCCCCAATACCCCGGATCTTCGATCCAGACGCGATCACCAATATCACTAAGCGCACGCGAGACTAAGTCAATCGCTTGGTGAATGCCTTCGGTAATAATAATCTGGTCTGCATCGCACTGGACTGAACGTGCAACACGCAAGTAATCTGCCAACGCACTTCGAAGCTCTATACATCCACCTGCATTGCTATAAATCAGGCGGTTAATGTCGGGTTCGCGGCTTAAGCGTGCTTGAATACGACTAAAAATATGATGTGGGAACTCGGTAACATCGGGCGCTCCCGGCACGAAAGCTCCCCATTGGTGTGGCGAGGCTGCGGCATAGCCTAATAAGTTTGAGCCACGATTTGAGAGCGCATAAGAGTTTTGAACTTTCGGACTCGAAACTGCTTTTTTCTTATTTTGTGTATTTAAAAAACTCTCTGGTAGTTTTTCGGCAACCCATGTGCCGTGTCCCGTACGAGCCTCTAAATAGCCTTCAGCTTGTAGCTGTTCATAGGCGGTAAGAACAGTATTTCTCGAAACATGAATTTCACTGGCTAAGTCACGTGAAGCGGGCAAGCGTGTTTTAGGCTGAATGACGCCATCAATAATGGCACCACGCAGACAACGGAAAAGGCGCTGATGTAGTTTACCTTCGGTGTCCTGTTGGAGCCGTTGTAATAAATGATCTCCAAGTAAACTACGCAATTGGCTCTCTCCTACAGTTAAAAAATGGCTCTCGTCAGTTGCCGCCAGACGAGCGAAATTACATGCATAGGCAGTCGTTGTAAAGCACCCTGAAAATTAAGCACAGGATGCAAAAACCAAAGCTGCAACTGATGATGAAAATATGAGGGAATCAAATGGATAATCAACATTCTGCACTTAACGCACGTAAACAGCAAGCAACTCCACGTGGTGTAGGCGTGATGTGTCAGTGGTATGCAGAAAAAGCTGAAAATGCCACGCTTTGGGACAAGGAAGGCAACCAATTTATCGACTTTGCTGGTGGTATTGCGGTTTTAAATACAGGCCATCGCCACCCTAAAGTCATTGCAGCGGTGACAGAACAACTCACTAAATTTACTCACACTGCCTATCAAGTAACACCTTATGAAAGCTATGTGGCTTTAGCTGAGCGTATTAATGAGCGTGCCCCAATTGCGGGTCCTGCTAAGTCAGCTTTTTTCACTACAGGTGCAGAAGCAGTTGAAAACGCGGTGAAGATTGCTCGTTGTTACACAGGTCGTCACGGCATTATCACTTTTGGTAACGGCTTCCACGGTCGTTCATTTATGACGATGGCAATGACAGGTAAAACTGCGCCTTACAAACGTGATTTCGGTGTGATGCCAGCGGGTGTGTTCCACGCACGTTACCCAGTACCTGCTAAAGGTGTTTCTGTAGACGCGGCAATTGAAAGCGTTGAAGATATTTTCAGTGAAGATATTGCACCACATGATGTTGCAGCAATCGTACTTGAACCAGTACAAGGTGAGGGCGGTTTCAATGTTGTGCCAGCTGAGTTCTTAAAACGTTTACGTTCAATTTGCGACAAGCACGGTATTTTACTTGTTGCTGACGAAGTGCAATCAGGTTTTGCCCGTACTGGTAAATTGTTCGCAATGAACTATTACGAGACTAAAGCAGATCTCATCACCATGGCGAAAAGCTTGGGTGGCGGCTTCCCAATTTCAGGTGTTGTTGGTCGTGCAGAAGTGATGGATGCACCAAACCCAGGTGGACTAGGCGGTACTTACGCAGGTAGCCCAATTGCAGTTGCTGCTGCGCACGCGGTGATTGATGCGATTGAAGAAGAAAACCTATGTGACCGTGCAAATGAATTAGGTGCAGAGTTAGTCGCTACCCTTAAAGATATTCAACAAGCAACAGGCGACGTCGTAACTGATATTCGTGCATTAGGTTCAATGGTTGCAGTAGAGCTTGAAACAGCTGAACAAGCAAAAGTTGTACAAAACTATGCAATGGAAAACGGGTTGTTACTTCTTACTTGTGGTAAATACGGTAATGTAATTCGTTTCTTATATCCATTAACCATTCCTGCTGAACAATTCCGTCAAGGCCTTGATATCTTGAAACAAGGTTTTGCGACTCTAAAAGCAGGTAGTGCAAAAGCGATGGAGCAATCTGCATGATTCAAAATAATTTGCAGTATTTATTAAAACATCCTGATATTTCATTAGAAGCACCCGCTTCAAATGATTATATCGAGGTAAATGATGCTGCTACAGGTGAAACTTTGGCATGGGTAAAAACCTATGACCGTGCAGGGGTTGAAGCCGCAATTAATCGTTCAGCAAAAGCGCAGGCTGCTTGGAAAAAGCAAACTGCCTTGGCCCGTGCTGATGTGTTATTGGCATGGTACAACCTCATGCTTGAGCACAAAGAAAATCTGGCTCAAATCTTAACGGCTGAGCAAGGTAAGCCATTGGCAGAAGCACGTGGTGAAATTGGTTATGCGGCATCATTCATTCGCTGGTTTGCCGAGCAAGCTCGCCGTGTTGATGGTGAAGTATTAACACCGACTTTGCCAAACCAACGTTTGCTCGTGATTAAACAAGCGATTGGAGTAACTGCTGCAATTACGCCGTGGAACTTCCCAGCTGCCATGATTACGCGTAAAGCAGGTCCGGCTATTGCTGCGGGTTGTTCAATGTTGGTTAAACCAGCAGAACAAACACCGTTAACAGCGTATGCACTTGAAGTATTGGCATTACAGGCAGGCTTACCAGCTGATGTTTTAATTAACATTAGTGGTGATGCGGTTGAAGTTGGTAAAACCCTATGCGAAAGCGATATTGTTCGTAAGTTAAGCTTCACAGGTTCAACACAAGTTGGCCGTATCTTGATGCAACAATGTGCGCCAACCATTAAAAAGCTTTCACTTGAACTTGGTGGTAATGCACCAGTTGTGGTATTTGACGACGCTAATCTTGAACAAGCTGTTCAGGGCATTATGGCAAGTAAATATCGTAACAGCGGTCAGACTTGTGTTTGTGCGAACCGTATTTATGTTCAAGACGGTATTTACGATGCGCTGGCAGACCGTTTGGTTGAAGCTGTGTCTAAGCTGAAAGTTGGCGATGGCCGTCAAGAAGGTTCAACTCAAGGACCTTTAATTGATGAAGATGCGATTGCAAAAGTTCAGTCTCATATTGCAGATGCAACTAAGAAAGGCGCAACAGTCCGTATTGGTGGTCAGCGTTCGGCACTTGGCGGGACATTCTTTGAACCGACTGTGTTAACAGGCGTAACGCAAGATATGAAAGTGTCTAAAGAAGAAACTTTTGGTCCGCTTGCACCACTGTTCCGCTTTAAAACTGAAGATGATGCAGTGGCAATGGCGAACGATACCGAGTTTGGTTTAGCTGCTTATTTGTTTACTCAAAGCACAGCTCGTCAATGGCGAGTGGGTGAAGCACTTGAGTACGGTATGGTCGGTATTAACACAGGTGCAATTTCAAATGAAGTTGCTCCGTTTGGTGGCGTAAAACAGTCAGGTCTAGGCCGTGAAGGTTCAAAATTCGGCATCGAAGAATATGTTGAAATGAAATACCTCTGCGTAGACTTATCTGAGTAAGGAACAAAGCGAGTTCGTTTTGTTCTGAACGAAAACATGCAGTTATGCTGTATGTGATGTTTCACAAAAACCGGTCATGCCCATTCATGACCGGTTTTTTTATTTAAGTCGGCAGATATCCTTCATGGCTTTCGGGTAAACGTCTGAGTTCTTCAATCAGTGTTTCAATGAGTTTTTCGACCACCAGACGTTGGCCTTTTCTAGACACATAGACCAGTTGAAGCATGCCAATATTTGACTTCCAGTCAGGAAGAATATGAATAAGTGTGCCTTTACGAATTTCCGATTCAACAGTTAAAAAGGGAAGGTCGGCAATGCCTAAGCCATCCATCACTGCATAGTAGACCCCTGCTAAGTCATTACTTTTGATTCGTGGTTGATAAGGCACATCAACCGATTCGCCGTTACGAATATTGCATAAATGCCAAATAGGATTTTGTTTTTGAGTACCTAAGCTGATACTTGGAAAGTCTTGTAATTCGGAATAATGCTCAATAGTACGGCCTTGCAGTAATTCAGGCGCAGCCACCAGACAGTGATCTGTTTTAATCACATCACGAACAATTAAATTTGAATCTTCATTCGGTTCAAAATTGGTCCGAATCGCGAGATCGATATCATCATGCAAGATATCTACCCGTCGGCTTGTTAGCTCAAGAGATATTTCAACTTTTGGATAGGTTTTTAAAAACTGATTTAAAATTTTTCTAATTTGAAAATGCATCATTAAAGGTGGGCAGCTTACTTTCACTAACCCTTGAGGTTCACTTTTTTGCTTTAACAAAACGTTTTCTGCACATTCAACTTGAGCTATAACTTTGCAGCATTCTTCATAGAACTCTTGGCCTAAATCGGTCACTTTAAAATGGCGGGTTGTTCTTTGAATGAGGCTAACGTTAAATTTATTTTCAAGGTCAATAATGCGTCGGCTGAGCTTAGATTTACTAATATTTTCAGCTTCACTGGCCGCGCTAAAGCCGCCGTGTTTTACGACCAAATAGAAATAATAAAAATCATCAAAAGAACTTATCAATGTCAGATCAATCCATTTAAATTTAAGATTAGAGCGCTTAAGCACTCTAATCTTGGCAATAAAAATTATTTTTGCGATGTATTAAAGCTATAGCTGGTCATCAGGTTGCGGTAATCAGGAATATGATTTGAGAAGAGTGCACCAAGACCTTCAATATCATTACGCCAGTCACGGTGTAACTCACATGCCATACCGAACCAAGTCATAAGCTGAGCACCTGCTTTTGACATACGGTCCCAAGCAGCATCACGTGTTAATTCATTGAAAGTACCAGAAGCATCGGTAATCACAAACACTTCAAAACCTTCAGCGAGTGCAGATAAAGCTGGGAATGCCACACAAACCTCAGTTACCACACCAGCAATAATGAGTTGTTTTTTACCTGTCGCTTTGACCGCTTTTACGAAGTCTTCATTGTCCCATGCATTGATTTGACCAGGACGTGGAATAAATGGCGCATCTGGAAAAAGCTCTTTTAATTCTGGAACTAAAGGGCCATTTGGACCGTTTTCAAAACTGGTAGTAAGAATAGTCGGTAAATTGAAATATTTTGCAGCATCTGCAAGCGCTAATACGTTATTTTTAAATTTATCTGGATCGATATCTCGAACTAAAGAAAGTAAACCTGCTTGGTGGTCAACTAAAAGTACCGCAGCATTATCCTTGTCTAAACGTACGTAATCTTGAGCCATTTTTATATCCTCGTGTTATCAAAATAAATAATCAAAAATTATTAAGTAGGTCATCAGTGCCTAAAATTATGCTAGATGAGTTTGTTGTCGTGATTAAGTCTAAAAAATAGGATTAAGAATTTTAAAAATAGGACGATCTTAAAAAGAGTACCTCAAACTTTATGATTGTCTCATAGATGAAATAATGTGTTGCTAATCCTGATCTATAAACTGCAATTATTGAGGCGTAAAATCAATCTCAGTTCAAGAAAATCCTACATATATAGGAGAGATCAGATGAAGAAATTT
This sequence comes from Acinetobacter sp. NIPH 542, assembly GCF_000369825.1. Classification (NCBI taxonomy): domain Bacteria; kingdom Pseudomonadati; phylum Pseudomonadota; class Gammaproteobacteria; order Moraxellales; family Moraxellaceae; genus Acinetobacter; species Acinetobacter sp. NIPH 542. Next base: position 205,095 of record NZ_KB850204.1, read on the forward strand.
CTTGGTGCATATCAAAATAACCACATGCATTGGGTGGGTGATGGTTTCCCTGTATATAACCTATTCTCTTATGACCGTTTAGGCCAAACCTTAAGCCCATTTTTGCTACTCGATTATGCAGCGCCTTATACCTTCTCGCCAACGACTGAACAGCAAGGTGTAGGCTCGCATCCACACCGTGGCTTTGAAACAGTGACAATCGCCTATCAAGGTGAAGTGACTCATAAAGACTCAAGTGGCGGCGGCGGAACCATTAAAACTGGTGATGTGCAATGGATGACTGCGGGTGCAGGCGTGTTGCATGAAGAGTTCCATTCTCCTGAATTTGCAGAGCATGGTGGTCTTTTTGAAATGGTGCAATTATGGGTAAATTTACCTGCTCATTCAAAAATGACGCCTGGAAAATATCAAGCAATTGAAGCGAAAGAGATTCCAGACATTGCGTTAGATGAGCATGGCAGTCATTTACGTGTGATTGCTGGTGAATATGCAGATGCAAAAGGTGCAGCAACGACATTTAGTCCATTAAATGTATGGGATGGTAAATTGGCTAAAGGCCAAAAACACACCCTCTATGTACCTGAAGGGCACACCACGCTTGTTGTGATATTAGATGGCGCGGTTGTGGTCAATGATGCAAATCGTCTTGAAGGTAAAACCGTTGCGATTTTGTCTCGTGAGGGTGTTGAGTTTAGCTTAAATGCAGAAGAAGACACTAAATTCTTAGTGTTGACTGGCCAACCACTTAACGAACCAATCGAAGGTTATGGTCCATTCGTAATGAATACCAAAGCTGAGATTATGGAAGCGATTAATGATTTTAATCGTGGAAAATTCGGTTCAATCATGCAAGAAGGATAAATTGTTTAATTGCGCTTAATCGGCTATTAAAACAAAGTAATAAAAAGCCCGCTATCAAGTGTGAATAGCGGGCTTTTTCGCTGTAAAGATTCTGTTTTTATGATGGTTTTCATTGTTGTTGCGGCATTGTTTTATGTGATTTGGTTCTCATTATTGTGGCTCTATGATATCTCAAAATAAGATAGTTGTAAAACATATGATATAAATATAGTTAAATTATCTTATTTTATTTAAAAGATTTTTTTTAAATTTATAAAAAATATAAGTTTTTATATGACTGTATATTTTTGTAAAAAAATATACAAAGCTAGCTTGTCCTTTAGTTAAATATTTTCTATATAAATTGATGCAAAAAATAAAAATCTGGTAGTTTTTAATACGGTGTTTTTTTAGGGTATGAGTGATAATCAAAAAAATTCTCGAAAAATGGGACATCATTTTGAATATCGCAATTATTGGCAGTGGAATGGCAGGTCTTGCGGCAGCAAGAATTCTGAAAGATGCAGGGCATACGATCACGATATTTGAAGCACTTCCTGGCCGGGGAATGGATAGCCATAGCATTGAATTCGATGGTGGAATTATTGATGCACCGCTACGTGTGATGAATCCACATCTGTGGAAGAATACACTCAGCCTTGCTGCTCATTTAGGCATTAAAACCTTCCCAGTTCGTACTTATATGTCATGTAGCTGGTTATTCGAAGATCGTACGGAAACATGGTTAACGACATCTCGTAGTCGTATTGGTAATTTCCCGATTATCAATAACCGTAAGGGCATCCAGCAATATGGCTGGCGTCTTGTGAAAGGAATGTTGCAATTAAAAACTGCAATTCATCAGTTTTTCAAATCTAAAAATCAAGATATTACCCTCGCTGAATTTATTAATCAGAACGATATAGAAGAAGTATTCTGGCATGGCGTTGTAATGCCAGTGCTTTATACAATTTGTACGTGTAATCCAAAAACAATTGGCGACTGGCCTGCAAAAAACCTTCTTGAGTTTTTACGTCACTTAACTGATGGCGATATGTTGTTACGTATGAAAGGTGGTACACCTGCATTCGTAGATAGCTTAATTAAAGATATCGACATTCATAGCGGATCAGCGATTAAGAACGTTGAATTACAAGGCGAAAAAGTACTGGTTGAAAACAGCCAAGGTGAAAAGAACTTATTTGATCGAGTGATTGTTGCAACGCCAACGTCTAAAATTGATGAGTTTTTAAACCCTGAACAATTTGCTGAAGATATGAATTTGCTTAAGCAATTCCGTTTTGAGCAAGGCGATCTTGTGATTCATACAGATGCAACAGTAATGCCGCCACGTCGTAAAGACTGGTCAGTGCTGAGTTATATGATGGATCGTAAGTTTACCCGTCAGCAATTTACAGTTTGGATGAATGCAGTTGAACCATCACTTGTGGGTAAAAATCCAGTGTTCCAAACGTGGCGTCCAGTGACTGATATTGATCCTAAAAAAATCATTTCAAAAGTGACTTTAACGCGTGCTGTTGTAGACTCGCAAACAATTGCTCTAAATAAAGAATTGCAACAACGCCATTTAGACTTAAACCGTAAAGTATTTTATTGTGGTTCATGGTCATGTGATGGTTTACCAATTTTAGAGTCAGCAGTTACTTCCGCAATGCATATTGCTGAAATTTTAGGTGCACCTTTACCATTTGTAGGTTTAAAGCCTCAGGTTGAAGTTGCCCCAGAACTCGGTTACTAAAATTGTGAAAACAAAAGTTCGAGCGGCTCTTTCTCGACTTATTCCCCATAAATATGCAATTGATGCATCAAGTTTGGGAGATGATGAAGAGCTTGCTTGGACAAATTTGGGTTTTTGGAAAAATACCCAAAACTACCGTGAAGCTTGTTGCCTATTGGCAGATCATTTGGCACAAGCCGTCAATTTAAATTCAAAAGATCATCTCTTAGACTTAGGTTGCGGACAGGGTGCAAGTTTGTTGCACTGGCTACAGCACTATCAACCCAAAAGCCTCAGTGCAGTTGACTTACAAGCCCAGTGTGTTAATAAAATTCAAAAGCTTATTCCTGAAATAAGCCAGATTTTTTGTGGTTCATTTTTAAATTTAAAACAATTTGAATTTAAACAACACTTCGATGCTGTGTTATGTATTGATGCGGCTTATCACAGCAATTTAAATTCATTTCTAGATTCGGTCACTCCAGTTTTAAATTCAAAAGGCCGATTAGGTTTTCATTACTTAATGCGTGCTGACACATGTCAAAACATGACCGTCCTGCAAGAACAAAAGCATCGTTATTTACTCAAAGCAGCAAATGTCGCTTGGGATGCTGTGCCGATTGAAAAAATATTAAGAACAACCTTGGAACAACAAGGTTTTGCAGATATTCAAATTGAAGATTTATCCGAGCCTGTATTACTCGGTTTTTCGCGGTATATTCAAAATCAGCAAAGACAAAATCAAAGCCGAGGATTGGCAAATTTTAAAATTCAAATGACTGCAAAGTTATGCCAACAACTCTACCAAAATGGATATGTACGTTATATTCAAATCACAGCAATAAAAAAATAGGATGAGCCATGTCAGCTAAATATCAAGGATCGTGTTTATGTGGAGCTGTGAGCTATCAAAGCGAAACGGAGCCACGTTATAGCTTTAATTGCCATTGTCGAGATTGTCAGAAGGCAACAGGTTCAGCATATGCACCAATCGCTTTTTTTCACCAATCTGAATTGAAAGTAAGTGGTGAACTTAAATATTTTGAGACTTTAGGATCTTCTGGCCGACCTATTAAAAGAGCATTTTGCCCAACTTGTGGTTCTCAGCTTTTTGGCTTACCTGAAATTGCCCCTGAAATGATTTCAATACGTGCAGGTACTTTGGATGACCCGAGTCTCTATCAGCCTAGAGCAGAGGTGTTTGTGAGCCAAGCCTACGCATGGGATACGCTGAACCCAAACCTTAAACATTTTGAAAAAATGATAGAGAAGAGTAAGAAATAAGGCTTAATTAAAAAAACCAAATATTGCCAAAGCACATATTAAAGTAAAACTGCCAAAGGCTAAAAATAATATAGTTTTTCTAAATTTTAGCTGAGGCATTTTACTTACAATAATAATAAGGCATGCAAGTATGGTCACTAAAGGTTGAAAAAGATTTGATGGCAAAGTAAACATCTCGTTCCTTGTTGTTTTTAAATTTATTTTACAAATAAAGTAATAAACTCATTATATCGTCTTCTTATTTAATTGACGAACAGAACTTGTTTATAAATTCATATTTTTATTTCAATGATAGTAAATTAAGTTTTAAATTTAAAAGAAACATGTACGCTTTTTCTTACATACATTCGGGAAATTGGCGTCTTTTTATGACGTGATGAATTGCCTATGATGAACTCATCAGGAACAGGAAGTTCCGAAACGTAAAACAACAATAATAAGTTTAAGCATCAGGACGTGAGGTATTACAGGAAGTGTACCTAGTAACGAAATACGAAAAAAGCCCAACAGGATGTTGGGCTTTTTTCATTTTGTATTAATAAATTTGTTTGCCGCCTAATGCTGTGCAATCAACTGGTGTATTCCATTTTACGGCAGTTCCTGTAAGTACTGGACGTACAATACGCCACGGCCAGAAACCAAATCTTTGGCTTTGATGATAATTAATCACCACATCTGCACCGTATTTACGAGCAACGATCGCTAATTTAGGTTTTACTTCTTCAAAACCACCATAGGTTCCTTTCGCGGCTTTAATACGTTTAATAGATTTATAGTGCTCTGCTGAAGGAGTACCCTCAATTAAGCAAATGGGTGGGTTTGCAGTAGTTTGCATTTGAGCTTGAGATGTAGTGTCTTGAGCATATGTTGTTAAAGGCAAAGTTAGAAATAAAGCAGGTAAAATAAAACGAAGTTTCATATTTTTCCGTATTGGTATCTTAATGAATTAAAGTTTATAAAATAGGTCTTATTCATATGACCTTATTTGGGGGCGCATTATAATCATATCTTTTTAATATTTCTTATTTTAATCTTATATTTTTTAATAAATTAGCAGCATCCTGTTTTGCTTTTAAAAGAGAAAATGTGTTTTATAAATTTATTTTGAAGCTTAAGTTTATAATAAGTCTTTATTAAAAACAAAAAACAAAGCCTTTGACAAGAATTGTCTATCCCAACTATTATCCTTAAAAAATATTCTTAATATGTTATTAATTATGATGAAGAAAATATTATCTACTTTAGTTATTGGTTTATGTCTCACTCATCCAACCTTTGCACAGCCTGCTTCTAGTGAGTCTGTAAAAGAATTAATGAAGGTCACAAAATCCCAAGATTTATATAAACAAATGAACTCGTACATTGAGCAGATGATTTCAAAAACAATCTCTGAAGTTGAAATACAACAAGGTAAACCCCTTAATTCACAACAAAAACAGGTCGTGGCAAATTTTGCTAAAAAGTTCTCTAACATTACTGTAGAAGACATGGGTTGGGAAAAACTTGAGCCTGAATTTACTCGTATTTATGTGACAAATTTCACTCAAGAAGAAATCGATGGATTAATTAATTTTTATAAATCACCAGTTGGTCAAGCAGCCATAAACAAAATGCCTCTAGTGATGGAGCAAAGCATGAAATTGGGCCAAGATCTAACTAAAGAAGCTATGCCTAAAATTATAGCCGCAGCAAAAGAAATGGTTATTGAATTAGAGAAATATGAAAAATAATTTGAAGGGTGTGGATCAATAGGTCTGCACTCAATTTTTTGGTAATAATTATAAATCTTTAAGTATTTCAAAATTTACAGGCAACAAAAAACCCCATAAATCAAATATTCATGAGGTTTAATGATGGTGCCGACACACGGATTCGAACTGTGGACCTACTGATTACAAGTCAGTTGCTCTACCAACTGAGCTATGTCGGCGACGTGGAATGAATTCTACAGTTTCTTTAAAAAAATACAAGCCAAAAAATGACCACTTAAATTTTTTCTATCAATTTTTAAATGTTTATGGGCTTGAGCTTTAGAAATAGCTTAAGACTTCAACACATAAATAAAAGAATCAACACGTTCGCCACTATTTAAAGTGACTTGAACAGGTACTCTTTCGTATTCTTCGCCTTCAAAATCATCCAGTAATTTCCAGTTTGCATTTAAATGTTCTGAGCTAAAAACAAAACCTTGAACTTGATTGGTACTTTCATCAAGCACAATTCCCGGATAGCCTAAATCAGCTCCCCAACCTTGATTATGTAATGTTCCGTTGACGCAACCTTCTACCCATTGTCCGCCAGTATTTTCAAGTATATGTGCATTAGGACGACCTGGGCCTAAAGTGCCATAAACAAATAAACTCGACATGTGATTTTCCTTTAACTTAAAAATTAATGAGCTTTTGCGTGTGATGTATAAACCACTAAAAATATTCCAAGTAACGACAGTACAACGGTTAAGCCTACGATTGCACTCCATCCACCGTGTAACCAGAACCAGCCACCTGCTGAGCCGACAATACTCGAACCCATGTAGTAAAACAGTAAGTACAGTGAACTGGCGTGGGCTTTGGCTTGTTTGCTTTCGACACCAACGGAACTACTGGTGAGTGAGTGGGTAATAAAGAACCCTGTGGTTATAAATGCAATACCAATAATAATGCCGAAAAGAGAGCTGAGCAGGGTCATAAGGCTACCCACAATCATTAAGGCAAAACCGCTCATCATCATGGTTTTTTTACTGAAGCGGTCGGCTAGTGTACCTGCCAATGATGAAGATACCATCCCAAAACTATATGAGAGAAAAATAAGGCTAATTTGAGTCTGACTCAGCGAATAAGGCGCTTCACTTAAACGGAAAGTAGCGTAGTTAAACAGAGTCACAAAAACACTCGTGAGCAAGAAACCAATGGCAAACAGGTGTAGTAATTTTAAATTACTTAAATGGTTCCGCCACATTTGCAGATGAAAATTTAAATTCAAACCTTTTTTCTGTACGAAATTACGCGAAGCAGGAAGTAAATTCAAAAAGGCAATTGAGCAAATAAAACAGATTGCGCCAAGTAAACCTAAAGCAGTTCGCCAAGAAAAATATTCAATCAAAATGCCCATGCCGACACGGCCCATCATTCCCCCAAAAGCCGTTCCTGCAATATATAAACCCATGGTTTTACCCAAGTGTTCAGGTGCGATTTCTTCGGCAATCCAAGCCATAGTTACGGCTGGTACACCACCAAGCAATAGACCTTCTAGTGCTCGTGCTATGAGTAAGCTATGCCAGTTAGGTGTAAACATAGCCACAATATTAAGAATAGCTGCACACAGCATTGAACTGAAGATGACACCACGACGACCAATTGCCTGTGAAAAAGCACTCGATAGCACAATCGAAATTGCTAAAAAGGCAGTGGTTAGAGACAGGGCAAGGGAGCTGCTCGCAGGGCTAATCTGGAAGCTTTGGCTGAATGCTGGCAGGAGTGGCTGTACACAGTAAATCAGAGAAAAACTGGCAAAGCCTACGAGGAATAAAGCAAATCCTGCGTGCTTATAGGCTTTGGTCCCTTTGTGAATCCATTCGCGGGAAAGAACAGAAGTTGCCTCAGTGCTTAAGGTACTGGGTGTAGATGAAGAGTTCATATCATGACCATGACAGAAAGAAAGTGCAGTGCGTTGGAACATGCTGCATCGAGAGAATTCGATAAATTAAAATTAGCAATTTAGATGGTATTTTTCTAATATATTTAACAATAGGTCATGATATGTTTTATATATAGCGATGGAACTCAGACATATACGCTACTTTCTAGCGGTAGCAGAAGAAAAAAACTTTACCAGAGCGGCGCATCGTTTAAATATGAGTCAGCCGCCTTTAAGCATGCAAATACGTGACTTAGAGGAAGAGCTAGGCGCAGATTTATTTATTCGTTCTCCGCATGGGGTGGAGCTGACTGAAGCTGGGCTTGCCTTTTTTAATGCGATTCAGCCTGTACAACAACGTGTAGAAGATGCAGCGAACTTGGTTAAACAGGTAGCAAATGGTGAAGTGGGCCAATTACGATTGGGTTTTACAGGCACCTCAATGTTGAATCCTCTCATTCCTAAATGCGTTCGTTATTTCCAGCAGCAATATCCTAAAGTTGATTTAAAACTTGAAGAAGCGAACACCTTGCTGCTCATCGATTTACTACTCGAAGACCGCTTAGATGTTGCGATTATAAGGTCACCACGCAATATTCCAGACAGTTTAATTATTCAAGAGTTATTAGCAGAGCCACTCATTGCTGCTTTACCTTCTGAGTCTTTTAAGTTAGATGATTCAACGCAAGAAATTGATTTAACGGCACTGCGAGAGCTTGATTTTATTGTCTCGCCACCTTCAATTAGCGCAGGGCTTTTCGATGCGATTAAACAAGCCTGTCATGAGCGTGGTTTTGAACCAAAAATTGGACAAAATGCACCGCAAATTGTGTCAATTTTATCGTTAGTGTCTGCAAATTTAGGCGTATCTTTGGTCCCAGAGTCGACCAAACAATTGCAAATACAGGGCGTGGCCTATCGTTCTTTGAAAGCACCTGTCCCTACGGTGGGCTTAGGGCTTGCTTATAAGAAACATGCCCCTTCACAAATGGCAATTAATTTTGCCAGTGTGGTGCAAGTCGCTTGTCACCATGCAGACGAATATCAATGAAATTGGTTTATGCTTTAGGCGCTTTGTTAATTAAAACAATGCCTGAAATAATGAAGATTGCACCATACAAAAACGATAAGGTTGGCTGTTCATGAATGAAAACCCAAGCCATTAGTGCCGCAAAAATGGGTTCGGAAAGTTCGGTCACTTGTACTTTTGCTGCGGGTAGATAGGTTAAGGCTTTGGTTGTGCAATAAAATCCAAGAATGGTAGGCAGAACTGCCAAGCCTATTAAACCTAAAATAATATTGGAATTAAAACTAATGCTATGAAAATTAATTAAAAAGGGGACGGCAAGATAAACACTACCAAAAAGTAATAAATACTTCGTTAGGAATAAGCCCCCATTTAATCTGAATTTTTTAATTAATACTGAAAATAGCCCATAGCCAGTGCCTGCAATAGAGGCATTGATCAGCATTAATAAACTATTTTCACCTTTCCATGAAATTAAACTAATACCTGCTACAGCTAATAATGTTCCAGCAATAGAATGAATATAAATACTTTCTTTTAAAACTAATCTACCAAAAAATAAAGCTGAAATAGCCGCTGAAGCCATGAGTACCACAACTACATTGGCCGCAGCACCATGGTTGTAGGCAATGGTCTCGAAAAAGAATAGTGAAAAAATTCCTAAAAAAGCACATATCGCAATTTGGACAAAGACACTCAGTTTACTTGGCGTGTTGCTAATAAAAGCAATCTTTTGGCTAACAGGCACTTTAAATAAAAACACACTTAAAAAGAAAAAGGCGATAATGGTTTTTAAAAAGGCAATGTCTTGTGGGTTTAAACCACTATGCATGAGTAATTTACTAATGACACCAATAGAGGCATTGAGTGCGGCTGCACAAAGCGCAAATAGGCTTCCAATAATTAGATTATTCACTTTTCTAATACTTCCATATATTTAGCCATAAGGAGTCTACATTGTTTTTCGCAATATAGCCCTGTCAAATTCCTTCTTTTCCATGAAGTATAAATTATTTAAATTTTGTTGGTGATGGATATTAATTTGAATTAATCCATTTATTAAAAATTATTTGTTGTTTGATTGTTAATTAAATTATTTTATTTAATTTTAATTAGAAATTCTTAAAAATAATATTTTGTTGACATTTTTAAAAATATATTTAAACATAATATTTGATTGTTTTAAGTTTAATTAATAACAGTCTTAATTCTAGCTAAATAAGTATTTAATACTTGGATAATAATTTAAATATAATGGAGATAACTCGTGTTTTTTTCACAGGAAAGTTTGAAAAAATTAGAAAGTGCGGTTGATCATGCTATGCATAGCGAGTTTAAAAAAGATGAGATTATGCATAAATTTCATAATGAAGACTGGTTCGATGAAAATTATTATAAACGTCATATTTTAGAGTGTGTTATTCGCATTCATATGAATAATGAATTAGATGCAAATGCAGTGCGTGTTGCAGCAATCAATAATATCTCTGCCGCAAAACAGCTTTCATATTATTTATATGATGAATTTGGTCACGATGAAATGTTCGGTCAGGATTTGACTAAATATGGCTATTCTTCAGATCAGATCGTTTCAAAAAATGCATTTCCTGAAACATGGAAACTGATGGGGTATTTAAACTTTTGTGTAGAGAAATTTGGGGCATTACCAGCAGTCGTTTGGGACTGGTTCCTCGAATATTACGGTGACAAATTTAATAATTTTATTACCCAAAAAGCGGGTGTTCATATGGGGAATCAGGCTGTATCTGGTGCAGCTTCGCATGTTGCATTTGATGAAGCTGAAGACCATAGCGGCATGATGACAGAGATGCTTTCTTCTGTAATTAAGACACAAGAAGACTTTGATCTAGCAATCAAGCATATCAATAGCTTTGTTCCAATGGTGGGTGAGTATTTTCAGGCTGTACGTGCTGAAACGCTTTCATAGCAATGGAATTAGAATATGCCAATGGTAAATATCCGCACTCAAGAGCATATTTACATTGCTGATTCAGAACAGCCTCTCATCAATGCGGTGCCTGATAGCGCCGTGTTGAAAGGCTGTTTAAAAGGTGTGTGCCGGGTTTGTCGATGTAAGCTAAAAGGTGGAGTCGTATACGAATCGGGGAATCGGGTTGCCGTAGGACAAGAGTTCTTACCTTGTATTAGCTATGCTCATAGCGATGTCGAAATCGCACCATTGGTTAATAATTTTAGTGTGGCTCAACTTGTTGGTAGAAGTTTTCTTGCTGAAAATATTGTTGAGCTCACATTTAAAATTAAAAGGACGTTCTTTAGCTCTAAAGCAATTGTGAATATCAAACACCCATCAGAGCCTTTAATTCGAAGTTACTCTGTGGTTTCACTGGGTGTGAAAAATTATGATTTTTTTGTTTTGCACATAAAATTAAGACCAAATGGAATATTTTCTAACTTATTTCAAAAGCTAGCGATTGGTGATCAATTAGAATACAACCTGAATAATCATATAGAACCTGAATACGAGAAAAATATCTCTACGCTGAATATTGTAAGCGGTGGAAGCGGCATGGGAGCTGCCCTTACTCGTGGATTGGATCTCATCCGAAAAAATCCTATTTCTAAAGTAAATATCTATGCGATTAATCGGTCGGTTTTAAGTGATTATCATCAACATTGCTTCAATGTTTTTCGAGAACAAGTTGATGCTGAGGTCAATATTATAAATATCCCGTTTTGTACGTGGACGAATAATGGATTTGATTTTTCAAATTATTTGGACTCTCACGAGTTAACAGTGGGTGTTGGTTCTACCCCAATAATTAATAAAATTTTAAATCAGCCTCTGTGTGAGTTAGAAAGTTTTGGTCCCTAACGGAGACTGTAACAATGACAGTAGTAGTTATAGAACCTATTTCTTCAGGCGTCACTTATTTAAATGCCGCTCAAGAATTAGGGATAGATTTATATGTTTTTTCTACTGATGAAGGAGAGTGCAGCATTGATGGAACAATGCGCCAAAAAGCAAAAGAAATAATAAAAATAGATACCAGTGATTTTCATAGTCAACTCTCTAAAATTGTTGAGTTAAAGACCATAAAAGCCATTTTACCTGGTGTTGAATATGCAGTACCTATGGCAGCACAACTCGGTAACTCATTTGCAAAAAACTCTCTTGAATATATGGCAGCTCAAACAGTTCGAAATAAATTTAAATTTCGTGACAAGCTAACCAAGTCGGGTTTAAGCAATATTAAATATGCCTTGATTTCACAGGGCAAAGAAATTGACTTACCTCTAGGTTTTAAGTTTCCTGCTGTAGTAAAGCCAGTTGATATGGCGGGCAGTATGTCTGTTAAAAAAGTTGCAGATTTTGAGGAACTTTTAAGAACAGTTGAAGCGATCTGGAAAGCTAAGCCCAACGATATTGGTTTCTATGCCAGTGGTGATTTAATTGTTGAAGAATACATTATAGGTAAAGAATACAGTGTTGAAGGAATTATCCATACAGATGGAAAAATAACCTTTGCTTCGCTAACAGAAAAATTATTAGGGCCAGAACCTTATTTTGTCGAAATTGGGCATATTGTGGGTAATCAATATGACCGCCAATTTTCTGCACATGTTTTTGACTATGCTGAAAAAGTAATTCGAACCTTAGAGTTAAATATAGGGCCTTTTCACTTAGAACTGCGAGTTACACCTCAAGGAAAAGCAGTCGCAATCGAGTTAGCAGCACGTTTACCGGGCGACAATATTGTTGAGTTAATTAAATTGGCGACTAATTTTGACCTTGCTCAAGCGGTACTGAGTGAATACTTAGACCTACCATATTCACCTTCAATAGAAAAAAATCTGGTTTCTGCAATTGCCTTTATGCCCCAAGGTAATCACCGTTTGTTCAAAGGTTTTAGTGGTTTAGATCAACTGTTAGAAGCACCTGAATGTGTACATCATCATTTCTACTATGAAACAAACGATGAACTGGCGTGCAACCATGATTGGACCTCACGATTAGGCTACTTCATTTTCCGTTCCGAAAGCGAAGATAAGATCCGTAGTTTAGTCAAACATATACATGAGCAGGTGAAAGTCATATGAAACATGTATTAATCATCAATAGATATGACGATGAATTGTCTGATTATAATAAATATATAGATCATGATGCCGTGCATGTGTCTTATATTTCATTAACAGAAACGATGCGTTATATCACTTCTTCAAACTGTTACTGCATAGCTGGGTTAGAGCAGTTAAATGAAGAAGAGGTTCTCGATCAGGCTAAAAAAATCTATAAGAAAAAACCTATAGATTATGTTATTGCCATCTCAGAATATGACCTCGACGCAGCTGCTCGCATCCGAACTGAATTGAATATTGTGGGTGCAACCGTCGAAGACAATTTGTTGTGCCGTAACAAGAAAAAAATGAAAGATGCTTTAACTCACTCAACTGTACGTTATCCAAAATATGCCGAAGTATCTTCGTATCAAGATATTGAAAAGTTTTTGCTGGAAAGTGGCTCAGCGATTATTTTAAAACCTCAAGTAGGCGCGGCTTCTGAAGGGGTAATTAAAATTAGTGAGTTAGCCGATATTCCTCGTTTATCTTCATATGCGGGCTATGAAGTAGAAGAATTTATTGAAGGGGATATCTATCATGTCGATGCGATTATTTCAGACAATAAAATGCCTTACTTTAAAGTCTCAAAATATATTAATACCTGTTTAGACTTCAGAAATGGTGCACCATTAGGTTCTGTAACGATTGATAATTCTGAATTTATTAACAAAGTAGAAAAATTTACTTTAGACGTATGTAAATTCTTAAAATTAAAAGATCAGGCAATTCATCTTGAATTTATTGAATCGAAGGGTGAGTTGGTCTTTTTGGAAGTCGGTGGACGAGTAGGCGGTGGAGAAATTCCATTCATCACATTACGCAATGAGTCCGTCGACTTATATGAAATGTGGATTAAGGCGGCCATGAAAATTCCACAAGAACCAGTGAACACGAAAATTACGGGCTTTCTAATGATGCCGAACCCTTATAGTTCTGGCTTTTTATTTAATGGGATTAAAGAGCTCGAAAATGAAACCATTACCTATCAATTGATTCAGGAAAGTGGTGGACATAACAATTTTAGTTATGAAAATATCCCTGCCAAAATTCATTTCATGGGAGATAGCCAAATACAGGTCGAAGATGCGATTAAAAATAGTATGAAAATTTTGCAAAGCGCAATTTGTCAAAATCATCATTTTAATTTGAGTCTGAGTGAATCTTCTTAGTTGAGATTTGGCTAAATTCTAAAAATCAAAAGGCTTGGACTTAAAATGTTCAGGCCTTTTTAAATGGTGTAATGAAAGTACCTACATAACCACCATTCTAATAGACTTTTGTTTCAGAGAATTGTGATTTGTAGAACTAACTCATATTATATAATTAGTTAATTATTAAAGAATTTTAAAAATGATTAAATCTATTATTTCAGGTTGCGCGGTTCTCACACTTTCAGCTTTGTCGGTCACGCATGCAGAGTTTTCTTTTGAACAAGAATTACAACAATGCTGTAATAAAGTGAAGCAATACGCGAGCTTAGGTAAGAAAAACTACGACCAAAAACAATATAAAAAGGCACTCGAAAACTTTCAGAACCAAGCTTCTTGGACTGCATTTTGTAAAGCCAATGCAGATGAAACCACGGTTAAATTTACCGACCGAGATATTGAGGTTGCCAACAATAACGTAGGATTAGCCTATGCCAAATTAGGTCAGCCACTTTGGGCGAGAGCATGGTTTATGCTCGATGAAAAATCAAAATCTAGCCAGTTTGATCTTAAACAGTTACCTGCACCTAAAGCTTCAAATGATTTATCAGGCGAATATGTGCGCTACTCAGGTTTTGGTGAATGGGATCACATCACGGTAAGCCGTGAGAAGGGTCAATATGCAATCAGCTATGCTGGTTTATATATGGGTCTTAGAAGCTTAATTTACGGCCCGAACATGGGTGAGTTTGGGACCACAATGCCGAGCAATAAAAAGCAAATCGTCTATAAAGATCAAGACTGTCACATTCAACTCGACTTTAAAAGCAACGCGAAATTAGGAAATTATATTCAAGCCAAACAAAACGAGGGTAACTCGGGCTGTGGCTTTGGACATAACGTCTATGCAGATGGCACTTATTTAAAAGTTGAGTCTGGGAAATAAAACTAAAAAATAGGGAATTGAATGATGAATAAATTTGCACGGTTGCTACTCGTTTCTACGATTGCCATTTCATCTCAAATTTACGCCGAGCCAACCAGCACATGCAAAGAGGTGAAATTCCAAAAATCCGATGAGGCGTGGAGTGGGCACTATTATTTAAATGGCGTGATGGAAGTCGGTTCAGAGCTTTTACTTCAGCCAGATGGCAAGTTTCAATGGATGCTCGCTGTGGGTGCTTTAGACCAATATGCCGAAGGCACATGGTGGAAAAACGGTGACTGTATTGGCTTAAAACCAGAGGCTAAATTTAAAAAGGATTTAAGTATTTTCCCTGAAAGCCTAACGATTTCTGACAAATCATTAGACGCGATTTGGGAAGGGAGGCGCCAACAAGGCACATATAGCAAAGACTAAACTAAAAAGTCCGACACTGAGTCGGACTTTTTTATGGCTTATATTTTAGTGATTCACCGCAGCAAGTTGCTGAGCGTTATAGCGCGCGCCCATGTTTGGATATCTCGCAATAATTGCGTCGATTTCTGCCAAATCTGCCGCTGTTAAATCAAGGTCTACAGCGCCAGCATTTTCCACAAGTCGCTCGATTTTACGCGTACCCGGAATTGGAATAATGTCTTCACCTTGCGCCAAAATCCAAGCCAAAGCCAGTTGAGCCGCTGTCGCGTTTTTGCTTTGGGCAAATTCACTAAATGCTTGCGCCAAGCTTTGGTTATTTTTCCAGTTATCGCCCTGATAACGTGGTAACTGGCGACGGAAATCGTTTTCTTCTAGGTTGCCGACATCGAGCGTGTTAGTAATTAAACCACGCGACAGCGGTGAATACGGCACAAGGCTAATGCCTAACTCACGAATGGTTTGCAAATGGGTTTGCTCAAACTCACGGGTGAGGAGCGAATATTCATGTTGAACCGCTGCAATCGGGTGAATCGCATGTGCTTTACGAATGGTTTCAGCCGAAGCTTCACTGAGTCCTAAATAACGCACTTTACCTTGTTTGACCAAGTCAGCCATTGCGCCAATGGTGTCTTCAACTGGAATATTCGGGTCAATGCGGTGTGCATAATACAAATCAATCACGTCTGTATTTAAGCGTTTTAAACTGTTTTCGACCGCAACTTTAATCCACTCTGGAGAACCGTCGATATAAGACTCTAAAGAGTTTTGTGGGTTAAGGTTGTCTTCTTTATAACGAAAGCCAAATTTGGTCGCCAAGAACACTTTGTCGCGATGTTTTTCTAAAACTTTTGAGAGCAAAACTTCGTTTGCACCGTTGCCGTACATGTCGGCGGTGTCCCAAAAGTTAATGCCGAGGTCTAATGCTTTTTCTAGAGTGGCAATGCTTTGTGTGTCATCTGAGGCACCATAGGCAAAGCTCATTCCCATGCAACCTAAACCAAGTGCTGATACTTTTTCGCCTGTTTGTCCTAAAGTTCTATATTTCATTTTTCACACTCTTTTTGCAAAATCACTTGAGTAGAAAAACTATAAAATGCTTTGGCTCAAACTGACGTATAACATTCAAACCAATAATTATAAAATTCAAACAATCTGTTTTTAGACCATACAGTCTTCACGGAACTTTTTAGGCGAAAAACCCGTATTTTTCTTAAAGAAGTTGGTGAAATACGCTGAATATTCAAAGCCTAAGCTATAAGCAATTTCGGAAATATTCCAACTGGTGTGTTGTAGTAGTGCTTTGGCTTCTTGCGTAATGCGCGAGCTAATATGTTCAGAGGTGGTTTTGCCTGTGGCCTCTTTTACAGCGCGGTTTAAATGGTTTACATGCACGGACAAACCATAAGCATAATCATTTGCCGTTTTGAGTTTAAGTTGAAAATGTGGCGAGTCGATGGGGAACTGACGCTCTAATAATTCAAAGAACAAATGGCAAATCCGAACCGCAGCATTACTATGTTTTTCAAACTGTTGGGTCGGTTGCATTTTCATGGCTTCATGCACAATCAGGTGCAAATAGTTTCTTAAAACGTTGTATTTATGCATATAGTCTGAATTTATTTCAGTCATCATCTTTTTGAAAATAAATGAAATTTCTTCAACTTGTTGGTCGTTTAAAAAATATAGTGGATCGCCGTCGACTTTAAACAGCGGTGAGTCTTTTAAAAAGCTTTGTCTCGATTCTTGGTTTACAAACTCTTCGGTAAATAGACAAAACCAGCCAGCTTGTTCGGGCGAATTAATTTCCCAAGCGTAGGGAACCATCGGGTTTGAAAACAGTAAAGCAGGGCGGTCTACCCGAATCCAGCGGTTAGCATAGTGAAGGTCGCCTGTGCCTAAAACCAGTGAAATTTTATAATAATCGCGGCGGCTATAAGGAGTCAGAAACGAGCAAGCATCGCGCTGGAACACGTTAAAATGTCCAAACGAAGTCGATGGAACCGAGTAATCACTATCTCTGGTTAAAGAAAAGCGGCGATAAAAATCATGTATGGTTTCCATGTCTTTGCCTGCATGCGTTATCAATTTATTTAAAGTTATAAAATTCAAACTTTATTTACTTTAGCTTTTATTTATGGCGCGATCAATCGGTTCATTTAAGCAGTTTTGAAAATGAATGATTTTTTATAAATACTCTGGGTAAGCAATGTAAGAAGACTCTACATATTCGAAGCCCATTTGCCGATAAAGGGTAACCGCTGGAGTGTTATCGATGTCGACAATTAAGTGAGCAATCCGTCCAGTTGCAACGATTCGATTGACCGCGAATTGTAAGACGCGCTCGGCAAAACCTTTTCGGCGATAAGCAGGGAAGGTGTATGTGCCGCCAATAGAAACGAGTCGATCGGTTTCTATGCCTAAACGCACAATCGAAATGATTTGTTCGTCTGCTTCAAGCACAATAATTTTTTCTTGTTGAATCAGAGATTCCCAATCAGGTGCTTCATTCACTGAGCGCTCATGATTATATTGATGTTGATATTCAATAAGACGAGCAATATCCGAGAGTTCAGCCAAGCGGCCTTGAGCTTGAGAAAATTGGCGTGAGCAAACCATGATCCATTGATCATATTCTCTTAAAATATGCCCTTTTTGTTTGATCTCGGCATGTAGTAAGTCTCGCCCGATTGCGGTCGTTACAATCCGATGCGGTTGAAGCTCTAAAATTGAAGTGCAGAGTAATGCCCCAGATGATGCCTCTGATGGAACCCAGAAGCAGGTGCCGCCAGCAAGGATGACCGCGACACCTAAAAGTTGTTCGGCGTTATGTGGGGCATACAACCGCAAGAGTTGCCATTTGGCATCGAGAGTTTGTGTTTGATCAAGAAAGGCCATAGCCCCAATAGAATAATAAAACTGTTCATCAACCCATTGAAAGATAAGTTGATATTCTTCTGAACAGGTGGGAGGTCCCTTTATTATCATTATTAATTACCTATTCAAATGATGAACTCAATCATAATTCACTATCCTATATTTTTACTATTATCATGATATTTTTAAATTTAAGTTGAATGACTGTTTAGCTTAAATATCTAATTGAATGAAAACAAAAATTATTTAACCAATTTCTATTCAACCTTACATTGACACTCAAAAACTCGCGGATTATCCTTTGCCTGCTGGTCACATTACCAGTCGGTTTTAGCAGGCCGTATTTACCCAACGCACACGAAAAAGTCTCTCTTTTTTGTGGGCATCCCTACGTGTCCCCCTCTGCGGCGGAACGGGAGGGGGACATCTTCGGATGTGCTGATTTTTGGGTAAATCAGTCTGCTAACCCCTTTTCGTTTCGCCACCATAATCATTTAGCAGTGATGTGGCGAAGCTTCTTAATTACCCAAGGAGTTCGCTCATGCGTACTATTTCATCTCTCTCATTGGCAACCTTTGCCAAAATTTTTACCTCTATACCCAACTGGTCTTTAAAACGGTTTAACCGACTCTAGGTTTTAAGCCATAGGTCATTACGACTATAAAATCATAGCAACAATAAAACCCGAGATAGGCGAGCACACCATTTTTGTGCGGCTTCTGCATGCCTGTATTTAGCGCTCAATTTAAGAGTGACGGCATTTCTATCTCTTTTATTTACAACAAAAAATTATTTTAAGCGGTATACATGAAAAATTTAGACGCCTCACGTAAAGCACTACACGTGATTGATACAGCAACAGATTTATTTAAACAATATGGCTTTAATAAGGTCGGGGTAGACCAAATTATTGCCGAATCTCAAATAAATAAAGGCACCTTTTACAACTACTTTCACTCCAAAGAAAGATTTATTGAACGATGTCTGGTCGTGCAAAAAGAGCAGTTACAAGAAAAAGTGAGTGTAGTGAGTGAGTTTTACCAAAATGCAGATTTGTCTGATCAACTCAGGCAAATTTACCTTTTACATGCTGACTTAAAAAGCGCGTATTACCTGTTGTTTAAGGCGATTTTTGAAATTAAAAAGCTTTATCCAAATGCGTACCAAACTGCACTCAGATATAGACGGTGGCTTAAAAATGAAATTTTCTGCTTGCTCATGGAAACCAAAAAAACAGTTTCCTATGCAGAAGCGGAAATTTTTGTATTTATGATTGATGGCACAATTCTGGGGCTGTTAAGTTCAGATGAAGAAAGGGAAAGAGATGCTTTGCTTGAGTATTTTTTAGAGCGGGTTTGAGGGGGAAGGCCTAGATTTAGGCCTTTTTAAACTTAAAAATTTGATGACAAGAATTATTGAATAATTTTAATTAAAAAATAGAAGTGTAATTTATACATACACTTCTATTTGCTTATAAATAATGAATTATAGTTCTGTTATTAGAAACTCTAATTCATCCTTATAAGGCATTAGAGGTTCATATAATTGTTGATAAGCTTTACCTATAGCTCCTCTAAATTGTACTAAATTAGGAGGGTTAGTTCCTACATGTAGTATGTGTTGAATCGCAATGCCTGGGTATGGATCTATAAAAACAACTTCTTTTATACCTAATTGATAAGCTTTTTTTGCACACAACTCACAAGGGCTAGCAGTAGTAAAGAGTTTCCCACCTTCAATACCGCTACCACCATATTTAGCTAATTGTAGAAATGCATTTTCTTCTGCGTGTAATGATCTGGTATGAACTTGATTTTTTTCACCATCTATTTCATTTTGTAAAGATTTAAAACAATACGCAAGATTCTTACCAGGATTAATATCTTTTAATTTAATTAGTCTCTCATTAGCTACTTTTTGGAATTTCTCACTATGTCTTTCATATTCACTATAGGTAGTGTCACTTGTAAAATTCGTAACACCTTTTAACGATCTTAAATTACAAGGAACTTGTCCTTTTGCAACATCATTCCAACCAACAGCTTTAATTGAGTAATTAGCATCAGTAACAACTGCACCTACTTGACGTGAGATACAGCCAGAATTTAATTTAGCTGTATATGCAATTTGCATGACTCTTTCTAACGAAGTAGGTGTAATAAGGCCAGGATGCTTGATTAAACTTAAATACCAAGCTAATTGAGCTTTTAGAATATTATGATTATTAGGCTCATTCCTTGGATTAAAGATATGAATATCAGATATTTCTATACATTTTTTGACATTTGGAATAATTAACTCTTCTAGGCCTTTAACGTCATAGCCAGTTTCTTTTTTATCGACATCCTCTATTTGTTGAACACTAAACTTATATTTATCCTGTAAATATTTTCTTCGATCGGTAGTAGGTGCATTTATAGAAATTAGATAAAAAGCTGAATATCTATCTTTAAAAAATTTAGCTTCATAAGGATTACGTATAGCATCAATTACGATATAACATTTACTCTGATTTTTTTCATTTTTAGCTCTATGAATTTTTATTACTTTATTGATCATTTGGGGCAGAATATGTAAGCCTTGTGGATCAAAATTTTTCCCCTCAAAATTACTATATATTTTTTGAGTTTTTCTTAATGAGTCGCCAATATGTTGGTAAATATTCACATAGCAGTTACCAAATTTATCCTTAAGAATTTGTTTAATATCAGTAGTAGCTTTCTGTATAAAACTCAACCATTCTTCTAAATTCAATGATATTAAATCATCATTTTGCTCGCCACATACATATTTTTGGATTTTATCGAATTTAGAGGAAAATTCTTTTTTGAGATTAATAAATAATGTGATTATTCCACTTTCTTCTATTTTAGATTGGTAATGGTTATCAATTTTTTCATCTAATAGTTCTCTAAAGCTATCCACTTCCATTTCCAAAAGTTTAGTTGTAATTAGCTCACTTACTTTGATTAAAGTAAATGGATAATGATTATTTTCAATGTAGTCTTTTACTAGTTTATATCTTTCTTTATCTAAGCCCTGAAAAAAAGATTCATTATCAATATTAACTTGGTTCTCTAAAGGAAATGTTAGTTGTTCCTCTGTCAAAAGTTTAGATGCTGTCGAACATCCTGAACCTGTACGTCCTGTGAGCCCAATGATTATAAAGTTATTTCTCTCACTTAATAAATCAGAAATTAAGGTATTCTCTTGCATAACAATAGGCTCTTTTTTTGAATAATTAGAACATGAAATTAAGGACTTTAATAAACAAATAATAGAAAAATAAATTAAGTCTATAGAGTCATTAGAAAATTATATTTTAAGATACGATTTGAAGTAAACCCTATTAGTCGAAAGTACGATAGCCAAGAGTGAACTATGTTTTAAAAAAATAATTTTTTTAAGCTATAATAGATCTCAATATTTATATAAATTTCTATGACATGAAAAATTTAAATATATTAGATGATGAAGAGCGCGAGAATAAAGGCTTAGATACCTTATTAAGATTCGAATATCAAATTGATTGGGCAATTTATCATGCTTTAGATAAGTTAAGTCAAAAGCAAGAATTTGTAGCTTTTATCGAATTTCATGAGGATGTTTTATTTGCTAATAGTTGTGCATTTAATCCATCTACTAGATTTGAACTTTTTCAAATTAAAACGACGTATAAATCTTATACTCCAGCAAGCCTTACAGCATTAAAAGGCCCTAATTCTACTTTAGGAAAAATGATTTTAGGAATTAAAGATAAATTATTTGAAAAACAAGTGGATAAGTTGTGTTTACTTTGCTTGGAAGATATTAATTTTAGTCATAAAATACAAGATGTTGATAAAGATTATAAATTTAGTGAACTGCATGAAAATGATAAAAAAATTCTAAAAAATGCTATCTCAAATGAGTTAAATTTTACAATAGATTCTAAATATGAAGATATGATTATCTTCCGTAAAACAGCATTAAATTTAGAACAATCAGATCGTCAAATAAAACATAAAATACAAGATTTTATTGAAAATACCTATGGGGATGTTGGTATGCGTCCTCCTAATATATACCGAGTTCTTGCAGATGACCTTCGGCCAAAATCTCAGCATAAAAAACGTTACGAATTTTGGGAAGATTGTGTTAAATATAGAGGTCTTGCTAGTCAAACCATTTCTGAGCATATTGTAAAAAATACAGACCAAAATGTAGAAATTGAGCTTAAAGAATTGATTGAGTCACAACTCACAGAAAAGGGCGAAAAATCAATTAAAATTTCCAGAATATTAAAGAAAGTGCGTGAATATTTTTTATTTAAAACATGTATTAGTTCCGCTGTAGTACAAAATGAATTAGATCAATTCCTAAGTGAAATAAGTTTACCTTTAGATATTGATGATGAAAAAACATATTGGGAATCTATAGATTTACTTGATAAAAAAATAAATGAACATGTTTTATTAAAAGAATATAATAAGCTACAAGCGGTAGCTATATATGAAGTTTTTAAGGTGCTTTATGACCAGTTTTAAAAATAAAAATTCTCAAAAAAACTTTAAACTTTTAATCAGGAATTTACGTCATGCAAAATACAAAGAGTTATTTCCAATTTCAGAGAATCGTCATGAGATCTCTCAAAGAGCGCGGAGGGAAAGTACAAAAACTTTATCTCAGAACTCTAATTGATTCTAAAGATAATACAAAAGGAAAAACGACTCTTATCAATAGTCTTTTTTGGGGGTTAGGCTGTGAAGTGAAATTCGAAGAAACTTGGTGTGATGACCTAGAAACTCTTATTTCATTCTCAGTGGCAGATAAAAATTATGAAATTTATAGAAATAATGAATTCATTTCTATTGTTTCTGAAGATGAGGATAAGTCTTATAAGTATCCAATTAAGTCAAAAAAGGTTGATAGCGATTTTATTGAAAAGTTGAATGAAATTCTAAACTTTAATGTTTTATTAAAATATGCAAAGGCGAAAAAACTTTCTCGAGTACCACCAAGTTACTATTTTGCGACTACTTATATTGAGCAAATGACTGGCTGGGCTAATTTCTGGTTGTGTTTCCAGAATATGAATGCTTTTGATAAAAACAATAGAACTGAATTAATTAAATATATATGTGGTGTACTTGATAAAAAATACTATGAAAAAAAGTATAGTGAAAATATTATTACACAAGAAAAAAAAGAAATAGAGAAAACACTTGAGAGAGAAAATTGTAATTTTACTTATTTAAAAGGTTTTGAAACTGAAAAATATTTAAATAATGTATTCAGAAAGTCACTTACTCTAGAAAATTATGAAAAAAAACTGCTCACATTAAGAAATGAATATTTAGACAAAGCTTCAAATTTATCATCTCTAACAAATGAAATAGAGTTAATTAATATTGCAATAGGAGAGTTAGAACAAGATTACGAATATAGTGTTCGTAATGTTGATCCTTTTGAAGTTACTTGCCCAACTTGTGGAGTTATTCATGAGAATGATATTGTTAATAAGTTCTCAATTTTAAAAGACTCAGATCTTTTATTGAAAAGAATTGAGCGACTAATTGAAGAAAAGAATAAAACTAGACAAGAGCTTCATAAATTATCCAAACTTATCCAATTTGAAGAAGAAAATATAAATGAGCTTATGGATCAAAATGATGTACAAGAATACTTAGACTATTCAGTCGTGCAAAAAAAAATGATTCCTGCTATTCAACGTAGGATCAATCATAATCAAATACTTATTGAGGAGAAAAAGAATCTAATTACAGAGTCTAAGAATGAAAGGTCATTAATTGAAAAAGAAAATCAACAAGATCTAGAAGATGAATTTGTAGATTATTTTGAAAGATTATGTAGAGAACTTGAAATAACACGCGGGAAAAAGAAAAATTTTACAGAAATTCTTAACCACACCAGTGGGGGAGCTAATGGTATTAAGCATATGTTAGCTGTTCGTTTAACATTATTACATGCGATGTGTACTTATGCCGAGTCTTCTATACCACCTTTTGTTATAGATTCTCCTCGTCAGCAAGACATTAATGATTATAATTATGGCCTCGTTTTGAAAGCCTTTGATAAAATTCCAGAAAATGTTCAATTTATTGTGGCAGCAGTAAAATCCCAACCCATTAGTGAAATTCGGGATAAATTTGAGGAAATTTTTATTGGGAAAAAATTATTATCAGAAGATGAGTTTGATATTTCTAGCTTATTAATTAATAAACATGAAAATAAAATAATTTTTATAGATTTAGATATTAAACAGTAAAAAGAAAAATAATAAAAGGCCCATCATATGGGCCTTTAGTTTATTTACTTAAAAAATTCTGCTGTAAACTTGGTGAAATTTTTGGAGCTAGTTCTATACCAGCTGTAAAAAACCAACATGTGATTGCTACGAATATAATCACTAGTATCCATTGTTTAATGTCCGATATTTTACTATGAAATATTTGTAAAGATATTTTTCCTAGGGATAAAGTGATTATTGTCATTGTAATGACAAATAATATACCGCTAAACACTGCCGATAGAATAATATTTCCAGTAATTTCAAATAATTTTCTTCCATAAACTAACATTAATGTAATTAGAAAAGTTCCGAATACTTGATCACTAAAAAATGTCATAATATGGTTGTATTTTAGTGTTCCCCTAGGAATTTCTAAAAAATTTTCTAATTTATCTGATTTTTCTCTATCTTTTTCTGTATATATAAAGCTAATTAAGGCAGCAATGTAAGCTATAGTAACACTAAGGAAAACTACAACAAAAGCAGTTATTTTAGTGGGATAACCGAAAATATAATATAGAGTTACATCAATACCAGAAATTAATAAAATGAAGAGACAAAAGAACGGCCTACTTTTAAAAAATTTAATCATGTGATATATAAGTTATGTTACTAAAGAAATGAGCGACTATTTAAATATAGTTATCGGCAGTTTATATTATATTTTTGTATATATTGTTTTATTGAAAGTAACCCAATAGCAGTTTAAATATTTTATACAAATATTTCATTTATTTTAACATTAATAGGAATTCTGTAATTTAAAAATTTATTAAATATCAAAAATCACTAGGTTGATATTTTGTGAAATAAGGGGTAGCGTTTTGAAATTTATGAAAAGAATAACCTACTAGTAAAATCTAAATGATTTACTAATAGGTTTATAAAAGGAGTTTAAATTTTACTCAAAACCAATTCTTTAATCTTAACTGCCTTTTCAAAATGATCTAGCTTATGCTCCATAATCCACCAATGCGCTGCTTCCATAAGTAGCTCAGGGTTATCATTCTTATTTTTAAAAAAAGCGTAAAAAGACAGACCAACATTGTCTCCCTTCTTTTCAATTTTATCGTCGCATCCCTTAATAAATATTTCTCTTAATTCATTTCTCATAATTAGTATCACTTTAAGTCTATAAAACTAAGACGGCTTATTCTGCTCGCCCCATTGGCACATCATATCTAATAAAGGAATTAAAGATTGCCCTTTTTCTGAAAGGCGATACTCAACCTTTGGCGGAATTTGAGGATATTCCTTGCGGGTAATCAGTCCATCTCTTTCCAATTCTTTAAGCGTATTGCTAAGTGTTCTAAACGAAATATTGCCAATGCAGCGTTGCATCTCATTAAAACGCATGACATTTTTTTCATACAGCCAATACATAATAATCATTTTATATTTGCCATTAATCAAAGAAAGGGTATAGCCAAAACCCGTATCTTCTAATGGTGTATATGAAGGAATGCACTCAGTCATTTTTAAAATCTACACTATCTTTTAGTATAGTATATAACATAAATTACCGTACTTATATTTAGGAAAGCACACTTCTATAATCGATTTATCAACTTTCTGATAAGAGTGTTTTCATAATGAAAAAGACATTAGTCATTGTTACCCATCCTCACATAGACCAATCTGTTGTGAATAAAAGATGGGTAGAGGAACTAGAAAAACATCCAGATCAATTTACAGTTCACCAAATTTATCAGGCCTACCCAGACGGGGTGATTGATGTTGCCAAAGAGCAAGCGCTTGTAGAAGAACACGAAAATTTAGTATTTCAATTTCCAGTGTATTGGTTTAACTGTCCACCGCTTTTGAAACAATGGATTGATGAAGTTGTGACTTATGGTTGGGCTTACGGCTCAACAGGTGACAAGCTTAAAAATAAAAAGTTTATGTTGGCTTTGTCCGCTGGTGTGAAAGAAAAAGTTTATTCAGAGTCTGGTGAATACAAGCTTTCTTTAGAGCAGATTTTTACTCCATTTAAGCTAACGGCTTTATATGTTGGGGCGGACTACCAACCACTTCATGCATTTTATGGTTTAGACACAAACCCTTCAGAAGATGACGATGTTCCGACTCAACAAGATATAGAAGATAATGCGATCGAGTATGTTCAGAAGTTATTAGCGTTGTCTAAGTAAGTTTTAAGTTAAAAAGGCCTGAATGTAAGGTTTGGGTCTTTCAATACAAAGTCCCTATAATGCTAAAATGAAAACTAGAATAATTAATTATTCTTCAATAGGCTTAAAAATATGAAATCATATTGTAGACGATTTAAATTATAGTAAATATGGCCTTCTCAACCAACTAAATTAAAAAAATATATTTTTTATGTTTAGTACTATCTTGATTAACATAATATTTGGGTGTATTTTGAACGAAATATTAAATATAAGAGTAAGAAATATGGCACTCTATAAGGATTCTAGCATTTTAAAATATGTCCCAAATTGGGATGGGTGGGACAAAGTTTATAAACCCAGTGATATAGTTCCCCACTCTGGTATATATAAATGTACAGGCTGTAAGAAAGAGATTACTTCAAATAAAGGAGATAGATTTCCACCACAAAATCATCATCAGCATGATTCTCTTCTGAGTAGTATTCAATGGAAGATGATTATATATACTGATACCGATGGTTCATATAATTATTGAGCTAAAGTGTCAAGTTAAAGGTCTATAAACTTATACATACCTTTAAAATATAAGACCTGAGATAAATTCTTAAGAAATGAATTTAAGCAGATATTTAAAAAATTTTCTTGAGAATATTTTTTATTTTTGGCTTATTTATAGAATTGAAGTAGAGAATTTTTATTATGAATCATGACCTTCTACACATAGATTCTTTAAAGAAATTATGTGAGGAGATTCGACAAGAAAAAGTAAATAAAATATTCATTGAAGAAAAACTTACATTTTTACTGAATTATTATAGTGTTCTCAATTTCGTAAATATTAAAAAAGATAGTCTCATTTTTAGAGCTAGGAAATTAGAATCTAATGATAGTTATGATCATATAAAAGAGCTAGGTGCACCACCAGCACATTTGACAAAAGCCAATAGACTAAATTGTCCTTTAGATCCAGTATATTATTTAACACACAATATGTTATGTGCTTTTGATGAGATTAGGGCTGTTGCTGGGGATAGAATTCAAGTTATGGTTTATGAATCTAATAAGCAAATATCCCCTAGATTAGCTATCATTGGTGAAAAGAAAAATGTATTTAGGAGGGGAAGTTCAAAATATAGTAGTGAAATTGGTAGTTATATAATAAAAACATTATCTGATTTATTCAAAAAAGATCAAGTTGCGTTTCAAAGTTATATATATTTAGATAGTTTCTTATCTGATTTATTAAATGATAAGGAAGCAAATGAATTAGATTATATACATACTCAATCATTATTAAGGTTAGTGCAGAAGAAACATCCAGATATTAAGGGTTTTATGTATGATGGGGTAGCTTCTGATGGAGCTATAAATATAGCTTTAGATGTTGATATTGCTGAAGTATATTTAAAACCTATATACACAATTACGCTTAATATTGTTGAGGTATATGGTTATGGATTGTATAAGTATAAAATTGAAAAAAAATCCAAAATAATTTTAGAAAATGGTAGTGTTGTTTGGAGGTAAATCAATGTATTTCAATTGGATAGTTTGTTTTTTTTGAAATCTATTATTCCCTAATAAATCATTTGCAAAAATCAAATTTGTCTATAAGTTGAAAATACAATAATACATCTTTGGAAAAATTATGAATATCGCGCCTTTTCCATTTCAAATTACAAACTGGGAAGAAATTGAAGTCACTGAATATAGCGGTGAAACAGGAAAAGCTTATTGGAAAACTCAATTTTTTGGTGAAGAAGTAAATAAAATTAGAGTGAGACTTGTGGAGTACTCAGCAAATTACTTAGCAGACCATTGGTGTGAGAAAGGGCACATATTATTTTGCCTAGAAGGCGAGTTAGAAAGTAGATTGAAAGACGGAAGAACATTCACTTTAACTTCAGGTATGAGCTATCAAGTCGGAGATAACTCCGAACCACACCAGTCTTTTAGCTTAAATGGTGCGAAGTTACTTATTGTTGATTAGATTCAATAAAATAGAGGGATAGCAATCTCTATCCCCCATCAAACACTTTAATTTGCCAAAATTATCATGGCAGTAACTAAACTTGTAATTCCTAAAAAGACATCTTTTAAACCAGCTTGGTCATCCATATAAGCCGGCGTAGTAACAAATAAGTTTTGTTTATCGACCACGCAGCTTGAGGTTTGACAAACATGGTGAATTGAACCCGTTTTTTCAATTTCTTTAGCAGTGTTAATGTCAGAACCCAATGTGATATTTGGGCGTAAATCTCCAAATGTAAGTGCCAAGAGAGCAGGGGATATGCATATTGCTCCGATCGGTTTTTTACTTTGATGAAACGCTTTTAGAATTGAGGCAACTGTAGAATGCACTCTTGCTTCTGCTCCTTTAAAGGCAAAAGTTGATAAATTTTTTGCGACTCCGAATCCACCCGGAAGAAGAAGGCCATCAAATTCATTTTCATTAAGTTGATCGAGTGAGGAAATTTCGCCTCGGGCAATTCGTCCTGCTTCTTGTAAAATATTTCTCCGCTCAGTCATGTTTATTTCGCCACTCACATGGTCGATGACATGAAACAAAGGCTCATCAGGTGCAAAAATTTGATATTCAATATTGGCTGTATCTAAAGCTAATAGTGTTAAAACTGATTCTCTAATTTCAGAACCATCCAAATAACCACAACCCGATAAAATGACTGCTACTTTTTTCATCTGCTTTCTTAAGTACCTTTTTTGATGTGCAAAAGATATTAAGTTTTCTTCTGAAAATTCTTTATACGCAGATTTGCCATCATTTCGCCTTAAGTAAGCATTTTTGTTTTGCGTAGCTCGCGCGGAGTAATGCCAAATAAATTTTTAAACTGTTCTGTAAATCTTGATTGTGATTGATAGCCGCATTCAAATGCAATATTGCCAATACTAGTGTTGGTGGTTTGAATTAAGTGTAATCCATGCCCCAGCCTTACTCTATTCCGAATATCTTGAATGCTATTTCCTTCACTTTTTAGCTTTCTTCGTAAAGTCGATGAACTCATAAAAAGTTGGGATGCGATAAATTCAGCTGTGAGTTCTGTAGATAAGTGATCAGAAATTAATGCCTGAACTTTGTCACTCAAACTTGTAGTCATATTCAGGCTAGAGATGTCTGTGTAACCAGAATGATAAATAAGCTCTAAAAGTTCTCTTCTTCTAAATTTAAAAACAGAAGGCGGCGCAATGAGAGAAAAATCTATAAATTGAGAAAGTGCATTTTCTAGTAAGGCGTTGAGTTGGCCTTGTACAAATTTTTTAGAAGTTCCTGACGGATTTGGGAGTTCTTTAAAGTCATCAAAATCGAATTCGATGAGGAGCGCAAAATATTCTTCTTGATTTGGAATGTTGCGCATATCAATGCTGGCGCTATTTGATAAAAATATAAAAGAACCCGCTTCACATACAATGTTTTCAGTTCTCCCTAACTCTTTAACGCCACTTAAGATAGCGATGAGTAATGGTTTCGTAATCGGAACATTTCTAATTTTTTGTTCTTTATAGGCTGAATAAATTGAAAAAGGTAAGTTTAAATTGTTATGTAAGTTAATTGCTTTTTTAGATAAAGAAGTGAGATTTTTCATTAAGTTAAAATGTTTGATTTAATCTATGGCTTAAATAAGATCAGAAAATTATCGGTCTTTTCGAGGCGGTTTTTTTAATATTTGGCTAATAAAAAAGCCTAAACCGATTAGGTTTAAGCCTCTTTAAATTTCAATTCTGGCGGTGAGAGAGGGATTCGAACCCTCGATACGCGCAAACGTATACACACTTTCCAGGCGTGCTCCTTAAGCCACTCGGACACCTCACCAAGGCGTGCGATAGTAACTAAAAAATCGAGTCCTGCCAAGATTTAAGATGAGCATTACAGAAAAAAAATAATAGAGGTGATAAGATTGCGATAAAAATCATATTGGTTTAATTACACAATGCAAAATACGGCCAAAAAAGCAACCTTGCCTGCCACGGCTTTGGCAGCTCTTGGGGTGGTCTTTGGAGATATTGGAACAAGTCCACTCTACGCCTTAAAAGAGTCCTTCCATGCAGCGCATGGGTTGGGAATTCAGCCTGAAAACGTATTAGGAATTTTATCTATTATTTTTTGGTGCTTAATGCTGATCATCAGTATCAAGTATGTCGCTATTGTCATGCGTGCAGACAACAATGGCGAAGGCGGAATCATGGCCTTACTCGCATTGAACTTACGTAAAGCCAAAATTGCCGACAACAAAAAAATCTACATGATTGCGATTGGCTTTATTGGCGCATCGCTATTTTTTGGTGACGGCATTATTACCCCAGCGATTTCAGTACTGTCGGCAGTCGAAGGCTTGTCTATTGCAACCGATGTGTTTGACCCGTTCATCATGCCAATTGCGATCACCATTATCATCGCGTTATTTTTGGTACAAAAACACGGTACGGCCTTTGTCGGTAAGTTTTTTGGCCCGATCACGATGGTATGGTTCTTATCGTTAGGATTATTGGGCCTTCACAGCGTCATTCAGACTCCTGTGGTGTTGGGCATGTTTAGTCCACATTGGGCGATTCAGTTTATCTATCATCACCCCGTAATGACCTTTTTTGTTATGGGCGCTGTCGTTTTAACAGTCACTGGTGGTGAAGCTCTTTATGCCGATATGGGACATTTTGGACCAGTTCCAATTCGTCTAGCGTGGTTCTTTGTAGTGTTACCGTGCTTGGTTTTAAACTACGCAGGACAGGGTGCATTACTATTAAGAGACCCAGCAGCGATTCAAAACCCATTCTATTTGTTGGTTCCACAGTGGGCACTTTACCCAATGATTATTATGGCGACCATGGCAACCGTGATTGCTTCTCAAGCCGTAATTTCTGGGGTGTTTTCACTTGCTCGCCAAGCGATTCAATTGGGTTATTTACCACGTTTAAGTATTAAACATACCTCTGAGTCTGAAGAAGGTCAGATCTATGTCCCTTTCTTAAACTGGTTACTTTTAATCGCAATTATTATCTTAATTTTGATTTTCAAAACCAGCTCAAACTTGGCAAGTGCCTATGGTCTAGCTGTCACTTTAACCATGCTGTGTGACACGATTTTGGTTGCTGTATTCATCTATTCGGCTTGGAAGTGGAGCATGCCAAAAGTGCTACTCCTGATTATTCCATTCTTTATTTTAGAGTCGGTCTTAGTCGCAGCAACTTCACTGAAAATCTTGTCGGGCGGTTGGGTGCCATTATTGATTGGTGCGATTGCAGTGACCATCTTAATGACATGGAAACGTGGTCGTGAGCTTACTTTTGCCAAGCTCGAACACGATACGTTATCGCTAGATTTGTTTGTGAAAAGTATTGGTAATAGCGTGCACTGGGTGCCGGGTGATGCTGTCTTCATGACGGGTACGCCGAACGTTGTGCCACATGCCATGCTGCATAACATCAAGCACAATAAAGTGCTGCATCAGCGCAATATCTTAGTAACGGTAGTCATTGAAGACGTACCATTTGTTGCACCAGAAGAACGTATTTCAACAGAAACTTTAGCTGAGCATTTCTTCCGTATTAAAATCTTCTACGGGTTTAAAGATGAAATGAATGTACCAAAAGCACTTATGCAAGCTTATGAGCAGTTAGGTCTTGAATATGACTTGATGCACATCAGCTTCTTTATTTCGCGCGACCGTATTGTTCATTCGGTGGGCGATGGTATGTCTCCATGGAGAGAAAAACTATTTATCTCTATGCAGCGTAATACCAGTCCAGTGAGTGACTTCTACCAAATTCCAACTAACCGTGTAGTTGAGTTAGGTAGCCAAATCGAAATCTAAAAATTTGATGTAAAAAAAAACCAAGACAGATGTCTTGGTTTTTTTATGGCTCTGATTACTGAGCTTGCATAGGTGCATCTGCTGGCAAACCACCATCTTTTGCCATCGGGTCTGCCGACTGAGTTGGATCTGCCGGAGGCGGTGGAGTGTTCGGATCTTGTGGCGCTGGAGGCGCTTGGTTCGGTGCAGGTGGTACTGCATCAGTTGGTGCAGCTGGTGGAGCCAATTCACCGCCTGCTGGAGGTGCAGGTGGAACATCTGCCGGAATAGGAGCACCAGTAGGCGCTGCATTTGTCGGTGCAGCAGAAACTTGCTGTACTTGTCCGCTATTGACTAAATCGCTAATAGAACCAGGTTGGCCATTTACCGTTGTCGTAACTTTCACTTTAGACAAACTTTCTAAAGTATCTCCTGGCTGGACTGCTGGCTCAGCCAAAGCGGCCATACTACATAATCCCGTGATTACGCCAATACCAATAATCTTTGAATGGATCATTAAGTGGACTCCGATTATATTTTTATCCAAATTTGTGGAGCTAACCATGTCATAAGCAATCAGTGTTTTTCAACGAAAGATACGCAATTGGCGTAATTCAATAGCCAAAGCATCTCATAATTCCAACAGATTGTTACGTAAGGGGAATTGGAGTTACAAAAAAGATGACCATGTTTTAACCATTTGAAAGATAAGAGATATACTTAAAAAAGCAGGATTGTTAAGCTGCGTGTGGACCGTGGTATTGATAGAAATATGGCAAGTAAAAAACGTAGTAAAGGTACAACGTCATTCTCTCTAAGTGAGCATTTTGGCAAGATTATTCTTGCTTGTATTGCTGCTGGAA
Source organism: Acinetobacter sp. NIPH 542 (assembly GCF_000369825.1). Classification (NCBI taxonomy): domain Bacteria; kingdom Pseudomonadati; phylum Pseudomonadota; class Gammaproteobacteria; order Moraxellales; family Moraxellaceae; genus Acinetobacter; species Acinetobacter sp. NIPH 542. Next base: position 238,197 of record NZ_KB850204.1, read on the forward strand.
GTTTTGCGATTGCATTTGGTAGTGAAAAGATTTCGCAGTGGTTTTCACCTTTAAGTACTAACTCGACTTGTCTTAATCAGTTCTATCGAGAAGTTCCCCCTGCTTTAAATAAAGATAGTTTAAAGAAAGACAGTTATCCGCTGTGCTTTAATGGCTTTAATGTCTTGTATTCAGGCATTTCTAAAACGCCGTTATGGTCGGCTGAGCATTTAAATGCAGAACGTTTGAGTGTCAAAATTAAGCGTGAAGACAACTTCCATGAAGAAACCCGTATTGATCAAAAGCATCGAGCACTATTAAGTGATTATCGTGGTTCAGGCTATGACCGTGGTCATATGGCACCGAATGGTGATATGCCAAATAAAAGCTCACAGTCCGATAGCTTTTCGTTAAGTAATATGGTGCCGCAAGCACCTAAAAATAATCAGGAAGTTTGGCGTAAACTTGAAGAAGCTACGCGTGCTATCGCAACTAAGCAAAAACAAGATGTTTATGTAGTTACTGGCCCTGTTTTTGAGGGTAAACGCCTTAAAACGATTGGGAAGGGTGTGATTGTTCCTACCGCAGTTTATAAAGCGATTTATATGCCCAAAACTGGCGCTATTGGAGCTTATTACGCACCAAACAATAACTCTCTACAAGTGAAAGTGGTGAGTGTTTGCTACCTTGAAGAACGCTTAGGCGTTAACTTGTTCCCACAGTTAACTGAGCAGCAAAAGCGTAATGTCTATCGTCTACCTTTAACGGCGAGCCAAGTTAAGCCAAATCAGAAGCTGGACTATTTACATTGGGATGGCGAGAGCCAATGTGAGCAGGACTTAAACGCCGATCAAATTAAAGCGCTACAAGACCAGTTTAAAAAGCAAAAAAGTGGTTCATCAGAACCAATGGAAGCAAAAGTTCCAACGATTGATGAAGAAACACGTCAGGCGATTGTGAAGCAACTGGTTGAAGCATTGGTGAACTATTTCTTGCAAATAATGAAATAAACAGCTTTTTTGATTGTTATTGCAAAACCGTAAATGTTTAAAATAGAATCCATAGACAGATCTGTCTATGGATTCTATTTTAATAAGGACAATAACAATGTTTGCCTCGATGTTTCTTTTTTCATTTGCAATGTCTATTACCCCCGGTCCAGTGAATACTGTCATTTTATCGACCAGTTTAAATCATGGTTTAAAAAGATCACTTCCCTATATTTCAGGCGCAACCATTGGTTTTACCTTGCTTTTAATTTTTATGGCATTTGGCCTTCAGAGTTTATTAACTCAGTTTCCTGTTGTATTAAAGATTCTTGCGATTTGTGGAACGCTATTTGTCTGTTATATCGGAATAAAAATTATTCTTTCTGCTGCCAAAATTTCTATTTCAAATGCTTCCGTAGACCAAATTATTATTCCTAATTTTAAAGATGGTTTTTTGCTACAGTGGCTTAACCCTAAAGCGTGGTTAGCTTGTGTGTCGGGCATTACCATGTTTACAAGCATTGAGAATCCGCAGTCATTGCCGATCTTTATCGTTATTTATTTCTTTACTTGCTATGTGTGTTTGTTCTTTTGGGGGTTCTGTGGTGATAAATTTTCAGTGGTGCTGAATCAGGGCAACCGTTTGAAATATTTTAATATCTTGATGGGAGCATTCTTAATTTTATCGGCTCTTTTAATTTTGATCGATTTTTTTTAAATTGGTCGTATTACACTGTGAAGATATAACAACGAGACAAGACCTATGTTTAAGCCATTTGAAAAGGGTACAGAGTCTTCATCAATTGAAGATTTAACATTAGAAAATGATGTCGATTGCGTCAGCATTTATGGCAACTTGCAAATCACCAAAGACAAAATCGGATTAGAACAAGCGAAGGCTTTACAGAGCTTTTTAAACGAAGTGGTTGCGGCTTTAGAAAAAGAAGAATTGCCTGAGAAAATTGAACGTCCGGCTGAACAAGAAATTAATAATCCGTTTTTGTAATTTATGCATTCTATGTGTGATGTTTAGCATAGACATGCTGCCATACAGTCTTTAGTACCACGTTAGGTCTTATTGAGTTTGTATAGACATTTCCTACTTTTGAAAGACCAAAAGTAAGCAAAAGTCTTTTGTTGATCAGAGGGTACTTCCGTGTACCCCTGCTCAACAGGTGACATCCCTGTCACCCACCGCGATAGCAGATTAAGGCTATATATAAAGAATTAATCCTTCTCTCCAGCAACTACCTTATAAATAATCGCCCCAATCACAGCCCCTAAAATCGGCGCTACCCAGAACAACCACAACTGGCTTAAAGCAGCAGTTTCAGCAAAGAACGCAACACCTGTACTACGTGCAGGGTTCACCGAAGTGTTGGTTACTGGAATACTGATTAAGTGAATCAGTGTTAAGCCTAAACCAATCGCAATAGGAGCGAAGCCAGCAGGTGCGCGGCGGTCAGTTGCACCTAAAATAATGATTAAGAAGAAAGCTGTAAGAACGACTTCAATAATGAAAGCTGAACCTAAGCCAAACTTGTTTGGTGATAAATCACCGAAACCATTCGAAGCAAAACCACCAACACCGCTAAAGCCCGCTTGGCCTTGAGCAATAATGTAGAGAACAAATGCAGCAGCAGTCGCACCGACCACTTGAGCAACAATATAGGGAATTAAATCTTTAACATCGAAGCGGCCGCCGACCCAAAGGCCAACACTTACCGCGGGATTAAAATGTCCACCTGAGATATGCCCTAGAGCATAGGCGCCTGTCAGTACGGTTAAACCAAAGGCAAGGGCTACACCTGCAAAGCCAATACCAAGTTCAGGGAAAGCTGCGGCTAATACTGCGCTACCACAACCACCAAAGACTAGCCAAAACGTACCTAGAAATTCAGCAAAATATTTATTCATTCTGATTACTCATTTATTTAATCTATTTTAATTAATGTGAATTGCGTCACATAAATTTGAAGCATGTGACTATATGAAATTTTTGTTTTCAGTGTTGTTTTAATCAAGAAAAGATTTGTAAGTTTTGGTTGGTTATTCTTTGTCTAAAAAATGATCCCTCCATTGCTGTGGTGTTTGATTGGTCCAATGCTTAAAAGCTCTTTGAAAAGCACTTTGTTCCGAGTAACAAAGCAGAAGGGCTATCTCTTGTAAACTTAAATGCGGGTCTTTTAGATACTCGGTTGCGAGCATAAATCGTACTTGCTGAACGCGTTCCTGAAAGGTGGTGTTTTGTTGTTGTAAGTGTCTTTGGAGTTGCCGCACGGACAGACCTAATTGAGCAGCAATATATTCAATTTGATATTGATTCTTTTGCAGTCCAGTCAAAATTGAATGCTGTAAACGCTGATCAAGTTGGGTCGAATTTGGTAATTGTTCTAACAGCGCTTGTGCTTGCTGAACTAATAGCTGCTGTAGGGTGTGGTCGGCGCTGCTAAGCGGCTTATGAATTTCCGTAATTGGAATGAGCAACTCTGTACGCGGCTGGCTAAAACGAACGGGACATTGGAAGTATTGTTCATAAACCCTGATATTTTTAGGGGCAGTATTTAAGAAATGTACTTCATGTAAATGCACATCTTCATGAGACATAAAAAGACGTAAAAACTGAATGACCAGTGCAATCGCGATTTCATCAGTAAGCTGGGTAGGGTGTAACTCAGTCGCTTCCCAGCGAATAGAACCATATCTTCCTTGTAACTCAACGATTAAAGGGCTACCGTCATAAATCAGACGGTGAAAATCATGATAGCGAATTAAAGCTTCACCTAAGTTATCGCAAGAGAGAGCAAGGTAGGCAATAATCCCTAAGTGTTTGGGTTGCACGTATTTGGCAATTTCTAGGCCTAATCCCGGCTTCGGGTCTAGTTTATAAATGACTTCTAATAGGTCGCGCCAAATCACATAGTCAAAGCGCTCTAGATTTTGAACTTGTTCTAATTGTTCAGGAATAGCTAACTGATTGGCTTCACAATAAGCTTTTAATAGATGTCCCAGTCCTCCATATACTGAGCCTGTATAATTTTTTAGTTGTGGCATCCCTGACCACCTCTTTCTTGTCGTGATTTGTCAATGAAACCATAAATTCTGGTCAATACCTAGCATAACGAATTTTATATGCTGAATAAAAAGAAAAAGGAGTTAGGTGATGTTAAAAGGGTTCATTGCAGGAATTGCGGTTGCAAATGCATTTGAATGGGTGGCGCATAAATATATTTTGCATGGTGTACACCGTGCTGGAAAACCGCGCTATAGCCCCGTACCAAAAAGCATGGAGTCTCATTGGGCACATCATCGTGAAGTCCGTAAACAGCAGTTTCATGATGATTGCTATGTGGAAGGCGTTGGTAACTGGCGAACTAAAAATGAGTTAATTTCACTGGCAGTCGTGGCAACTGTTTCAAGCGCAATTTTTTACCCATTTTCAAAAGGTATGGCACTTGCAGCTTGGTACAGTGCTGGTAATTATTATTATATTCATCGCCGTGCACATTTAGAGCCCGACTGGGCAAAGCGTAAAATTCCGTGGCATTACGATCACCACATGAACTCTAATCAAGACGCCAATTGGTGTGTGACCAAACCTTGGTTTGATTATGTAATGGGAACACGGGTTGTTTCTTCGGCAGATTTAAAAGAACAAAACCCTTTGGGCATTCGGTTACCTACTACGCTTGCTAGATCGCTGTCTCAAGCTGTAGAAAAAATCTTTCCTGCAAAATGGGTCGAGAAAAAAGAAAAGCCTAAACTCGTTAACGACATAAATTCGGTCGATGGTGCTGCATAAAAAAAGGGGCATATCGCCCCTTTAAATATTAATAAGCTTACAAGCGCATTTCGATGCCTTGTTCAGCTAAATATTGTTTAGCTTCCGGAATGGTATATTGACCAAAGTGAAAAATACTTGCTGCCAATACTGCGTCTGCACCACCTTGTAAAATACCGTCTGCAAGGTGTTGTAAGTTACCTACACCGCCTGAAGCAATGGTTGGAATGGTAACGCGGTCATTAATGGCACGCATTAAAGCAATGTCGTAACCTGCTTTAGTGCCGTCGGCGTCCATACTGGTAATCAGTAACTCACCCGCACCGTAGTCAGCCATTTTTACAGCCCATTCAATGGCATCAATACCCGTTGGTTTACGGCCACCGTGAGTAAAGATTTCCCATTTGTTGTCACCAGTTTTTTTGGCATCAATCGCAACGACAATACATTGCGCGCCAAAGTGCTGTGAAGCTTCTTGAACAAATTCTGGGTTAAATACGGCAGCTGAGTTAATACTCACTTTATCTGCACCTGCATTTAATAACGCACGAATATCTTCAACCTTACGTACACCACCACCGACAGTTAATGGCACAAATACAGTCTCGGCCATACGTTCAACAGTACGGTAAGTGGTATCGCGTCCATGATGTGTAGCGGTAATGTCTAAGAAAGTAATTTCGTCTGCACCTTGTTCGTTATAGCGACGTGCCACTTCTACAGGGTCGCCAGCATCACGAATATCGAGGAATTGAACGCCTTTAACTACGCGTCCGTTATCAACGTCTAGGCAAGGAATAATACGTTTAGCAAGCATAGCTTTTTCCAAAAATAATCGCCGTTGGTGAAAGTTCCTACACAGGCGCTACACCTTCATGGAGGGAAGAGGTATTCTATCAAACTTCACAGATGTTTTTTGCAGGTTTTCCATGTCGGTTTATACCCCGTTGAGTTTAGATGAAGTTCGCGCCTTTGCTGCACCTTATGGATTAGAGGTGTTGGAGCTGAACCCAATTCAGGGAGGTATTCAAAACACCAATTATTTTCTGGTTGATGTAAACCGCAAACAGTATGTACTTACCGTGTTTGAAGAGTTAGATGCAAAAGGGGCAGGTGAACTTATTCCTGTACTTGAACAATTAGGGACTCATGATGTACCCGTTGCAGTGCCGTTAAAGCATAGCGGACAAGCAGTTCATGTGATTGCAGATAAGCCCGCACAGATTGCACCACGTCTCATGGGTGACCATCCCATGCAAACGACAGTAGCGCAAGTTGCCGCAATTGCAGATGCACAGGCGAAACTGCATGTGGCTTTACAAGATTTTCCACTTGAACGTGAATATCGACGTGATCATCAATACTGGACAGGTGTTGCAGAACAGCTTAAACCAAATATGACTCAAGAAGACCAAACGTTACTTGAGCAGGTCTATCAAGCTTTTAATGCGAAAACAGCGCAGTATTCAAACCGACCAACAGGTTTTATTCACTCAGATTTGTTCCGTGACAATACTTTGTTTGAAGGTGAGCAATTACAAGGTATTTTAGATTTTTACGAATTAAATCAAGATGAATTGCTATTTGATATTGCGATTACCATCAATGATTTTTGTACCGAATATCCAGCAGCACATTTAAACTCAGACAAAGTGGCGGCTTACTTAGCGGCATACCAAAAAGTTCGTGTGCTTACTTCAGATGAACTTGAATGTTTAGATGTATTTTTAGCAATGGCAGCATGCCGTTTTTGGTCAATGCGTTTGCAAGTTGCTCAAAAAAATAAAGAAGAAGGACGTACCGGCGATGACATTTTGCAAAAAGACCCGCAGGAAATGCGAGCAATGATGCAAGACCGTTTAAGTCATGTAAAAGCATAAAAGGGAATAAAGATGCGAGATCAGGGGCGATTAGTCGAATGGTTCGACGAAAAAGGTTATGGCTTTATTCAGCCAGATGATGCTGAAAAAGAGCGAGTCTTTTTGCATATTAAAGATTTTGCACGCCCCGGTCCTCGGCCAATTATTGGCTGTGCACTGGAATATCTGATTATTCTCGATGAGCAAGGTCGCTTTCGTGCTCAGCAGGTCACTTATTTAAAAGCATCTCAAACTCGTAAAACGTCAAAACCAGTAAAAACACAATCTTCTTTTCAGGCCAGTCCATGGTCTGCTATGCAAATGGGGATCGTGTTTTACTTCGTTTTAATGGGAATTATGAGTTTTATTCATATTTTACCCGCCTATACCTTATTGTTTATTTTAATGATGAATGTGCTGAGTTACTGGCTATATTCACAAGACAAAGAAGCCGCACAATTGGGTAATCGCCGTGTGCCTGAGCAAACATTGCACATTGTCAGCTTTTTAGGAGGCTGGCCTGCTGCATGGTGGGCACAACAAAAACTGAGACATAAAACACAAAAACAACCATTCCGTAAGATTTATTTTTGTACCATATTCCTTCATTTACTTTTGATTTTGTGGCTAATTTCTCCCTTAAATGTGTTGCGGGGCTCATAAAAGTAAATTGTTTTATTAAACTTGAGAGGTATAAAAATGAATAGTTCTATCGACCAAGATCCAAATCGTACTTTAACGCTTATTTTATATGTACTTTATATTGTCGCTATTTTTACAGGCGGCTTACTTGCGGTTATTGCTTTAATTATTAACTATGTAAAACGTTCTGATGTGCAAGGTTCAATTTTTGCGAGCCACTTTACATGGCAAATCCGAACATTCTGGTGGTATCTCGCTTGGAATATTATTGCCTTTCTGCCGTTTATTTTCTTGTTCTTTACAGGTGAAAATACTGACCTGTTTGCAGGCGTTGCAATCTCATCGACCGTATTTTGTGTGGGTGTAATTGGTGCTGCATGGATCTGGATTGTATATCGTGCAATTCGCGGCTTGATTGCGCTAAATGATAACCGTCCGATGTATCAATAAATCATGATTATTGAACATGTACATTTGAATATAAAGTCTGGGCAAAGTGAAGCATTTCTTGAAGCTTTCGAGCAAGCTAAACATATTGTTTATCCAATGGAGGGCTTCAATGCTGTTCAACTCATTAGACATGCAACTGATCCACATCATTATATTTTAATGATCTCTTGGGATGAGATTGAAAATCATACAGAAGGGTTTAGAAAGTCTGATGCTTATCAGGAATGGAAAGCATTGCTCCATCCCTTTTATGATCCAATGCCAACGGTTGAGTACTATCAGCCTTGTATTTCATTGAAGAAAAAATAATAGATAAAAAAGAGAGCATTAAGCTCTCTTTTTTTATTCTCGAATTCTTTTAGTTTTTTTAATTGGTAACTTAAGTTTTAACTCACTCACTAAAACACCTAATACCACTAAAGCACCACCCAAAAGAGCAATAATTGGTAAACGCTCACCCGCAATTCGACCAATAATTCCTGCCCAAACAGGTTCTCCTGCATAGATAATTGCAGCACGGGAAGGATCAACCATACGTTGAGCCCAGTTCATCACAAATTGAATAAGTGCACTGGCTAAACCTAATGCAACAGCAAGGAGTACAAGTGGCCATGAAAATGCAGGAATTGTATGTTCACCCACCACAGGCATAATGGCAAAGGAAACCAGAGAGGCTACGCCGAGTTGAATGACGGTGACGCGACGTAAATTTACTTTTCCAGCAAAGTAACTAATAAAAATAATTTCTAAAGCAATCGCAAGTGATCCGAGTACTGTTACAAGCTGTCCAAAATTTAAAGAGATTTGTTCGAAACCATTACCTGTCAATAAAATAAGGCCAGCAAAAGCAAGGACTGCTCCCACCCAAGTCATGATGTGTGGAACTTTTCTAAAGATGAGCCACATTAAAATAGGTACAAGCGGAACATAGAGTGCTGTTAAAAAAGCCGACTCACTACTTGGAATGGTTTGAAGACCAATCGTCTGTGTGCCATAACCTGCTGCAATTACAAGACCAATCGTGCTGCCAGCACCTAAATCTTTTAAAGTAACGCCTTTCATACTCTTGAAAGAAATAAGCAGCAAGGTAAGCGCCGCGACAGCAAAGCGGCAGCCCACAAAAAACATAGGCGATGAAAAATTCAGTGCATATTGCACGGTAAGGAATGTTCCACCCCAAATGATCGTAATCAAAACGAGTGCTAACTGTGGGGCTTTGATTGAACTCAAAGAAATTGGTGACATATTCAAATTAGAAAGAATTGTGCAATATACTGCACATATTGCGCTATTCTTCTATTTTGTGCAATATATTGCTCACATTTTATTTACTGCGTTAATTTATGAGCCAGTCCAGTACCGTTTTACAGCATGTCGGCACAAATATTCGTTCCTTAAGAGATGAACGAGATTTAAGCCAACAGGACTTGGCCGATCAGGCAGGGGTGAGCAGACGGACAATCGCAGCTTTGGAAACAGGGCAAGTCAATATTAGCTTAGCTAAACTCGATGCAATTGCGGCAGTGTTGGGCGTCGATTTTAGAACGATTGTGAGTGCACCTGAGCACAAAGAACAAGCTTTGGTCAATGCACTGGCTTGGCAAGGTGAAAAAGAAGAAAGCAGAGCGACTTTTTTGGCTTCAGTTCCATCGCGTTCCCAAGTTGAGCTTTGGACATGGTCATTAGCAGTGGGGGAGTCGTATGTTGCTGAAGCAGACCCGGAAGGATGGCAAGAGCTTATTTATGTATTAGAAGGTGAGTTGACCATACAATTTGCAGATAGTTCAAAAACCATCGTTGCTGGTTCTTCATTTATATATGCTAGTTCAGTGACTTACACCTATATCAATAGTGGTAACCAAGTACTTAAGTTTATTCGTAATGTGGTGTATTGATTTTAAAGTCTTTATAAAATCACATGAGTTATTAAATTTTATATAAAGAATTTCTCTTATTTAAAAATTTGTAAGTTTAATTCTAAACAAAAAAATAAGAAGAACAATAAATAAGGCAAGTTATAATATTTCTTGTGTAGTGAAATTATTTTTAACTCGTTTTAATAGAAAAAAGATACAGAAATGAAATTTTTATTAAGTTCGCAAGATATTCAGAACTATAAATTTATATGGCAGGTTTCTAAAGAAAATTATAAGAAACAGAAGAGTAGTATGTTTCTCATGTTTTTATTAGTGATGTTTTCAGCATTCTTTACAACATTGTTGCCATACCTGCTGAAAATTATTATCGACTATTCTGCACACGAATATAACTTTTTCCTCACTATTCAACTCCCATTTAATTTTTTATATCTACTCGTACTTGCCTATGCGACTGCATGGTTGGTGAATGAGTTATGCCATTGGACGCAAAATATTTTTAGTGCTTATTTGATGGTTGATTTCAAAGGAGCATTAATTTTTGCAGGTTTAAAAAATTATTTAAATCTTAAAAAAGATGAACAAGATCAAATTGAAGCTGGAACAGTAATCAGTGATCTCGCAAGAGGAAGTTCTGCTTTTGGTGAGATTAATTTAACGTTACTTCTTCATTTGGGGCCAATTATTTTTCAATTGGCGATGATTTTTGCAGTTCTATTTACGACCATTAGCCTAGTCTTTAGTATTAGCTTTTTATTAATAGCTATCATTATTTTCCTAGTTTCCTTTCATATAAATAAAACAAGTAGTTCACTATTCGATGCGATGTACCAAAAAGATAATCAGGTGAATAGCCATTTGATACATCAGATATCCAACTCTTATGAAATTAAAGTGAAAAATGCAGTACCGTTTCAGTTATCGAAGTTTAATGAAACGCTCAATTTATCCATTACAACAGCTAAAGATAGGAATAAGAAAATAGGATTGTTGATGATTTCTCAATTGTTCATGATTTTCTTATTCTTACTTATTTTTATGTTATTTACCGTATTTCTTTCAACTGAAAAGCAATTAACTCCGGGTGCTTTCGTATTGATAAGTACTTATATTATTCAACTCACTAATCCATTTTTGGCTGTTTCTCAAAGCTTGATGCGCTTAAATGGAAACTTTGTGGCCTTAGCAAAATACCGACAGTTTTTTAATCTTAAGAAAGAACAATATACTTCTTCTGCTATTCAACATTCTGAAGTCCTCTTCCAATTTATAAACGCTAAATTTTTATTAGGGAAAAGAGCAGTAGATCAATTTAATTTAACAATATTAGCCAATAAAACATATGTCGTGATTGGGCAAACAGGGCTAGGTAAGACCTCGCTGATGAATTATTTAATGGGGGTATACCAGATTCAATCAGGACAGCTTTTGTATAAAAGCATTGATATTAGCCATAACTTTTCCAAACCTATTTTTAATGAGGTCATTTATGTTGCACAGCAGCCAGTTATTTTTCCTTATTCTTTAAGAGAGAATTTGGTCTATAACTCTCAGCATATATATGAAGATTCTTACTTACTTCAGATGCTTGAGCAGTTTAATTTATTGCATATTTTGAAAAAACATCAATTAACGCTCGATGATGATCTAACTGAAATTTATAAGAATTTTTCAGGAGGAGAAAAGCAAAGAATTTGTATTCTTCGAGGTCTTTTGGCTCGTCCTCAACTCATAATCTTAGATGAACCGACTGCAGCTTTAGATGTAGGTACTGCAAAAAATATACTTAAATATATTCAGCAGGTCGTTCCATCCGTGATTATGATTACGCATTCACCTTATGCAATGGAGATTGCAGATGAGGTGATTGATTTAGAAAAGTTATTAAATTAAATATTGTAAAAAAAGAGCCTAAACAGGCTCTTTTTTTATATCTTATAAATTAAAGACGGTTTTCATCTAACAAAAGCTGAGCTTCACGAAGGTTTAAAGTACCTTCATAAATTGCACGACCTGTGATTGCACCTAAAATGCCCGGTTTGCCTTTTAAGTTACGAACGTCATCAAGGTTAGTTACGCCACCTGAAGCAATCACTGGTAAACCTGAGTATTGAGCCAAGTTTACAGTCTGCTCAACGTTTACCCCTTGCATCATACCGTCACGCGCAATGTCTGTATAAACAATGCTAGACACGCCTGCATCTGCAAAACGTTTTGCTAAATCAGTTGCTTTAACATCAGTAACGTTTGCCCAACCGTCAGTTGCAACCATACCATTCATGGCATCAATACCAACAATGATGTGGCCAGCAAAGCGTTTACAAGCTTCTTCTACAAATTCAGGTTCTTGAACTGCTTTAGTACCAATAATGACAAAAGTCACGCCAGCTTCTAAGTAGTGTTCGATAGTCTCTAGTGAGCGAATACCACCACCAATTTGAATTGGTAATTCTGGCTGAGCTTTAGCAATTGCTTCAACAACAGGCTTATGAATTGGGGTACCTGCGAAAGCGCCATTCAAATCAACCAAATGCAAACGACGTGCGCCTTCATTTACCCAATGCTGGGCAGTTGCAACTGGATCGTCAGAGAAAACGGTATCGTCTTCCATACGCCCTTGTTTTAAACGCACACATTTACCATCTTTCAGGTCAATTGCTGGAATGATTAGCATGCTTCCGCTCCTTGCTTCATCATGATTATGAAATTGTGCACATCTTAGCAAAGTATTGATCAATCGCTAAGCCTTAGAAAAGACTTTTATAACTTTACGTTTGAAGTGCGGTTTGAATCGTTTGTGAAATGTGAGCAGGTAATAGTTCTTGCTTTCTGAGCTCTTCAAATACCAATAATGCAGCATACGCATCGGCGGCAGCGTAGCTTATTTGTTGTAATGTAAGTGGTTTTCGTGCCCAATTTGAAGTTCCAACTTTTTTCGACTTTGCAAGATACTGCCTAAATAGCAGTGCAATCGCTTTTTGAACCCCCATTTGCTGGGTAAAACCAAAGTGACTAAAACCTTTGGCTAGATCGACACAACTTTTCAGCTCAATGCCTTTTTTATGAAAAATGTGCTTATCATTTTTAAGGCCAAAGCCGACTTTAATTTGCTGGGGGTTAGACAAAATGGGTTGCAAAAATTTTAAAGTTGATGAATTTACATGAAATAAATAGGCTTTTTTTGTTGTGGCAAGCTGAATCAAATGTGGACCTGTCGACACTTCACCCACCCGAAAAGTCGGTTTAGATTCAGAATCAAATCCCAAAATGACAGCTTTTTTTAATTCTTCTTCAATAGTTTTGCATTGCTCAATATTTTCAATCACGACAATATTTTGATAGTTAAGATTTTCAAAAGGAGGAAGTTGCTGAATAGAGGTTTTATCAAGGAGGGGAGAGGCTTCGGACATATTTAACAGCATACAAATGAATTGAGCTATTAGCTTTATATATGAATAAAGCCTAGAGAACTAGGCTTTATGAATGTCTTTAAAAATTATTGAGACTGAGACGGTGTACCAATGACCACACTTTCACTTTTTTCAACATAACCTTCATAGGTGGGAGCCATGATTGTGGCAACAATAGCAAAAACAAAAGCAAGTGGAATCAGAATAATATAAATCCAGCCTAAAACGCGTTCCCAACCAGGGGTAGGGCGTTGTGGACCGTAATCATTATTGCCTTCTGTACCTTTTGCCGCAAAGAGATAAATCATGAAAATGAGGTTTACGACAGGGATAAGCATTAGCAATGATAGCCATCCTGTATTATTACGGTCATGTAAGCGACGAATTGTAAATACAAAGCTTACATAGAGACAGACAATATAAAGAATGGCGATAACAATCATGCCTGCTGTAGAAAGGCCAGTTAGATCTTGACTAGAGGTAAATCCAAAAGTGAATGCGATGGCAACAACAACGATGCCGATGACGAGTGAAAATAAGAATGTCCAAGCAGCATAAGAGAGTCGTCCAAAACGACCATTAGCTTTAAAGGGTGAATCTTGTTGAAGTGGCTGATTTTCAAAAGGTGAATTCATTTTGTTTTCCTGATCATTTGGTTTTATTTAATAGTATAAATATTCAATATTTTGTTGAATAAAACATCATTCTATAAATGATTAGTTATTATTGTAAATAAAAAAAGATCAGGCCATCTAGACCTGATCTTTTTCAGTTTTAAATCAGATTAAATATTCCATTCCACAAAGTTTTTAAGTAACTGCAAACCAGCAGTATGACTTTTCTCTGGATGGAATTGAGTCGCGAACAAATTATCTTTATGAATCGCTGTGCAGAAGTTCACACCATACTCACAAGTCGCAGCCACAACGCTTTCATCTTTTGGTTCGACATAGTAACTATGTACAAAGTAGAAGCGAGCATCTTGTTCGATGTTGTTCCACATTGGATGGCTTGGGTCCATTTGGTGAACTTGGTTCCAACCCATGTGTGGTACTTTTAAACCTTCCATTTGAGGGAAGTGCTTTACTACACCGTCAAAAATACCGAGTGCGTCTACACCGCCATTTTCTTCAGAACTTTGTAGTAATGCCTGCATGCCTACGCAAATCGCAAGAACTGGCTTATTAAAAGCAGCTTTACGTACGACTTCATCAATACCTGCTTCACGCATGCCTTGCATACAGTCACGCATTGCCCCAACGCCCGGAAAAACAATTTTATCGGCTTGTGCAATTAATTTTGGATCATTGGTCACATCGACTGTAGCGCCCACATGCTCAAGTGCTTTAGCTGCTGAGTGTAGATTGCCCATGCCATAATCAAGTAACGCGATACGTGTCATTAGAGGCTACCTTTTGTCGATGCAATCGTGTTTTCTGCACGTGGATCAACTTCACATGCCATACGTAAAGCACGAGCTAGCGCTTTGAACACACTTTCAATTTGATGGTGGCTATTTTTACCTTTCAAATTATCAATGTGTAAGGTCATAAGCGCATGGTTTACAAAACCTTGGAAAAACTCAGAGAATAAATCGACATCAAAGGTACCGATGCGTGCACGGGTAAATGGAATATCCATGAATAAGCCCGGGCGACCAGATAAATCTACAACAACGCGAGATAAAGCTTCGTCTAATGGTGCATAAAAATGACCGTAGCGTTTTAAACCTTTTTTATCGCCTAAAGCTTGTGCAAAAGCTTGTCCAAGCGTGATTCCACAGTCTTCTACGGTGTGGTGATCATCAATCTCGAGGTCTCCGTCACAATGAATATCGATATCAAATAAGCCATGTCGCTTGATTTGATCAATCATATGGTCTAAAAATGGAACTCCAGTGTTTAGTGTGCCTTGACCAGTACCGTCGAGATTTAATCGAACTCGAATTTTGGTTTCATTGGTATTTCTAACCACTTCACTGATACGTTGCGTCATGGACACGTTCCTCAAAAAACGTCAAAAATGATTGGATGTTAACGACAATTTCGCTGTGACGAATTCGTGACAGCATCATAGTTTGCTCAGGAGGGTTAATCAATGCCTATTACCGTACATGCTTATAGTTCTCTAGATAATTCAGAGATCCGAGATCAGCTTGAGCGTTTGTATGATACAAGTCCGGAGTTTGGTGACGGGCACGATGCGATTGAACAACTTGAACAAGATTTACAACAGTATACCACGCTATACACTGCTGAATTTAACACCAAAATTATAGGTGCAATCTGGTCTTCAGGACAAGGTGAAAGCAAGGTCCTTGAATATATTGTTGTTCACCCTGCTAACCGTGGTCGTGGGGTAGCTGAGCGCTTGGTTGAAGAAGCTTGTCGTATAGAAGAGTCAAAAGGCGTTAAAATTTTTGAGCCGGGCTGCGGCGCAATTCATCGTTGTTTGGCTCATATTGGTAAATTACATCATTAACAGCCTAGTCCTTATGTGGCGGTGATTTAAAAATAATCACTTGTTACAAAAAATACGGAAGTTACTTGACGTGGTCATATAAACATTGTTTAATACGCCCACTTCGGCGTGATAGCTCAGTAGGTAGAGCAACGGATTGAAAATCCGTGTGTCCCCAGTTCGATCCTGGGTCTCGCCACCATTATTTGTGTTTTCAATCCCTGATCCCATCAGGGATTTTTTTTAAGTATAAAAAATACTCAGTTAAATCAAAAACTCAGGATAATTGTTGACTATTGTTCTGAGATGCGGCTTAATACAGGCCAACGGCGTGATAGCTCAGTAGGTAGAGCAACGGATTGAAAATCCGTGTGTCCCCAGTTCGATCCTGGGTCTCGCCACCATATTCGAAAAAGCCTCATACATAACGTATGAGGCTTTTTTCATGCTTGTGATTTTATCTAAAGCATTATTTGTTTAACTGTGGGTAAAATGAGATTTATCCACAAGGACACTTACTTATCCCCAAACTCAGTTTATTTTCTGTGTTATGCCAAAATGATAATAAATAAGGCTCTAATCATGTGAACTATCGTTAATTAGACGTTTTCCTAAACATACCGCTTCTACTTCGTCATAGCCGAGTTGTTCATAAAAATTCAGTACATTCAAATTATCTTTACGCACCAATAATTGAAGTTTTGGGCAGCCTCGCGCAATCAGCCGCTTTTCAAGCTGCTGAACAAGGGCTGTAGCTATGCCTAAGCGTTGTTGGTGGGGGTGAACAGCCAAATAGTTAATCCAGCCTCTATGGCCGTCATAGCCACCCATAAGTGTGCCAATGAGTTGCTCATCTTTAATCGCAACTAGAAACAAATCATCTTGTTGTGAGACTTTTCTAAAAATATCGGTTTCAGGATTATTCCAAGGTCGAGTCAGGCCGCAGCTTTCCCATAAAATGACGACATCTTCTAGATCCGCATTTGTAAATTGACGAATGATAAACATATGGATTTCTACTTTTTGTTTTGATGTGTTCAAAAGATAAAATAAAAATTCGAGCTTGAGCAGTGTTTATTAATAATTTACACAAATAAAAAAGCACCCCCTTAGGAGTGCTTTAATTCAACCAGTGATTTAAGCTGATTTCGCAACTGGTGCTGCTTGAAGCATTTGACCTGTTTCTTCGAAGTTTGCATGCCAAGACAACGCCTCACGAAGTAAATGAGGAGTGTGTCCGCCTTTAGCACATGCACGATCAAAGTAATCATTTAATGCATCACGATAAAGTGGGTGTACACAATTATCGATAACAGCGCGAGCGCGTTCACGAGGCGCCAAACCGCGTAAGTCTGCTAAACCTTGTTCTGTCACTAAAATATCAACATCATGTTCACTGTGGTCAACATGGCTCACCATTGGCACGATAGAAGAGATATCGCCGCCTTTAGCAATTGATTTGGTCACAAAAATTGCCAAGTGAGCATTACGAGCGAAGTCACCAGAACCGCCAATACCGTTCATCATTTTAGTACCACATACGTGAGTCGAGTTCACGTTGCCGTAAATATCGAACTCAAGCGCAGTGTTAATGCCGATAATACCTAAACGGCGAACCAATTCAGGGTGGTTAGAAATTTCTTGTGGACGAAGTACTAATTTGTCTTTGTAAGCTTCGATATTGCCAAAAACTTTCTCGCCACATTTTGCAGAAAGCGTAATTGAGCTACCAGAAGCAAATTTCATTTTGCCTGCATCAATGAGTTCAAAAGTACAGTCTTGTAATACTTCCGAGTACATGATGAGGTCTTCAAAGTCAGAATCTTTTAAACCTGTTA
The DNA here is from genome assembly GCF_000369825.1 of Acinetobacter sp. NIPH 542. NCBI lineage: Bacteria > Pseudomonadati > Pseudomonadota > Gammaproteobacteria > Moraxellales > Moraxellaceae > Acinetobacter > Acinetobacter sp. NIPH 542. Next base: position 255,482 of record NZ_KB850204.1, read on the forward strand.
ATACAGCGTTGGCAATGGAACCGATACCCGCTTGTAATGGGCCAAGGCTCTTTGGTAAGCGACCTGCAGCAACTTCTTTATTAAAGAAAGCAATAAGATGGTTTGCAATGCCTTGAGTTTCATCATCTGGCGGAGTTACCGTTGATGGTGAATCGTGAGTATCGTTAAATACAATACCGACAATCTTTGCAGGGTCGATTTGGATTGCTGTTGTACCAATGCGCTCATCCACTTTTGTTAATGGAATTGGAGTACGTGTTGGACGATAAGTTGGGATGTAGATGTCATGCAAACCTTCAAAGCTTTCGCTTAAAGATGTGTTGATTTCAACAATAACTTTCTCGGCAAAAATAGCGAAACTTGCAGAGTTACCTACAGAAGTTGTTGGGATAATGCCACCATCTTCAGTAATTGCAATTGCTTCAATTACCGCAACATCAGGACGTTTAAGCTGTTGGTTACGCATTTGTTCAACAGTTTCAGACAAATGTTGATCAATAAACATAACTTCGCCATTGTTAATGGCACGACGTAAAGTGTTGTCCACTTGAAATGGCATACGACGAGATAAAACACCTGCTTCCGTGAGTTGTTTGTCTAAGTCATTACCTAAGCTGGCACCCGTAATTAACGTGATTTTTAACGGATTTTTCTTTGCAAGTTCTACAAGTGCTTGTGGAACAGCTTTAGCTTCACCAGCACGAGTAAAACCACTCATACCTACAGTCATTCCATCTTCGATGAATTGCGCAGCTTGTTCAGCACTGATGACCTTGTCATGAAGAGAAGCTAGGCGAATACGACTTAAAGACATTGGACATCCTCAGAATTGTCAAAACATACGGGATTTTAGCTATGAAAAATTGAAAAGTGCATAGGTGTTAGGCTAAGGTCTAATTTTGTAAATAAATGGTGGTATAAATTATATTTATGGTTTTTATTTGATTGATTTTTATCGCTTTTATTTATCTTTAAAATGAGGCTTTTAATAATCAACTGGTTAAATTAAAAGCGCTCACTCAAAGTTTGTTTTATTTTTTCTAATGGATTGATCGAGCTATTTTCTTCAGGGACTGATTTTGGGATCGGTAAAGAAATAATAACTTCTAAACCGCCTTGTTCACGGTTGTGAATTTGAATTTCACCATGATGAATATCGACAATACGTTTGACAATAGCCAATCCAAGTCCACTCCCTTGAATCGTTCTTGCGGCGTCTCCGCGGACAAAGGGCTGCATTAATTCTTCAATTTGATCTGGTGGAATACCTTCACCATGATCTGCAACAGTAATTAAAATATTTTCATTTTCAACTTTTGCACTGAGATCTATAGGTTCAGCACCGTAGCGTTTTGCATTATTAATCAGGTTCGCAATAAGTCGCTTTAAAGAAAGACTACGTGCTGGAATAATGGGCACATCCTGCATTTCGAACTGAATATCAAGTGGCTTAAATTGCACAACAAGTTCTTGCAAAAGCATATTGATATTGGTGTCTTTCAACTCTTCATCTGAACCATCACGCATATATGAAATGAACTGATTAAGAATTGCATCCATATCATCCACATCGTAGACCAGACCTTCACGTAAGAACTCGTCAGGTAGCATTTCTGCTGTTAAGCGAATGCGAGTTAAAGGAGTTCGCAAATCATGTGAGATACCAGCCAACATAATACGTCGTTCACGCTCGGTTTGATCGAGCGTATAGACCATACGGTTAAAGGCTTGGTTCACCTGTCGAATTTCTAATGGTCCATGATTGGTATCTAGGTAAGGTGCTGTTCCTGATTTACTATATTCATTGGCAGCATTTTGCAAACGACGCAAAGGGCGGTTCATTTGTCTGACTAGAATCAAAATAATGATAGCTGAAAGTAGAGGAACACCAACGACCCAACCAATTAAAAGTTCAGGGCTGTAGTTTGCATAGGTTTTTAAAGGTTCACGAACCCAGTTCCCATGCATTTCAGGTGTTTGAATCCAAATACGTGGGCTAGGTTTAAACTGGAAGTAAACCGTAACATCCTTAGCCCCAATCTCATTTGCCAGTTTTTGTTCGATTTGATTAGTAAAAAACTCAGCAATTACTTTATCCCGGACACTTGGATATTCTTTGGGATTGGTAATGTATTCAATTCCAACCCGATTACGTAACCACTCATCAACATCGACTTCATTTTCACGATGAAAAATTCGTATATCCGGATTGTTGACGAGTTCGAGTTCAACTGCAAGATAACGCGCGTGTTGTTGAATTTCAGGTAAGTAAAGAGTGCGCCAAAAGAACCATAACGACATAAATAAGCTAAAAAACACCACCAGCAGTACCAGAATAGTGGTACGCATGGCAGCAGAGCGCGGCTTAATTTTGTCGAGAAAACGTTCCCACCGAGTTCGTTTCCGTTCTGAGTAGGTAGCGTAATCAGTAAAGTTTTGTGGCGCGATTGGATCTAAACTCACTCTATTTTATCTCAAACTTATTCCGCACCATCTGGAACAAATACATAACCCACGCCCCATACCGTTTGAATATAACGTGCACGTGCAGGATTATCTTCAATTAAACGACGTAGGCGAGAGACTTGAACGTCAATTGAACGTTCCATTGCACCCCATTCACGACCACGAGCTAAATTCATGAGTTTGTCGCGTGTTAATGGTTCACGTGGGTGTTGTACCAATGCTTTTAATACTGCAAATTCACCAGTCGTTAAGGTAACGATTTGTCCTTCGCGTGTCAGTGTGCGGGTAGACAAGTCTAGAGACCATGGACCAAAGCTCACAACTTCAACTTGTTGGCTTGGAGCACCAGGAACTTCACGAACTTGGCGGCGCAATACAGCACGGATACGGGCTAAAAGTTCATTTGGATTAAATGGCTTTGGCAAGTAATCGTCTGCACCAGCTTCAAGACCTGCAATACGGTCTGAATCGCTACCGCGTGCTGTTAGCATGATGATTGGTGTATCAATATTTGATTGGCGTAAACGACGGCAAATACTCAAACCATCTTCAACTGGCAACATAAAGTCGAGTACGATAAGTGAAAATAACTCACGTTGTAATAGACGGTCCATTTGCGAAGCATCGTGGGCAGTTTTTACAACAAAGCCTTTATCTTCCAAAAAACGTTGCAAGAGGGTACGTAAACGCACATCGTCATCGACCACTAAAATACGTTCGACACGATCCGTTTCGTTGTGTACGGTTTCAGGATGTTCAGCAGGTACAACTAAACTCATGATGTACTCCCTTTAAAGTCATAATTTATATATTATTGGGTCGGTGAGGCTTATTGCCAACAAGCCCTCAGTATAATGCTGATGTTCTTGTTAAGACTATGTATCAATTTGCTCAAAATTACAATTTTCAAGGTAGTTTGAAACCAAAAAACAACATCTTAAGCTCATAATTTAGCAAAGACTGATCTAAAAAAACAAATAGTTAAATCTTTGATAATTTTTTAATAATTAAATATTAATAACTAATTGTTTCAAATAAGTTATTTTAGATGAGCTGACTTGTTTCTTTTGATTTTTTTAATTGTTGAAATAAGTAGATAGTTGGGCTCGATAAAAAGTTAGACGAATAAAACCTTGTTGAATCTCTATATTTTTATCTTTTGAAGAGTGTACCAATATGTTCATTTTCTCATAAATTATAATAAAATTTTGTCAGATTCATGACATAAGTCCTACGTTTATATTTTATAAAGATTAAAAGACAGAGCTCAGTCTCAACTTTTTCATAGTTGAACTCCTGTTTTTATGTGCTCTAGTAGTCGTAAAAAGTATAAATATTCAGAGTCAATACAAAAAAACGTTTTGAATACGCAAACAAGTGTGGATTTTATGGGCTTGGTCTTTATAATCAGTGCTTTTAAACTTTATCCTTGTGGGATCAAACACGATGACTGACTTAGTTCAGCAGTTGGCAAGTGAGCTTGCCGTACGTCCAAACCAAGTAGAAGCTGCCATCCGCTTAATTGATGAAGGTGCCAGTGTTCCATTTATTGCCCGTTACCGTAAAGAAGTAACACAAGGTTTAGATGATACGCAGTTACGCCAATTAGATACTCGTTTAGCGTATTTACGTGATTTATATGAGCGCCGTGAAAAGGTTATTCAGTCATTGCAAGAACAGAATAAATTGAGTGATGACTTGTTGGCGCGGGTGAATGCAGCCGAAACAAAAAATGCTTTAGAAGAAATTTATGCACCGTATCGCCCTAAGCGTACAAGTAAATCTTTTAAAGCAAAAGAAGCAGGTTTAGGACCAATTGCTGAAAAAATTATTGCAGAACAAGTTGACCCGACAGAAGCATTGGCTGGTTTTAGTCATGAAGACTATCCAGACGTTGAGAGTCAGTTAGATGCGATTCAGCATATTCTGATTGATGACTGGGCACAAAATATTTCACTTACTACAGAATTAAAAACAACTTTTGCAAAAACTGCGGTTTTAAAAAGTGCGGTTGCATCTGAAGAAAAGAAAGAAGTTGGTAAAAAATTCCGTGATTACTTTGAGTTCTCTGAAGGTCTAAACAAATTACCTTCACATCGTTTATTAGCGATGTTACGTGGTCGTCAAGAAAACGTATTGGGTTTGAAAGTAGATGGTGAAGATGAGGCGCCATTGGCACGTATTGAAACTGAATACAACCTTGAGCAAATTCAACCTCAAGCACGTCAGGATTTCTTAAAGCAAACTGCAAAATTATTCTGGTTAGGCAAGATTCGTCCTCAAATCGAACATTCATTGCTAACAGAAAAACGTCTTACTGCTGAAGCAGAAGCAATGCAAGTATTTGCTGAAAATCTTCGTCATTTATTATTGTCAGCGCCAGCAGGCAGCCGTACGACTTTGGGTGTTGATCCTGGTATTCGTACAGGTGTGAAACTAGCAGTAATCAGTGATGCAGGTGATGTACTTGCTCACAGCACGATTTATCCATTTGCTCCAAAAGATGATAAAGAAGGCTCAATTGCTGAACTTGCACGTCTATGCCGTGAATATAACGTAGAGCTGATTGCAATTGGTAATGGTACAGCTAGCCGTGAAACAGAAGCTGTTGTTGCTGAAATGATGGCTGCGAATACTGATCTGAATTTGACACGAATCACTGTAAGTGAAGCGGGTGCATCTGTTTACTCTGCAAGTGAACTTGCATCGGCGGAACTTCCAGAGCTTGACGTTTCAATTCGTGGTGCAGTTTCTATTGCTCGCCGTTTACAAGATCCACTTGCTGAACTTGTTAAGATTGATCCGAAGTCAATTGGTGTGGGTCAATATCAACACGATGTGAACCAGACTGGTTTGGCAAAAACCCTTGATGCAGTGGTAGAAGACTGTGTGAATGCTGTAGGTGTTGATGTAAATACCGCTTCACCAGCAATCTTGGCTTATATTGCAGGTTTAAACAAAGCAATTGCTCAACAGATTGTTGAATACCGCAAAGAACATGGCCGTTTTGACAACCGTCAAGCGTTGAAAAGCGTACCGCGTTTAGGTGATCGTACTTTTGAACAAGCAGCTGGTTTCTTACGTATTCAAAATGGTTCTGAACCTTTAGATGCTTCTTCAGTTCACCCTGAAAGTTATGGTCTTGTTGAGAAAATTGTTGCAGCAAAAGCAACAACTGTTAAAGACATCATCGGTAATACTGAAATCATTCGCCAAGTAAAAGCTGATGAATTTGTTGATGACAAATTTGGTTTACCAACAATTCAAGACGTTTTAGCTGAACTCGAAAAACCAGGTCGTGACCCGCGTCCAGAGTTCCGTACTGCTAAATTCCGTGAAGATATTACTGAAGTTGGTCAGTTGACAGAAGGTATGCAACTTGAAGGTGTGATTACGAATGTCACAAACTTTGGTGCCTTTGTTGATATTGGTGTACATCAGGATGGTTTAGTTCATATTTCTGAACTTGCAAATGAGTTTGTATCTGATCCACATAAAGTTGTAAAACCGGGCCAGATTGTACAAGTACGTGTTATGCAGGTTGATGTTGAACGTAACCGTGTGAACTTAAGTATGCGTGCTGAAGGTTCTGCACCTGTAAAAGCTCAGCGTCCACCACGCCGTGAACAAAATACAGAACAACGTTTTGAACGTAAACCGCAAGGTAAACGTCCTCAACCACGTAAAGATCAAGCTGAACGTCCTCAGCGCGCCAAGCAAGAGAAACCTCAAGAACAAAAAATTGGTGGTTTAGGTGCATTGTTGCTACAAGCAGGGATTAAAGGCTCTAAATAAGCGTCTTTAATTAATAAAAAGGCCTCCAATCGGGGGCTTTTTTATTGGCGAAGCATTATTTCTAATCGGTATTAAAGAGCAATTAAGGAAAAAATCGCAGTCCTAAAGATGAGGTGAATCTTAAGATCAACAAATCGTTGTTAAATACACAATTAAATATACAACGTTATAGCATAACTAAACTTTAATGATATTCAGTTGTTCGACATCATCAACCGAGCCTTGAAGCATTTACTCACTTTCAGGCTGTAATAGTACAACTTTGCTTATTTCTTTTTATTATAAATGGTTGTTTTATGTCGGTTTTAAACCTGAAAAATAGATTTCATTTAAAAGACCTCTTATCTGGAGTCGTCGTATTCCTTGTGGCATTACCGCTGTGCTTGGGTATCGCTTTAGCCTCAGGTGCTCCCATCATCTCAGGTATTATTGCAGGTATTGTGGGCGGCATTATCGTAGGTTTGCTAAGTGGTTCCCACATTAGCGTTGCAGGCCCAGCGGCAGGGCTGACTGCCGTCATTCTTGTACAGTTAGAACAACTAGGCGGCAATTATGCCGCCTTTTTATTATGTATTATTTTTGCTGGTGTCCTGCAAATTCTATTTGGATTATTCAAGTTAGGTTTTTTTGCCAACTTTATTCCAAATAATGTCATTTTAGGATTACTCGCCGCTATAGGTGTCATCTTGATTGCGACACAATTGCCTTATCTGTTTGGACTTTCTGATTTTTCATTGAAACAGGTTTGGACATCAACTCCGGATGCATTTCTGCAGCGTTTTGATGGCGGAGCTACACTTATTGGTTTGCTCAGTTTATTCTTAATTTTAGCGTGGGATAGTAGCCCACTCAAAAAATTAGCTTTACCTTCGGCATTGATTGCGGTTGTGCTTGCAGCAGTTTTAAATTTTGTTTTAGTGAGTATTGGCTCTGCATGGGCAGTGCAAATTGATAATCTCATTCAACTACCTAATATCTTACAAGCACCTGAAGATGTATTAATTTTTCCTGATTTTAGCTATTTAGCTGAGCCTATGATTTACACAGGGGCAATTACTCTGGCTGTCGTGGCATCTTTAGAAACATTATTGAATCTGGAAGCCGCAGATAAAATCGATCCTCAGAAACGCTCTTCTCCTCCTAACCGTGAACTCTGGGCACAAGGTACAGGTAACATCATTTCTGGCTTAATTGGTGGAATGCCGGTGACCTCGGTGATTGTACGTAGTTCGGTAAATGCAAATACAGGCGCGCGTAGCAAATGCTCTACCATTATTCATGGCGTATTGTTGCTATTAGCAGTTTTGTTCTTCGTGCCATTAATGAACATGATTCCTCTATCTGCATTGGCTGCGATCTTAATCGTGACAGGCTTTAAGCTGACTCATCCAAAACTCTTTAAGCAGCTTTATCAAAAAGGTTGGAAACAGTTTTTACCTTTTATTATTACTTTGGTTGCAATTTTACTGACCGATCTTTTAATGGGAATTTTAATTGGTCTGTTCACCAGTAGTGCTTTTATTCTCTATGGTAACTTTAATAAAGGTATTCGTGTTTATAGAGAGAAGCGCTTGCATGGTGTAGTGACTCGTATTGAACTTCCATCACAAGTGACTTTTCTTAATCGTTCTGCACTTATTTCAGCATTGGAACATGTGCATAAACATCAGCAACTCATTATTGATGCGACTCAATGTGATTCGATTGATCCTGATATCTATCAAGTTATTCAAGATTATCAAAGTGAAACGGCCATTAAACGTCAGGTAAATCTTAAACTGGTCGGGTTCAAACAGCACTATCAAGACGTTGATGATGCTGTACTTGATATTGATATTAGTACACATGACTTGCAACAAAAGCTGAGTCCTCAACAGGTCGTCAACTTACTTAAAGAAGGGAACGAACGTTTTGTAAAAAATGAACGTCTACAACGAGATATTTATCGACAAATTCGTGTTACTGCAGATGAGGGGCAGCATCCGATTGCGGCAGTCCTTGGTTGTATGGATTCACGCGCACCTACCGAAATGATTTTTGATGTGGGTATTGGTGATCTGTTTAGCTTACGAATTGCAGGTAATATTGCTGGGCAAAAAGTACTGGGTTCTCTTGAGTTTGCTTGTCAGGCTAAAGGTTCTAAAGTAATTGTTGTTTTAGGACATACCGATTGTGGTGCGGTGACGAGTGCATGTCAATTACGTCTAGAACAAAAGCAGGTGTCTGATGTAAAGGAGATGCCCCACATTCAATATGTGCTTGGGCCATTAATGCATTCGGTTGATAGCGTATATGACATTATGCAGCCACGTGAATTAGGTAATGCTTTTATTAGCCAAGTAACAGCAATGAATGTTCACTACAACATCCAATACATTATTAATAATAGCAGTGTGCTCAAAGATATGGTTGAGCGAGGTGACATTGTAGTGGTGGGTGCAATTTACGATGTAAAAACAGGGCATGTTCAATTTCTTGACTAATAAGCTCTTTAATTAAAAAAGCGCCTTATTTGAGGCGCTTTTTTTACTATGGCATCAACTCAAAATTACCAGTGTTCGCCTGGGAAGATTCGTGCATATGCTTTTTGTGCCCAATTTAATTTCTCGGTTTTTTCACCTTTTGCTGCATCTGAACTTGGGAATAAACGGAAACCAATCGACATAAACATATTGTTGATGCCCGGTGCAACCGAATATGTCATTGAAGCTAAGCGGCCTAAGTTAGTTGCCATACGTTTCGGGCGTTTCACAATTGCATAAGCAATTAAGTCCGCAGCTTGCTCAGGTGAAAGTGTTGGTACATATTTATAAATTTTAGTCGGTGCAATCATTGGGGTACGAACCAATGGCATATAAATTGAAGTAATCGCGATTTTGTGTGCATGAACTTCGGCTGATAGACAGCGGCTAAATGCATCAAGCGCTGCTTTAGATGCAACATAAGCAGAAAAGCGAGTCGCATTTGCTAATACACCAATCGAGCTAATATTAATGATTTGTCCGTCTTTACGCTGGATCATATGCGGCAAAATATTAAGAACTAGGCGTACTGCGCCAAAATAATTTAATTGCATGGTGCGTTCAAAGTCATGAAAACGATCATAAGACTCATGCACGGCACGGCGAATAGAGCGGCCTGCGTTATTAATTAAAATATCAATGTGATCAACAGTCGCTAAAATTTCTTTAGACACTTGATCAATCATGTCCATATCGTTGAGATCACACGGGAAAATTGATGCCTTACCGCCACGACTTTCAATATCTGCTTTGACTTCTTCCAAAGTTTCTTGAGTACGGGCAACCAGTAAAACATGGGCACCCGCATCAGCAAGCTTATTTGAAATCGTTAATCCGATTCCACTCGAGGCGCCTGTCACTAAAATGACTTTATCTTGTACCTTTTCCTGGAACAGAGCTTCTAATTTTTTATTCACAGCATTTTACCTAAGTAGGGGCAGGGACTATTTATTCCGGTATGTAATTTTTATTTTTTACAACCGTAGGTTCATCCAAATGAACTCATAAATATTGTCCTTATCTTAATAGATGTTTAAAAATTGTCTAGTCTGTAAATATATGAAATTTAACAATTTATTTAGAGTAAAAACTCTAAAATACGATCTTAATCTATTAATTATTTTAGTTATATAATAAATGAAAAATAAAAAAAGCCTCTATTTCCAGAGGCTTGTTGAATAGTTTAAAAGTTATACAGCTGAAAGTGCTTGGTCTAAATCGGCAATTAAGTCATCAATATGCTCAATTCCAATTGAAAGACGTACCATATCTTCGCTTACACCAGCAGATTTAAGTTCTTGTTCATTAAGCTGGCGATGAGTCGTCGTTGCAGGATGACATGCCAAACTTTTTGCATCGCCAATATTTACGAGACGAGTAAATAATTGAAGAGCATCGATGAATCGAGTGCCGCCTTCGAGACCATCTTGTACGCCGAAAGATAAAATTGCAGAAGGTTTACCTTTTACATATTTTTGAGCAAGCTGATGCTGTGGATGATCTTTTAAACCTGCGTAGTTAACCCATTTTACTTTTGGATGAGTCTGTAAATATTCCGCAATTTTTTGAGCATTTTCAGTATGACGCTCGATGCGGAGGTTTAGAGTTTCGAGACCTTGTAAAATCAAGAAAACACTTAGTGGGCTAATTGCCGCGCCTGTATTACGTAATGGTACTACACGAGCTCGTGCAATATAGGCTGCTTCACCTAAAGCTTCGACATAATTAACCCCGTGATAACTTGGATCAGGCGTGTTCAAAACTTTAAAACGTTCTGGATATTTACCCCAAGGGAATTTACCGCTATCTACAATCGCTCCACCAATGCTATTACCGTGTCCACCGATATATTTAGTAAGTGAATGAATGACGATATCGGCACCATATTCAAAAGGTTTTAATAAAGCAGGGGTGGCAACGGTGTTATCGACAATGACAGGTACACCATATTCATGTGCGATTTTTGAAATTTCTTCTAAATCGATGATATTTCCAAGTGGGTTACCAATCGACTCAACAAAAACAAGTTTAGTTTTATCATCAATTAAGTCACGTAAGCTTTCAGGTTTCTGATAATCAAAAAAGCGAACTTCAATGCCTTGTTTTGGTAAGGTATGGGCAAATAGATTATACGTTCCGCCATACAAGGTTGAGACTGAAGCAATATTGTCTCCAGCTTCGGTAATCGTCTGAATTGAGTAAGTAATTGCTGCCATTCCAGAAGCTAAGGCTAAAGCACCAATTCCGCCTTCGAGTGCAGCAAGGCGTTGCTCAAGTACAGCAGTAGTCGGGTTCATAATACGGGTATAGATATTACCCTGAACTTTTAAATCAAAAAGATCGGCACCGTGTTGTGTGTTATCAAATGCATAAGAAGTGGTTTGATAAATAGGGACTGCAACAGCTTTTGTGGTTGCTTCTGGTGAATAACCAGCATGGATTGCTAAGGTTTCATCTTTATAAGTCATGATTACTTCATCTTCGTGAGTTAAATATTGAGCGAGTCTAGCCTAAAATTCATATTGAAAATTGCAGAAATTCTGGTTTGTTTTCTAATTTTAGGAATAAAGATAGAAAAATATACGCTGAAACGCTGTATAAATCTTATACATAAACATTTTGCAACTTATTGAAAAAGAAAATTGTTTGATAAATCCGTACGATGGAAATCATAACTTCAAGTCAATGAGGTTTTCAGCGTATAATACGCGCGATTATTTATCGCTTATGCGATGTATTGGTTTTTCAATTGAGGAGTCCTGCGTGGCCCAATATATTTATACGATGAACCGAGTGTCTAAAATGGTTCCGCCAAAGCGCGAAATCCTAAAAGACATCTCTTTATCATTTTTCCCGGGTGCCAAAATTGGTGTGCTCGGTTTGAACGGTGCAGGTAAATCTACTCTGCTTCGTATTATGGCTGGCGTAGATAAAGATTTCTCTGGTGAAGCTCGTGCACAACCTGGAATTAAAATCGGCTATTTAGAGCAAGAACCACCGCTTGATCCAACTAAAGACGTTCGTGGTAACGTTGAAGATGGCGTACGTGAAGCTTTAGATGCATTAGAGCGTCTTGATCAGGTTTTTGCAGAATATGCAGACCCAGATGCAGATTTTGATGCACTTGCAAAAGAGCAGGAAAAATTAGAATCAATTATCCATGCTTGGGATGCACACAACCTAAACAACCAGCTTGAAATTGCTGCGGATGCTTTGAATCTTCCAGCTTGGGATGCAGACGTAACATTACTTTCTGGTGGTGAGCGTCGTCGTGTTGCACTGTGCCGTTTATTGCTTTCGAAACCAGATATGTTACTTCTGGACGAACCGACGAACCATTTAGATGCAGAATCTGTAACTTGGTTAGAACGTTTCTTGAAAGATTTCCCGGGCACTATCGTTGCGATTACGCATGACCGTTATTTCTTGGATAACGTGGCTGAGTGGATTCTTGAACTTGACCGTGGTATGGGTATTCCTTATCAAGGAAACTATTCTTCTTGGTTAGAACAAAAGAATGCGCGTTTAGAACAAGAGCAGAAACAAGAAGAATCTTTTGCTAAAGCATTGAAAAAAGAACTTGAATGGGTTCGTTCAAATGCGAAAGGTCAGCAAAAGAAAAACAAAGCACGTATGGAACGTTTTGAAGAGCTTAACTCTAAAGAATTCCAACAACGTAATGAAACGTCTGAAATCTATATTCCACCTGGCCCGCGTTTGGGTAATAAAGTTGTGGAAGTTGAAGGTATCAGTAAATCATTCGATGGCCGCTTGTTGTACGAAAACTTAACGTTTACCGTACCTCCAACAGCGATTGTTGGTATCGTTGGTCCAAACGGTGCGGGTAAAACGACTTTATTCCGTATGATGACTGGTGAACAGCAACCTGATACAGGTACTGTGACCTTAGGTGAGTCAGTTAAAGTGGCTTATGTTGGTCAGATTCGTGACACTCTAGATAATAATAAAACTGTTTGGGAAGAAGTTTCTGGCGGTTTAGATATCTTAAAAATCGGTGATTACGAAATCGCGTCACGTGCCTACATTGGCCGTTTTAACTTTAAAGGTCAAGATCAGCAAAAACGTGTAGGTGAATTGTCTGGTGGTGAACGTAACCGTTTACAACTTGCGAAGATCTTGCAGATGGGTGCAAACGTGATCTTACTGGATGAGCCATCGAACGACTTGGATATTGAAACTTTACGTGCGCTTGAGGATGCAATTCTTGTATTCCCAGGTACGGTAATGGTGGTATCGCATGACCGTTGGTTCCTCGACCGTATTGCGACACATATCTTGTCATTTGAAAATGAACAGCCAGAATTCTACGCAGGTAACTATGCAGAATACGAAGCATATCGTCAGTCACGTTTAGGTGATGACGCTGTTCAAAAACGTACGAAATACAAAAAAATTAGCGGTTAATTTCTGCTAATTGAAAAAACCAGCCTAAGGGCTGGTTTTTTGTTTTATGAGAAAGCTAGTTTACTAAAAGCTTCTTGTAAGCGATGCTCCGCATCGGGGTGACCTTGACTGGCTGCTTTTTTCAGCCATTTTTCAGCTTCACTATAATTTTTATCTAGGCCAAATTGACCATTAAGATAACCAATACCGAGTTTAAATGAAGCATCGGCGTTACCTCTTAAAGCTGCACGGAGATAGCACCACATTGCATTGCGGTCGTTTGGAGTAATATCTAACCAATTTTGCATACGTTCATGATCTTGTACGGCTAACTCTTCAAAGCGTAAGCCTTGTTCAATTTCATCTACAGCTTGCGAATGCATATCAGATGGCAAGTTTTCAAAAGCAAACAAGTGATTAAGCCCATGCTTGATTGATTTCATATTCATGATAGTCTCCCTTGTTCCTCAATTTGATTGAATTGACTCACACTTTTAAGCTAGTCCCTTATATTGAAATCTTATGTTTTTTTTTGTAAATGTGATATAGCGCTTTTGGATGAAAAATAATGAAGTTTTGGCTTACATAAAAGTTACACGTGTTTTTATGTAAAGAAAATTAGTTTAGAGCTTCTCTTTATACCTAGCATATGACCGAGTTTTAAAAAATAGAAAACAATATTTTTTGATTTTTTCTTCAATTTATTTTGACTGGAACATTTAATTAAAAGTTATAAATATCAAACAAAAGAAATTTTTTTAAACAAAACCAGCCTAAGGGCTGGTTTTTTATTTTAAGATTGAAAGATCTTATTTATTAAAGTCACCATGTAAATCTGACCATATTAATGATGGAGCTACCGTAATCACGTCAAAGGTCATTGCTAAAGGATATAACGCCATGCGTGTTACACGTTTAAACGGATGTTTCTTGGTTATTTCATCTTTTTGCTGTAAAGCGACTGGATAGGGAACTGAGAGTTGCTGTTGAATTTTTTGATTCTCTGCTTTTTGATAAATCTTTCCTTTAAAGCGGATGATGGTGAAAGGATAAAAAACTTGTTGTTGATTTTCCATTGCCATGAATTGATTTTTAAAACCTAAGGTCTTTAAAAGTTCCTTTTGCTTTTCATCCATTTGGGAGGTAGGGATATTATAACGAATCGTTATTTCTCCATGGAAATGGGTGGAATCATCCATCTCAAGTACAAGCGGTGATGGAGTCTTTATTGTTCTCTGCTCTGCTGGAATGCTTTTGATAATATTTAAAAGGTTTGAGCTCCCCTCAGTCATTAAATAATTATAATCTTGACCGACAAATACAAAGCCTTGTTCTTGATCATTTTTAACTGCTTGACCTAAAGCAATAATTTGATCGGTTTTTAAAGTGGTTGTTTTAATTTCAGTTGTTTCATTTGGTAAAGCGGTGGACAACATATTAGTCGCGCAGCCTGTTAAGCCCAGACAAATTGTTAATATAGATATAGAAAAAAGCTTGTACATAAAGGTTACTCAAAAGAAATTATTTTTGTCTCGTATAGAGTGAGATAAGTTCTAAATTAAAAAACGGAGATTTATGAATCGAGGTTTTGTAATTTTATTACATGCCTAGAGCCTGTTATAGTGCCTTTGTTCAACTTTTTAGTTTAATGGTGTGCTTTTGCCACGTTCCGCAATTTTTATGTCCATCTTGTTTAGTTTGCTTATATTCCAGAGTTTATGGAATGTAGCAGCTGCATTTTGTGCGCATGAAAATCAGGAAAAAGCATTGCATCATTTCGGGCATCACGCAGCTTTAGATGTATATCAACCTTCACATCAAGCTCATACTGAACAGAAAGATGCTGGAAATATTTCTCATAAAGCGCCTTTAAATTTGCAAGATCATCATGATCATTTGCCTTCATGTTTTCATGTGGTGATGACTGAAGTTGCAAAGCAAGCTGAAGCACCTGTTGTGCATGTGCAGGAACTCTCACAAATTTATTACTGGTCTAATTCTTACCAGTCACCCCATCTTACTGCTTTAAAACCTCCTCCTGTTTTTACCCCGCTATAGGTGGGATAGCCAAAACAAGCCCACCGCATCTCTTATTTATTGCGGGGCAAAAACATGTCTTCTATTTTTTCAACTCGAGTGAGTTCTACTTCTCACTTAGAGAGTAACGTTAAGATAACGTTAAAAAAGGTTTTAACAATCTCAAGCCTATCTGTTGCCATGCTATTGGTTGGACAAGTAGCGATGGCTCAGTCTGAGATTCAACAAGAACGTTATATTCAAAAAGCAGCGTTTACTTTTGACCAAGCCTTAGAGCAGGTACAAAAATATCAAAGTCAGCAAGGTGTTTGGAAAGCACAGCAGCAAATGGCTGAGGCCAATTTAAAGCAAAGTCGTTTATGGGCCAACCCAAGTCTTTCCATTGAACAAACTGGCTTCCAGAGTGATCAAGAAAAAGAACTCGCGATAGGTATTTCTCAGCCTTTAGATATTTTTGGACAACGTAAGGCTGCGCAAAACTTAGCAAAAGTGGAAATATCAAAAATTGATTTGGCTGAGCAGCGTTATCAAGCTGAGCTTGGATTAATCGTTAAATATTTCTGGTCACAAGTGGCTTTGCTTGAGCTTGAAAAGTCTCTTATTGCAGAGCAGCTAGAAGTCAGCCAAGAAAATTTGTTGGCATCAGAAAAGCGTTATCAAGCAGGAAGTATTGCGCAAGTTGATGTAGACCGAGTGCGGATGTCTCACTTGGAAAATCAGCGTTTATACCAACAAGTTGATTTAAAACTTCAAGTTGCGAAACAACAATTGGTGAACTTATGGGGAGGTGGTTCAAGTCAGTTTCAGCTATTCCAAAGTCCAAATCAGTTATGGGCGTTGGCCGCGAATGTGGAACCCAGCCAAGATGCGCAAAATAATTTATTAGAGCGTTCTTTCCAGCTAGATGCTCTTGCACAGCAAGCCAATATTCAACAGCTTAAAGCAAAAGCAAGACCACAACCTACAGTAACTTTGGGTGTTAATAACACTCGTTCTCCAGAACAGAGTACAGATAACCAAATTCGTTTAGGTGTGGAAATTCCTTTAAATCTTTTTAATCGCCAGCAATACGGAATCAAGATTGCTCAGGCCAAACAAGAGTTATCTCAACGCCAGCAAACCTTTTATCGACAGCAGAATCAGGTTGATATTGAAACCCTAATGTCAGAGTTAAAAGGGCTGCGCATCCAGTTTAAACAACTGAATGATCAGCAAGTTCCTCTTGCTATTCAAGTTCAGCAAAAGACATTGCAAGGTTTCCGTCTGGGTAAATTCGCCGTTACCGATGTGCAGCAAGCCACCATGCAATTGCAAGACGTGCGCTTACGTAAAGTCGAGCTATTAAAACAGGCTTGGCAAAACTCAATTGAAATCCAAAGCTTGCGTCTTGGGTTAGAACCAGAACAAATCATGGCGAAAGATGCCTTAATGCAACTCAATCAACGTGCTTGGCAACAAAGTCAAACATTCCCAACTCAGGCAGGAGAATAATAATGTCTAAAAATTTAAAGAAAAATTCTCAATGGCTTTGGGTCGGGGTGATTGCTGCAATCACTGCACTATTAATTGGTTTACTGGTTTTAAATTCAAAAAATAAATCTAATTCTTCCGAAGCATCAGCATCGGAAGGTCACGGACATGCTGAAGAAGAGGGGGAAGAACACCATGAGGAGGGTGAAAAACCACTGCTACTCACTGCTCAGCAAATGCAGGAACAAAATTTAAAAATTGAACAAGCTGAACTAGGTGAAGTTCCTCAACTTCAAACTTATCCAGCAAAATTGGTTGTAAATACAGACCGACAAGCCCATGTCTCGCCAAGTTTTAGTGGTCGTGTCGAAGCGGTATATGTTGAATTGGGGCAACAAGTTAAAAAAGGGCAGGCTCTCGCAAGCTTATTGGTTCCAGATTTGGTCGATCAACAAGCCAATTTGCAAATTGCCCAGTCTAATCTTGATTTAGCGCGTCAGGACTATGAACGTGAGCGTAGCTTATGGTCTCAAGGAATTTCGGCCAAACAAGATTATCAACGAGCTTATAACGCTTACCAGCAGGCCCAAATTCAAGTGAAAGCAGCTCGCTCACGTCTAAGTGCATTTGGGGCGGGTTCGGTCTCAGGAGGACGCTATACCTTAACAGCGCCAATTT
The DNA here is from genome assembly GCF_000369825.1 of Acinetobacter sp. NIPH 542. Taxonomy (NCBI): domain Bacteria; kingdom Pseudomonadati; phylum Pseudomonadota; class Gammaproteobacteria; order Moraxellales; family Moraxellaceae; genus Acinetobacter; species Acinetobacter sp. NIPH 542. Next base: position 272,854 of record NZ_KB850204.1, read on the forward strand.
CTGGGATGGTGAGTAATAAAGATATTGTGGTGGGTGAAAACGTACAGCTAGCAGACCAGCTTTTTATTATTAATCAGCTTGATCAGTTGTGGCTGGAGTTTATTTTACCAAGCACCGCAAATCTGAATTTACAGCCAAATCAGCAGATTGAATTTAAATCTTTACAAACTGGGAATGCATTTAACGCTCAAGTTCAAAGTTTAACAACTGAAGCCGATGCTCAAACGGGGCGTTTACAAGTACGTGCCAAGGTCTTGGCAAATAGTAGTGAATTGCGTCCAAACTTAATGGTTAATGTTGAGCTGAATTCTTCAGGCACAACGCAAAAAGTGACCCGTGTAAAAGCTCAGGCTATTCAACAAGTCGAAGGTAAAGACGTTATCTTTACCCCAAAAATGGTTAAAACAGGCTTTGAATTTGAACCTGTCACTGTACAGTTGGGGCAACGTTCTAAAGATGGTCAGTGGGTCGAAGTTGTAAAAGGTATTAATCCAAGCCAGCGCTATGTGGCAGAAGGTAGCTTCTTGCTGAAATCCGAACTGGAAAAGGGAGAGGCGGAGCATGGACATTAATAAACCTGAGCTACCCAAACCAGAAGGGTTGTTTGATAGAGTTATTCAGTTTGCTATTCAAAATGCCATTTGGGTTATGCTATTTGTACTGACTTGGATTGGAGTTGGGATCTGGAGTTATCAAAAGCTTCCTATTGATGCAGTTCCCGATATTACTAATACGCAAGTCCAGATTAATACTCAAGCCAATGGATATACCGCTTTAGAGGTTGAACAGCGGATTACCTATCCTATTGAAAATGCGATGGCTGGAATTCCAAATCTGGAACAAACCCGCTCTATTTCACGTTATGGGCTTTCCCAAGTCACCATCATTTTTAAAGATGGAACCGATATTTATTGGGCAAGACAACTGATTAACCAGCGTTTACAAGAGGCGGACGGGCAACTGCCTGAATCAGTCGATCCAGTTATGTCTCCTGTTTCTACAGGTTTAGGTGAAATTTACCAATGGGTGGTAAAAGCAAAATCAGGCGCTAAGAAAGCAGATGGCACGGCCTATACAGCCATGGATTTACGTGAAATTCAGGACTGGATTGTACGTCCTCAATTGCAGCGTGTGAAAGGCGTGGCCGAAATTAATAGTATTGGTGGCTACAATAAAACCTATATTGTGTCACCTGATTTAAAACGTTTGCAGCAGCTTCAGATTTCAATCAATGAATTTCAAACTGCGCTGCAAGAAAATAATGAAAATCGCGGTGCAGGTTTCATTGAAGAAAACGGAGAGCAACTCACCGTTCGTGTGCCGGGCATGTTAAGTAGTGTTGAAGATATTCAAAACATTACTGTGAGCACCAAAAATGGGTTACCAATTCGCGTGGCCGATGTGGCAAATGTTTCTATTGGGCATGATTTAAGAACAGGTGCTGCAACTTACAATGGTGAGGAAACGGTTCTTGGCATTGCCATGATGATGATGGGAGAAAATAGCCGTACCATTGCTCAGGCGGTTGATACCAAAATTAAGGAAATTCAGTCTACATTACCTAAAGGTGTGGAAATCGAAACGGTTTATGACCGAACGAGTTTAGTAAACAAAGCAATTGCAACCGTACAGAAGAACCTTGTTGAAGGTGCAATTCTGGTTATTGTGATTTTGTTTATTTTTCTAGGAAATTTTCGAGCTGCTTTAATCACAGCCTGCGTTATTCCCCTTTCGATGTTATTTACCCTGACAGGTATGGCTGAACAAAACATTAGTGCCAACCTCATGAGTTTAGGAGCGCTCGATTTCGGGATTATTGTAGATGGTGCAGTCGTTATTGTAGAAAACTGTATTCGACGTCTAGCAGAAGCACAGCATGCTTTACATCGACCCCTTACACGAGCTGAGCGATTTAAAGAAGTATTCCTTGCAGCAAAACAGGCCCGTCGACCACTTATTTTTGGGCAAATGATTATTTTAGTGGTTTACCTACCTATTTTTGCCTTATCTGGTGTTGAAGCCAAAATGTTCCATCCAATGGCAATGACTGTGGTGATGGCGTTATTAGGTGCCATGATTCTTTCTGTAACATTTGTACCTGCGGCAGTTGCTCTTTTTGTTACGGGTGAAGTGAAAGAAAAAGAAACGCGTTGGATGTTGCTTTTAAAGCAGAAATACCGAGATATCCTCGATCAGGCTTATCAGCTTAAGATAGTGGTTGTTAGTTTTGCATTAAGTATTTTAGTGCTTACAGGCGTGTTAGCTACCCAAATGGGCAGTGAATTTGCACCTCAACTTAGTGAGGGTGATTTTGCCTTGCAGCAAATGCGTTCACCGAGTACTGGGCTCGAGCAATCACTGCGAATGCAGGAAAATACTGAAAAACTCATTTTGAAAAACTTTCCAGAGGTAAAAGCTGTTTTTGCTCGAACAGGAACGGCTGAGGTTGCAACTGATGTGATGCCGCCAAATATTTCTGATGCAGTTATTTTACTTAAACCGCATGATCAATGGCCAAACTCTAAAGAGACGCTTGCTGAGCTGCGTTCACGTATGGAAGCTTTTTTAGCGACATTACCCGGTAATAACAGTGAGTTCTCTCAACCGATCGAGCTGCGCTTTAATGAGCTAATTTCAGGGATCCGGAGTGATATTGGTGTCAAGGTTTTTGGCGATGATATGCAAGTACTCAATGAGCAGGCTCAAGCACTCGCTCAGAAAGTACAAAAAATTTCAGGTGCTACCGCGGTTAAGGTAGAACAAACGAGCGGTTTACCGGTGCTGAGTGTTGAAATTAACCGACCTCTGGCTGCGCAATACGGACTATCTGCAAAAGCTATTCAAGATATTGTGGCGGCAAGTGTTGGTGGACAAAATGTTGGGCAGATTTTACAAGGCGATAGACGATTTGATTTTGAAATTCGCCTAGAAGACCAGCAGCGTACTATCCAAAACTTAGCTCAACTTCCGATTCAGCTACCAAATGGTGGACTGATCCAGCTTCAAGATGTCGCTAAAGTTGAACGTACCTCAGGTTTAAATCAGGTGGGGCGTGAAAATGGTAAGCGCCGTGTCATTATTACTGCAAACGTAGAAGGCCGTGACTTAGGATCATTTGTTCAAGAGTTAAGAACAACACTTGCAAAGGAGCAACTGCCAGCAGGTTATTGGTTGGAATATGGCGGTCAATTTGAAAATCTAGCGTCAGCTGCTGCACGAATGAAAATTGTTGTTCCATTGGCGCTTGCTATGATTTTTATTTTACTCATGGCTGTATTCCATAATGTTAAAGAAAGCCTGTTAGTGTTTAGCGGCGTGCCGTTTGCTTTGTCAGGTGGTCTTATTGCCCTTTGGCTAAGAGATATTCCGCTTTCAATGTCGGCTGGTGTTGGGTTTATTGCCTTATCAGGTGTCGCTGTTTTGAATGGTCTGGTGATGCTGAGCTTTATTAAAGAGCTTAGAGAAAAATTTGATATTCAAACTGCAACATGGAATGGAGCGATCTTACGTTTAAGACCTGTACTCATGACGGCTTGTGTCGCGTCTCTTGGCTTTATTCCAATGGCTTTGGCAACTGGAACTGGTGCAGAAGTACAGCGACCTTTGGCAACCGTAGTAATCGGTGGCATTATTTCATCTACGATATTAACGCTGGTTTTATTACCGGTCATTTATCGATGGATGAATGAAAGCAAGACGAAAAGTGTTGAGCATTCATAATGTCATCGATTTGAGATATCTTTTTTGATGACAGAGTCAATTCAAAAAAGTGTTTGAAAGAGTTAAAGGTAAGGGTGTCTTCATCGTTACTTTTAACTCACCATAAAGATAAATAAAAAGGAGTCCGCAAAATGGGTGGACATCATGGTCATGATCATAGTCATGCTGTAGTGACTGAAGGTAATGCTAAGAAATTAACGATTGCTTTAGCGCTTACAACAACGTTTTTAATTGTTGAGGTCATTGCTGGTTTAATCACACAAAGTTTGGCATTACTTTCTGACGCTGCGCATATGTTTACAGATGCAGCTGCTTTGGCAATTGCTTTGGTCGCCATTCAAATTTCCAAACGTCCTGCCGATAATAAACGCACTTTCGGTTATCAGCGCTTTGAAATTCTGGCTGCTTTATTTAATGCACTCATGCTTTTTGTAGTGGCAATTTATATTTTATATGAGGCCTATATCCGCTTCTCTAAGCCACCTGAAATTCAAAGTATGGGAATGCTCATTGTGGCGACCATTGGTTTGGTGATTAATCTCATCTCAATGAAAATTCTCATGTCGAGTGCTAATAATAGCCTAAATGTTAAAGGTGCTTATTTAGAGGTATTGAGTGATGCTCTAGGCTCAGTCGGCGTTATTATCGGGGCACTCATCATTTACTTCACCAACTGGTACTGGGTCGATACGATTATTGCGGTACTGATTGGCTTTTGGGTATTACCAAGAACATGGGTTTTACTTAAACAAAGTATTAATATTTTACTCGAAGGTGTGCCAGAAGAAGTGGATATTGAGAAGTTACGTACAGATCTGCTTTCTTTAAATGGTGTGGAGAGTATTCACCAACTTAAAGTATGGGCGATTACTTCTAAAAATATCCATTTAACGGTGCATTTATTTGCACCGCAAGCGGATCGTACCAAGCTCTATCAAGATGCTGTTGAAATGCTTTCTCATGAACATGGTATTGGCGAAGTAACCTTGCAAATTGAAGACGATGCCGAGATCAATTGCCAGCATATTGCTCAACATGCTTCACACGAGCATGATAATAAAGAACATTCACATCAGCATTAAGCTGATGTGAATACTTTTTTAAATTTCCCATTCGTGATTGCAGTCACGGCATTTCCAATGTTTTTGTGACTGCATAAATGCTTGCATAGACAGTTTAAAGTCCGGCAAATCACGCCAAAACATAAAACCTGCTCCTACAGTCACAACAAAAACAACTACTGTTGCGATTTGAAGAGTGCTACCTGCACCATTGCCAAAAATCCACATAAAAATGCTAATCACAACCAAGAGTAAAAGCATAAAAAGTGCAGGAATTAAGATAGCGAGGCTTTTAGGAACTGCTGGTTTTACGCTGTTCATGCCTTGGCTTACAGGCATGATTTTAACACTTTGACATTGAGGGCAACGATATTGCATGAGAACTCCACATTTAGTTTGAATCTATTCTAACGGAAATGTCGGAAAAGAAAAAAATTTGTAAGATATCGATGAAGTGCTATGAGTTAGCAGAAAAATTACTTATGAATAAACAAACAAATATAAAAAACTGATGATTTATCCGTACACATAAAAATTAAAATAATATTGTAGAGCATGCTAATCTACAGAAAAATGAAGTGTGATTAGCACTATAAATGAGCTTAAATACTCATAAATAGGACGTGGAATAAATATAAAAAGGAGAGAGGGACTTGGGTCAACAAGATGACAATAAGTCGCAGCCTACAACGACAGCATCGGTTTTAGCTACCCCAGATACCGCAAAACCGTCATTATCTCGTCGATTACTGCATAAGACATTGCAACATGCCCAAGATGCAGTTGGGTTTGCTAGCGACACAACACGTAATATTGCAGAGGTTGCTGACGCGGCTTTAGACGCGCTCGATCAAGTGACTACTCATACGCGACGTGGAGTTGTTGGAATGACAAATCTGGCGGCTGGCACTGTAAGAGATATGGTGTCTGAAACCAGTGAAACCGCACGCCAAGTCGCGTTGATCATGGCGCGTACATTTTTGGGGAAGAGTACCTTAACGTTGTACTTACCTGAAATGTTATTAAATAATCAAATCCGTAAGCGCATAGATCGCTCTGAAATTGATGATATTAAAATCAAGTGTGGCAATGATAGTTTCCAAGTCGAGATCGATGGGCATTATCATCGTTTCATGTACCGTTTAAGTTTAGATTTTAAAGTATTGGAATGTCGTATTGGGCAGGAAAAGTTTTTGCGCCTACGTCAAATGGATGAAAGTCTTGATGTCCAGATTCGTCATGGAGGAACGCTGTCAAACTGGGCTGTGCGCCGTATTGGTCGAGTTGGTTTTGAAGTCGTAAATATGTTACCCATTCCATCACTTATTAATCATTTGATTGGTGATATTCCGGGTATCCAGCGTGATGGCCACCGTATGTGGTTTATTGACCTAGAGCAGGCAGGATTTATTGACTTTATTAATAACCGCTCTTGGATGGTTGAAAAGCTTTTGAGTCTGACAGATTTTAGTATTTTACCTGGTTTAAATATTTTGAGAGAAAGTCGAGAGTTGGTCCAGCAATTGGTAGATCAATTTGAAATTAGAGGACTACGGGTACAGTCGGGTCGCCTCGAAGTACAAGTGGGAATTGCAAGCTCATAGAGCATAGTAAAAGCTGATCATTGATTGGCTTTTTTTAGGTAAAAAAAAGCCACTGACGTTATGCAGTGGCTTTTTAGAATTTGGCGTCCCTACGGGGATTCGAACCCCGGTTACCGCCGTGAAAGGGCGATGTCCTAGGCCTCTAGACGATAGGGACATATGTGAGGCATACATCTGAAAAAATTATTGGCGTCCCTACGGGGATTCGAACCCCGGTTACCGCCGTGAAAGGGCGATGTCCTAGGCCTCTAGACGATAGGGACGTTTCAGAGGTGGGCGTATATTAGGTCGATTTAATAAAAGTGTCAAATAGTTTTCTGAAGAAATATTAAAAAAAACAGTCAACCGATTAAAAATAACTCTAATTGTGGAAAATATATACATTTATCCTTCATTTTTCTGAAAAGGCTCAATAATTGCCTTTATAACAGACGGATGTTGTAGATAACCTAAAATCTCATGCGGCTGGTTGGCAAAGGTATAAATCTTCTGATTAATAATTGGAGGATCAAAATTAAATGGGGCCTCACATAGTGGAAATGCAGTTAGAAAATCGTCTTGAGAGTAAAAATTAAACCAATCACCGTGAATACATGATGGCCTAACGATTGGAATCGGAAGCTTACTTTGAATTACGCGAAAAGATAAAGGAGAAGCTAACGTTATAAATCGTTTAATTGAGAACCGATATGCAGGATTTGAAAGAAGGTTAAAGGCAATAACCGAGCCGAGAGAGTGCGCAACGACAATATAATCTTCATTTTCTCGCATTTTCTTTAAAATCCGTTCATTTACTTCCTCCATAAATTCAGGATTAGATAAGTACATATAAGTCTCAATCAGAAACTGTTGTATCAAGCTCTCATGTAATTTAGGGAAGTTATTTAACAGAACAACCAACTCTTTGAGTAGGCGGTCTTTTACGAGCTGAGAGGTCAGATAGATTCGTTCTGAAAAGCTTTTTTCAGCGGAGTCAGTTGCTGGTAGCAATAAAGGAACAAATGGGGTGTGCTCTTTAGCAGGAGGATTATGGGGATGTAAATGAATGGGTAAATAATTATTTAAAAATGACTTAGGTAATAACGTATTGAGGTCTAATTGATTGCTTAATCGATATTTAGTCATTAGGTCGCCATAAAATGGCATATGAATATGAAGATCGCGCACGTTAACTTTGCAAGGCATCTGTTTTAGGCCAAGCTTAAATACTTTTAGCCAATGCTCTTTTAAGCGATGAGCAGTGTAATTCTGTTGATTCATCCCGTGGATAAATATAATTTTCATTCTATACAAGGAATTGTTTTTAATATAAATTTTAATCTACAACGGTACGTTATATAAAACCAGTATGTAGGCAAAAAAAAGTGTAGCTTTTTGCTACACTTTAATTCAATCAAAGCGAATTAGGCTTTATTGCGGTAAAAAATAAAATAGCTGACATAACATAAAGCTGTAAAAATAAGACAGCCCACAAAACCAGCACGCATTTCAGGGTCTGCAGCCATACTTAAGCAAGTAATAAAGCAGAAAATAAAACCTAAAATTGGAACGATAGGGAATAATGGAGCGGCATATTGTAAGTCTTTAACAGTATGGCCAGATTTGTACCATTGGCGGCGGAAATTGAACTGACTTAAACAGATGCTCATCCAGACAATAACCATGGTAAAAGCAGCTACACCGAGTAGATTCTTAAAAATAGTCTCTGGTGCAAATTGCTCTGATAACAAACCAGGAATTGCTCCAAACATTGTTACAACTAGAGCAACAATAGGCGTCCCACTTCTTGAAAGTTTAGAGAATACGCTAGGTAATAATTTTTGTTCTGACAGTGACCACATCATACGTGAAGCAGCGTAAAGTCCTGAGTTTGCTGCCGAAAGCAGAGCGGTAATAATTACAAATCGAATAATGTCATCCGCATATGGAATGCCAATATAATTAAATACAGTAACAAAAGGACTGCTACTTACGCTTTCACCGCCTAAACCTGCAAGCTGGAAGGGAAGCAAGGCGCTAATAACAATAATGGTACCTACAAAGAAAATAAGAAGACGCCAAATCGCGGCATTAATTGCTTTGGGTACATTCTGAGCTGGATCTTTGGTTTCACCTGCTGCTACGCCAATTAATTCTGTGCCTGAGAAAGCAAAGTTAACAATCAGCATGGTGGTGAAAATAGGAATTAAACCATGTGGGAACCAGCCTTGCGCTGTAAGGTTACTAAATAGCGGTGCAGTTTGGCTGCCATGAAAAGGAATTAAACCAAAAATTGCTAGCAGGCCAAGCACAATAAAAGCAATCACGGTAATGACTTTAACAAGAGCGAGCCAAAACTCAGACTCAGCAAAAATGCGAGTTGAACTAATATTTAAGCCAAAAATAGTGATTGCAAAAACAATTGTCCAGATCCACATTGAAATATGTGGGAACCATTCCTGCATGAGTAATGCCGCAGCTGTGAACTCAGTTCCAAGCGTTGCAGTCCAGGTCAGCCAGTACATCCAAGAAATCATATAGCCAGTACTAGGACTAATATATTTTTTGGCATAAGCACCAAAAGAGCCTGAAACAGGCATGTGTACAGCAAGCTCTCCTAGGCAAAGCATGACCATGTAAGCGATCGCGCCACCAAGTATATAGGCAATAATTGCGCCAATAGCTCCAGTTTGTGAAATGACTTCCCCTGAACCTAAAAAGAGACCAGTTCCGATAGCTCCGCCTAGTGATAACATCACAAGATGGCGAGTACTCATGGCTCTTTTTAAAGGTGCAGTACTGTTCTGATGCTGATGAGCATCTAGTTGATTGTCAGATGGCTGCATATTACACATTGAGAGAATTAAGAAAGACGCTATTTTAGATAAAATAGACAAATGTGCAATCTAGAAAGAGATAAAGAATAAACAGTAAGGTGACGATAGAGTCTTTTTATAATTTTTAAAGCAGAATATGGCGTCCCTACGGGGATTCGAACCCCGGTTACCGCCGTGAAAGGGCGATGTCCTAGGCCTCTAGACGATAGGGACTTGATGAGGCAAACACAAAGGAGCGTGGTGGAGTCAAGCGGGATCGAACCGCTGACCTCTACAATGCCATTGTAGCGCTCTACCAACTGAGCTATGACCCCAGTTTGTGTGAGCGCAATATTAGGGGGGATGCGCTCACACGTCAACAAAAAAATGAATTAAGCTTCGCTAGTTGCTTCATTTTTAGGCAATTTTAGGCTCTCATTGAGTTTTTCCCAATTTTTAACTTCTTTCTTGCTTGGTCCACCCACAACTTCTAAGGCGCGGCGTAAACGAGCGAAAGTTAAATCAGGTCCAAGGGTCACCATCGACTGCATTACAGGTGTTGAACTAGTTGAACCTGCAATTGCGATAAAGAACGCTGGCATGAAATCGCGTAATTTAATCTCCATCTGATTCGCAAGATCCATTAGAGTTTGGCTAACAGTGTCGTTATTCCAAGTAAACTGACCTTCAAGACGCCAAATTGCAAATTGCAGACTTTGACGAACCTGTTCTTGAGTCAATTTTTTGCTTTCAAACATTTCAGCAGTAATTTGTGGCATATGGTTAAAATAGAAACCAGCCCAATTCACAGCTTCTGAAAGTAAATTAATACGCGGTTGAATGGCAGCTGCAATATCTTCTAAAGTGCTGCGATCACTTTTCCATGTTAATAAGCGGTCTAATAATTGACCAGGGGTTAAGCCTTTGATCCATTGACCATTTAACCAATTCAGTTTTTCAACATCGAAAATTGGTCCACCTAGTGAAACACGTTGAATATCAAAGCTATCCATCATGTCTTGTAGCGTAAATACTTCACGCTCATCTGGCATTGACCAGCCCATACGGCCTAAATAGTTTAATAAGGCTTCTGGTAAAACGCCGATATCGCGGTAGTAGTTAATTGATGTCGGGTTCTTACGTTTAGACAATTTTGATTTATCTGGGTTACGCAACAATGGCATGTGACAAAGTGTCGGCATTTCCCAACCAAAATATTGGTAAAGCAACTGATGCTTCGGTGCAGATGGAAGCCATTCTTCACCACGTAATACATGAGTGATTTCCATTAAATGGTCATCTACAACATTCGCTAAATGATAAGTCGGTAACCCATCATTTTTAAGAAGAACTTGCATGTCGACTTGTGCCCAAGGAATTTCAACTTCCCCGCGTAATAAGTCATTAAATTTACAAATACCTTCTTCAGGTACTTTCATACGGATGACGTGGGGTTCGCCCACTTCTAAGCGACGAGTCACTTCTTCTTGAGAAAGTTTTAACCCGCGACCGTCATATTTTGGTGTTTCACCGCGTGCTTGTTGTTCAGCACGCATCTGGTCTAGTTCTTCAGCAGTAGCGAAACAATAAAAAGCATGACCTTTTTCAACAAGTTCTAATGCGTATTGCTTATAAATTCCCATACGTTCAGATTGGCGATACGGCGCATGAGGACCACCTACATCTGGGCCTTCAGACCAATTTAGGCCTAACCAACGCAATGAATCCAAAATCATTTTTTCAGATTCTGGCGTAGAGCGAAGTTGGTCTGTATCTTCAATTCTTAAAATGAATTCTCCGCCATGTTGTTTCGCAAAACACATGTTAAATAAAGCGATGTAAGCGGTGCCGACATGAGGAAAACCGGTAGGAGAAGGTGCAATACGAGTACGAACTTTCATAGGTAATGGGTCAAAATAAAAATTGAAACTATTATAACGAAAAAGCCCAGTATTCTGACGTTTTATTTAACGTCAGTCTGGGCTAAAACTGAAACGAAGAGGGGGTGTTTCAGATTTTAAGAAGCATGCGGCTGGAAGATTGCCTGAACAAAACGTGAAAAACGTTCGTGTTGTGCAGCAAGAAAATTTTGAGTCGGTGTAACGCGAATAGTATTGAGTACCTTAAGCTCATCATCTGAAGAAGGTAATACAATAGGATTACGTTTCTGTTGATCTAAAGCTTTTTCAATAAGCGAAGTCTGCTTATCTGACCCAGTTTTATTTGGGGTATCTTTAAGTACTGCTGCTGCAGAAAATTGTGATGCTAAACCCAGCACCAAACTTAAGCTTAACGCTTTTCCATAATGAATTTTCATTATTAATCATCCCCTCTGTTCATTACATTTCAACTATTTTTTGAGTTTAACGAAATGTAAAATTACGGTAATGCTACGATTTAAACATAAATCTTAATAAAAAAGTGGAACTGTGTCACACTTTTTACAAAAATTATCTATATTTTAATCTGGTCGACCCCAATGTAGGTCATGTGTATCCTTTACGCTTCATTATTTAACAAATTAATGTGTAGATAAAGTGAAGGCCCTCATTAAGTTGTAAGAATAATTACAAAAAATTTCAAAAATGAAATGATTTAGGCTTCTTAAGCTATATATCTTAAAGAGATTAATAAAAAATATATTAATATAAGTAATTGATTGTAAATTATAAAATTAAAAATATAGTAAAACTAAAACCAATGATGGATTTTGTAAATGAAAAAAATATCAATAATGGCTGTAGCGGTGTACTTGGGAATGGCAACAGCAGCTCAGGCAGCTACTTCTTTTTTAAATGTTTCTTATGATCCGACCCGAGAATTTTATCAAGAATATAATCAGGCTTTTGGGAAGTTTTGGAAACAGCGTACAGGTCAGGATGTTGAGTTTAAACAGTCGCATGGTGGATCTGGTAAACAAGCTCGGGCAGTAGCTACGGGGCTTGAAGCCGATGTTGTAACGTTAGCGTTAGCGAATGATATTGATGAGATTGTGAAAGCAGGTTTTATCCAACCGAATTGGCAAAAAGAATTTCCAAATAATTCTGCACCTTATACTTCGACTGTTGTATTCCTCGTGCGAAAAGGTAATCCAAAAAATATACGTGACTGGAATGATTTAACAAAACCAGGTGTGGAAATTATCACTCCTAATCCTAAAACAGGGGGCGCACCGCGTTGGATTTATTTATCGGCATGGGGTTATGCTTTAAAGCAACCGGGTGGAAATGATGCCAAAGCTCGTGAGTTAGTTAAAAAACTTTATCACAATGTAAAAGTACTTGATTCGGGAGCACGTGGTTCGCTAACAACATTTGCTGAGCGTGGAATTGGTGACGTTTTATTATCATGGGAAAACGAAGCTTTATTGGCGACTAAAGGACCTGATAAAGATAAATATGAAATCGTTTACCCATCAATTTCAATTTTGGCAGAGCCTTCCGTCGCAATTGTAGATAAAACCGTAGATAAAGATGGCAACCGAACATTAGCAAAAGGCTACTTGAACTTTTTATATTCACCATTAGGGCAAGAGTTGGCTGCTAAACATTATTTCCGACCACGCAATGCGCAAGTGGCTGCTAAATATGCAGCACAATTCCCAAAAATTAAATTATTTACCATTAATGATGTTTTTGGTGGCTGGGCTAAAGCTCAAAAAACTCACTTTGCAAATGGGGCTGTCTTCGATCAAATTTATGATGGGAAGCAATAATTAATTAAGTTTTTTTAGAGTCGTTTATTTAATCATTAAGCGGCTCTTTGTATTTTTTAGGTCTATTTTTTAATTGATTTAGATAGTGCCCAATCTTTTTAATAAAGTATTGATAAAAATATTAATGTAGTGATCTATATCATCTTTGAAAATCATATATTGTAAAGCTAGCCCATAACTTAATGATACAAGCTCTATGACAATAGAATCATAGTCATCAGGCTCAGTTATCTCCGTTAAAGAAAAGAATTGATTCATAATCTTCGTTACTTCTTGCTGATGGGTTTTCCAAACCTTTTGATACTCCTCGGCGAAGGTAATATCACGTGCAGCAAATAGCTGTAGTTCTATTGATATTTTAAGCCATTCATCGTTTGTAAAAAAAGCGGTCAGCCATTGACGCAATGAATCAATTAGTTGCTCTGTATTTGAAGGGGTACTGGTAAAGATTTCTTGTAGCTGTAAATTTTCTTTAGCGAATTGAAGCTGCATCAGCTCAAGCAAAAACTCTTCTTTATTGTTGAAATTCGAATAAAAGGCACCTTGAGTATAACCTGCCTGTTTAGAAAGATTCCTGATAGATACCGCGTTATAACCAAATTTAGAAATGAGAGCAAACCCAGCTTCAATAAGATGCTGTCGAGTTTGTATCTGTTTTTCATTGCGAGAAAGAGTCATAAGAGCCAGATAAAATAATAATTGAGATATCACTTGATATCTTAATTTCCATAAGATATTTTTGCTACTCATTTATTTCAAATATCAACTGATATTTGACTGTGCGACAATAAAGGCGATATATGTCTCAAGTCTCTAAACGTATTGTAGTTATCAATGGTCATCCATCCGATACTAGTTTTAATCATGCATTAGCTCACAACTATGTAGAGCAGGCAAAAACATTAGGTATTCACGTAGATCTAATAGAAATTGCCAAGTTGGGTTTTGAACCTAATTTAAAATATGGTTATGAAAAACGAATGGAATTGGAACCTGATTTAATGGATGCGCTTGAAAAAATTCAGGCTGCGGATCATTTGGTATGGTTCTTTCCAGTGTGGTGGGGAGGGCTGCCGGCTATCGCTAAAGGTTTTATTGACCGACTCTTTTTACCGAATCTTGTCTTTAGTTACCGAGAAAACAGCAATCGTGTTATTGGTCATTTACAGTCAAAAACAGCACGACTGATTACGACTTTAGACCAGCCGGGTTGGTTTTATCGTTGGTACTATGGTGAACCAAGTACTCGACAACTTAAAAAAGCGACTTTGCAATTTTGTGGGGTCAGTAAAGTCAAAGTTAATTATGTTGGAACAGTGCGGGGCGCAAGTTTAGCCCAAAGGCAAAAATGGTTAAATCAAATCGGTAAATATGCCAAAAAAGATTGCCAACTCATCTCGTCCTAAGGTAAATCTGCGGGAGTTTTTAATAAAATAAGCGTAAAGGAAAAGAGAGTTTTTTTAATAAAGAATTTAATAAAAAAGTTTTATTAATTCGTATTTAACTCTAGAAAATTATTCTTACTTTCTTATTTTGCTTAAAAAGTGCTAACAAAACGGTTTTATCTATGAAAAATTAATATTTTCCTACAAAAAGCCGTTTGGCGTTGGTCATAAACAAGGTGATAATGTGCAGTTACATTTTTACGCAATGATTTAACACCTATGTCGCATATTTCTGTCTTACTTTTTGAGACCGTTGAGAGCTTATTGGCAGATCGCACAACAGGGGTGTATATCGATGCAACCTTCGGAAGAGGTGGGCATACACGTTTATTGCTCTCTAAACTTGATGAAAATGCACGAGTGTATGCATTTGATAAAGACCCTCAAGCACTGGAAGTTGCTGCTGCTTTGGCACAAGAAGATCCAAGATTTACGATCATTCATGCGAGTTTTGCTGATATCAAAGAGAAGATGCAGGAAATTGGTGTGATGAGTGTTGATGGCATTATGGCTGATCTGGGAGTGTCATCTCCTCAACTTGATCAGGCAGAACGTGGTTTTAGTTTCATGCAAGATGGTCCGTTAGACATGCGAATGGATAATTCTAAGGGTTTAACTGCGGCCGAGTGGTTACTTGAAATTGAAGAAGAACAATTAGCAAATATTATTTATCAATATGGTGAAGAGCGTTATAGTCGACGTATTGCTAAAGCCATTAAAAATGCTGGAAAACTAGATACAACTGCTCAATTGGCGGAACTTGTAAAAACAGCTCATCCAAAATGGGAAAAACATAAACATCCAGCGACACGTACATTTCAGGCTATTCGTATTGCTATTAATAAAGAGCTCGAAGATATTGAAGTGTTTTTGCCGCAAGCTGTAGACTTACTCAAACCGGAAGGACGTTTGTCTGTTATTAGTTTCCATTCTCTTGAAGACCGACTGATTAAGCAGTTTATTCAAAAAGAATCTACGTTAGCAGAAGATTTCGGTTGGGGAATGCCAGAGCAGCGGGTAGATACAAGAAGATTAAAGAAAATTTCACGGGTTCGTGCGAGTGAAGAAGAAGTAAAAGCGAACCCTCGTTCACGTAGTGCATGGCTTCGGGTTGCTGAACGCTTGGAAGAAAAAGGCGCGTAATGAAAAGCAGTGATGAAATCGCAACCACAGAAAATAAAGTGGTTAAAAAAGTTGTGGTGTATACAGTCTTGGTGGCACTTGTTTTTATAAGTGCCATGATGGTGGTATTTCAGGTATTTGAATATCGTCATGATTATAGAGAGCTTAGCTCTTATATGCGTGAACGTGATGATCTCAATGCTGAATGGGGGCGTTTGCTCATTGAGCAACAAACCTTTGGTGCAACGGCACAGATTGGTACACGTGCTGTAACTCAGCTACGGATGTTTTCTCCACCGGCTGCAGAAACGGTGGTAATTTCTTTACCAATGACCTCAGAGCAAAATAAGTAAGGCCTTGCTGTATGGTAGATAAGCGAACAAAACAAACACGGAAAAAACAGCAGTCTATTTCGGAAAAACCAACTCTTGCCTTTGATATGTGGCGGTTTTATCTGCTCTGGGCAGTAGTGTTACTCTGTTTTGTTGTTTTAATTGCACGTGCATTTTATGTACAGGTAATTAATAAGGATTTTTTACAAAACAAGGCCAATGCCAATATTTTGCGTACTGAGCGTGTAGAAGCTATGCGTGGCGTGATTAGTGACCGCCATGGCGTGCCTTTGGCAATTAGTACACCGATCATGAAAATCGTAATGGATCCGCGTGATTATTTCGATACAAAGCATTTATATGACCAAATTACAGCGGAATTAAAGAAAGATCCGAACAATCGTAAATTAAAAAGACAATTACCCGATAAAAACTTAAATCTTGATGAGTTGGCAGATGTCGTTGGTTTAGACCGTGCCGATCTTAAAAAGCAGATGAATGCACGACCGCGTTCTCGTTATCTGGTTCTGAAAAAAGAAATACCACCGCAACAGGCAGACCTCATTACGAAGGGTAACTTTCAAGGGGTATATGCCGAGAAAACCTATAAGCGTTATTATCCTCAACCACAGCCAAATGCCCAGATTATTGGTTTAACCAACAGTGAAGGCCAAGGGATTGAAGGCTTGGAAATGCAGCTCAATAAACAGCTGTCAGGTGTGGATGGTGAGCAAAAAATTATTCGTGATAAGCGCGGAAATCGCTTAAAAGTTTCAGAGGTTATCCGTGAGGGTGAGCCTGGCGAAAATATCACTTTAAGTATCGACTCTCGTTTGCAATACATTATGTATAGAGAGCTGACCGCAGCTGGTGTTGCAAATAATGCCCGTTCGGCAACGGCAATTGCTGTAGATGTTAAGACTGGTGAAATTCTGGCAATGACCAGTTGGCCGTCATATAACCCGAATGATAAAAATGGTTTGTCTAATAAAGATGCCATGCGTAACCGTGGTGCGATTGATATGTTCGAACCGGGTTCAACCATGAAGCCATTTACAATTTCTTCTGCATTAGAAACTGGGCAATATACGCCTAACACGATTGTAAATACTTCTCCAGGTTCAATGCGTTTAGGTTGGCATACGATTCGTGATACCCACAACTATGGTGCTTTAACTGTTAGTGGCGTCATTATCAAATCTTCAAACGTGGGTTCTGCAAAAATTGCATTGTCACTTCCAAAAGAAACACTACCAAGCTTCTTTAATCGTGCTGGTTTTGGTAAACGCTCGGCTGTGAAATTTCCGGGGGAAAGTTCAGGTTTAGTGCTTCCAGTAAGTAAATTGAACTCTTCTCAAATTGGTACCATGGCTTATGGTTATGGCCTAAACGCAACTATTCTTCAGTTGGCGCAAGGCTATGCAATGCTTGCAAATCATGGCGTAAAAATGCCTCTAAGCTTGCATAAACTCGATCAAGCACCTAAAGGCGAGCAAGTTCTAGCTCCAAAAATTGCTGATCAGGTTTTGCTTATGTTAGAGCAGGTTACGATGCCTGGTGGTACGGCAAAGCAAGCTAATATTCCGGGTTATCGTGTTGGTGGTAAAACAGGTACGGCTCATAAACTTCGTGCAGACCGTAAAGGTTATTCAAATAATGAATACCGTGCTTTATTTGCTGGTGTTGCGCCAATTAGTGACCCACGTTTAGCTGTTATTGTCGTTGTTGAAAACCCACAAGGTCGCTATTACGGTGGTTTAGTTGCGGCCCCTGTTTTTGCACGCATTATGCAAGAATCATTACGTTTAATGAATGTGCCGCTTGATAAGCCCCTTGATACTTCAGTAAATCCTATTCGCAGGTAAGCTATGTCTGTTTCTTTTCAAGAAATTAATCCAGTCGAGATTAATGCGCAGTGGTCTCAGCAGCCTTTTCACGGCTTTAGTCTAGACAGCCGTAAGGTTGAGTCAGGCCAAATTTTTATTGCTTTGACCAGTTATAGCCAACCTGAAAAAACACGTGCTTTTGCAGAGTCAGCGCTAGCCAATGGCGCACTTGCGATCATTAGCGAGACGGAATTAGGTGTAGCAAATGAATGGGTATGCCCTGATGTACGTCAGCGCATGGGCGAATGGCAAGAGCGTTATTTGCAACATATTGACCCTGTTACACCAGCGCGTATCGTTGCAGTAACAGGCACAAATGGTAAAACGACAATTTCACGTTTAGTTGCTGAATTAATTAGTTCACAACAACAGCGTTGTGCGGTGATGGGCACAACTGGTAATGGTATTTTGCCTGATCTGACACCATCAACTCATACTACGCTCGATGCTTTACAACTACAAAATGCATTACATGATTATGCTAAACAAGGTGCAACTTTCGCTTCTCTTGAAGCAAGCTCACATGGCTTAGAGCAAGGTCGTTTAAATGGTTGTGCGATTGAAATTGCTGTTTATAGTAATTTAAGTCGTGATCATCTGGATTATCATGGCACTTTAGAGGCTTACGCAGAAGCAAAGGCTCTTTTATTCCGTTTTAATTCTTTAAAAGTAGCTGTTATTAATCTTGATGATGAACATGCTGCTCTTATGATCAATGCAGCAAAACAAAATCCTGCTCAGCCAAAGATTCTGACGTATTCACTTACCCAAAATACGGCTGATTATTATATTAGTGACTTAAGTTACTCTTTGGCAGGGGCGACTTTTAATTTAGTCAGCTCGCAAGGTTCTTTTGCTGTTCAAAGTCCATTATTGGGGCATTTCAACGTTGAAAACCTGATTGCAGCGCTTATTGCTGCTGAGCAAGCAGGTTTTGATTTAGACGCTTTAGTCGCTTTTGTTCCTAAGCTCATAGGTGCGCCGGGACGAATGCAGGTCATTCGCGATGGTGAACGTTTATTTGTTGTGGATTATGCCCACACACCTGATGCTTTGATTCAGGTGCTTAAGACTTTAAAACGTCATGTATCTAATCAGCTTTGGGCGGTATTCGGGTGTGGTGGAGATCGTGACCGTGGTAAACGTCCACTCATGACTCAAGCCGCTTTGGATGGAGCGAATCCGATTATTCTGACTTCGGATAATCCAAGAACTGAAGACCCTGAACAAATTTTTGCTGATATGAAGCAAGGAATTGATTTCTCTGGGCATCACATGCAGGAAATTCATGATCGCCGTGAAGCAATTAAATTTGTTGCGCAGCAAGCTCAAGCTGGTGATATTGTGGTTATTGCTGGTAAAGGTCATGAAAATTATCAAGAAATTAATGGTGTGCGCCACTGGTTTGATGATGTTGTCGAAGTACAATCAGCAATTGCTGCGCAACACCATACTGTAGACGCTGCTTACCCTGCACAATAGGATTATTTATGCATACTTCAACCACCAGTACCGTGCCTTTGGAACCGTGGACAGCTCAACAATTACAACAGGCAACGCAGGGCTATTGGCATAAAGACCAGATCCCTCAAACTGAAATTAAACGTATTTTGACGGACTCTCGTCATGCGGAAACTGGGGATGCCTTTTTAGCACTAAAAGGTGAGCGTTTTGATGCACACGACTTTGTAACTCAGGTTGCCGCGAATGGTTGTCAAATCGCCATTGTTGAACGTCCTTTAGAGATAGAAATTGCACAGTTAGTTGTTGCCGATACTCGCTTGGCTTTGGGGCAACTCGGCGCTTATCGCCGTGAGCATAATACCCAATTAAAAGTGATTGCTTTAACAGGTAGTAGCGGTAAAACCACAACTAAAGAAATGTTGGGAAGTATATTATCGCGCTTAGCTCCGACATTAATCACCCGTGGTAATTTAAATAATGATCTTGGTGTACCCATGATGCTGCTAGAGCTTCGCAAGGAACATCAATATGCGGTGATGGAGTTGGGTGCAAGCCATCAAGGTGAAATTGATTATACTTCTAAATTAGTTCAGCCTCATGTTGCAGGCATTTTGAATATTGGTACAGCTCATCTGGGCGAATTTGGTGGACGTGAAGGTATTTGCCGAGCTAAATCGGAAATTTATCGTCATATTTTTCCAAATGGCGTTGCAATCGTACCGCAGCAAGATGATTTCACTGCTGAGATTCTTAACGCCGCAAAAGCGCATCGTATTTCTACATTTGGTGTGGGTGGCGATGTGTATGCAACAGATATTGAATTATTACCTCAATCAACAAATTTTACGCTACATACGCCGCAAGGTGTCAGTGCCGTTAAACTCCATTTTGCAGGTGAGCATAATGTTCAGAATGCGACCGCAGCTGTAGCCTTTGCTTTAGCAATTGGTATTGGACTAGAAGATATTGTCCAAGGCTTAGAGCAAGCTCAGGGAGCTAAGGGTCGTCTTAACTTTATTCAAAAGTCACCTTACTTATTTATTGATGATACCTATAATGCCAATCCGACCTCAATGCGTGCTGCTGCACAAGTGTTGTTGCAGCAACAAGGCTTAAAAGTGATGGTCATGGGGGATATTGGTGAGTTAGGTGATAGCAGTTGGCAAGAACACCACGATTTAGGCCGTTATCTTGCTGAGCTTCCTTTAGATCATATTATTGCAGTTGGGCAGTTTGCTCCAGCCGCTCTCGAGGGTGCAGACTCTCATTCCAATAAAGTGAAAGCATTTCAGACACAAGCTGAGGCGCTTCCATTTCTAATCAATCTAATCCAAACACATCAACCACAGTCCATGAGTTTCCTGTTTAAAGGTTCTCGCTTTACTCATATGGAAACGTTGATGGCTGATTTGATGGAGAAACTTTAAATGCTGTTATGGTTGTTTGAACAACTTGCGGGCTATCACAGTTCGTTTCAGGTCGTTCGTTATTTAACATTACGTTCTTTACTCAGTGTATTAACTTCACTGACCATTGGTTTGGTCCTCGGGCCGATCATGATTCGTAAATTACAAGCGTTAAAATACGGTCAGGCAGTAAGTTCATTTGCTCCTGAAAATCATGCTAAAAAGATGGGTACACCAACCATGGGCGGGATTTTAATTCTGCTTTCAATTGGTATTAGTACTTTACTCTGGGCTGATTTATCTAACCCTTATGTCTGGATTGTGCTTGGTGTAATGGTTGTATTCGGGGCTGTGGGCTGGGCAGATGACTGGATTAAAATTCGCTATAAAGACAATGCAGGTTTACCTGCCCGTAAGAAGTTTTTCTGGACTTCTGTTGCATCGCTTGGGGCTGGTATTGCTTTATATTTAATTGCAACCCAACAGTCGAATGCTGAACATACGGCAAACATGCTGGATTTATTGATTCCATTCTTTAAGAATCTTTCAATTCCACTCTCTATGGTTCCTTTGGGCTTGGCATTTATTGTATTTACCTATCTAGTTATTAATGGTGCTTCTAACGCCGTTAACTTAACTGATGGTTTAGATGGTTTGGCAATCATGCCTGTTGTAATGGTCGCTACGGGCTTAGGTGTATTTGCTTACTTGTCAGGTGACATCCGTTTCGCTAACTATTTGCATATTCCCTATGTGAAATATACCTCTGAGCTTGTTGTAATCTGCTCTGCCATGATTGGTGCGGGTTTGGCATTTCTTTGGTATAACGCACACCCAGCTCAAATCTTTATGGGTGATGTTGGTGCATTAGCTTTAGGCGCGATGCTTGGAACAATTGCTGTTATGGTACGCCAAGAAATCGTATTTGCGATTATGGGTGGTGTATTTGTAATGGAGGCTGTATCTGTCTTCTTGCAAATTGGATCGCTGCGGATGCGTAATAAACGCGTGTTCTTAATGGCACCGCTGCATCATCACTATGAAAAGCAGGGCTGGAAAGAAACCCAAGTTGTGATTCGTTTTTGGATTATTACAATTATATTAGTAGTTTTAGGTCTAATGACTTTAAAATTGCGATAGATCTTATTTTAGTGTCAATATAAAGCCAGTTCTACTGGCTTTTTTTATTGGAGAGATGAATGACAAAAGTTGCTGGTCTAGACCAATTATCTGTAATTAATCAGAAAGTAGTTGGAGAAGGCGAAGTATTACCTCAAGTTGTGCTTAAAGATGGAAGTCAGGTACAAACCGGAACTGTCGCTACAATGCTGCATAATATTGAATTATATAATGCAGGCCAAAGAGGTCAGATTGAGGAAGAATTAAAGATTGCTATTCCAACTTTAGTCAAAGTGGGGCTATTTGATTTATTTCAGGTAGATGAATGGATTAAGGGAACAAATGCAGGGCGTACATTTGTGGGAATGCATGCAAAGTCTTATTTACAACATAAAGAACAAGAGAACAATTAAAAGTGACTAAGCAAATTTTAATGTGTCCTGTGTGTCGTCAGTCTCTCGATTTAAATGAAAAAACTTGGCGATGTGGACAAGGGCATAGTTATGATGTCGCTAAACAAGGTTATGTGAACTTACATGTTGTGCAACATAAACATAGTAAGAATCCTGGAGATACACCAGAGTCGGTCGATGCGCGAAGAGCTTTTTTACAAGGTGGTTATTATCAGCCTTTACAACATGCTGTAGTCGCTTTATTAAAACAATTAGATGTAAAAACCGTACTTGATATCGGGTGTGGTGAGGGCTATTACACCAGTGCTATGCAGCAAGTCGTTGAGCAATGTGTTGGTGTTGATATTGCAAAAAATGCGGTACAGCGTGCAGCAAAGCTCAATACTGAGGTGACTTGGGTTGTGGGGACTGGTGCGACTTTGCCTGTGCTTGATCAAAGCATGGATGCATGTACCAGTTTGTTTAGCCCAATTCCACAGGCAGAAATTGCTCGTGTTTTAAAGGATGATGGATATTTAATTGTTGTCACTCCTGCATCTGAGCATTTATATGCAATGCGTGAAGCTTTATTTGAACAGGTTAACCCTCATACACCAGAGAAGTTTGTGGAGCAGTTGCAAGATTTGTTTGAGCTCAAACAAGAGCAAATTATTAATGCCCCTTTTGTGCTTGATCAACAGGCTTTAAAAAATCTGATTGCTATGACACCTTATGCTTATAAAGCCTCTCCTGAGCGTCGTTTGCAGTTAGAGCAGCAGTCGCAATTAGAGGTAACGGCATCTTTTCAAATTTATGTCTTTCAGAAACGTAATAAAATAGCTAGTTAGCAGTCTATTTTTAAAAGCGTAAAAAAGTCATCATACGATTTATTTTTAAGAGCGCAAAAAAAAGCCATCATACGATGGCTTTTTTTTGCTATTCAATCTGATTAATCAGATTTTCTAGTTCATCTTTCTCACGCTTCGGTGCTGCTCCCTGTGAAGGCTTCATCGCAGGAGGTGCAGCTTTTGATGGAATAACAATTTCCTCACCTGGTAAATCGGAGAAGTCATTGTCATTGCTTAGTTTTGGTTGTGGCGGTGCTGGGCGATATAGCGGGCGTGCTAATGGTGGAGCTGCACGATAAGTTTTCTTATCGCCTACTTCAGTAACAGTTTGTTGTTTGTCACGTGAAATAGGACCTTGGGCATCTTTATCTAAACGAACCCAAGATGCTGGCGTACCTTGCAATGCTTGACCCATAAAGTTAATCCAGATCGGTAGTGCAGCAATACCACCATACTCACGTCGACCTAATGTTGTCGGTTGGTCAAATCCAACCCACGTTACAGTCACTAACTTGCCGTTAAAGCCTGCAAACCATGCATCTTTTGCATCGTTGGTTGTACCAGTTTTACCGCCTAAATCACTACGGCCAATTTTAAGTGCGGCACGGCCTGTACCATGCTCAATTACATCACGTAAAATATTCGCCATATCGTAAGCAGAGCTTGATTTTAAAATACGTTGAGCTTGGCGATACTCGCTATTCGCTTTATCAGTTTGTTTAAGATTAAGTTGCTTAGCTGCCTTTTCTTTCTGCTCTACGTCTTTGTTAGTAACCTCAATCACTTCATCATCTGTTGTCGTAGCTTTCTGCTCGTCATCAGTTGTGTCAGGCGCGTTAATGCATGGAATACATGCATATTCTGGCTTAGCTTGATAAATCACTTTACCGTATGCATCTTCAATACGCTGAATAAAGTGTGGTTGAACGCGATAACCACCATTTGCAAAAGTTGCATATCCAGTTGCCATTTGAATTGGTAATACTTGAGGTGTACCTAGAGCAATGGTGTAGTTACGTGGAATTTGATCTTCTTGTAAACCAAAATCCATGAATAACTGGCGAGTACGTTCAATTCCCACAGTTTGCAAAAGGCGTACTGACACGGTATTACGAGACAAATACAAAGCACGACGTAATGGAATCATCCCTAAATAACGACCGTCTGAGTTTCTCGGTGTCCACTTACCAATTGTGATAGGACTATCATTCACCATGCTGTACGGTGTCATACCGCGTTCAAGTGCCAATGCATAAACAAACGGTTTGATCGTTGAACCTGGTTGGCGCCAGCCTTGTAAGGCGCGGTTAAATTTCGATTGATAGAAGTTATAACCACCTACAATTGCTTCAATTGAACCATCATTCGGGTTAATCGCAATAAGTTGGCCTTGAACTTTTGGAACCTGAACTAAAGACCATGCTGTTTTTGCATCATTTGGACGTAAGCGAACAATATCTTTAACTTGAACAATTTGAGATGCACGTGAAGGAGCACCACCTACACTATTCGCATTGCGATAGGGGCGAGCCCATGACATACCTGACCACTGTACAGTAACAGTCGTGCCATCTTGCATTAATGCGTCAAAAGAGTTGCTATTTACCTTGGTAACTTGTGCCGGGTAGGTATTGGCATATGCTCTAAATTCATTTAATGGTTTATCGTGTGCTTCCGCACCACGCCAGCCATGACGACGGTCGTAAGCTTCAAGACCATCTTGTACAGATTTCTCTGCAATCGCTTGGCGTTTAGCATTGATGGTTGTATAGACTTTATAGCCAGAATCAATGGCTTGTTCACCAAAATGCTTTACAAGCTCTGAACGAACCATTTCGCCTGCATACGGGTGAATATTATTTAAATCCCGATTGGGCATGTTTAAGTTGATCGGTTCAGCTACAGCTTTTTGATATTCTCCTTGAGAGATATAACCCAGCTGTAACATACGGCCTAAAATCCAGTTGCGACGTTCAAGTGCACGTTCAGGATTAACTACAGGATTGTATTTAGAAGGCGCTTTCGGCAAACCTGCAATCATTGCCATTTGAGCAATGCTGAGCTCATTAATACTTTTGTTGTAATAAATTTTGGCTGCTGCTGCGATACCGTAGGCATTTTTTCCTAAGAAGATTTTATTCACATAAAGACTGAGAATTTCTTCTTTAGATAAGTTTTGCTCAATTTTTCGAGCTAAAAAGATCTCGGTTATTTTACGTTTTAAGGTTCTTTCTGGGCTCAAATAATAGTTCTTTGCAACCTGCATGGTAATGGTTGAACCACCAGTTTGCACATCAGAACCAGTTACACTTTCACTTAAAGCACGCCCTAAACCTTTAAAACTGATCCCGCTATGTTCAAAGAAAGAAGAATCTTCTGCTGCTAAAAATGCATGAATAAAAGCAGGAGGAATTTGTTTGTAT
This sequence comes from Acinetobacter sp. NIPH 542, assembly GCF_000369825.1. Lineage (NCBI taxonomy): Bacteria > Pseudomonadati > Pseudomonadota > Gammaproteobacteria > Moraxellales > Moraxellaceae > Acinetobacter > Acinetobacter sp. NIPH 542. The sequence goes on from NZ_KB850204.1 coordinate 298,186, forward strand.
TCAACTGGAATAGAAAGCTTACCACCATACTCGGCAATCAGTTGATTATCTGAGGTATAGACCTGTAGCGGTTTTAAAAGCGGAGCTTTTTTTAGTGAACTCATTTCAGGGAGCGATGGGGCGATATAGAGATACATGCCATAAAAGCCCATCGGAAGTGAGACTAAGATAATAATAATGATCAAAAAAATTGGACGCACGAAGCCCAAACTGGATAGCTTTTTCATGATAAGTAAGCTTTAATAAGATCGAATACAAACTAATTGTGGTCAGTATAGCCTTTAGACATGCGGATTGTTAGATGAGATATTGTATCCGTGTAAAAATAAAGACCTAGATTATTGGTTTGTAATTTTTTTTGGGGATAAAAAAATAATAGGACAATAGTGTGCTCAGGTTATATCGTAAACCGAATAAGGGGTTAATGGGTGTCGATATTAGTTCGACTTCTGTTAAGTTGTTGGAGCTCTCTGTTAAGAACGGTAAATATTGGGTGGAAAGCTATGCTTTAATGCCTTTACCCGAGAACAGTGTAGTTGAAAAAAATATCTTGAATCCAGAGGCAGTTGCGGAAGCTTTGGAACGGGCGATGAATTTAGCAAATCCCCAAACCAGTAACGCTGCAATTGCTGTTCCAACATCGACGGTTATTCATAAAACCATCGAAATGGATGCAGATATGAATGATGACGAACGAGAAGTTCAGATTCGTTTAGATGCGGAGCAGTATATACCGTTCCCTTTGGATGAAGTGAGTCTTGATTTTGAGGTTCTGCCGGATCGACTGCCTAACCCAAACCGTGTAAATGTACTTCTAGTTGCAACAAGAACAGAAAATGTTGAAACACGAGTAGAAGTGCTGGAGCTGGTGGATCTAACGCCTAAGCTTGCTGATGTCGAAAGTTATGCTGTCGAGCGTGCTTTTAGTGTATTCGCTGATAGTTTACCCATGGGTGCCAATACCATTGGTATTTTAGATATCGGCCATACCATGACTACATTATCGGTTATGCAAAGTGGCAAAATCATTTATACCCGTGAACAAGTCTTCGGCGGCAAGCAGCTTACTCTGGAAATTCAGAGCCGTTATGGTTTGTCATTGGAAGAAGCGGGACGAGCTAAAAAAGAACGCTCTTTACCAGATGACTATGACATCGAAGTTTTAGAGCCATTTTTAGATGCGGTCGTGCAGCAAGCAGCCAGATCTCTACAATTTTTCTTTTCTTCATCACAGTTCAATGAAATAGACCATATTTTACTAGCGGGTGGGAATGCCAACATTCCTGGGCTTGCCAAATTGTTGCAGCAAAAACTTGGTTACCGTGTAACCATTGCCAATCCGTTTTTACAAATGGGTTTTTCTCCTCAAGTCGATATTCAAAAACTTGAAAATGATGCTTCATCATTAATGGTGGCATGTGGTTTGGCTTTAAGGAGTTTTGATTAATGGCAACAATTAATTTACTTCCTTGGCGTGATGGGCTTAGGGAACAGCGCAAAAAACAATTTATTATTTTCTGTTTTGGGGTCGTTGTGCTGGGGATTACCACTGTATCTTCTGGGTGGTTTTATTTAAATCAAAAATTAGATGATCAAGAACAAGCTAATCAACTCATTACTAGTACAAACCAGAGTCTAGATCAACAGCTTAAAACCTTAAATGGCTTGCAAGAACAGCGTGATGCCATTATCGAACGTATGAAACTTATTCAGGGGTTGCAAAGTCAACGTCCTGTTGTTGTGCGTTTGGTGGATGAATTGGTACGGGTGACTCCGGCAGCGATGTATTTGACTAAATTTAGCAGAACTGGAGATAAATTTACCATTGAAGGTAAAGCAGAAAGTCCAAATACGGTCGCGGAGTTATTACGTAATCTCGAAGCATCACCATGGTATCGCAATGCTTTTATGAACTCTTTCTTGGCGACCGAAGAGAAAAAAGATAAGACGGCGAGTTCACTGCTTCCTAGAGTAGAAGATAGTTATGGCAGTTTTGTTGTGACTGTTGATTTAGGAGAAATGGGGGGGACTACAACAGATGATACCGCGAATACGTCTGTAAGTGCGGATAAGGGGGCGGTTAAATGAGTCCGGATGAACTTCATGAGTTGTCGTTAGAACAAGCTCCATCTAAGAAAAAGCAGATCACTTTAGAAAAATTTCTTCAGCAATTTAACACACTAGATATGAACAGTTACGGTAGCTGGCCATTATCTGTGAAAATTACGTGCTGGATTTTTATTTTCTTTGCTGTGTTGGCTTTAGGATACTTTGTTGTTATTCAGCCAAAGCTTCAAGCAATTGATAATGCGCAGGCACAAGAAAGTAATTTGTTGAATGAGTTTCACGAAAAGGATTCAAAATTACGTAACTTGCAGCAATATCAACTTCAACTTCAAGAGATGCAAGCAAACTTTAATCAGCAGTTAGAGCAACTCCCAAAAGAAACCGAGATTCCAAGCTTGGTTGAGGACATTAACTTAACTGGTGTGAGCTCTGGTCTGAAGTTTAAAAATATTCGTTTAGAAGATGAAGTGAAGCAGGAAATCTTTATTGAACAGCCTATTACGATGGAAGCAACTGGCGATTATCACGCTTTTGGTGCTTTTGTTAGTAGTATTGCGGCATTACCACGTATTGTGACGATGCATGACTTTGTTGTAGAAGCTGCACCTGTTAAAGATAGTAAGTCAGATATTCCTGTACTTAATTATTCTATTAAAGCAAAAACTTATCGCTATATGGGCGCCGTAGAAAATGCTGAAAATCCGGAAAACAACGTTTCGGCTTCAGTAGCACCTGTTTCCTCTACTGCTAATACACAGTCGAAATAGGAGCATTACAATGAAACTTAAACAAATTTCTTTTTCTATTTTGGCATGTTTGGTTTTAGTTGGATGTGATTCTAGAATCGATGCTGTAAATCAGCAAATGGCAAATATACGTAATCAGCCACCACAACCGATAGATCCAGCACCTGTTTTCACGCCTGTGCCACAATTTAACTATGCGGCTCATCAGCTAAAGAGTCCATTTTTACCAAGCTCACTTGCTGCTGAGCTCAAAATTATGGCAGGAAAACAGGTATATCCGAATTTCTCACGTGCACCTCAGCCTCTAGAAAGTTATGCATTAGAATCCTTAAACATGAAAGGAAGCATACGTAATAACCGTGGGCAAGTATTGGCTCTTATCCAATCACCCGATCAGCAAATTGAACGGGTACAGGTGGGGAACTATATCGGGATGAACCAAGGGCGTATTACTCATATTGGTCCAACCCAGATTGATCTGGTAGAGATTGTCCCTGATGGGCGCGAAGGCTATGTGGAGAGACCAAGAACCTTAGTGTTAATTGGACCCGCACCCTAAAAATTTAGGGAATAACAAAGAAAAAGTATTTTTAAAGATTATTTAATTGGGGATGGTCAGACAATGAATCACGTATTCCGTCAGTTTTCTATGGGGGCTGTAGCCATTGCACTTATGCAGGTTGCCTCTGCACAGGTCAGCATGACTAATATTGTACCAACGCAAATTGCAGGTCAGGGTACAGAAATTCGAGTTATGTTTAATGGTTTACCACCACAACCACAGGCATATCAACTTGAAAATCCTTCACGTTTGATTTTGGATTTTAATAAAGCTCAGCAGACTTTAACCCAGTCAAAAGTGGCAATTGGTACAAATGAAGCAAGCTCAGTTGATGTAAGTTCTGATGATCAGCGCTCACGTTTAACTGTAAATTTAAAAGAAGCAGGTGCGTTTACAACGCGCATTGAAGGCAATACTTTTATTCTAAAGATTAATTCAGCTCAAGCAGCTATTAAGCCTTTACCAACCACGACAGTACAACCGCAAGGTGTCTCAAATATTGGCTTTCAGCGCGGTGGTCAAGGTGAAGGACTAATCGTTATTGATTTATTGGGAAGTAATACCCCTGTTGATGTTCAGCAACAAGGTAGCAAAGTCGTAGTGAGAACTCTGGGCTCTAAAATTCCCACACATTTAGCTAAACGTTTAAATGTGAATGATTTTGCAACTCCTGTTTCTACCATTGAATCTTATAACGAAAAAGGCAATGGTGTTATTACAATTCAATCTACTGGTAGCTATGAATATATGGCTTATCAAGCGGAAAATAAACTCACCATTAGCTTAAAGCGTCCTCAGGATAAAAACGTAACTTCTTTATATAAGACACCTAATTACTCTGGTAATAAGCTTTCTCTTGATTTCCAAGATATTGAAGTCCGTCGCGTTTTACAGTTACTTGCCGATTTTACTGGCATTAATATGGTGGCCGCCGATAGTGTTCAGGGTAATATTACTTTGCGCTTGAAAGATGTTCCGTGGGATCAGGCACTTGATATTATTCTAAAGACTAAAAATCTGGATAAACGGAGAAATGGTAACGTTATTTGGATTGCGCCTGTTGCGGAATTGATTAAGGCTGAAGAAGAAGAAGCAAAAGCTGTCGCACAGAGTGTCAAACTGGCTCCCTTACAAACTGAGTATATTCAACTTAAATATGCTAAAGCTGGCGATATTATGGGTTTAATTACTCAAGGTTCAAATAATGGCAATGGTTTGCAGCATACTTCGGGTGGAGGTACTTCAACTTCTACTAACTTAAATACGGGTGTTGATAGTTTAGGAAATAACGTAGGAAGTTTATTGAGTCCACGTGGAACAATTACTCAAGATGATCGCACCAATACCTTGATTATTAACGATACAGCTCAGTCGATTGATCAAATTCGTAAAATGATTGATTTACTGGATGTACAAGTTAAGCAAGTCATGGTTGAGGCACGTATTGTTAGAGCATCTACTTCTTTTACCAAAGAGCTTGGCGTTAAGTGGGGGATCCTATCTCAAGGAATTACCAATAATAATAACTTGCTGGTTGGTGGTAGTGAAACAACTTTATGGAATTTACGAGAACCCAAAAAAGATGAGACTACGGGAGGATATAAATACACGATTGAACGTCCAGATAACTTAAATGTCGATTTAGGGGTAACCAATCCGGCTGGAAGTATTGCCTTTGGTTTAATTAGTATGTCTGATTTTATGCTTGATCTTGAACTTTCAGCTTTACAAGCCGATGGCTATGGTGAGGTTATTTCTACGCCTAAAGTGATGACTGCAGATAAACAACCTGCAAAAGTTGCAACAGGTCAGCAGGTCCCTTATCAATCTACAACGAACTCTGCTGCAGGCTCAACTGCCACAACCTCATTTAAAGATGCGCTGTTAAGCTTAAACGTGACACCAAGTATTACACCTGACGGTAAGATCCAAATGAAATTAGATATTTCGAAAGATTCTGTTGCTGGCGCTGCTCCTAATGGTGAGTTAATTTTAAATAAAAATCAGATTAACACCAATGTGCTGGTTAATAACGGTGAAACAGTCATTTTAGGGGGGGTGTTTGAGCAGACTACAATTAACTCACAAACCAAGGTTCCTTTCTTTGGTGATATTCCCGTACTTGGGCATTTATTCAGAAAAGATGTGAAATCTGATGATAAACAAGAATTACTGATTTTCGTTACGCCACGAATTGTTAATGACACTTTGGTGAGAAATCATTAATATATTTTTTAATGAAAGCAATTGAAATAGGTGGCGCCTTGCCAAGCAAAGCGTTTGAAACCCTGCCAAATATTTATTTGGTGGGGCCCATGGGGGCAGGAAAAACAACCGTTGGACGTCATTTAGCCGAAATATTAGGGCGTGAATTTTTAGATAGTGATCATGAAATTGAACGCAAAACAGGGGCTACTATTCCTTGGATTTTTGAAAAAGAAGGGGAATTCGGATTTCGTGCTCGTGAAACCATAGTGTTGAATGAGTTAACTTCCCGTAAGGCTTTGGTTTTAGCAACAGGCGGTGGTGCGATTACTCAAGCACCCAATCGTGAGTTTCTTAAGCAGCGTGGTATAGTGGTTTATCTTTACACTCCTGTGGAATTACAATTACAACGAACTTATCGCGATAAAAACAGACCTCTATTACAAGTTGAAAACCCTGAACAAAAATTGCGAGATTTGTTAAAAATACGTGATCCTTTATATCGTGAAGTTGCTCATTACACGATTGAAACTAATCAGGGTGCTGCACGCGATCTTGCTCAAAAGATTCTGCAACTTATTTTGTCTAACACGCTAAAATAGCCAAACTTACTCGTGGTTTAATAAACTCATGCAAACTTTACATGTTGAATTAGGCGAACGCCGTTATCCTATTTTTATTGGCAGTCAACTTGATCCTAAACAGTTGCTTGAACCTTATATTCATGGTCAACAGGTCATGATTGTGAGTAACGAAACGGTCGCACCTTTATATTTATCTCACTATCAAGAAGCATTACAAAGTTTGGGTAAAACTGTAGCTACATGTATTTTGCCCGATGGTGAAAAATATAAAGATATTCAGCATTTAAATTTAATTTTTGATGCACTTCTTGAAGCTGGTTTTAACCGAGATTGTACGGTTTTAGCTTTGGGCGGTGGTGTTATTGGTGATATGGCTGGCTTTGCATCGGCGTGTTTTCAGCGCGGTGTTTATTTTGTTCAGGTTCCAACTACGCTTCTTTCACAAGTAGATTCAAGTGTGGGTGGTAAAACTGGTATTAATCACCCACTGGGTAAAAACATGCTTGGCGCATTTCAGCAACCTCAAGTTGTTTTGGCTGATATGGCTCAACTCAACACCTTACCAGATCGAGAATTGTCTGCTGGATTATCAGAGGTTATTAAATATGCCTTGTTAGGCGATGCTGATTTTCTTGTTTGGTTAGAGCAAAATATGAATGGGTTGATTGGGCGAGATGCTGATCTTTTAGGAGAAGCTGTTTACCGTTCATGCGCTCATAAAGCCCGTATTGTTGCAAACGATGAAAAAGAGCAAGGCGAAAGAGCCTTACTTAACTTAGGTCATACGTTTGGTCATGCTATTGAATCTTATCTAGGTTATGGAACTTGGTTACATGGCGAAGCAGTAGCTACCGGCATGGTTATGGCAGCTGATTTATCACAGCGTTTGGGCTGGATTTCAAGTGATGATGTAGAGCGTACAAAAAAAATTATTCAACGCGCTAATTTGCCGATATCATGTCCAAAAATTCCATTGGATGAATTCCTTGGATATATGGCACATGATAAAAAAGTCCTCAATGGTCAATTACGTTTAGTGTTGTTAAAGCAACTTGGACAAGCGGTAATTACTAAAGACTTTGATGTTGAATTCATGAAACAAGCTATTTTGGCAAATCAACACGGATAATAAATTAAGGTAACACATGACTGTATCACGTACACTTTGGCAGAATGTTCAACAATATATCTGGTTGGTGGGTGGTATCGTCTGCTTGTTTCTGGCTTTTCTTTTCTGGGTAATGACGGATAGTAAGAAGCTTGTAGAAGTTGAAAAAGCTGCTGATTCAGAAGCACCTGTGCAAATTCAGCCAGAAAAAGTGGCAACAACGGCTAACTTAGGGGCTTTAGCCGATGAGGTTAGGCCTCTTGATTTAACGACTCGCACAGTTGCTTCAGGTCAGCATGAAGCAGAGTTTCGCGGTACAAAATTTATTAACGAAAACAAGAAACAGTGGACGCTTGAGTTATTCCGTGCATCTGACGAAGATATTATTAAAAACTTTTTAAAGAATCGTTCAGACCGAAATAAATTTATCTACTTCCGATTAAGTGGAGAGAAGCAATCTGAACAATATGTTTTGACATATGGTGTATTTAAGCGTTCTGAGGATGCAATTCAGCAGTTAACGCAACTGAATCTTGATTTGCCTGAATCAATTAAGCCACAACCACAACAATTTTCTACTTATGTACCACTAGTTAATGACTTGGGTGCAGATGAAATGAAAGGTGGCATTAGCCAAACTTATGAAGTGCGTTTACGTCCAGCGGCTTTGCCTAAAATTGATGAGTCTTTGCTCATGGGCGCAGGTGTAAACGGTGCGACAAGTACGCAGCCGAAAGTGGCTGCTCCAGCAACGAACTCTACAACTCGAACGACCATTATTCGCCGAGATGCTGAAGGAAATGTTGTGGATGTACATCAGTCCAATTCTGCAGATGCTTCTAAAAAGACTCAGCAAAATCGTGAAATTGAAACTACTCCTAAAAATGCAACAAATGAGGGCACAAGAGGGAACTAAGGATAAGAATAATGTGCACAAATATAGTGCAATAACAAAAGATATATATAATTTTTGATCAAGTGTGGTGCATATTTGGTCATTTATTAAAATGATAGCCTGAATAAAACTGATCTATTTTTAAGAAATATAAACACTTAAGCTTTAAAAATCATATTGGCATAGTTTTTGCTTTATTCTTGTGCTTATTAATGTACTGCTAACTATTTTGGCGCTCTAAAGAGTGAAGTCTATGCAGAGTCGTGGGGTCGAGCTGCTTTAAAAGAGTGCGAAATAAGTCAAAACATTTTTCTAGCAAAAACCAGTGTACGTAAAAATGGAACAGCGTATATTGGCTTATCAGCCCAAAATTTTTTTTTGCGAAACATTGAGCTAACTATCGTCCGTAGGCAATATCGCAGAAATAAGTTGTTTGTTTGACGCTCGAAAGAGCCTTATTGAAAGAAGGGTACGCTATGCACATGCCATCGCCTAATACTGTAGCTCCCGCTCAAGGTTTATATCAACCTGATGAGTTTAAGGATAACTGTGGTTTTGGACTGATTGCCCATATGAAGGGTGAATCAAGTCATCATCTTGTAGAAACCGCGATTCACAGTTTAAGTTGCATGACGCACCGTGGTGGTATTGCCGCAGATGGCAAGACGGGAGATGGTTGCGGCTTATTATTGGCGATGCCAAAGCAATTTTTCCGTGATGAAGCAAAAAAACTAAGCGATATTACACTTAGCGAAGTTTTTGCTGTAGGAACGGTATTTTTAAATGTCGATCCGGCATTAGCGCAGCACTCTAAAAATATTTTAACTAAAGAAATCGAGGCTGATGGCTTACGCGTATTGGCTTGGCGTGTTGTCCCTACAAATAATGATGCACTAGGTGAAATTGCACTTCAATCTTTACCTGCTTTTGAACAGGTCATTGTGAACTGTCCAATGGGTGTAACTGAAGTTGAGTTTAACCGTAAACTATTTTTGGCACGTCGTCGTGCAGAACAACAATTACAAAATGATCCGTCATTCTATGTGACTACGCTTTGTTCGACAGTGATCAGCTATAAAGGCTTGATGATGCCGGCTGCAATTGCTGAGTTCTATACAGATTTGGCAGACGAACGTTTAAAATCACATATCGTGGTGTTCCACCAACGTTTCTCGACCAACACTTTACCTCGTTGGCCTTTGGCTCAACCATTCCGTTACCTTGCGCATAATGGTGAAATCAACACTATTACAGCAAACCGTAACTGGGCATTGGCACGTACGCCTAAATTTGAAAACCCATTGTTACCAGGCCTAACTGAGCTTAACCCAATTGTGAACCGTACTGGTTCAGACTCTTCAAGCTTAGATAACATGCTTGAAATCTTGGTTGGTGGCGGTATGGATTTATTCCGTGCATTGCGTATGCTCGTGCCACCAGCTTGGCAAAACGTTGAAACTTTAGATGCAGACTTACGTGCATTCTATGAGTTCAACTCTAAGCATATGGAAGCTTGGGATGGTCCAGCAGGTTTAGTAATTCAAGATGGTCGTCATGCCATCTGTATGCTTGACCGTAATGGTTTACGCCCTGCACGTTGGGTCATTACCAAAAATGATTACATTACCTTGGCATCTGAAATTGGTGTGTGGGGTTATGAACCTGAAGATGTTATTTCTAAAGGTCGCGTAGGCCCTGGTCAAATTTTAGTAGTTGATACTTTAACAGGTAAAGTACTTGATACTAAAGATGTTAGTACTCATTTGAAAAATATGCGTCCGTACCGTGAGTGGTTACGTGATCATGCAATTCGCCTCAATGCTAATCCTGAACTTGAAGAACAATTAGTTGATCAAGGTTTAACAGGTGATGCTTTAAAAGCAGCTCAAAAAATGTTTATGGTGACATTTGAAGAGCGCGACCAGTTGTTGCGTCCTATTGCTGAAAGTGGTCAGGAAGCTGTAGGTTCTATGGGTGATGATACGCCAATGGCTGTATTGTCTCGTCAAGTACGCCATGTGACTGATTATTTCCGTCAACAATTTGCGCAAGTAACAAACCCGCCAATTGATCCACTACGTGAATCGATTGTAATGTCGCTCGAAACCTGTTTAGGTCGTGAACAGAATGTATTTGAGCAAGGTCCAGAGCACGCAGATCGAATCATTATTTCGAGCCCTGTTCTGTCTAACTCAAAAATGCAGCAAATCCGTAGTATTGATCGTGCAGGCTATGCGTCTGTTGACATCAATTTGAACTATGCTGAAGAAGAAGGTTTGCAAGCTGCGATTACGCGTATCTGTGAAGAGGCAGCGCAAGCGGTTCGTGATGGTAAAACTTTAATTGTTTTAACTGATAAAAATATTCGCCAAGGTTTCTTGCCTGCAAACGCAGCGCTTGCAACAGGTGCAGTACACCATTACCTCATTAAAACTGGTTTACGTACTGATGCAAACATCATGGTTGAAACTGGTTTTGCACGTGATCCGCACCAATTTGCAGTATTACTAGGTTTCGGTGCAACCGCTGTTTACCCATACCTTGCATATGACGTAATTAATGATTTGATTGCGAAAGGTGAGCTTTTGGGTGATCCAATCCATGCTCAAGCGAACTTCCGTAAAGGTATTGAGAAAGGCTTATTAAAAGTTCTTTCAAAAATGGGTATCTCTACCGTTGCTTCGTATCGTGGTGGTCAGCTTTTTGAAGCAGTGGGTTTATCATCTGAAGTTGTAGATCAGTGCTTCTTGGGTGTTCCAAGTCGTATTCAGGGTGCAACATTTGCTGATCTAGAAAAAGACCAGAAAAAATTAGCTGCTACAGCATGGTCAAATCGTAAACCAATTGATCAAGGTGGTCTGCTTAAATTCGTATTTGATAAAGAGTATCACGCGTTTAACCCAGATGTGATTAACTCATTACACAAAGCAGTTCGCTCTGGTAAATACGAACACTTTAAAGAATATGCTGAATTGGTAAATAACCGTCCAGTAGCGACTATCCGTGACTTATTTAAGTTAAAAACAACGAACTCGATTCCAGTTGAGCAAGTTGAATCAGTTGAAGAGATTTTGCCTCGTTTTGACTCTGCAGGCATGTCTTTAGGTGCTCTTTCTCCAGAAGCGCATGAAGCTATTGCAATTGCGATGAACACGATTGGTGGTCGTTCAAACTCTGGTGAGGGTGGTGAGGATCCAGTTCGCTACGGCACAATTCGTAACTCGAAAATCAAACAGATCGCATCTGGTCGTTTTGGTGTAACGCCTGCGTATCTAACTTCTGCTGAAGTATTGCAAATTAAAGTTGCTCAAGGTGCAAAACCAGGTGAAGGCGGTCAGTTACCGGGCGGTAAAGTAAATGGTTTAATTGCACGTTTACGTTACTCAGTGCCGGGTGTAACACTGATTTCACCTCCACCGCACCACGATATTTACTCAATTGAAGATTTGTCTCAGTTAATTTTTGACTTGAAACAAGTTAACCCGCAAGCAATGGTTTCAGTAAAACTGGTATCTGAGCCGGGTGTAGGAACAATTGCAGCTGGTGTTGCGAAGGCATATGCAGACTTCATTACCATTTCTGGTTATGACGGTGGTACTGCTGCATCTCCACTTTCATCAATTCACCATGCGGGTTCTCCATGGGAGTTGGGTTTAAGTGAGGCGCATCAAGCTCTTCGTGTAAATGACTTGCGTGGCAAAGTACGTGTACAAACTGATGGTGGCTTAAAAACGGGTCTTGATGTGATCAAGGCAGCAATTTTAGGTGCTGAGAGCTTTGGTTTCGGTTCAACCCCAATGATTGCGTTAGGTTGTAAATATCTACGTATTTGCCACTTAAACAACTGTGCGACTGGTGTTGCAACTCAACAAGATCACTTACGTCAAGAGCACTACATTGGCGAACCAGAAATGCTCATCAATTTCTTCCACTTTATTGCGGAAGAAACACGTGAATGGTTGGCAGCATTAGGTGTGTCTTCATTGAAAGACTTAATCGGTCGCGTTGATTTACTCGAAGTATTACCGGGTGAAACTGAAAAACATGCTCATCTTGATTTAAGTGCATTGTTAACTTCTCATCCATCTGCTGACGGTAAAGCACAGTACTGTGAAGTACAAGGGAATGCACCATTTGATAAAGGTGTGTTAGCTGAGAAAATGGTTGCTGAAATGCTTCCTGCAATTGAATCAAGCGCAGGTGGTCAGTTCAACTTCAATGTTGTGAACTGTGACCGCTCGATCGGTGCTCGTGTGTCTGGTGAAATTGCTCGTCGCTATGGCAACTTAGGTATGGAAGTACATCCAGTAGTGATGAACTTAACTGGTACAGCTGGTCAGTCACTTGGTGTATGGAACGCGGGTGGTTTACACATCCGTCTTGAAGGTGATGCAAACGACTATGTGGGTAAAGGTATGGCAGGTGGTCGTATCTCAATTTTCCCACCAAAAGGTTCACCTTTCCAAACCCAAAACACAGCAATTATTGGTAATACCTGTTTGTATGGCGCAACTGGCGGTAAGCTTTTTGCAGCGGGTACAGCGGGTGAGCGTTTTGCAGTTCGTAACTCTGGTGCATTTGCTGTAATTGAAGGTGCTGGCGATCACTGCTGTGAATATATGACAGGTGGTGTTGTGACTGTACTTGGTAAAGTAGGCCATAACTTTGGCGCGGGCATGACTGGTGGTTTTGCTTATGTACTTGACCTGGACAATGACTTCGTAGATTACTACAACCACGAATTAATTGATTTAAATCGTATTTCAACAGAATCTATGGAAGATCATAAAGAGTTCTTGTTGCGTATTATCGATGAGCATATTAAAGAAACAGGTAGTGCCTGGGCTTATAAAATCCGCAATGAGTTCGATTTCTACAGCCGTAAATTCTGGCTTGTGAAACCAAAGGCTGCTAATTTACAAACGCTTTTGAAAACAACACAAGCTGATCCACAATAATTCCACGACTGCAACGACATAGGCAGGTGCGGACAACAGTGAAAACCGCGCCTACCCACGGAGAGAGACATGGCAGAACGCCTAAATAATGACTTTCAATTTCTGGATGTAGCACGCCAAGATCCAGAGAAAAAAGATATTACTGTCCGCAAAGCAGAATTTGTGGAAATTTATAAGCCTTTTACATCGGAAACTGTTACTAATCAGACTCACCGTTGTTTAGGTTGTGGTAACCCATATTGTGAATGGAAATGTCCTGTACATAACTACATTCCAAACTGGTTAAAACTCATTGCTGAAGGCCAAATTTTCCAAGCTGCTGAGCTTTGTCATCAAACGAACACGCTACCCGAGGTATGTGGTCGCGTATGCCCACAAGACCGTTTATGTGAAGGTGCTTGTACCTTAAATGATGGTTTTGGTGCAGTAACCATTGGTAATGCTGAAAAATATATCAACGATACAGCCTTTGCTTTGGGCTGGCGTCCAGATATGTCAGGCGTAAAATGGACTGACAAAAAAGTTGCTATTATTGGTGCGGGCCCTGCTGGTTTAGGCTGTGCAGATATTCTAGCTCGCGGTGGTGTTAAACCAGTTGTATTCGACAAGCGTCCTGAAATTGGTGGCTTACTTACATTTGGTATTCCAGAATTTAAAATGGAAAAAGATGTGATGAAACGCCGCCGTGAAATTTTCACAGGTATGGGCATCGAATTCCGTTTAAATACTGAAATTGGCACAGATGTAACCATTGATGAATTACTTGCAGAATATGATGCGGTGTTCATGGGTATGGGAACTTATACCTACATGAAGGGTGGTTTCCCGGGTGAAGATCTTAATGGCGTTTATGATGCTCTTGATTTCCTAATCTCTAACGTGAACCGCTGCCAAGGTTGGGAAAAAGATCCAAGTGAGTACATCAGCTTAGATGGTAAAAAGGTGATTGTACTGGGTGGTGGTGATACAGCGATGGACTGTAACCGTACTTCATTACGTCAAGGCGCTCATGATGTAACATGTGCATATCGTCGTGATGAAAGTAACATGCCGGGTTCTGCACGTGAAGTAAAAAATGCCTATGAAGAGGGTGTAAAATTCCTATTCAATCGTCAACCGATCGAAATCGTTGGTGAAAATGGCAAAGTGACAGGCGTAAAAGTGGTAACGACACAAATGGGTGAACCAGATAGTCGTGGCCGTCGTAGTCCTGAACCAGTTCCAGGTTCTGAAGAAGTATTACCAGCCGATGCAGTTTTACTTGCATTCGGTTTCCGCCCAAGCCCAGCGGATTGGTTTGGTAACGCGAATATTAATCTTGATGGTTCAGGTCGTGTTGTCGCAGCTGAAAAACAAGAATTCAAATTCCAGACATCAAACCCGAAAATCTTTGCTGGTGGTGATATGGTGCGTGGCTCAGACCTAGTCGTGACTGCAATTTGGGAAGGCCGTCAAGCTGCTGAAGGCATTTTGGATTACCTTGGTGTCTAATAAATTAATTTGTTAAAACACTCAAAAAAAGCCTACTTCAAGTAGGCTTTTTTATTGTCTACCATTAGTCACTTTGATGTTTTTAGCAAATATAATAAGCTTTTTTGCCCTTTTTAGCTTTTTAAGCTCGCGACATACTCAAAACTTCCTTCTTCAATACAATAGGTGTTGAGTATGAACATCGCAGGTATGACGGCAGAAAAATCATATTTAAATCGTCGAAAAGCGTTGGGTATTACAGTGCGTCGTCTTGAATTTAATCCAAAGGCGATCAAGCGGCACTATTTTGCAAACTCGCCTCTCATGTCTCATTTTTTAACTGCACTTTCATCAACGTTTCCAGTGGGTGAGCAATTTTTTGTAAATAGCGTACGTAATGTGCGTGATAAAGTTTCAGACCCTCAATTACAAGCGCAAATTGCAGCTTTTATTGGACAGGAGGCTATGCATTCAAAAGCGCATGGCGAGTTTAATGAAGCTTGGCGCCGTGATGATTATAATCTGGACAGTTTTCAAAATTGGTTAAATGAGCGCGATAAATACTTAAGAACGATTCCACCTAAGCTGCAATTAGCCCTTACTTGTGCTTTTGAACATTTTACAGCTCTCCTTGGAGCATATGTTTTACAACATCCAGAATTGTTAAAAACGTTAGATCAAGATGCGTTAAAACTTTGGGTATGGCATGCGATTGAAGAAATTGAACATCGTTCAGTCGCTTTCGATGTCTATCAACATGTCTATGGAGATGACCGTATTCGTCGCTTACTCATGCGTAGCGTCACTACTGGGTTTGCGAGTCTGGCTTTTTATGGGACAACTCGTTTATTTTGGCAAGATAAATGGAATAGCTTACCTAAAATCGGAGGTAATTTGTTTGGGGCATATTTGCTGATAAAGATGCTTGTCCAATTAATGCCTGAATACTTTGCATATTACAAAAAAGATTTTCATCCTAGTCAAAAAGATTACGATAAGATGGTGGATTACTGGAAAAGTTCTTTAGCAGAAGAATATCAAATGGCAAGTTTTCAACAAGAAAAAGATCAAAGATTAAGTTAATAGAAAACCGGATTTAAAAATCCGGTTTTTAAAAATCAATAAAATAAAAGCAACACAATAATGCCAAATTCATCATACAATCGGGTAAAGAGGTCAAAAATATAAAGAAAAACTTGAGGATAATGTGACGATGAAAACGTTGAAACAATTAGCGATCGCAACAACACTTGCCAGCACCTTACTGTTTTCGGGATGTGGCTATAATACTCTACAAGTAAAAGATGAGGCTGTAACAGCAGCGTGGTCTGAAGTACAAAACCAATATCAACGTCGTTCAGATTTGGTACCAAACCTTGTCAATGTGGTAAAAGGTTATGCTAAACATGAAGAGCAAGTATTAACTGAAGTGACACAGGCTCGCTCGAATGTTGCGGGTTTAAAAGTTGATAAAGAAGTTTTAGAAGACCCAGCTTTACTTGAAAAATATCAACAGGCTCAAAGTCAATTAACAGGGGCATTATCTCGATTGATTGCTGTATCTGAAAACTACCCAGATTTGAAAGCCAATACTCAATTCCAGGAATTACAAGTTCAGCTTGAGGGTACAGAAAACCGTATCGCAGTTGCACGTAATCGTTATATTACAACAGTGCAAGATTACAACGGATATGTACGCCAGTTCCCGCAAGCAGTGACTGCAAAAGTAATTGGTATGCATCCTAAAGCCAATTTCTCTGCCGAAGCATCTGCACAGCAGGCACCAAAAGTTTCTTTTGATTAATTTTAAGAATCAAAGGAGTGCTGCATGAGAAATAATATATTGCTTCAGCTTAAGCAAATTAAGGTATTTGTTATTACCTTAATTTTGCTCTGTTGCGGTGTTCTTTTTCAGAATGCAGCATGGAGTGAGACTAATATTGCAACTGCTACTGATGAAACTGACACCATTGTAGCGGGCAAAATCATTCAAAAACAGCAAAATCAAGCCACTGCGTCTAAGACAGGTGAACAAGCTGCTTCAAGTGTTGCTGCTTCGCCTAAAGTCTCTAACGATATGGCAGAAGGTGAAGCAATTCGTGGTTTGCCAACTTTAAATCAGCCTGTTATTGATCAAGCTAACATTTTAAGTGCAGCTGAGAAACAGCAGCTTGACCAAAAAATTCTAAGTTTATACCAACAAGGCAAAGCGCAAATTGGTGTCGTTATTGTTCCGACTACGGGCCAAGAAGATATTTTTGATTATGCATTACGAGTGGGTGAGCAGTGGCAATTAGGTTCAGCTAAACGGGACAATGGATTGCTCATTGCAGTTGCGGTAAATGATCGACGCATACAAATTTTAACTGGATACGGTTTAGAAGGCGTATTGCCTGATATTGTCGCAAGTCGGATTATTCGAAACCAAATTACACCTTATTTTAAACAAGCCCAATATGCACAAGGTTTAAATGCAGGTCTTGATGAAATTGGAAGGATTTTAAATCTTGACCCAGAAGTCGCTCAGCAAGCTGCTCAAGATTTAAAAGAACGCCAACATCAAGCTGCGGAAGAGCAACAAGCTAAACAGACAACCCTGACAATGGCTTTATTTATTCTTGTTGCTGGAATTGTGGGTTCATTTATTGTAGGACGACCTCTTAGTGCATCTACTGCAGGTGTTGCTGCCGCGGTAGCAGGTTTTGTAAATGGCGCAGGTCTAGTGACTAGCTTATTACTTGGTTTTGGAATCTTCTTTTTACTCATTACTTCTATTGCCCAACTTATTTTACAGGCCATTCTGAGTGGTTCTGGCGGCGGTGGCCGTGGAGGAGGCTTCGGTGGTGGTGGCGGAGGCTATGGTGGTGGTGGAGGTCGTTTTGGCGGTGGAGGTGCTTCAGGCTCATGGTAACAACATCAGAAACAACACAAATAATTACTCAGCCAAAAATTGAGGAATCTGTAGAGCCAAGTCTAAAACGTTGGTTTAAGCATTTATGTTATTTCCCAGCCAGTAGTCGTTATTTTTCAAAACAAGATAAGCAAATTATTGCCGATGCAGTACAACAGGCAGAACATGGACATGTTGGCGAGATACAGGTTGTAATTGAAGGCCATATTCCATGTTCACAAGCCTATAGACAAAACACGCGTTTAAGAGCACAGCAGCTATTTGCAGAGTTAGGCGTTTGGGATACTGCATTAAATAGCGGCGTATTGTTATACCTAAATTTATGTGAACGTACTGTAGAAGTTATATTTGACCGTGGTATTAGAAATGCGACTAACGATCAGGTCTGGCAGCAGATTTGTGAGTCTATCGTTCAACAACTTAAACAAAAACAATATCAACAAGCTGTCGTGATGGGGGTGCAGCAAATTGGAGAGGTATTGTCACATTTTTATGATGAAAACATGCCAGATCAATCCAATGAATTGGGAAATGCTCCAATTATTATTAATTAAGTTATTTTCTAAAAGTTCTATATCTCATAATTTTTAAATTTTTATTTCTCAAGGTGGTTGACAAAAAATGTCACCTATTTATTTATTTTTAAAGAGAATTTTTTCACAAAAGCAAATAGAAAGTTTGATGGATTTTATTTAATTTTTTTTATGTGTGATGTGTTGTGGTAAAAAGTCATGTGACGATTTTTGTCAGTTATTTACAGTGATTTTATATTCAAAAAGTTGGAAAATTAATATAAGTTTTTGTTTTATAAATAAAATAAAAGTTGGCATGGATGCTGCAATATAGTTGATAGCTGAAAAAGCTTATATAAAAACATACATACAATCTTTGGGGAAAAAGGCTATGAATGCACAAAAAGGTTTTACATTAATTGAACTTATGATCGTTGTTGCGATTATCGGGATTTTGGCGGCAATTGCGATTCCTGCTTATCAAAATTATGTAGCTCGTTCTCAGGCTACAGCTGGATATTCTGAAATCAGTAATATGCGCACAGGTTATGACACAGAATTAAATGATGGTACGGCGATTGCTTCTCTTTCTCAAGTTGGTTTTACTGCAACATCATCTGGCGCATGTTCAGCCATAGGGGTTACGAATTTTGGTAATGATGGTGCAGCTACGAACGCTATTACTTGTACTTTAAAAGGAAATCCAAAAATCGCAGGAAAAATTATTTCACTTTCGCGTTCATCTGCGGGTGCATGGACTTGTAGTACAGATATTGCTACTACTGACAAATTCTTACCAAAAGGATGTACAGGTGGTGGAACACCAGCTGTTGGCGCAATTACTACCTTATAATGTTTATACCATATAATAAAAATGCACCTTAAATTAGGTGCATTTTTATTATATAAATCGAAATTTATTATTCAATGACAATTTTTAAATAGCTTGAATGTCTTATATGTTGTCAAAATTTTTTTTTCTATTTGCATGTATAATTCTCACAAGTTTTGGTCTCTAACCTGTCACTATGCAAGTATTCTTCCTATTCCTCGCTGCAATCCTGTTAGGTTTTGCATGGTTGTCTCCATTCCACTATAGTCCTTGGGTCATGTTTTCGAGTGAAGTGAGTACTTTTGGGGCTGGATTATGCGTATTAGCCGCCCTAATTCAGCAAAATATAAAAATTCCCAGAGCACAGCTATTGTTGCTGCCATTTACTTTAATTCCAATAGTGCAGTGGGGTTTGGGTTTGGTTTTTGATCTGAGCACAGCCTTGTTAAGTTCATTTTACTTGCTAGGTTTTTGGTTTATGGTCTTGGGTGGTTACAATCTGTCATTAGATCAACAAAAGCGTGATCAAATCTTTTCGGGTTTTAGTTTACTCGTAATTATAGTATCCCTTGGCACTAGTTTTATTGCAATTTGCCAATGGTTAAATATAGAGTCTCATTTTGTCCATATGCTTCACCTGATTGGTAACCGTCCTTATGGGAACTTCGGTCAGCCCAACAATATGGCAACTTTCTTAATTGTCGGGTTGCTAGGTTGTTTGTACTTATATGAAAAGAATAAGGCTACGGTCTGGTTACTTCTACCTTCAGCACTAATTATTTTGTTCACGGTTGCATTGAGTCAATCACGTACCTCATGGATTGTTTTCCCATTTTTATTCATCTATTGGCTGATTAAGCAATTTAAACAGCAAAAACGTTTTGGAGTTATTCAAAGTCTTTTGTGGTGTTTAGGTTTTTTTGTAGTTGCAGGGGGGATTCTACCCTTTGTAACAAATCTAATAGAGGCATGGTCAAGTACAAATGTAACCGAAGCAAGCACTTTGGTGGAACGAGCAAGCTCTGGGTATTTACGTTTTAATATCTGGTCGCAAATGTTACTTGCTGTGCAGCAGCATCCTTGGTGGGGATATGGCTGGAATCAAACCAGTGTGGCACAAATTACTGTTTATCATGCTTTTCCCACAGGAGAGTGGACGACTAGTGCCCATAATGTATTACTTGATTTAATTATCTGGAATGGCATTCCGTTAGCTACTGTAATCATTGCTTACTTTACGTGTTGGTTCCTTTGGTTGAATCAACAAGCTAAAAATACCATCTCGATTGTAGCGATTATGATGGTATGTACTGTGCTTATTCATGCCATGTTAGAGTTCCCACAGCGCTATGCTTATTTCTTACTTACTTGTGGGTTTTTACTTGGTGTTGTGCAAGCACAGAGCCCAGTGCTCAAAGGAATTGTGCTTAATAAACAACTTCTCCGTTTAATATGGGTTGTAAGTTTACTACTGATTATTGCGATTTTACGTGATTACAATGTGTATGTTCTAAATAGTAATTTGCTTTTCAATAATAAGCGTCCAAATGCTGAATTTATGGGAAGCAGTAAGATTTTTGTTTTAACGCAGTTTGAAGAGCGTTTAAAATGGATTGAACTTAATTCTGAAACTGCATTACCCGAAGCTGACTTAGTTCATTGGGAAAATTTCGTAAAGAATAAACCTACTCCCTATAACTTACGTAAATATGCAAAATTACTAGCTTATAATGGAAAAATAGAGCAAGCAGAGCAGCAAATATTTATTTTACAGCATCTCTATAAGCAAAAAATAACGCTACCAGAATTATTAAAAGAAAAGTAATAAAAAATCCCCTTGTATTCAAGGGGATTTTTCATGAGAAATTACATCTGACTCTGGATGTAATTTTCAATCCCAACACTGCCGATAAGGTCAATCTGAGTATCTAACCAGTCCCAATATTCTTCTTCTTTTTCTAAAATTTCTTGAACAAGATCACGAGTCACATAGTCTTGTTCTGTTTCAGCGAGAGCAACTGCTTTTTGAATCGCTTCTATATTTTCTTTCACTTTACGAATGTCACATTGCAGAACTTCTTCTGTATGTTGACCAATATAAAGTTTGCCTAAGTGCTGAAGATTAGGTAGACCTTCCAAGAATAAAATACGTTCAATAATTTTGTCTGCATGTTTCATTTGACGAATGGATTCTTTATATTCAGCAGAGCCAAGCTGCTCAATTCCCCAATCATTAAACATGCGTGAATGCAAAAAGTATTGATTAATTGCAGTTAGATGATGATACAGCACCTGGTTGAGCTGATTAATGACATCACGATTGCCTTTCATTGTAGCTACTCCAAAACAATTTCTGCCTTAATTCAATTAAGGCAATCTATAAAACCATTCTAGTGAACAATCATGGATAAGGCGAGTAATTTATAGAACAGCAAATGAAAATCGCAATCAAAAACAACACAATATTAGGAAAGGAGAGTTTCCAACCAAAAAAAACCGCTTGAATGAGGAACTATTAACGTTCCGCAAAAAGCGGTGGAGGAGCTAATAAATACTATTAAATTTTTATAAATTTTTTACGCAGCTACAGAAATGCGAGCAGCGATTTCTGCTAATTCTTCATTAATAATAGCACGTGCTTCTGGTGCACAGCGTCCACAGCAAGTACCAAGATCAAGCAAATCACGAATTTCGCGATAGCTTTCCGCGCCATTTTCAACAGCGTCTTTAATATCTTGATCGGTAATGCCACGACACAAGCAAACGTACATGGGAGTGATCCCCAAATATAAATGCGATAATTGATATTATTGATAATTATTATCGTTTGTCAATGAAATTCATTTAAAATCTCATTTATTATTATTGGGAATTTGGATAAAAAAATACCACCTGAGCGGAAATCTGAGTTATGTTCAGATTTTATACAAAGGTGGTTCATAATTTAGAGTTAAAAATTTAACGAAAAATATTTAATATATTTTATATCTTATTGATTAATAACTACAATACCATCCATTTCAACTAAAGCACCTTTTGGTAAACTTGCTACACCAAGAGCTGCGCGTGCAGGATATGGTTGAGCAAAATATTCACCCATAATTTGGTTTACAAGTTGGAAGTTTGATAAATCAGTTAGAAAAATATTGAGCTTCGCAATGTCTGCTAGAGAGCCGCCGGCAGCTTCACAAACTGCTTTTAAATTATCAAATACACGGCGAATTTGAGCTTCAATACCTTCTACAAGTTCCATACTGTATGGGTCTAAACCAATTTGCCCTGAAAGATATAATGTATTATCTACTAAAATGGCTTGAGAGTATGTGCCGATAGCAGCAGGGGCATTTTCAGTATGAATTACTTGGCGGGACATTTGGTTCTCCTTGATTAAATCTCATTTCATCATAATCGATGATCGCTTTGGACAAAAGTATCATCGATTTAATTGATTAAGTGGATTTGAAAAGTTTGATTTTGTTAAAGAAACATAAATCTGACCAATAGCCCTTATAAAGACTTAGCTTACTTTTGAAATTTCCATCTGTGGATTAGGCGCATCCAAACGCTCAATGCGTGGAAAACCATAATGCATACGTAAGTCACGGATGACTTTTGCAATATGTTTACGGTTGTTCACCACAATATTAACAAAAGTTCTTTGCTCATTTGAGTGAACCATTTCTACCCCTGCATTATTTTTACGACATTGATAGATCAGGTCTGATACCTGCTCATCATTCATTGCCATTTCTATAGCGAGGTAGGCTGTAAAACGAACATCATCTACGTCATCTGCTTTCCATTGAAGCGGCATAATATTTTCAGGATGTAGATGTTGTTCATGTAGCAAGTTATGGCAACGGATACGATGCACAATTAACCCACGACGTGTTAAATGTCCTTGAATTGGGTCGCCCAAAACTGGATTACAGCAATGCGCATATTTAACATCGATACCTTCGGTGCTTTGAATAAGTCGATCTGAATTTTCCACTTGTGGATGCTTATCATGAGCAAATAAGTGATTAGCTACAAGTTGAGGTAGTAGGTCGCCAACTGCAATTTGTTCAAACAATGTATTTTTATTATCGATGTGGCGCCATTGAAGTAAATCTAACCAGTCGGCCTCAGAGAGATCGTTAATCGAACGGTTAAAGAGTTTTAGTGCTCGAGAAAGTGCTTGTGCACCGACTAAACGTTGTTCTTCAATGTCTTGATCTTTAAGGACGTGTTGTAATGCACGGCGAGCTTTTTGCGTATTAATAAAACTTAACCAGTCTGGATTTGGTGTTGCTAAAACATCCGTAATAACTTCAATAACCTGACCGCTAATTAATGGTGTCGATAGTGGTTTAATCTCACCATCTACTTTTGCACCAACGGCATGGTTACCTAAAAATAAACTGGCTGAATAAGCAAAATCAACTACGGTAGCACCTTGCGGTAACTCATGGAGCTGGCCATGTGGAGTGTAAACCCAAATTTTTTCTTGATGTAAGTAATCTAGTAAATCATTGAAGGTCGTTTTTGCACATTCTCCATCGATGAGCGTATTCAGATTTTGCATTGAAGCCTGAATAGCTGAACGACAAGTTTGCGGTGCATTTTCACCAAGCACTACCCCAAAGCGAGCAGCTTTACGCATAAGCTCGGTTTGAATGGTAAGAGAGAGTGTAGTTTTTTCGCCTTTGAGCTTAATTAATAAAGACTGGTTGCCACCCGGTAGCGGACGACGGATATGGTCCTGATATTGAATGACCTGAAAGTTTTCTCTTAAAGCATCAACTAGGCGGTCACAGTCGGCAATTGATTGTAAAACGATTTCAAAAGCATGGCTGTGGGTAAGCTCTTGTAAATCCATCTCATTTTTAACGAAATGGCGTAATAATTCGATATTGTTGTTTTTCTTTTTAATGCGGCCTTGAATATGATAATTATGAAGAAGTTCAGCGAGGTTTTGTTCCCAGATGCTTTGATATTTACATCGCTCTGGTTTGGTTAGACGTAGTGCATTTTGCACGTTATCAAACATATCAAGATCAAGATTTTGATAACAAAGATTTTCTAGATTATCACCCATTTCATTCATGCCGACTAATCTTGCCATTGGCACAAAGATATCAAGAGTTTCTTGAGCAATACGAGCGCGTTTATCTGGACGCAAAGCACCTAGCGTTGTCATATTATGATAGCGGTCAGCTAATTTAATAATAATGACACGCGGGTCTTGTAGGGTCGCTTGCAGGATTTTTCGGAATGAGGCGGCTTTGTTATATTCTTTATCACTTGATTGGCTAAGTTTGGTTACGCCGTCAACCAGCTCGGCAACTGTCAGGCCAAATTTTTCAGTAATATCTTCTTTTGTATATTGAGTATCTTCAATAACATCATGCAAAAGAGCTGCCATTAAGGTTTCAGCATCTAAACGCATGTTCGCAAGAATACAGCTGACAGCAATTGGATGCAGAATGTAGGGTTCACCACTTTTACGTGTAATGCCAGTATGCGCTAGATCGGCAAAATCACAGGCAGCAAGCACTTTCTCGACCTCACTTACCGATAAGTAAGGGTCGATAATCAATTTAAGCTGTTGCTTGGCTTGGCTGACCTCTTCGCCTGGCATAAATCACCCTTTTTCCTAATACTGAAAAACTAAATCTATCTACTTCTTAATGAAAAGCATATTGCGGAACTTGTCAATTTTTTCATTTGAAAAAGTGTATTTTTTTTTCAATGAAAATAATTGCTTTTTTCAATATCTTTAAATTCAAGACAAAGCCAAATAAAAAACCACCGCAGAAAAACGATGGTTTTTTTATGAAACAGAATTAATTAGAAAGAAAAACCTTCTAAATTCAAGCTGTTTGTAGAAAGAGCAAGATCAAGACTAGAAGTTTGATAATCTTGTTCACGTTGCTTAAGAATTTCTTTCGTAACGTGCCCTGCCGCGATTTCGCGCAAAGAAACTACAGTCGGTTTGTCGTTATCCCATTCTACAGTTGGCTCCATGCCTTGACGTGCCAATTGACGAGCACGTTTACTTGCAACGAGCACAAGCTCAAAACGGTTGTCTACATGATCTAAACAATCTTCAACGGTGACGCGTGCCATAAAAGTTCTCGTTTTGGAATGGTGAATTTGAACAGACTAAACAGTATAAAAGGCTTTCGATCTAGACTCAAGTTATTCCTGTTTTGGTTGAGGAGTAATCAAGTCTTGAATTAATGTTTGATAACGTTTCGCTTGCTGAGATAGCACTAGACGGTTTGCTGTAATCACAGCTTCAATCTCATGTAAGGCTTTATTAAAGTCATCATTAATAATGATGTAATCAAAGTTCGTATAATGCTGCATATCTTCAACTGCACAGCTTAAACGATGTTCAATGACTTCAACTGAGTCTGTACCGCGATTAGATAAACGCTGACGAAGGTCAAACTGTGTTGGTGGTAAAATAAATATTTGCTTGGATTCAGGAAAAAGTTTGCGTACTTGCTCTGCACCTTGCCAATCAATTTCAAGTAGAACATCGTGTCCTTGAGCTAACTGTTGTTTTACAGTTGCTTGAGAAGTGCCATAGTAATTACCAAATACTTCAGCGTATTCAATAAAACCGTCATGGTTGACTTGGTCTAGAAATTCATCTTTTGTAGTGAAGTGATAGTGAACACCATCTAATTCACCGGGACGTTGACCTCGGGTAGTATGTGAGACTGAAACATGTAAATTGCTCACACGGTCAAGCAGGGCTTTCACCAAAGATGTTTTGCCCGTTCCTGATGCAGCAGAAACGACAAACAATAGACCCGACATGATATTTTTCCTGATATGATAAAATATCTTCGCTATTGTAGTGTACCGTGCGTTTAAACTGAATAGTTTTAATTGCAAATATTCAAGAGAAATTCCCCTGTTTTATTAATTTTGAGGCTGTTATGGAAATTGTGTTAGCTAATCCGCGTGGTTTTTGTGCCGGTGTTGATCGAGCCATAGCAATCGTCAATCGGGCTTTAGAATGTTTTAACCCTCCTATTTATGTACGTCATGAGGTTGTACACAATAAATTTGTTGTTGATGACTTACGTCAAAGAGGGGCAGTTTTTGTTGATGAACTAGATCAGGTTCCGGATGACTCAATTGTAATTTTTAGTGCTCACGGTGTTTCAAAAGCTGTTCAACAAGAAGCAGAGCGTCGAGGTTTAAAAGTATTTGATGCAACTTGTCCTTTAGTTACCAAAGTTCATATTGAAGTGACTAAATATGCACGGGAAGGTACTGAAGCCATTTTAATTGGTCATGAAGGACACCCAGAAGTTGAAGGAACAATGGGTCAATATGATAAATTGAAAGGTGGTGATATTTATCTAGTTGAAGATGAAGCTGATGTTGCTGCGCTTGCTGTAAGACATCCTGAAAAACTTGCATTTGTAACTCAAACAACTTTATCTATTGATGATACGGCTAAAGTTATTGATGCTTTGCGTGCAAAATTCCCTCAGATCCAAGGGCCGCGTAAAGATGATATTTGCTACGCTACTCAAAACAGACAAGATGCTGTACGTGACTTGGCGGAACAATGTGATGTGGTCTTAGTTGTTGGTTCACCTAACTCATCAAATTCAAATCGTTTACGTGAGCTTGCAGAGCGTATGGGTAAAGCTGCTTATCTTGTTGATAATGCTGACCAGTTAGAGCAGTCATGGTTCAATGATACGTGCAAAATTGGTGTGACAGCTGGTGCTTCAGCACCAGAAATTCTAATTAAGCAAGTAATTCAACGTTTACAAGACTGGGGCGCGCAAGCACCTAAAGAATTAGATGGACGTGAAGAGAACATAACTTTTAGTCTTCCTAAAGAATTACGTATTCATGTGACTCAAGCATAAAGTGTGACTTGTTTAACATACTGATTTTAAAATAGTAAAACAGATAATTGTTGGTATGACAGTTATCTGTTTTTTTATACCCTTCATCTGCTTTGTATTTGTTTTGTAAATCTAAACCGTAAAATTTAAATAATAAATAAAAAATTCTTAAGTTTATTTGGGGTTCTGGGGATGAGGGGAATTATTCCGCAAGAAGGGTTCACCTTGGTTGAGCTTATGGTGACGATTATAGTAATGACCATCATTGCGATGATGGCCGCACCGTCTATGTCGAATTTATTAGAAAGTAAACGACTAGATGAAAATCAACGAGACTTAATCAATACTTTGTCTGAATCAAAAAGCCAAGCAATACTTGGTCGACAAGATGTAACTATTAATCTGAATTCAACAGCTTCAAATACATCAACATCTTTTAATTGGAAAGCTGCAGCCAATAATATTCTTGAGCTCAAAAATATTGCTGCTAATGGTACGCAGAGTTCACTAACAGCGACGACGTTAACTTTTAATGCGAATGGAGTTGTAAGTAATATCACCCAAGACACACTTTTATCTATTTGTAATTCAAAAATAAATACAAAGAAAATTCTTATTTTAACAAAGCTTGGCACATTAATTTTTAAAGCTGAGGAGACATGCTAATGCTGGGTGACAAACAAAAAACTCAAGCCGGGGTTGGTTTATTAGAAGTGTTGGTCGCCTTAATTTTACTTGCAATAGGAGTTTTAGGATATGTTGCCTTGCAGGTTCGGGCTATGGATGCCTCTTCAGAAGCACTAAGTAAATCTCAAGCTATTATGATTATGAGAGGGTTAGCTGAAAATATTCGCGTAAATAGTTCTCAAGCAAGTCAATATCCTGCATTTGTTCGTAGTTATAGCAATTACTCATCTACAACCATAACTCCTACGTTGTGTTTTAATGCTACTTGTACGCCTTCTCAACTTGCTCAATTTGATGCATATCAAGCCGCAAAAAATGCTGATCAACTTGGCATGAAAATCACAATGACAAATTGCCCTGGGGTTACAAGCACAATGACCCAGCAGAGGCAGTGTTTGTTTATTTTCTGGGGGAAAACTTCTCCAGTAATTACAACAAATGGGGGAGTCATTACCGCGGATGTATCGAGTTGTATGAGTACCAATGGCGTTTATGCCAATAATTCAAATTGTTTAATGATGGAGGCATATTGATGGCTCACTCATTTTTTTCGGGGAAGCAACGAGGCTTTACATTAATTGAGCTTATGGTTGCATTGGCTTTAGGTCTGATTTTGGTGGCTGCAGCGACGCAATTATTTATTGGTGGACTTCTATCAAGCCACCTACAAAAAGCAAATGCTGAAATACAAGATAGCGGTATTTTCGGTCTGGAATATATTGCACGTGATATACGTCTTTTAAATTATGGAAATGTAATCAACCCGATATTAACTGATATCACCCCTTGGGGCGGTGTTGTATTAACTGGCTCAACAGCAACTAATAATGACAATGTCAATTTTGTACCTAATGTTGGAACAAATACTTATATTGCTGATGCCTTATTAAGTCGTGGTGCTGGGGATAGCGTAAGTACTGTTAGCAACTATTGGAAAGGCCTTTCAAATATACAGAATAGTTCAGACGCCGCTGTGCAGAGTGATCAGCTGACGATTCAATTTATTGCTCCTACCTCTATGACCAATTGTGAGGGTGTGAATGTACTTGCAGGAGATTTAATTGTAGAGCGTTATTTCTTACGTCTTGATAGTAATGGTGGTTCTCAACAAGATTATGCACTTGCATGTGATGCAAATACTCCCTCTGCTGCAGCCGCGGCTGCTCAACCTACCACTATTACTGGCTTGGGTGACGCCGGCCAAATCGTATTACCGCGTATTGATCATTTTCATGTGTTATTTGGTGCAAAAAATGCGGCTGGCAATTTTGCTTACTATACGATTCCCCAGTATCGAGCTGCTGCACAGGCTGCGCGAGATGCCACACCATCTGTGATGGCACCGCGAATTCTTTCAATACAAATATCTGTACTAGCCCGTTCCACGAATAATGCTCAAAACAGAGCAATAGATCCTGCTCAGTCTTTTCTTATGTTAGATCAAACAGTGCATGCTTCTGATAATACAACTCGATTCTTACGCCGTGTTTATAACGTAACAATTGCTCTACGTAATGCGATGGGGGAAAGTCTATGACCCATTTAATTCATCAAAGTAAATCTAAAGAAAAAGGGGCAACCCTTATAGTTGTGCTTATTATTTTGTTGGTTGTTATTTCTGTAGGTGTTTTAGCAATAAGAGTGGCTATTGTTTCTTTAAAAGTTGCTACGAATAGCCAAGTTAACCAATTAAATTTTCAATCATCTGATACGCCCTTGGAACTCATTGTGCAGATGAATCCTAATACACTGACTAATATTACTAATGTGATTGGTGCAGCGCTCAAAGAGCATGAAAGTAATCCGGGTGCAGAATACAACTTTTGTTACAAGCCTGTTTCTACATCTACAAATTTTGCTCAGACTCGAGGCGCAAGTTTACTTCGGGCAGGGAGTGCTAATAATGCAGTCGTCGAAGATGGCGGGGTAGCGGGTTTTTGTGATTTAACAAGTGACTATGGAAGTAATCGTCAAGCAGTCGTTACCCAAGTTGCTGTCAGTATTCCAACAGATGCTCTTAATGATATTCCAGGTTCAAATTTACCGCGGGGAACAAATACCTCCGAAGGTACGCAACTACCTAAAAGTATGCTGTCTACTCAACGTATTCGAGTGATTACAACTGCTTTTCTACCTGCCTATGCATCTACCTCAATAGAGACTTTACAAAGTGATTGTTTAAGTACGAGTTCAGCAAAAATTAGTGACAATTTTGATACTACATTAACAGCGAAGCAAACCTTAGCAGAGTGTTTGGCAAATCATAACGTACCTTTTAGCACTCAAGTTCAAGAATTTAACTATACCAATAAGCTCACTCAAATTGCGGCACCAGGTTCATAGCGGGGAATATCGTGAAACTAAAATTGAATAATTTTAAGCCAAATAATTTATGGTATGCCATCTGTTCGAGCTCGGTTGCTTTTACATGGCTAGTGACAAGTTCCGTTGCGCAGGCCAGTGATTTACAGATTTATGCTTCACCTACAGCTGGTAAAAAAACTATTGTAATGATGTTAGATACTTCAGGGAGTATGACATCTAATAGTTATAACGAAAATCGTTTGGCTATGCTTAAAAATGGTATGAATGCTTTTTTAGCCAGCAATAATCCTGTTTTAAATGATACTCGTGTGGGTTTAGGTAATTTCTCTGCAAATGGTGATAGTCGAAGTGGGCAAATTTTGGTGGCTGCTGCTCCTTTAGGAGATGCAAGTACTTTAAATACGGTAGGGTCTCAGCGTTATAAATTAAAACAGGCAGTTGCAAATTTATCTGCTGGTGGGTCAACACCTTCAGCACATGCTTATGCAGAAGCTGCTGCTTATTTGATGGGTACATCGACTTATTCAGAGACGAATTACCTTATTCGCAAAGATAGTTATATAAAACGTGTACGAAAATCTGATAATAGAACAGAATATACATATTGTACGAATTATCGCGATTCACAAATTGATACAGCAAATTTATGGCAACCTTGTCGCTCTAGTAGTTATTGGAGTAACTGGTCAACCTCTAATCCAGGTGTAGCCACGGCCACAGCCTATGATACTTCGTCTGATTCAAGCTATTCTTATACTTATTACTACACCACTTTTAATTATGCTATAGCAAACACTGATAGTGGTATTCCAAAATCAAAAACCAATGATACGACAAGCAATCCGAATATTGTTTTAGATAGAAATGCTTCTAACTTAAATGCCATTTACCAATCTCCTTTGCCGGCAGTGGCCAATCGTCAAAGTTGTGATGGGCAGGGCATTTACTTTTTATCAGATGGTGAGCCGAACAATACAACAGATACACGCTCGGCAACAGTAATGTCGACGGCCCTAGGTAGCACTCTGGGAGCAAATTTCAGTTGCTCTGGGGGACTTTCTAATACTTCATCAGATTCTGGTTGGGCTTGTATGGGGGAGTTTGCTAAACGACTATTTGATAAAACAAAAAACCCTGCTGGAGTTTCTATTCAAACAGCATTTGTTGGTTTTGGTAGTGATTTTTCTAGCTTGAGTTCGGAAGATGTGAAAAATGCCTGTCGTCTAAGTTCAAGAACCCAATCTAACCGTAAAAGTGATGATAATTGTTCACCTAATCAACCAAACAATGCAGTTGCCACTCCAGGATATGGAAACGGTGGTTTTTTCCCTACCCAAAGTGCTCAAGGGGTAACGAATAGCGTTATTGCGTTTATCAATAATTTAGATAAGGTCCCTTTAGAACCTTTAACAACAGGTGCAATTTCTGTTCCTTACGATGCTTTAAATCCTAAAAATTTACAAGAATATGGTTATTTACGTGCTTTGGAGCCTAACCCTGCCAATACGTATTTAACATGGAGAGGAAATCTAAAGAAATATCATGTTGTTTTATCAGGAACAAATGCTGGGGCTTTTGAAGCTAACACGGGTGGATTGGTTTACAACGCAAATGGTGCATTTAGAGCAGATACAAAAGATTACTGGAATAGCTCGAATTACAATGATGGCGGAAAAGTCTTTTTAGGTGGTTCGTATGCAAAAGTTCCTTTACCAATTGCTGGACAAAATGAAACACGTGATGAAGAAGGAAATATCACAAAATATTATTACGCAGTACAAACTAAAATCCGCAACTTATTTACTGATGTTTCCGCTGTTGCAGCGGATGGTAGCTTAACGAAAATATCGACTTCTGGAACTAATTTACTAAGAATTCCTGCTGCTCCTGCTACTGGAGCTAATCCTTTTGATAGCGCAAGTAGTACAGCAAGTTATGTATTAGGAAAATTTGATGCCTCAACTGGACAAGATATTTTAAAAACTTTCCCTATTAGCTTGAAATTAAAAATATTAAATTATCTAGGTTACTCAACTGATATTAGCGCTACGACTTTACCTTCGTCATTAGTTACATCGAATGCACCATATTTATCGATGGGTGGTAGTATTCATTCTTTACCAGTACAGCTTACCTATAATGGAACATTAGATGAAAATGGGAATTTAACATCTGCGCGCGAACAATCCATTCTCTATGGAACGATGGAAGGTGGTCTGCATATTGTGGATGCCTCAACTGGTGTAGAACAAATGGCTTTCGTCCCTGCTGATATATTAAATGATCCAGTTGCATCAAAAGCTTTAGTTGTTGGGCAAAGTGATACTACAGCTCCTGCTCACGGTATGGATGGGGCTTGGGTATCTGATCCTGCATATAGTATTACTACAACGGGAAGCGGTAGCTCAGCAGTATCAAAAGTAACTGCAAAGCAAATGAATATTTATGGTGGCATGCGAATGGGGGGCAGCAGCTATTATGGCTTAAATGTCCTAAATCCTGCTTCACCTAAGCTTCTATTTAGAGTAGGAGCAGATCAAACTGATTATAGTCGTATGGGGCAGAGTTGGTCTAAACCTGTACTTGCAAATATACGTTATAACGGGGTTATTAAACGCGTCATGATTGTTGGTGGTGGCTATGACCAATGTTATGAAAACCCGAATATTACCTTGAGCAACTCTTGCTTTACGAATGGAAAAGCAAAAGGGAATGCTGTTTATATTATTGATGCTAAAACTGGGGAGCGCTTATGGTGGACTAGTGATACAGGCTCAAATATAGATAACTCTAATATGAAGCACAGTATTGTTAGTCGCATTAGTACTTTAGATCGAGATGCTGATGGTTTAGTCGACCATTTATATTTTGGCGATTTAGGTGGGCAAATTTTCCGTATCGATCTTAATAATAACCAGACAAAAACAAATTCAACTTATAGCAGTTTTGGTATTAGAGTTGTTCGATTAGCCAATTTAGCGACGAATGACTCAAATTATGATGCTTCGAACGATTATACGAATGGGAATGCACCACGGTTTTATGAACCGCCTACAGTCACTATACATGATTATGGTATCCGTACTTTTATTACTGTAGGTATTGCTTCAGGTGACCGCAGTACACCCTTAGATGTTTATCCACTTACGGGACGTGAGGGAATGTCACCTAGCTCGGCATTAAGCGGAAGACCTGTAAACAACGTCTATGGAATTATTGATAAAGACTTTATCAAAAAGAATTTGATGTCTTTAACTGATAGCCAACTTGAAACAAAAGATATTACTCGATCAGCTCTTAGAAAAAATCCACAAATTTTAAGATCTGGAGAAACACGAGTAGCCCAAATTTTCTTCCCAAACACTGGGACGGGGCAAGGTGGTTGGTATCGCTCACTTTCTAGTATGAGCGATGGCACAGAGAAAGCTAATAATAGTTTCCGTATTAAAGGTGGACTAAAAGCTTTTGAAGAGCCTATGGCCGTTACGGGGACTTTAATTGTGCCTGTTTATGACCCGCAGGGAACAGGTATTGTAGCGGCAGACCCATGTTTACCACGAGTAGTGGGGGAAACGGACCAGCAGACTTACTGCCTACCATTTGGCGCCTGTCTTAATTCTGATGGATCAATTGATCAGAATAAAGAGAATGGCAATGGATTTAAAACACAAACTGGTAGTAACTGCCCAGCAGGGGCCTCTGAATGTAATACAAACGTCATAGGTGCAGGTATTCGTAGCGTAACATTTGTACCAACGGAGGATAACCCACCTGCGACTAATAGTTGTGGGAAATTAAAGCTGTCTGGTAATGAGCAAGGAACTGGACAGTGGCAATGTACGAGTCATTTAGTTCCTATGCGTTGGTATGAGCGTTATCGTTAAGGGATGACTTATGAATAAGTACTACATTTTACGGTTCAATCAGGGTTTTACCTTGATTGAGCTCATGGTTGTCATTGTGATTGTCGCTATTTTTGCTTCGATTGCTATTCCTTCATATCAAAGTTATAGCCGTAGAGCGACGGCTTCTGCTGCCAAAGGTGAAATTCTAAAATTGGCAGAACAATTGGAACGGCATAAATCCAAGAACTTTACCTATAGAGGATTTACGACCACATCTGTAACGTTGCCACGGGGTGGTTATACGATTGCAATTAGTGATGATACGACGACAGGAAATTTATTGACGAATGGTGCTGCAAATGGGCAGACATGGGTCATTAAAGCGACAACTACAGATTCAAGAAACATTAACTTTATTGCAAAGAATTCAGGTTTGCGTTGCCAAAGTTTAACAGCTACGGCTGTTGATAATGACTGTGGTGGGACAGTCACTTGCAATGTATGTGAAACAAATAGTGAGAATTGGCAATGAAGAATGGTTTTACTTTAATAGAAATCATGATTGTAGTAGCGATAATTGCAATTTTAGCAGCTATAGCGACACCTTCGTATTTGCAGTATTTACGCAAAGGACATCGTACAGCTGTTCAATCTGAAATGATGAATATTGCCCAAACATTAGAATCAGAAAAAGTAGTTCACAATCGTTATCCGTCGAATGCGACGATTACTTCGATTTATGGTTCTAGTGTCAGCCCTCAACAAGGCCAAGCTTTATATAACTTAGCTTTTTCTAGCATAACTGATTCAAGCTGGGTGTTAACGGCTACACCTATTGCTACTAGTTCTCAAGCTGGTGATGGGATCATTTGTCTTAATGATCAAGGGCAAAAATTCTGGGCAAAAGGTGCAACTGATTGTGCGCTATCTGCCACATCAAATTGGCTACAGTAATTTTAAATTCAAAACTGCGGATAACTCAAAAAATAATCTTTCTTTCGGGGCGAAAATCACGTAGAATGTCGCCCTCTATGAAAGGGGTTTGAAGTGTTGCCGATGGTCGGCGCAGGGATAATCCGTAAGAATTATAAGGCTTTTATCATGGTTGTTATTCGTTTAGCACGTGGCGGCGCAAAAAAACGTCCATTCTATCAAATCGTTGTGACTGACAGCCGCAATGCACGTGATGGTCGTTTCATCGAGCGTATCGGTTTCTTTAACCCGACTGCACAAGGTCAAGCAGAAAAACTTCGTTTAGACGCAGACCGTTTTGCTCACTGGGTTTCTCAAGGTGCTCAACCTTCTGAACGTGTTGCTTCTTTAGCTGCTCAAGCTAAAAAAGCTACTGCATAATTTTTTGTAGTAGGTAGCCCATGACATCAACACAGAATGTTCCCGAAGATCGTATTCAGATTGGACAGTTACGTTCAGCTTATGGATTGAATGGGTGGCTCTGGGTGTATTCAAATACAGAACCTATGAGCAACATGTTTGACTACCTGCCTTGGTACATTGAGACCAAGGCCGGTTGGCAAACAATAGATGTAAAACGTTGGAAACCACATGGCAAAGGTCTAGTTGTTGCTTTGAAAGGTGTGAGTGATCGCACTGGAGCAGAAAACTTGGTTGGCGCTAATATCTGGATTGCTAAGTCTCAACTGCCAAAAGCAGATGTAGATGAGTACTACTGGTCAGATTTAAAAGGCTTAACCGTGTTAGGTCTTGATGATGAAGAGCAGGAAGTAAACTTAGGTAAAATTCATGAATTGTTTGAAACTGGAGCTAATGATGTGATGGTGGTACATGCTACCCCAGACAGCGTTGATTCAGAAGAACGCATGATTCCTTGGCATAAAGATGTAGTACAACGTGTTGATCTTGAAGCTGGTCGTATTTACGTCAATTGGGGCGTAGATTATTAATCCTTTTAGGATTAATACAGCAGGAAAATAGAGGAGTCTGTGATGTTCTTTGCAGTCATTACGCTTTTTCCTGAAATGTTTGAAGCGATTACAGCCTACGGCATCAGCGGACGTGCGGCAAAACGAGATATCGTACAAGTTACTTGTATTAATCCTCGTGATTTTGCTGAGGGAAACTACAGAAGAGTGGATGAACGTCCATTTGGTGGTGGCCCTGGGATGGTGATGATGGCTGAGCCTTTGGCGAAAGCAATTGCACATGCCAAACAGCTTGCCTCACAAGCAGGACATGTTCATGTTCCTGTGGTGTACATGTCTCCACAAGGCAAAACTTTAAATGAACAGGCAGTACAGCAGTTTGTTGATTACGACGGCTTAATTGTATTGTGTGGACGTTATGAGGGAGTGGATGAGCGTTTGATCCAGCATTATGTTGATCAGGAATGGTCAATTGGTGATTACGTTTTATCAGGTGGTGAACTGCCGGCTATGGTGTTACTTGACAGTATTATTCGCCGTTTGCCGAATGTAATGTCAGATGAACAGTCAGCAGTACAAGATTCTTTTGTTGATGGTCTTTTAGATTGTCCACAATATACAAAGCCAGACCATTTTGAGGGGTTGGATGTGCCGGAAGTTTTAAAATCTGGACATCACGGCAATATCGAAAAATGGCGTTTTTTGCAGCGTTATCAACGAACTTTAGAACGTCGACCAGAGTTGACCGAGAAAGTTGAGTTGAATAAGCAGCAGAAAAAATGGCTAAAAGATGCGCAAGAGAGTGGTGGTAATTCTTAACCATTATTCTCAGGAACGGAAGTTCTGCAAAAATACGAGAAGCAATGCTTCGAGTTAAAGCATGATTCTATTTAATGAATAGTTTTATGTATATTCTAAGGCTCTTTATAGACATTTTGTCGTAAAGGGAAAGATAAACGGGTTGATATGCGCTTTAGCCTCTATCCCCAGCGGAATTTCAGACCTCTTCTGACTCCGCACATATTGGAGATTCCCACAATGAGTGGTAAACATCCTTTAGTTCAAGCTGTTGAAAATGCACAGTTAAAATCTGATATCCCTGCTTTTGCTCCTGGTGACACTGTTATTGTCCAAGTTAAAGTAAAAGAAGGTGAGCGTGAACGTCTTCAGGCATTTGA
Organism: Acinetobacter sp. NIPH 542; assembly: GCF_000369825.1. Classification (NCBI taxonomy): domain Bacteria; kingdom Pseudomonadati; phylum Pseudomonadota; class Gammaproteobacteria; order Moraxellales; family Moraxellaceae; genus Acinetobacter; species Acinetobacter sp. NIPH 542. Next base: position 334,837 of record NZ_KB850204.1, read on the forward strand.
AGGTGTTGTAATCGCTAAGAAAAACCGTGGTTTGAACTCTGCGTTCACAGTACGTAAAATTTCTAGCGGTGTTGGTGTTGAGCGTGTATTCCAAACTCACTCACCAGTTGTTGCTAAAATCGAAGTGAAACGTCGTGGTGACGTTCGTCGTGCTAAACTTTACTACCTCCGTGACTTGTCTGGTAAAGCTGCACGTATTCGTGAAAAATTACCAGCTCGTAAAGCGTAAGCTTATCGCGAGTAAAAAAATGCGCCTTTTGGCGCATTTTTTGTTTTAAAAAATTACAGTCCTTGAAGTTTCAAACGGTTTGCATGTTGACGGTAAACCGAGACCGGATCTGATGCAAAGATAGAACGTATTCCAAGTACTTGGTTCACTTCATCTAAATGATTCCAGTTGTAATCATCACGAATTGTTTTACCAAATTTGGCACTGCATCGAGAAACAAGTCCATCATTATCACCAAATGGATCGACCACTAGGCTACTACCTGTAAGAGCAATATCAAATGGATCTAATGGATTGGTTAAGGCTTTATTTCCAGAGAAAGAATACATATAAATGCCTTTCTCTTGATATGCTCCCTCACCACAAGAAGTGATGGGTACACCCATAGGGAATTGAGTATTAAACTGAGCTGAACCTTTAGTTGATAAGCTATGGGCGCCTGCTAAAGAGTCATGCGGATAGCTAGTCGGATCTAGACCTCCTGCCCAAGTAATCGCTGCTGAAAACCAATTTACTAACGTTGCCAGTCCAGACAGAGGAGTACCCTCAACGTTCAGAATGACATCTGCCATTGGTGATCCCTTATGAGGCGCACCAATCGTGGTAAGTGAGGCAACTTTTTCTGGCATGATACCGGCCACATAGCGAATTGTTGGACCCCCATGGCTATGACCGATTAAGTTGACTTTAGGTTTACCAGTAATGGCAATAATCTCTTCTACTTGCTGGGCAAGTTGTTCTCCACGCACTTCTGTTGAGTTAAATGGTGAGACCCTTGTAGCCCAGACATTTCCTCCATTACGGGCAAGATCAGGAAGAATTTGGTACCAGTAATCGAGACCAAGCGTATCTGTTCCGATTCTGTTAAAACCCGCCATACCATGATTAAAAACCATTGGATATTTTGTTTGCGCGTAAGATGAATAAACGAACGAGCTTTTAACTTGTTCAGCATTTGTTGCATGGGCCGCTGAAATACTCAGTCCTGAGAGCATTGCAGCGCAGAAAAACATTAACTTCCTTTTCATTTTTTACTCACTATTTTTATTTTGTATGAAAAGCAGCTTCTTACTGCTAGTGAATGTTTAGCCAATTCCCAAAAAAGGGAAGGCTTAGTAATTAAATGGCAGCTCACCTCCCTGATCATGGACCGTTTCAAAAGTTCGAAGTCTTAGTTGTTCTTGTGATGAATTGAATTGTTGTTGGCGTAACTGTTGAATAGCTTGATTTTTGGCGCTATCACTCATGTTACTTTTAATAATTTCATCTCGACCATCGAGATAGCTTGTGACCCTTTGTTGCCAAGCATTCCGCTCTGTATCTAAAGTTTCTAATCGTTGAGTCGCCTCGGCTCCAACAAGTGCTATACGCATCTGTCGAAGTTCTTCTGCTGAACCCTTACGAGCTTTAATTTGTTTGGTCAGGGTATGTAAATCATCAAGTTTAGAAAGTTCTTGCAGGTTTTGCTGCCAGTCTTCTGGAAGTTCTTCAAAACGTTCTTTAAGTTTTCGTGCTTTTTCAATTTCGCTTAGAGAGGAGTCTTCAAGTATCTGCATTCGATCTAGCGTATAGTTCTGATAGATATCTTCGCTCGAGAAAAGGCCTTCAATTTCAGAAGTCGAAAAGAAACGTTTTCTTATATCTTGAATTGAATTAAAGATCTTTTGAAAATAATTTTTATCTTGTTGTTTTGCTGAAGGTGTTTGGATTTGAGCAAGCTGTTCACGATATTTTAAATAGCGGGCCCATAAATCCATAATTTGTGAGCGTGCTGGTTCTAAATATTGTCCTTGAATAAATTTCCCAAAGTGATTTTTGATTTGTTCTAAATCGTTTTCGCCATATTGAGTAATAAAATATTCAAAGCAGTCGCGCGTTTGACTGTTAACAACTAAATGCTGGGAACTATCAATTTTTAACTGGCAGTTAACTTCAGTGTCTTGCTGACTTTTACTATGGTACGCATCTTCATTTAGCAATGAATGATCTGTGGGTGGAGCTGATGCTAAGTTTTGAGCTGTATTTTCACTGACTTGGGCTGATGTGTTTTTTGAGTCAGGACTTAACCAATAGACACATGCAATGAGGCTCAAAATAAAAAATCCGAGCACACACCACAATACCTTCTTCTGCATTCCGTGCATAAAGATATCTTCCTTAAGTTTTAATTTGTTGTTTTTTTACTCGATCATTAATGTGCCATAAAATAAGTGAAAAGGCACCTAAATATTGTGAAAATATCTTGTCGAATTTGCTAACATGTCGGCACTTTTTTCTAGCTTTGTGTTCCAGTAAAAATGACGACAAAAAATCAAAAAATTTCTCGTCGCCATATCAGTGGTGTATTTCTATTAAATAAACCATTAGGGCTCAGCTCAAATGCGGCTTTGCAAAAAGTGCGTTGGTTATATCGCGCCCAAAAAGCAGGTCATACTGGAGCTTTAGACCCATTGGCGACAGGTTTACTCCCGATTTGTTTGGGAGAGGCTACCAAGTTCTCACATTATTTGCTGGACTCAACAAAGCGCTACCAAACTACTGTTCGCTTGGGGCAAACCACGACGACAGGTGATGTGGAAGGGGAGATTCTACAAGAACGCTCCGTTCCTGTTCTCAACCAAGAGCTTATTGAACAAACCTTAGAAAAATTTAGAGGTGATATTCAACAAGTTCCGCCGATGTATTCGGCTTTGAAAAAAGAAGGCAGACCATTATATGAGCTTGCCCGAAAAGGTATTGAAATTGAGCGTGAAGCACGCCCAGTCACAATTTATGCTTTAGAGCTCATTGAATTTACCGAAAATAGTATCACTCTGGATGTCACTTGTTCTAAAGGAACGTACATTCGTGTACTCGGTGAAGATATTGGTGAAGCACTGGGTTGTGGTGGGCATTTAACGATGCTAAATCGGACTCAAACAGGACATTTTGAACTTATTCCGAGTTATACCATTGAATATCTGGAAAGCTTAACTGAAGAGCAAAGAGAAGCATTGTTACTTCCAGTTTATGCTCCGGTTGAGCATTTCCTGAAAATTCAGGTGCCTGAAGGGCGTGAAAAATATTTTTGCAACGGTTTAGAAAGCAATATTGAGCATTCTGCAGAAGCAGAAGTTTTGGTTTTTTCGGGTGAGCGCTGTTTAGGCTTAGCTGAGATTACCGATAAAAAACGGTTGGTACCTAAGCGTATCTTAAATTTGTAGTAGATGTAGAGTATAGAGCATGGGCATGGAATGGGATGTTATCCTTAGTTTGATCTTTTTTGCGTTTACTGCGGGAGCAATTGATGCTGCTGTAGGTGGCGGTGGACTCATCCAGATTCCCGGGATCATGAGCACTTTTCCTAACATGTCGACTGCTACGGTGATTGGTACCAATAAAGTCTCATCCATTTTTGGTACTGCATCGGCTGCTTATACATTTGCTAAAAAAGTAAAATTGCAATGGAAGCTTTTAGCCGTTATTGCCATTTGTGCTCTGATTAGCTCTTTTGCTGGGGCAGCTTGTCTATCGCTTATTCCTCAATCGGTATTGCGTCCTTTCGTGTTCGTGATGTTGATTGTGATTGCCGTTTATACGCTAGTTAAAAAGAACTTCGGACAGGTTCACACTGAGCAAAAAATTACCAATAAAATGCTGATTTTAGCCGCTATAGGTAGTTTAGCGATTGGTTTTTATGACGGTATTTTTGGGCCGGGTACAGGTAGTTTCTTTATTTTCTTCTTTATCCGTTTTTTACAAGTTGATTTCTTGCATGCTTCAGCTTTGTCAAAAATCGGTAACTTTATGACGAACTTAGCTGCTTTGAGTTTCCTCATTCCGACAGGTCACGCTATTTTGCATATCGGTTTAATGATGGCTGTTGCAAACGTGCTTGGTTCTGTTGTTGGGGTACGTACCGCGCTTAAATACGGTAGTGGATTTGTTCGTATTATCTTCTTAATTTTGGTGAGTATTCTGATTTGCCGTTTGGGCTATCAAATGTTTGTTACGGGTTAAATAAGATTAAAAGTATGAGCTGTCTCTAAAATGCAGTTCATACTTTTATGTATCATTTAAAATTAGAAATATAAAAATCATTACAGAAGTTTACTAGAAAGAAAACTGTGTAAAAAATAGTCTCATTTTAAGCTACTTAAACATTATAAATTTCAACGTATGATAAACCTTGAAATAAAAAAGATTTTTTAGCTAAAAATGAGGAAGAGAATGAATATTTTCGAAGCATTAAGAGAAAGCCATGAAAATCAACGTAACCTTTCTGAACAACTTATTCAGACACATGGTTTAACTGAAGAAAGAAAAGAACTATTTGATGCATTAAAAAATGAACTTTATGCCCATTCAGTTGCTGAAGACCGTTATCTCTATATTCCTTTAATGTTTGATGATGTCGGTTTAGATATTACGAGACATGCTTTATCTGAGCATCACGAAATGGATGAGTTGGTTGAGCAGCTCGAAAAAACTGATATGAGTAGCCCAAGTTGGTTGGCAACTGCCAGACAGTTGAGTGAAAAAGTTCATCATCATTTAAAAGAAGAAGAGCATAAATTTTTTCAACAGGCAGGAAAAATTCTTAAAGATAGTGAAAAAGAAACACTCGGTAATAAGTATTTAAAGGAATATAAAAAGTATAAAAAGCAGCAATAGTATTTAACTATGCTACTTTTTTAGTACTTCTTAAAGTAACGCCAATTGATGCCAACATTACACAACCTAAAGCCACCCATTGCAGCATGCTGATTTCCTCGTGAAGTAATAAGAAACCCGTTAATGCTGCTAATGCTGGTGCTAAACTCGTTAGGGTGCCGTAAGTTAATTTAGTAAGTTGTTTGAGTGCCATTAAATCAAGTGCATATGGAATAGCCGTCGCTAAAATAGCAATAAGTAATGCTTTCCCCCAATACTGTGTTTCAAGTAATGCAGGAGCATTATGCCAGATGCTAATCGGTAGTAGGGTTAGAGCAGATAATCCAATTCCAATGGTTAAAGCATGCATTCCTATATTTTGGGTCACAACTTTCTGACCAAAATAAATATAGAAGGCCCAGCAAAATCCAGCACCTAGCGCGCAGGCAGCACCGACATAGGAAAAGTGATGTTGCGTTGGGTCTTGCCAAGGCACCATCAATGCAATACCTAACATCGCAAATGCCACCCAAATATAGTCACTCTTTTGTTTAATGGAAAGTAGAGCTAGTCCTAAAGGACCAATAAACTCTAAGCCCACGGCAATTCCTTGAGGTAATTTTCCAAGCGACGTATAGAATAAAATATTCATGAGACCCAAAGACGCGCAGTACATCAATAAATCACGCCATTTTAAATAGGGTAAGCGTGACCAGATTTTCCATGAGCGGAACATGATCGCGACAATAACCGTTGCAAAACTCAGCCTTAAAACTGTAACGGTAAGAGGGTCTAATATAGCAATGAGCTGTTTAGCAAATGAAGCACTGATTTGATATGAGACCATCGATAGAATCATATATAGCACAGCAATAATGGGAAGATTCTGCATGGAAATACCCTAGGGCCTCATCTAATATTATTTAAAACTAATAAAGGTTAATTATAGCGAATGCCCTGTTTTAACTCGTGGTTTTAGGCGATTTAACTTACAGTTTTTCCCGTTCCTGACGTGCTTTTTGGGTAGTTATGGTACAACCGATCGAAGCTGCAATAATTGTTGCAAGTGCCAACCATTGATTCCATAACAAATACTCACCTAAAAAGATAAAACCAGAAAGTGCAGCAACTGCGGGCTCTAGGCTCATCAATGTTCCGAAACTTAAGGGCGTTAAATTACGTAGGGCTAGCATTTCTAAAGAAAAGGGTAATGCGCTGGCTAAAATTGCCAAACCAATAAAATAAAAAAGAGAGGGGAGCTCTATAACTTGCCCTATTGAACTTGAGAAAAAAGTAATAGGTAATAAGATGCATGCACCCACACTCATTCCTAAACACACAGTGTGATTGCCAGATATACCTGATGGTTTCTGTCCAGCAATAATATAAAGTGCCCAACATGCGCCAGCACTAACCGCAAATAATACTCCGATCCAATCCAGACTATGAGCCTGATTGAAAGGGAAAAGTAATATGAGGCCAACAATCGCTAAACTGACCCAGACAAAATCATATTTTTGGCGTGCATGATATAAGGCCACACTTAAGGGACCAATAAATTCAAAGGCAACTGCAATACCAATGGGTAACCGTTCAATTGACAGGTAAAAAAGTGCGTTCATTCCTGCAAGAGCAAAGCCATACGCTAAAATAGCTTTCCAACGGACCTGAGTAAAATTAATTCGCCAAATTCTAAAAATAAAGGCAAGAATAATTGCACCTAAGCATAAGCGCATTGCTGAAACGGTAAGAGTAGGAAAGCTCTGGAACAGAAATTTAGCTAAAGATGCACTGCTTTGTACGCTCAGCATAGCGAGAATGAGAAAACCCAACGCATGTAGCTGAGATTTCTGGTTCGAACTTGACATTTTATTATTTGATCGATTGGTATACTTTTCACATGATAATGTAAATGTCCATAAAAAAGCCACAGACAATGCTGTGGCTTTTAAATTTACAGTTCGTATTAGAACAATACGCGCACGCGAATTGTACCTTCAACCTCATGCAACATATCTAAAGCTTCGTGAGAAGCAGAAGCGTCAACGTCCATTACGAGGTAACCGATGTCACCTTTAGTCATGAGTGATTGACCAGAAATGTTGATGCCTTGCTCAGCAAACAAGTTGTTGATTTTAGACAATACGCCCGGTACGTTTTTGTGGATGTGCAATAAACGGTGTTGGCCAGCAGTCAATGGTAATGCGATTTCTGGGAAGTTTACCGCAGAAAGCGTCATACCTTTGTCAGAGTAAGCAACAAATTTCTCTGCAACTTCTAAACCGATGTTTGCTTGCGCTTCCATGGTTGAACCACCAACGTGAGGAGTCAAAATCACATTGTCTAAGCCACGAAGTGGAGAAACAAACTCTTCGCCATTTGCTTTTGGTTCTTTAGGGAATACGTCAACCGCTGCACCAGCAATATGACCAGATTTGATTGCATCTGCTAAATCTTCAATCACTACACATGTACCACGTGCAGCATTTAGGAAGATTGCGCCTTCTTTCATTTTTGCAAATTGTGCTTTAGTGAAGAAGTTGCGTGTAGATGGAACATCAGGCACATGTAATGTAACTACATCAGCAGTCGCTAAAAGTTCGTCTAACGAACCAACTTGGCGAGCATTACCCATTGGTAATTTAGTTACTGCATCGTAATAAATCACATGCATACCTAAGCTTTCAGCAAGAACAGAAAGCTGAGAACCGATGGAACCGTAACCTACAATACCTAAAGTTTTGCCACGAGTTTCGAAAGAACCGACAGCAGACTTGTCCCAACCACCACGATGACAAGCCGCCGATTTTTCAGGAACACGGCGAAGAAGAAGAATTGTTTCAGCAAGTACAAGCTCTGCAACCGAACGCGTATTTGAATACGGTGCGTTGAATACAGGAATACCACGTGCCATAGCTGCTTTAAGATCAACTTGGTTTGTTCCGATACAGAAACAACCCACTGCGATCAATTTATTTGCAGCTTCGAAAACTTCTTCAGTCAATTGGGTACGCGAACGAATACCAATAAAGTGAGCATCTTTAACAGCTTCTTTTAGCGCTTCGCCTTCAAGAGCAGTTTTGCGATAGTCAATATTGGTGTAACCCGCAGCGTTTAGAGTATCGACTGCGTTTTGGTGAACGCCTTCTAACAAAAGGAAACGGATTTTATCTTTAGGTAGTGAAAGATGTTGGCTCATTACGGCTCCGCTACAAAGGCCAAATTTGGTGGCGCTATCATAACATAATGGTCGGTACTATAGATATTTCGTTTGCGCCATCGTCTTATGGCAATTTTATCTATGTCTAATCACTTCTATTTATGGCTTGTGATTAATTTAGAATAGGTTTGGTATGAGATTTTTCTCTGGAAGTCCCATAGAAAAGCATTTATTTACGTTAAACATGTTTTGTAGTGACAGTATCTCTATTCTGAACTTTATCGCTTGAGCTGTTGCATGTAGAATATAGGAGTTCCTTGAACATTATGGCTTTGCTCAGGTGAGAACCCTGAAAATATGAAGTCATATTCCCACCATAGTTTACTTCTTGCTAGGTCTGCAAACGATGAATGCTCCAGTCGCTTTAACACCTGAGTTACTCACCCAATTAACAGCAATCGTCGGTGAAAACCGTATTAAAACCGATGCTGATAGTCTCGAAAACTGGGGTAAAGATCATACCAAGCATTTTAATCCGAACCCATCGGTCATCGTTTTTCCATCGACCACTGAACAAGTTCAGGCAGTTGTAAAGCTTGCGAACCAGTTTAATATTGCGATTACACCGTCAGGCGGTCGTACTGGTCTCTCTGCTGGTGCTGTAGCAACCAATGGTGAAATTGTCATTAGCATGGACAAAATGAACCAGATTCTTGAGTTCTTCCCAGCAGATCGTATGGTACGAGTGCAAGCTGGTGTAGTGACTGAACAATTGCAAAACTATGCTGAAGAGCAAGGTATGTATTATCCGGTTGATTTCGCGTCAGCGGGTTCTAGTCAGATTGGCGGTAATATCGGTACCAATGCTGGTGGTATTAAAGTTATTAAATACGGCATGACACGTAATTGGGTGCTTGGTTTAACTGTTGTCACTGGTAAAGGCGATATTTTACGTTTAAACAAAGGCATGGTTAAAAATGCAACTGGTTATGCATTACAGCATTTGTTTATTGGTGGTGAAGGTACATTAGGTTTAGTCACTGAAGCGGAAATTAAACTTGAGCGCCAACCACAAAACTTACAAGTTTTAGTTTTAGGTGTTCCTGATTTTGACGCAGTAATGCCTGTATTACATGCATTCCAAAAAGATATCGATTTGACTGCATTTGAGTTCTTTGGTGAACTTGCAATGCAAAAAGTTTTAGACCACGGGCATGTACAACGTCCATTTGAGACTGAATGTCCATTCTATGTATTGCTTGAGTTTGAAGCGCCATATGAGCCAATTCTCGATAAAGCAATGGAAATCTTCGAGCATTGTATGGAGCAGGGTTGGGTACTTGATGGTGTAATGAGCCAGAGTCTTGACCAAGTAGAAAGTTTATGGCGTTTACGTGAAGATATCTCTGAATCAATCGCGCCGTTTATTCCATACAAAAATGATATTTCAGTATTAATTACTCATGTACCTGCGTTTATTCGTGAGATTGATGCAATTGTTCAAGAGAACTATCCTGATTTTGAAATTTGCTGGTTCGGTCATATCGGTGATGGTAACTTGCACTTAAATATTTTAAAACCTGAAAACTTAACCAAAGATGAGTTCTTTGCGAAGTGTCAGGTTGTGAATAAATATGTGTTCGATACCGTTAAAAAATACGATGGTTCAATCTCTGCCGAGCATGGTGTAGGTATGACGAAAAAACCATATTTGGAATATTCACGTTCGCCTGAAGAAATTGAATATATGAAAGCTTTGAAGAAAGTATTTGATCCGAATGGTTTGATGAACCCAGGTAAATTATTTGATCTTTAAATTAGATCTATTTTGTAGGACTACATAGTTTCTACAGAGTAACCGACAAAGGCATAGCATCATAAAGCTATGCCTTTTGTTTTTGGTGATAAAAATGCAACGTTTATTTTTAATTTCAGCGCTCTGTGCTGGACTTTTCACTGGGTGTGCGACGACCAGTAAATTAATTCCTTTTGTGGGTTCCGAAACCCCAATGCAACAAGTACTTAAAGCTCAACCTGAGATTGTAAAAGAGCACAATAACACCTCAGTTCAGCAAGTGTTTAATAGAGTAGAATCTCCAACGGTTTCCCGTATTGTTGTCATTCAAACCGGTTTAATGGATGACTCCGTTTCTGCTATTCGAACAGAATATGCATTTAAATTAGTGGATGAAAAGTGGCATTTGCAGAATAAGCAAAAAAGCTATCAGTGTGCGAGAGGGAAAGGCTCTAGAGGTTTCCAAACACAGCTTTGCTCTTAAAAACAAAAAAAGACGATAAATATATCGTCTTTTTTTATGGGCTAAATTATACGCCGCTTTCTAAAATTTTAATTTTGACATCAATGACATCATCTTTAACTGCTTCATGATGTGCTTGCATATGAGGTGTAGTCAAATGTGCTTCAAGATGAGCAACACTTTCCCATTTTTCTAACATCACAATTGTGTCAGGCTCGTGGGTTTGGAAGCTCGCATTTGATTTGTGATCAATTAAAGGTTCATAACCATGACAACCATCTTCGGCTAAAACAGTTGGAATAATTTTTTGAAAAGCATCCAACACGTTTTGACGATGCTGCCCAGCTGATTTGGTGCGAATTTCTGCAATAATGGTTAGCATGGATTTCTCCTTATTAAGCTGCTGCAAATACACTATTTAAGTGTGCTTTATATTCTTTAACATAACTATCAACGTCAGGCATTTTAATCACGTCGTTTACAATAAAAGTCGGTAAGGTGCTCATGCCTAAGAACTGATTAGCTTTATGAAATGGTAAATAAACACCATCTACGCCTACACCGTGGAAGAACTGATCTGCATCGTCAAATGCTTCCATTGGCGCATTCCAAGTGAGTGACAGCATATATTTTTTGTCATGAATTAAACCACCTGAACCATATTTTTTTGATGTATCAGAACGGCTACGACCATCATTTGCGTAAAGTGAACCATGACCTACAGTAAATACATCATCAATATATTTTTTAACTGTCCATGGTGCACCCATCCACCAACCTGGCATTTGATAAATAACAACATCTGCCCATAAGAATTTTTCTACTTCAGCTTCTGCATTGTAGTCGCTATCTGCACGAGTCATTTGAACTTCATGGCCTAGTTCAGTGAGATGGTCGGTTGCCAATGTCGTGAGCGTGTCATTTAATTCACCATTTGAATGGGCAAATTGTTTGGCGCCATTAATCACTAAAATATTGCTCATGAGAGTTACTCTAATTAAATTCCTAAATTTGATGTGTACTTTACGGAATTTACTCTTGTTGAAAAATGCATGAATAGGAAAAATATTATTGATTAAAAGTCACTAATATTGATTTGATGCATCATTTTATTTTCCACATTAAAGATGAACACTTTACAAAGTAGAACGGAAAAAATTATTTGTAGTCTTTAGCATTAAATTTGAGTAAATCTAAGAGATCACGTATGAGAAAAATGAGTTTGCTGATTGCTTTTAGCCTTGTAACGCTAACGGCGTGTACTCCAGCGAAAAATTCTTCTGCTCAACTTGCTGATAGCCCGATACAAGCGGTATTGCTTGATCAGCCCGATCTTTTAAATGATGCAAACAATTTGGATATTTCACAGCAAATGAATGCTGCCGATGATCCCTCTAATGCTCAAGTCACTATTTTACAGACAGATCCGAGCGAAGATGCGATAACAAAAGTCCGTACAGAATATTTATTAAAGCGAGACCAGCAAGTCTGGAAAATTGTAAATAAAAAGCAAAGCTATCAATGTACACAAGGACAAGATGCGCCAGACTTTCAAGTTAATCCTTGTCCTTAGTACTTAATTTTTTATCGAATATGTGGATAACTTTGAGTTTGTGCACAACAAGAATTTGTGAGTCTTTGAGTACAAAAAACTGAAATTTAAGCTTCTTGAAATTGCATGATTGCTGATCAATTTAAAAAGTGCTATTGTTGCGCTCGGCAATTAAGCCAAATGGTAAAAATTACCGAATCTCACGTCATACATTTTTTCTCGTTTTAGACACCTTGTGAATACGGTGTTTCACATTCTAAACATGCACTCTCACGGCATATAAAAACTTAACTAAAGATTGATAGACCATACTGTCATCGTCATGACTACATTATTTATTTCAATATGTAGTTGCTGAGACATTTTGGCCGCTATTTTGAAGTGTACAACTCATGAAAAATATTCAAACGACAACGTTGAACCGTACAACGTTGATGTTTCCTTTGGCCTTAGTGCTATTTGAATTTGCGGTTTATATTGGCAATGACCTTATTCAGCCAGCAATGTTGGCAATTACTGAAGATTTTGGTGTAAGTGCAACTTGGGCACCATCTTCAATGTCATTTTATTTATTAGGTGGTGCTACAGTTGCGTGGTTACTTGGACCATTGTCAGATCGTCTCGGACGTAAAAAAGTACTGCTAGCAGGGGTTTTGTTTTTTGCTCTATGCTGCTTCTTAATTTTACTAACACGGCAAATAGAACAGTTTCTAGCATTAAGATTTTTGCAGGGAATTGGCTTAACTGTAATCTCCGCAGTTGGTTATGCCGCTATTCAAGAGAGTTTTGCCGAGCGTGATGCAATTAAAGTTATGGCGCTCATGGCAAATATCTCGTTGCTTGCACCATTGTTGGGGCCTGTACTTGGAGCCTTTTTAATTGATTATGTGTCTTGGCATTGGGGATTTGTCGCCATTGCTGTATTGGCATTACTCAGTTGGGTCGGTTTGAAAAAACAGATGCCAAGTCAGCAAGCCAGTGTAACTCGACAACCTTTTAGTTATCTTTTTGATGATTTTAAAAAGGTGTTTACTAACCGCCGTTTTTTAGGCTTAAGTCTTGCCTTACCGTTGGTGGGCATGCCTTTAATGCTTTGGATTGCTTTATCTCCAATCATTTTGGTAGATGAGTTAAAGCTCACTAGTGTGCAATATGGCTTGGCTCAATTTCCAGTATTTGTTGGTCTTATTGTAGGTAACATTGTCTTAATTAAAATTATTGACCGTCTAGCTTTAGGTAAAACTATTCTAATTGGCTTGCCGATTATGCTGATTGGAACACTCATTTTAATATTAGGTGTGGTGTGGCAAACCTATTTAATTCCTTGTTTGCTTACAGGCATGACGCTTATCTGTTTTGGTGAGGGAATTAGCTTTTCAGTCTTATATCGCTTTGCACTCATGTCATCTGAAGTATCAAAAGGAACCGTTGCAGCGGCTGTTTCGATGCTATTGATGATGAGCTTTTTTGCAATGATTGAACTGGTACGTTACCTCTATACACAATTTCATTTATGGGCCTTTGTATTATCTGCATTTGCTTTTATTGCTCTTTGGTTTACTCAACCAAGAAGTGCTTTAAAGCAGGAAATGCAAGAGCGACAACAACAAGGCAACAACTAAAAAAATACCGGAATTTATATTCCGGTATTTTTTATATTAGGTAATTTCTTGCTCTAACAGCTTGTCTTTAAGCATCAGCAATTCTGGTAATGTTTCTAATAATAAACTGATTTGTTTCAAGACTAAGGTGTATTTCTCAGATAGCTGTTCTTGAGCTGTTAAGTCCTGAATTTCTTGTAATATTTGAGAAATGAGCGTGTGGTCGGGTAGGGTTTGCCCAAGTACGCTCTGGCTCAAAATTTCTTGGCAGCGTAGTAATAATTGTAAAACCTGCTCTTCATCAATTTTCTGCCGTTGGCTACCTAACGCTGCCACATAGCTCAGCTGGCTGTGGCTATAAACCAAATAGCGAAAAGCGTAATGAATGAGTTGAGGATTTGGATTCGGTTCAGCACTTAAACTCGAGATCATGTTAGATAGCTCGATTTGAGCATTATGGGCAGCACGACGAATTCGACGGTATTTTATATCCTGATTTTTGCCATATTGATATTGCTCAACAATCACATTGAAATAATCTAAGGTCGCTTTGCTACTTTTCTTAATATTTTTAGGAATATTGCGGAAGTTCCAATCAGGCCAAATAAAGTTTATGGCAAGCCATGCAATAAAACAGCCTAATAGCGTATCTATCAGACGAGGCAAAATAATGCTGTAGCCTGCACCTTTTAAGTTAAAAATTAATAGCACCATGAGGGTGGCCATAAGCGTCGCCAATGCGTATTTCTTTTGCCGCAAGTAGAAAAAGCAGACTCCGCAAATAATTGTAATGATGAGCTGACCTTCAATACTCGGTACAAAATATAGAATAGGTATTCCTAATAAAACACCGAGTAAGGTGCCAATGGTTCTTAGTTTAAGACGGCTTTTAGTCGCAAAATAAGTGATCTGACAGACAAATAAACTAGTCAGTAAAATCCAATAGCCATGCTGAGCAAATGGTAATAATGAAATGGCATAACCTGCGGCGAAAACGACTGCAATTCGTATGGCATGCCTAAATAAGGCTGACTGTGGTGTAAGCTGTTGCCTGAGTTTTAGGATCAGATCTGAAAACCCTTGAATATCATCATCAAGTAAATTTAAGTGCTCTTGTCTTGTTTGGGTATTATTTTCAGGGAAAGGCTGTGCATATTGTAGTTGTTCAAACTGTTCATGCATTCCCTTTAAATTATCAAAAATAAGTCTTAAGTTTTTAACTTCAAAGTTTTGTGGATGCTGCTGTATCCAGTCCTTTAAAGAACTTTCCAAATGGTTTAATACCGTCCGGCTTTCTTGCGAAGGCTGAGATGGTCGATTATGCAAAATACACTGAGCTAGATCTTGGCACGCTTGCGCTTGTAGGCGTAGATTTTTCTGGAAACGGAAAATAAGATCACTACGACTGAAGTTCTGTTGAATATGTTCGTAATGTAAATAATTAGAGGTTGCTTGTTCGTGAATGTCCCGCGCAAAAAAATATAGGTTTAGCCAATAAATACTTTTATTACTGACGCGCGAAGCCTTGAGTCGAGTGAGTAGGGAGCTGCGTATTTGATTGAGACTTTGAGCAACTTGCGTATTTTGTAGAGATAATTCATATAAGAGTTGTTCTACGTTTTCTTTATTGTCGGGATCAAACAAACGTGCTTTTGCTTGTAGTAGAACAGAAATTTCTTTAAAAATTTGTGAGAGCTTATCTTGTAAGGGAAGTGTCGGCTTAATAATAAAAAACAAAATAGATGTAAAGCCGTACCACAAAGCACCATAAACAAAGTAGGTAGGTTGTTGGTACCAGTGCGCATATTCTCCTAAACCGAACATGCTATAAATGGAAAGCAAAATAGTGCCAAACGAAATTGTGGCATAACGTTGCCCTAAAGCGCCTAATAAAATGAAAAAAGCACTCGAAAGAGAAAGATATAAAATAAAGAAAATTTTGTAGGGAGCTAAAAAGCCAAGAATACTACTGACTGTAAAAAAGAGGAGGCAGACATAAACCAAGTTACGTAATCGAATACTTAAGCGATCATCAAAGTCGGTTAACGCTGCTGCAATCGCACCTAATGTCACGGGAACGATGAGTTCGTTATGGCCTAGCCAAAGTAAACCCAAAGTTGTGCCTGTGAGTACAATCAAAATTTGCAGGCAATAAATTAAAATGGAGTTCGTCTTAAAACTATTAAATATTTGGGTCAGATAGTTCACGGCTTTTGTTCTAAATTAGAGAATACGTGAGAAAGCAGTATGTAACTTTAAATTTTTATTACTTCAAAAATATTATTCTTTTTATCTACAAAAGTCAGTCATTTTTTAAGATTTTATTAGGCTTAAATCGAGTTGTAACGATCAATAAATTAACAAAATTGTGGATATCTTTTTAGATACCCACAATTTGAAAAAGACATAAATTATTTAATCACACCACATGCAATTCGTGCTCCGCCACCACCGAGAGGAAGAGGTGAGTCTGAATAGTTATCACCACCCGCATGAATCATGATAGCTCGACCTTGAAGATCAGCAAGTTTCAATCGAGGTGCGATTACAGCAGTCGTTGCAACACCAGTATTATCGACCACTAAAGCAGGTAAATCACCTAAGTGGCCAGTTGTTGGAGTACCGTGATGAGGAGCTTGATTCGGGTTGTAGTGACTACCAGCAGCTAAAGCAGCACCCGGTTTCCCATCTTTTACAGCTGGTTCACAAGAGGCATTTTCATGAATATGGAAGCCGCGTGTACCACTTGGTAAATCAGCTAGAGCAGGGGTAATAATTAAACCTTTGTCGCTATCTTGAAAGCTAATCGTACCTAATTTTTTACCAATACCAGCGGCAGTCACTTCATTTACATCGACTACTTTTTTCGTATGCATTGTCGTTAATGCTTGAGCTGTATCTGATACAGTTTTTGTGACTGAACTACAGCCAACCGTAAAAAAAGCTGTAAGCGCACAGACTGCGCCAATTTTATTAAACATCTGCATGATCGGATGTCCTTATAAATATATATGATTGTTTGATTCAAACAAACGCAGGTTTAACCTACAAGTTAATTTAAATAGTTAATTTGTATCTAGAAACATTTTTAAATTAAATAAATAAATCACTCTTTATCGTTAGAAGATTCATTTTCAGAATCATAAATCATAGTCGTTTTAGGCATAGGTTCAGGCTCAATGGTTTCATGTAACCATTCACGCCAAATTGCCAGTAAAATAGCCAGAATTACAGGTCCAATAAATAAACCTACTAATCCAAAACTAGCAATACCACCTAACACACCAAACATGATTAATAAGAATGGAATTTTTGTAGCACCAGAAATCACAAGTGGTCGAATCACATTATCTGAGCTACTAACAATCACTACACCCCAAACCACTACACCAATTGCTTCCATAGTTTGTCCCTGAGAGAACAACCATAGACCGACACCTAAATAGGAAATGGGTGTACCAAATGGAATTAAAGCCAATAAGAAAGTAGCAATGGTAAGCACCATTGGGTTAGGGACACCTGCTACAAAATAACTTAATCCAGCTAAAACAGCTTGAGCAATTGCAGTTAAACCCACGCCATAGACTACAGCACGAGTCGTTTCCGAAATCGTATCGAGATAATGGTGAATACGAGGGCCTATAACCATTTCTAAGGCTTTACTCACCTGAGATAAAATCATTTGACCATCACGGTAGAAGAAAAATAGGCTAAATACGGCAAAGCCAAGTTTGACAATATTTTTACTAATTTCACCGAGCAGTACGCGGCCATAACTTAAATGGCTTTGTACCCAAGCTGCAACATTTTGAATTGTGCTATTAGGGTCGTTATTTAACTCATTGAGTGTGCGAGAAATTTCTTTTCCAACAAAAGGAAGATCACGAATAAAATCAGGAACACTTAAATGACCTGAAAAAACTTGACGTTGTAAGTCAAAATATAAGTTGCGGCCTTCATGCTGCAAAATAAAAATAGCGCATGTAAAAGGGACGCCAACAACCAAAATGACCAGACTAATCATTAGAGTTGCATTTAAAGTATTACGGGTTTCTCCAAAAAAACGTTGAATTCTTAAATAAATAGGCCAAGTCATATAAGCAATGATGGCAGCCCAAAGTACAGGAACAATAAAATATTTCAGGATATTAAATCCTAAAAAAATCAAAATAAAAAACAGCCCAAACAATAAAACGCGCTGTAAATTAGGAGCGTATGGATGCACGAACAATATTTCTCTAATTTTCTACATAGAATAAAGTCATATTAACTGAAAAATAACCTGAGGCAAATTTTAAGGCCGTAATGTAAAGAACCTTATACATCTCTTTTTAGAGACTAAAAGTCCTTTAAAACCACTCAGCTTTATCTTCAACTAACTTGTTTAGAACAGGCTGCCATTGATTTTGAATCGTAATAAAGTTTTTTTGAGGCTTATCAAAAATGCTTAAGCCTTGCATTGCTAAGCTGCCATATGCAGTGCGTTCGGCAATCCACGCAACAGGTTCCTGTTCAATTTTTTCAAAAAATTGTTGAATATCTTTTGAGCTGGCACTGTTTGGTTTTACGCGATTTGCAAGAAGTAAAATCTGAACTTTGCCTTTACGAATACGCTTAATATCTTGTAAATGCTTTAAAAAGCGACGAGTACTGTCTATATCAAAAAATGAAGGCTGAAGTGGAGTAATAATGGCATGAGCTTCACTAATCAGTT
Source organism: Acinetobacter sp. NIPH 542 (assembly GCF_000369825.1). Lineage (NCBI taxonomy): Bacteria > Pseudomonadati > Pseudomonadota > Gammaproteobacteria > Moraxellales > Moraxellaceae > Acinetobacter > Acinetobacter sp. NIPH 542. The sequence goes on from NZ_KB850204.1 coordinate 352,983, forward strand.
GCTCAGCATGTTCACCTGAAAGTGCACCAGGTGCATCAATAATTAAATAATCCAGATTTTTAGGCGCGTCACCAATTGATTTTTCGTGACGCCAGTCGAGGCTTTGAATTTTTGCGACACCATCGGGGCGCTGTTTTAACCACTGTAAAGCCGATTTTTGATTGTCCGAATCTGCTAATGCTACTTTATATCCTTTTTGTGCCAATGCTGTTGCCAACGTAATGGCCGTCATGGTTTTTCCGCATCCGCCCTTTTGATTTGCAATAAGTATCGTTTTCATAAATCCAATTATTTTCAGCAGCACATTTGTTTATGTTTTATACCTTAGCATCTTTTTATGTGAAGAAGATGACCAGCTTTGACAAAAGTTTAAGCTGTTTCGTTATTTTAGATATGATTAGATCTGTAATCTTAATTCGCGCTTTTTAAGGAAAATTTATGTCTGTATGGCTTGCCATGCTTATTGGTGCTGGAATTGGCATCATTATCACTACTCTTATTTTATCAAACACTCGGAATGGACGAATTAAGGCTGAATATGAGCAATATATTGCTGAACTTGAATTAGAGCATCAACAAGCTCTTACTCAAGCACAAAAGAGAAGTGTAAATACAAGCCGTGCTGTGTTGAAAGGAAAAATGGCAGAACAATTTGCTCCAGTTTTGCCTGAATTTCAGTATCTACCCAGCGATGCAAAATTTATGGGCGATCCGGTGGACTATATTATCTTCGATGGATATACCGATTTCCGTGATGGTGATGGGACAGCAGAAGACATTAATATTATTCTACTTGATGTAAAAAGTGGCGGTGCAAGGCTCACTAAAGGCCAACAGGCGATTGCCCAAGCGGTCCAACAAGGTAAGGTTCGTTTTGAAACTTTGAGAATAGATTTTGAAGATTAACAAGCTGTTTAATTCAGCACAAAAATAGACGAAATTGATCTGTATTGTTACTAAATTCCGATATTTTTTTCATCACTTAAGGCTACTATAAATTGAAGATCTATTCACTTTGATCTAGCAATATTTGAGGTGTAACGCGATGAAAAAACAATGTTTGATGATGGCCTTGCTGACTGCTATTGGCATGAGTGCAGCATTTGCATCGACCTCAAGTGAATATAATATTGCCAATGGTTTGAACCCGATAGAAAAAGATCAATCTATTTCTGTGTTACAACCTTTTCAAGGAAATTTCAGGATCTTGGGTTCAAAGGTTTATCAAAATGATGAACAAGCTAAATTTTCTCCTATCGACTATGCTGTAAGTTGGGGATTGTTTGCACAGCCTGAAATTGCACGTCACATTTCAGTGAAACAATATGACCGTTATTTAAACTGGAAAATTCCTAAATTACCTGTTCCCGCAGAGCAAGCAATGCAAATGGTGTCTAACATGCACATCATTCCTGCAAACCCTGAAATTGCTCAACAGATTAAACAAGTTAAACGTGGTGATCTCGTTTATCTAAAAGGGGATCTTGTCGAGATTAAAGACAAAAACTTAGTCTGGAAATCTTCACTTACGCCAACCGACACGGGTGATGGTGCATGTGAATTATTCCGTGTTCAGGCAATTCATTGGGTTGAAAAGCAAAATATATAATTGGAAAAAAGCCTTCATAAATATGAAGGCTTTTTTATAAGTAATGTAATACTTATTTCTGTTGTGATGCTTTCCAATATTTTAATTGATTTTGCGCTTGCAAATAGTCGGCAAGATCATTGATCTGTTCATCTTTAGTCGCGTGCTTATCGCTATAGTGTTTTTCTTGGTTTTCCCAATATTGATAAAGTAGTCCCTGAATGTAACGACCTTGCTCAGTTTTTAAATCTAAATCTTTTAACATGGTTAGAGCAGAGCGCACATTATCGAGTGTACGTTGTTGTTCAAAATCTGTTGTGAGTGTTCCCGCTTCATGCATTTTTGCTAACTCATTTTCCATCTCGTCGCTCATTTCTGTAAAGCGGCGGTCATAGTCTTCTAAAAGTGCAATATCGTGTGCATCATCAGCAGTGGCAGGGAACGTCTTAACCGGTCTTTCATTTAGTTTTTCTAAAACCTGATCTGTAGATGAGGTGGCAGACGGTTGCTCCGTCTTAGCAGGCTCATCCGCTTTTTTACAAGCAGTAAGTAATAGGCTAGAGCAAAGCAAAGACATTAATATAACTTGAGGTGTTTTCTTCTTCATAACTTTCAACCAAACCTATTCACTAATTATTTAACGGGTAACGTACTTTTCTGAAAGTGATATGCATATGTGACATATGGAAAATCAATCTGATCTTGAGGACCTAATCCCGTAAAATCATAAACAATTTTTTCAAACTGTGCTTTGAGTTGTAACTGATCTTTTTCAGTCATTGCAGCAATAAAACTCGTAGAGAGCAAACGTTTACTCACGACTTGTTCGACAGGACCGGATTGCGACTGTGTAAATGTTTGTAGGCTATCAAATACGAATAAATCTTGTTGTTCAAACACACGTTTCCACTTTTCACTATGGTAACGCGGCGTGTCTCCTTCAAGTGGAAGTAGAAAATCAGCTAAGGCTTTCACCCAATCCGTACGCTCGTCACGTTGATTCCAAACGAGTCCTAAATGTCCTTGTGGTTTTAATACTCTATACATTTCTGTTAGGGTATCAAGGTTGTCAAACCAGTGGAAAGATTGCGCACAAATAATGGCATCAATTTCATGGTCTGCTACAGGAATTGAATGGCTAAAAGCCTGTAATGTTTTGATATCAGGATAAACTTGTTGAAGCTGCTGTAACATCTCGCCAATTGGCTCAACTGCAATAACATCTGCATGTGTTTGTTTTAAGTAGGGTAAGAATTTGCCAGTACCCGATCCAAGATCGATAACAGTAGAGTTTTCCTGTATTTGTAGGCAATTTTGCAGCCAACTTACTATTTCTGCGGGATAATTAGGTCTAACTTGCTGATAAAGTTCAGCAGCTGAGCTGAAGCCTTTTTGAGCGGCAGGATGTAAGGATTGTGTCATATTTTGCGCTTTTTAATCTGACTGGCATCTATAAAATAAGATACTCCGCAATCATAAATTGGCAAAACACCTATTTTGTTTCATTTTTGACGTTGTATGTGGGAGTAAATTTTCTTTCGGTGTGAGCATGGATAAGCAAATTATTTTTGAAGACGAACACATTAGAGCCATTTTTTTACCAGGCGATTCTAATACATTGGTTCTCTCTTTTGGCGATTTGATTACCCGAGCGAGTGGCTTATCTATCAATGCTGAAAAGTCCCTAATTAAATACCAATATAATATTATTGGGGTAATGCCAAAACAAAAATCATGGTTTCCTCAAGCGAGCATGATTGAGCTGGCAAAAGCGATTTCGCCTATTCTAGAAGGCTTTAAAAATATTGTGGGTTATGGCGGTTCAATGGGCGGCTATGCAGCAATCAAATATTCTAATTTATTGAATATGAATCGTGTGATTGCATTTGTGCCTCAATATTCAATTGATCCTGAGCAGGTTGAAGATCGACGCTATGCCGAGTTTTTCGATGCTGTGGCAAATAAAGACATGCAAATCCAGGCGCAAGATGTCGATGCAGCGCGTGAATATGTCATTGTTTATGACCCTTATTTTTCGACTGACCGTGAACATTATCTAAAAATAAAAGAGCTATTACCAAACTTACATACGATTCATTTGCCATTTACTGGTCATGAAGCATTGTCTGTATTGGCAAGTTCAAGTTTATTGCATGATTTTATTGAACATGAATTTGACGAAATTTATTTTTATCAGCAGGTTCGTAAGGTCAAAAAGCAAAGTAAGTTTTACTTCCGTAATGTATTAGCGCATGTTCTTACTCATCATGATGACATGCTGTTAAAAATATTACGCCAAAATGATTTTCAGCTTGATGAGCGTTATTTTGATAACCCTCTTAAACACGCTATTACTCGTAGTCTGATAAAGACACAGCAAGCAACTGAGCTAGACTTTCAAAAGTTAGGTATTAAAGTACAGCGAATTCAGGACGCTGCAAATTATCAAGAAGGATTGCAGACCAGCTTTGGCTCAATTTTGGTATTCAACCTCATTAATTCAAAGTTTGAAAGTTATGCTCTAGATGTTCTGCTGGCGAATAAGTCTTATTTGATTCCAATTGTGGCTGAACACACTGGTGTAGTGCATATTAAATTAAATAATGAAACTTATTTGTTGGGAATGAATGATCGCAAAGTCATTAAATTGTTCAAGCACGACGAGCCTTTATCATCGGATATGAGTCCATTTGTAGTCAAAAAATATTCAGACTGTTTTGCAATCAGCTATAAGCAATTAAATTTATCTTGTGATGAACATGGGATGTGTGAATTTATAGAAGGTTCAATTCAGCCGACTGAACAACTAGCCTCGATCAACTTTTAAAATTTGATAGTGGTTAAATAAAGCTCAGACCTTTAGGTTTGAGCTTTATTTTTTGCTTAAAAAATATTTTTTCATAAACTTATTTGTATATTAATTTGAAATTCATTATTTAAATAAATAGTGGGTTTGTTCTGCGAATATTTATTGTATTAAAAGTAGATATAGCCAGTGGTGAATATAAATAGTATATTTTAAAATAAATGGGCTTTATTAATATATAAATTATAGAAATAGTGTCAGGTTAATTAAAATACATAAATAACGATGTCTTTTTGTAAGATTATGTTTTTGTTATTCATTTTATTTAAATAAAATGGGGCTGCTTAAAATAAGTTCACTATTCAAAGATAATTGCATATTTATTTTTTTCTCCTAAAATGATTTTTTACTAAATTGTCGTTACAGTTTTTTATATGCAATCATTAAATTATCGGAATAATGATGCATCGCAACATGGAAGTTCTGCACCTTTGAAACGAGCAATGAGTACTCGACATTTGGTGATGATCTCCCTTGGCGGTGCCATAGGTACAGGTCTTTTTTTAGGGTCGGGTGATGTAATTTCCCAAGCTGGCCCAATTGGCGCAATTATTTCTTATTTTTTAGGCGGTTTAATTGCCTATACCGTGATGCTATGTCTTGGTGAACTTGCGGTACATGTACCGGAATCTGGATCATTCGGTGAGTACGCTCGTCGCTATATTGGTCCGGGTACAGGTTATATGATCACTTGGTTATATTGGTTAACTTGGACCGCGACTTTAGGAACAGAATTTACCGCAGCAGCTTTACTGGTTCGTGAGTGGTTTCCCTCTACTTCTGTTTGGGCTTGGACATTATGTTTTGGTGCCTTAGTTTTTTTCATTAATATTAGTTCAACGCGATTATTTGCCGAGTCAGAGTTTTGGTTGGCACTTGTGAAAGTTGTCACCATTATTTGTTTTATTGGCTTGGGTTTGCTGGCGATTTTTGGCTTTATTCCTTATCACGGACACGAAACTGCGCCGTTGTTTAGCAATTTAACTGCCCAAGGCTGGTTCCCACACGGGTTATTTCCAATTTTTACAACCATGCTGATTGTTAATTTTGCTTTTTCGGGTACAGAATTAATTGGTGTGGCAGCTGGGGAAGCAGAGAATCCAGCACAGACAGTTCCTAAAGCAATCAATGCTGCTATTTGGCGACTACTGATTTTCTTTGTCGGCACAATTGTTGTAATTAGTTCATTGTTACCATTCCAGCTTGCTGGTTTAAGTGGTAATGAGGTGAGTAATAGTCCATTTGTGACTGTGTTTAATTATATTGGTATCCCATATGCCGAAGATATTATTCGCTTTGTGATTATTACGGCTTTACTCTCTGCTGCAAATTCTGGTTTATTTGCTGCTTCACGTATGATGTGGTCGCTTTCTGCAAAAAACCAATTACCAAAAATCTTTTCTAAACTTACACCTTCAGGAACACCTATTGTAGCTATTGTGGTCACAATGCTGGGTGCTATACCAGGTTTACTTTCAGAACAATTTGCACCTGAAACTATTTTTAAGAATTTATTAGGTGTTGCTGCTTTCACCATGGTTGTAGTGTGGATTGCAATTTGCGTATCTCAATTCAACTTCCGTAGACAGTGGTATAAATCTGGTAAAACTGCAAAAGATTTGCGTTTTGCTGCTCCTTTATTTCCTTTAACCCCAATCGTGGGTGGTCTTTTCTGTGCTATTACTTGTATTAGTATGGTATTCGATCCTTCGATGCAGGTTGGCTTTATCTGCTGTATTGTTTTCATTCTTGTGTGTTATGCGAGCTACTTCATTTTTTATCACAAGAAAGATGCGGTGTGGAGCTAAGCAAAGATATGCTTTCTGAAGCATAGTCTAAAGGCCCCATTTGGGGCTTTTTTATTGCCTATAGGAAATTAGAAAAGGAGGGATCTTATATATTTTTTTTAAAAATGAATTTTTATTTTTGATCATAAAAACAAATATTGTTTTATAAATTTACCACTGATCGGATTTTTATTAATATTTATTTATTATAAATATTTGATTAAGTCTATGTTTAGTCTTGTTATTTAATAGAGAGCTGTTTTTAGTTTTTTGGAATATAAGGGTTGAATGAACGTAATATGGATTTAATGTGAAGAATGGATAATTTTTTGATAGTTTTTTAAAAAATAAAAGTAATTAAGTTATTGTTATATATTAATAAAAATATTTACATTTTTTGTATTTATGGTTGTTTTTTTTCTATAATATTTTTTTATTAAAGTTAAGGGTTTTTTAATATTTGTTGTTTTTTTATTATAAATGTCAGTTCGATTTGATTATTTTTTCTCTTCTTATTTATTTTAAAATGTTCTAAATGAGCTTGCTCTATGCTATATTTATTGGAAGATTTTATATCTATGTTGCGGCTTAATTTTAAGCAGCATGTGTGGAAATAATTAATCTGTAGGATTATTGAACAAAGTTTATTTTAAAAAGACTAATGGAGGGATCTATCGATTAGTCAAAAAAATTTTATGGACTCGTGGTTTTTGTAAATCATAGTTCTTTTTAACTCCCAAACGGTTATGTCACTTCTTTTGTATTTATATTTCAGCCGGCTGGTTTTAGTGGGTTGTGGCTAGTTTTTTGCTTTTATAAAACTCTCTTTATAAATAGCAATTTAGACAAAAGAAAACTTGTAAAAGATATCGGTATATAAAAGTAGATCGTACTTTTAGTACCAACAAATGGAATTTAAAAAATCTGATGCTTTAGAAGAGCAAAAGATTTAGTAAATAAACTAAGATACTGTTATTTCAGGGTTTTAGTTGCTAAATAATAAAGATTACAGATTTATCAAATCTGAGTCTATGAAGGTATATAGGAAAAAAGATGTCAGATCTTTCATACGTAAACGAACACAGCGATGCATGGCAAACTTACTTGGCACAAATTGACCGTGTTGCTCCGTACTTAGACCACTTAGCTGAGTTTATTGACACTTTAAAACGTCCAAAACGTGCACTTATTGTAGACGTGCCAATTGTAATGGATGACGGTTCTATTCAGCACTTTGAAGGCTACCGTGTACAACACAACTTGTCTCGTGGTCCTGGTAAAGGTGGTGTGCGTTACCATCCGAATGTTGATTTGAACGAAGTTATGGCGTTATCTGCATGGATGACAATTAAAACTGCTGTTTTGAATTTGCCATTTGGCGGTGCAAAAGGTGGTATCCGTGTTGATCCACGTAAATTATCTAATCGTGAATTAGAGCGTTTAACTCGTCGTTATACGACTGAAATCGGTCACATTATCGGGCCTCAAAAAGATATCCCAGCTCCAGACGTTGGTACAAATGCCAATATCATGGGTTGGATGATGGATACTTACTCTACAAGCCAAGGTTACACAGTAACTGGTGTTGTAACTGGTAAGCCAGTTCACTTAGGTGGCTCTTTAGGTCGTGTTAAAGCGACTGGTCGCGGTGTATTCGTTACAGGTCGCGAAGTAGCTGCAAAAATCAATTTACCAATTGAAGGCGCGAAAATCGCTGTTCAAGGTTTTGGTAACGTAGGTAGTGAAGCTGCTTTCTTATTTGTTGAATCAAAAGCAAAAATCACTCACGTTCAAGATCACACTGGCACAATTTTCAATGCTGATGGTATTGATCTTGAAGCTTTACGTGATCACGTAAATGCAAATCAAGGCGGTATTGGCGGCTTCGCTGGCGCGCAATCAATTGCTGATGAAGATTTCTGGACAGCAGAAGTTGACATTATTGTTCCTGCTGCATTGGAAGGTCAAATCACTGTTGAGCGTGCTCAAAAACTTAAAGCTAAGTTGATTTTAGAAGGCGCAAACGGCCCGACTTATCCTAAAGCTGAAGACGTATTAGTTGAGCGTGGCATTGTTGTAGTACCTGACGTTGTATGTAACGCCGGCGGTGTAACTGTAAGTTACTTCGAATGGGTTCAAGACATGGCGAGCTATTTCTGGACTGAAGAAGAAATCAATGAGCGTTTAGACAAATTGATGGTTCAAGCTATGGATGACGTTTGGAACACAGCGAATAGCAACGCTTGTACTTTACGTACAGCAGCTTACATCTTGGCATGTGAGCGTATTTTAAAAGCTCGTAAAGAGCGTGGTATTTTCCCAGGCTAATCTGCGGAAATTACTTTTAGGAAAAGTGGTCTGAGCAAATATTAAGGATGTTATAGGGTTATTTGTTCAGCCCCTTTTTCTGAATTATTCAAAATTAAGTGTTATCGAATATATTAAATAAATACTGAGGTAAGCATGGAACAGCCAATTTCTGTAACTCGAAGCAACTTTAACGACTGGATGGTTCCAGTTTTTGCACCGGCAAATTTCATTCCGGTACGTGGCGAAGGTTCACGTATTTGGGATCAAGAAAATAAAGAATATATTGATTTTGCAGGCGGGATTGCAGTAAACGCATTAGGTCATGCGCATCCAGTGGCAGTAAATGCTTTAACAGAACAAGCAACAAAACTTTGGCATGTAGGTAACGGTTATACAAATGAACCCGTTCTACGTCTTGCAAAACAACTCACCGAAAATACATTTGCAGACAAGGTTTTCTTCTGTAACTCAGGTGCTGAAGCGAACGAAGCTGCTTTAAAACTGGCTCGTAAAGTTGGTTTAGACAGCGGCGTTGCTGGCAAAAGTGGCATTGTGGCATTTAACAATGCTTTCCATGGCCGTACTTTATTTACCGTTTCAGCGGGTGGTCAACCTAAATATTCACAAGACTTTGCACCACTTCCAAACGGAATTAACCACGTTGCCTTTAACGATTTAGAAGCTGCAAAAGCGGTGATTAATGAGCAAACATGTGCAGTCATTGTTGAACCGATTCAAGGTGAGGGCGGCGTTATTCCTGCTGACATCGAATTTTTAAAAGGTTTACGTGCACTGTGTGATGAGTTCGGTGCCTTACTTATTTTTGATGAAGTGCAAACTGGCGTTGGCCGTACAGGTGCACTGTATGCCTACATGAACTCTGGTGTTATTCCAGATGTGTTAACGACTGCAAAAGCACTAGGCGGTGGTTTCCCAGTGGGTGCAATGTTAACAACAGATAAGTTTGCTCCGCATTTTTCAGTGGGTACACATGGTACGACTTATGGTGGTAACCCGTTAGCAAGTGCAGTTGCAGGTGCAGTATTTGAGTTTATTAATACGCCTGAAGTACTCGAAGGTGTGAAGCATCGTCATCAATATTTCCTCGATGCACTAAATGCATTAAACGCTGAACATCAGATTTTTGAAGAAATTCGTGGTCAAGGTTTATTGATTGGTTGTGAATTAAAAGCTGAGTATGCAGGGAAAGCTAAAGATATTACGACTTGGGCGGGTGAAGAAGGTTTACTTGCTTTAATTGCAGGCCCGAATGTAGTTCGTTTTACTCCGTCGCTTATCATTCCTGAACAAGATATTGATGAAGGGATTGCTCGTTTAAAAAGAGCGTTGGCTAAATTGGCTAAATAAAAAAAAGGAAAGCTAGCCATGATGATCGTCCGTCATGCCGAGTTTCGAGACCTTGAAGATATTTATAAATTAGCGGGTAAGTCGGGTGTAGGCCTGACTTCCTTGCCACAAAATATGGATACACTTTCGGCTCGAATTTCACGTACTCGCAATACTTTAAATGGCAATGTCCATAAAAGTGAACAAGGCTATCTGTTTGTTCTTGAAGATACAGAAGCTCAACGTGTTATTGGTTTAAGCGCAATTGAAGTTGCTGTAGGACTCATTGAGCCTTGGTACAACTTTCATGTTGGTACTCAAGTACACGCTTCAAAAGCACTAAACGTTTATAAGTCACTACCTACCTTATTTTTGAGTAATGACAGAACGGGTAGTAGTGAACTCTGTACATTATTTTTAGATCCAGAGCGTCGTGAAAACCAAAACGGTAAATTCTTATCGAAAATCCGTTTTATGTTTATTGCTGCCTTTAAGCAATATTTCGAGAAAAAGTTAATTGCTGAAATGCGTGGTTTCTCAGACGAAAATGGATGTTCTCCATTTTGGGATGCTATTGGTCACCATTTCTTTAATATGGATTTCTCAACAGCAGACTATTTAAGTGGAATTGGGCAAAAAGTATTTATTGCAGAGCTTATGCCACGTTTTCCAGTCTATGTGGATCTCTTGCCAAAAGATGCGCAAGAGGTGATTGGAAAAATGCACCCACAAACTTTGCCTGCTTACCATGTGCTTGAGTCAGAAGGCTTACGCTATCAAGGATATGTCGATATTTTTGATGCGGGTCCAACCATTGAAGCCAATATTGATGAATTGCGGGCAGTAAAAGAAAGTCAGTTTTTAAACGTCAAAATTACAAGTGAAGCTGCGGTCGGTAAGACCCAATATCTCGTTGCCAATGATAATTATCATGACTATAAGGCAATGTTGATGAAGCTTGATCTTGTTGATAACACTATAAATTTAACACATGAACAAGCTGAAAAACTCGGTGTACAAGAAGGTCACGTTGTTCGTGTGTTATCACTAAATCCAATGGAAGTATCCTGATGTCAAACTCTTTATTTATAAACGGTGTCTGGTTACAAGGCAGCGGCACAACATTTGAAAAAACAAATCCAGTTGATAACCAAACTGTATGGTCAGGTGCTGAAGCAACTGCTGCTGATGTAGAGCAAGCTTGTCAGGCAGCGCGTACTGCATTTCCAGCATGGGCACGTTTGCCACTTGCAGAACGTGTAGCGATTGTTGAGAAATTCGCAGCTTTGCTTGAAGAAAATAAAAAGCATTTAGCAGAAGTAATTAGCCAAGAAACCAGTAAGCCATTTTGGGAAACATTAACTGAAGTTCAATCAATGATTGGCAAAGTTGCGATTTCAATCCGTGCTTATCATCAGCGTACAGGTGAAAGCTCAACTGAAATGGCCGATGGTGTAGCATCTTTACGTCACCGTCCACATGGTGTGCTTGCAGTTTTCGGTCCATATAACTTCCCGGGCCATTTACCAAATGGGCATATTGTTCCTGCATTACTAGCAGGTAATACCGTGGTATTTAAACCAAGCGAATTAACACCTTGGACTGCTGAAGAAACTGTAAAACTTTGGCAGCAAGCTGGTTTGCCAAATGGTGTTATGAACTTGGTGCAAGGTGGTCGTACCACTGGTGAAGCGTTAGCTGCTTCACATGAAATTGATGGTTTATTGTTTACCGGAAGTGCAAACACGGGTTATCACTTGCATAAGCAAATGGCGGGTGCACCTGAGAAAATCCTTGCGCTTGAAATGGGTGGCAATAATGCATTGATTATTGATGAAATTATCGATGTCGATGCTGTAGTTAATCTCACTATTCAATCTGCATTTGTTTCGGCGGGTCAGCGTTGTACATGTGCACGCCGTATCTTGGTGAAAAATGGCGCAGAAGGTGATGCATTTATTCAACGTTTCGTTGAAGTTGCTAAAAATCTAAAAGTTGGTCGTTGGAACGATGAGCAACAACCATTTATGGGTGGCGTTATCTCGTCAGTTGCCGCATCAAATATGATGCTTGCTCAACAAAAATTGCTTGAGCTTGGCGCAAAAAGCTTGTTGCCAATGACACGTCCACAAGAAGATAGTTCGTTACTTACTCCAGGCATTGTTGATGTAACAGGCGTCACAGATATTCCAGATGAAGAATATTTTGGTCCGCTTACGACGATTCAACGTTATGACAACTTTGAAGAAGCATTAAAAATTGCAAATGCAACTCGCTTTGGTTTGTCTGTTGGTCTGGTTTCACCAAAACGTGAACTGTTTGATCAAGTGCTTATTGAAGCGCGTGCTGGTATTGTGAACTGGAATAAGCCATTAACAGGTGCTTCAAGTGCTGCACCGTTTGGTGGGGTCGGAGCCTCAGGTAACCACCGCGCAAGTGCCTTTTATGCAGCTGATTATTGTGCTTGGCCAATGGCTTCACTTGAAAGTGACAGCTTAACCTTACCAGAAAAATTATCTCCAGGGATTGTGTTGCCTTAAACACTAGGGAAAGAAAAATGAAAGGATATGAAGTAAATTTCGATGGTTTGGTGGGACCAACACATCACTACGCAGGCTTGTCATTTGGTAATGAAGCATCGACAAAAAACCGTAATAACGCCTCGAATCCAAAATTAGCAGCTAAACAGGGCTTGCTAAAGATGAAAGCTTTGGCCGACATGGGAATGAAACAAGGTGTGCTTGTTCCGCATGAGCGCCCACATGTTCCAATGTTACGTCGTTTAGGTTTTACAGGAGATGACATTAGCGTAGTTGCTCAAGCAATGCGTCATTCACCTGAACTATTATCATCGCTAAGTTCAGCTTCACCAATGTGGACTGCAAATGCGGCAACTGTTTCACCTTCGGCAGATAGCCAAGATGAACGCGTGCATTTTACAGCAGCGAATTTGAATAATAAGTTTCACCGTTCAATTGAAGCTGAAACTACAAGTCAGGTCCTACAAGCGATCTTTAAAAATGAACGTCACTTTGTACACCATGAAGCTTTACCACAAGTAGCTTTATTCGGTGATGAAGGTGCAGCAAATCACAACCGTTTAGGTGGTGATTATGCTAAACGTGGAGTTCAAGTTTTTGTTTATGGTCAACAACATTTAAATAATGGTTTACCGGGACCAAAACGCTATCCAGCTCGTCAGACGCGTGAAGCAAGTGAAGCAATTGCACGTTTGCATCGTTTAGATGATGCGCATACCGTTTTTGTTCAACAAAATCCGGATGTAATTGATCAGGGTGTATTCCATAACGATGTTATCGCGGTAAGTAACCAACAGGTTTTATTCCATCATCAACATGCATTCTTAAATCAAGATCAAGCTTTTGCTGAAATTCGTCAGAAAATGGCAAGCATCGGTGAAGATTTTATCTCGATTGAAGTTCCTGAAAACTGCGTTACTGTTGATGATGCCGTAGCAACTTATTTATTTAATAGCCAGATTTTGACTCGTCCAGATGGTGGAATGACCATTGTGGTGCCAGAAGAGTCTCGCCAGAATAAGGCAGTTTGGGGTTATCTGAACGATATGGTTCAGATGGGTACACCAATTGATGCTATTCAGGTATATGACTTACGTGAAAGTATGCGTAATGGTGGTGGTCCGGCATGTTTACGTTTACGCGTAGCTTTAAACGAAACTGAGTTAAATGCTGTAAATCCAAAAGTTCTTATGAACGATCAATTGTTTGGCACACTCAATCAATGGGTCGATAAACACTATCGTGATCGTTTAGCACAAGAAGATTTGGCTGATCCGCATTTACTCATGGAAAGCCGTATGGCACTCGATGAACTGACCAAAATTTTAGGTTTGGGTTCGGTCTATCCTTTCCAAAAATAATGAGGAGGTGACATGCAAGATTTTCTAGCATTAACCTTACAAGGTGAGCAACCTAAAACCCGCGAAGGAAAACAAGATAATTTTTCTTGGCGTTGGTTAGGTGAAGGACTTCTTGAATGTACGCCAAATGCACAGTACGACAAATCTGTCGTACTGTCAGCTGGAGTACATGGTAATGAAACAGCACCAATTGAATTGTTATCTCATCTATGCACAGATTTGTTTGCAGGACGTTTAAACCTTGCTGTGAGATTACTGTTTGTACTGGGTAATCCTTATGCAATGCGTCAAGGTAAACGTTATGTGCATGATGATGTAAACCGAATGTTTTGTGGTGGATATAAAACTCTACCTGTGACTGAAGAATCAAAACGTGCTGAAGTTTTAGAGCAAGTGGTCACGACTTTCTTTCAAGAAAGTTCAAGCCAAGCAAAACGTTATCACTATGATTTGCACACCGCAATTCGCGCTTCTTTGTTGCCAACGTTTGCTTTATTTCCCTATCAAACACATGCTTATGATGCAGATTTGACAGCGAGCCTTGAAGCAGCTGACTTGGATGCTTTGGTTTATCACAATGCGGTCGGTAAAACCTTTACGCATTTTACTAGTGAAAATTTTAAAGCTGCGAGCGCAACTTTAGAGTTAGGAAAAGCCTTACCATTTGGACAAAATGACTTGAGCCAGTTTGCTGCAATTGATGAAGTTATTCGTCATGTGGTTTCTGAGCAAGCTTTGCCACCACGTAATAAAACAAAAATTCGGGTTTTTAAAGTATCGGACTCTTTAATTAAAAAAGACGAAGATTTTCAGATGAACTTATCGGCTGAAGCACCAAATTTTTCGACTTTTACCAAAGGTGAAATCATTGCAGCTCAACCTTCTGGCAATTATGTTGTTGAGCAAGATCAAGTCTGGATTTTATTTCCAAATCCAAATGTGAAAATTGGTTTACGTGCAGGTTTGGTTTTAACTGAAACCAGTTGAACATTTGATTTTTAAGAAATAAAAAAAGGGCAATTAATTGCCCTTTTTTTATGTATAAGATATTAGTTCGTACCGAAAAGACCTTTAACCCAAGATTTCTTTTCAGCTTTTTGTGTAGACGTTTGAGCACCAGCGTTTATATTTGCGTTTGTGTTAACTCCAACAGGGCCAACGTTAACACCAACATTTACACCAGTTTGAGCATTAATTGCATGTGCTGGTTGAGCTGCATTCAACTGTGCTTGGGCATCAGCTTTAGTATCAGCTACAAATTCTTTTTGCTCAGCTTGATTTTGAGCTACACGAGTTTTTACTGCATCTACATGCGCTTGAGCATTAGCTTGTTTTTCAGCAGTAAATTCTTTTTGATCTGCTTGTTTTTCTGTAACTTTAGTCTTTACAGCATCAAAACCTGCTTTTGTATCAGCTTTAGCCTCAACTGCTAAGTTTTTAGTGCCGTTTGCAGCTTTAGTCGCTACATTTTTAGTACCTGTTACTGCTTCGGTAGCAAAATGTTTAGTACCAGCTGCAGCTTTAGTCGCTACATTTTTAGTACCTGTCGCAGCTTCGGTAGCAAAGTGTTTGGTACCCGTTGCAGCTTCAGTTGCTATGTGTTTAGTACCATTTGCAGCTTTAGAAGAAAGTTCAGTCACTTTTCCTGTTGTTTTTTTAGTTGCTTTAACTGTAGTGTCAGCAGCGACATGACCAGCATGCTTTGCTGTGTTACCTACAGTGTGTGCAGTATTTTTGACTGTATTGGCTACGCCACTAACAAGACCACCCGGTTGTACATTTACTTGAGCAGAAGCATCTGCATTAACGCCCGCACTTTGTGCAAAAATAGAAGCAGAAGCAAGAACACTTGCAGTAACGATAGCTGTTTTCATCATTTTCATTGCGATATCCTTCAAAGAATATACCCTTTTAGTGAGGTATTTCATAAACGCAAACGAATCATAGCCAAGGGAATATGGGCTTGGGAACTGACTTCATCAAAACGTTACAACAGTGTTACGTTGAGTAAACAGACTAGGGAGGAATTGTGGAGATTAATAAAAATTAATAATAAAGTGAAAAAGAACATTTATTTATTAGAAAATCTAATTAAGCAAAAGGAATTCTTATTATTTAATTTTTTAAAAACACCTTTTAATTTTTTCATTTCGTTTTTTTCGAATTTGCTCTCTATATCTTCAAATGTGATGTAAATCTCATTATTTATTGGAGTAAACGGCATAGTTATTGCTTATTATGAGAATAAGGCGCTTTTTAGCACTTTTTTGAACCATCTTCTGCCAGAAATATAAACGTACAGGGCAGAACTGTATTTTTGCTTATTCGGGATAAAGTTATTTTAACTTTTTAGTGGTTATGTATTTCATTAAATAGATTTTTCACATGAAAAATATATTAAGAAATGCTGCTTTATTTCAAATAATCAAAAATAAAAATAGATATCTATAAACAAAAAAACAGAGATATGACAGATGAAAATTATTGCTTCCCTTCTTGTAATAGTCGGCTTGATCGCCGTTGTTCTGTATTTAAAGCCCACAAGTGGTGCATCTGATGTGTTTAATTCTGCTTTACATGAGTCGAATTCGCCACAACCAGACACATCGTCTTTTCTTTCTAAACTTAAGGAGCCTACTCAACCTAAAAATCTATCTCAACATTCAACTCATCCACAATCGGTATCAGCTGATACTGTTCCTTTTTATGACACAAAAAGTGATCTTTCAATTCAACCGATTGATCCAGAAAAAGATCCAGCAAATGAAATAAAAGCGAAATAAGTAAATTGTTAGTTGAAAAACTACGGAGAAAAATAATGCAAAGTAAAACGTTATTTCTATTAGGTCTATGTACGATTTTAAGTACAACTGCATCAGCTCTTCCTTTAGATTCTAAAGATGCTAAACAGCGATTAAATCAGGCAGCAAAACAAAAAGTATTTCAGGGTAAAATCGATTTAGATGCCTTGGTTAATAATGATTCGAATGATTTAATTGTTGAATACAATATTGCTTCGGTGAGCGTGCCTTCCGGGTTAGAACGGCGAAGTTATATTGCAACAAATAAGAAAAATTTACAGGCAAGGTTTAACCGTGCTGGTGGTGTTCAAGTACTTCGGGACTACAATAATTTGCCTTTAGCTTTTTATCGGATTAGTAACCGCGAAGCTTTGGTCTCTTTGCTCAATGATCCGAATGTTAAAGCGGTTTATCCAAATCGTATTAATCAAACCACGACCAATGAAAGTTTACCTTTAATTAATCAACCACAAGCAAATACTAATGGTTTCACTGGTGAAGGCTCTAGTGTGGCAGTGATTGATACAGGGGTGAATTATCTTCATTCTGATTTTGGTTGTACGGCAGTAAATACACCGTCAAATACTTGTCGCGTTGTTTACTCATTTGATAGTGCACCAGATGATGGCGCTTTAGATGATGATGGGCATGGTAGTAATGTTTCAGGCATTGTGTCCAAGGTTGCCACCAAGACCAAAATTATAGGCATTGATGTTTTTAGAAAGGTCAGATCCCAAGGTAAATGGGTAAGCACAGCTTATGATAGTGATATCCTCGCAGGGATTAACTGGGCTGTAAATAATGCACAAACCTATAATATTAAAGCAGTTAACTTAAGCCTTGGCGTACCAGGTGTTAAATATACTTCGGAGTGTAGCGACAGCAGTTATGGAACAGCATTTGCTAATGCACGAGCTGCTGGAGTGGTACCTGTAGTCGCTTCAGGCAATGACGCATTTTCAGATGGAATTTCATCTCCTGCCTGTGTTGCTGGTGCAGTAAGAGTTGGTGCTGTTTATGACAGTAATATTGGGGGTGTGTCATGGGGGAATCCTGTGAAATGTTCTGACCCAACAACAGCAGCAGACAAAGTAGCGTGCTTCAGTAATGGTGGTAGCCTTGTGACTTTATTGGCACCAGGGGCAATGATTACCGCGGGTGGCTACACTATGGGAGGTACATCTCAAGCGACACCACATGTGGCAGGTGCGATTGCTTTATTACGAGCGAATAGCGTGAGTCCAACAGAAAGTATTGATCAAACCATCAGCCGTTTAAAAACGACAGGTAAGCCAATCACTGACTCAAGAACGGGCTTGGTTTTCCCGCGTATTGATTTACTGGCAGCAACAAATGGTTTAACCATTAATTAATAGCTTATTTATAATTTTTTAAATTAGGTCCAAGAAATTTTTAAAATAGCTATAACCCGTTGCAGAAGGCAGCTTTTGCAACGGGCTTTTTATGAAAAAGTATTAATGACACTTTTCTAAATTTGCTGGATTAAAGTTATTTTGAAGTTTTTTGAAATTATTCTGAATTTCTGGATCTTGAATATTAAAAGTCGTTGAGCTTTTGGTTGTAGAGTTAGTTGCCTGATTTAATATGCCTGATTCATCAGGGTATTGTTGGGTAAATGATGTAGCTGAAATCAGCCCCTTATCATTAAATACCCAGTGTTCAGTAACGTGTCCGCCCCCTAAATATCCCGTAAATTCAATCATACAAGCTTGCTTATCTTGTTTAATGAGCTTGGCTACATTCCCTGTAGTTGATGGATAAGCTTCGATATTGGTATCTTGCTCTAAAACTTGTGCCTGAGAATAAGATGAAGAAGGAGGTGTAGAGGTTGCACATGCAGTTAATGCTAAGCAGCATAGTGTTGAAAAGAGAAGTTTTTGACTATTCATAAGGCAGATTCCTAGCTCTTTATAGTTGATGATCAATAGTTCTAAATGAATATCTGTATTTATAAAAGCGCGAATTTATCGCGCTGTCTTAGCAAATTAGTTAGTTGTTGTGCTCGATTTACTTAGCTCACCTTGTTCAATTGGAATATTTTCACCGTTTCGACTACTGGTAATATTTTGCTTCGCTTGATCTATTTTATTTTCTGTAAAAGCTTTGGCTGTATCTGCTTTTTGCTGAACGACTTCTGCTTTTTCAGCTGTAAATTCTTTGGTGTTTTTCCACTTTTCACTAATTTTATTTGAAGTTTTTTCAGAAGCTCCTTGAATAGAGTCTCCTAAATTTTGTATGCCTTTTCCAGTTTTATATAACAATACACGACCTAAACTTGGGTTATCACCATAAGGTTGTGCTTTAGATGTTGTTTCACCTACTTGTTGTGGTTGCGTTGTTTCTGCAAATAAGGTTGATGAAGCCAACATAGAGGTCGCAATACATATAATGTGTATGGTTTTCATTTTGGATAAATCTCCCCAACCAGAATCAAAAGATGAAGTGGTGATCTTACTGTTAAAAATAAAGCTTGTACTGCAATGAGATAAAACCCATACGATTTGATTACGATAAATCATCATTTGATCGCAATAAAGTAATTATCCCAATGACTCATAAACAAAATTCAGACTTAATTAAATCTAAAAACATGTCTCTAGCTTTATGGTTGCTCACATTTTTATGCCAGAAAAATTGATTCTGCATAAAGGCAAGGTGTTCAAATTTATAGCCTCGAATATTGGTTAAATTTTTATATTGCTCATAAATACTCTTCGGTACCAAAGACACACCAGAGCCTGCACTGACGCAACCGATAATGGTGGCATAACTGGTAATGCTAGTAATTGGAAGTGAAATATTTTTGAGCTTAAGCCATTCTTCAAGAGCTGCTCGGTAAGGACAGCCCTCAGTCCACATAAAAATTTCTTTACCAATCAGGTCTTCTTGGTTGTGGATCTCTCCCAAAGAATGAGATGCAATCAAGACCATTTCTTCTTGGTAAATACTGAGTTTATTCAGCATAGGAAACTCGATATTGCCTGCGACAATTGCACCATCAAGTTTGTGTTGAGAAATATCGACTAATAGCTGTTTCCATGTGCCTGTAATAATTTGAATAGAAACTTCTGGAAAACGTTGATGATACTTCGCAAGTAAGTTAGGCAGACGAGTTGTGGCAGAAGATTCAATAGCTCCAATTTTTAATGGGCCAGAAGGTGGGGCATCTGGATGAATACTCCGTTTGGCTTCATCGCATAGCGCTAAAATTTTATGGCAATAATTTAGGAAAATTTCTCCTGATGGGGTGAGTTTTAAACTTTTTCCTTCCCGATAAAACAGCGGTGCGCCTAATTCTTCTTCGAGTTGTTTAATGCGCGTTGTGATATTGGATGGTACACAATGTAGTTGCATTGATGCCTTAGCCATTGTTCCGCATTCAACCACGGTCTGAAACATTTTTAACTGAGCGATATCCATATTTTATCATTCACTTTTAATGAATATTTGACTCAATATAAGTTAATTTTATTCAACTATCCATGCGCATATGATGAAAGTGTTCCATTTCACTAGTGCAGATTTAACATGGCAATTTCTCTTGCTGCCGAAACTCAGCCTCCAGCATTTAAGCTCTATTTATGTATTGCTGTGACCGTCTTTTGTTGGGGCTATTCACCTATTGGTGTACATAGTGCTTTGCATTCATATACACCGCAGCATATTGCTTTGCTCCGTTTTTTGATTGCATCGGTTTTTTTACTGCTTTTGGTCATAAAAAAAGGGATTCAGCCTTTAAAATGGAAAGATGCTCCTGCACTTGGGGTGTTAGGATTTTTCTCTGTGACGCTGCATCATTTGCTGATAAATACAGGACAGCAATATGTGACTGCGGTTGCCTCCAGTATTTTAAGCCAGTCTATTCCATTATTTACCTTTATTATTTCAGCTTTACTTTTTAAGGAACAAATCAGTTTCAAACAATGGTTATGTATTTTGCTTGGACTTTGCGGCGCCGTTTTGGTAGTCAGTGGAGATCATGGTTTTGGTGTACCGAGTCCTTATAGTTTATTAATTGTTTTAGCTGCAATTGCATGGGGACTTTATTTTAATTTATATAAGAAATTTGCTTTAAATTATGATGCCTTGAGCATGATGTGCTACATCATTTGGTTCGGAACCATTCCTTTACTTTTTTATAGTGCTCATTTGCCTGATGAGATTTTACATGCCACTTGGCAGGCCAATATGTCGGTTGTCTTATTGGGTATTTTTCCAAGTGCGATGGCTTATGTACTTTGGGGATATGTACTTAAAAATATGCCGTTAACGATTGCATCAAATTTTTTATATTGTTCGCCGATTGTCGCTATGAGTTTGGCGGTTCTTTTCTTAAATGAAAAACCATCAATGATTGTACTGCTAGGTGGAGTGATTATTGTGGGGAGTTTGGTGTGGATGAATTGGGGGAATAGGCGTACTATCGAATAAGCTATAGATCATTAAACGATCTGTAGATTGATGTTATGTCATGTGCTGCTTACTCTAAGAGAATGAGATGATTGTTGTTACTTTGACCTATAAAAAACCATTAGCCGAAGTTGATGCTGTACTCAAAGAGCATATTTCTTTTTTAGATCATTATTATGAGCAAAAGAAGTTTCTAGCGTCGGGGCGCCGGGAAAATAGAGTAGGTGGGGTGATTTTGGTTTTAAGCTCTTCGATTCAAGAAGCTGAAGAAATCATGAAAAATGATCCGTTTTATATTCATGATGTGGCTGATTATGATTTTATGTGGTTTGAGCCATCGAAAAGTTTAGAAGAAATTAAAGAGTTTGTTTAACTCAAAAAATAAAGGGATCTATAAAATATCCCTTTATTTAATAATGAGTTAATTAACCCTGCAATACACTCACATCAGCCACAGCAGTAAACAAGTTACGCAACTGAGCTAATAAACGTAAACGGTTTGCTTTTAGGTAAGCATCATCTGCCATAACCATTACACCATCAAAGAAGGTATCGTTAGGTACACAAAGCATTATAAGCTCAGAATCTTTACTTAAACCATTTTCTAAAGCTCTGGCAAAAAGAAGAACAGCACAATAGCTCCAAAAATTCCGCTTAAGATCAGCCAGTCTTTTTTACGCATATCTGCAAGGCGAATCACCGAAAGATAAACACTGATGAAAAAAACCAAAACAAAAACCAGCAAAACTAGCGGATTATTGAAGAAGAATTTGCTGATACCAAATAGGACGAAAATAATGGTACTCGAAATCCAATACAGCAGAGCCAAAATAAATTTATTCACTGATAAATTACGAACAGAACGATCTAAACGAGGCAGAGTTACAGCTAGCATAATCAGCCCTGCAAAACCGCCTAGAATAGAGATAATCATAAAGAACAGACCGCTCATATCTGGTTTGGTCTTTATATGAGGATATAGTTTCCATAAGCCATAACCGATTGCCAGTAAAAGGGTATGGCAAAGAACAAGTTGAGCATCTATACGATAAAAATTTTTAATTGAAGAGGTATTCATTATGATGACTGCGGATTTATTTTTAATATTAAAAAACCCCACTAATTTATAGAGGGGTTCTCATTAAATTACAACCAATTAAGGCTTAGCCTTGCAACACACTCACATCAGCCACAGCAGTAAACAAGTTACGTAACTGAGCCAATAAACGTAAACGGTTTGCTTTCAGGTCAGCATCATCTGCCATTACCATTACGCCATCAAAGAATGCATCAATCGGCGCGCGAAGTGCTGCAAGCTTAGAAAGGGCAGCAGTATAGTCTTTTGCTGCAAGTAATGGTTCAACCACAGGAGTCACTGCTTGAAGTTCAGCGAATAATGCTTTTTCAGCATCTTCAACCAAGTTTGCTTCAACTACAGAACCTTCTGGTGCCGCTTCTTTTGCAAGAATATTAGCAACACGTTTGTTTGCAGCAGCAAGTGCAGCAGCTTCAGGTAATGTACGGAAGTGGTTAACAGCATTTACGCGCTTGTCAAAATCAAGTGGAGACTTCGGTGCAAGTGCTTGAACAGCTTGAAGTACGTCAACAGCAACACCTTGGTCTTCGTACTTAGCACGGTAACGACCTTCCAAGAATGCAACCGCATCAGCAAGAGTCTTGTCGTGGTCTTTAACGATGTCGCCATAACCTTGAAGTGCAAGATTAACTAACTCTTCAATTGTTACATCTAATTCATTTTCAATGATTAAACGTAAGATACCAATTGCTGAACGACGAAGAGCAAACGGGTCTTTAGAACCTGTCGGTGCTTGTCCAATACCGAAAATACCAACAAGTGTATCTAAACGGTCAGCAAGGGCAATCGTTGTTCCAGTTTTGGTTTTAGGTAAAACATCGCCAGCAAATTTTGGTAAATATTGCTCACCTAAAGCTTCTGAAACTTCAGTGTTTTCACCTTCAATACGCGCGTAGTAAGTACCCGCAATACCTTGAAGTTCTGGGAACTCACCAACAAGCTCAGACGTTAAGTCGCATTTAGCAAGTAATGCAGCTTTTTCAGCATCTGCTGGGTTTGCACCAGTGATTGCAGATAATGCAACAGCAAGTTTTGCAATACGTGTTGATTTGTCCCAAAGCGTACCAAGTTGTGCTTGGAATACCATGTTTGCTAGTTTTTCTTTACGAGATGCAAGCGGTTGCTTTTGATCTTGTAAGAAGAAGAACTCAGCATCAGACAAACGAGGGCGAACAACTTTTTCATTACCTTCAATAATTTGAGTCGGGTCTTTAGACTCAATGTTTGAAACAGTAATGAAGTAAGGTTGTAATTTACCTTCCGCATTGATCAAACAGAAATACTTCTGGTTGTCTTGCATCGTCGTAATAAGTGCTTCTTGAGGAACAGCAAGGAAGCGCTCTTCAAAGTTTGCACGAAGAGCAACTGGCCATTCAACGAGGCTTGTTACTTCATCAAGTAAATCAGTTGGAACAATCGCAATCGCGTTAACTTCATCAGCTAACTTTTTCACTTGTTCTTGAATGGTTGCTTGACGTTTTTCAAAGTTCGCAACAACGTAAGCTTTTTCTAAAACAGCTAAGTAGTCATTTGCATGCGCTAAAGTCACAGCCTCAGGTGCATGGAAACGATGACCATAAGTCACATTACCAGCTTTGTGATCTTGAATAGTTGCGTCAACAATTTGGTCATCTTTAAGTAAAAGAACCCATTTCACTGGACGTACAAATTCAGTACGGCTTGCAGCAGAACGCATACGCTTAGCAATTGGTAAATTGTCTAGCGCAGTTTGTAAAATCTGTGGAAGTAAAGCATCAAGGCTTTGACCTTTTACATCTTTTAAATAGCAAACTTTTTCAACTTTACCTGCTTGGAAAGTAGAAAGCTGATCAACTGTGATCCCTTGACCACGCATAAAGCCTTCAAGTGCTTTAGTCGGTTTACCTTCTGCATCGTAAGCCGCTTGAACAGCAGGGCCGTCAAAACGTTTTTGTGTATCAGCTTGTGCAGCATCGATATCTACAATTTTAAGCGCTAAACGACGTGGAGCTGCATAAGCTTCAATTGATGCGAAGTTTAAGCCAGCATCTTTTAAGCCTTTTACCGTCTCTGCCTGTAGTGCATCACGTAAAGTTTTTAAGCTTTTTGGTGGAAGCTCTTCACAGCCAAGTTCGAATAAAACAGTATGTTTGCTCATTAGTTTTTCTCCGCCTTTGCTGCTTCACTTTCAGCTTGTGCTTTTAACTGTGCCAATACTTCATCACGTAAGTGTGGTTCTGCCATTGGGAAGCCAAGCTCTGCACGTGCTTGTACATAACTTTGTGCAATAGCACGCGCTAAAGTACGTACACGTAAAATGTAACGTTGACGCTCAGTCACAGAAATTGCTCCACGTGCATCAAGCAAGTTAAAGGTATGAGACGCTTTAACCACTTGCTCATAAGCAGGAAGAGAAAGTTTTGCTTCAATTAAACGGTTTGCTTCTGATTCGTAAAAATCAAACAGTTCAAATAGTTTTTCAACTGGAGCGTATTCAAAGTTGTAAGTCGATTGTTCAACTTCATTTTGATGGAATACGTCGCCGTAAGTCACAGTACCAAATTGGCCTTTCGTCCAAACAAGGTCATAAACCGAGTCAACACCTTGAAGGTACATTGCAAGACGTTCTAAACCGTAAGTGATTTCACCTGTTACTGGGTAACATTCAACACCACCGACTTGTTGGAAGTAAGTGAACTGAGTTACTTCCATACCGTTAAGCCAAACTTCCCAACCTAAGCCCCAAGCCCCAAGCGTCGGAGATTCCCAGTTGTCTTCTACGAAACGAATATCGTGAGTAAGCGTATCAATCCCAATTGCTTTTAAAGAATCAAGATAGAGCTGTTGGATGTTGTCTGGATTTGGCTTAAGCACCACTTGGAATTGGTAGTAGTGTTGCAAACGGTTTGGGTTTTCACCATAGCGACCATCTTTTGGACGACGTGAAGGTTGAACGTATGCAGCATTCCAAGTTTCAGGCCCTAAAGCACGTAAGAATGTTGCGGTGTGGAATGTTCCAGCGCCCATTTCCATGTCGTAAGGTTGTAGTACGACGCAGCCTTGTTCGGCCCAATAGTTTTGTAGGGCAAGAATTAAGCCCTGAAATGTATCAATGTGCGAGATGGCGCGACTCATGTAGCATCCACGAATTTATGAGAAAAATTGCCCCTAAGTATAAGGATTTTGTAGGGGAGTGGCAAAGGCTTTAGCTATCCTTAGTTCTCATATTTTCTTTATTTGGTACATTATGAAATATAGTTTTATACCACATACAGAAAATATCATTTTGGATGAGCGCTGGTATATATTTTTCTTGAAATATCAGTGGCTTATGTTTTTTTATTATTTCAAGAATTTTAGGTTCGTTAAAGTAGTTAACAAGTTTATCGATTTTTTCTAAAAGTATATAACATTCAACAGAATACATTACATGTTCAGCATAATCATCACTTGATCTAAAGTTTTGAATAGATTGATTTAAAAGCGCTTTTTTTCTTGAGTTATCATTCTTAAGTAATTTAGCTAGCCCTAATTGATAAATTCCGCAGTAATGAAAATTTCCACCAAAAGTTGGATCTTGTTTAATACCTTTCTGTGATATTTCTAAGGCTTTTTCATACGCAAGGATTTTTTCATTAATAGGTTTACTATCGAATTTTTTACTTAAAGGACAATAGGCACTTGCCCACCAGAAAAAGAATTCCCCTGTTAAACTCTCATTTAAAATTGGGAATAGTTCCTCACAAATAGAAATTAATCGTTCATTAGAATAATTTGGATCACTAGAAAAAGAATGAAATTCTTCATTACTAATATAATCTGTAACTATCTCAGCAATTTTAAATTTATTAATAGTAACATCGCTTTTCAAAACAGTTATATAGTTTCTTACTTTAGATAATAGTTGATGACCTTTCAGCTTTGAGGTATTAAAATTAATTTCTTTAGTATAAAGCTCTAATTCAGTATAGGGCTGTTCAATAAAATCTAAACTACATTCTAAATTTTCAGCGATTTCCATAAAGGTTTCATCTGCATCACATCTATAGATTACTTTTATTTCTTCATCTTTTTCTAAGAAATTATGGCTGTGTTTTTGGATAACTTGTTCACCATATTCTAGCCAATATAACCAATTGTTATAAGGACGCAGTTCATTTAATGCATGCATTAGAGGGTCATTTTCACCGCTATAACCAGCAACAACCCAAGTTTTATTACAACCTGTTGAACGTACAATCTGAGTTAAAGTTTCTTTATGTGCTTCAAGTTGATCTGTAGTGTTTCGCTGAACAAATCCAACATGTTGACCATTTAAATAGACAATGCTTGGGTCGTGTAAAAGCTCAGCATTTACTTTACCCATAGCACCTAAATCATAAATGGCAGGAAATGGGTACATACCAACCATATAACAAGCATGGATTAAAAGAGGATCAAAATTTACAGTTAATATACGGCTGAAATATCCCTGTTTTAATAATTCAGCAATTGCGATATGCGCAAAATTTAGCTTAGCTTTTTCGATATTTTTTTCATTATTTCCTTCAATAAACCACTTAAACAGCTCCTTACGTTTAACGTTAGAAAGCTTAGTCATAATGTCATTGTATTGAAGTTTACTTAAGTCTTTTTGAGCAAATTTTTGCTCTTCTTGAGTAAAGTAGTTAGGAAAGTTCTCAATCGCAATTTTCATCAATTTTTGTGCAGGAGGAATTCCAGCAGATACAGAAATACCCGCACCTACCAATAAAATTGCACCACCCTCATTCTTTGCATCTTCGAGCGAAGCAGCCAGATGCTTAAGGAGTTCTTCTTTGTTTTGTTCCATTGCTTATAGTTTAAACTTTTGAATTTTTAGTGATTATATCTGATTTAATAAACAGTACTAGCTTGAGTAGAATTAAAACGTCACCTTATGACGCTCAGCGTACTTCACTGGATTAAATTTAAGAATGCAAAATGATATTTTTTAAACGATGCCATAAATGAGTCGTTTGATATGTCTGATCGCATTCGAGAAAAACTACAGATTCTTGCTGATGCTGCAAAATATGATGTGTCTTGTTCATCAAGTGGCAGTGACCGTAAAAATAAAGATAAAGGTTTGGGTGATGCCAGTCATTCAGGTATTTGCCATAGCTATACCGAAGATGGCCGTTGTGTATCTCTCTTAAAAATTCTATTTAGCAACGTATGTATTTTTGACTGCGCTTATTGCGTTTCACGTCGTTCTAATGACGTTCAACGTGCAGCATTTACGGTGCAAGAGGTGGTGGACTTAACCATTAATTTTTACCGCCGTAATTATATTGAAGGTTTATTTTTAAGTTCAGGTATTTTTAAATCGGCCGACCATACAATGGAGCGTATGCTTCAAGTCGTGAAAAAGTTGCGTCTTGAAGAAAACTTTAATGGCTATATTCACTTAAAAACCATTCCGGGAGCATCGCCTGAACTTATTCATGAAGCAGGTTTATATGCTGACCGGATGAGTATTAATTTAGAGATGCCGACCGAAATTGGGCTAAAGACTTTTGCACCAGAAAAATCACATCAGGAAGTGCAAAAAGATTTAGGTTTGGTCCGTGACAGACTTATTCAGCTTAAAGATGAACGTCAAATTATTAAGCATGTGCCGAAATATGTGCCAGCAGGACAGACCACTCAAATGGTGGTAGGTGCTCACCATGAGTCCGACCAAGATGTTTTGTTTATGGCAGATAAGCACTACAAGGAATTTAAACTCAAACGTGTCTATTTTTCGGGTTATATTCCAATTAATACCGAAAATAATTACTTGCCAGCAGTGGGTTCTGCACCGCCGTTGCTTCGTGAGAATCGACTCTATCAAAGCGATTGGCTGATGCGTTTTTATGGTTTTCAGGTCAATGAAATTGTCAATGAAAAACACCCAAACTTAGATCTTGATGTAGACCCGAAATTAAGCTGGGCTTTAAGGCATCCTGAACAGTTTCCAGTAGATTTAAATCGTGCCGACTATCAAATGATTTTACGTGTGCCGGGTATTGGCGTGAAATCGGCGAAGAAAATTGTTCAGGCTCGCCGTTTTGGAAAAATCCATATCGATTTACTTAAAAAACTTGGCGTAGCTTATCAGCGTGCAAAATTCTTTATTCGCTGTGAAGACAGCCCAAAGTTCCAAAAGGAACTATCTTCTGGCTATATTCGACAGCAGATTTTAACGCAGGGATCTTCGAAATATGTGCAGCAACTCTCGCCACAATTAAGCCTTGGGTTTTAATCATGTTTAATGAGGAAGTGGCTTACTATTTTGATGGTTCAATGGTGGGACTACTGAGCTGTGTTTTTCGTGCATTTCAATTTAAAGAATTGCAGGTCAGGCTCTGTCTGAATGATGCGGCTCAACATGGTTTATTTGCCGATAAAATTGAGATTTCAAATAACGAGGAACATGCCGAGCGTGTTTGGTCTGCGCTACAAAAAAAGCTTTCACCATCTTCATTAAAACAATTTTATTTTGCTTATCTATCTGAATCTTTAGATGCTTATCAGCATTTATTTAATTACTGTATTTATGTGTTTAGTAGTCATTCATCAGTAGAAAAAGATTATTCAAATCCTAGTGTTTTAGGGATTGCACAGTGGACAAAAAAGGTCGGACGAGAGAAGCATCGAATGGAGGCTTTTATTCGTTTTAAGAAAACCAAGGATGAGCTTTTTTTAAGTCTGGTTCGCCCCGATTTTAATGTTTTACCGCTTATTCAGCCGCATTTTAAACGGCGTTATCAAGATCAACGTTGGCTGATTTATGATGAGAAACGTAAGTTTGGAATTTATTATGATTTACGTGAAATACATGAAATTTCACTCGAAGCTTCTGAAGTTGACCGTAATTTAAAAAATGGCATGAGTCAAAGCTTTCAGCTTGAGCTAGATGAACAAGAAGTTTTATATGACCAGCTTTGGAAAGATTATTTTAATAGCGTTAATATTACTGAACGCCAGAATATAAAACTTCATGTGCAATATTTGCCGAAGCGCTATTGGCGTTATTTAAATGAAAAATTGTTGGAATATTAAAGTTTTAAAATAATAAAGATTATTTTCAATAAGCTTTCTTGTTGTTTAAAGATATAATTTAAATGCACTTTATGTGACTTTGGGCGTATACTTTTGCCCGTTATAAATAACGGCATATCCCCAAAGGTGTACTGTGAGTGTTATACAGCGAGAATGGTTACAGATTTTAAAGCCAAATTTTAAGGTTTTACCTTTAAAGGAACGGTTACTTTGCGGTATTGGAGCGTTGTGTGGTTTAGCAATTTCTTCCTTAATTAGCTGGTATGTTCTAGGTGGAATTAATGCTTGGTACATCGCCCCAATGGGCGCCTCATCTGTTCTATTGTTTGCTGTGCCGACTAGTCCCTTGGCTCAACCATGGAATGTGATTGTTGGTAATACCTTAGCTGGAATTATTGGTGTTGCCTGTGCACAGTGGATTCCTGATTTAACTACAGCTTTTAGTGTGGCAGTAGGTTTTGCCATATTTTTAATGATGACCACCGACTCTTTACATCCGCCGAGTGGCGCTGTCGCAATTACCGCGGTATTAGGTGGGGCGGCAATTCATAAATTAGGCTTTTATTTTATTTTTTATCCAGTTTTACTCAACTCGTTACTTTTACTTGGGTTTGCTGTTTTCTTTAATCGATTGATTGGGCGGCATTATCCAGTTACTGCTCATCTTAATGACCGTAGTAAAGACCCTACACCGACTCAAAAAGTATCTATTCAACCTAAAGACATTGAGTATGTATTAGGGCATCACACAGAATTACTAGATATTAGTCAGTACGATTTAGAGAAAATTATTTTAGAGGCTCAGGAACATGCCAATGAGCGCATGGTAAATCAATATATCTGTCAGGATATTATGAGCCGTGATGTTATAAAACTACATGAAGATGACGACATTCATCAGGCACTCGATAAATTTAAACAAGTGAACTTGATGAGCCTACCTGTAGTAAATGCAGAAAACCATTTGGTGGGAACTTTAGCGCTATATGAAGTTGTTGAATGGTTTAAGGGCGCAGCAGATCCAAGAAACTCTTGGCAGCACTATGTGAAACAAATTATGAGTTGTCGAGTGGTCACGGTACTGCCAACTCAACCTATTCAAGATTTGGTGCCATACTTTGTAGAAAAGTCTTTTAACTATATTCCTGTGGTTGAAGAGCGTAAGCTCGTAGGAATGATCAGCCGTGCAGATATGATTGCTGCATTACAGCAACAGTTAAATCAAAAGCTATAATTTTTTAGAATAAAAAAAAGCTACGGTTGATTAGGGGATGCAACCGTAGCGACCAAAATTATTAATTAACGTACTTGTTCTTCATTTACTGTTCGAACGGATTGTCGATAGCCTTCAATATGCTCTGGCTGTTTTTTCGGAATGACTAACCATAAAACCAGATAAACTAAAATTCCTGGAAAGGCCGCACTCA
The DNA here is from genome assembly GCF_000369825.1 of Acinetobacter sp. NIPH 542. Classification (NCBI taxonomy): domain Bacteria; kingdom Pseudomonadati; phylum Pseudomonadota; class Gammaproteobacteria; order Moraxellales; family Moraxellaceae; genus Acinetobacter; species Acinetobacter sp. NIPH 542. The sequence continues at coordinate 383,581 of NZ_KB850204.1, forward strand.
TAACTGAGATGAAAACAAAAATGACACGTAGTAAAGTTACGTTCCAACCAAAACGTTCAGCAATACCACCCATTACACCGGCGATCATGCTGTGTCGGTTCGAGCGATATAAACCAGAACTGGCCATCTAATTCTCCTTAAAGATAAATAATTACAAGAAGCTATTGTGCTCTTGCTTAATAAAAATATGGAGGCGAAATAACGGGTTTAAAGTCCTCTCAAAAGTAAATTGGTTAAAATATGTAAAGGATTGGGATGAAGGAAACCAACATCAACTAAAATGCACCTTTTCAGGGCTTAAGGGTTTATTGCAGCAATTGGTTAATGCCTGAAATGAATATAAACATGGCGGTTGCTGTTATCTGTGAATAATGTATATGTCTTTGAAGCGGTCTAGTTTTTTAGTTAAGTATTTAGTTGTAGGGGCTATGATGTGCCTGACACTGAGTGCTTGCGATATAAACCATGCCAACTCAAAAGATCACTCTAGTGCCAGCTCTAATTCTACGAATGAAGAAAATCTAATAAAAAATAGTACATCTACAAAAACATTAGATTATGTTGCAGGACGTACTTTTTTACCCGAAGAAAATTTAGATCAAACCAAAAAGTTAAGCGGAACCTTATTGCAATATGTCGGGCGATATCACACCCGAATTTCATGTGAGGATGCTTTTGCTGATTGTGAGTCGGGCGAAGCAGAGTACATTTTAAATTTATTACCCAATGGATCGGCTTATTGGAATGTTATTCATTTTGGTCGCGTGGGAAGTAAAGATGGGGCTAAAAGTGCTGCTGTAAATGAATTGTGTCCTTCTTTAAATTGGAAGGTGGATGAAAAAGAGCATGAGTTAACCATTCAATGTCCTTTATCTAAAGTTAATTTTTATTTTAATTTTGATTCAAATAAAAGATTGGTTATGAATCTGGAAAAACTGTTTTATAGCGATTATGGTAAAAATCGTGAATTTTTAGAGCAAAACTATTTTGTTCCAAATCAGGCTTATGTATTAACTAAAGAATAAATATTACTTGAATAAAAAAGAGCGCAATATGAATTGCGCTCTTTTTGTTTCTCTATTTAAAAATCATTAGTAGTCGAAGCTAAAGTGTTCAACTGGTAATGATGTTAATGTGCGAGAGCTTGTCACCATCGACTCTGCATGACCTTGAGTACGAGGTAACATACGGTCAAAGTAGAAGTCTGCAACTTTGATTTTAGCTTTATAGAATTCAGGCGTTTCTGCACCATCACCTGCTTCAAGTTTTTCAGAAGCAATGACTGCTTGTTGCGCCCAGAAGTAAGCCATCATCACGTAACCAGAGAACATTAAAAAGTCTACAGAAGCAGAAGATACGATGTCGCGGTCTTTACGTGCAGCAAGCATGATACGAACAGTTAAAGTATTCCATTGAGCACAAAGCTTAGTTAAGTCCCAAGCAAAACGACGTAAGTATTTATTACGTGCGTGCGCAGCACAGAATTTTAAGATTTCAGCAGTGTAGTCACGAACCACTTTGCCTTTTGAGCTAAGCAATACTTTACGACCAATCAAGTCAAGTGCTTGAATGCCTGTTGTACCTTCATATAACGTTGAAATACGAGCATCACGAGCGATTTGTTCCATGCCCCATTCTTTGATGTAGCCGTGGCCGCCGTAAACTTGCATACCGTTATTTGCAGCTTCTAAACCAAGTTCAGTCAAGAAACCTTTTAAAATTGGGGTATAGAAACCAAGCTTGTCATCATAGTCTTCGTAAGCAGCTTGGTCGCCACGTGTTAATGCATCTGTCATTTTGTCTGCAAGTTTTGCAGCATGATAGATCATTGAACGACCACCTTCAGCAATTGCTTTTTGAGTCAACAATAGGCGGCGTACGTCAGCATGATGAATGATTGCGTCAGCAACTTTATCTGGATCTTTCTTACCAGAAAGCGCACGCATAGACATACGGTCTTTCGCATAAGGTAACGCACCTTGATAAGATAACTCAGCATGTGCAATACCTTGAACAGCAGTACCAATACGTGCTGTGTTCATGAAGGTAAACATTGCATGTAGGCCTTTGTTCACTTCACCGATTAAATAACCAGTTGCATTATCAAAGTTCAACACCGCAGTAGCAGAAGCTCGGATTCCCATTTTGTGTTCGATTGAACCACAAGCGACTGTATTACGCTCACCAACACCGCCATCAGCAGTAGGGATGAATTTAGGTACGATAAATAATGAAATACCACGAGTACCAGCAGGAGCATCTGGAAGACGTGCAAGTACGATGTGAATAATATTTTCAGTTAAGTCATGTTCACCGGCAGAAATGAAGATTTTTGTACCAGAGATTTTATAAGTGCCATCTGCTTGAGGTTCAGCTTTAGTTTTAACTTGTCCTAAGTCTGTACCACATTGAGGCTCGGTTAAGCACATTGTGCCGCTCCAAGTTCCTTCAACAAGTTTAGGCATATAGGTTTGTTTTTGCTCATCAGTACCGAATTGCAAGATAGTATTCATACAACCCGAACTTAAGCCAGGGTACATCGTAAATGACCAGTTTGCAGTACCCATCATTTCTGATTTAATCAGATTTAATGACATTGGTAGGCCTTGACCACCAAATTCTTCTGGATAAGAAAGACCTTGCCAACCGCCCATTACGAACTGGTCATAAGCTTCTTTAAAGCCTTTAGGTGTTCTCACTTCACCATTGTCAAAATGGCAACCTTCTTCATCACCAGGTTGGTTAAGTGGCGACAATACGTTTTCACAATAATCTGCCGCACCTTCAAGAATCATATCAACTGTATCTGGATCTGCATTTTCACCATTTGATAAAGTTTTATAGTGAGCAGGGTAATCTAATACTTCATTCATTAAGAAACGAATATCATGTAGCGGGGCTTTATATGCTGGCATGGCTTTAATCCTAATTTTGAATCATTGTGGGATTATCTGAATCGATGATTTGATTATTCACTCACCTGATAAAAATACAATGATAATCACATCCGAAAGAAATGTCAGAAAAGCGAATTTTGTCGAAAATAAATACACCCGAAAATACATTTTCTGCTACATTCAGGACTTATACTTTTATGTGAAAAAACAACTATTTTTTATTTTTAGCAAGTTTTGCTAAAAAGATAAAGCTTATAAGGTTTTAAAAAAGGTTATGCATTTAAAATATCTCAGTTTATGTTTATTTAGTTTGGGTTTGACCGCATGTGCGCAGCATAACCTACGTCCATCAGTGGCATCTGCCCACTTAGATCAAAAAGTCATTCAGGGTATGAATGCGATGTATGAATACCCAAGCTATGACTACCGCGGGCATTTTAAAGTTAATGTTGATCCAAATCAGCCTAAGAAAATCAGTACTGTAGAGAAAACGGCTCAGCTTGATGCTGGAGTGCAAAAAAAAGTAGATCAATATTTACGTGAACAAAAAACTAATTTGAATAAAAAACAGAAGCAGGCGCTTTATGCTGCAATTGCAAATGAGCAATCTGTTTCGGGTGTATCTGACGAATCATGTTCAGAAAAAGTAAATGCCGTATTAATTAATTTATTAAATGATCTCCAATTTAGTTACGATGGTTCAGTTCATTACCGTCAAAAAATGGGGTCGTTAAATCTCACTGCAAGATATGAGAAACCGACTTTATTGGTACAGGCAAAATTGCCAATGGTACTTGATCTGAAAGACTATAAATTTTACGTTAATTATTTCGGATTAATGCCTTATCTAGTAAATAAAGACAATCAAAATAACTTGGCGTATGTCGATTTTTCAAAGTATAAAAATCTGTTTACAAACGTCGATATGAAGAAGTTTGTTGAATATGCAAAAGCTTCTAGCGCGGTATCTTATCGTTTGGCTGAACCACAAAATTTACAGCGTTTACCCATTACCGATGCTGACCGTAAAGCCGGAATTGTAGAAAAAATTCGTTTAAAAGATACGGTCGAAGAGTTATTGCTGCAATCGAAACTCTATGGTCAAGTCAATGAAAAATATTTGCAAAAAAATGTTTTAGGATTTGATGATCAAAAGATTGCTGAATCTATAGCAACTGATCTTGCTGCTTCTGAAGCTAAGAAAAAGGCGACTGGTGCTGAGGGGCAGAAGGTTTCTTCTGAAGATGCAGCGGCTGTCAGTCAGCAACTTTATTCGCTTATTAATGCTCATTTTGGCAATACATTGGCTTCTGAGGAAGGTGATGAAGACCAAGCAAGTGCAGCTCAAGCAGAAGACGTTGCTGTGGCAGATGCTGAACCAACTGTACAAGATGCAGAAGTGGCTACACTTACAGAAGATCAGTGTGTTGAATTACAGTCTCTTAAGAAACCAGTTGCCTTAGGTGATATTAATTACTGTCAAATTTACGGTATTAATGTGCTTGATCAGAGCGCAGTAAATACCGAAAAAACTCAGATGAAAGCTCGTCAAGCTGCTCTAAAACAAACTTTTGCTGCTTATGATCAGAACCAGTTTGTGAATGATGATGCCTTTAAAGCTTTATGGTTAAAACATAAAGCCGAGATTGAACAAGCTTTACCAAAACAAAGAAATCCAATTACGATTGATGTTGGACTTGATGAAAAAGGCCGTTTAGTTAACGCAGATTACGATGTTGCCTATACACCAGCCGAGTTTAATCATCGCTTTAATATTAAAATGGACATGCAAATTTTAAATTATGGTAAAGCCACTTCAATTGACCAGCAGCAGCTTAAACAAGCTAAATCAGTTGCTGAAGCAAGCAAAGGTTCGCTATTTGAAAACTTTGTAAAAGGCTTTAGTGAAAAACTTGGGCAGAGTGATGTTTCTGAACATCCAGTTGGCTTACATAGCGATGTACAAGATTTAGATTCTAGTCTGGCGCTGTTGGCTAACCAAACTTATGATGCAACACGTGCCTATGACAAAACATATAAGGCTGTATTTATTGCAAAATTGACTGCCGAAAAACCGTCATATATTCATTATTATTCAGTTCAACAGTTGCAAGAAATTGCTGAAGTTTATGCTTACTGGTTCTCTGAAGAAGAAACTTATAATCCTCAAGGTAAGGCTTTAGAGCGTATTGAAGCATTGCAGAAAAAGCATCATCTTGAGCAAGAAGAGCAATTTGATAATGATTTAGGTCGTGCTGTGGACCATATTGTGATTACGACAATACAAGGTGAGGCAGGGCGTGAAGCATGGCAAAAATTACAGAAACAATATAAGCAGCCTGAGCAGCTTTTCTCGAAGCAATATCAATTAAAATTTGAACAACAAAATGGTGCTTCTGCTGAAGAAAAACAATTGTTGTCGCAAACAGCTGATATTTTAGGTAAGGCTTATGCTGCTGCGCGTAAACAGCAACTTACGGAAAAAACAATTCAGAATTTAAAACCTGAACATAATGAATTTATTGATTATGAGATTTTCCGAGATGTTTATAAGCAGATGGTTACAGCTAAAAAATAATAGATGAGATAAAAAAAGAACCTACTTAAAGTAGGTTCTTTTTTTGTTTTATAGAAAATCTTTTAATTCAGGTCTTACACCATTCCAGATATAGAAGGCTTCAATAGCCTGACCCACTAACATTCCAAAACCTTCTGAATATGGCACATTGCGTTGTTTAGCTTGCTCAAGGAAGCTGGATGGCTTGCCATAAGCCATTTCATAGGCATACTTGAACTCTAGATTTTCTGGTAATTGTAATGCATCACCTGAAAGGCTTGCAGAAGTTGCATTAATTACAATGTCAAAACTCCCTTCTAACTCACTTAGAGAAATTGCTTGTAATTGAGCTTGAGGAACTGCTGCTTTTAAGTCATCTACAAGTTGCTCTGCACGAACGAGAGTACGGTTTGCAATCACAATCTTCTTAGCACCAGCCTGTACCAGTGGATAAATAACACCACGAGTTGCACCCCCAGCTCCTAAAATTAAAATATTTGTATTTTCTAGGTTCCAGCCTAAGGCTTGAATTGCGGCCACTAAGCCTTGGCCATCAGTATTATCGCCATGCAATTTGCCATTCTGCATCCATAATGTATTCACCGCTTTCGCAATTTGAGCACGTTCGGTTAGCACATCACACAAAGCAAAAGCTTGTTCTTTAAATGGTACGGTAACGTTCATACCACTTCCACCATTTGCAAAGAAACTACGCATACTCGGTTCAAAACCATAAAGAGGGGCAAGACGTTTTTGATAGTCGAGATCGACACCTGTTTTTTGAGCGAAAGCATGATGCAATTCAGGAGAGCGTGATTGTTCGATTGGGTTGCCAATTACTGCAAACTGTTTGGTCATTCTTATATCCAAAATTTTAAAATGGCATGAAGCAGTTAAAAACGTGTGCTGAATATTCAGCAGGCCTCACTATAAGCCAAATTGGAATAAGAAAAAATATTTGAATGAGGTTCAGAAAAGTGAAAATAAAAAAGGAGATTCTCTAGGGTGGAAGCCAAAGAATCTCCAAAAAGCAAAAAATTAAGCAACTTTTTCTTTTAGATTTAACCAGTCACGTGGTTTTAGGTAATAGTCAGTTAAACGTTTCTCTGGGGAATCTTCATCCCATTCTGGACGATACGACCAACCTGCAAGGTTCGGTAGGCTGACTAAAATAGATTCGATACGTCCACCTGTTTGTAAGCCAAACAATGTTCCGCGGTCATATACTAAGTTATATTCGACATATCTACCGCGACGGTAAATTTGGAACTCACGTTGAGCTTCGGTGTAAGGCTGTTCACGATGTTTTTCAAAAATTGGCAGAATGGCATTTAAATAACCATTACCTACAGCTTGAATATATTTAAAGCAAGTTTCGAAATCCCAGCCATTGAGATCATCAAAAAATAAACCACCAACACCACGTTGTTCATCACGGTGTTTTAAATAGAAATAGTCATCACACCATTTTTTATGTTCAGCGTAGACATGGTCACCAAAAGGCTGGCATAGGTCATGTGCAGCTTGATGCCAATCGATAACATCTTGCTCATCTGGATAAAAAGGCGTTAAGTCAAAACCACCGCCAAACCACCAAATCGGATCTTGTCCTTCAGGTTCTGCAACGAATAAACGTACATTGGCATGAGAAGTCGGAATATTCGGATTTTTAGGGTGAATCACTAACGAAACGCCCAGTGCTTGAGCCTTAGCACCAGCAATTTGAGGGTGTCTTTCTGTAGCGGAAGCGGGCAGTTTACTAATGTTGATGTGAGAGAACATCACACCACCTTTTTCAATCACTGTACCATTTTGCAATACGCGTGAACGTCCACCGCCACCTTCAGGACGTTCCCAATCATCAATAATAAATTCACTCGTACCGCCACCAGCTTTTTCTTGTTGTTCTAAACCAGCACATATACGAGCTTGTAAATCGAGGAGAAATTCGCGGACACGTTGAATATCTGTGGAAGTCGGATGTTGCATAATGACCCTCAAAGATGATTGAGATAGGAGATAGGTACATCAAAACACAAAACCATAAAAAAAGTAAGGGATTTTTAAGAAATGTCTCAAAAATCCCTTGTGATTGCTTTCTTAATATTTATTTTTTTAAAAAATCATCTTTTTGGTAAAGGTGATCCATACGTTCACGTTTAGTTTTTAAATATTGTTCATTAAAAGGGTTACGTCCAACTGTTAATGGAACACGGTCAACAACATTAATTCCTTGATCTTTGAGTGCCTGAATTTTCAAAGGATTATTGGTAATTAATTTAACTTCTTTTACTTCTAAATGATCGAGCATGATGCTACACATGTCGTAACGACGTGCATCGGCAGGTAAATTTAAAAGTAAATTAGCATCTACGGTGTCATGACCTTGATCTTGTAAAGCATAGGCGCGAATTTTATTTGTAAGCCCAATACCACGACCTTCTTGACGTAAATATAAAATAACGCCTTGGCCTGCCTCGTTGATGAGCTTTTGAGTTGCCTGCAATTGAGGACCACAGTCGCATTTCAATGACGCAAACGCATCACCTGTTAAACATTCTGAATGTACACGAACCAAAACAGGGCCTGTAGGGGGATTTTCTAACCCTTTAGAAAGTGCCACATGTTCTTCACCTGATACTGGATCTTGAAACACAGAAATATTGAATTCACCAAAAGCGGTCGGGAGTTTTGATGTTGCAATGAACTCTATAGGCACAGATTAACTCATCTTTTAACCGAAAACGGTTTAAAGTATAGCGTAATGCTGGGAGATTGGTCGAATTGTCATAATCATTTTGCACACTAAGGTTTTCTTTTTTGTATAAAGATGACGATAATAGTTGATAAATAGTCAGATTATTCAGGATAATCTGCCAACCATACCCATGATGTATGAGAGACTGCTTTGCATGACCTCGTTCGCAAATGTGGCTGATTGAAGGTGACTTCATTCGATTGTATGATCGACCCATTTTGACCCAGCTTAGGATTTGCCAGGCTTATAAAGGCTTTGCCACATATGTTGTATACCGAAATTCCAACTCAACGCCCTGTTACGCCATTGTTAGATGCAATTGATCATCCTCAACAATTACGTCAGCTCGAGCATAGCCAATTGGTTCAAGTGGCTGATGAGTTGCGTCAATATATTTTATATGCAGCAGGCCAGAGTGGTGGCCATTTCGGTGCTAATCTCGGCGTGGTTGAGCTGACGGTTGCGCTGCATTATTGCTTTAATACACCAAATGACCGATTAGTTTGGGATGTGGGACATCAGGCGTATCCGCATAAAGTCCTGACAGGTCGTCGTGAGCAAATGACGACGATTCGTTCTAAGAATGGTTTAGCCGCATTTCCAGCCAGAGAAGAATCAGTTTTTGATACATTCGGCGTAGGACATTCATCAACAGCAATTTCAGCTGGTTTAGGAATGTCGTTAGCACGTCGCTATCAAAATGATCCATGTGAAGTCGTTTGTATTGTTGGTGATGGTGCAATGACAGCCGGTATGGCATTTGAAGCCATGAACGACGCTGTTGCACATGATGCTGATTTAATTGTTGTGCTGAATGACAATGACATGTCAATTTCTTGTAGCACAGGCGGTTTTGCTAAACATTTAGCTGCAATTTGGGAAAAAGGCCATTTAGTTAATGTAGATGAACATGGTGAGGCTTACATTCAGCCACATCCAAAATGGACCTATAACTCTCGTTTGCATCAATCGGCAACAGATGCGGCAGATAATTTATTTAAAGCAATTGGTTTTGATTATTTTGGCCCATTCGATGGCCATGACGTAAATCAACTGGCCCAAGTATTTAATGCTCTCAAGAAGCGTAAAGGACCACGTTTAGTCCACGTCTATACTAAAAAAGGTAAAGGTTTCACTCCAGCAGAAGCGGATCCGATTACCTACCATGCAATTAGCAAAATTAATGCAGTCTCGGCAGGCAAAACACCACCTAAATATTCTGATGTATTTGGGCAGTGGCTATGTGATGAAGCAGCACAAGATGAGCGTCTACTTGCGATCACACCAGCAATGTGTGAAGGCTCAGGCATGGTTCAGTTTGCTAAAGAATTTCCGCAGAGATTTTTTGATGTTGCGATTGCTGAACAGCATGCAGTAACACTTGCAGCAGGAATGGCTTGTGAAGGCTTAAAACCTGTTGTTGCGATCTATTCAACATTCTTGCAGCGTGGTTACGATCAGCTTATTCACGATGTTGCATTGCAAAACCTTGATGTGACTTTCGGAATTGACCGTGCAGGTTTGGTTGGTGAAGATGGTCCAACTCATGCAGGTGCATATGATTATGCATACATGCGTACAGTGCCAAACATGGTCATCATGGCACCAAAAGATGAAAATGAATGCCGTCAGATGCTTCATACAGCCTATGTCTATAATGGACCAGCGGCAGTACGTTACCCACGTGGTGCAGGTGTAGGTGTTGAAATTCAGCAAGAGTTGACTGCTATTGAGTTAGGAAAAGCTGAAATTGTTGCTGAAATTAAATCTGCTTGTGATGAGCAGATTACAATTTTGGCATTTGGTAGCCGCGTTATGGTTGCCATAGAAGCTGCTGAACAATTTGCACAAAAACATGATGTGGGTGTGCGTGTTGTAAATATGCGTTTTGTGAAACCACTTGATGAAAAAATTATTCGTGATTTGGCTGAGCACACACATTTATTTGTCACTGTTGAAGAGCATGCCATTATGGGTGGTGCGGGAAGTGCGGTAAATGAATTCATGGCTCAAGAACAAATTGTGAAACCTATCATTAATTTAGGCTTACCAGATTTGTTCTTACAACAGGCCTCACATGGACAAATGTTGCAAGACTGTGGTCTAGACGCTAAGGGTATTTTGAGCTCAATTGAGAAAGTTTGGATCAAGTTAAACCAGGTCGTTTAACCCTCAATAAAATTTTTGAAACATTTTCCCCCTAAAAGCGCATATATTTGCTAAAATATTTGCGCTTTTATGCATTATTCTTTGTCAAAATCTTCAAATTTGTCTAGTGGGTGTTCAATGGAACCTATGGTGGTTATGGCTGCGCGTGCGGCTCAAACAGTTGGTCAAGAGCTTTTAAAAGCGCATCAAAATCGTCATAAACTCGATTTACAAGTTGAAGAGAAAGGCATTGATGGCCCAGTAACACGTGTAGATCGTTATTTAGAACAGTTAGCGATTGATACGTTACGTAAAAGTTATAAAAACCATAGCTTCTTAGGTGAAGAGTTTGGTTTACAAGAAGGCAAAGGCCATGATGCAGAGTGGTGCTGGGTAATTGACCCGCTTGATGGCACACAAAACTTTATTAATGGTTTCCCTCATTTCTGTATTTCTATTGCAGTTCAGCATAAAGGTGTTACTCAACACGGCGTAATCTACGATCCAGTACGTGATGAGTTATTCTCTGCAAGCCGTGGTCGCGGTGCAGTTATGAATCAACGCCGTATTCGTGTAAATGTAAAAGATAGTTTAGAAAATACATTCTTAGCAGTAGGCCATCCTTACCGTGCTAAACGTGCTGGTGAAATCGTATCTTATGCAGAACAGCATTTCGCATCATTATTAGCTGTTACTGAAGCAGGCGCACAAATTCGTCGTGGTGGTTCCGCTGCTCTAGATTTAGCGTATGTAGCCGCAGGTCGTTTCGATGGCTTCTTTGAGCTTGGTTTAAAGCCATGGGATATTGCTGCTGGTGAACTTATTCTTAAAGAAGCGGGCGGTGTAGTTGTTGACGCACGTGGTGGTAATAATTCACTTGAAAATGGTCAAGTACTCGCATGTTCGCTTAAATTACTAAAACCTTTAATGCAAACAGTTGTTCCAGCTTGGGATAAAGCTGCAAAATAATTTGGTTCATTATTAATAAAACCCTCTGTAATCAGAGGGTTTTATGTTTTAAATAAAGATTAAAATTAAGTTAATCCAAGAAATATGCATAAAGTTGATTAAAACAGGTGACTTTTAAATTATTTCTGCTATAATCCGCCAACGCACTTAAATTTCCGTTCATTACCTGAACATTCTGTTCTATTCATTGTAAGCGCACGCTGTCCATAGAGAGGACCATTACTTGCGCCCCAATCGCTCAGCGATTCTTCAGGTTCGGCCGTAATCAAGCGTGCGTTTAGTCCACATCGTCGTTACTCGGATTGCTGCTGAAAAAACGTTTCAGCTAATTTTGCTTTGCCGCTTTTTGCCGATGTCTATTTTTTTGTATTTATTAAAAATGGAGCACCCACAAGGGTGAAACTCTCTATGAGCAAAACTTTTGCCGAATTTTCTTTGCATGAAACCTTACAACAAGCGCTTGAAGGTTTAGGTTTTACTGCCCCGACTCCTGTGCAAGAACAAGCAATTCCTGCTGCTTTAGAAGGTAAAGACCTTCTCGTATCAAGCCAAACTGGCTCTGGTAAAACTGCTGCATTCTTACTCCCAACATTAAATGCTTTAGCTGGTCAAGAGACTGTTGTACCGTTCAAAGACCGTATGAAAGCAGTAACTCAACCGAATATCTTGGTAATTTCACCAACTCGTGAATTGGCTCAGCAAGTAAGTCAAGATGCAATTGCATTTGTACGTCACATGAAAGGTGTTCGTATTGCTGCCATTATGGGTGGTATGCCATTTGCAAAACAAATTCAACAATTAAAAGGCGCGCAAGTTGTTGTTGCAACACCTGGTCGTTTACTTGACTTGGTAAATCGTCGTCAAATTAAATTAGATCAAGTAGATGCTTTAATCGTTGATGAAGCGGACCGTATGCTTGACCTAGGTTTCTCTGAAGACTTAGAAGCAATTAGCGAATTAGCGGCTAACCGTAAACAAACATTAATGTTCTCTGCAACATTTGCTGACCGTATTATTCGTCTTGCATCATGCATGATGAAAGATCCTATGCGTATCGCAATTGAAACAGGTCATTCAACCAATACTGATATTACACAAACATTGCATTGGACTGATGGCTTCGAACATAAGAAAAAATTACTTACCCATTGGTTAAGTGATGAAAACTTAGATCAAGCTGTTGTTTTTGCTAGTACGCAAGAAGATACAGATATGTTGGCAGAAGAACTTGCTGAAGCAGGTCATTCTGTAGTTGCACTTCATGGTGCAATGCCACAAACAGTTCGTAACCGTCGTTTACGTAGTATTCGTGAAGGTCGTGCAAAAATCTTAGTTGCAACTGACGTTGCTGCTCGTGGTCTTGACGTTCCGACAATCTCTCACGTAATTAACTTCGGTCTTCCGATGAAGCATGAAGATTATGTACACCGTATTGGTCGTACTGGTCGTGCTGGTCGTACTGGTCAAGCAATTACTTTAGCGACTTATCGTGAACGCGGTAAGATTCGTGCACTTGAAGAATATTTAGAAGCGCGTTTAAGTGTTTCTGAAATTGAAGGCTTAGAGCCATCTCCACCTCCTGCTCGTTCAGGTCGTGATGGCGGTGGTCGTGGTCGTGGCGGTAATGGCGGTAGCCGTGATGGTCGTCGTGGTGGCGGCGGTTTCGGTGGCGGTCGTCGTTTTGAAGGCGAAAGCAACTTCAAACGCCGTGAAGGTGGTCGTGATGACCGTCCACGTCGTAGCTTCGATGATAAACCACGTGGTGAGCGTCCAGCATTTGGTGGTGAAGATCGTCCACGTCGCGAGTTCAATTCAGACCGTCCACGTCGTGAAGGTGGTTTTGAAGATCGTCCACGTCGTGAGTTCGGTTCAGATCGTCCGCGTCGCGAAGGTGGTTTCAATGATAAACCGCGTTTTGACTCGAATGATGACAACCGTGGTAATCGCGTAGATTATAAACCACGTCGCGAAAGTGGTTTTGGTGACCGTCCAAAACGTAGCTTCGGTGGTGAAGATCGTCCGCGTCGTAGTTTTGATGACAAGCCACGTGGCGAGCGTCCAGCGTTTGGTGGTGAAGATCGTCCACGTCGTAGTTTTGATGACAAACCACGTGGTGAACGTCCAGCGTTCGGTGGTGAAGAGCGTCCGCGTCGCGAGTTCAACTCAGATCGTCCACGTCGTGAAGGCGGTTTCAGTGATAAGCCACGTCGTAGCTTCGATGATAAACCACGTGGTGAACGTCCAGCGTTCGGTGGTGAAGATCGTCCAAAACGTAGCTTTGGTGGTGAAGATCGTCCGCGTCGTAGTTTTGATGATAAACCGCCGCGTCGTAAGTTCGACCGCTAATCAATATTTAGTTTGAAAAAAAAGGCCAGTAAAAATACTGGCCTTTTTTATTTTTCAGTTTTGTTATAAACTAACAAAATGTGAATTGGTTCAATTTTTTATTAAATAATGCGTAAAAGTAAGCGAAAAGAGACAATAATGGCACAGTTGAAGAACCTTCTGGTTCAGCATGGGTTGCCTTATCTTTTTATTGCACTCGTTTTGTGTAATGGGGTTTACTTCGCCTACGCTTTTATAAATGGAAGTTCTGTTGAGCAATTCCAAGCTTCTGAATTGACCTCTTTTTACGAACATACTTCTTCGACTTCTCTCAAGTAAGTTAGCTTTGCTTTTGTCAAAATTACAACAAGTTTGCTAATTTTCAGTGTTATAGTATGCGTGCATAAAAGTGCAGGAACGATTGCCATTATGAATAATAAAACTCCTCTCTCGACTCAACCGCTTATTGAAGTGAAGAACTTGAGTTTTAATCGAGGGGAACGCGTCATTTATGACAATATTAGTTTAAATATACGTCGAGGCCAGATTACGGCCATTATGGGACCTTCTGGTACAGGTAAAACAACTTTATTACGTCTGATTGGTGGACAGTTAGTTCCAGATCAGGGGGAAGTTTTACTCGACGCTAAAGATATTGCCAAAATGTCTCGTCAGGAACTTTTTTCCGCTCGTGCACGTATGGGAATGTTATTTCAGAGTGGAGCTCTATTTACGGATATGTCCGTTTATGAAAATGTGGCGTTTCCAATCCGAGCGCACACAAAGCTTCCCGAAAATCTCATTGCTGAACTGGTTGCATTAAAACTTGAATCGGTGGGTTTGCGTGGTTCTGAACAATTAATGCCGACAGAACTTTCAGGTGGTATGAATCGTCGTGTAGCATTGGCTCGCGCGATTGCACTTGATCCCGATTTAATCATGTACGATGAACCTTTTGCTGGTCAAGACCCAATTGTGAAAGGTGTTTTGACACGTTTAATTCGTTCACTACGTGAAGCGTTAGATTTAACAACAATTATTGTTTCACATGATGTTGCAGAAACATTATCGATTGCTGACTACATCTATGTGGTAGCTGAAGGAAAAATTCAGGGAGAGGGTACACCTGAAGAGTTGCAAAAACATGCTTCTCCATTTGTACACCAATTCTTAACAGGTTCGGCAGAAGGACCAGTTGAATACCAGTTTAGTCATCTAGCTTATTTAAATAACGAGGTTCGTCCATGAATACGATTGCCTGGTTAGGTAGACTCGTTATTGAGCGGATTCGAGGCATTGGTGCTGCTGCACATATGCTCTTGCAGATTATTTTTTCACTTCCTAGCAAGGGTGGTTTTGGTCGTTTTGGTTACCAAATGCACCGCGTAGGTGTGATGTCCTTACTTATTATTACCGTTTCTGGTTTGTTTATTGGTGCGGTTCTTGGCTTGCAGATGTATAGCATTTTGGTCACTTTCGGTGCTGAGTCGATGTTGGGTACAGCGATTTCGTTAACACTACTCCGTGAGCTTGCTTCTGTGGTTGCTGCATTGCTATTTGCAGGACGAGCAGGTTCTGCATTGACTGCCGAAATTGGTTCAATGAAGCAAAGCGAACAGCTTGCCAGTATGGAAATGATTGGTGTTGACCCATTAAAACAAATCGTATCACCACGTCTTTGGGCAGGTATTGTCAGTTTGCCAATGTTAACTGTGATATTTGCCGCCATTGGGATTATTGGTGGCAAGATGGTCGGTGTTGACTTTTTAGGTGCTGATGAAGGCTCCTTCTGGAGTGGCATGCAAAATACAGTGCGTTTCGGGCATGACATTATCAATGGCACGATTATTAAAAGTATTGTTTTTGCTTTGATTTGTACATGGGTCGCTGTTTATCAAGGCTATGCTTGTGATCCGACACCAGAAGGCATTGCAACGGCAATGACCCGGACGGTTGTGTATTCTTCATTATGTGTTTTAGGTTTTGATTTCGTGTTGACTGCGGTCATGTTCGGAGGGATTTAATGAAATCACGTAGTAGTGAACTGGCCGTTGGTATCTTTGTTATTATCTTCGGTATTGCATTGTTTTTCTTAGCAATGAAAGTTAGTGGGCTTGTTGGTACGAACTTAAGTGATAGTTATACCATGAAGGCTCAATTTGATAACGTCAATGGGCTAAAGCCCCGTGCTAAAGTGACAATGAGTGGTGTTACAATTGGTCGTGTTGATTCAATTACGCTTGATCCGGTTACGCGTTTGGCTACCGTAACATTTGGTTTAGATGGAAAATTGACAAGTTTCAATCCTGAACAATTAAAAGAAGTTCAGAAGAATGCGTTGGAAGAGTTGCGTTATAGCTCAGATTATACTCAAGCTTCTCCAGAGCAACAAAAAGCAATGGAACAGCAACTGACCAGTAACATGACCTCCATCACAAGTATTGATGAAGATGCTTATATAATGGTAGCAACCAATGGTTTGTTGGGTGAAAAATATTTGAAAGTTGTACCTGGTGGTGGTGTGAATTACTTGAAACGAGGTGACACGATTTCAAACACTCAAGGAACTATGGATTTAGAAGATTTAATTAGTAAATTTATTACTGGTGGTGGGGCTGGTAAAGTTGCTGCCGGTTCAGGCTCAACAGAAGCGAGTGCTCCTGCAAGCACTGATAAAGATAGTGCACAAGCCTCATTTGTTGAGTAAAAGATTATTTGAAGGAGTGGTTCCTGGTGAATACGTTGTTTAAACAAACCCTGACAGCAAGTTTTTTGTCTACCATGATTGCAGGTACAGCATTTGCTGCACCTTCAGAAGCACCACCTGATTTTATCAAGCGTGTTGCTGATGGTTTGATTACTCGTTTGAAAGCTGATCATGCAAAATTGCAAAATAATCCAGCATTAGTGAAGAGTATCGTACGTCAGAATTTAGACCCGTATGTTGATTCACAAGCATTTACTCGTATTGTAATGGGTACTTATGCAACAAATCAGTATAGTACAGCGGCACAGCGTGCTCAGTTCGAAACTAACTTCCGTAATACGTTAATTGAAAATTACGGTAGTGCATTTGCTAAATATACGAACCAAAGCTATACCATGCGCCCTTACAAGGCAACAGCGGGTAAAAACCCAGTAGTGACATTGGACTTCAGTCATAACGGCGACAAAATTCCGGTATCTTTCCAGTTAGCTGATAAAGGTACACAGTGGAAAATCCGTAATATCAATGTTTCTGGTATTGATTTGGGATTACAGTTCCGTAATCAGTTTGCTGCAACCGTGAAACGTAATGGCGGCGATTTGAATAAAGCAATTGCAACCTTCCAACCGGATGCAGACGCTGCTGTTAATCAGAACAAACAAAAATAGTAGGTGAAGAGTGGTTCAGTATCTCAACCAACAATTGGTTGTTTCGGGAAAAATTGATTTTGAAAATGCGGAACAACAGTATCAAGTAGGTTTAGCTATCATCAAGAAGCAGCAAAGCTTTCCTCTGGTGGTAGATTTAACAGAGCTTGAGCATGGTAGTACCTTGGCGTTGGCTGTTTTAGTTCAATGGTTACGAGTGACTCCACAAAAGGCTGGTTTGCATTTTAAAAATGTACCCGAAAAAATGCTGAAGATCATTCAAGCCTGCCATTTGCAGGAAGATCTACATTTGATCTGATGTTCTAGATGTAAAAAAGCACCTATATTTAGGTGCTTTTTTATGCTTTGGACTAGCATTTTATTACAAAGCTTAAATCCATTTTT
This sequence comes from Acinetobacter sp. NIPH 542, assembly GCF_000369825.1. Taxonomy (NCBI): domain Bacteria; kingdom Pseudomonadati; phylum Pseudomonadota; class Gammaproteobacteria; order Moraxellales; family Moraxellaceae; genus Acinetobacter; species Acinetobacter sp. NIPH 542. The sequence continues at coordinate 400,994 of NZ_KB850204.1, forward strand.
TCCAGCGGAAATAAATAATAGGGCCAATAAAGAAACCGATAATAATCAGTAAAACGATGATGAAACTAGTCGTACCATGGGCAAAAGGAAGTACATCTGTGTTCATCCCATAGATGCTGGCAATAAGCATCGGAGGAGCTAACATACTTGGTAAGATCGAGAATCGACGGATCGTGTCATTCTGTTCGGTATTAATGAATCCAGACGTTGTATCAAGCAAGAATCGTACTTTTTGGAATAAGAAAGCATCATGTTCTACGAGTGAGCGGACATCTTCACTCAATTCTCGAATATCAGCATCGTAAATATGACTGCCTAATGCTCGAGGACGTGATAAAAAAGTAAGTACACGTCGTAAATCAATTAAACAGAGCTGAGCTTTTCCTAGCATGTCTTCTTGTTGAGCTAGGCGCGTAATCATGTCATCTAGATCTAGAATTTGTTCACGTTGGTGATTGTTAAGAACCTCTGTCGAGTATTTTTCTAAATCTTTGTGGATATCTTCTAAGATATCCGCAAGCTCATCGAGTTTTGCTTCAAGAAGACCTAATAAAATCCACGTTGGATCTTTATAGTCCATGTCGTAGTCATTTCGACGAGCACGCGCACGAAAGGCACGGAACGCAACTAATTTTTCTCCCCGCATCGTAAAGAGACGGTCTTTATGTAAAATAAATGCGACCGTTTGTACCATCGCCAAAATGTGTGATGAATCTTCTGCATCACCATCCACTTGATAGTTTTTATTTTTCGTTAAAAAATAAGTACTGATATGCAAAATACCATCATCATCACGGTAGAATCGTGCTGAGGATGAAATATCTTCCAGCGATTTTAGTGTGGGTAAATTTTGGTCATAGGCATCTAGTACCCATTGTTGCTCTTCTTGCGAGGGTGCAATAAGATCAAGCCAGACTAATTCGGGATGTAGATCAAATCCACCATTGATGGTGGCATCTTCCAGACTTCCGCGTTCTGTGGCATAAAAGGCTTCAAGCATGTGTCTTTTTTCCTCACGCAGTCTGATGGAAATGGATGGGTGTATTTTAGACAAGGATTTGCCGAAAAACACTTGCCAATACGCTATTTTGCAAAAAAAAACTCTATCGATAGTTTAGTTTGTCAGCATGACAGTTCAATAAAACGGTTTTTTACACTATGAATTCAATTTGTATTTTCTGTGGTTCATCTCTTGGTTCAAACCCAATTTTCCAACAAATTGCCAAAATTACTGGTGAGGCTATTGCAAAACAAGGTAAGACCTTAGTTTATGGCGGCGGCCGCTCAGGCTTAATGGGCGTTGTCGCTGATAGTGCCTTGCAGGCAGGTGGACAAGTCATTGGCGTGATTCCTCGTGCTTTGGTCGATCGTGAGTTAGCTCATCCGGGCTTAACCAAATTATATGTGGTCGAAAATATGCATGAGCGTAAAACCAAAATGGCGGATCTCTCCGATGGTTTTATTGCTTTACCTGGTGGTGCGGGTACATTGGAAGAAATCTTTGAACAATGGACATGGGCGCAATTAGGTATTCATCAAAAGCCATGTGCTTTCTTAAATGTAGCTGGCTTTTATGAAGATTTACTTAAAATGATTCAAGGAACGGTAGATAATGGATTTAGCCAAGCACGGTTCGTTGATAAATTGATCGCATCAGACAAAATTGAAGATATTCTTCAACAATTTGAGCAATATCAGCCTCCTGCTCCAAAATGGACAAATGCAGATGTTCAACCATAGACGAGGTTAAATAAGTGAAAACAATTACGGTCGCTGCTGCAGTGATCTTGAACGAGCAAAATCAGTTGTTGCTCGTGAGAAAGCGTAACACCCATGCTTTTATGCAAGTGGGTGGCAAGCTGGAACCTAATGAAGCGCCAGATGTCACAATGCAGCGAGAAATTTTAGAAGAAGTGGGAAGTTCTTGTGTAATTGAGCAGTTTCTTGGTCGTTTCGAAACGGCAGCTGCCAATGAACCAGATCATATTCTGGTCAGTCATTTATATCTTGTTCAGCTCAATCAGGCGCCTAAAATCGCAGCCGAAATTGCAGAAATGAAATGGGTTGATTTAAATGATTCTGAAACGCACCTTGCACCATTAACCCGTGAAATTGTTATTCCTTGGTGTGAGCAGCATTTATCTACAGTTTAATCGTTTTAACTGGTCAAAGTTGCCGCTAAACAAGCGGCATGGATAGATGTGCAGCCTAATTGTTTAAGTGCTTGACTGAGCGCGTGAATAGAACTTCCAGTGGTTATCACGTCATCAATAATAAGAACGCGGCGATAACGCCGTTTTTCTTGAGTAAGCGCAATAAACTGTTGTTCAATGTTCTCAAAGCGTTCCAGTCGAGAAAGTCCTTTTTGCGAATGTTCAGCAAGACGTTGTATCGGCTGCCAAACAGGTATTTTTAATTGTTTGCTTAAGATGTTTGCAAGTAACAATGACTGATTAAAACCACGATCGATTAAACGTTGATTTGAAATAGGCATAGGTACGATAGCTTGTATCTTGGGAAATTTGAGTTGTTGTAAAATTTCACCTAACAAAATTTCATAATGTAATTTTTGTTCATATTTAAACTGCTGAATGATCCGGCTAACTGGATAAGCATACTCACAGGCCACAAGAACTGATTGATCATTGCGTTGAATTGTTTGTTTAAGCCAAGGTAACTGCTTCCAACAGTCATTACAGAGCGAATATTTTTCACGTACATCTGACTCACATAACAAGCAAGGTGAGAGTAATTGAATAAGATGCTGTGGGTTTAAGAAACTAAACATACGCGTAGCGAGGTGCTTCAGGAAGCCAACGTTTTAATAATGCATCTGCTTGTTCTGGATAATCTTTTAAGACTTGCTGAGCTACATAATGAGCTTGACTGAGTAAGTGATCATCTCGCTCTAAACGAGCAACTCTAAACCCCATATCCCCAGTTTGTTTGGTACCTAGTAATTCACCCGGCCCGCGTAACTCAAGATCTTTTTCTGCAATCACAAAACCATCATTGCTTTCTCTTAAAATAGAAAGTCTCTCTTGGCCATTTTGAGAAAGAGGCGTTTTATATAAAAGTACACAAAAGCTGGCTTGAGCGCCTCGACCTACGCGACCGCGTAACTGATGTAGCTGAGAAAGTCCTAAACGTTCAGCATTTTCAATGACCATAATAGAAGAGTTGGGAACATCGACACCAACTTCAATGACCGTGGTTGCGATAAGAAGCTGTAACTCATTATTTTTGAACGCTTGCATGACCGACTGTTTTTCGTCGGCTTTCATTTTGCCATGCACTAAGCCAATATTAAGTTCAGGAAAGCGTTCTTTCATCTCTTGGTAAGTTGCTTCTGCTGCTTGAGCATCTAAAGTTTCAGATTGTTCAACCAGTGTACATACCCAATATGCCTGTTTCCCATCTCTACAATTCGAAGCAATTCGTTGAAGTACTTCTTCGCGGCGGTCAAGAGGAATTGTAACGGTTTGAATTGGAGTACGACCTGGAGGTAACTCATCAATAATTGATGTGTCTAAGTCGCCATACGCACTCATTGCCAGTGTTCTTGGAATAGGGGTAGCTGTCATGACGAGTTGGTGTGGGGTGAACTGCTCAGCACCTTTATTACGTAAAGCTAAACGTTGGTCTACACCAAAACGATGTTGTTCATCAATAATCACTAGCCCTAATTTGGCAAACCCAACATTGTCTTGAAATAAGGCATGTGTACCAACAATAAGTTCCGCGTGGCCTTCTTTAATCTGTTGTTCTGCTTGGGCTCGGGCTTTACCTTTTTGTTTGCCAGATAGCCAAGCAACTGTAATACCTAATGGTTCAAACCAACGTTTAAAATTCAAATAGTGCTGTTCTGCAAGAATCTCAGTCGGGGCCATTAATGCAACTTGCCAATCCGCTTCTAAAGCATGACAAGCCGCTACAGCAGCAACTAAAGTCTTTCCAGCCCCAACGTCACCTTGTACTAGGCGCAACATAGGTTGGTGTTGTTTTAAATCATTTAGAATTTCTTTAGATACACGTTTTTGTGCATTGGTCATTTGAAAAGGTAAAGCTTCTAAAAGCTTTTTAGCTAATATTTTACTGCTTGAAAAAGCTGGAGATGCAATTTGACGAATATAAGCACGGCGATTAAGTAAACTAATTTGGTGTGCAACTAGCTCTTCAAAAATAAGTCGTTGTTGGGCTGGGTGTGAACCTTGGGCCAACTGGAGCATATTGGCATCAACAGGAGGCTCATGAATGTAATACAAAGCCTCTTTAAGCGCATAGCCATTAGTATATTTTTTGGGGAGCAGCTCTGGTAAGGCATCACTATGATGCTTTAAAGCTTGTTTTACATATTCACGCAGTTTAGGCTGAGTTAGCCCATCCGTACTTGGGTAAATTGCTGTAAGCTGAGTTTTTGGTAGAGGTGTATGTTCATGAATAAGCTGAATTTCAGGATGATACATCTCAAGCCCGCGGGCACCGACGCGAACTTCACCAAAAATACGTAAGCGATGACCCGGTTTTATTTTGTCAGTCAGATTTTTATAAATATGATAAAAGCGTAAGGTGACTTTACCGAATTCATCTTGAACCAAGGCCGCCATAGATTTTCTTTTTCCCGGAGGAAAATCAATTGATCTGACTTCACCTTCAAGTAAATAGCTACGTCCAACCACAAGTTGATTCATTGCAATAATCGTACTGCGGTCTTCATAATCACGTGGCAGATGAAACAGTAAATCATCTGTGGTAAAAATATTTAGTTTTTCGAGTAGGGCTGCTGAAGCCGATCCAACGCCTTGTAACTGATGGACTGAAGTCATGTCCCCTCAACGAGTTTTCTATGCATATATTATTTATCGGTTATGGTAAAACATCTCAGCGTGTTGCTAAACAACTATTTGAGAAAGAACATCAAATTACCACAATCAGTCGTAGTGTAAAAACGGATAGTTACGCAACACATCTTGTTCAAGATATCTTTAAACTTGATTTAAGTAAAATTGAACCAGTGGATGTCGTATATATTTTACTTTCTCCAAACGAGAGTACGGTTGAGGGGTATCAGCATACTTATGTAGATAGTATTGAACCGATTCGAGATGCATTAAAAATACATCCAGTAAAAAAAATAATCGTCGTGTCATCTACGCGGGTATATGGCGAAAATAGAGGGGAGGTCATTGATGATTTTAGTGAAATTCAGCCAAATGATGCACAAGGCCATGTATTGCGTAATATGGAACTCCTTTGGCAAAAACATTATCCAGCACAATGTGTAATTATTCGCCCAACTGGTATTTACGGAACTTCCATAGCCCGTTTGAAGAAAATGGCTGAAAATAGTCAAAGTTATCCAAATATACATTATAGCAATCGAATACATATTGATGATTTAGCAAAGTTTTTGGCTTTTATGGCGGACTATGAAAATCATCAAGCCAGCTATATTGTGACTAATAATCAACCATTGCCTTTGCATGAAGTTATCGTGTGGTTCCAAAAACAATTGGGTTTACCAGAGTTAACGTTAGAATCAAACCAAATCTCAGGTAAACGAATTTATGCGAAACATTTGCCTGAAACGGGTTTTCGATTAGAGCATCCAATTTGCTTTAATGACTATTTATTATGTTTAAATGTTCATAGCACTAAACAAAATTTTGATTAAACTTTAAATAAGAACAGAAATACCTGATGAGGCAGTCAAATTGCCGATAAAGATAAAAAGTTTGAAAGTGAAAAGAATTTGTTTAGCTCTTATTTTGAGCGTAACAGCTGTTGCTAGTTGGGCCGAGGATCAGGTGTGGTGTGCATATGATCCGATTGGTTCCCAAGGGGATATTACACGTCGTTTAAATGACATTCGGTTATATGCTCAGCAATACCAAGTCAAATTTAAAGTGGTGACCTATCAAAAAGAACAACAGGCCATACAAGCTTTTGATGATGGTAAATGTTCAGGTTTAGCGGCATCTAATTTTAATACTTATCGCTATAACCAGTTTATGGGAAGTACCGCAGGGATTGGGCTTATTCCTAATAATCGTACTGCTAAAAGCTTATTACAGCTTTTGAATCATCCAACAGTCGAAAAAAGATTAATTTCTAAGGATTATGAGGCAGTAGGAATGATTCCTGTTGGCACGGCCTATATGGTCCTAAAAAATAAAAAAATCTCTAGAGTTGCTCAATTAAGAAATCAGCGTATTGGCGTGTTACCAAATAATCCACCACAACAAGCATTGGTACGAAGTGTAGGTGCTCAGCCAGTTTATGTTGATTTATCTAATGCGATTGTGCAGTTTAAACAAGACAAAATCGATATTGTTCCAGCCCCAGTGTATGGGTTATTGCCATATAATTTACAAAAAGAATTTGGACCCGATGTTCAGGTGATTAACTTTCCTTTGGCATATTTTGGAGTTAATTTAATTATTAAGCCGCAAGCTTATCCTGCTAATTTTGGTCAAAAAATTCGAGGATGGTTTGTTCAAAATAGTCAATTACTGACTAACCGTGCAACTCAGTGGGAAAATCATTTACCTGCTTATTACTGGGTAGACGTTTCTTTTTATGAAAAGCAGAGCTACGACGTTATGGTTGCCAAAATACGTAATCAGTACGTGCTTTCAGGTTATTACGATGCTTATTTTGTCCAACTTATGAGGCGTCTGCGTTGTATGGATGATCCACGCTATTTTGAATGTCCAATGCGCTAATAAAATAAAAGGCAACCGAAGTTGCCTTTTATTTTGAGTAAAAATCTTAAGATTTTTTACGCTTTAAACGTCGTTTTGCTTGTTGAGAGGCCATCGCTTCAAGTGCATCTTTCAATTCTTCGTCGCTAAAGGTCGTGATGTGCTGCAACATTTGTAAGGTTACTTCATCAAGAACCAACTGTGCGCCAGCAGCCATTTGACGGAAATTATCATCAAACTCGATTTGGCCTTGGTCGTTGGTACGAATGTAATTTTGCTGTGTAAGAACTTTTAAGAAGCTTTGGAATAAAGCTTTGTCGAAGAACTCTGGTGAATTAAATTCATATAGAACTGACAAACGTTGTCCGAGTAAATGACTTAATTCTTCAACCTGTTTAGCAGAAATATTACCTGAACCACGTTGAGTAATGAGAGCAAGCGTCATGTAGTAACGCTCAAGACTTTGCTTAACAGGCGTAGCTAAAACAACAAGCTGATTATGCTCTTCAGTGTTTGGTGCAGAGCTAATTAAATTACCTTCATCATCTTGCTGAATAAGGTTTGATTGAACCAATGCATTTGCATATTGCTCAATTTGTTCTTTAAGTTCGCTACTCTTCCATTTAAGGAATAACTCTGCTTTTAAGAATGGATACAGGGTGTAGATAACATTGGTTAAATCTGAACGGCTGATTTTTCCATTATGTTCAACAAGTGATGCAACCAATGACGGTAAAACAAAGGCGTGCAAAATGTTATTACGGAAATAGGTCAGAAGAACAGCTTGGTTATCTTCAATCGCAATAATATCGCCGAGCGCATGCTGAACTCGTTTAATGAGTTTAAGTTTTAAACCATAAGCAATAATTTCTTTACCAGAAAGCGGCGTTACTTCCATACGTTGATCATATGGGAAGTTCGATGCTAGATTGCGGTAAGCTTCAAGCTGCTTAATACAAATTTCTTCATCAAGCGTATGCTTTGGAGTTGCAAGTAAAATAATAGAAAGTAAAGAGACAGGGTTAATCACTACAGCTCGGTTAATATTTTCTAAAATTGCATGTGCAGAGCTATTTACGGCATCTGAAACCGCTTGAGGAATTGGGTCGTCATTTTTCTCAATAAAAACGTTTTCTGCATTATGTTGTTTAAGCAGATCATCGAGGAAAACAGGTTCACCAAAGTTCACGTGGACTTTACCGAAAATACGTTCAATTTTTCGTAAGGTTTTCACAATACCAAAAATTGATTCAGCTTCTTTCGGTTTACCTTGCATTTCGCCTACGTAGGTTGAGCCTTCCATTAGGCGTTCATAACCAATGTAGGTGGGTACAAATACAATTGGCTTTGTACGACCACGTAAATGACTATGAACCGTCATAGCAAGCATGCCAGTCTTAGGCGGTAATAGGCGTCCTGTACGCGAACGTCCACCTTCAATAAAGTACTCAAGTGGCGTGTTACGTGACAAAATACTATATAAATATTCTTTGAATACTGTTGTATAAAGGCCATTTCCGCGGAAAGAGCGGCGAATAAAGAAGGCACCACCACCACGTAAAAGCTGACCAACGAAAGGTAAGTTTAGGTTATCACCCGCAGCAATATACGGAACCATAAGGCCACGTCTATAAATCACATAAGACAATAATAAGTAGTCAATATGGCTGCGGTGGCAAGGTGTGTAAACCACTTCATAATCTTTTGCCAGTTCACGAACAGTACTGAAGTTATGCACATCTACGCCGTCATAAAGCTGAGTCCATAAGCGCGTTAAAGCAAGATCGGCAAAGCGGACTGCTGAATGTGAATAATCCGATACGATTTCATTGACATAACCAATCGCACGGCGTTCAGCTTCGAGCATACTCACTTTCCCGCGAATACTTTCACGGCGGATTGCTTCTTGGACATCACGAGATTTCACAACCGATTGCATGACATTACGGCGATCCGATAAATCGGGGCCTAACACCACTTCACGCTGACGATCTAAGTAATCATTTAACGTACTTACAATATAAGTGGCTGGTGAAAGGTTTGGATAATGCTGTTGAGCATATTCAACCAATTCACGTAGCGATTGTGGTTCATGAAACTCTAAATAAGATTGGCGACCATGTAAGCCAATGTTGACCAATTGCTTAACGGTGCTTGGTGTAGCCCATGTGTCTGAAAATAAAAGCTTAAACCAAGAATCTTCTTTATCTGGTGAGCGTCCCCATAAAACGGTAACTGGAACAAGCTCTATATCAAGTTCAGGATTTTCTTGTAAGACTTCAATCAGTTTTAGTAAGCGTGGTGGAAAAGCATGAGGAGGAGGATTCAGTAAATTATTTTCATCATTGTGCTGTAAAAATAAAACTGATGCTTTTTCCTGATGAGTGCCAACAACTAATGGGTCTAACGCAGGTTTTAAATTTAAACGACGCGTTTCTCCATCAACCACCAAAGCATTGCTTCGAGAATGGTTTTGTAAGACATAGCACACCACTTTCTGGCGGTCAGTCTTTGCTTCTGTTTCTGTTGTTTCTGATACTGGTTCAGTAGGAACTTCCCCAAGAACATGTGGTGTTACCACGAGGTCAAGTAGCTTACTCGAAAGCCGACGATACATTTGACCAAACCCACTCTTGGACATAAGAACTCCTACTTCTTAAAGACAAATCCCAGCACCAAATGCGGAGGGTAATTATTTTGAGGCATTTATTGAAAAAAACAATATGCTACTTTCTTATAAATTATAATGCTTTTGGCATATTTTATCGTTAAAAATCGTATTTTTAGCTGTTATATGAGCAATGTTCATCAGAAGTTGACTGATTGTTCCATGTTCAAATAGTTTTTTATGGCACAATAGATTCTACACATCTGTCCTTTAATACGATTTTTTACCTGAAATATGAAGGTATCTCTCATGAATGCGTTAACCCAAGAGCTAGTCGAGCTTCTCACTTTAGAAAAGCTAGAAGAAAATATTTACCGTGGCATGAGCCGTAATCTTGTCGGTAAACGTGTCTTTGGTGGACAGGTTTTGGGTCAGGCTTTACGCGCAGCATCTTATACAACGGATCGCCCAGCGCATTCTTTACATGCATATTTTTTGTATGGCGGCGATATTAATGCCCCAATTATCTATGAGGTAGACCGTTTACGGGATGGAAAAAGCTTTGTAAGTCGTCAAGTTCGGGCGATTCAGCATGGGCGAGTTATATTTTCAGCGATGGTCTCTTTTGCCAATCCAGAAGAAGGTTTGAACTATCAACATCAAGAACCTGAGTACCCAGCACCAGAAACGCTTAAATCTGAAAATGAGCTAAAACAAGGTATTCTAAACTTTGTACCTGAAAATGTTCGTGCTAGTTTTATGCGTGAGCGTCATGTAGAAATTCGCCCAATTGATCCAGTCAATCCATTTCAGCCGCAACCTGAAGCTCCTTATAATGCGCACTATATTCGTACCCATGATCGTATTCCAAAACAGCTAGATGATATTGCCTTGCATCAAGCAATTGTTGCCTTTTATTCAGACTTTACCTTAATGACAACGGCTTTAAGACCGCATGGCTTAAGTTATATTTCTCCAAGTTTGCAATGTGCAAGTATTGATCATGCAATTTATTTCCACCGTCCACTTCGTGCTGATGAGTGGATGCTTTATGACATGGAAGCCACAGTGAGTGCGGCTTCAAGAGGTCTCAATTTCGGTCGTATGTGGCAAAATGGCCAACTTGTATGCAGTACCGTACAAGAGGGTTTAATTCGTTTGCGGGAAATTGAAACTCAATAGTCCTATTGAAGAGCCATCTAACCAGATGGCTTTTTTATTTTTAATGGGAACGATGTGACAAAAAATTGCTCGAATGAAAAGCAACCTCATGTCATATTGTAAATAGGTATGCCAACTGAAAAAAATAATGCTGATATGAACTTAAATACACAAATTCTGATTGCCGCCATTTTAGGTTTAGCCTTTGGTTTCCTACTCACCATGTATCCAGACACAGCTTTTGTAAAACATAGTTTATATGGGCTTGGAATATTAAGTAGTGTTTTTATCGGGCTTCTTAAAATGCTTTTGGTGCCTTTAATTTTTAGTTCGATTGTTGTAGGGGTATCAAACCTACAAGCGGGCGGACAGTTAGGGCCAGTCTGGAAAATCACATTTTTATGCTGTTTAACTACAACGACTTTAGCCTTAATTTTAGGTATTAGTTGTGCTCATTTATTTGAGGTGGGGCGTGGCATAGATATTTCTATTTTCCAGACATCTATGCAAAATTATCAAGCACCAGATAGTTTAAACCCAGCAAGTTTTTTCACTAATTTTATTCAAAACACTTTAATCAATCCATTTAAAGCATTTAGTGACGGTAACGTTTTAGCCGTTGTGGTCTTTGCTTTATTTGTCGGCGTTGCTTTGGTACAGGGTGGGGAGCGTTTCAAAAGTATTCGTGTATTGAGTCACCAGTTTTTTGAGATGATGATGCTGCTCGTTGGCTGGGTCATGAAATTAGCGCCTTTGGGTATTTTTGCTTTATTAGCAAAACTAATGGCAACCGAAGATATTTCGGTATTAAGTCGTTTGGCTGAGTTTGCAGTCGTTGTAACAGGCACAACCATTTTCCATGGTGCTGTTGTTTTACCATTACTACTTTGGATTTTTGGCCGCATGAGCCCTTGGACTTTTTTCAAAGGGACACGTACAGCATTAATTACAGCATTTGCAACGAGTTCTAGCTCTGCCACGATGCCGCTTAGCATGAAGTGTGCACAAGAAAACTTAGGGGTGCGCCCTCAAACAGCGGGATTTGTTATCCCACTCGGTACTCAGCTTAATATGGATGGTACTGCTCTATATGAGGCGGCAGCTGCACTCTTCGTAGCAAATTTAGTGGGACTAGATTTAAACCTGACACAGCAAATTATCGTGTGTTTAACAGCAATGATCGCATCACTTGGTGCACCTGGAATCCCGAGTGCTGGCATGGTGACTATGATTATGGTTTTACAATCGGTAGGTTTACCAGCTGAAGCAATTGCCATTTTACTGCCAATTGACCGCTTACTAGATACGGTGAGAACGGTGGTAAATGTGCAGGGCGATATGATGATTAGTGTGGTTGTAGATCGTTATACCAAAGATAAAGATATCAGTGTCTAATCTCTGAATAAAAAAAGCAGGATTTAAAATCCTGCTTTTTTTATTTTTAAGCTGCTTGAAGTTCTGCTCTTTTGGCTGCTGGAGATTGCGATAAATAGCTAACCGCATCTTCAGTGCTACCTTCTTTAACTGGATCATACCAAGGCATGAGGTAATCAATTTGTTGCGAAATAAGCCAAAATGGATTTGGTAGCACTTGGTTATCTTTGCGACTAATCTTAAGCCATTCTACAGCAACCCATACTGGGAAAAATCTCGACTTGGCCGCATCAGCAAAACGTGGATCTTGTTTCATAATATGTGCAGCACCGTCTACCCATAAACCAAGTACCAATACAATCACTGCAAGGCTTAAATAGTAGCGGGGAATATAGCCACCACCAAGATGACGATATAAATCAAAGGCTACGGTACGGTGTTCAATTTCTTCTGAACCATGCCATTTAACCAGATCGACCATTTCAGGGTCAGCGCCTAATTCTTCCCAACGTTTGTTATAGAGTGCATATTTGCCTAATACACAGGTCATATGTTCAACAGTGGCAATAACGCCTAAACGGAAAAGGTCCCATTGCTCTTGTAGAGCTTGAGGGACTTCTTTATCGAAAGGCTTATCTGCTAAGGCTTTGGTAAATAGATAATTCATAATGTCCAGATTTCTCTGGATATCAATATTACGTGCACTTAAATATTCTTTATTCGCAGAAGTATGTGCGTTGGCGTGCATAGCTTCCTGACGGATAAATGCTTGGACATCCTGTTTAAGTTTTTCGTCTTTAATTTGAGGTAAAACTTTATTGTACAAACGGCAAAACCAGAACTCACCAGCAGGCAAGATGTTATTAATTTCATTAATAAAATAACTTGCGAAAGGCTGATTAGGAATCCAGTCGACAGGGGTATCTTTCCAGTCAAATTTAACTTTACGTGGAAGAATTTTATAATCAATAGAAGAACCTAAAGCCTTGTTCTTCAAAAAAGATAGCAATTTCATCATTTAGTCCTGATTTTTAACTCGATGAAGTTATAACGAGTATAAAAAAAGCCCCTACATTTGTGTTTAGCAATAGGGGACAATTGAGTATAAATTTAATGAAAAAATTGTATCTGTTATGACAATTTAGCTTTCAGCATCTTCATCTGTCGCTTCAGGGATTGAATCGACATCAAATTCTGGCTGTTGATCTAGCGTAAAATGCAGACGTCCACCCATGACACTTGCAAGCTCTTCCAAACCTAATTTGTTAAGTGAAGAGAAAAGCTGAATAGAAAAATCAAGCTTCATTTTTTTAAGTTGTTGTTTAACTTCAAGCAATACTTTATTTGCAGGACCACGATTAAGTTTGTCTGCTTTCGTTAAGAGAATATGAACAAATAGATGACGCGAATAAGCCCACTCTAGCATCATCATGTCAAAATGCTGCAGAGGATGGCGAATATCCATAAGTAAGACTAAGCCTTGTAAGCTTTTACGGTGAATTAGATAGTTTTCTAATTCCTTTTGCCACACCTTTTTCATATCTTCAGGTACAGCTGCATAACCGTAACCTGGAAGATCGACTAAACGCTGATCGGGATTACCTAGACTAAAGAAGTTAATCATTTGAGTACGACCAGGCTTTTTAGAAGCACGTGCAAGTTGTTTCTGATTAGTTAATGCATTAATAGCACTAGACTTACCAGCATTTGAGCGTCCTGCAAAAGCAATTTCGTAGCCACTATCTTCAACACAAAGTGCCAATTTAGGTGCACTCATTAGAAACTCAGCTTGGCGTAACCAGTTTAGAGATTGCACAGCATAGGCTGTGATCGCCGGATCTGGTGCTTTTTCATAGCTGATCTTTTGCTTGGGTGCGAGTCTGGCTTTGGTGTCTTTCGATTTTTCACTACGACGCATAAAAAATAACTTTTTAAATGAGAGGGCTCGCGCCTAGTATAAAGGAGCTTGGATATTCTTGCTAATTTTCAATAAATCAACTTATGAAAATCAATAGAAGTTAGATTTCTAAAAAGGCAATAGGGGAGTTAGCAGGAGCAGATTTTGATTGCTGCAAAACTTCTCCGAGTGTGTATTGGTCTAGGCTTTGATAAAAGCTCTCTAGAGCTTGATCTAAAATACCTTTTAAACCACAGTGACTGCGTAATACACAAGGTGGTGTATTGCATTCAACGATTTGATTGTCACCTTGTAATATTCGAACAATTGAACCCAAATTGGAGTTAAGTGCATCTGGGTTTAAGCGAATTCCACCGCCTTTTCCACGAATGGTAATAATCCATTCTTGTTTGCCCATAAAGTGAACAACTTTAACCAGATGGTTTTGTGAAACATGCAAATCTTTCGCGATTTCTGCAATCGTGTAGGGTGCATCACTTGGGCGTGCAACATACATTAATATTCGTAATGCATAATCGGTAAATTTATTAAGCTGCATGATCACCAAAAATGGAAGAGAAAAAGGATGATCATCTTAGCCTGAAAGTTTAAATAAGAAAACTTTCAGGCAAGAGGTTTTTACATTACAGCGTTAAAGGAGCTGAAACCTGTACTTGATCACCAACTCTATAATGCTCAAGCAAGATGTTCGAAACTGAAAATTCAGTATGGTTTTCTTCAGGCTGAACTTCAAAGTGATATGAGTTATTTTCTTGAGCTTCTGTAAATTTAAAAGCTTTCGGCTGTTCAAGCTGTTGCTCTGGGACTTGTACTTTTACCGAAATAAAAGCATTTGTAGGACTGGTTAGTACGTCCTCATGATCAGTTGCTTTTAAAGTGAAACGTTTGCCAGATTCAAGAGGATCAATTTGTGTAATTTCAAATGGACGCCAGCCAGCCCATCCACCTTTTAAGCTCTCAAGTTGTTCATATTTTTGTTTTTCAATGCCAATCAAGATATCTGCCAATTGTAGATAAGCTTGCTTCCACGCTTCGATAAGTTCTGATTCAAATGGCACGTTAAGTACTTCACTAATTGAATGAAGTAAGTTGTCACCAACAATTGCATATTGATCAGGCTGAATATCCAAGCTCACATGTTTAGTAGTGATACGTTCAACAGCTTTGGCTAGAACAGTAGGGTTCTCAATATTTTCTGCATAAGCAAGAACCGCAGCTGCAAGCGCACGCGGCTGACGTAAGCTAGTTTGGTCATCTAAGTTAAAAACATTTTTTAATTCGGGATTGTTATTAAGCATACGCTTATAAAAGTATGTAGTCAGCGTAACACCGTGTTCACGTAAAACCGGTACAGTAGATTTAACAAGTTCAATTTGTTGTGGAGTCATGGCTAGACCTTATTTATCTGGCTATATAAGATGTATTTAAAATACATCTTTAAAAAAGTAATGGCAATAGCTTTTCGAGAAAAACCATAAAAAAATTAGGGGATATAAAATCCCCTTAAATTAACATTATGTTATTAAATATTTTTATTTACCAAATAAAGAGCCTAGTAGGCCTCGAACAAGTTTTTGACCTGTACTTCCTCCTAAACTACGTGCAGCACTTTTTGCAAAAGTTCCAACAATATCTTGGGTAAGTTTGGCTCTTTCACGTGCTGCCCGTTCTTCCTCTTTTAATTGATCACGTGCCAATCTTTCCTGCTCTTTCGCCTGCTGTTTTGCTAGGGTTTCTTGCTCTTTCGCTTGTTGTTTTGCAAGCTCGGCATTTTGTTGCTGCTGTTCGCGTTCAGCCACTTTATTTTGTAGCATTTCATAGGCGCTATCACGATCTACAACCTGCTCATAAACTCCAGCAATAATACTTTGTGAGATTAAAGCTTGACGCTCTTCTGGAGTGATTGGTGTAAATGCAGAGTAAGGAGGCATGACCCAACCACGCTCAACAATTTGTGGAGTACCTTGCTCATCTAGGCAACTAATGAGTGCCTCACCAACACCCAGTTCAGTAATCGCTTCATCAACTTTAAAGTTTGGATTGGCTCGGAAAGTATCTGCTGCGGTTTTTACCGCTTTCTGATCTTTAGGGGTAAATGCGCGTAGGGCATGTTGAGCGCGATTACCAAGTTGACCTAGAACACTTTCAGGTAAATCGAGTGGATTTTGGGTAATGAAATAGATACCTACTCCTTTAGAACGAATTAAACGTACAACTTGTTCAATTTTGTCTTGGAGTGCTTGGCTGGCATTGTCAAATAATAAGTGAGCTTCATCAAAGAAAAACACGAGTTTAGGTTTATCCATATCACCGACTTCTGGAAGCTGTTCAAATAGTTCTGAAAGCATCCATAAAAGGAAAGTGGCATATAGCTTAGGTGTATTCATGAGCTTGTCAGCCGCAAGAATATTAATGTAGCCATGACCATTTGCATCGGTTTGAATAAAATCTAAAATATTTAAAGCAGGTTCACCAAAAAATTGCTCTCCACCTTGGTCGGCAAGGGCGAGTAAATTACGCTGAATAGCGCCTAGGCTTGCTGGAGATAAATTGCCATATTCTGCTTTAAACTCGGCTGCATGTTCACTCACAAAAGTGATCATGGCTTTTAAATCTTTAAAATCTACTAATAGTAGACCTTGGTCATCTGCAATACGGAATACAGCAGATAGCACACCCTCTTGAGTATCATTTAAATTGAGCATACGAGCCAATAAAATTGGCCCAATTTCAGAAATGGTAGTACGAATAGGATGGCCTTGTTGACCAAATAAATCCCAAAAAACAACTGGATTAGCTGCGAAAGGAACGCTATCAATCTGCAAAAGCTTTAGTCGTTCATTAAATTTATCTGAAGCTTCTCCCGCTTTTGCGAGACTCGAAACATCACCTTTAGCATCGGCAAGAAATACCGGTACACCAATTCGAGAAAAACTCTCTGCTAGAACTTTTAACGTAACTGTTTTACCTGTACCCGTGGCGCCCGCAATAAGTCCATGGCGGTTAGCAAACTGGGAAAGTAAAACAATTTCTTTGGATGTGTCATTAATATTTTTAGCAATAACAATCGGTGTACCCATATATTTTTATCCTGTGGTTCGAGTCACTATGATCTTGTCGTTTTTACAGTTGTTTCAGTGCATTTTCGATATCTTGTATTAAATCTTGTGGATCTTCTAGTCCTATACAGAAGCGAACCAATAATCCTTGTTGTAAATGTGTATTCTCAAGTTTTCTCATCATTTTTAAATCATAAAGCATAATCAGACTAACGGGTCCTCCCCAGCTAAAACCAAGCTTAAATAACGCTAATGCATCGCAAAAACGACGTACTGCTGTAATGTCATATTCAGGTTTGAAAATAACACTGACTAGACCAGCACTTTGATTGTTTATGCAGATTTCTTGCCAATATTGATGGCCTGGGGCGGCCTCATCACTTGGATGTAGAACTTGTGCAAATTGAGATTGGTCTTTTAGCCATTTAAGTAAAGTTTGAGCATTGGCTGATTGTTGTTTATAACGTAAAGACATATGAGCAAGACTACGTTGGACTTGAGCTGCATCGTCTCCTGAAACTGCAATACCTAAAATGGCATGCGTACGGAACAGGCGGTGATGAAGTTTCTCATCACGAGTTACAATGCTACCCATTAAGATGTCGCCGCCGCCACTCGGATATTTGGTGAGGGCATGCACGGTTAAATCGACTGATAGATGTTCATCAGAAAAATTAAAAGCATTAAACGCAAGCCCAGCTCCCCAAGTGTTATCTAGGGCTGTTAATACACCGTGTTTTTTTGCTTTTTTGACTAGATTCTTAAGATCAGGAAATTCTAGAGTAACTGAGCCGGCTGCCTCTAACCACAATAGCTTGCTTCTTTCAGTTGGTTGAAAACTTGAGGCATCAATAGGGTTGTACACTTTGACAATAACGCCATATTGATTTTGCAGATGATTTAAATGCTCAAGGTTTGGTCCATAAATGTTGTCTGGTACCCATACTTCATCATTAGTACTTAAAAATGCTGAGTTCACAACATTAATTGCTGATAGGCCACTTGGTGCAAGCAAACAATGCAATCCACCTTCAATTTGCGCAATATTGTCGCCTAAGGTGAAGGTGGTGGGGGTGCCGTGTGTCCCATAGCTATAATCGTAGTCATCCGTCCAGTGGCGATCAAAAAGGTGCGAAGTTGATTTAAAAATAATAGTAGATGCACGAAATAAGGGTGGTTGTACTGTTTCAATAAATTGCGGGGCCTTTCTTTGTGCATGAATGAGGCGAGTCTGGAAGTCGTTATGCTTTTTCATAGTGCTTTGCATTTCAAATAATAAAGTTAGATTAAGAGAAATTTAGATTCTTCGCTAGATTTACGAAGTTTTATAAGACGTTTCGTTACAGTAGACTCATAAAATAAAAACTTGGCTTTATTTTTGCAAAGACCACTACAACATTCTAA
Source organism: Acinetobacter sp. NIPH 542 (assembly GCF_000369825.1). NCBI lineage: Bacteria > Pseudomonadati > Pseudomonadota > Gammaproteobacteria > Moraxellales > Moraxellaceae > Acinetobacter > Acinetobacter sp. NIPH 542. The sequence goes on from NZ_KB850204.1 coordinate 419,222, forward strand.
CAAAAATAGGTTTAAGCGCATGAAGTCGCATTTACGTGTTCACTATTTTCAACATATCGCCGGTGAGGGATTTGGAAGTTGTTATTCATTTTTACAAGCCCACCACGCGACAATTAGCTCTACAGAGTTTTTTGCACTTCCGGTTGATCGGTCACTTGAAATAGAAGCTTTGCCTCGAATTGATGAGGTTGATTTACTATTGGTCATGGGTGGCACCATGAGTGTAAATGATGAGGCAAACTTCCCGTGGCTAAAGATAGAAAAAAGATGGTTGCGCCGTTATTTGGCAGCGGGAAAGCCAGCTATTGGTCTTTGTTTAGGGGGGCAGTTAATTGCTAATGCGTTAGGTGCTGCGGTAAGCCGTAATCGCTATCAGGAACTTGGATGGTCAACAGTTCAGAGAGTTGCAAATTTACCTCAAGAAAGCTTCCCATTACCAGAGAAGATAAAGGTGATGCAGTGGCATAGCGAGACATTTGAAATACCTAAAGGTGCTATACATTTGGCTGAAAATCAGGCCTGTCGCAATCAGATGTATCAGATTGGAAAAAATGTACTGGGTTTTCAGTTCCATCCAGAGATGACACCAGCAGCTCTAGCGCTTTTACTTGAAGATGAAGAAGAGCTTTCTATTTTTGATGGAGAATATGTTCAATCTACGCGTGAATTATATTCTTCCGAAGCACAAAAATTTGAACAAGGTAATCAACTTCTAAATAAAGCGATTGAATTTGTAATAAGTGCTTAGTTTAGTTCCCAATACACGATTAAAGCAGGTTTTGTGGAGAAAATAGAAAAAGAGAATTGCATAAGACTTAAACAATCGTTATAATGAGCGACCCTCAATAGGAGGGGCATTTACTGCGAAGAAAGTGGTAAATGTGCATTACAGTCGTGGCATCGATCATGACCTTAGTGATTTTCACTGCCTTTGACACTTACCAATGGGTGAGATGCGTCAAAGGTGATTCTTTATATGTTTGGCTTGGAGTTTACTGGTATGTCTAACCAGAGAATTCGTATCCGTTTGAAGTCTTTTGATCATCGTCTGATTGATCAATCTGCTCAAGAGATCGTAGAAACCGCTAAGCGTACTGGCGCACAAGTTTGTGGTCCAATTCCGATGCCTACTCGCATCGAACGCTTCAACGTTCTTACTTCACCGCACGTTAACAAAGATGCGCGTGACCAGTACGAAATCCGCACCTACAAACGTTTGATCGACATCGTTCAACCTACAGATAAAACTGTTGATGCATTGATGAAATTAGATCTTGCGGCTGGTGTTGATGTTCAGATCGCTTTGGGTTAAGGCTTTCGGTTGATTAACTTTTAAGTTAATTAGGCCGCTTTTTTAGAGGTTTATGCACATGGCTATTGGTTTAGTCGGTCGCAAATGTGGTATGACTCGCATCTTTACAGATGCAGGTGTTTCTGTACCTGTTACAGTCATCGAAGTCGATCCAAACCGCATTACGCAAATCAAAACACTTGAAACTGATGGTTATCAAGCTGTTCAAGTAACTACTGGTGAACGTCGCGAATCTCGCGTAACTAACGCTCAGAAAGGTCACTTCGCGAAAGCTGGTGTTGCTGCTGGTCGTTTAGTTAAAGAGTTCCGTGTTACTGAAGCTGAGCTTGAAGGTCGTGAAGTTGGCGGTACTATTGGTGTTGATTTGTTCACAGTTGGTCAAGTAGTTGACGTAACTGGTCAATCAAAAGGTAAAGGTTTCCAAGGTGGTGTTAAACGTTGGAACTTCCGTACCCAAGACGCTACTCACGGTAACTCAGTTTCTCACCGTGTATTAGGTTCTACAGGTCAAAACCAAACTCCTGGTCGCGTGTTCAAAGGCAAAAAAATGGCTGGTCACTTAGGTGATGAACGCGTAACAGTACAAGGTCTTGAAATCGTATCTATTGACGCTGAACGTTCTGTTTTAGTTGTTAAAGGTGCAATTCCTGGTTCAACTGGCGGTGACGTGATTGTACGTCCTACCATCAAGGCCTGAGGGGAAATACCGTGAATTTGAAAACTGTTTCCGGCTCTGCTGTTGAATTGTCTGAAGTTGCTTTCGGACGTGAATTTAACGAAGCTCTTGTACACCAAGTTGTTACTGCTTACTTAGCAGGTGGTCGTCAAGGTACTCGTGCTCAGAAGTCACGTGCAGACGTTTCTGGCGGTGGTAAAAAACCATTCCGTCAAAAAGGTACTGGTCGTGCTCGTGCGGGTTCTACTCGTAGCCCAATCTGGGTTGGTGGTGGTAAAACTTTTGCTGCTCGTCCACAAGATTGGTCTCAAAAAGTAAACCGTAAAATGTATCGCGGTGCAATGCAATGTATCTTAGCTGAACTTGTTCGCCAAGATCGTCTTGTACTAGTTGAAGAGTTTGCTATTGCAGCTCCAAAAACTAAAGAATTGCTTGCAAAGCTTGGCGATTTAAATGCCGCTCGTGCATTGATCGTTACTGAAGCTGTAGATGAGAACTTATATCTTGCAGCACGCAACCTTCCGCATGTAGATGTGGTAGATGCTACTGCAATCGATCCTGTAAGCTTGATCGCGTTTGATAAAGTTGTGATGTCTGTAGCTGCTGCTAAGAAAATTGAGGTAGAACTCGGATGAACAACGAACGTATCTATCAAGTCCTTAAAGGACCAGTCTTCTCAGAAAAGGCACAAGTTTTAGGTGATACTGTTGGCGTTCAAGTATTCAAAGTAGATATTAATGCTACTAAACTTGAAGTTAAAAAAGCAGTTGAAAAACTTTTTGGTGTAGAAGTTGTTAAAGTTAACACTACTATTACTAAAGGTAAAACTAAGCGCTTTGGTAAAACATTAGGACGTCGTTCTGATGTTAAAAAAGCATACGTCACCCTGAAAGCTGGCCAAGATGTTGAAATGGCTGACTTGGGCGATACCGCTGAAAGCGCAGCGGAATAAGGACGAAAATTATGCCGATTCAAAAATGTAAGCCAACGTCTCCAGGACGTCGCTTTGTAGAGAAAGTGGTTCATGACCACCTTCACAAAGGCGCGCCTTACTCACCGTTGGTTGAAGCAAAAAAACGTACTGGTGGTCGTAATAATAACGGTCACATTACAACTCGTCACGTTGGTGGTGGTCATAAGCAACACTATCGTATCGTTGACTTTAAGCGTAATAAAGACAGCATCCCAGCTGTTGTAGAGCGCATTGAATACGATCCTAACCGTACAGCACATATTGCTTTGTTGAAATATGCTGATGGTGAGCGTCGTTATATCATTGCTCCTAAAGGCTTACGTGCTGGCGATAAAGTACAATCTGGTAACGATGCTCCAATTCGTCCAGGTAACTGCTTGCCACTTCGTAACATGCCTATCGGTTCTACACTTCATAACGTTGAACTTAAAATTGGTAAGGGTGCGCAATTAGCGCGTTCTGCTGGTGCTTCTGTTCAGTTGTTGGGTCGTGATGGTTCTTACGCGATTGTTCGTCTTCGTTCAGGCGAAATGCGTAAAATTCATGTTGAATGCCGCGCTGTAATTGGTGAAGTTTCTAACCAAGAAAACAACCTTCGTTCATTGGGTAAAGCTGGTGCTTCGCGCTGGCGTGGTGTTCGTCCTACCGTACGTGGTATGGCGATGAACCCAGTTGATCACCCGCACGGTGGTGGTGAAGGGCGTAACAAAGGTATTCAACCTGTAAGCCCATGGGGTCAAAAAGCTAAAGGGTACAAGACACGTACCAATAAGCGTACGACTAAGATGATTATTCGCGACCGTCGCGTCAAGTAAAGGAATCTGACTAATGCCTCGTTCTCTGAAAAAAGGCCCATTCGTCGATGCGCACTTGTTCGCTAAGGTTGAAGCGGCTGTTGCTAGTAACTCTCGCAAGCCGATTAAAACTTGGTCTCGTCGTTCGATGATCCTTCCAGATTTTGTTGGTCTAACAATTTCTGTTCATAATGGTCGTAATCACGTTCCAGTAATTGTTACTGAGCATATGGTTGGTCATAAACTCGGTGAATTCGCGCCAACTCGTACCTATCGTGGTCACGGTGTTGACAAGAAGTCTAAACGTTAATAGGTGTCATGATGGAAGTAACTGCTAAATTACGCGGTGCCGCTATCTCGGCACAAAAGGCACGTTTGGTTGCAGATCTTATTCGCGGCAAATCTGTTGCGCATGCTTTAAATATCTTAAACTTCAGCAATAAAAAAGCTGCTGTTTTAGTAAAAAAAGCATTGGAATCTGCGATTGCAAACGCTGAACACAATAACAGTTTAGATGTTGACGATCTTAAAGTTTCTACGATTTACGTTGATGAAGGTGTTAGCCTTAAACGTATTATGCCACGTGCTAAAGGCCGTGCAGATCGTATTACGAAGCGTACTTGTCACATCACCGTTAAGGTAGGGGTTTGATATGGGTCAGAAGGTTCATCCAATCGGTATCCGCCTAGGTGTTGTGAAACGTCATAACGCTAACTGGTATGCGAGTCCGAAACAATACGCTGAATACTTGCTTAAAGATCTTCAAGTTCGTGAGTTTTTAACTAAAAAACTTAAGAATGCGATGATCAGCAACATTCTTATCGAACGTCCATCAGGCGCTGCTAAAGTAACAATTAGCACAGCTCGTCCTGGTATCGTAATCGGTAAAAAAGGCGAAGATATTGAGAAATTACAGCGCGAACTTACCAGCATTATGGGTGTTCCAGCGCAAGTAAGTATCAATGAAATTGATCGCCCAGACTTAGATGCGCGTTTAGTTGCTGAAGCAATCGCTTCTCAATTAGAAAAGCGTGTAATGTTCCGTCGTGCTATGAAGCGTGCGGTTCAAAACACTATGCGTGCTGGTGCTAAAGGTATCAAAGTTGAAGTGTCTGGCCGTTTAGGTGGTGCAGAGATTGCTCGTACTGAATGGTATCGTGAAGGTCGTGTACCTTTGCATACATTACGTGCAGACATTGATTATGCAACTATGCGTGCAGAAACAACTTACGGTACGATTGGTGTTAAAGTTTGGATTTTCCGTGGCGAGATTTTAGGTGGCATGAAACAAGTCATGAACCCTGCTCCTGCTGAAGATCGTCCAGCTAAACGTGGTCGTGGTCGTGGTGAAGGTCAAGAGCGTCGTGGTCGTCGCGGTGACCGTGCTGCTGACAAGGGAGAATAATCCATGTTGCAACCTAAACGTACCAAATTCCGTAAGGTGCACAAAGGCCGTAATACTGGTCTAGCGCATCGTGGTAGTACAGTATCATTTGGTTCGATTGCAATCAAAGCAACTGAACGTGGTCGTATGACTGCGCGTCAGATTGAAGCTGCACGTCGTACTATTAGCCGCCGTATTAAGCGTGGTGGTAAAATCTTTATTCGCGTATTCCCGGATAAACCAATTACTCAAAAGCCTCTTGAAGTGCGTATGGGTAAAGGTAAGGGTAGCGTGGAATACTGGGTTTGCCAGATCCAACCAGGTAAGATCCTGTACGAAATTGAAGGTGTGAACGAAGAATTAGCGCGTGAAGCATTTGCTTTAGCTGCTGCTAAACTTCCGTTTAAAACCACTATCGTGACTCGGACGGTAATGTAATGAAAACTAAAGATTTACGTGAAAAGTCGGTAGAAGAGTTGAAAGCTTTGCTTGATGAGCAACAGCTTAACCAATTCCGTCTTCGTATGGCGAAAGCAACTGGTCAGTTGGGTAAATCGCACGAAGTGCAAGTTGCTCGTAAGACAATTGCTCGTATTAAGACACTCCTTACCGAAAAACAGGGGAACGGACAATGAGTGAAAAAACAGTCCGCACGTTAACCGGCAAAGTCGTAAGTGACAAAATGGATAAATCTATTGTTGTTCTTATTGAACGCCGCGTTCAACACCCGTTGTATGGCAAGTCAATTCGCCGTTCAACTAAGTTACACGCTCATGATGAGAACAATGTCGCTAAAATTGGTGATGTTGTGACAATCAAAGAAAGCCGCCCAATTTCTAAAACTAAAGCTTGGACTTTAGTGGAAGTAGTTGAAGCAGCTGCTGAGTAATTCGACGTTCTTGTTGCATCATCGGTCAATTTCGAGTACTCTTTGAGCCTTTCGAAATTGTGACCGGTGATGCTCGGTTTTGGAGTAGGGCAATGATTCAAACCGAAACTATGCTCGACGTAGCAGACAACAGTGGTGCTCGCCGCGTACAATGTATTAAAGTACTTGGTGGTTCACATCGTCGTTATGCTTCTGTTGGCGACATTATTAAAGTTACTGTAAAAGAAGCAATCCCACGCGCACGTGTTAAAAAAGGTGACGTGATGAATGCGGTTGTAGTTCGTACTAAATTCGGCATTCGTCGTCCAGATGGTTCTGTGATCCGTTTTGATGATAATGCTGCAGTTATCCTGAACAACAACAAAGCTCCGATTGCTACTCGTATCTTCGGACCAGTGACTCGTGAACTTCGTACTGAACAGTTCATGAAAATCATTTCATTGGCTCCTGAAGTTCTATAAGAGGCAATCATGGCTAAGATTAAAAAAGGCGATCAAGTTATCGTGATCGCAGGTAAAGAAAAAGGCAAACAGGGTACTGTATTGTCTGTTTCTGAAGACCGCGTTAAGGTTGAAGGCCTTAACTTAGTGAAGAAGCATCAAAAGCCGAATCGTGTAACTGGCGCTGAAGGCGGTATCGTTACTCAAGAAGCTTCGCTTCATATTTCAAACGTGGCAATTTTAAATGCTACAACCCAGAAGGCTGACCGTGTTGGTTACCAAGTGATTGATGGCGTGAAAACTCGCGTTTATAAATCAAATGGTGAATCAGTGGCGGTAGCGAAGTAATAGGTTGAAAAGGCAATGGCCAGACTTAAAGCACGTTACAATGATGAACTTAAAGCAAAGTTAAAAGAAGAACTTAGCATTAAGAACGTGATGGAAATTCCACGCATCACAAAAATTACCCTAAACATGGGTGTAGGCGCAGCTGCAACTGATAAGAAATTATTAGATGGCGCTGTAGTCGACATGCAATTAATTGCTGGTCAAAAACCAGTAATTACACTTGCTCGCAAATCTATCGCTGGTTTTAAAATCCGTGACGGTTGGCCGATTGGTTGTAAAGTTACTTTACGTGGCGACCAAATGTACGAATTCTTGGACCGTTTGATCTCAATCGCAATCCCTCGTATCCGTGACTTCCGTGGTTTCTCTTCGAAATCATTTGATGGTCGTGGTAACTACTCAATGGGTTTGAAAGAGCAAATCGTTTTCCCTGAAATCGATTTCGATAAGATTGATCGTATTCGTGGTATGGATATTACTATTACTACGACTGCTCGCACCGATGACGAAGGCCGTGCGCTTATGCGTGCATTCGGCTTCCCGTTCAAATAAGAGGTCGATATGGCTAAGAAAGGTATGGTTAATCGCGAATTGAAACGCGAAAAAACAGTTGCTAAATACGCTGCAAAACGTGCTGAATTAAAAGCTACGATTGCAAACGTAAATGCAAGTGAAGAAGAACGTTTCGAAGCGATGTTAAAGTTACAAGCGTTGCCACGTAATGCATCTCCGGTACGTCTTCGTAACCGTTGTGGTTTAACTGGTCGTCCTCATGGTTACTTCCGTAAGTTCGGTTTAAGCCGTAACAAATTACGTGACACAGTAATGCAGGGTGATGTACCAGGCGTTGTTAAGGCAAGCTGGTAAGGAGCGACTAAATGAGTATGCAAGATACCGTTGCCGACATGCTAACACGTGTTCGTAACGCACAAATGGCTAAGAAACAAACTGTTTCTATGCCTTCTTCTAAGTTGAAAGTTGCAATTGCAAACGTACTTCAACAAGAAGGTTATGTTTCAAACGTAGAAGTTGCTCAAGAAGAGACAAAATCTACTTTGACAATTACTTTAAAATATTTCGAAGGCAAACCAGTTATCGAAATGGTTAAGCGCGTAAGCCGTCCAGGTCTTCGCCAATACCGTGGTAAAGATAAACTTCCAAGCGTTAAGCAAGGTTTAGGTATTGCAATTGTTTCTACAAGCAAAGGCATCATGACTGATCGCGCTGCACGTGCTGCGGGCGTTGGTGGTGAAGTTATTGCTTTTGTTTCTTAATAGGTGATTCCTCATGTCTCGTGTGGCTAAAGCCCCAGTAACTGTACCGAATGGTGTAACAGTTACTCAGAACGGCCGGCAGGTCGAAGTGAAAGGCAGCAAAGGTACGTTGTCTTTCAACCTGCATGCGCTGGTCGAGCTAAAACAGGAAGAAGGTAAACTTCAACTTGCTCCAGTTAAAGAATCGAAAGATGCTTGGATGCAAGCTGGTACTGCTCGCGCTGTATTGAATAACCTTGTAAAAGGGGTTAGTGAAGGCTTCGAACGTAAGTTGCAGCTAGTTGGTGTTGGTTATAAAGCTGCGGTTAAGGGTACTGTTGTAAACCTTAACCTTGGTTACTCACACCCAATTGACTACGCTTTACCTGAAAGTGTAACAGCGGAAACTCCAACTGCAACTGAAATCATTTTGAAATCAGCAAACAAGCAGTTGTTAGGTCAAGTAGCGGCAGAAATCCGTGCGTATCGTGCTCCTGAACCATATAAAGGTAAAGGTGTTCGCTATTCGGATGAAGTCATTCTTCGTAAAGAAGCTAAGAAGAAATAAGGCGCGAGGTTCTTATGAACGAAAAGAAACAAACCCGTTTGCGTCGTGCGAAAAGCACACGCTTGCACATCCGTGCATTGGGTGCGACTCGTTTGTGTGTAAACCGCACTCCGCGTCACATCTATGCTCAAGTTATTTCAGCAGATGGTGGCAAAGTTTTAGCGCAAGCTTCAACTTTGGATGCATCTTTACGTAGCGGTACTACAGGTAATGTAGACGCGGCTACTAAAGTAGGTGCTTTAATCGCAGAGCGCGCGAAAGCAGCTGGTGTAACTAAAGTTGCATTTGACCGTTCTGGTTTTAAATATCATGGTCGTATCAAAGCCTTGGCTGATGCTGCTCGTGAAAACGGCTTGGAGTTCTAATCATGGCTAAAGTTGAACAAAACGAAGGTCTTGTTGAAAAGCTGGTTGCCGTTGATCGTGTAGCCAAAGTTGTTAAGGGCGGTCGTATCTTCTCTTTCACAGCATTAACTGTTGTGGGTGATGGTAATGGTCGTGTTGGTTTTGGTCGTGGTAAAGCACGTGAAGTTCCAGCTGCTATTTCTAAAGCACTTGAAGCTGCACGTCGCAACATGATTACTGTAGACCTTGCAGGTACTACTTTACAACACCCTGTGAATGCTCGTCATGGCGCAAGCCGTGTATACATGCAACCTGCTTCTGAAGGTACTGGCGTAATCGCTGGTGGCGCAATGCGTGCCGTTTTAGAAGCTGCGGGCGTGCATAACGTACTTGCTAAATGTTATGGTTCTACTAATGCTGCAAACGTAGTAAACGCAACTTTCAAAGGTTTGCGTGATATGACTTCTCCTGAGAAAGTCGCTGCGAAACGTGGTAAATCAGTAGCAGAAATTCAAGGGTAATCAATCATGAAAACGATTAAAGTTACCCAGACTAAATCTTCTTCACATCGCTTGAAAAATCACAAGCTTTGCTTACAAGGTTTAGGTCTGCGTCGTATTGGTCATACTGTAGAAGTGCAAGATACGCCTTCTAACCGCGGTATGATCAACAAAGTCTACTATATGGTTAGTGTAGAGGAATAAGCCATGACTCTGCGTTTAAATGAGCTTGCGCCTGCGGAAGGTGCAAAACGTGAAAACCGTCGTTTAGGCCGTGGTATCGGTTCTGGCGTTGGTAAGACTGGTGGCCGTGGTGTCAAAGGTCAAAAATCACGTAAAAGTGGTGGCGTTCGTCCAGGCTTTGAAGGCGGTCAAACAGCGATTTATCGTCGTTTACCTAAATTCGGTTTCACTAGCCAAATCGCTTTAAAAACTGCTGAAGTACGTTTATCTGAGTTAAGCAAAGTTGAAGGCGACATCGTTAGCCTAGAAACTTTGAAAGCTGCGAATGTTGTTCGTCGTGACCAAGTTCGTGCTCGTATCGTACTTTCTGGTGAAATCACTCGTGCATTCACTGTTCAAGGTGTTGCATTGACTAAAGGCGCTAAAGCTGCAATTGAAGCAGCTGGCGGCAAAGTCGAGGAGTAATCTCGAGTGTCTATGTCTCCTAGTTCTTCAGGTCATGTCAACATGATGAAAGGTCAGCCATTTCACGTGAAATATCGTGAAATTATTCGCCGGATGAGTTTTCTAATCGGTGCATTGCTGGTCTTTCGACTAGGAGCGCATATTCCAGTACCAGGCATTAATAATGCTGCGTTAGAAAATTTATTTCATGCGAACCAAGGAACTATTCTTGGGCTATTCAATATGTTTTCTGGCGGTGCTTTAGAGCGAATGTCTATTCTTGCTTTAGGAATTATGCCTTACATTTCTGCATCAATTATTGTGCAGTTAATGTCTACGGTAATTCCTTCACTAGAAGCCTTGAAAAAGGAAGGTGAGCAAGGTAAGCGTAAAATTAATCAATATACGCGTCAGGGTACATTGTTGCTTGCAGTGGTTCAGGCAGTTGGTATGTGCGCAGGTTTGATTGGTCAGGGTATTACTCTGTCAGTTGGTCTTGAGTTTTATATACCAGCAGTTACTTCACTTGTCGCTGGAACTATGTTCTTAATGTGGCTAGGTGAACAAATCACTGAAAGAGGTATTGGTAACGGTATCTCAATGATTATTTTTGCTGGTATTGTTTCTGGTTTGCCTAAATTAATTATGCAATCAGTTTCATCAGTAGATAATGGTCAGACAAGCTTAATTGGTCTTGTGATCTTTGGTCTTTTGTCTGTAGGTGTGCTGGCTGCCATTGTGTTTATTGAAAAAGCACAACGTCGTATTCCAGTCAATTATGCACAAAAGCAACAAGGTCGTCGTATATTTACAGCACAGCAGACACATTTGCCATTAAAAATTAATATGGCTGGTGTGATTCCTGCGATTTTTGCAAGTTCTTTACTATTGTTCCCAGCGAGTCTTGGTCAATGGGTAGGAAGTGCAGATGCAAATGCTGGATTAATTAAGCGTAGTTTACAAGATTTAGCTTTAGTATTGTCGCCTGGACAGCCTTTGTATTTGGTGCTCTTTGGTGCGTTAATTATCTTTTTCTGTTACTTTTATACGGCTTTAGTATTTAGCCCTAAGGAAGTATCAGAAAATCTAAAACGCAGCGGAGCTTATGTGCCTGGTATTCGCCCAGGTGAGCAAACTGCTCGTTACTTAGATCATATTCTTAATCGTTTGACGTTTATTGGTGCGATTTATATTACGGTCATTTGTTTAATGCCAATGATTCTACAAAGTTCTTTTGGAATCCCATTCTCTTTGGGTGGTACATCATTACTAATCGTAGTTGTCGTTGTTATGGACTTTATGGCTCAGCTACAAGCGCACTTAACATCTCATCAATATGATAATCAAACATTAATGAGAAAAACGACTGCTCATCCTAAGGGATAAGCGCACTTAGAGGTTTCATCATGAAAGTACAAGCTTCTGTAAAGAAAATTTGTGGTAGCTGTAAAGTTATCCGTCGTAATGGGGTTATTCGCGTAATTTGTAGCGCAGAACCTCGTCATAAGCAGCGTCAAGGTTAATCTAATCAAGACCTGTTGATTTCAGTAGGCGAATTGGGTTAATATCCGCCCCTCAAGATTTTGTGGGGCGGTTGATTATCTCTACTGCCTTTTTGGAGAAAGTGAATGGCTCGTATTGCCGGTGTAAACATTCCGGATAACAAGCATGCTGTTATCTCCCTCACTTACATCTTTGGTGTCGGTCGCCATACTGCTAAGAATATCTTAGCTACAGTTGGTATTACTGAAACTACTAAGATCCGTGAGTTGGACGATGCTCAGCTTGATGCGATTCGTGCAGAAGTTGCTAAGGTTCCTACCGAAGGTGACTTACGTCGCGAAATTTCCATGAACATTAAACGTTTAATGGATTTGGGTTGCTATCGCGGCCTTCGCCATCGTCGCAGCTTGCCTGTCCGTGGTCAACGCACCAAAACTAACGCACGTACCCGTAAAGGTCCGCGCAAACCGATTAAAAAGTAAGATTTCTGGAAGCTAAAAGATGGCTAAAGATACTCGCACACGCAAGAAGGTCACTCGTACCGTCTCTGAAGGTGTTGCACACATTCACGCGTCTTTTAATAACACCATTGTTACGATTACTGATCGTCAAGGTAATGCATTGGCTTGGGCCACCTCTGGTGGACAAGGCTTCCGTGGTTCACGTAAATCAACTCCGTTTGCTGCTCAGGTAGCTGCTGAAGTTGCTGGTAAAGCAGCTTTAGATTACGGTTTGAAAAATCTGGATGTCCTTGTAAAAGGTCCTGGTCCAGGTCGTGAGTCTGCGGTTCGTGCATTAGGCGCAGTGGGTTATAAAATTAACAGCATTACCGATGTGACGCCAATTCCTCACAACGGTTGCCGTCCACCTAAAAAACGTCGCGTGTAAGGAGAAACATTCATGGCTCGTTATATTGGTCCAAAATGCAAACTCTCTCGCCGCGAAGGGACAGACCTGCAACTTAAATCTGGCGTTAAACCTTTTGACGTCAAAACTAAAAAAGCTAACAAAGCACCTGGTCAACATGGTCAGGCACGCGGTGGTAAGCAATCTGAGTATTCACTACAATTACGTGAAAAACAAAAAGTCCGTCGTATTTACGGTGTGTTAGAACGTCAATTTAGTAACTACTATAAAGAAGCAGCTCGTGTTAAAGGCGCAACAGGTGAGAACTTGTTGAAATTGCTTGAAAGCCGTCTTGATAACGTTGTTTATCGCATGGGTTTTGGTTCTACACGTGCAGAAGCTCGTCAGTTAGTAAGTCACCGTAGCATTACTTTGAATGGTCGTCGTGTAAACATCGCATCTATTCAAGTTAAAGCTGGTGATGTAATTGCGGTTCACGAAGGTGCTAAACAACAATTGCGTATTAAAAACGCGATTGAGTTAGCTGCACAACGTGGTATTCCAGCTTGGATCGATGTTGATCATTCTAAGCTTGAAGGTACGTTTAAAGCTGCACCAGATCGTGCTGATTTACCTGCTGAAATCAATGAAAGCTTGATTGTAGAATTGTATTCTAAATAATCCTTGAGGTAGCAATAATGACGCGTACTGCAAACGAGTTTCTAACTCCGCAAGCGATCAAGGTCGAAGCGGTTAGCGGGACCTCGGCAAAAGTGATTCTAGAACCTTTAGAGCGTGGTTTTGGCCATACTCTAGGTAATGCTTTACGTCGCATTCTATTGTCTTCTTTACCTGGCGCTGCTGTGGTTGAAGTAGAGATAGAAGGTGTCGAGCACGAGTACAGTACTTTAGAAGGCTTGCAGCAGGACATCGTCGAGCTCTTGCTGAACCTAAAAGGATTGTCTATTAAGCTGTTCGATCAAAATGAAGCATATTTAACATTAGAGAAACAAGGTCCTGGCGAAATTACTGCTGCTGACCTTCGTTTACCTCATAATGTTGAAGTGGTTAACCCAGAACATTTGATCGGTACTTTGAGTGCTTCAGGCTCATTAAAAATGCGCTTGAAGGTTGCTCAAGGTCGTGGTTATGAAACATCTGATTCTCGTTTCCCTGAAGGTGAAACACGTCCTGTTGGTCGTTTGCAATTAGATGCTTCTTATAGCCCGATTAAGCGTGTTTCTTACACCGTTGAAAATGCGCGTGTAGAACAACGTACCGATTTAGATAAACTGGTAATCGACCTCGAGACAAATGGAACGGTTGATCCTGAAGAAGCAATCCGCAAAGCGGCAACAATCTTGCAACAACAAATTGCAATTTTTGTTGATCTTCAGAAAGACCAAACTCCAGTTGCTCAAGAGCCTCGTGAAGAAGTTGACCCAATCTTGCTTCGCCCAGTAGATGATCTAGAGCTTACTGTTCGTTCTGCTAACTGTTTGAAAGCAGAAAATATTTACTACATTGGTGATCTTGTTCAACGTACTGAAGTTGAGTTGTTAAAAACTCCTAACCTTGGTAAAAAATCGTTAACAGAGATCAAAGATGTTTTGGCATCGAAAGGCTTACAACTCGGTATGCGTCTTGAAAACTGGCCACCAGCTAGTCTTCGTATGGACGACCGTTTTGCCTATCGTAGCCGTTAATTAAGTAGGACTATCACCATGCGTCATCGTAATAGTGGTGTGAAATTAGGCCGTACAAGCAGCCATCGTAAAGCGATGTTCCAAAACTTGGCTAATTCTTTATTTGAACACGAGTTGATCAAAACAACTGTTCCTAAAGCTAAAGAATTACGTCGTGTTGCTGAGCCTTTAATCACTCTAGCAAAAAACGATACTGTAGCAAATCGTCGTTTAGCATTTGCTCGTACTCGTAATGCTGCAACTGTAGGTAAATTATTTACCGTACTCGGCCCTCGTTACAAAGAACGTAACGGCGGTTATCTACGTGTTCTTAAAGCGGGCTTCCGTGCTGGTGATGCAGCACCGATGGCTTACGTTGAGCTAGTAGATCGTGAAGTGAATACTTCAGTTGAATAATTGATTTTATTCAAAAAAGACCGGTTTTATACCGGTCTTTTTTATTTTTGATAAGTAGTAAAATTATAAAAATGTCCTCAAGTGACATAAAAAAACGGATAAACGGTCAAACTTGACATTGTGTATTGTCAAAATTGTGCTTTAATAAACTTATATTCTCAACAATGGGTATAAAAATAAAATGGAAAAGCAAGTTGATATTTTAATCATTGGTGCAGGTATCTCAGGAATTGGAGTTGCTGCCCATTTATCAAAAAATTCTCCACAACGCCAATTTGAAATTTTAGAGCGTCGTGAATCTTTTGGTGGAACATGGGATCTTTTCCGTTATCCAGGTATTCGCTCAGACTCAGATATGTCCACATTTGGTTTTAATTTTAAGCCGTGGTGTAAAGCGAATGTATTAGCTGATGGTGCTTCTATTAAAGGATATCTAGGCGAAGTTATTGATGAATATAAATTAAAAGAAAAAATTCACTTTGGTCATCGTGTACTTTCTGCTAATTATGATTCTGAATCAAAGAAATGGCAGGTTGTAATTGAAGATAGCAAGAAAAAACAACAGACTTGGATTGCTAATTTTGTTGTAGGGTGTACTGGTTACTATAACTATGATCAAGGATATGCGCCTTCTTTCCCAAATCAAGAAGCATTTAAAGGGCAACTTATTCACCCGCAGCATTGGCCTGAAAATTTAGATTACACAGGTAAGAAGGTCGTTATTATTGGTAGTGGCGCAACAGCGATTACTTTAGTACCAGCAATGGCGAAAGGTGGGGCTGGTCATGTAACGATGTTGCAGCGTTCACCAACGTATATTGCTAGTGTACCGTCTATCGACTTTATTTATGAAAAAACGCGTAAATTTATGTCTGAAGAAGCGGCGTATAAATTTACCCGTGCACGTAATATTGGTATGCAGCGCGCTATTTATGCATTGTCTCAGAAGCATCCAAAAACTGTACGTCGTTTACTCTTAAAAGCAATTGAAGTGCAGTTAAAGGGTAAAGTTGATATGAAGCATTTTACACCTTCATACAATCCTTGGGATCAACGTCTATGTGTTGTACCAGATGGTGACTTATTTAAGATTTTGCGTGAAGGTAAAGCGAGTGTAGAAACAGATCAAGTTGAGAAATTTACTGAAAAAGGTATTTTACTTAAATCTGGTAAACATCTTGATGCGGATATTGTGATTTCTGCAACTGGTTTGCAAGTTCAAATTATGGGTGGGGTTCAGGCTACTATTGATGGTAAAGCTCTTAATTCATCTGAGCATATGCTTTATAACGGTGTGATGTTGAGTGATGTACCAAATATGGCCATGATTATTGGCTATGTAAATGCATCATGGACGCTTAAGGTTGATATCGCTGCGGAATATATTTGTCGCTTGTTAAACTATATGGACAAAAATAGTTATGATGAAGTAGTTCCTTCTGGTGATAAGACTGAAATGGAAGAAGATACTGTAATGGGTAAATTATCTTCAGGTTATATCAGTCGTGCGGCACATGAACTTCCAAAACAAGGTAAGCATGCTCCATGGCAAGTCACTAATAACTATTTAGAAGATAGAAAGTCGCTAAAAAATTCAAAATTTGAAGATAGTGTTCTACATTTTCATAAGCGTTCGGAAACGAATGAGCGTAAGCCAAAACTAGTATCTTAATAGATACTAGATAAATAAAAGGGGCGTAATGCCCCTTTTATATTTCATATTGAATTTATTAAAGTGTTCTAGAGATTAATTCTTTCATAATTTCATTGGTACCTGCATAAATTCGATTTGCTCGATGATCTATGTAGGCACGAGCAATTGGATATTCAAGCATGTAACCATAACCACCATGTAATTGAAGACATTCATCTACAACTTTTGAGAACATATCTGAAATTTTATATTTAGCAGCTGCAGCAGCTTCCACACTCAATTTTTCTTCAAGTTGTAATTCCATACAACGATCTAGATAGGTACGGCAAAAATCTATTTCTGTTCTCAGTTCAGCAAGTTTAAAACGCGTATTTTGAAATGCACTAACAGGTTTGCCAAATGCTTTACGGTCTTTTGTATATTGGACAGTATGTGCAAATGCGGCTTCAGCACCTGCCTGACAAATAATAGCGACTAGCATTCGTTCCCAAGCCAATTCTTTCATGAGCATGATAAAGCCCATGCCTTCCATACCTAAGAGATTTTCTTTAGGAACACGAACGTTATCAAAAAATAATTCGCACGTATCTTGGCCTTTCATTCCAATTTTATTAAGAGGCTTACCTTTGCTAAAACCAGCTCTGTCTGCTTCAACAATAATAAGTGATAAGTTTGCTGAACCTTTGTCATTATTACCCGTTTTACAAACGACTATGACCATGTCACATAAGTAGCCATTAGTAATGAAAATTTTAGAACCATTAATGACGTAATCATCACCATCAAGTACAGCTGTGGTTCTCACTGCTTGTAAATCAGAACCAGTACCAGGCTCAGTCATGGCAATAGCCGTGACCACTTCTCCGGTTGCCATTTTTGGTAACCACTTTTGTTTTTGTTCTTCATTACCAAAGTTATTTACGTAATTGGCAACAATATCTGAATGTAAAGAAAAGCCCGTACTAGAATCCATAGCATAAGCTTGCTCTTCAATTAAGATCATACTGTACAAGCGGTCTACTCCAGACCCACCATATTGCTCTGGCATTGTGGTGCAAAGAAGACCCAATTCTCCAGCCTTATTCCAAAGATCTCGATCAACATGTTGCTGTTTTTCATATTTTTCAATATTGGGAACAACTTCCTTTTCATAGAATTTACGTACTGTCTCGCGGAAAGCTTCATGCTCTTCGTTAAATAGTTTTCTAGGTAACATATTTGGAATAGGACGGATGGCACCAGATTGCATTTGTATTTCTTCCTTGGTTCAGGTGTGATGTTATTTCCTTAAACATACGGAAGCATTTCATGGCGAACAATGTGATGAATGCTCAATTATGAGGACAAGATGATAAATTTGGTCAATTTGATATTTTTAGCGATCTTTGGAATGTGATCAGGTAAACTAGGCGCACTATCAACGCAGATGGGGAAATAAATGTCTGACGAAATGACCTTGGAAGAACGTAAAGTAATTTATCGAGCACGCCGCGGCTTAAAAGAAATTGACGTCTATTTTGACCCTTATGTAAAAAATTATTATCTAACTGCGGATCCGGCAGAGAAGGCCTTATTTGCAGAATTAGTAGAACAAGAAGATCCAGATTTGCTAGATTGGTTCATGGAAGTTTCTGAACCTCCACGCACAGAGTTACGTGAATTTATTTATAAATTAAAACAGTACGTACATGGCTAAACTGTTTTGATAAAAGAATTGAATTTTGAGCTGAAATATAGTCGTTTCTCGATAATATTTCAGCTTTTTATTGGCTTGAGTTTAGCAATCCTACTTTATCAATTGTTATCACCTATGTGGTGGCTATTTAGTCTGATTCTTTTATCTATTGGTTTCCTATTATTTTTAAAACAATCACGAATTTCTCAAATTGCATATTTAGATCAAAAATCTTGGTCAGTTGCCTATCTTTCTAAAAAAGTGATTCACCGTGTAGAAATTAATAAAATAATTGATTATCAGCTATTTATGGTTGTTTATTTTGGGGGAGCACCTGTGAAAGTAGCCATAATCTGGTTTGATCAACTTCCTTTACAGTATTGGAAAAAGTTAAAAGTTCTACAGAAACTTCATTAATTGTTAGACAATTCTACATTTGTATATTTATATAAAAATTATAAAAAACAATAATTTAATGTTTATTTTTTTGCTTGTGCTCAGGATTGTCTAATTAAAATATAGAAAAAAGTTAAGGAAATACGATTGTCTGACAATTTCACCTATGGGTACCTATTTGATCGGTTAAAGTACAAACACCAACGTAAAGTGTGTCGGAGGTCTCAAAATGGAGATGCCAACATGGTCGTTCTTGGTCATTGCCATCATTCTGGCAGTGGTGATAGGAAGAGCAGGAACTTTACTCAGGGAACATCTTAACAGAGTTAATTTTAACAAAGTTAAGAGACAGAGGATGCAAGGTCGTCGATCAGTCAATTATTAAATTGGTTAGTCGATTAATTTCATCAAGTGTCCAGTTTATAACTGGGTGCGATTGTAGTAAGGAGGTCTCTCATGGAGATTTCAATGTGGATGTTTCTGTTAATTGCAGTAGTTATGGCTGTGGTAGTAGGAAGAGCAGGAACTTTACTTAAGGATTATATAGAACAAAAATAATATAAGCCGTTAAAAGCTTATCTCAGTTAATAAGTAGCATGTGCTGAACCGTCGCAATGCTACTTTTTTTTGCCTAAAATTTCTGTTTCCCTGAAAAACTGTCAATTTTATCTGCTGTGAAGTGTGTCAAAGTATAAGCGCTACAATTAGAGTAATTACTCTTTTATTCAAGATATGCATCTGCTAATGTACATCTGAAAAGGAAAAAACAAATTACATAGAGGACAGGAAGATGTCTAAAGTCCAAAAAATAAGCCAAGGTTTGGCGATGAGTTTTCTTGCAGCTTCAGTTTTATCAGGTTGTTCATACGTCGTGAAAACCGGAGCAAATGTTGCTTTAGGTTTTACGGAAAAGCACGTCGTTCCGCCTATTCTGGCAATGCAAGATGCTGAAATGGTTTGTAATACTGGTAGTGCCTTAACACCAGCAATCATGTCTACTAAAGGTATGGGTGCAGATCCAACGCGTGTTGCGGTATTAATGTATGCGGCTTCAGGTGTATGTGCTGAGAATCAAGCATTAGAACAGGAATTGCGTTATTTGCGTGCATCAAAAGCAGGGCAAGTAACTGAAGCTCAAGATGCACGTATTGCACAAAAGCGTTGGGCAGCAATTGCTGCTGAGCGTCAATATACAGGCTATAAGTTGTTCGCTGATCGTTGGGAATCTAAATATAAATACCATTTAGGTGATTCTTGTCCAACGATGCGTAGTGACACTGATCAAACAGTTTATTTACTTGGAATGATTAGTGGTCTTCAGGCTGTGACCAATGATATTAACTCTGGCGGCGCAGTCAATGTTCCAAAAGATATCGCCGCTATAGTAGAGCGCGGCATGGTCTGTCTCGATAATGAAAAATTCTGGGGAGCCCCTAACGCAACGCGTGCTGTTATCTGGACTTTATTACCTGGCGCAGATGAAGGGAAACCTGATCCATACCAGACATTAAAGCAATCAGTGCAAATTGGTGAGCAAAAAGGTGTTCGCTTATCTCATGCGTTATATGCGGTAGCTGCTCAAGCAAGTGGTGATGATGCAAAAATCCGTGATGCATTAAGATCCTATGCTGCTTCTCAAGCTGATGATAAGCCTGTTAATCCAAACTTTAAGTTAATCGATAGTATGGCAGGTCTGATTGTACGCGGTATTTCTGACCGTTACTGGACTGAGCATACAGGTGTGCGTACTGGAGATGATGGTATGTCACATTTCTGGGATGATAAGAACGAAGGTGCAGCAGAGCTAGATGAGTTATTTGATGGCGGAGCCGCATCTGAAGCTCCTGCGGATTCATCTGCGCAACCAGCAGCACAGTAAACATATTTGAAAGACTAACTTCTTGCGAGTCTATTGTTAAGTTCTACAATAATTGTAAGAAGTTTAATTTCAAGGAGTGTGCCATGAAAGATCATGTACTGAATAATAAAGTGCTTTTGGTCGCAGTGTGCATTTCCATATCTGCATGTCTACAAGTATTTCCTGATACTTTTATTTATTGGCGGGAAAGTTTACTTGGTGAATTCTGGCGTTTATGGACTGCACATTGGGTACACGTAGGGTGGATTCATTTCCTTTTAAACATGATGGCATTCGCCTGTTTACCGTTTATCTTTCCGCACACCAAAGCGTGGCATATTTTAAGTCTACTTTTACTGCTGCCACCGTTCATTAGCTTGGTCTTCTATTTTTATTTACCTTATATCGAGGCATATGCTGGTTTGTCAGGTGTTTTACATGGGCTATATACAGCAGTTGCTTTAGTTTATTTGCAATATCGTAAAGAACGGAATTTTGCTTTTCTGGTCTTAGGATTAATTATTGCAAAACTGATATGGGAAAATACTTTTGGACAAACAGGAACTGCCCAGTTAATAGGGAGCCCAGTCTTAACTGAAGCTCATTTATATGGAGCAATTGGTGGAGCAATCTTTGGGGGCTGCTATTGGCTTGCTCAAAGATTAAAAAAGAAATATTGACAATACAAACTGTTAAAAAAGTGATTTTAGTCATTCTTTATTAACAAAGTTTGATGCAAATTTGATCGTTGAATAAAGGGATTGGTAGAAGGGGGAAGGAATTAACCCCTGACCAAGAAAATTGCATGACTCAAGCTCCTGTTTTCAGGTTTTTGAGAGAACAAAATTGGAATATTTATGCAAGAACATCAGGAAAAAAGATCTGGATTAGGTCTGTTGGGTTATATCTGGAACGAATGGATCTCAACATTCGTCATCCTCATTCTACTATTAATGACACTAATCATTGGTACCGGGGAGATGATCCACGGGCAATTATTACGTATCGGGGAACGTCTTTATGGTGATCCTGCGATAGGCATGCAATATTCATTTTTGCGTGCTGAACCTGAAAAGCCGACTTGTGATCGACATCCAAATATCGATGCTCAAGTAAAAGAACAAATGAAAGCGAATGCATCTGATGATTTTTCGAGTTTCTTTGGTGCCGCATCGGAAAGTGATGTCCGTGCATCGCTTCTCGCAGCGCAGCAACAATGTGACGAAAAATATCAAGCATATGATAAGACAATTAAATATATCGAAGCTAACCCTGGTGTGCGTACTTACCGTGCCATCGAGACAGGTTTCTTTGGTATTTTTAAATTTGGTACAGAAAACCGCGCAATTTTACTGATCTTTATGGTTCTAATTTCTGCGATTACGGCATCGTTAAAATTTCACCATATTGGCTTACGTAATCCAGCAACAAAAATCGATTACAAAGTCTATTCAATCTTTATGGTGATTGGTAATGCATTACTCAGTTTCTCTGTAATTAGTCAGTATCGTTCAGTCATTAACTCTGGTGTAACACCTACCTATGAAACAGTAACCATTTATTGGATTTGGATGATTCTATTTGTTGTTCTGACTTTAATTAGTCTTTATCAACTATTTTTTTCACCACCAGCAAAACGTGAAGGCGGTAATATTGGCTTAGCCTTATTAAGTGTACCTTTATATGCTTACATGGCTTTGATTACGGGCATAGTATTCACATTCTTTATGGATTATCCAATGGGGCAAGGGATTTACCTTGGCTTGTTGGTTGAGTTCTCAGGTATTTTCTTAAACCTTGCCTTGTTTATTTGGGCAGGTATGCTTTTAACTCAAACACGTGTTATGGACTTGTTCCTTAATGTGCTTCGTCCATGGAATTTGGCACCAGAAACCTTAACATGGTTAATTCTAATTGCAGCTGCGGTACCGACGGCTTATACAGGCGCGTCAGGTATTTTCGTTATTGCAGCAGGTGCAATTATTTATAAAGAAGTCTGGAATGCGGGTGCTCGCCGTCAATATGCATTGGCTGTATCTGCAATGTCAGGTTCTTTAGGTGTGGTGGTACGTCCATGTCTACTGGTTGTTTTAATTGCAATGTTGGACAGTCGTCATGTAACGT
This sequence comes from Acinetobacter sp. NIPH 542, assembly GCF_000369825.1. Lineage (NCBI taxonomy): Bacteria > Pseudomonadati > Pseudomonadota > Gammaproteobacteria > Moraxellales > Moraxellaceae > Acinetobacter > Acinetobacter sp. NIPH 542. The sequence continues at coordinate 441,488 of NZ_KB850204.1, forward strand.
CCGATGAGTTGTTTGGCCATGGTGTTTATGTATTTTGGTTAACAGCATTTATTTTCTTGGGTGTTTCATTACTCTTGGCTGAAGAGAAGTTCCGTGTAAATTCGCCAAAAGTTGCGATTCCGGGCATGATGCGTGCCTTTGTACCTGTAATTCCATACATTCTGATCACTGCTGTTGTTCTTGCTATTTATAAATATGCGCTAGACACAGGAATGAATGAATTTACTGCCCCAGTAATTTTGCCATTAGTTCTGATCGCAATGATTTTGTATGACAAATTGGTCGCTACAAAAGAAACTCCTGCGATTAATATTCATGAGGCGATTGTTCGTGAACACGAACAGAAATCACCATTCCTTCGTGCACATGATCCGCATAGTTCTCAATTCCGTCTTGGTTTTGGTGGAGCACTTCGTTTTGCAACTTCAGAAACTGTAGGCCATATTGGCGCACTAATTATTCTGATGGCATTGTCTGCAAGTGTTGGTGGTTTAATTGAACGTTCTGAAGTGGTTGAATTATTGCCGACTCATTTAGGCAGTATCTATATATCACTGGCATGTATTGCACTGTTACTTGCTATTATTGGTATGTGTACAGATCCATTTGGTGCTGTAATTTTAGTTGCTGCAACCATTGCACCTGTAGCATACGAAAATGGTATTCATCCAATTCACTTCTGGATGATTGTGTTGGTTGCATTCGAATTTGGTTATGTAACTCCACCAGTTGCCTTGAACCATCTACTCACGCGGTTGTCCGTCGGAGATGATGAAGTGAACGCTGCTGATGCTGAAGCGAAAGAGAAATATACAAGCTTCTACTTCCGCTATGAGCGCTGGTTGCTACCAATTATTGTCTTGTTCTCATCACTGGTATTGGTAACTTATGTGCCATATGTATTTAAGTTATTCGGTTGGTATCATTAACTTAAATTAAAGTATTGGTTATACAAAAAGCCTTCCTAAATGGAGGGCTTTTTTATTAAGAAGATTCAATAAATTTAGGAAAAAAGAATGGCTAGAGTTATGAATTAAAATAAAAAAAGCTAAAGTTATCTATCTTTAGCTTTTTTATTTCCCATTGAAAAACTATTGCTGTTTGAGCTGAGCTTCAAGCAATTTAACTTGTTCTTCTTTGAGTTTAGTTAATTGATCAGCATCAGCATGCTGAGCTTTTAAAGTTGCTTCCTGATCTTTTAGCTGGCGATGGATGTCATCGAGTTTAGACACTTCTTCTTTTGCTAAAGACTCTTGAGCTGGTACAGGCTGTTTGAGTACATCTTCATTCACAAGCTGTTGTGAACTTGCAGCTTCTGCTACAGGTTCTGAACTTGATGATGGATCCGTGGTTTTAACAGGAGCGGGTGTCGAAACAGGTTGAGGATCAACCATTGGTGCGGATGACTCGGTTTTTTTGAAAAACCATTGTGCAGCTAAAAAAAGCACTACAAGAATGCTTAAGCCCCCAATTAAAATCCACAATAGTTTTGAGTTTTGTTTTCTTTGTAGTGGCATCTCTAAGACCTTTAGTCAGGACGACGAGGCTTGAACTGTATTACTCCAACTTCATCAGGTACAGCGGGTGCTTCAGGCTCATCAATATGAGTCGGACGATTTTCACTATAACCGCATTCGATACATTCAATCCATTCGTCTTCAGCGGTGGTTAGCATGACAATCCGATCTGTTGCTTCACATTTTGGACATTTAGCCCCAGCAATGAAACGTTTTTTCATCTTTATCACCCTAACCACACGATCAATTTAGGCCCATAGTTTAAGCGGTTTTACTGTCATTCGTCCAACCTTGATGACGTAACAGTGCATCAATTTTAGGTTCACGTCCACGGAAACTCACAAATGCTTCAAGTGCAGTATCTTTACCACCCACTGCTAAAATTGCTTGACGGAATTCTTTGCCAGTTTGAGTGTTGAAAATACCTTCGTGTTCAAAGCGGTCAAATGCATCACTTGCTAAAACTTCTGCCCATTTGTAAGAGTAATAACCCGCCGCATATCCACCAGCAAAAATATGACTGAAGCTATGTTGGAAGCGGTTGTAATCTACAGCAGGAACAACTGCATACTGCTTACGAATGTCATCTAAGGTCTGCTGAATTTGCTCACTATTCAAAGCAGGTGTTTTAGTGTGAATAGTCAAATCAAACAATGCAAATTCAAGCTGACGCAAAGTTTGCATACCAGACTGGAAGAATCGCGCATTTAATAAAGCATCGAGTAATTCTTGTGGCAAAGTTTTTTTACTATCGATGTGTTCACTTAATACATCTAGGCTTTCTTTATCCCATGACCAGAATTCCATGAACTGGCTTGGTAGCTCTACTGCATCCCAAGCAACACCATGAGTTCCTGCAACTGAAATATTATCTACTTCGGTTAGCATATGATGTAAACCATGTCCAAACTCATGGAATAACGTGATCACTTCATCATGGGTGAGTAAAGCAGGCTGATCACCTACTGGAGGCGTGAAGTTACACACCATGTAGCAAATTGGTTTTTGTAAACCATGAACAGTTTGCATGCGTGAACGGAAACCATTCATCCACGCACCGCCACGTTTACCCGTACGTGCATAGATGTCAAAGAAGAATCCACCAATCACTTGACCTTGGTCTTCTAATTCAAAATAACGTGCATCTGGATGCCAGACTGGTGCTTGTCTTTCGATGATGCTAATACCATATAAGCGCTGCACGATCTGGAATAAACCTTGAATGACTTTAGGTGCAGGGAAGTACGGTTTTAATGCTTCTTGCGATAAGTTGAATTGTTGCTGTTTGAGTTTTTCAGAATAGTAAGTACTATCCCAAGGTTTAAGTTCGTCAACACCATCTTGCTTGGCAATCTCTTGAAGTTCAGCAACTTCTTGAAGAGCAGGGGCACGAGCATGCTCAGCGAGATCAACTAAAAAGTCATGTACCGTTTTTACATCTGGTGCCATTTTGCTTGCAAGAGAATATTCAGCGTAGTTTTTGAAACCAAGCAGCTTCGCCATTTCCTGACGAAGACTTAAAATTTCTTCCATAATTTTGCTGTTATCAAACTCAGTTTGTTCAGACTGATCAGATGCACGAGTGACATAAGCTCTGTAAAGCTCTTCACGCAAAGCGCGGTCATCTGCATACGTCATGATTGCAAAATAAGCTGGGAAATCTAGAGTTGCTACAGCTTGATCGAGTTCACGTTGTTTACCGTATTGTTTTAATAACTCAACATTACTTTCAGGAAGACCTTTTAGCTCAGTTTCTGTAAGCAGTTTAAAGTATGCTTGTGTTGCATCAAGCACATGGTTAGAAAAATCAGAAGAAAGCTGTGAAAGGCGAGCAGAAATATCTGCATAGCGTTTTTTCTCTTCACCCTCTAAAGCCACACCAGAAAGTTTAAAATCACGTAAAGCAAGTCGAATAGCACTTTGTTGGGCTGGACTAAGAGAGGTATAACCCTGACCATCATGGATATGCTGATAAGTTTGATAGAGCGCCGTGTGTTGACCAAGTTGAGTGTAATATTCACTCAAGGCCGGTAATAACGATTGATAGACTTCTCTGGTTTCAGCATTGTTCATTACCGCATTTAAATGTGATAAAACACCCCATGATTCACTAAGGTTATTTTCAAGTGTATCGACTTGTTCAAGTACGGCAAGTTGTTGAGCGGTATCGGTAGGTACAGCGGTAAGTGTATTTAAAAATTCTTGGCCTGCTTGAATCGCTTGTTGGATGTCTTGTTTTAAATTTTCTAATTTAATTTCATCAAAACGCGGGGTTGGTAAGGTCGCTTGCTGTAAAGTCATTGCTGTTAGCCACATTATTTTTTAACATGTTATTAGATGTAGGTCCTCTCAAGCCAGAAATCAAGTTTAATGTGCAAAATAAGCTTTCTAAAAAGAAATAAGTCCCAAATCGGGACTTATTTCTAGACTGGCAACATCTAATGTTTAATTATTCAGCCTTTGATTTTGCATTGGCCTTTTTCTTTTTAGGCTTAGACTTTTTCTTTACTTTTTCTGGTTTACTTTCGGCTTTTGCAGAAGGTTTTTTACCAGACTTTTTAGTATAAGAACTCGCCTTGGCTTTTTCTTTCTTTTTGTGAACAGGTCTTTCGCCATCGCTACTTGTTGGTTTACTGAAAACTTCTTCAGTTGCCTGTGAAGATGTTTTAGTTGTGCGTGGAGCTCGGCTACGAACGACTCTTCCTGCATGCGTGACTTGTTGAAGAAGCTGGAAGTCAATTTTACGTTCTTCAAGATTTACGCCAGCAACCTGAATTTTAACTTCATCGCCTAAACCAAAGACTTGACCACGATTTTGACCTACCAGATTTTGGCTCGCTTGGTCATAAATAAAGAAGTCATCGCCGAGTTGGCTAATATGAATCATGCCATCGACATATAGATCTTTAAGTGTAATGAATAAACCAAATTCGGTTACTGCACTTACGATACCAATAAACTCGTCACCCAAATGCTGTTGCATGTAGTGACACTTTAACCAAGTTGTTACGCTACGAGAAGCTTCATCTGCACGGCGTTCAGTTTGAGAAAAATGTTCACCGGCATCATCAAGCGCTGCACCAGAGAGTGGATAAGGCTTTTGTTTCAAGTGTGCTTTAATAGCACGGTGCAACAATAAATCTGGGTAACGACGAATTGGCGAAGTGAAATGGGTATAAGCTTCATAAGCCAAACCATAGTGTCCCGCATTTTTTGCGCCATAATAAGCTTGCATCATTGAGCGTAATAAAACGGCATGAATACTTGGTGCATCAATACGGTCTTTGGTCGCTTCAATAACTTTTTGATAGTCTGCTTGAGTTGGTTGATCAGGGAAGGGTAGACCAAGCAATTTCACAAAGTCTTTTACTTTCTGAATACGTGAAAACTCTGGAGCTTCATGCACACGATATAACATTGGAACATCATGTTCTAATGCATATTCAGCTGCAGCAACGTTAGCAAGCAACATACATTCTTCAATGAGCTTATGTGCTTCATTGCGTGTACGTGGCAAAATTTCTTTAATCCCGCCCAGCTCATCAAAAGTCATGTACGTTTCAATGGTTTCAAATTCCATTGCATGGCGGTCAGCACGCAAGTTTTTCAAAATTTGATAAAGCTGGAAAAGTGTATTTAAAGATTTATGAATATCACGATCTTTTGGAATCGCATCTGTTGCGCCTTCAAAGTATTGCGCTACCTGGGTATAGGTTAAACGTGCTTTTGAATGCATAACCGACGGATAAAAATCGTAACCAGTTACACGGCCTGAACGAGAGAGCTTAAGGTCACAGACCATACATAAGCGGTCTACATGAGGGTTCAGAGAACACAAGCCGTTTGACAAAGCCTCTGGTAGCATTGGTAATACGAAGTGTGGGAAATATACCGAAGTGCCTCGTTCTTCTGCTTCTTCGTTGAGCGCTGAGTCTAAGCGTACATAATGGCTGACATCGGCAATTGCGACGACAACGCGGTAACCACCACCCGGACGTTTTTCTGCATAAACTGCATCGTCAAAATCTCGAGCATCTTCACCATCAATTGTAACTAATGCTAAATCTCTTAAATCAATACGACCTTCACGGTCTTGAGCAGATGGTTCTTTAAAACTTTCTGCTTCTTTTAATACCTGATCTGGAAATTCATATGGCAAACCAAATTCAAGAATGGTTTGTGGAATGATAATTTCTGTATCAGCTTTGTCTGCCATAGACTGAATAATATGTGCTGTTGAAAACTCTTCACGGGTCGGATAGCTATCAATTGCAACACGTAGCATATCGCCAACATTCGCCCCAGCATGTTTTACGAGCTCTTTTTCTAAAGGAATAGGCTGATGCTGATTGGGATTGTTGGGTTGAATAAAATATTCACCCTCATGAACTGACAATTTACCAATTAATTGTTTAACACGATGCTGTAAAACTTCTGTGATAAAACCCCAAGGTTTACCTTTACGGTCTACTGAAGTCTGGCGCACTCTAACTCGGTCACCATTAAATACTAAACGTAATTCACGTTCAGGAAGTAAAAGATCAGTTTGACCATCAATATGTGCTGTACCTAAACCTTTACTATTAATATAAACAGTTGCTTCATATGTTGGTTGATCTGCCACCAACTGAAATTTAAAACCGTCTTTCATGATTTGACCATCACGAACCATAGCACTTAAACGATGACTTAATGCTTCGATACTTTTTTGGTCATGAATATTAAAATGATCGACAAGCTCTGCATGAGATTGTGGTGTTTGCAACTGTTCCAACGTATCTAAAATCAGAGTACGGCTTGGAATAGGATTGTCATAACGTTCAGCTTCAGCTTTCGCTTCAGGGTCAGCCCAGTTTTTTGTCATGTCGTTTTGTTTCACGCTTGGCAGATAAGTTTAGCATAAGCCATGCAGACCCGAACTGCACGTTCAGGTTTGCAATAATGTGTTATGCACTACAGTATTTTGATGAAGAAATAATATCTATCTTAACAAGCGTTTGATCGAAAAAGACGAAAATAATGAGGAAATTGCTTAAAAAATAATTCATTGAACTAAAAAACAAGAAAATTTCAGTATGATGACTTGAACAATGTGGTTTTAGTTTGTATTATGGCGGCTCGTTCCGGTGAGGTGGATGAGTGGCTGAAATCACTTCCCTGCTAAGGAAGCATACCTATTACTGGTATCGAGGGTTCGAATCCCTCTCTCACCGCCATTTACTTAATGCGCTCATAGCTCAGCTGGATAGAGCACTTGGCTACGAACTAAGGGGTCGGGAGTTCGAATCTCTCTGAGCGCACCAAGTAAAACAGAACGAATCGCTGAAAGGCACACAAGTTACGCGCTCATAGCTCAGCTGGATAGAGCACTTGGCTACGAACTAAGGGGTCGGGAGTTCGAATCTCTCTGAGCGCACCAACTTGAAGAATTAACCGCTTTTATAGCGGTTTTTTTGTGCTTATTTTTTAGTAATTTTAATAAATCTAAATTTATAACTTTTTAATTATATTAGAGATAATCATAAATGAACCTAGCTTTATTTGATTTTGATGGCACCATCACTCATAACGACACATTCAGCTTGTTTCTTAAATTTTCTTTAGACAGAAAAACACAACTCGTCGGTGGTATTCGGCTTGCACCGTATATAGCTGGCTATAAACTTGGTTGGGTAACGGATAAAACCATTCGAACTAAGCTCTGCCAAGTAGGATATGTGGGTTATGACGCGAATTCCCTAAAAGATATGGGGCAAGAGTTTGCTAAAAAGGTACTTCCTACATGTGTTCGTGAAAATGCTTTGGAGCGTATTCTCTGGCATAAACAACAAGGTGATCAGATTGTTGTTGTATCAGCATCATTAGGCGTTTATTTAGAAAGTTGGTGTCATTCTTTAGGTTTAGATGTTATATGCAACCAACTTGAAACACATAATGGTATTTTAACAGGTCATTTTATTGATGGTGATTGTGGTTATTTGGAAAAAGTAAATAGAATAAAAAATAAATATGATTTAAGCCAATACCCGACCATATATGCTTATGGTGATACTCCTAATGATTATGCAATGTTGGAATTAGCACATAAAAAGTATTATAGATGGCAAGAGATTGATTAGTATTAAATTAATATTTGAAACTATATTAAATCAGAAAGCCACTTATAAAAGTGGCTTTCTTTTAATGATATTAAACAGTATGGAAAGAATTATCTAAGAAGTTATCAGTAAGTAATGACTGAGGTACGATAGTATGCGTTGTATTTGTTACGCTAGTTACTGTAGACGTTACTCCACCGAGTAAGCTGCCACTTGTTAATCCACCAAGTAAATTAGAAATGACATCTAAGCTACCTTGACCAGTCACCCCACCAGTTAAGCTACCCACGATATCCGTTACGATACCAATAGGGTTTTCTGTACCACCAGTAACGCTACCAGTTAAACCGCCTAGAAGGTCAGTCACTACACCGAGTGGACTATCACCGCTAACACTACCAGTTAAACCGCCTAGAAGGTCAGTCACTACGCCAAGAGGGCTATCACCACCAGTAACTCCACCAATAGTGCCTGTTACACCGCCAAGGATTTCTGTTAATAAACCAGTTGCAGTAGAGCCATTAGTAATAAGTGTACCGATAATACCAGTCGCTGATTCAGTTGCACCTTGAATATCACCACCGACTAAGTCAGATACAACTTCAAGAGCACCATTAACTGTGTCGCGAGAAGTTTCAAAAGTTAGTGTGCCGAGGTCTGCAATTTCAGAAACAGGATGTTCTACTTGTGGAAGAATACCGATAATCGTATCCGCTACGGTATCAATACCAGTGTTTATAATTTCAGTTTTTAGGCTTTCAACGCCTTGAAGAATATCGATACCGCCTTGAACTACGTCGATCACTGGAGAGATCGGAGATGTTCCACCACCAATACCACCTGTTACGCCGCCGATGATGTCAGTTACGACTTCAAGAGGATTACCGCCAACGCCACCAGTTACACCGCCGATGATGTCAGTCACAACTTCAAGCGGATTACCGCTAACGCCGCCCGTTACACCACCGATGATGTCAGTCACAACTTCAAGAGGATTACCGCCAACACCGCCTGTGACGCCACCAACTACATCTGTAACACTTCCTACAACACCAGTGATAATACCAGCAGCAGTTGTACCATTATTGATAAGTGTACCCAGAATACCAGTTGCTGATTCAGTTGCACCTTGGATATCTCCGCCAACTAAATCAGAAACAACTTCAAGTGCGCCGTTAACCGTGTCGCGAGAAGTTTCGAAAGTTAATGTGCCGAGGTCAGCAATTTCAGACACAGGATGTTCAGTTTGTGGAAGAATGCCAATGATTGTGTCGGCAACAGTGTCGATACCTGTATTAATAATTTCAGTTTTTAGGCTTTCAACGCCTTGAAGAATATCGATACCACCTTGAACTACGTCGATCACTGGAGAAATTGGAGATGTACCGCCACCGATACCGCCCGTTACGCCGCCGATGATGTCGGTTACAACTTCAAGAGGGTTACCACCAACGCCGCCTGTTACACCGCCGATGATGTCTGTCACCACTTCAAGCGGATTACCACCAACGCCACCAGTTACGCCACCTACTATATCGGTAATACTTCCAACCACACCAGTGACAATACCTGTAGCAGTTGTACCATTGTTGATAAGTGTTTCAACAATTCCAGTTGCTGACGCAGTTGCGCCTGAGATATCTCCACCTACTAAATCAGAAACAACTTCAAGAGCACCGTTTACCGTGTCGCGAGAAGTTTCAAAAGTTAAGGTGCCAAGGTCTGCAATTTCAGAAACAGGATGTTCAGTTTGTGGGAGTGCTCCAATGATTGTTCCAGCAACAGTTTCAATGCCAGTGTTGATAATTTCAGTTTTTAGACTTTCGACACCCTGAAGAATATCAATACCACCTTGAACGACATCAATGACTGGGGAAATTGGTGATGTTCCGCCGGTCACACCACCTGTTACGCCACCGATAACACCAGTGACTACTTCAAGAGGATTGCCACCAGATACGCCTCCAATCAAGCCACCAGTTACACCACCCACAACATTGGTTACTGTTTCTAATGGATTTGTAGAACCGACAGTACCGGTTACAGTGCCAACCACATCAGAAACTAAGCCTGTTGCAGTATGCGTAACCGTATTAGTTACTGTAGAAATAACATTTGAAAGTAAGCCTGATGTTGAAACGTGTGCATCAACAGAAGAACCCGTGTTTACAGTGGTATTTACCGATACAACATTACCCAAGTCTTGAGTAACTTTTGAGATCGAAGATACGAGATTTTTTAGTAAAAACATGTTGGTCTATTTCCTATATAATTATGTATTTTTAAGTAAGTATTATTTATTGCGCTACATAATTAATGAGATGTATATCTCAATAATTGGAATTTAGTATTGGTTAGATATCAAAAGCTGTCAATGTGTATTTTTAGTCACATTTTTTAATATTAAATAATATTTAAAGAAATAATAATTCATTTAATTTAGACGTAAAAATAATAATGGTTTTTATATAATATTTTTTTAATTAATTATATTTTTTCTTATATTTCCACTTATTTGAAGCAGTATATTAGATAAATTTTACTTGGGTCTATAATGTTAGGGCTTAGCTAGAAATATATTATTTCTATAATGTTGAGTGAAATGGTCGACTTTAACTTTTAGATATATGGCGAAATACGTCAAAAAGTCTATAAAACTTATTTGAAAAAAAATATTTCAAATACATCTTAGGTAAGAAAGTCTTCAATAATTTTAGCTCCTATTTTATGTAAAAGAGGGGTGTGGCTAAGAACTAGACGGTTGATGACAGAAAGATGAAAAAAGGCTTCCTAAGCCTTAAAAAATGCGTATAATGCGCAACATCAAGTACGCGCTCATAGCTCAGCTGGATAGAGCACTTGGCTACGAACTAAGGGGTCGGGAGTTCGAATCTCTCTGAGCGCACCACTTGAAGAATTAACCGCTATATATAGCGGTTTTTTTGTGCCTATTTTTTGTCATTTCTATTCAAAGCCGGTGCTCGTGGCAACCAGCTTTGAAAAGAATTAAAAAGTAGAAAATTAGCCAAATGTTTTAAAACGATTTTCATCTTCAATAAAAGCTTTTTCTCCGGCTTCGCCTTCGATTGAACCAAATACTAATTGAGCTCTTAATTTCCAATGAGCGGGAACATTAAATGTAGCATTAATTTTCTCATCAATGATTGGATTGTAGTGTTGCAAAGAAGCCCCAATACCTTGTTCAGCCAGTACGTTCCATACTGCAAATTGTGCAATTGCTGTTGAGTGCTCAGACCAGATTGGAAAATTATCTGCATATGCTTCAAATTGCTCTTGTAGACCTTTAATCACATGTTGGTCTTCAAAAAATAAAACTGTACCTGTACCTGCCGCAAAACTTTGAATTTTCTGTTCAGTTCCAGTTAGGGCTTCTGCTGGAATAATCGTTTTTAATACATCTAAAACAATATTCCAGAAATTTTGGTGGGACTGATCAAATAAAATCACAACGCGAGAAGACTGGGAGTTAAAAGCAGATGGGCTATGTTTTACAGCCTCTTGAATTAATTTTTCAATTTCAGTTGGGGACTGTTTTAAGTTCTTTCCTATTGAATAAATTGAACGACGTTTTTTAATTAATTCTAAAAAGCTTGGTTCATTTGAAAGGTTCGTCTCTTGAGTGGTGTGCGTAACCACATCTTTTGAGACTGTTGCTTTTTGATTTAAGCCAAATAATTTTGCAAAAAAAGACATGAGACATTCCACTAAGAAGGTGATGCTCTTATTGTAGAAATTTTAAAAAGTGAAATAAGCTCAAAAAATATGAATCTACGTTCCATATATGCAACGAAAAATATTTTGCAACTGAACTATAACTGCTTCTTTTAAACAAAACAAAAAATAGCCTTTGATTCGTTTTAAAGCTGAAATGAATATGCTCTAATAGTTTCGATTTATTGAGTATTGATGCATTGCAATGACTGAGCAAAAAACAGCTTTATCTCTACGTTACTATTTGAATTTAGAAGAATCACAAGATGGATTTTCGTTAGTAACATTTGGGAAAAAACAATTTACCCGTTTTCTAACACCTGCGATTAGCATTGCAATTATTATTTGGGGACTTTATTTAGGCTTCTCTGGGGTTGGCCGATATTATGTCGGATTAGGTTTGTTTTTTCTGGTGATGCAAGGGCTGATGCGTTATTGGCTTTTACCGATGTTATTTAAACGTCAATTTGTTCGTTACCAGTTCGGAAAGAGTGAGCAGGGAATCGACCTTTATCAAGATTATTTTGAGCTTTATTCCAGTGAGCGTAAGCAAGTAGTGCAATATGCGGATGTGCAAACCTTTGCTAAAGGTAAGCTGACGTACATGCTTGAGTTAAAAAACAAAACTGTAATTATTGTGCCAAAGCGAGCATTTGCACAGGTTTCAGATCAAACGATATTTGAAAATACATTTAAGAAATAGATTATTGGAATTATTAGCCGCAACAACAAAGGAAGCCTCATGAATACACGTCCTTCAAAAATCGTTTGCGTAGGCAGAAGCTATGCTGATCATGTCAAAGAATTAAATAATGCTATGCCTGACAAGCCTATATTATTTATTAAACCACCTAGTAGTTTGATTGGTTTAAATGACGGTATTTCCTGGAATCCAGCTTGGGGCAGTTGTCATTTTGAGTGTGAATTAGTTTTACGCATTGACCAGCCTTTAAAAGGTGAAACAGATCCTGAAAAAGCATTAAAAGCGATTGGTGCGGTGACATTAGGTCTTGATTTAACAATGCGTGATTTACAGAATGATCTGAAAAGTAAAGGTCATCCATGGGAACGTGCAAAAGCTTTTGATGGTGCTTGTGTATTAGCTGATTGGGTAGATTTGAGCGAAATTACAGATTGGCAAGAAACTAAATTCACTTTCCATATTAATGATGAATTGCGTCAAGATGGTAATACGGCATTATTAATGTTTACCATTGGTGATCTATTAGCTGATATTAATCAGGTATTTTCACTAGAACCGGGTGATGTAATTATGACAGGTTCACCTGCTGGTGTTGGGCCATTACAGTCGGGTGATCAGTTAAAAATGACATTAAAAGGTGCAACGCAAGATTTTGTATGGAAAACTTTTGTAAAAGCATAATCCACTCTTAAATTTTCTAATTTTTAACCCTATTATTTTCCAATAATAGGGTTTTTTATTGTCTAGAAGTGGAAGACATTTATATTAATAAATCGTCTTATTTTTCTATTTTTCTTCAAAAACTGTTGAAAGAGGGATAGAAAGTTTTGCAGCCAAATAATCATTAGACTCAATGAGTGCTGGTCCAATTTTTTCCATCCATTCATCGTCATCATGTACATTTTGGACATCTTGACGTAAAGGCAATGGATAAGGAAGGGCTGTGAAAAAACTCCAGAAATCAACTTGAGATAAATTACGTGCTAGAACATATTCATCTTTATCGGTGCGTTTAACCAAATTTTGTTCTTCTAGTAAAAGTACATAAGCAGGCCAGCGACCAATTTCTCCACGGCCTAAAATTTCTAAAGCTTCTTTATCACTTACACTTTCACCCAGCTTTTGCTTTTTATAAAACAGCTCAAGAATATCTAATAACATTAGAACAGGATGTCGTTTTTGCTCTTTACCTGAGTGAAAAGCAGTTAACGCAAAACTAACTTCTACGCCCAATAAAATAATATTCCATGAAAGAAAGATCCATAACAGGAAGATAGGTACCGCTGCAAATGCCCCGTAGATCAGCTCATAGCTGGTGAAATTTGACATGACGAAGCTGAATAAGTTCTTGAGAATTTCAAAAAGTACAGCACTTAAGCAAGCCGCTATACCAGCTGCATAAACTGGAACTGTTCGGTTCGGAATAGTCCAATACAAAATAAAAAAGCCAACAATGGTCAATAAGAAAGAAATTAACCAGAGTATGAATGATCCATCAAGTTGATATCCTGCAAAATTATTGCTGAGAATATTCATGGAAGCGACAGTCGAGGAAATGACGAATGCACTTCCTAAGATAATTGGGCCCAAAGAGATGATGGTCCAGTAACGCATGAACCCCATAATGCCACTACGAGTTTCTTTTACGCGCCAAATACGATTAAAGACGTTTTCAATTGAGGTCAGCATTAAAACGGTAGTGACGAATAAAAATAGCACACCAATAACGGTCAGGTTGCTCGATTTCTCTGTGAAAGCATTTAGAGCTTTATCAAATGCAATAGTGCTTTTGGGTAAAAAATTACTATAGATTAAATGTTGGAGCTGTTGTCTTGCAGGTTCTAACGCTTTAATTGAAGAAATAATAACTAAAAAAACCGTTAACATCGGTACAACTGCGAATAGTGTTGTATAGGTGAGGGAACCAGCTTGTTCACGGCACCGATCAGCTTCAAAACGTTTAAATACATATAAAACGAACTGAAACCAGGTTTTATTATAAAAAGGAAGCTTACTTAAAAAACGTTGTAACATGCGTTGTCTATCCCGATTTTTTTAATCATCATGTTGGGCGATTAATAGCTTATCAAAGTATGAGCTGAAGAACTCAAATCGTAGATTAAAGCAAAATAATAACTTATAGAATTAAAGTCGTTCTGTAAGTTTACTATGCGCTATAGAAAAAATTGTAGCCATAATCTTTTCAGAAAAGTTGGCTTTCTGTTGTGTGATCATAAGATTCATCAGAAGTTGGTGAACCTTTTACTCAACGAATTTGAGAAATTTGCTCGTATTGCCTTTAACGCTAAACAATCAATCACCTCTAGAATTTCATAAAATTGGTTTCGCCAAAAAAATAAAAAATACCGTATAGTGTTCTTTTTAACAAAATTTATGAAACCGATGCAACCTTACATTCTTGTACTCTATTACAGTAAATATGGTTCTACTAAAGAAATGGCGCATTTAATTGCCAATGGTGTTGAGTCTGCGGGTATGTCAGTGAAAATTCGGACAGTGCCAAATATTGCTCCAGTCGTCACGGTAGCTGAATCAAGTATTCCGGCAGAAGGCGATATCTACTGTACGTTAGATGATCTAGCGAATTGTGCGGGTCTGGCGTTAGGTTCCCCAACTCGCTTCGGTAATATGGCAAGCGAAATGAAATATTTTTGGGACCAAACGACGAGTCTTTGGCTCAATGGGGCATTACATAATAAACCTGCTTGTGTTTTTACTTCTTCTGGATCAATGCATGGTGGGCAGGAGAGTACTTTACTCACGATGTTACCGCCGTTATTTCATCACGGAATGATGATTCTGGGATTACCAAATGCAATTCCAGCTTTATCTAACACTAAAACAGGTGGAACACCTTATGGGGCAAGTCATGTAAGCGGACCCCGCCATGACCAGAGCTTAAGTCAGGATGAAAAGATTTTGTGTGAAGCTCAAGGTAAGCGTTTGGGTGAAGTTGTTAAAAAGCTGGTGGTTTCCCTTTAAACAGCCAAAAAAAAGAGCGAATATCCGCTCTTTTTTATTTGCACAATTTATTCTTTTACAAAAGTGACTTTACCATCTGTAAGAGAAAGAACACGTGCTAATGACTCAACTCGGTAGCCTTTTTCAAGCAATAAATCACGGCCCGGTTGGAATGATTTTTCAATCACAATACCAACCCCCACAACTTCTGCATTTGCTTGGTGAATTAAATCAATTAGTCCTAATGCTGCTTGGCCATTCGCCAAGAAGTCATCAATAACTAATGCTTTATCAGTTGAATGAAGGTGTTTGTTTGAAATCGCAATCGTGCTTTCAGTTTGTTTAGTAAAACTAAATACTTTAGAGCGATATAAGTCATCTTTTAGCGTCAATGACTGATATTTACGAGCGAAAATTACAGGTACACCAAGTTCCAAACCTGCCATGATTGCAGGTGCAATACCTGATGCTTCAATGGTAATAATCTTGGTAATCCCTGCATCTTTAAAGCGAGCGGCAAATTCTTTACCAATCTGCTGCATTAATACAGGATCAATTTGGTGGTTTAAGAAAGCGTCGACTTTCAAGACTTGATCAGATAGAACGATACCTTCTGTTAAGATTTTCTGTTCTAGTGCGTGCACGGGAGAATCCTCTAGACGGATGCTTTTAAAGCAAATGCGTATTTTAAAAAGCATCCGAAAAAATGCAAGCTTTAATTCGTTTTACCTGTATAACTTGTTAATAACAGGCCATAAGAAGTTTTACCATCAACATGGCTGACTTTAACTGGTAAGTAGTCCAATTTAGGTGCTAACCAGAAAATAGTATTACGGTCTGGTTTACCATGTTCTAAAACAACTTTTACGGTATCGAATGTGCCATAAGAAGTTTTAATTTTCTCATTGCCTTGTTTTACAAAACGACGATTTTCAACTTCTTTTGCATCGGCAAGAGGGTATGAAGTTTTAAGTGAACCATTTTTTAAATCTTCACGCACTTGTAATTCTGCATTTAACTCATCAAGTACACCAGCCTGCCAAGCAAATGAACGAGCTTTATCATCTTTCTTGGTAGAAATAGTTTTGCTGTTTGGATTAAAGTTAATATTCATAGTGTTGTTATGAATCAAAATTTTGCTGGTACGGCTAAAACTTTGAGATCCAATTTTACCATTAGCAAAACTAAATTTACTTGTTTCACTTGCAGAAGCAATTCCACCAGCTTTTGCCGTGAAATTATAAGTCCAATTATTACCTTGCTGGCTTAGGGTACGTGTAGCCGAACCCATACCTTTATTATTATAAGTGAACTGATAATTTGCCTGAAATGGGCTCATGGCAAGTGCATGGCTTGAGAAACCTGCAAAAAGCAAAGTTGTTGAAATACCTGTTGCGATGCCAAACGATTTCAGAAATTTTGTTGCCATAAGTAAATATCCTTGTACAGACTGAAAAGTCAGTGCTGATGCATCTATAACTTAAACATATTATGCCTGTTGATCATGGAGAAAAAATCAGGATTTATGCTAAATGTGTAATCTATTTGTGTTTTTTGGCAGTTAATTCATTTTTATTCATCACAGCGTTATACATCTTTTTGCTGGATTGGTGTGATTTCAGAATCTTCAAATTCATCTTCAAAATCATCGTCCTGATCACGGTAAAGTAACGCAGCTAAATTCACATTTCCAAATACAACTAGTTCAGCCTCACGAACTCGTGCGTAATTTACATGCACTTTACTTAATGTCTCGATAATACTAGCCTTTTTACCAAACCAGCGATTGAGATCAAGGAATATCAGTTCATCACGTTCTTCTGCTACATTAAAACGTTCCAGAATCATTCCTAAAGGATCTTTTTTCAAAATTTTATGGTAGTAAAACACTGCGGCTTTTACGGCAATCTTCTGCCAAAAGTTTTTATATTTCGCTTCAATAATTTGTGTATTACTAATTTGTTCAAAAACTAAAAGCTGTTGTTCTTGATTAAATTCCATCTGAATCAGTTTTAAATCAACAGATAGTGTCGTCTCTAGGCCTTTTACATGCATGGTTGCATATAACCTTAACCAGTCATGATAAAGATCAGCGTGGAGGTCATCTAGAAATTCAACATTATTGGTGACATAACGTTGTAAAGTGGCATTCAGAAAGGTTTGTGATAACGTAAAATCTCTTTCTTCTTCAATGAATGCTTCTGCTTTTTGGTAGACCTTTTTAAGGCGTCTGACTAATGAGGAAAATAGCGTTTGCATAAAAGAACTTCCAGAAGATAATTTACTTAAGAACCAACACAATCTTTATTATGATAAAAAACGAGTTTTGATATTGCAGTGTAACAAATTTAATTGATACATTTTGACAAAATGAAAATGGATAAAACTCTATATTTGAAGTGAATCACACTTTTATCCAGATTTGAATATCAGTTTATATTTTATTCGGTATTAAACCGTGGGGATAAGGCATTTATATGCTTTTAAGATTATGTTGAACAAAAGAAGTCTATCCATAGAGCCTTTTTATCATTGGTGGCAAGACCGAGTCTTTATTGCTGCAACAATATTGGCAATCTTACTGCATGTTTTTGTGTTGCTCATCCACTTTGCCATGCCTAGCCCGTCAGAGCAATCTACCAAAGAAATTGCAATTTCAATTCGATCAAGCAATGAGCCAGTTCAGCAGGCAGATTTTTTAGCACAAGCGGACCAGCAGGGTTCGGGCACATTTCGTGAAGCCCATCGCACCTCTAGTGATACTCCAAATCCGATGCCTAATGATGCTTCAACTGGAAATGCAGAGTTAGAAAGTTTACAAAAGGTTCAGCAGCAAAGAGAGCTTAAATTTGAAGAAAAAGTCTTAATGACTGTTTTGAGTTGGCAAAAACAAGCTGATGCGAGTCAAAGGAAAAAAGAACTAGAACAATTACAAAGTCAATTTCAGGCAAAAGCTGCGATGGTTGCGAGTCTTGAAGCACAATATTTACAACGTAGACAAGATTTCAGTCGACAACAAAAAATCAAAACAGTAGATGGAATTCAAGCGAAGAAAGATGCTTCGGCTGCTTATTTGGATAAGTTCCGTGAAAAAGTAGAGTTGTATGGTAATCGCTATTATCCAGAAGAAGCCAAACAACAACAGCTAAGAGGTGAAGTCCGTTTAATGGTGATTTTGAATGCTCAAGGCGGAATTCGTGCAATTCGATTACTTGAAAGCTCAGGGCACTCAATATTAGATGAAGCAGCTAAGTCTTCAGTACGTCGCGGCGCACCATTTGGGCATTTCGATGCCAATATGAAAGATATTTCTGAATTACGTATTGTACGTACGTGGCGTTTCGATCCGGCTCAAGCAGAATTTGAAGTACATTAATAAAAAATGTGGATAAGTCTTAGCTTATCCACATTGATTTTAGTTAATTAGAAAAAATCCCATCTGAAGACAGATTATGTTTTTCTTCTAATCAATAATAATTAAATCTGTTCTTGGTAAGGATTTTCAATATTCAGCTTTGCTAGAATTTCGACTTCAATCCCTTCCATTTCCTCTGCATCTTCATCACTGGTTTCATGGTCATAACCAAGCAAATGTAAAACACCATGTACTAATAGATGTGCAAAATGGTTTTGGGCAGTTTTTTTCTGTTCTAATGCTTCTTGTAATACCACTGGAATACAAATAACTAAATCACCTAAAGGTAAGGCATCAAGCATTGGTAAAACTTCTTCAGGAATATCACTTGGAAATGATAAAACATTGGTTGGTTTATCTTTCTCTCTATATTGCAGATTAAGTTGTTGGCTTTCTGCTAAATCGACACAAGCAACGCCAATTTCGCAATCTTCTTTATAACCAACGTGGCGTAAAGTTGTCTCAATAATTTTTTTGAGTTGAGCTCGTTTGAGCTCTAACTCAGGTGATTGAAAGTCTTGTTGTAAACTTAAACTGATTTTCAAAATAAATCCTTAAGCATCCTGATGTTGCAAGTCTGCTGCTGTATCGTTTTCAGCAACTAATGCCTCTTGACGTGCTTTGCGTTCAGCACGTGCTTCAGCATTAAGACGCTGTTGTTCACCATCCCATCCTTCATACGCTTCAACGATTTTTTGAACCAGTTGGTGACGTACAACGTCACGGGAATGGAAACGGGTAATATGAATTTCTGTAATATTTTCTAGTACGCGAAGTGCGTGTGCCAAACCAGATTGTTGACCTCGAGGTAAATCTACTTGAGTAATGTCACCTGTAATCACTGCACGAGAGCCAAAACCTAAACGAGTCAAGAACATTTTCATCTGTTCTGGTGTTGTGTTCTGAGCTTCATCCAAAATGACAAATGAATGGTTAAGTGTGCGCCCACGCATATATGCAAGGGGCGCAACCTCAATGACTTGACGCTCAATTAACTTGGCAACTTTTTCAAAGCCAAGCATTTCGTAAAGTGCATCGTAAAGAGGACGTAAATAGGGGTCAATTTTCTGGGTTAAATCACCAGGTAAGAAACCCAGCTTTTCTCCAGCTTCTACAGCAGGACGTACAAGTAAAATCCTCTGGATTTCGTTACGTTCTAGCATGTCTACGGCGGCAGCAACTGCTAAATAGGTTTTACCTGTACCAGCAGGGCCTACACCAAAAGAAATATCGCTTTGTAAAATACGTTGTACATAACGTTTTTGATTGGCACCACGTGGATTAATGCGGCCTTTTCGGGTCTGGAAATAGACATCAAGCGGCGCATCGTGTTCATCCATTTCGTCACCAACTAACTCGAAATTGCGTTCAGTTTGTGACGATTGAATGAGCAGGTGTAATAGATCAGCACTGATTTGCTGGGATACCTCAGACTCTTCGTAGAGTCGTTGCAATAATGCTTCGGCTCTCCCAACAGCATCTATTTCACCATCTATGTGAAAAACATCTCCACGATGAGTAATTTTGACATCTAAACGCTGTTCAATTTGCTTCAGGTGCCCATTATAGGCACCTAGAATGCTCTTTAAACGTTCCATTGAAATTTCAGGAAATGTTACGGTACGTCGAATCGCTGCAGTCAAGAGAAAACCTTTCAGTAGACTTTAGAATACCTCTACATTACGCCACGTCAGGTTCAAGATTCAAGAGCTCACCGTAAACAAAATTTAAAGTTTTAATTTCAGTAATCTCGATCTCTGCAAAACGACCAACCCAAGTTGCATCACCAACGAAAGTGACTAGACGTGTATTGTCAGCAGTACCAATTAAAATATTAGGGTCTTGATCAGATACTTTTTCAATAAGTACACGTTCAATTTTACCTAACATGGCATCTGTTTTTTCAATACTAGACTGTTTAATGACTTTCTGAACTTGAGCTAAACGCTCTTTTTTAACTTGCTCAGGTGTGGTGTCTGGCAAGTCCGATGCAGGTGTACCTGGGCGTTTCGAATAAACAAAACTATACGAGTGATCGAAATCTAAATCTTTGATAAATTGCAATGTTTCTGCAAAATTTTCATCAGTTTCACCAGGGAAGCCAATAATAAAATCACTTGATAAATGCATGTCTGGACGAATTTTACGTAGCTTCGCAATTTTATCGATATAAACATCAATCGTATGATTTCGCTTCATTGCCTGTAAAACGTCATTCGAACCACTTTGAACAGGCAAGTGTAAATGTGACACCATTTGAGGTAAATCTTCATAACACTGAATTAGCTCATCAGAGAACTCAAGTGGGTGCGATGTTGTATAACGTAAGCGTCCAATACCCGGAATTTCTGCAACGAGTCGTAACAATTCAGGGAAGGTACAGATGCCACCTTCGAAGGTTTCACCACGGTAACCATTTACATTTTGACCAAGAAGTGAAATTTCACGGACACCTTTTTCAGCAAGGCCTGCAATTTCTGCAAGTACATCGTCTAAAGGTCGAGAAACTTCTTCACCGCGTGTATATGGAACTACACAGAAAGAGCAGTATTTAGAACAGCCTTCCATAATAGAAACAAATGCTTTAAAGCCTTCTACGCGTGGTTCTGGTAAAAAGTCGAACTTTTCAATATCTGGGAAAGAAATATCAACGAGTTTGATTTTGTCTTTTTTAGGTTTTTCTACTTGAGCATTATGTTGATCAAGCATTTGTGGTAAACGGTGTAATGTTTGAGGGCCAAAAATCATGTCTACATAAGGCGCACGTTTTTGAATATTGTCACCTTCTTGAGAGGCAACACACCCACCGACACCAATCACAAGATCTGGATTTTTGTCTTTTAGTTTGCGCCAGCGCCCTAATTCACTAAATACTTTTTCTTGTGCTTTTTCGCGAATAGAACATGTATTCATGAGCAGGATGTCTGCTTCATTAGGGTTGCTCGTTAAAATGTAACCGTGAGAGTCCCCTAAAAGGTCTGCCATACGGTGACTGTCATACTCATTCATCTGACACCCTTGAGTTTCAATATAAAGTTTTTTTATTGAAACATCAGTGGTGTGCGTTGGCTGGGTAACAGTGTTTTCTGAGGCAGCTTTGGCACCATTGGGAATGAAGGTTTGAACCGTCATGCAGGCTCCTAACAGATCGATCTAAAAAAGAATAAATTTGCCCCAAATGGGTCAAACCATTCATTATAGCAGTATTTGGACCGAACCGATAACAGTAAACCTTTAGAACGTGATACCGTTTTTTTGAAGTAAATTATGTGAATTTTAATGATGTTGAATCATAGAGTTACATAACACAACAAAAGAAAGCACGAAGACTAATTAAACTATGCTTTGAAGGTGAATAGTCAGGGTTTAACACATTTATGAGACCAAGTAGAAAGAGCTCATCAATCCATAGTCGTGTAATGAAAAATAAATATATGCATCGTAGCTGGTTAGGAGCTATGTGTTTACTTGGTTGTTCATTTACCTATGCTGCCGAAGAGCAGTTCAATGATGCGTTAAATGCTGCAAATAGTGGCAATACCGCGTTATTAGACCAATATCAGCTTGCTATGCAAAATGATGTATTGGGGTACTATCCAGAATATTGGAAACTTAATACCAATCTTGGCTTTCAACCTTCAGCTTCGATTGTAAGTTTTGCTCAACGTTATCCTCAATCAGCAATGGCTGAGAAATTAGCAGCCGATTATGTTGAAGAAAAAGTTAAACAAGCTGACTTCGCATCTGCACAACCTTTACTATCTTATGTCACCAATCCAGATCAGGCTGAAAACTGTGCATTGGCACAGGTGAGAGCCAAAACCGGTGATGCATTAGTTTTTGCTGAATATAAAGATGTATGGTTAGCCACCGAATCGCAACCTGAATCTTGTGTGGGTCTAGGACGCTTGATGTTATCTAGCCCATTAATGAGTCAGCAAGATAAGCAACAGCGCCTTTGGGTGCAGTTACGTTCTGGTTTAACAGGGCAGGCCCTTGCTACGGCGCAGACTTTAGGTATGAATCTGTCTTTGGCTCAGCTTAACCAAATTCAGGCTAACCCACTCAATTATTTGTGGAGCGCGCCTAAAGCAAATGATACAGACTATGCTTATTTAATTTTTGCATTAGGTCGTTTGGCTAATAATGACTTACCTAACGCTTTTTCGAATGTACAACGTGTCGCTCAAGGTACACCAGAGAATATACAAAAGTATTTATATAGAACTGTGGCTTATATTGGTGGCACCACGGTCATGAAAAATAATTTCAATCGTGAAGTTCTTCAATATTTTGATGCAAGTTACGGTTACCCTCTAAGCCCTGAAGAAGCTGAAATTTATGCGCGTCAGGCAATTCGATTTGGTGCGTGGGAAAGTTTAATTCGTGCTATTGATGCTATGAGCGTGACACAAAAACAAGAAGATCGCTGGCAATATTGGCTTGCTCGTGCAACAGAGCAGCGCAATGACAGTAATTCAAAAAATACTGCGCAACGTATTTATAAGAAGTTAGCTGAAAGTGGCGATGACTATCACAACCTGTTAGCTAAAGATCGTTTGGGCGAACGTTATAATCACCAACCTTATGATGACCAGCCAACAGCAAGTGATTTAAGACGTTTAGATCAGAATGTTCACTTTAATCGTGCTTTTACTTTAAGACGTATTAATGCAAATCCAACTTATACCAATCGAGAATGGAACTGGGCCGTTCGACAAGCTTATCTTCAACATGATGATGGTGTGTTGTTAGCTGCTGCAAAGCGTGCTCATGATATGGGATGGTATGACCGTGCGATTTACGCAGCAGATCGTACAACAAATAAACATAATGATACGTATCGCTATGTGACACCCCATAAGACTAATGTCGTAAGTCATAGTTACAATGCAGGAATTGATCCAGCGTGGGCTTATGGTTTAATGCGACAAGAAAGCCGATTTGTTACCTCCGCACGCTCTCACGTTGGAGCGGGTGGACTTATGCAAATTATGCCCGATACGGCAAAGTTGATTGCACGTCAAATGGGCGAAACCTATAATCCAGCGGCATTAAATGAAATGAATACCAATATTCGATATGGTACATTTTATTTGTCGATGATTCAGGGACAATTAAGCAATAATCCAGTTTTGGCAACGGCAGGTTATAATGCTGGACCTAATCGGGCAAGACGTTGGCAACCGGACTTTCAATCAATTTCGGCTGACCAATATACAGAGACAATTCCATTGTTAGAAACCAGAGACTATGTCAAGCATGTTATGACTAATGCAACACATTATGGTGTGATATTGGGGCAAGGGGCTCAATCATTATCACAACGTATGAAAGTCATTCCAATGCGTACATCGCCTTAAGTTTAGGTGGTTGATGATGGATCTTCTTTTAATTGGCATATTCAAGTTTTAATTAAATGAAATATAGATATTTGGAACTTCGTTCAATTTTGCAACTTGCATGGTGGCTTATCTGTGCAGGGGTAGGATTGATGAGTTCCGTTTTGCATGCCGAACCTGTTAATTTACAGGGATATGTGATGCACGTACAAATGACACCTGCCGCATGTGCGTTAGATCCTTCTAAACAAAAACAACGTAAATGTCTTGAAGGATATTCATTGACAATTACGGGCCTTATGCCAGAAACAAATCAGACTGATTGTTCAACAGAAAGTTCGGCAGCTCTTTCCCCATTGCAAGCCAAAGTCGTAGCTCGGGTCATGCCTGACAACAATGCGCGTGTACAGCTTTGGAAAAGTGTAGGGGGATGCGTTCCTATGAATGCAAGTCAATATTTCCGGACAGTCATTAATTTTGCTGAACGTTTAAAAATTCCAGCTAGCCTTACCAGTTCGACAAATGTTGAAATTCAACAGTCGGCCTTAAAACAGCAATTTACTCGTCTTAATCCGAGCTTGCCGCAAAATGGTATTCGTTTGACTTGTCAGTTATCACGTTCAGATGTTGTTTTGACGGAAGTGAAGGTGTGTTACACGGTAAAAGGCCAATATAAACAATGTGCAAATCATGTTGTATCGAACTGCCCTGGTGAAATCACGATTAAAGGTAGTTACTAAAGGTAACTATCATTTCGTGAAAAAATGCTGACCATACATTGAATCTATTTGTAAAGGTTAATTTGTATTTTCTATCAGACTTTTGGTGAAAATGAGTCGCTTTTACATGCATCTGCCAGATCTTTAGAGTACAATCTTTGCCGTTTATGATGATTTGGTTAGATGGAATTCCTATTTAGCCCGATTAAGGACACTCATTGGAGACAATTACATGAAGCAACCCGTTCGTGTTGCCGTGACTGGCGCTGCAGGTCAAATTGGTTACAGCTTATTATTCCGTATCGCAAGCGGTGAAATGTTAGGTAAAGATCAACCTGTTATTTTACAATTGCTTGAAGTTCCAGTTGAAAAAGCTCAACAAGCGCTTAAAGGCGTAATGATGGAACTTGATGACTGTGCTTTCCCTTTATTGGCTGGCATGATCGGGACTGATGATCCGAAAGTTGCATTTAAAGATGCTGACTACGCTTTATTGGTAGGTTCTCGTCCACGTGGTCCTGGTATGGAACGTGCTGACTTGTTAAAAGTTAACGGTGAAATTTTCATCGGTCAAGGTCAAGCATTAAACGAAGTTGCTAGTCGTGACGTTAAAGTATTAGTTGTAGGTAACCCTGCAAACACTAACGCTTACATCGCTATGAACTCTGCTCCAGACCTTCCAGCGAAAAACTTTACTGCTATGTTGCGTCTTGACCACAACCGTGCGTTGACTCAAGTTGCTCAAAAAGCTGGTGTTGCAGTTGCTGATATCGAACACTTAACAGTTTGGGGCAACCACTCTCCAACAATGTATGCTGACTACCGTTTTGCAACTGCAAATGGCGAAAGCTTAAAAGACAAAATCAACGATGCGGCATGGAACAAAGATGTGTTCCTTCCAACTGTTGGTAAACGTGGTGCTGCGATTATCGAAGCACGTGGTTTGTCTTCTGCTGCTTCTGCTGCTAACGCTGCAATTGACCATATGCGCGATTGGGCACTTGGCACAAACGGCAAATGGGTAACTATGGGTATTCCATCTGACGGTTCTTATGGTATTCCAGAAGGCGTTATGTTCGGTTTCCCTGTAACAACTGAGAATGGTGAATACAAAATCGTTCAAGGTTTAGAAATCGATGAATTCAGCCGTGAGCGTATCAACTTCACTCTAAACGAGCTTGAAGAAGAACGTGCAGCAATTGCTGACATGTTGAAATAATTTATCTTTTTGATAAGTTAAAAAAAGCACTCTTTTTAGAGTGCTTTTTTATATTTAATCATTTGAA
Source organism: Acinetobacter sp. NIPH 542 (assembly GCF_000369825.1). NCBI lineage: Bacteria > Pseudomonadati > Pseudomonadota > Gammaproteobacteria > Moraxellales > Moraxellaceae > Acinetobacter > Acinetobacter sp. NIPH 542. The sequence goes on from NZ_KB850204.1 coordinate 467,282, forward strand.
ACAAAACACAAAAAACAACAAGAAAATATAAACATTATCATGCATATAAAAAGGTTTTATTGTTAGATTAGTTAATAGATGATTTAAAACAAGTTATAGGAGAATAACAATGTTTGAACAGCAACCTACTTTAGAGCTTTTATTTGATCAGTTGGGTTTAGATTCAGATGAAGCAAGCATCGAAAACTTTATCAAAACACATCAATTGCCTGCTGAACAGAAATTACATGAAGCCTCTTTTTGGTCAAAAGGTCAAAGTGATTTTTTAAAGAGCCATTGGGAAAAAGATGATGAATGGATTGTGGTAATTGACGAACTTAATGAACAACTACATGAAGATAGTGTGAAAAAATAAACGAATAAAACAAAGGCCTGTTTTATATTCAATATATGAAACAGGCCTAATTACATTAAGAGTTTAATGTGTCTTTATTTTTAATTGATCCTTGTACCATGGCTCATGACGGACAAGGTCAAATACAGGTTGGCCATGAAGTAATGCTAGATCACATGTGCTTGTTGATAAATATTTAGTTAACCAATGGCGAGTCAATGCCGACTCTTGTCGAGCGGCTGACGCATAAGCCAAGAAGAAATAAATATCAGCATGTTCATGATGTGCTAATGGCTTCAAAATTTGTTGAGTAATCAACGCAAAACGTTTTTCTTTATTTAGTTCAAAATAAAGCATATACGCTTTGGCCAAGTGTAGAGACAAATTAAGATATAAGCTCAAAGGCATTTCTTCATATTCCATACGAGCTTGTTCAAGCAAAACAATCGCTTCTTGTAGAAAATGAAGTTGTTCTTGGCGAACACGACTTAATACGACAAGTTGCATGCGTAACTCGGCACGCTCCAAAGCAAGTTCAGGCGTATTTTCAGTCAAATAAAGCTGGTCTGTTTCACCAATTCGGTTCACAATTGTTTTACTTTCAATAGACATACGCCATTACCTTCTTTAATCAATAGCTTTTATATCGGGTTCATTTACCAAATTTAAAGAGTAACCATTAAACCCAAATCGAATTTCCGCTACGAAGCCAGGCTGTGATAGAGAGTCTTTGTTGTTTTGAAGTTAATACTTCATGTAATAAATTGCTTTGAAATATTACAAGTCGATTTGGCTCTGGATTAACGATATGCCACTTCTCATTTTTATCTTGCAGTCGTAATTGACCACCCCAATCTTCTTGCCATTCTGGATGTAAATAATAAACGGTTGAGATAATACGATCATTTTTTTGCTGAGGATTGTCTCGGTGTAAAGCATAAAACTCACCCAAACCATAACGGGCGAAATGAGCTTCCACTTCTTTAATTCCTAAATAGAATGCTTGATTTAGATTTTGTGAAAAAGAAGTTAAGGTTTCAATATGTTGCTGAGCAATAGGAAGTTGATCATTAATCCAGAGAATATGATCGCTACGGATATTACTCATCACGCCGTTTTGAATGCCAGCTTCTCTAAATTCATCAATATGATGGCTACACTCGTTAGCGACTTGAGCGCGATATTGATCCGGATAGGCTTGATTAATAATCGCAAAGCCATGCGTATTTAAATCATCTAGAATTTGATCCAGATCCCATGAGTCCGGAAGCGGGTGAGAGAGCATATAACCTCGAGTAGATCGTAAAAATATCAAGCCGCTCTATTTTAGATGATCACAACCTTACGAAAGAATATTTTTTTCATGTTAAACTATTTGTTGAATTGAGGAATTAAAGTCAACATGAATTACCGTCACCATTTCCATGCGGGCAACTTTGCAGATGTTATGAAGCATGTGCTTTTGCTACAGCTTCTCAACCGTTTAAATGCTAAAGATAAACCTTATCGTTATATCGATACGCATGGAGGTGCAGGAAAATATGATTTATCTCTGGCGCCTGCACAAAAGTCTGGAGAGTTTCTTACAGGCATTCACCGTCTAGTTCAAATATCTGAAATGGAAAAGCGTCAGGCACCTGAAGCAATCCAACAATATTTGAAGTTGGTAGAACAGCTACGCTCTGAAGAAGGCAAAGGTAGTTATCCGGGCTCACCATGGTTTGCTTTGCAAGGCATGCGTGAAATTGATAAGGCAACAATTTTTGAAATGCAACGCGATGTCTTTCAACAATTACGACACAACATTTATGATAAACGCGCAGGTTTACATGAACGTGATGCCTACGAAGGTCTGCTCGGCGTAATTCCGCCAAAAGAAAAACGTGGTTTGGTCATGATTGACCCGCCTTACGAATTAGAACGTAAAGATTTTCCGCAATTAGTTGAACTGTTACAACAAGCTCATAAGAAATGGCCAACAGGCGTTTTCGCAGTTTGGTATCCAATCAAAGACCGCGCGATGATCGAACGTTTTGAAAAGAAAATGTTTAAAACAGGAATTCGCCGTCAGTTAGTCTGCGAAATTTGTGTATGGCCAGATGACACACCTGTAGGCTTGAATGGTTGTGGTCTATTAGTGATTAACCCACCTTGGCAGTTCTCTGAACAAGCTGACCAGGCTCTACAGTGGTTATTCCCGCATCTACGCATGCAAGAAACTGGTGGTCACGCTGCTGTTCGCTGGTTAGTAGGTGAGTAACAGTTAACTTAAATCAATGCACATGTTTGGAATAGAAAATAATGACAAATGCGCCTAAACCAGAGCAAGATTTAACTCATAATGAACATTCATTTGATGGGATTACATTCGAAGTGGTTGAAGAAGAGGATAATCCGGAAGGACAAAAAGTGAAGCGCCGAGGTATTTATCTTTGGCCTAACTTAATTACGACAGCCGCTTTGTTGTCTGGTTTCTATTCCATCATTGCAAGTATGAATGGGGATTTTACCCAAGCTATTTATGCCATTTTTATAGCAGCGCTTCTAGATGGTCTAGATGGTCGAGTTGCTCGCGCAATTGGTGCACAAAGTGCTTTTGGCGAGCAATATGATTCTCTTTCTGATTTATTAGCTTTTGGTGTGGCTCCGGCAATGCTGATGTATAGCTGGAGTTTGCATGATTTAGGCCGTATTGGGTTAGCATGTTGTTTTGTTTATACAGCATGTGCAGCTTTCCGTTTAGCACGTTTTAATGTACAAATTGGTGTTGTTGATAAGCGCTATTTTATTGGAATTGCAAGCCCACTCGCTGCCATTATCATTATTTCCCTTGTTTGGGTTGCTCGCGATTATCCTTTCATTTTTGATTTACGTGATATAGCGATTAAATCTATTAATGCTGTGATTATGGTTGTTGTGGGGTTGCTCATGATTTCCAATATTAAATATTACTCTTTCAAACAAATGGACCGTAAACGCGTTCCCTTTGTAGTTATGTTGCCAGTAGTACTGATTTTTGCAGCAATCACTTATAATATTCCAATGGGCATTTTGACGGTTTCAATACTCTATGCTCTTTCTGGTTTTGTTACGACACTATTTGCACGCAAGAGTAACGAAACAATAAAAACATAAAATAGAAGAGGTTCAGTATGCCTAAGTTGATAAGTCAAATTAATCAATTACAGCAGCTGGGCCTGAATGCTAAGGAGGGGGTTGTATATCAGCCTTCTCGCGGCTTTTTTAAAATAGTTTATCAAGGCTTAATCCTTCCAAATCTTCCTGCTCCACTGCGCTACTTTAATTATATTAGTCTAGTTGGACAGCCACGAATTCCCCTTTGTTATAACGCTCACACTATTACAACTTCGGCAATTGATACTGCAACTGTGCTTGTAAGTAATAGCCAACATAGTGTGGGACATTTAAAAACTTATTCTATTCGGCGGCAGTGCCAGTTTGACTCAGAACAATATAAGTTTGATAAAACAGACTTGATTGAGTGGAAAATCCCAAAGATCCATCTTCAGAGATTAGACCTAGAAATGGGTTGTAATCTTACTATTCATATTTCAGAAAATATCTCTAATAATTCTGCATTGCAGTGGGGTGTTTCGGACTATTGGTCAACCCTATGTTTATGTGAAGGTGAAGTTTTTTATAAAGGGCAAAAGTATCAAATTGAAGGGTTGGGACGATTTAAACACGCAAGAGCCCTGCATTTACCGTTCTTATCTTTATGTTTTTACACATGCCAAATTATTAATTTAAATGAAACGACTCAGCTTGCATTTTCACAAATAAGAAATCAGTGGAATATCATCTTATGTTCAAGATTAGATATTCAAGAATTTGGGAAGCCTGTTGAGAGCTTTACTGAAGATGTAAATTTACATATCCATCGCGTTTATCCAAAAGTTAGAACACCGAACGGTAAAGAGATGTATTTACCCAGAGAATTTTCTTGGCAGTGTAAAAAAAATGGAAAAATTATTTTTGAACTCTATGCACAAAGCCGTGGTGACTACAAATTTGGATTGGCTGCGGGATATGTAGGAAGCTTTCAATACCAATTAAGTTGGAATGAACAATGCCTACAAGGTGAGGGGGGATATTGTGAATATATTGATTGTCGCCCACTTAGGTGGCAGGAAAAGAATCAAGACGAGAAAATTTTAGATAAATTGATGCTTTTACAACCATGTTTATATAAAAAATGATTATTTTTAGCATTTTTGATTAAAAAGCGAACTGTCGTTGCAGTAATATTAAAAAAGGGGTTGTCAAAGGATATTAATCCTCTATAATGCACATCCATCGGCGGTGATGCAGATAATAACTTGTTGAAAAACAGTTACTTGGAATTAGGTTGGTTGCTTTAAGTGATGAATTTGATGAGAAGTTAGTTTTGAGAATAAGTTTTAAAAATATCGAAATTACCTGTTGACTTTTAAGAGATTAAGAGTAATATAGCCGACCTAGCTTGCTGGTGACGAACCAGGAAGAAGATCATTAAGAGAATTGAAGAACAACTTGTGTGGATTTTTACTGATTGATCGATCGAAATATTATCATTGATTGATTGGTTTAAATTACTCGAAGTTTATTTGAGCGAAATTTAAGTCAGAAAATTGATGAGCCAGAATTGGCACCTTGTCTTTAATAAGGTGCAAAATGATTTTTAACTGAAGAGTTTGATCATGGCTCAGATTGAACGCTGGCGGCAGGCTTAACACATGCAAGTCGAGCGGAGTGATGGTGCTTGCACTATCACTTAGCGGCGGACGGGTGAGTAATGCTTAGGAATCTGCCTATTAGTGGGGGACAACATTTCGAAAGGAATGCTAATACCGCATACGTCCTACGGGAGAAAGCAGGGGATCTTCGGACCTTGCGCTAATAGATGAGCCTAAGTCGGATTAGCTAGTTGGTGGGGTAAAGGCCTACCAAGGCGACGATCTGTAGCGGGTCTGAGAGGATGATCCGCCACACTGGGACTGAGACACGGCCCAGACTCCTACGGGAGGCAGCAGTGGGGAATATTGGACAATGGGCGGAAGCCTGATCCAGCCATGCCGCGTGTGTGAAGAAGGCCTTATGGTTGTAAAGCACTTTAAGCGAGGAGGAGGCTACTTTAGTTAATACCTAGAGATAGTGGACGTTACTCGCAGAATAAGCACCGGCTAACTCTGTGCCAGCAGCCGCGGTAATACAGAGGGTGCAAGCGTTAATCGGATTTACTGGGCGTAAAGCGCGCGTAGGCGGCTAATTAAGTCAAATGTGAAATCCCCGAGCTTAACTTGGGAATTGCATTCGATACTGGTTAGCTAGAGTGTGGGAGAGGATGGTAGAATTCCAGGTGTAGCGGTGAAATGCGTAGAGATCTGGAGGAATACCGATGGCGAAGGCAGCCATCTGGCCTAACACTGACGCTGAGGTGCGAAAGCATGGGGAGCAAACAGGATTAGATACCCTGGTAGTCCATGCCGTAAACGATGTCTACTAGCCGTTGGGGCCTTTGAGGCTTTAGTGGCGCAGCTAACGCGATAAGTAGACCGCCTGGGGAGTACGGTCGCAAGACTAAAACTCAAATGAATTGACGGGGGCCCGCACAAGCGGTGGAGCATGTGGTTTAATTCGATGCAACGCGAAGAACCTTACCTGGCCTTGACATAGTAAGAACTTTCCAGAGATGGATTGGTGCCTTCGGGAACTTACATACAGGTGCTGCATGGCTGTCGTCAGCTCGTGTCGTGAGATGTTGGGTTAAGTCCCGCAACGAGCGCAACCCTTTTCCTTATTTGCCAGCGAGTAATGTCGGGAACTTTAAGGATACTGCCAGTGACAAACTGGAGGAAGGCGGGGACGACGTCAAGTCATCATGGCCCTTACGGCCAGGGCTACACACGTGCTACAATGGTCGGTACAAAGGGTTGCTACCTAGCGATAGGATGCTAATCTCAAAAAGCCGATCGTAGTCCGGATTGGAGTCTGCAACTCGACTCCATGAAGTCGGAATCGCTAGTAATCGCGGATCAGAATGCCGCGGTGAATACGTTCCCGGGCCTTGTACACACCGCCCGTCACACCATGGGAGTTTGTTGCACCAGAAGTAGCTAGCCTAACTGCAAAGAGGGCGGTTACCACGGTGTGGCCGATGACTGGGGTGAAGTCGTAACAAGGTAGCCGTAGGGGAACCTGCGGCTGGATCACCTCCTTAACGAAAGATTGACGATTGGTAAGAATCCACAACAAGTTGTTCTTCATAGATGTATCTGAGGGTCTGTAGCTCAGTTGGTTAGAGCACACGCTTGATAAGCGTGGGGTCACAAGTTCAAGTCTTGTCAGACCCACCATGACTTTGACTGGTTGAAGTTATAGATAAAAGATACATGACTGATGATGTAAGCTGGGGACTTAGCTTAGTTGGTAGAGCGCCTGCTTTGCACGCAGGAGGTCAGGAGTTCGACTCTCCTAGTCTCCACCAGAACTTAAGAGAAGTTCGGATTACAGAAATTAGTAAATAGAGATTTAGATCTTGGTTTATTAACTTCTGTGATTTAAGTATCACGGTATTAAGCATGACCTGACGAAGGCATGTTTATTCATTAACAGATTGGCAAAATTGAGTCTGAAATAAATTGTTCACTCAAGAATTTAGATTAAGCAATTAATCTAGATGAATTGAGAACTAGCAAATTAACTGAATCAAGCGTTTTGGTATATGAATTTAGATTGAAGCTGTACAGTGTTTAAATACACAGGCAACAGATAGTAGCGATGAAGAATCGCACGGACAACACTCACTTGTAAGTGTTGACGACTGTTTGGGGTTGTATAGTCAAGTAATTAAGTGCATGTGGTGGATGCCTTGGCAGTCAGAGGCGATGAAAGACGTAATAGCCTGCGATAAGCTCCGGGGAGGCGGCAAATATCCTTTGATCCGGAGATTTCTGAATGGGGGAACCCACCTACTTTAAGGTAGGTATTGCAACATGAATACATAGTGTTGCAAGGCGAACGAGGGGAAGTGAAACATCTCAGTACCCTTAGGAAAAGAAATCAATTGAGATTCCCTTAGTAGCGGCGAGCGAACGGGGATCAGCCCATTAAGTTATGTGTGTTTTAGTGGAACGCTCTGGGAAGTGCGAACGTAGAGGGTGATATTCCCGTACACGAAAGGGCACACATAATGATGACGAGTAGGGCGAGGCACGTGAAACCTTGTCTGAATATGGGGGGACCATCCTCCAAGGCTAAATACTCCTGACTGACCGATAGTGAACCAGTACCGTGAGGGAAAGGCGAAAAGAACCCCTGTGAGGGGAGTGAAATAGATCCTGAAACCGCATGCATACAAGCAGTGGGAGCCGACTTGTTCGGTGACTGCGTACCTTTTGTATAATGGGTCAGCGACTTATATTCAGTAGCGAGGTTAACCGTATAGGGGAGCCGTAGAGAAATCGAGTCTTAATAGGGCGTTTAGTTGCTGGGTATAGACCCGAAACCAGGCGATCTATCCATGAGCAGGTTGAAGGTTGGGTAACACTAACTGGAGGACCGAACCCACTGTCGTTGAAAAGCCAGGGGATGACTTGTGGATAGGGGTGAAAGGCTAATCAAGCCTGGTGATAGCTGGTTCTCCCCGAAAGCTATTTAGGTAGCGCCTCGGACGAATACCATAGGGGGTAGAGCACTGTTTCGGCTAGGGGGTCATCCCGACTTACCAAACCGATGCAAACTCCGAATACCTATGAGTACTATCCGGGAGACAGACTGCGGGTGCTAACGTCCGTAGTCAAGAGGAAAACAATCCAGACCGCCAGCTAAGGCCCCAAAATCATAGTTAAGTGGGAAACGATGTGGGAAGGCATAGACAGCTAGGAGGTTGGCTTAGAAGCAGCCACCCTTTAAAGAAAGCGTAATAGCTCACTAGTCGAGTCGGCCTGCGCGGAAGATGTAACGGGGCTAAAACTATGTGCCGAAGCTGCGGATTTGACTTTTAGTCAAGTGGTAGGGGAGCGTTCTGTAAGCCGATGAAGGTGTATTGAGAAGTATGCTGGAGGTATCAGAAGTGCGAATGCTGACGTGAGTAACGACAAAACGGGTGAAAAACCCGTTCGCCGAAAGACCAAGGGTTCCAGTCCAACGTTAATCGGGGCTGGGTGAGTCGACCCCTAAGGCGAGGCCGAAAGGCGTAGTCGATGGGAAATTGGTTAATATTCCAATACTTCTGTGTAATGCGATGAGAGGACGGAGAAGGTTAAGTCAGCCTGGCGTTGGTTGTCCAGGTGGAAGGAAGTAGGCATGCATCTTAGGCAAATCCGGGGTGCTCTATGCTGAGATCTGATAGCAAGCTGTACTTGTACAGCGAAGTGGCTGATACCATGCTTCCAGGAAAAGTCTCTAAGCTTCAGTTACACAGGAATCGTACCCGAAACCGACACAGGTGGTCAGGTCGAGTAGACCAAGGCGCTTGAGAGAACTCTGCTGAAGGAACTAGGCAAAATGGTACCGTAACTTCGGGAGAAGGTACGCTGCTGACGGTGATGACCCTTGCGGTCTGAGCTATTGGCAGCCACAGAAACCAGGCCGCTGCAACTGTTTATTAAAAACATAGCACTCTGCAAACACGAAAGTGGACGTATAGGGTGTGATGCCTGCCCGGTGCTGGAAGGTTAATTGATGGGGTTAGCGTAAGCGAAGCTCTTGATCGAAGCCCCAGTAAACGGCGGCCGTAACTATAACGGTCCTAAGGTAGCGAAATTCCTTGTCGGGTAAGTTCCGACCTGCACGAATGGCATAATGATGGCGGCGCTGTCTCCAGCAGAGGCTCAGTGAAATCGAAATCGCTGTGAAGATGCAGTGTACCCGCGGCTAGACGGAAAGACCCCGTGAACCTTTACTGCAGCTTGACATTGAACTTTGACCTTACTTGTGTAGGATAGGTGGGAGGCTTTGAAGTTGGAACGCTAGTTCCAATGGAGCCGTCCTTGAAATACCACCCTGGTAATGTTGAGGTTCTAACTCTGCCCCGTAATCCGGGGCGAGGACCATGTCTGGTGGGTAGTTTGACTGGGGCGGTCTCCTCCTAAAGAGTAACGGAGGAGTACGAAGGTGCGCTCAGCGTGGTCGGAAATCACGCGTAGAGTATAAAGGCAAAAGCGCGCTTAACTGCGAGACCCACAAGTCGAGCAGGTACGAAAGTAGGTCTTAGTGATCCGGTGGTTCTGTATGGAAGGGCCATCGCTCAACGGATAAAAGGTACTCTGGGGATAACAGGCTGATACCGCCCAAGAGTTCATATCGACGGCGGTGTTTGGCACCTCGATGTCGGCTCATCTCATCCTGGGGCTGAAGCAGGTCCCAAGGGTATGGCTGTTCGCCATTTAAAGAGGTACGCGAGCTGGGTTTAGAACGTCGTGAGACAGTTCGGTCCCTATCTACCGTGGGCGCTGGAAATTTGAGAGGATCTGCTCCTAGTACGAGAGGACCAGAGTGGACGAACCTCTGGTGTACCGGTTGTGACGCCAGTCGCATCGCCGGGTAGCTATGTTCGGAAGGGATAACCGCTGAAAGCATCTAAGCGGGAAGCCTACCTCAAGATAAGATTTCCCTAGGACTTTATGTCCTCTAAAGAGCCGTTCGAGACTAGGACGTTGATAGGTTGGATGTGGAAGCATAGTGATATGTGAAGCTGACCAATACTAATTGCTCGTGAGGCTTGACTATACAACACCCAAGCAGTTGTATATAAAGCATCAATCGATTCATTAATATGCAAAGCAACTTGATTTAGTTATACGCTTAGCTAAAATGAACAACTAAAGTAAGATTCAATCAGCCCATCTGTAAAGATTTGGAAAACGCATCGGCACATTAAGACCAATGCAAGTATCCATACCAGTTGTGCTGGC
>NZ_KB850205.1:0-492330 GCF_000369825.1 Acinetobacter sp. NIPH 542
TAGCGCTGATGGTAGTGTGGGGTTTCCCATGTGAGAGTAAGTCATCGCCAGCTCATTATTCTAACACCCCGGTCTCGAAAGAAACCGGGGTGTTGTTTTGCATGCGGGTAATAAATATTGAGGGGTTTTAACTAAAAAACTTCATATTATTTCGATCTTTGCTTATTATTTAAACAATTAAAATAGAGTTTCTGCCTATGCAGTTTAAAATCATCGCGGCTCATGACCTAAATAAGAAACAACAGCAACAAATTGCTGAGCTGTGTTTTGCTGCTTTTGATGAAGATCCTTGGAGTCAATATACCTTCATGCAAACCGCTATGCATATAATAGGCATATTGGATGGTAATATTGTGTCACATGCTTTATGGACAGATCGAACTTTCATCTTAAAAGATGGTATTACTGTAAAAACTGCTTATATAGAATATGTGACTACTGCTGTCAAAATGCGTGGAAAAGGACTCGCATCTAAATTATTAAAATATTTAACTGATGCTTTAACTACTTTAGGCTATGAACTCGCGGCATTACAGCCTGAAGATGAGACATTCTATAAAAAATTAGATTGGATTTCGTGGTGGGGGGATTTATACATCAAGCAAGATACTTCCACTTATCTAACAGATGATTATCAAATTATGCTATTTCCATTGAGCGCTCAGCTGAAAGAGCGGCTAACCCATAATTTAGAAGACGATACTATTTGTGCCGATTGGAGAGAGGGTGAGCTTTGGTAACTCGCTATATAAAATTTTGGAAAACATTAGCTTTAGTCTGTAACTAGAAGATTAGCGTAGTCTTAAGAATGTAAGATATTAGCCAGAAGTTCTATTTTTTCTAATGTAAGATATAGATGGGAAATAGACTTATTTAATCTAATATTTTGATTTTTAAAATAATTATTAATTTTTGTTTATTAAAAAGAAATCTATGCCAAGAGATATTGTTCACTTGAGAATTCAGGCATTACTTAGCTTTTCTACTTTCCTGTTTATTATAGAAGCTTATAATGATTCAGAATCATTCCAAATCTAATAAGGATATAACATGTCTACTGATCAGCAATTTCCAACACCCAATAATTTAGGAATAGCAGTTTATTCAAATAATGCAGAAGCTATTGGTAATACTCCTTTAGTTCGCATTAATCGTTTGATTAAAACTGGTGCAACCGTATTAGTAAAAGTGGAAAGCCGTAACCCTGCATTTTCTGTGAAATGTCGTATCGGAGCGGCACTAATTGCCGATGCAGAAAAGCGTGGTGTGTTAAAAGAAGGTATGCATATTATTGAACCAACCAGTGGTAATACAGGGATTGCATTGGCTTTTGTTGCGGCTGCTAAGGGTTATCCAATTACTTTAACTATGCCTGCAAGTATGAGTCTTGAGCGTAGAAAAGTATTAAAAGCACTCGGTGCCAATTTAGTTTTAACTGAACCAGCGAAAGGAATGAAAGGTGCAGTTGATGAAGCTATACGATTAGCAGCTGAACAGCCAGATGTTTATTTCTTACCTCAGCAATTTGAAAATCCAGCGAATCCACAAATACATGTAGAAACAACTGGTCCTGAAATTTGGCAAGCAACAGATGGACAAGTTGATATTTTAGTTGCTGGCGTAGGTACTGGTGGCACAATTACCGGTATTTCTCGTTATTTCGAACACGTTCAAAATAAACCTTTGTATTCTGTAGCCGTTGAGCCTGCTGAGTCTCCAATTATTACTCAGACCAAAAATGGAGAGAACATTACACCTGCACCTCATAAAATTCAGGGGATTGGTGCGAACTTTATTCCAAAGAATCTTGATTTAGATCTTGTTGATGAAGTTTTACCAGTGACTAGCGAAGAAGCAATTCAGTGGGCAAGAAACTGTGCAACCCAAGAAGGTATTTTAGTGGGTATTTCAAGTGGCGCAGCTTTGGCTGCGGCGGCAAAAATTGCAGAACGCCCTGAAAGTGCTGGTAAAACTATTGTTGTTATTCTGCCAGATAGTGGGGAGCGTTATTTATCTTCTGTTCTGTTTGACGGTTTATTTGACGAATAAAATTAACTGTATAAAAAAGCCCATCTATTGATGGGCTTTTATTTAAGCTTATTTATAGGACACTTTTTAAAGCTTTTTGATGATGTTTAACAGATCGAGCATATTTTTTAGCTTTGTGCCGTGTCCAGAAGCTTCGCTCATATCCAGTTGGTCCCACATTATAATAAGCAGTTGCTTTGAACCAACTATCCGCTGACTGATAATAGTGATTTAAGATATAAGCACCACATTGAATATTTGTAGATTCATCATACAAATTACCAGCACAAGTTTGTTGCCAATAGCTGGGAATAATTTGAGTTAAACCGACTGCACCCGTAGGCGAGAGGGCATTACTATTGTAGTTAGACTCTTGTCTTATGACTGCGGCAAGTAAAAGAGGCGGCACATTATATTGGTCAGCACTTTGAATAATTATTGGAGATAACCGATTTGCTGTGCTTTGTGGAACAGAATAAGCTTTTTGTAGACCAGACGAGAGCGTATTTGAACGCCATGAAAATGAACCACTATTCGGGCCTAAGCTTGTACACCCAGTCATTATTGTCATTAAAGCAATTATGAAAAATTTGAGACTCAAAATGTTTATTTGAGTCGGTTTAAAATAATTGTTAGATAAAGATGAGGTAAGCAAAATACAAAACCGATAATCAAATTTCAAATGAAATCATGGTATTCAGCTGCAACTAATCGATCAATATAAGTTCTGTTGCTCAGCACAAGCAAATAGTGAGAATTTTGTATAATTAAAATGAAAGAACCCCGACATCCTGTCGAGGTTCTTTCGTATTCAGCTTATGTAGCTAACTCCTGTCAACTACCGCTTCCTGCGTTCTTATTCTTCTTCAATGAGACATCCTGTCTCTCTATGCTTCATATATTATGAAAAAATACTAAAGATGAATATCCGCAATTCACCGCAAGTTTTGTACGTTTTAACTTACAGATCAACTTACTTAAATACGATGTCGACAAGTTTCTGGGCTATAGGCGCACAGATCAATACACTTGGAAAAGCCAATATCCATGCAATAATCCAAGCCGATACCCACAATGAAAGCAAATGATGATTTAGTCCCACTACTTTAAAAGTTGAAATACCTGAAACTATAAAAGACATCATTCCAGATAAAATTAAGAGGAATAAAAGTTTCTGTACTTTCATGGTCTTATATTCCTTGATAAGCATTTAAGGTCAATGCAAAATTTTCTCCAAATTGTTGAGCAGTTTTAATATCTCCTTCATCAAACCTATCGGCATTACTGCCATGTTCAGCCTGAGCCATTAAGCCTGACCATGAGCCTAGACGATTGGCTGCTTGAGTATAAGGAATACCTTGGTGTTGTTCTGGCATAATCGGGTTGCCGATCCATAACATGCCGTGTTGCATGCAAAAAGTAAAAATTGAAATTAGTGTCGATTGTTTGTCACCTGCGGGAAGGGAAGATACGGTAAAGCCAGCCGCTAGTTTTCCTTTAAAGCTCTGCTTTTTCCATAATGGACCCGTTGCATCCATGAGTTGTTTTAACTTGGAAGATACACCCCCTAAATAAGTAGGGGATCCCCAAATTAAGCCGTCATATTGAATTAGGATTTCTGGGTTTTCGACAAGATGTTCAGCATTGAGTAAATCTACTTTAATATCTTTATGGCTCAAAATACCAGTTTGAATTTGTTGAGCAATAAATTGGGTGTGGCCTTGGCGACTATAGTAAATAATGGCAACGGTTTTCATGGGTAGTTTCCTCTTTATTTAAAGTTGAAATAGTTTTGCAGTGAGATATAAGCCACAACCAAAAACACTATGGTTCATCAAACTTTTTAGACAGTTCAGAAAAGGATGCGGGGTTTTTGACGAAGCAAAGCCACTACCCATCGCAGGTTGCATAATAAAAAAAGGAATGAGAACGGTGACTACACCAAACAGAAGTGCTGAATAAAACTGAGGATGGCTAAGCCAAGTTGAGCCGATAATGAAAAGAAAACTCAATGCGAAGATAATCCCCACACTATAATGAGCAATCCAGCCAAACAAATATTCACCCTTAATTTGAGGGCTTTTTGCAATTGATTGATGGATGAGTTTCCCTTGAAATATCCAGCCCACCCAGCGTCCGAGAAAGGAGAAATTTAAGGTCGGAATTTTGAATATCTTTAATATTAACAGCCAGATATCCATAATAATTGTTGCGCCAATACCAAGGTATAAAGCCTGAAAGAATGTTGTGGAGAGATTCATTTTGAAACCTTGCTTTTATACGTCTGAAACGTGATAAATTTATTGTGCAAGTTAAAGTTCACTTGAAGTCAAGAGGTTGTTATGGATATTGGTGAAGTCGCTAAAGAGGCAAAAGTCACAACCGCTACACTACGTTTTTATGAAGAGAAAGGATTAATTAAATCGATAGGGCGGCAAGGTTTACGTCGGCAGTATGGGAAACAAGTGCTTGATCAATTGGCACTCATTGCTTTAGGTCGTGCCGCAGGTTTTTCTTTAAATGAGATTGCTACAATGTTTGGACAAGATGGTAAGCCAGAGCTTGATCGGCAAAAACTAAAAGATAAAGCTGAACAGCTAGAGCACATGGCAAAGCGATTACATTTTATTAGTCAAGGATTAGAACATGCTGCTGTATGTCCTGCTGAAAATCATATGGAATGTCCAACTTTCCAAAAATTTTTAAAAGCAGCAATTGCTGGAGAATATCAGCCAACAAAACTTTAATCAGTTTTTAGCGAAGAGGTTGAATTTTTAAGGTTCTATTAAATAGTTAGTCCTGTCATATTTTCGCCATAAAGATTTCATCTTTTTGAAGTAAAAACTTCATATAAGCTTGATTAAATTTGCTTAATTTTTTACCAACTGTATAAAACTATGAGCAAAAAAACATTAGTGGCATTATTATGCTGTGCCAGTTTAGGATTGACGGCATGTAATGATGATAACGATCAAGAACAAGCTTCACCTACTGAAAAAGTTACTGAACCGACCTTAATTTCTTTTGCCAAATTACCTGTAGAAACTTATGCGGCTGGCCCAGACTCTGGGGCATATGTGAAAGGTGCAAATGGAATTTATCCTCCATTTAAAGGTCAGCCTGTACAAGGCTTTTCTGCTGCATTAAAAAATGAAGATGGCAGTTATATGGCAATGGCTGATAATGGTTTTGGGACTCAAGATAATTCAGCAGACTTTCTACTTCGTATTTATAAATTAAAGCCTGATTTCAAAACTAAAACCAAAGGTACAGGGCAAGTTACCGTACAAAGCTTTATTCAATTGCGTGATCCAAATAAGTTAATTCCTTTTAATATCGTGAACGGTAATACGCCTGAGCGTTTATTAACGGGTGCTGATTTTGACCCAGAGTCAATGCAACGTACTAGCGATGGTACTTACTGGATTGGGGATGAGTTTGGACCTTATTTACTTCATTTTTCAGCAGAGGGCGTGTTATTAGATGCACCGATTGCTCTACCAAATCCGTTAAACCCGACCCAAGAATTACGTTCACCACAAAATCAGTTTAATAAAGCACAAATTAATTTTGTGGAGCCTCTGGTTCAGCAAAGTGGTGGTTTTGAAGGAATGGCAATTTCACCAGATGGGCAGTATCTTTACCCGCTTATAGAAAAGCCAATTAAATCAATTCGGGAAACGGAAAGACAGTTGCTGATCTCTCAATTCGACATTAAGAAAAAAGCGTATACAGGGAAATATTATTGGTTCCAATTAGACAGTAAGGCAACCAATATTGGTGACTTCCAACTCTTTAATGATAAAGAAGGCATTATTATTGAGCGTGATGCGACTCAGAATAATTTAGGCGGATATAAAAAATTAATCCGTATTAAATTGAATGAGTCAGGTCAGCTAGTAAGCCGTGAAGATTTAGTCGATTTAATTAAAATTGCTAACCCGAATATGCTGTATGGCACAGCTAGAGCAGGCGATATAGGGACGGGACAGGTTTTTGCTTTCCCGTTTGAAACTATTGAAGATGTGATTATTGAAAATGGCACAACGCTCACGGTACTAAATGACAATAATTTCCCTGGTTCAACAGGACGTAATGCAAAACTAGCTGATGATAATGAGATTATTCAGATTCGTTTGCCAAAAGCTTTGTTCTAAGCTTTATAAATAAAAAATTAAAACTGCGGCGGATTTTGTTCCGCCGTATTTATTCCAAGAATAAAATATTGAGTAAAGTTTAATCAAATTAATTTCTATATTATTGTTTTCGCATGTTTTATAAACAGGGAAAATGAATGGAATTCATGTTAAAATGATCGGCTTTCATCTTTAGATGTCTCTCCTCCATCTGCTAGCCGAGATTCGCAAGCCATGTCTACTGCCTACACCATGCAGACTGCGCCTAAAGCGCTGTTTGATTACGACAAATATTGGGCGTCGTGTTTTGAACCCGCACCATTTTTGCCGATGTCACGAGAAGAAATGGACCAACTCGGCTGGGATGCATGTGACTTTATTTTAGTCTGTGGCGATGCTTATATTGACCATCCATCATTTGTATCGGGTGTGATTGGGCGTGTGCTTGAAGCACAAGGTTTCCGTGTCGGAATTATTGCGCAGCCAGACTGGACCAATGTTGAAAGCTTCCGAGTTTTAGGTAAACCAACGATTGCTTGGGGTGTAACCGCAGGTAATATGGATTCGATGATTAACCGTTATACGGCAGATCGTAAAATCCGTTCTGATGATGCTTATTCTCCAAACAATGAACCAAATAAACGTCCTGATCGTGCTGCGACTGTATATTGCCAACGTTGTCGTGAAGCATTCCCAGATGTACCTGTGTTATTAGGTGGTATTGAAGGTAGTTTACGTCGTATTGCGCACTACGATTATTGGTCAGATAAAGTTCGTCGTTCGATTTTGATGGATTCAAAAGCTGATTTACTCATGTATGGTAATGGTGAGCGTGCCATTATTGATGTGATGCATCGTTTGGCTAAAGGTGAAAAAATCCATGAGATTACTGATGTTCGTGGTACAGCATTTATTATTAATAAACATAACAAAGCATCAAAAGCAAAGTTTGTTGAAGTTGCGAGTAATGATGTAGATACGATTGGGCGTGTTGATCCAATTATTAACCCATATGTCATGACTGAAGATATTGATGGCTGTGAGGTTGAAAAAGAAAAAGGTAACTCATTAGCTCAGTATCAAGATTTCCAGAAAGAGTTTGTTGCAAATCCGATTGTGCGTGAAGGCGACAAACTCGATGACGACACTCAAATCGTTCAATTAAAACCAGCACCATCAAAAGCAATTAAACATAAGTTGCCTCCACGCGAATTAGCGGTAATTCGTTTACCTTCTTTTGAAGAAGTGTCAAATGATCACGTGCTTTACGCACATGCAAACCGTATTTTGCACCTTGAAACTAATCCGGGTAATGCCCGTGCTTTGGTTCAACGCCATGGTGAACGTGATGTCTGGATCAATCCTCCACCAATTCCTCTAACTACTGAGGAAATGGACTACGTGTTTGATCTTCCATATGCACGTTTGCCACATCCTAGTTATGGCGATGCTCGTTTCCCTGCATTTGATATGATCAAATTCTCGGTCAACATTATGCGTGGCTGTTTTGGTGGCTGTACATTCTGTTCGATTACAGAGCATGAAGGACGTATTATTCAAAACCGTTCGGAAGATTCGATCTTACGTGAGATTGAAAAAATCCGTGATACAGCGCCAAACTTCACCGGCATTATTTCAGATTTAGGTGGTCCAACGGCAAACATGTACCGTTTGCACTGTAAAGACCCAGAAATTGAGAAGAACTGTCGTAAACCTTCTTGTGTATACCCGGGCGTTTGTCAAAACTTGCATACCGATCATGCACCTTTAGTGCAGCTTTATCGTAAAGCACGTGCCATTAAAGGTGTGAAGAAGATTCTGATTGGTTCTGGTTTACGTTATGACCTTGCCGTACTCAACCCTGAATATGTAAAAGAGCTGGTACAGCACCACGTTGGCGGTTATTTAAAAATTGCTCCTGAACATACCGAAAATGGTCCTTTATCTAAGATGATGAAGCCGGGTATTGGTACGTATGATCGTTTCAAACAAATGTTTGACCGTTTTAGTAAAGAAGCAGGAAAAGAGCAATATTTAATTCCTTACTTTATTGCTGCACATCCGGGTACTTCAGATTATGACATGATGCACCTTGCAATTTGGTTGAAAAAGAATGGTTTCCGTGCCGATCAGGTACAGACGTTCTATCCATCGCCAATGGCAACTGCAACGACCATGTATTATTCGGGCAAAAACCCGCTTGCTAAAGTCGCTCGCTATACTGAAAAAGTTGATATTGTAAAAGGCGAGAAACGCCGTCGTCTGCATAAAGCATTCTTACGTTACCATGATCCAAACAACTGGCCATTGCTTCGTGAAGCTTTAAAAGAAATGGGCCGTGCAGACTTAATTGGTAATTCAAAGCAGCACTTGATCCCGACCTATCAGCCACAAGGTACTGCTGAAGGTGAATATAAGTCGGCACGTAAGAAGAACTCTTCTGTAGCGGGCGATTCAGCAAAACGTGGTCAGGGGCAGTCTCGTTCAGCAGCAGGGCAAAAACGTCCACAAAAAGGACAGGTTCTAACCCAACACACTGGTTTACCTCCTCGTGAAACAGGTGAGAAAAGACCATTTGGTGGAAAAAGTAAACCTAAAAACAAGGTTCGTGGATAGTGATAAAACAGGCTCTTAAATAGAGCCTGTTTTGTTTTTAAAGTGTCTATTTAAATCGTATAGTGAGATTTTTGAAGATTAAAAGTACAAAAAACGTAACGAATAATGATAAATAGCAAAAATCTGACGAGCTGCACTTGATTGTTGTAGATTCTATGATTATAAATAATGTGAGGGTGGCTAAATTTAAGCCAAGCTTGATAACTACAAGTGAAATTACTAAGTGAACCTTTTAAAAAACGGCTGTGTCGTTATCAATTAAAACAAAGTGTGATCTAGCAAAATCATTATAAAAAACCTAAAGGATTGGACCCATGTACTATTTAATTACGATTTTATTATTATTTCTTGCTGTTGTAATGGCAGTGAAAAGTCTTTCGCGAAGGCATCAACATGATAGTGCCTTGAAGCGCCGTGCAGTATTAACTAGTCATGAGCAAATGACATTAACCAGACTACAAACAGTTTTACCTAAATTTACCGTGTTGGCACATGTATCCTTTGATGCATTATTAACTACAAAATATGCGCATACACGTCGAAAATATCAAAATATGGCAGCTGATTTTGTTGTACTTGATCAAAATTATCAGGTTGTTGTCATTGTGGTTCTTGGCGAAAATGGTTTACGTCGTGCGCATCAACAATATGAACGTCGTCTATTACAATTGGCTGGCTATCGTGTACTGCATTACAGTGAGGTGCCTGATTATCACGATCTAAGAAGGGACTTATTGACTCCAGAAACAGAGATGGCAATTTTACATGCAACGCCGCAACTAGAACGAATGTCAAATGCGTTTGTGAAGTCTTAAAAGTTAGAGATTATAGCAATTGATTAAAGAACTCATTAAAGAAGATCTTAATAACATGCTGACATTAAAAATGTTAAAACTGCTAAAAAATTGAGCAATATAACTAGGGATATTGCTCAATTTAGTGTCACTTTATATTTATAAAAATTAGGGAAGTACTGCAACAACCGTCATTTCTACAAGCACGTCTGGTGCATAAAGTTTAGATTCGACACACGTCCGTGCTGGTGGATGTCCTTCACTAATCCATGCATCCCAAACAGCATTCATTGCTGCATAATCTTTGTCGATATCTTTTAGAAAAATCATAACAGAAAGAATATGGGTTTTATCTGTTCCAGCTTCTGCCAATAGACGGTCAATATTATCTAAAGTTTGTTGAGTCTGTGCTGTAACATCGACGCTTGTATCGTCTGCGAGTTGGCCAGCTAAATGTACCAAATTACCTGAAATCGCAACTTCACAGTAGCGTGAAGTCACGTGTAAACGCTTTACCGTCATAAAAATGCTCTAGAGTGGCTTTATTTAATAGTTTTGATTTTATGAAGAGTTACTGGGTTGGTGCAAGCAAGTAGAAAGGAATTTCAGTAGATTATTGTGATGAAGGGATATCTAAGCCATGTATCAGAAGAGCCCTGTAATATTCGGATTTGGTCGTCACGCCAATCACAGGACGATATGCCGAAAGTAAAGGTTGCTTTGGCATGTTGCAAATACATGGGTAATGAATATGCGTTGATTAGGTTACTCTAAAGTCTTAGTAAAAGGGAGTCTATTTTGTTTAAAAGTTGCTCTTTTGAGTGAAAATTAATCAATCACCAAAGGTTAAGTTGGAAGTCATCCGCTTGGGTCTGTAATTGATAAACTCCTATACCAATTAAGCGAAACTGAAAATGTTCAGGAATCTGCATTTCATTTAATAATAAAAATAAAACTTGGATTAAGTCCTGTAGCGACTGGATCGGTCTTTTAAAGCTCTTACTATGTTGTAAAGTCTGAAAATTCTTGAGTTTAAGCTTAATATTTACACCACGTGCATTGAGTTGTTTTTTTTCTAAGCTTTGCCAGACTTTCTCGGCCAGTCCCTGCCAATAGGGCTGACATTGAACCAAAGTAAAGTCACTATCGAAAGTGGTCTCTTTCGAAATTTGTTGACGCACTCTTTCAGCCTGAACAGGTCTATGATCAATTCCTTGTGCATATAAGTAGAGCTGCTGTCCATATTTACCAAAGTGGTGAACTAAAACAGCCTCTTCAATTTTCTGTAAATCGCCCAAAGTATGTAATTGAAGTTGCTGTAATTTTTCCTGAGTGACTTTGCCGACCCCAGGAATCTTTTTAAGTGGCAGGTCTTGAATAAAACTAGCGACTTGCGAAGGTTTGATTACACATAAACCATTAGGTTTGTTCCAATCCGAAGCAATTTTTGCCAAAAATTTATTGGGGGCTACACCTGCTGATGCAGTCAGTCCAGTTAACCTAAAAATATCTTCTCGAATATGCATCGCAACCTCGGTTGCGCTCGCAATCTGTTTTAGGTTTTCAGTGACATCCAAATAGGCTTCATCGAGCGATAAAGGTTCAATAAGCAGAGTATATTGCTGAAAAATAGAGTGAATTTGAGCAGAGACTGTGCGGTATTTTTCAAAATTTGGCTCAATAATAACGACTTGAGGGCATAGTTTTCTTGCCTGACTCATCGACATGGCTGAACGCAAACCAAATTCACGGGCAGGATAGGATGCAGCAGCAATGACAGCGCGCGGATGATGCGAAGAAATAACCACGGGGAGATGCTTTAGATCAGGACGCTCTCGCAATTCGACTGATGCATAAAAGGCATCCATATCGATATGAATGATTTTGCGCATATTATTGTGCTTTCACGATGCCTTGCTGCTGTAAGAATTGGTGCCATTCTTTGACTGAACCCTCATAAACATTTAAGTCTACGGGTTTTATTATCCCTTCAATTTTACCCTGATTACTATGCTGCCAGAAGAGCCATTTTCTCTTGTCTTTAAGTTCAGGTTTACCTTCATAATCACGAACCCAAAGAGGTGTATTAGGAAAACTACCGATTAACACAATGTGATAAAAAGTTTTAGAAATATAAAATATAGGCTGTTTGCCATAATGCTGTTTTAGGCGATCATGCATGATGCCTATTTCTTTAAGTAATTGTTCTTTGGTATGTGAATTAATACAATTACCGTCATATTCCAGATCAATGACGGGTGGAAGCGCATCTGATTTTTTAGGCACAGTCGCAATAAAGTTATCTGCTTGTGTCTTTCCATCACGACATAGACGATAAAAGTGATAAGCCCCTACATGAAGCCCATGTTCACGAGCTTTGAGCCAGTTTTCTTGAAATTTTGAATCTTTGTAATCACCACCTTCAGTCGCTTTCAAATAAACGAATTGGAATTTTTCCGGTGATATTTTTTTCCAGTTAATATCACCTTGATGGTGAGAGACATCGAACCCTTGAACTGGATAATCTTGTGCAACGGCTTTTTGCTGATAGAACAGACCAAAATAAGCCAGAACTCCCATAACACATCCCAAGCCAATTCCGATAAAGGTATTGTACCGTGCTGTGAAAAAGGTTTTAGCCAGTTTGGTCATGCAAAACTCATTAAAGATTTGAAGCCGACATCATAACGTGATTCAAGCGGGAGAAACCATGCTAAAAATGCAACGGCTTATACGGGGGTATTTTTTGGAATTTGCCAGAAAATAAGCGCTGTAATGACATTGATGCACCCGAGGCAAATGAGAGTGACATGGAATGCAGTGGTCACATGGTTAGCTCCATAATAATCAGTAAAGATATTAATGAGCGTGCCCGCGAGTGCTACGCCAATACTCATTGATAGCATCATGATCATCGATAAGAAACTATTACCGCTGCTTGCATCTTGTTGAGGCAGATCTTTTAAGGTCAATGTGTTCATACCCACAAATTGCAGTGAGTTTAATGTGCCAAATAAGAAAAAGTGTAAGGCTCTAAACCAAGTTGGAGTGTCAACTGTCATGATGGCGAAAGAGGCGATACATAGCCCGACCAGCGTTGTGTTGATGAGTAAAAAACGTCGATAGCCAATCTTTTGAATAATAGGTCTGACAATTGGTTTTGAAAATAATGAGCCTAAGACCAAAGGGATCATCATTAAACCTGCAATGAAAGGTTCAAAGCCAAAAGCCACCTGTAACATGAGCGGTAAAACAAAAGGTAAGGCATTACCACCAAAACGAGCAAAGAAATTACCTAAAATACCAATCGCATAAATTTTGTTTCTAAAGAGTCGACTGCGGAATAATGCATTTTGATGAGTGTGGGAGTGATAGGCATACCAAAGTGTTGCAATTATGCCGACGACTAAAAGTGAAATGCTGAACCAGTTTGAATATTCAGGTGAGGCTAAATGTTCGATACCCAAAGACCATCCAATCATGGCCACCACTAATAAGATGAAGCCGCCTAAATCAAATGTTTTGACTGAAGGTTCTTTTAAATTAGGCATGACTTTTAATGTCATTAAGATGCCTAAGATACCCATGGGAATATTAATCAGGAAAATCCAGTGCCAAGTTGCAACTTCAACTAACCAGCCACCTAAAGTTGGACCCGCCAAAGGCCCGAGTAAACCTGCAAGACTCATTAAGCTCATTGCAGCTAAAAACTGAGTTCGGGGAATAATCTTTAAAAGTGATAGTCTGCCAACAGGAAGTAGTAAGGCCCCGCCTACGCCTTGGATGACTCGGAAAAATAAGAGTTCATTGAGGCTCTGAGAAAGACCACAACCTAAAGAGGCTAAAGTAAAAATAACGATTGCCGATAAGAAAATATTTCTAACACCAAAGCGGTCTGCTAACCATCCACTTAAAGGAATGCAGGCAGCTACTGATAAAACATAGGCCACCACTACGCTATGCATGCGTAGAGGGTCTTCATTTAAATGGTGAGCCATGGCAGGAATAGCTGTATTTACAATTGTTGTGTCCAAAGCCTGCATAAAAAAGCCAATGGAAACCAAAAGTACGAGTAAGCGATATTCAGGTTGCAAGGCTTGGTGAGTCGGCGTGGCATTCATAACATTTGAAAGTTAACGTTTTGGTCTAGTGTAAAACAAATTGAAAGTAAAAAAAGTAAGACAATGTTGATTACCCCTTTAATAAATCTAAGTGCTTTTGAAGGTAGCGGTGAAAATAGGTAAAACAAAAAAAGCGGCAGAACCGCTTTTTTATGGAGAGTAGGTGGGTAACTAAACAACAAATCTTTTCGGCATTTTTAAATTTTTAATGACGTTATAAATTTGATCGACATCATCACATACAATTAATTTAGCTCGGTGCTGAAGGGGAAGAAAACCTTCTTGAACCGCATGGTCTAGTTGGGCAATCAATGGATTATAAAAGCCATTTACGTTATACAAAATCATGGGTTTTTGATGTTGATTAAGTTGGCCCCAAGTGGCTATTTCCAATATTTCTTCGAATGTTCCTAAACCGCCGGGTAATGCAATAAATGCACTTGCACGCTCTGCCATCATGGCTTTGCGCTCGTGCATGGTTTCTACGATATGTAATTCGGTTAAGCCAGCATGGGCTACTTCATAATCGAGCATAAATTCAGGAATGACACCGACAGCTTCTCCGCCGTTTGCGAGAACGCTTTCAGCAACTTGTCCCATTAAACCAATACTGGCACCACCGTAGACTAAACCGAAACCTTGGTCAGCAATTCCGTGAGCGAGTTCAATCGCCTTTTCTCGGTAGATCGGGTTATTTCCCGCACGTGAACCACAATATAATGCAATAAGAGGTTGTTTTGTTTTTACAGCTGTTATTGGTGAATCATTTACTGCCATTGTTAATACGCTATTCATTGTTTTATTTTCACCTTATCACGTTCATATTTCTTGTCTACACTAAGCAAAAAATATGACAACTTTATAAGCAGCTTTATAGTAAAGACTCATGTTTTGTATGGGTTTGGTGAATGCCTGTCATGAACAAATAAAAATGATGAATTTATGTTAAATCTTGCCTATACTAAAAATTCGTTTAACAACATATGAACAAATATGGGTAGTGGTTGTAGTCGCTCCGTTTTAATTTCTTGTCCTAAAAAAACATTTTCCCTCCTTTGTATGGGCATGCCTGCTGTGTTGCCAAATAAAGATAAAATCCAATCAGCACAGGAGCAGGATCGATGATCTTTGAATGGATGTCTGATCCATCTGCTTGGGTGGGTTTAGCAACTTTAATCGTTCTTGAAATTGTATTGGGGATCGATAACCTCGTTTTCATCGCTATTTTGGCCGAAAAACTGCCGCCAGAGCAGCGAGCTAAAGCACGTATAATTGGTTTAATACTCGCCTTAGGAATGCGGCTAATACTTTTAGCTTCGATTGCTTGGGTCGTGACACTGACAGAACCACTCTTCCATATTTTTAATCACCCATTCTCTGGCCGTGATTTGATTTTGTTGTTCGGTGGCGTGTTCTTGCTCTTTAAAGGCACCATGGAATTGCATGAACGCATGGAAGGTAATCAACTTCATAAAGAAGACAATCCTGTTCATGCTGCGTTCTGGATGGTCATTGTTCAGATTGTTGTGCTTGATGCCGTGTTCTCGTTAGATAGTGTGATTACCGCTGTAGGTATGGTGAAAGAACTGTCTATCATGATGGTTGCAGTTGTAATTGCCGTCGGAATCATGTTGTGGGCATCGAAACCACTTATGGACTTTGTGAATAAGCATCCAACGGTTGTTATTCTGTGTCTTGGTTTCTTGATGATGATTGGTTTCTCTTTGGTCGTGGAAGGTTTTGGTTTCCATATTCCGAAGGGTTACTTATACGCTGCAATTGGCTTCTCGGTTTTGGTGGAAATTATCAACCAAAGCATGCGCCGCAATCAGGAAAAACTGGTTACAACTACAGACTTACGTTATCGCACTGCCTCAGCCGTGTTACGTATGTTAGGCAGTAAAAGCAGTGGTTCTAGCTCAGATACGCAATCTTCTGATAAAGAAGATGTATTAGCTACACAAGCTTTTGCAGATGAAGTTTTTGACGAAGAAAATGGTGCTTATCATAGTGTGCTTGTGCAAGGTGTTCTGGGTTTATCAGAGCGTCCTGTAAAGTCTGTTATGACTCCACGACCTGAACTTGAGTGGATTGATTTAGACGACGAACCGGAAGTTTTAAAAGAACGTTTAATGTCAATGACACACTCCCGTTTGATTGTTGCACGTGGTGAGCTTGATAATATTGAAGGTATTGCACTTACTCATAAAGTTCTAAATGGCTTTATTGAAACAGGTGTGGTCGATTTCCAAAAGCATTTACGTGAACCTGTCATTGTGCATGAAAATGCTCAAGTACTTATGGTGATGGAGCAATTACGTCAAGCACCGTTACAAATGGCAATCGTTTTAAATGAATACGGTTCAATTGAAGGTATTGCAACGCCAATTGATATTTTAGAAGCCATTGCGGGTGAATTCCCTGATGAAGATGAGCTAGATGCAGCCGCTGAGAGCTTGGCAGATGGTTCATTAATACTTGAAGGTTCAACGGACATTCGTCACGTATCTCTTTTATTAGGCCGTGATTTGGTCGATGAGAGTGAACAGTATTCAACTTTGTCAGGTTACTTGCTATTCCATTTAGGTCGTTTACCAGAAAATGGTGAAGCTGTTGAAGCAGATGGTTATCGCTTTGAAGTGATTACGATGGAAGGTCATAAAATCGAGAAAGTTCATATTGTTTCTATCGAACAAGATGAATCAAAAGATTAAATGACATTTTAAGTCTAGAAACATCATAAAATAGCTCAACTCTGAGCTATTTTTTTATTTGAGAAACACAGAATGACTCAACACACTTGTCCATGTGGAAAAGGCAGCTATGCAGAATGTTGTGAGCCTTTACATTTAGGCACAGCAAAAGCCCTGACGGCAGAGCAGCTGATGCGTTCGCGCTATAGTGCTTTTGCATTACAGCAAATTGATTATATTGTGAAAACAACCGCTTTAGGCCAGCAAACTGCACTTGATAAAGATGCCATTGCAGATTGGAGTAAACAAAATCAATGGTTGGGTTTAGACGTCGTTAACGCTAAAGAAAAACTCGATAAAACCCATGCACAAGTTGAATTCAAGGCACATTATCATGATGGACAAAAAGCTCAGGTGCACCATGAGGTTTCACATTTTGTATATCAGCAACAACAATGGTTTTTTCTTGATCCCACTGTAGATATGCATGTCACCATGAAACAGCCTTGTATATGTGGCTCTGGAAAAAAATTTAAACAATGCTGTGCACAATTCCTATAACTTTATCTTAAAATACGCGCACCGTTTGGCCTGAGGGAAAGGGCAATGTTACTCACCGTTATTTATATTATTGCGATTACTGCCGAAGCCATGACAGGCGCACTGTCTGCTGGGCGACGGAGTATGGACTGGTTCGGTGTCGTACTGATTGCCTGTGTGACTGCTTTAGGTGGTGGGTCTGTACGTGATGTATTACTTGGTCACTATCCTTTAACTTGGGTAAAACATCCTGAATATCTTGTTCTGACTTGTTGTGCTGCATTTGTCACAATCATTATTGCCAAATGGATGCGTCATTTACATAACATCTTTTTGGTGCTCGATGCTTTAGGTCTAATTGGGTTTACCATTATTGGTTGTCAGATTGCCTTACAAATGGGGCATGGTTTTGTCGTATCGGCAGTAGCAGGGGTGTTAACTGGCGTTTCTGGTGGTATTTTGCGTGACATTTTATGTAACGACGTTCCGTTCGTTTTCCGTCGCGAACTTTATGCGAGTATTTCTTTTGTAGCGGTCATTTGCTATTGGGTATGCTTAGATTTGGGATTCAGTTTAGAGTTAACTGTTATTTCAACCTTAATTTTCGGTTTTACTCTGCGTTTGATTGCGATCTATTTCGGCTTAGAAATGCCTAAGTTTATTTATAAAGATGACGATGCAGAATCAGCTTCATCAACCGATGAACATTAATCATGCAGAATACGATGTGAGCATGCTATAACAATTAAATATTGTATTGCTCACTTATTCTTTCCAGTAGAGTTTTCTTATGGATCTGGTTTCACGTATACAAAATCTTCCAATTGGCAAATTCCACTACACATTATTGTGGGTGGTTGGTTTAGGTTGGATGTTTGATGCGATGGACACCGGTATCATTGCTTTTATCATGACAACGCTTGTTAAAGACTGGGCATTAACACCAGCCGAAAGCGGTTGGATTGTCAGTATTGGCTTTGTAGGAATGGCTATTGGAGCAGTTTGCTCGGGAGCTTTAGCAGACCGTTTTGGTCGTAAGACAATATTTGCCACGACCATGGCAATTTATAGTATTGCGACTGCCTTATGTGCATTTGCTCCTGATTTGAAATGGTTATTGATTTTCCGTTTTATTGTTGGCCTTGGACTTGGCGGGCAGCTACCTGTTGCGGTGACATTGGTGAGTGAGTATATACCCTCACATGTACGTGGTCGTTTTATTGTATTACTTGAAAGTTTTTGGGGTTTAGGCTGGTTAGTTGCGGCGTTAATTTCTTATTTTATTATTCCTAAATTTGGCTGGCATATCGCATTTCTGATGGGCGGCCTACCACTAATTTATATTTTAGTAATTTGGAAAAAACTCCCCGAGTCGATACCGTACCTGATTAACCGTGGACGTATCGAAGAAGCGCATGCTTTAGTACAAAAACTAGAAGCTCAGGCGGGTGTTCAAATTGTTCATCACATTGAAGTTGTGCCTGTCGCCATACAACAAAAAGTCTCTTTTAAACAACTTTGGAGTGGTCCTTTTGCACGTCGTAGTTTAATGCTTTGGCTCATCTGGTTTGGAATTGTGTATTCCTACTACGGCATTTTTACGTGGTTGCCAAGTTTATTGGTGAAACAGGGCTATGACATTGTTAAATCTTTTGAATATGTTTTGCTGATGATTTTGGCACAGCTACCAGGTTACTTAGCAGCGGCATGGTTTGTTGAGCGACTGGGTAGAAAAATTACTCTTGCTTCATTTATCGGATTTTGTGCACTGTCTGCATATTTCTTTGGACAAGCCGACAGCGTAAACAGCATTATGTTTTGGGGCTGCCTCATGTCGTTCTTTAATTTAGGGGCATGGGGAGTGTTATATACCTATACGCCAGAACAATATCCAGCCAATATTCGGGCTTTTGGTTCGGGCTGGGCATCGGCAATGGGGCGTTTAGGGGGAATTTTGGCGCCAATTGTTGTTACCCATATGATGGTTGCAAAGCATGGGTTTAGCCATGTTTTTATGATGTTTACCGTTGTTTTACTTTTGGTCGCAGCCGTAATTTTAATATTAGGTGAAGAAACCCAAGGGAAAAGACTAGAGTCGATAGGCTTGTAGTTTTGCCTAACTTTATAGCAAGTAACTAAAAATATAGAGAGATGAGACATAATTTGACGCTCAGGTGACAGACTCCCTCTTGTGTCTGTAACATAGCCCACTTAGCATAAGACTCATTTAAAATAACGACTGATTTGGAAGATAAGCTGACTATGACCAGCCTTGCGCATCAAGCGACAGAAAACCGCTCTGTAGCCGAATTTACTGAACAGGCTTACTTGAATTATGCCATGTACGTCATTATGGACCGTGCATTGCCGCATATCAGTGATGGCTTAAAGCCTGTACAGCGCCGTATTGTCTATGCCATGAGCGAGCTAGGCTTAAAAAATAGCGGCAAGCCAAAAAAATCAGCACGTACAGTAGGTGATGTGCTCGGTAAGTATCATCCTCATGGTGACTCGGCATGTTATGAAGCGATGGTATTGATGGCTCAGCCATTTAGTTATCGTTATCCTTTAATTGAAGGACAAGGTAACTGGGGGGCACCAGATGATCCTAAGTCATTTGCTGCGATGCGTTATACCGAAGCAAAACTTTCTGCCTACAGTGAATTATTGTTAAATGAGTTAGGTCAGGGCACAACTGACTGGCAAGATAACTTTGATGGTTCATTAAAAGAACCTATTACGTTGCCAGCGCGTATTCCTAATATTCTACTCAACGGCACAACCGGTATTGCCGTTGGTATGGCGACCGATATTCCTCCGCATAATTTACGTGAAGTGATTAAAGGAACGATTGCCTTAATTCGTAACCCACAAACTTCAGATGAAAAATTGGCTGAATATATTCCAGCGCCAGATTTACCAACAAAAGCTGAAATTATTACTCCGCCAGAAGAGTTACTCAAAATCCAGACCACTGGTCGTGGCAGTTACCGCATGCGAGCGGTTTATACCATCGAAAAAAATGAAATCGTGATTACTGAATTGCCTTATCAAGTATCGGGCTCTAAGGTGATTACTCAAATTGCCGACCAAATGCAGGCCAAAAAGCTACCATTAGTCGTTGATATTCGTGACGAGTCGGATCATGCAAACCCAACACGATTAGTGATTGTACTTCGCTCTAACCGTATTGATGCAGAAGCGGTAATGAGTCACTTATTTGCAACCACCGATCTAGAGTCGAGCTACCGTGTTAATTTAAATATGATTGGTGAGGATGGTCGTCCTCAAGTTAAGTCAATTCGTCGTATCTTGCTTGAATGGATTGAGATCCGTAAAAAAACGGTAACTCGCCGTTTAGAATATCATTTAAACCGAATTGAGAAACGCCTGCATATTTTGGCAGGTCTTTTAATTGCTTATCTTGATATTGATACAGTGATTCGTATTATTCGTGAAGAAGATCAGCCTAAACCAGTGTTGATGGAACATTTCAATATTGATGAGATACAGGCAGAAGCAATTTTAGAACTCAAGTTGCGTCATTTAGCAAAACTTGAAGAGATGGAAATCCGTCATGAACAAGATGAGCTTGCTGCAAAAGCTGCCATTATTCGTGAGCAATTAGAAAATCCGGAATCTTTAAAAAATCTGATTATTGGTGAGTTAAAAGAAGACGCGAAAAAGTTTGGTGACGAACGCCGTTCTCCAATCGTGGTGCGTGCTGAAGCTGTTCAGATTAAAGAACAGGATTTAATGCCAGCTGAAGCGGTAACGGTGGTTTTATCTGAAGCGGGATGGATTCGTGCTGCAAAAGGTGCGGATGTTGATGCAGAGAATTTAAACTATCGTGCGGGTGACCAATATTTAAGCCA
This sequence comes from Acinetobacter sp. NIPH 542, assembly GCF_000369825.1. Taxonomy (NCBI): domain Bacteria; kingdom Pseudomonadati; phylum Pseudomonadota; class Gammaproteobacteria; order Moraxellales; family Moraxellaceae; genus Acinetobacter; species Acinetobacter sp. NIPH 542. Next base: position 20,804 of record NZ_KB850205.1, read on the forward strand.
CGCTGTGGGTAAAACCAATCAACGGATCTATTTCCTTGATGAGACAGGGCGTAGTTATGCCTTGCCTATTAGCAGTTTGCCATCAGCAAGAGGTTTGGGCGAACCTTTAAGTTCTAAACTTGCTCCTGCAAGTGGTGTGTCGTTTATTCAGGTTTATCTAGAAGACGAAGAGTCTGAACTTATCGCTGCAAGTACATCAGGTTACGGGTTTAAAACTCAAACCAAACAGCTAGATACCAATGCCAAGGCAGGTAAGACATTCTTGTCTGTTCCTGAAAAATCAAAAGCTTTACCATTAATATCTGCTCAGAATATGACGCACTTAGCGGTGCTCAGCTCAGCAGGTCGACTCTTGATTATTGATTTGGCAGAACTACCAAATCTAAATAAGGGTAAAGGTAATAAGTTGATACAACTTGATGCGAAAGAGCAAATTTTATCCATGACAACCCTGAACTTAGATGAAATAATTCAGGTGGTTGCAGGTCAGCAACATCTAAAATTAAAAGGTGATGATCTACAAAAATATATGGGTAAACGAGCTTCAAAAGGTCAGCTCTTACCACGTGGATATCAAAAAGCAAATAAACTGTTGATTCAGAGATAAAGCTAGCGTCTGGCAACATAAATACGCTATATATGGCAACATGTTCAAGCAATGAACTGAACTTGTTGGTATTGAATAACGATTAAAAGGACAGCAATTTGGAGTACGTAATTTGTACTCCATGCAAAAAATTTGGCAGGGTTAAATTGTCAAAACTTCTGTCTCATAATCTTGTTCGAAGTGTCATGAATGTGCCAATAAGTTTTAAATATGTTCTGGCACCAAGAAGCTAAAGAATAGCTGGGGCATTGAATAACAGTTATTACTAAGGATTACGAATCGGAGATAATGGCATTATGGAAAAAATTTGGTTTGCAGAATACCAAAAAACAGGGATTCCAGAAACAGTAGCATTGCCTGCGGAAAATACCTCACTTGTTGATATTTTTGAGAGTAATTTCCAAAAATTTGGTTCTCGCGATGCCTTTATCTTTATGGATAAAGCGATGTCATTTAATGAGTTAGAACTTGCAAGTCGTAAGTTCGCGACCTATTTGCAAAATTTGGGGTTAGCAAAAGGAACTCGTGTGGCAGTGATGATGCCGAATGTATTGCAGTATCCTGTAGTTGCATTAGCTGTGTTACGTGCAGGTTTAGTGTTAGTAAACGTTAACCCACTTTATACTGCGCGTGAACTTGAGCATCAATTAAATGACTCAGGTGCAGAAGTACTCGTGATTATCGAAAACTTTGCCAGTGTTTACCAAAGCATTTTGGGTAAAACTCCAGTAAAGCATGTTGTAGTTGCATCAGTCGGAGATATGCTCGGTACACTCAAAGGTACTCTGGTGAATTTTGTATTACGTAAAGTACGTAAACAAATTCCAGCTTGGAATATTCCAGGACACGTTAAATTTAACTCAGCATTAAATAAAGAAAATGCGAGTAATTATAAGCGTCCGACTTTAACTTTAAGTGACACGGCTGTACTTCAATACACTGGTGGTACAACAGGCGTTTCAAAAGGTGCAGAGCTTACTCATCGTAATCTTGTAGCAAACCTACTTCAGTGTGACGGTATCTTCCAAAGTAAATTTGGAGCAAATGATGGCGCTAAAGGCGACCGTATTGTTTGTGCATTACCGCTTTATCATATTTTTGCGTTCATGGTTTGCGCGATGTACGGTATGTATAAAGGTCAGGCAAATATCTTGATTCCGAACCCTCGTGATTTACCAGCTGTTATTAACGAATTACGTAAATATCAACCATCATTCTTCCCAGCAGTAAACACATTGTTTAATGCTTTAGTGAACAATGAAGAATTCAAACAACTTGACCATAGCAATTTAAAAATGGCGATGGGCGGTGGTATGGCCGTTTTACCTTCTACAGCAGAAGCGTGGAAGAAAATTACTGGTACAACCATTATTGAAGGCTATGGTTTGTCAGAAACTTCACCGGTAGCAACTGCAAATCCACCTGCTTCTACTGAATTTAGCGGCACTATTGGTATTCCGTTACCTTTAACTGAAGTTGCTATTTTAGATGATGACGGTAAAGAAGTTGCTTTAGGTGAGCAAGGCGAAATCTCGATTCGTGGTCCTCAAGTGATGAAGGGTTACTGGAATCGTCCTGATGAGACAGCTAAAGTCATGACAGCGGATGGTTTCTTCCGTACTGGCGACATCGGTGTGATGGATAGCCGTGGATATACAAAAATTGTAGACCGTAAAAAGGATATGATTTTGGTTTCTGGCTTTAACGTTTACCCAAGTGAAATCGAAGAAGTTATTGCTAAACATCCAAAAGTATTGGAAGTTGCAGCTATTGGTGTTCCAGATGAAAAATCAGGTGAAGTGCCAAAACTCTTTATTGTGAAAAAAGATCAAAGCTTAACGACTGAAGAAGTTTTGAGCTTCGCTAAAGAAAACTTAACAGGCTATAAACGCCCTCGTTATGTTGAGTTTATGGATGAATTACCAAAATCAAATGTAGGCAAAATTTTACGTAAAGACTTACGTAAACCAGCCTAATCAGTTAATAAAAAAAGCGCCTTAAGGCGCTTTTTTTTATTTTAGTTTTTATGGCTTTTTATAAACCAGCGGTCTATATAAGGGCGTCCAATTCCGACCATCCCAACAAAAACAAGCATTGTGCCGAGTTGCAGGCGTAGGTGAGTTAAATCAAGCTGACCATAACTCAAATAATTATCTGCTAAACAATATATCGTAATCACAATGAGCCAATGCCACAAAGTAAGTCGTTTAATACCGACTGCAATAAAGGTAATTGTTAAAATAACAAAGGTGCCAAGTGTCGATTGCCAATTCAAGTTTGCACAAATCACACTAAGTAAAAAAGCCATAATAGGAAGTACGATTTTTAATATGCGATCTATCTGAAGTTGATTCTGTTTTTGCTTATCCAAGACTTCAAACAATTCTTTTTGATCAGGTTGTTGCATACATGGCCCTATTAATCAGTAATGACAAGTGATTGCATAAAATTTCAGGTAAAAACGCAATGTTATGATAGCATGATCAACAGTATTTTCAGTGATGGATGGCACTATGCAGGGCATCAGCGGCATTATCTATATTATTTTAGTGGCATGTTTGCTGCCATACGCATTTACCGTAATTGCAAAGTTTACAGGTGGTTTTCAGCCTGCCGATAATCAAAACCCAAGAGCTTTTTTTGCCAAAACAACTGGTTTGGCTGCTCGTGCAAATGCCGTACAACAAAATAGTTTTGAAAGCTTACCTTTATTCTTAACGGCTATTTTAATGGCTGAATATATGGTCGTTCCAGAATATTTTATTCTGAGATTAGGTTGGGCATATATTATTTTAAGAGTAATTTATGGGATCTGTTATTTAAGTAACTGGGCAACTTTACGTTCGATTGTCTGGTTCTTATCTATATTGTGCCCAATCTTCTTATTAGTCGTCACGATTAAACTGACTTGAGTGTCATTCTGTCATCATTCATATCAACTTTCGCGTGTGCGCATTGTATAATCGGCATCATTTTGATGATATCCACGCTATAATCGAGTGGATTTTACATCTGACTTCATAACGAAAGAGTATTGATATGAGTTACAGCAATATCCCAGCAGGTAAAGATGCCCCAAATGACATCTATGTCATCATTGAAATTCCTGCAAATGCAGCACCAATTAAATATGAAATCGACAAAGATTCTGATGCATTGTTTGTAGACCGTTTCATGGGTACAGCAATGTTCTACCCAGCGAACTATGGTTATGTTCCAAATACTTTGTCTGAAGATGGTGACCCGTTAGACGTACTTGTTGTAACTCCACATCCTGTTGCTGCTGGTTCAGTCATTCGTTGCCGTCCAGTGGGCAAATTAAAAATGGAAGATGATGGTGGTATCGATGCGAAATTAATTGCTGTTCCACACGAGAAATTGTCTCCATTGTATAAAGATGTTAAGGAATATACAGATCTTCCTCCATTATTGATTAGCCAAATTGAGCATTTCTTCAGTCACTATAAAGATTTAGAACCAGGTAAGTGGGTAAAAATCAGTGGTTGGGAAGGTGCTGACGTTGCTAAAGCTGAAGTATTAAAAGCAATTGAAGCTGCTAAATAAGCTTTAATTGATAAGGCTCAGAATGCCTCAATTGATATTCTGAGCTTAATAAAAAACCTACATCTGTTGCCAGACGTAGGTTTTTTTATGCTTGATAAATTTGTGAATTAGAATAATTTCACAGGAATATCAAGGAAGATACGCCATTCATTGGTGTCACCAATGTAAGCACCTTGGTATGAATCGCTTGCACGATAGTACGAGTTACGAATACGAAGGCTTGCATCTTTAGCAAAACCGCTTTGAACAGTGTATTTCACTTGGTTAAAGAACTCACGTTCCTGGGCACTGTCAGTTACATTTCTAACTTTGATGTCCCAACCGTATACAAATGCAGTCGTCCAGTTTAAACCAGGTAATACACCTAACTTACCAAAATCAACGTTGTATTGAATTTGTGCTGATTTTTCATCGTTACCGATGAAGTCAGACAAATAAGAGTTCGGTAAATAGATACTTTGGCCACCGTCAGCATTACCACCGTAATCATAACCAACATTACCACTGTTTTGTTGGTATGCTAACATCACACTATGTGGACCAGTTGCATAAGTACCTGAAATTGCCCAAATGTTATTAGACTTTTCTTCACCTGCTATACCAGTTTTACCATAATCTGGTGCTACTGCTCCAGTAGCTGAGTAGGTATTCGCATTCGCATCGAATTTAGTGTGGTAGCCACTGAAATCGTAAGTTAATGAACTGTCATTCGCCAAAGGCTGTTTATAGTTTACATTTACATAATGGCGTTCAAGAGCATTTTTACTGTCTAGACCATAGTAAGATGCATTTAAATTGTCATCAAATTTGTACTTAGCTCCCCAAACAATTGCACGGTCAAGATGACGACCATCTGTATTCACCTGATCAGAATATTGATCTTTAGTAAATTTACCAGCAATCACTTCTAAATTTTTAATTTCATGGCTAGTTAACAAAGTACCCGTGAAATATTCAGGTACCAAACGTGCTGTGTTACTTGCTAGAACTGGTAAATCAAGTACTTGAGTACCGTAACGTACTGTTGTATTTGAGAAACGTGCTTTAACGTTAGCACCACCACGTGCCCAGTGATCATAAGAATCACCAGCACCTTTTGTTGGTACGCCATCATCATTGAGACCAGTTTCACGTGGAATCATGTTATTGCCAGCGTTTTTGTTTGCGCCGATTTTAAATGAACCATCGCCAACAACACCTACACCGAAACCGACAATACCAGGAGTAAAGCCAGAATCAATATTTACGATTGCTGTTTGAGCAAATGAACTGGTATCATCCACGCCATTTTTTTTGTCACGGCTGATGTAACCTGTACGGAAGAGAATAGAACCGTTCGCATCTTCAACAAATCCTTTTGCCTCACTTTGCTCGCTTGCCTGAGCTGAGGAAATTATTGCCGCAGAAATGAGAACTGCTAATGTAAGTTTTTGTGCATTTAGCATATTTAAAGAACCTCATAAAAACGATAAATCCTGTGCCTTGTTATTGTTCAGGGCCTAGGATTTGAATCAATTGTATAAGTAATCTATAAAAAAGATATATTTTTGTTGATTTTATTTTATATATGCTATGCAGAAATTGATTAATGTGCTACTGCTTGTTGACTAAATTTACTATTAACCTTTTATACTTAATGTATTGTTTAAAATAAAAAAAGTAATTTATTTTTTAGTGTATTTTTACCATTTATTTTATATTCCAAGCTAAAAAAATAGTTGATTCTTCTGTTTATTTTTTAATCTTTTTTGATGGATATGTTTAGTTTTTGATCTTCTGTTGAGTTGATTTTTTCGACGATTTATTTTTAATATTTTTTAAAGTGTTACTTTATAACATTATTTTTAAGAACAATGTGCAAAAATAGATCACTCTAAACGAGCAATAGAATTTAGTTTAATTGGTCAAATTTAGTGCGATATTTTGCGTAAATTTTGTGCATTACTCTTTTTGCTCATATTGCTGATTAAAAAAGACCCAAAATAGTTCATAAGTTTAAAAATAGAAAAAATAAAGAAGTCTAATTAAATGAAATGCCCATTTACAGACCATTAAAAGCTTAGCTTTAACAAATTTACGTAATTTTTATATTTCCTAATCAAGGTTAAATAGAAAGTTTACATTGAGTAAATGAATACTTCCCATCTCGGTTACTAGTTTCCGATAAGGGGTTTTCATATGTTTATTATTTCTAAATGCACAAGAGTTTTATTTTATTTTATTGTTTTTTATGAATTTATATTTATACAAAACAAGCAGGGGTTTCAGTATAAAACAAGTTTGATCTCAAAATTAATGAAGCGCGTTGATAGCAAACATGGAATTGGCACAGCAATTGCTAAAGCTTAAGTAACACAATGTGTTTTATATACATAAATCGTGCATTCATTATGGGGGAGATCAGAATGATGAAATTTGCACTTAAGGCCTTAGGTCTTGGTATCTTTGCAGCAGGTTCAACCATGGCTATGGCTGAAGATGCACCATCTTTTTATGGTATCACCGCAACAGGGAGCGTCGCAGCAACCACAGACTACCGCTTCCGCGGAGTTACCCAATCATCAAATAATCCAGCGATTCAAGGTGGTTTTACTTTTTCTCATAAGTCGGGTGCTTATTTATCACTCTGGGGTTCAAGTGTTGATTTTGGAGTAACTGGCAACTCAACAGAAACTGATGTCGCTTTGGGTTATACCAATACTTTGAAATTAACGGATACGCTTGCGCCTACTTATGATGTCGGTGTAATTCATTATGGCTATATTGGTTCTGGTCATAGTTTTGACCGTAATGGAATTGGTTATGATGGTAAAAATGGATTAGATTTTAATGAGGTTTACGGTAAATTAACTTTTGCTGATTCTTTATTTAAAGGGGATGCACTTAGCGTAGGTGTGAACTATTCAGATGATTACTGGGCTCATTCTAAGCAGTTTTGGTATTTTAATGTCGGTTATTCAGCGCCAATTGCAGATACAGGATTTACTGGACTTGCATCAGTTGGTTATAACAAATTCAAAAATAAAGAAGCTTTAGCCGTAGTTGCTGGTGGTCCAGGTAAAGACGATAGCTATATCGATTATAAAGTGGGTGTAAACCGTAACATTCTAGGCATTTTGGCTGAGCTAGATGTTGTTGGTACAGATATTAGCACTTCTGGTATGACTGATGCTCAGAAAAAACCTTATGACACAGGCTTAGTCTTTAGTTTAACTAAAACATTCTAAGTTTATGCTGTAAAAAAGCGGGTTTATTGACCCGCTTTTTTATTAGTTTTCTATTTCAGAAAGTAGCTGTTTTAACTGGTTAAGCTCAATATCTGTAGCTTTAAACAGTGGCTTGCGTGGTGAACCCGCAGCAACACCTTTTAGTTGTAAACCTGCTTTAATCGTTTTGGGTAAACCACCAGTTACAATAAAGCGTAGTAAAGGAAGTTGCTGATAAAATGATTTTTTGGCCTGTTCTAATTCACCATTTTTTACATGTTCGATAAGTTGTTGAGGTTGTTGACCTAACAGATTTGGCGCTGCTGTACACCAACCACTTGCTCCAGCACATAAAGCTTCTAAAGCTAGAGGGTTGCAGCCGTTATAAAACGGAAGTTCTCCTTTTGAGAGTTCTTGAATTTTATGCATACGTTGAATATCACCGCTGCTTTCTTTTACCATTGTGATGTTTGCAATGTTATTAAACATGCGCACGATTAATTCTGGAGACATATCAACACCACTCGTTGCAGGGTTGTTATAAATCATAATCGGTAAAGTCGTTGCTTGTGCAATCGATTGATAATATTCAAAAATCTCTTGATCTGTTAGCTTCCAATAAGATACAGGAATCACCATAAGTGCATCTGCACCATAGCTTTGAGCGATCTGCGCTTTTTTGATGGCTTGATCCGTCGTGAGTTCTGAAATTCCAATAATGACAGGTACACGTTTATTAATGCTTTCAATTGAAGTTTTAGCCACTAAGCACCACTCATCCCATTCAAGATAAGCGCTTTCTCCAGTACTGCCTAAAGGTGCAATTGCATCGCAGCCGTTTTCAATAAGCAAATCCAGCATCTGTTTTAAAACAGGAAGATTAATGGTGTTGCCATCAGAAAAAGGAGTAACAGGGTAGCCAATAATGCCGTTTAGTTTCATGGTCGAAATCTCTTTTTTAAATACAGTCAGAATGTTTTTTCAAAGCTTTACGTGCGTAGTAAGCAAAGTTCACTTTGTTGCGTTTATCGGTAGATACCCAGTCATGAGCTTCTGTAGCTAAATCGTGTGGGATTGGCTGAATTTGCCCGGCAGACATGGCTAAAAGTTGCAGTTGAGCTGCACGTTCAATTAAAAGAGCCAAGTTACACGCTTCTTCAATGGTTTTTCCTGTGACCAGTTGACCATGGTGAGACAATAAAACAGCGCGGTTTTTACCCAGAGCAGAAGAAATCAAAATACCTTCTTCATTGCCCACAGGAACACCTGGCCAATGGCCTACAAATGAGCAATCTTCGTAGAGTGCACAGACATCCATTTGAGAAATTATGAGCGGAATTTGAAGCATGGAAAGAGCCGCTACATGAGTCGGATGCGTATGGATAATGCAGTTCACCTCTGGGTGTTCTTTATAAATCCATGTATGAAAACGGTTGGCTGGGTTTGCCATACCTTCTTGATGGATGGGTTCTAAGTCTTGATTCACCTCAAGCAAGTTTGAGGCAGTAATTTCATCAAAACCTAAACCAAAACGTTGGGTAATAAAGGATTCTTTACTTTCACTACGACAAGTAATTTGGCCTGCTAAACCAGCATCATGGCCATGATCAAATAAAATACGACAAGTGAGAGCAAGCTTTTGGCGGTCAGTTAAATCTGAGTCACTAATCCACTTTTGCATGTCTTGCTGTGCATGTTGCATAAGGTCTTGTTTGTTTACAGAAGCAGTCTTCATCTCTTCTCCAGTCCAGTTGACCAAATTAAGTAGGTGAAGGCAGAATAGAAAACAACTGGATGAATCAATACATCCAGTTTTAATAAGTTATATGGTCCAGATGGGGCAAATATGCTAAGACCTTGGCAAGTACATTTTCGTATCGATGAAAGAGAAGAGAAAACAGTTTTTTTAAAGCTTACCAACTTGATTAGTCAGGAAATCTTAAGTGGCCGTTTGGCGCAAGGGACTATGCTGCCGGGGTCTCGTAGCCTATCAAAAGAATTAGGAATTAATCGGAAAACGGTACAAGCGGTCTATGAAGAATTAGAAGCACAGGGATGGCTTGTGACTCGTCCCAGAAAAGGCACATTTGTGGCAGATATTTTGCCAGAAAAACAACTCGAAATAGAGTCAGTATCTGAACGAAAAGTGAATGAGAAGCCAACTATTCAAGAAGTTGCTTTATATCCACATAACGATGGTGTACCAGATCCGAGGCTTATTCCCTACGAACTATTTTCGCGGGCCTATCGGCATGCACTGATTAAAATTACCCAAAACCAGTATATGGGATATGGTGATCCGCAAGGTATGGCTGAGTTAAGACAAGCCTTACAACAAATGTTGTCAATGGAACGTTTTATGAATGTTGCCGAAGATGAAATTTGTATTGTACGTGGTAGCCAGATGGGAATTTTTCTTGCATCTCGTGCATTACCTAATCGGCAGGGTGTTATCGTTGTTGAAGAGCTTTACTATCCATCTGCTTTTAAAGCGTTTCAATCAAATGGTTTTCAGGTCGTTTCTGTCAAATTAGATGAACAAGGTATTGTCATTGAGGATTTAGAACGTATTTTAAAAGAACATTCGGTTGCTGCCATTTATACAACTCCGCATCATCAATATCCCACAACTGTCACGATGCCAATGAATCGCCGTCTTCAACTCTTAGAGCTTTCAAAAAAATGGGGCTTTTATATTATTGAAGATGACTATGATCATGAATTCCATTATGACAGTCGGCCTATGCCACCCTTAGCGAGTTTGCCTCATTCTGAATTAGTCATTCATGTTGGCTCATTGTCTAAAGTTTTTGCACCAGGGATCCGTTTAGGCTACATCGTGGCATCGCCATCAATCATTCAATCGATTACAGAAGATATTTTACTGATTGATCGTCAAGGTAATAATATTACTGAACTTGCCTTAGCAGATTTAATGCAACGGGGTGAAATTAAAAGGCACATCCGTAAAATGAAAAAAATATATCAACTACGCCGAGACCATGCGTTAGCTGAGTTTAAAAGAATTTTTGCAGAGTGTGTTCATATACAACCACCTGCGGGTGGAATGGCTTTATGGGTAAAATTCCAGAAACCATTTACTCGAGATCAGCTTATAAAATTAAAAGAACTCAACATTGATACAGAGCATAAGTTTAAACAAATTGAGTCTTCTAATCGTTGTATTCGCTTGGGTTTTGCTGCTTTATCAGAGAAAGAAATCACTTCTTTAATTGAGTCCTTAAATCAAGTTCTTAACAAAAGAACAGCGGACTCATAATCCGCTGTTCTGTTTTTAAGAATGATTGCCTCGATAGGAGAGTGCTTCTGTGAGATGAGGACTTCGGATCATCTCACTTTGAGCCAAATCGGCAATGGTCCGCGCTACTCGTAAAACACGGTGATAAGCACGAGCTGATAGATTTAAACGTTGCTGTGCCATTTCAATCATTTGCTGTGAAGTACTATCAAGGACAGCATATTGCTCAAGTTGCTTCGGCGAAAGCGCTTGATTTAAACAATTTTGTCTTTGCATTTGTTGTTCATAAGCAGAAATCACGCGCTGTCTTACAGCCGTAGAACCTTCAACAGGTGTTGAATCTTGCAGTTCCTGAGCTTTTAAAGGCGGTACATCAATATGTAAATCGATACGGTCAAGTAAAGGTCCTGATATACGGTTTTGATAGCGCTTAATGCTGTCAGGTGAACATTGGCAACGGCTGTCTTGATTAAACGCATAACCACATGGGCAGGGGTTCATCGCAGCAATCAATTGAAAGTTAGCCGGATAAGTAATCTGCCGAGCTGCTCGTGAAATAATGATTTCTTTTGACTCAAGCGGCTGGCGTAAAACTTCTAGCACCTTTCTGTCAAACTCTGGAAGTTCATCTAAAAATAGAACACCTAAGTGAGATAGGGTAATTTCACCCGGTTTAGGATGAGATCCGCTGTCATTTACAAAGAACTATGCGACAATTTAAGCTTGAGTCAATAACTTAGAACGCTTTTTATAAAGAACTGTGCGACAAATCTTATAATGAACTATGCGACGGAACCAAGAATGTACAATCAATTATGCGACACGGTCAAGATCGTACCAGCTCGAAGAAAAATTGGTAATACACGTATCAGTGTATCCGGACTGTACCCTTTTAAAAAAGATTCTGCAGTTCCTTTTGAATCTACACTTGAACGAGATTTTCTCATTCGTTTAGAGGTTGATCCCAATGTTCTGGCTGTTGAGTCTCAACCATTTACTATTGAGTATGTTGATAATGGAAAGAAACGGGTTTATACCCCAGACTTTTTAGTAACATATAAACATGACAATTATCTCCCTTTTATCCCTCCTAAATTAGTTGAAGTTAAGCCGGCAGCGGAGTTAGAACTTAATTTAAATCTATGGAAATCCAGATACCGTGCCGCTATGGCTATTTGCAAAGAAGAAGGTTGGAAATTCCACATTGCACATGAAGGACGTATTCGTGATCAGATATGGTCAAATGCTATGTTTCTGCAAAAATACCGAAAAATGTTCTTCTCTTTTGCCGATTCAAAATTTTTAATGGACTATGTAAGAGATCGAGAAGTTGTAACTTTTGACACACTTTTAGCTCGGCATTTTTCTGGTAAATGGGCTCGTGCAAATGGGATTAGTCAAATTTGGTATTTAGTTGCTCATGGCTTTTTAGCATGCGATTTGAGTCTACCTTTACAGCCTTCTACTGAACTTTGGATAAGTGGGAATTAAGATGAATGATAGACGTGTGAATATCAAGATTGCTGCTGGAGAGTCAGTTCAGGTAAAAGGTATACCGCATACAATTATTGAGATTATTGACCTTAAATCTGTCTTTGTTGAAAACAAGAATACGGGTAGAAAAGGTATTGCTGCCATAAGTGAATTACAGCCAGCATTGCCTACTGAAACGTATGAAGATATAGATCTCATTCCTGATAAAGACTGGGCTGAAGCTGAAAGGCGCTTCAATATAATCCGCCCCTTTATTGAGGATGGGGTGAGTGGACGCAAGGAAGTGGAGTTACGTGCAAAGCAACATGATATAAATCCAGCAACTTTATACAGATGGTTAAAAATATATAACGCATACGGAACGATTGATGGACTGAGACCTAAAAAAGAGGGGTTGCCTCAAGGTCAGAAGATGATTAATAAGCATGCTGAAGCAATTATTGAAAAAGCGATTAAAGACTTATATCTGACTAATCAGAGAATAAGTGTTCAAAAAGTTGTACTTGAAGTGAAACGTTTATGTCATGAATATCATATTCTTGACGTCCCTCATGCAAATACCGTACGGAATCGTATAGCAGCAATCAGTCAAAGAGAAGTTCTTCGTAAAAGAGGACATAAAGAAAAGGCTAATAATAAATTTACCCCAGCCGCTGGAAAATTTCCTCATGCGGATTACCCGCTTGCAGTTGTTCAGATTGACCATACCCCAGTGGATCTAATTCTGGTGGATGATTTTAACCGACAACCTATTGGGCGTCCTTATCTAACTCTTGCAATTGATGTCTTTTCGCGGGTAGTTGTCGGCTATTACCTGTCTTTAGATGCACCTTCGGTAATGTCTATTGCCATGTGTGTATCTCAAGCAGTATTACCCAAAGAGAAATGGTTGGCTTTACGCAAGATCCAGGCTGAATGGCCTGTTTGGGGAATTATGAATACGATCCATGTAGATAATGGTCCCGAATTCCATTCAGAAACTTTCAGAAATGCTTGTATGGCACATGATATCCGTCTGGAATATCGACCTGTTAAAAAACCACGTTTTGGTGGACATATTGAACGTTTGATGGGTACTTTTGCTACAGATATTCATGCAGTACCAGGTACTACTTTTTCTAATATTTTTCAGAGAAAAGATTATGACTCTGATACTCAAGCCGTTTTTACATTTACAGAGTTTGAGGATTGGCTGATTGATTTTATCTGTAATGTTTACCATAAACGAAAACATTCAGCTTTAGGTACATCACCTCTACATGCTTTTGAACTGGGTATCTTTGGTGATAAGAATACTTTAGGTTCTGGAGCAGCCAGATTACCTGCAAATGATCATAATTTTTTCCTTGATTTTTTACCGAGTTTTGAACGAACAATCCAAACTACAGGTGTAACTATTGATGGGCTGTCATATTATGCGGATGTATTGAGAAGCTGGATCAATTCAATTGACCCTGATAACCATAAAGAGAAACGCAAGTTTATTTTTAGAAGAGATCCAAGGAATATTAGTGAAATATGGTTCTTTGACCCTGAAATAAAAAACTATTTTAAAGTTCCTCTAGCAGATCAAAGTATTCCACCCTTTAGTATTTGGGAACATAAAAAAATTCAGGAATTGAAAAAAGAAACTGGTGAATATTTAAAAGATCATGAGCTTGGACAGGCTTTAGCTAAACTGCGTGAACGGGTACAAGAAGCGAGTATTAAAACTCGTCGTGCTCGCAGAACATATCAGCGTAATACTCAACATCAACAGAGAATTAACCCTGCTTCAATTCAGGACAAAAAATCTCAACATGAGAGTACCGTTATGGATCAACAATTTGAAAGCTTATATGGGTTATTACCTTTAGATGAGGTAGAAAATGATGAGGATATTTCATGAGTAATTATCCACATATTTTCCAGGAATTTCGACCTATTGTTGACCAATCTAATGAGGACAGACTTTTTTTCCTCGAAGAGGACCGTTGGATAGGTTACCCAGCAGCGAATGATCTACTGGATCAATTAAAGGGCATGCTCGCTCTTCCAAAACGAAGTCGTATGCCTAATTTACTGGTGTTAAGTAAACCTAATAATGGTAAGACTTCAATTATTAACCAATTTTTTAAGCTCTATGGAGAGGGGTATACTAATGAGCTTAATAATGCAGTTAAACCTGTGATTGTTGTTCAAGCACCTGTTTCCCCTGATGAGAAAGCTTTATATATGGCCATCTTAGATAGATTTTGGGAACCCTTCCGCGAAAGAGATCCTGTTGCAAAATTAAGATATCAGGTTGTTCATTGCCTCAAGCTTTATGAGGTGAAGTTACTTATTATTGATGAAATGAACTCTTTGTTGTGTGGAACTCCTATTAAACAAAGAACAGTCATGAATGCGATCAAATATTTGTGTAATGAAACTCAGATACCTGTTGTTGGTTTTGGGACGGAAGAAGCTGTTCGGGTGCTATATACCGATCCACAGCATGTAAGCCGTTTTCGTGTTGTTAACCTTCCCTTATGGCAACTTGATAAAGAGTTTCAGGCTATGGTAAATAAATTTGAAAAAGTGCTTCCACTTAAACTGCCTTCAAGATTAGCTGAGCCAGCAACTGTAAAGTATTTACATGACATTACAGAGGGAAATTTAGGCAATTTACGTAGTCTTTTAAGGGAAGCTGCCAAGAAGGCTATCATTACTGGGCAGGAACACATTAATCACCAATTATTAGAAAGTGTAAAGTAACCTGTAGCATACAAGTATGGTTCAGATTGTAGGGACTCATTATTGGGTTATTCGTACACTTCCCTATGAAGATGAAGCCTTATCCTCATGGCTGATACGAATTTCCCTTGAGAGTGGTTGTGATCCACTGAGCTTAACTGGGCTACTTTGGCCTAAATGGAGAGCATGGACTGTAGACATTGATAAAGGACTTGATCAAGAATATTTAGATATATTAGTCCGTAAGGTTGGTACCAGCCCGGATCACTTCAATCCCTCAACTTTTAAGACATTATTTCTACAAAATAGTGCAATAAATCTTGAACCATGGATATTAGCTTTAGGTACACGGAATCGTAAACATAAAAGTGGTTGGCAATATTGTCCCAAATGTTTGGAAAGTGATCCTGTTGCTTACTTTCGGCTGAATTGGCGGTATGTATTGCACGTGGGATGTGTTAAGCATAATCAGCGTTTATTAGATCAATGTCCCCATTGCCAGAAGGCTATTCAACCAAGATTATTGGAAGCTCCTGATCAGACATTATCTTGCTGTGCCCTATGTAAAGAGAAACTTTTTGATGTGAAAGCCGATGTCATAGATCGCAATGCTTTGACATTACAGAAAGACTTTGATCTTTTCCTTAAACAAGGATATGCAATTTATGATGATACTTTAATTCCTATATCAGAGTGGTTGAGTGTCATTCAGTTATTTAATCAATTTATTCGAAAAGTTCTTAGAAGTTCCTTAAATAGTAAAGGTTGGGCATTTTTAAATGCGCTGGATATTAGAGTTCCCCATCCTCAACTTTCCTCGACGGGTTTAGTCCTTAGTCAAATTTCAGTATTAGAAAGGGAGAAAATATTTGCTTGTATTTCTCAACTGTTAAAAGTTTCCCAAAAAAAATTTATTGAAACAGCTCACTCTTTAAGTATGAATAGAGCCTCATTTTGGGATAAGAGATGTAAAATACCAGAAATATTAATACCTTTAGAAAAGCAACTAGACAAGGTTTCTCGGGGGTATATATTAAAGGGAAATGTCTCAAGTACCCCAAAACCAACATGTAAAAAAGCTATATTACGAAAAATGTGGAGATTGAAGCGAAAAATCTTATAAATTGGGGGAAGATGAGATGCCTCAATGTGATGACTGTGGTCGCAATGTGGAAAAAATTCATAAGAATTATAAATCGACTAAATTTTGCCATACATGTTATGTACGGGTTTTCAAAAAAAGAGCATGTTCATCCTGTGGAAAGCTTGCCAGGTTATATAAATATGATAACTCAGCCATTTGCCAAAAATGTGAAAACAATAGACCATGTATACGTTGTCAACGAGTTGATTACTCTATAGGAAAAATTACAAAGTATGGTCCTGTTTGTTGTAGTTGCTCTGTTTATTTCAAGGAGTTTCAAGCCTGTGAGCGTTGTGGATGCTTTTCCCAGAAACTCTCCAGAATCAGCCGCTTTTCAGATAATTTAAGAGTATGTCCTAAATGCGCAACTCGTGATTATAGAACTTGCCCAAGTTGTCGTAGGTACCGGCTACTTGAAGAAGATGTTAAATCAGGTCAGATGTATTGCAAGAAATGTTTGAATTCACCACCTCATTATTGTTTGATCTGTAAATTGAAGATTCCTGCTGGGCGTGGAAATTATTGTGAAAGTTGTTCCTGGCACCAGATTCTTGAAAGAAGAGTTGGGAAATTAGCAAATAATTTAGTAGATACACATCTCCGAAAACACTTTAAAAACTATATAAAATGGCTTGAACAACGAGTAGGCTCACATAAAGCAGCCTTATTTACTGCGAAACATATAAAATTTTTTGAAGAAACTGAAGATCTTTGGATAGAGCAAGTTCCCGCTTATACCGAGCTTTTGGGAAGATTAAGAACAAGTGGTTTACGTAAATTTGTATTACCTATGCAATGGTTAACTCAAGTACATCATCTTCAAGTAGATATACAGGCAAAAGAATTTTGTTCTGAATTGGACCAACTGAATAGGTTAAAAAATATTTGTCTAGAGTCCACTTTTCCCGCTCAAATTCTTCAAAAGTACTTTGACACGTTAATGAGTAGAGTGAGCGATGGTACAACAACTATTCGCTCTGCCAGGCTAGCAATGAAACCAGCTTCAGCCTTGATGTTTCTGATGAGTAATTCAAGATTTAACTTGCCACGGATATGGCATGTCAAACATTATTTGTCACATCATCCTGGTCAAGCGGCTGAACTCATTGGCTTTATAATTTTTTTAAACCGGAATTATGATACGGATTTAAACTTTTCATTTATAAAGAATTCTAACTTTATAAAAGCAGTAAAAAATCAGAAATTAGAAAAAGAAATTATTAAGTTAAGTAAAGTGACCGAGAATAGATTTGAATTATTATTGTGGGTAAGAATTTGCTTAATGTATTTTCATAAGTTTGAGATTACCCATTCTAAGCATATAGAACTAAATATGATCAATGAAATTGAAGATGGATTAGAGATTAGTTTCAGGAATGAGATTTTTTGGATACCTAAAATTAATAATTTTTTTGATATTAGCCAAGAATCAACATAGGTACATTATCGAGAGGTCTTGCTAGATACAAGAAGATTTGAGAACTTTATCAAAAAAAAATTAATTACTAGTTATTGATAGGGAATAGAATCTTTCTATCCCCAAAATCAAGCCTACTTATCCATATTTATTTTGGATAAGACGTTTGTATTAGTCTTAAATTTTGCTGATTATTTTCCTTACTTAAATTTTGTGGCTCCTCTTTCTTATCTGCATGATGGGCATGTGAAAGTGAGCTCTCGTCTGAGTGGTCATGATCCGAAACTTTCCTCAGCTCGCTGTCATCAAGCGCATGCATATGTTTAGCTGATGCTGGTTCTGCCCAACTCACAGTATTTACAACAAGAGATATAATTACGATACAGTTAACTTTCATCCATGAAGTCATTGCTTGGCTACTCCTATTACTCAATACCGACTACTGTTGTAATATACCCAGTCGTTAAAAGAATTGATAAGCCTAGTGACATTTCAAATAAAATGGCATAACCCAATTGTTTTGCAAATTTTGGATCCTGTAAACGAGGAGTAAAATACCATTTATTAAAGGCAGCCAATAATAAAATACTTAAAACAAATATTATTTTAATAATGAATCCATGCCCATAAGGAGTATTCAGTAGAATATTGAAATCTTTAATGAGTAATAGTGCAATACTGGCACCACATGCAAGTAATATTCCTACCACAAAAGCAGCAATTCTTCCAAACAGATGCATGCGTTCTTTCAAGGGAAGACCAGTAATTTTTTTACTTGTTCTCCATAAAGGATAAAGTGATCCCATCCATAAAGACATTACAAGTACATGGATTGATAATAAAAATTGTGCGAATGAAGGTAAATTTGTAACATGACCAAGTTGAGAAAAACTAAAAACAATAGGAGTTAAAAGTATGAGAAATATTACTCCTTCAATTTTTGAAACCTGAATAGTTCCTTTACTAAGTTTTATGATCATCACTAGAAGTAGAAGAGCAAAACTAATTGATCGAATAATATGAACGTGCCCTGTGGGAGTATTTATTAAAATGTTTATGTAGTTGCTATCCCACATGCCAGAAAGACCTGTATTGGCAAAACTTCCAATGAGAAGGAAGAAGCCAAGAATACTGGATATTAAACCCAGTCCTGCACCAATAGTTATGTACTTCAGAATAGTCTGTTTAATTTCTACATAACGACCAAGTAAGAAATAACAGAAAGCGCCACCAACAACAAATGCAATACCTAAATATAAAACGACTTTAGCCAGCCATGTTGCGTATATCCAAGTTTCAGGAAGCATATTTTTCTCCATCGTTATAGCAACATGCCAGCAAATAGCTGGCATGTTTACTAATTTCATTTTTATTTTATTTTGCTGCTTTAAGCGTGAAATTATATTCGCCATTCATGTTGTGGCCATCTGCACCCATTGTGGTCCATACCACGGTATATTTACCTTTCTTAAGTTTAGGTACGGCCACTTCAAATGACTTTTTCATATCATGAGTTATTTTATAATTTAATGGGATATCCTTACGTTGGGCATCAAGCAATTTGACATTCATTAACATAACCTCTTCACCAAAATTTAAAGTTATGTTTTGGGGTTGACTTGCTACAGAAGCATTAATAGCAGGTGTTGCACTTTCAAGTTTTACATGTGCAAACGCACTAGAAGCAGCTACAACCATAGTTGCACCAACTAATACATTGCGTAGAACTGATACTTTATTTTGGAAAATTTTCATTTCATCATCCTTCTAAAACAGATACATAGCTAAGTAATGACCCGTTGACGTTCATGAATAGATTGAGTTGGTCATCACTCTTCGTATGCTTATTATTCAAGACAGATAGAAACGTCTTGATGACTCCAAAATTACATTTTTGTCATTTTTAAAATTGAAAACACACAAGTGTTACACTGACTTTATTGAAAATAATGGTCACTAAATGACCGGATATCGAAAAATTAGTTTAATCCTAATGAGCTCTTTATTTTTGAGAATTAATATGAAGGAGGTTCTATGGACCATCATCATGAAGATAAGAATACCGGCAATAGACTTATTGACCCTGTCTGTGGAATGGCCGTAACACAGGCTTCTAAATTCTATGAAAAAATTGACAGTAAAACGTTTTACTTTTGCAGTGAAAAATGCAAGTTAAAGTTTGAAAATGATCCTTTGTTTTATATTAATGAAGAGGGTAAATCTTCTCCAACTAAAAAATCAATGAATAGAGCTGAAGTAGATTCAACTGAAATTATTAATTCAGCTCATGTAAATACTTCCACAATTTATACATGTCCCATGCATCCGGAGATTCGACAGAATCAACCTGGAAACTGTCCAATTTGCGGTATGACATTAGAGCCTTTGCTTCCAAATTTAGATGAGGCTGATGAAAATCCTGAACTCAAGGACTTTAAAAGAAGATTTTGGTACACGTTACCTTTGACCGTTATCGTAATAACCTTGGCGATGTTTGGTCATAAATTAAACTGGTTTGAAATTAAAGTACAAACTTGGATTGAACTTCTTCTTACCTTGCCAATAGTTTTTTGGGCGGGATGGCCATTTTTTGTTAGATGTTGGCAATCAATTTTAAATCGTAGTCCGAATATGTGGACTTTAATTGGGATTGGGACCGGTGCAGCATTTATATACAGTCTCGTTGGAACTTTGGCACCGCAAGTATTCCCTGACTCTTTTATATCTATGGGACGTGTTGCAGTATATTTTGAAGCTACTGACGCTATCATTTCACTAACATTGTTAGGTCAAGTGCTTGAGTTAAAAGCTCGCTCGCAAACTTCGGCCGCGATTAAATCTTTGCTTGGGTTGGCGCCGAAAACTGCCAGAAAAGTAAATGACGATGGAAGAGAAGAAGATATTCCTCTTTCCCATGTACACGTTGGAGATTTGCTTAGAGTACGACCAGGTGAAAAGGTACCTGTTGATGGAATAGTTACTGAAGGTTCAAGTTCTATTGATGAGTCGATGTTAACTGGAGAACCCGTACCAGTTACAAAACGTGTGGGAGACCAGGTGATTGGCGCAACTATGAATATGAATGGTTCATTAGTGATGCGTTCAGAAAAGGTTGGGTCATCAACTGTACTCTCTCAGATCGTACAAATGGTGTCGCAAGCTCAACGTTCTAAAGCTCCAATGCAAAGAATGGCAGATCAGGTAGCAGGATGGTTTGTTATGGTGGTTATTGGTATTTCTATACTTACATTTTTGGGTTGGGGAATATTCGGACCGGAGCCGAGTTGGGTCTATGGGCTAATCAATGCTGTCGCAGTTTTAATTATTGCTTGCCCATGTGCTTTAGGATTAGCGACGCCTATGTCAATCATGGTGGCAACCGGTCGTGGTGCATCAAATGGTGTACTTTTTCGTGATGCTGCAGCTATAGAAAATTTACGGAAGATTGATACGTTAATTATTGATAAGACAGGAACCTTAACCGAAGGCCAACCTACATTTGATAAGATTATCCCTCTTTCTGGATATGAAGATAACGAGATTCTTCGATTAGCAGCTAGTCTGGATCAAGGAAGTGAACATCCTTTAGCCGATGCAATTGTACGTGCTGCCCGGGAAAGAGATCTTGCACTAACGAAACCGACATCTTTTGAGTCAGGGTCTGGTATTGGCGTTAAGGGTGAGTTAAATGGACATCAGTTATCTCTAGGTAATACCGCATTAATGGAACAACTTGGTATATCTGTTGATGCATTTATCAATGATGCTGAGAAGTTAAGAGCTGAAGGTGCAAGTGTTATGCATTTAGCTGTGGATGGGAAACTGATAGGTTTGATAGCTGTTTCAGATCCAATCAAAGCAAGTACACCTGAAGCTTTGCATTCATTAAAAAATTCCGGTTTAAGAATCGTAATGGCTACAGGCGATGGCTTAACAACAGCGAAATCAGTTGGTAGCCGTTTAGGTATCGATGAAGTTTATGGAGAAGTAAAACCCGCAGATAAATTAGAATTAGTTAAGAAATTACAAAAAGAAGGAAGAATCGTAGCAATGGCTGGTGACGGAATTAACGATGCTCCGGCTTTAGCGCAGGCTGACATCGGAATTGCAATGGGGACAGGAACAGATGTCGCAATGAATAGTGCTCAAGTTACTTTGGTAAAGGGTGATTTACGCGGTATTGAAATAGCCCGTACCTTGTCGGAGGCAACTATTAAGAATATGAAGCAAAACCTGATGTTTGCGTTTCTTTATAATGCGTTAGGTATCCCTTTGGCTGCTGGTATTTTATACCCATTTACTGGATGGTTACTTTCTCCTATGATTGCAGCGCTCGCGATGAGTCTAAGTTCAGCCTCGGTTATTGGTAATGCTTTACGGCTACGTAAATAAAATAGATGATTAACTGACTACTTATTATTTTAATTATTTGTAATAAGTAGTCAGTTTTTTATAGGATAATTAATTAATTTTTAAAAATAATTTTAAAAATTATACGTCCGTTATTATAGTCTGCTTGAATTGTTGCGCCATGGACATCAAGAATTGACTTTGTAATGGCTAAACCTAGCCCGGTGCCTTCCTCAACTCGTTGTCTCGATGCATCTGTACGATAAAAACGATCAAATAATCGGTTCAACTGCTCAGATGTTAATGGTGAACTTTCATTCTCAATTGTGAATATAGTGGTATCTATATTTTTTTGAAACTGAATTTTGATTACCGAATTTGGTTTGCCATACCTAATAGAGTTTGATAGCAAATTACTAAGTGCACGACGTAACATTGAAGGATCGCCCTCAACGTAACCTTGGCCAGTTTGCTTGAGTGACATTCCTTTTTCAGCAGCAATTGCATCATAAAAATCAAATAATGCTGAGACTTCCTTGACTAAATTCACTTGCTGTAAATTCGCTTTATGTAGGCCATGTTCTGCTTTTGCAAGAAAGAGCATATCGGATACCATTCGGGCTAAACGTTCAAACTCTTCCAAATTGGAAAATAGAATTTCCTGATAGGTACTAATATCTCGACTACGTGATAAACAAACTTGGGTTTGCGTCATCAAATTATTAATAGGTGTTCTGATCTCATGAGCTAGATCAGATGAAAAATCCGAGAGTTTCCCTACCGCTGTTTCTAGCCGGTCTAACATATCGTTGAATGCGATGGCTAATGATTTCAGTTCAGTTGGAGTACTGTCTACTTCTAATCGCTCAGAAAGATGCTGAGCCGAGATACCTTCTGCAACTTTCGCCATTTTTTGAACTGGTCGTAATCCTCTCCAAGCGGCAAACCAACCTAAAAACATTAAACAAATTGTGCCTACAACGCCGATATATAATAACTGTCGTCTAAAATCATTTAAAAAGTGTTGATGTTCAGATGTATCGATCCCCACAATAATTTGGGCTGATGGAATACTAATATTATTAAAGGACTTTTTATAAACTAAGCCCCGATAGATTTTTTTTTGAATTTCCCATTCTATCCAAGGGGCTTGTTTAGATTTGACTAACGTTTGCGTCTTTATGACTGCTGGTGCTGAACTAAAAATGATTTGGCCTGTTGGACGTTCTATTTGAACAATCAGATCATGATGACCTACTAAAGCATCTTTTAAATATGTATTTAATTCATGGGTATTTGTAGGGTTCTGTTCAAGTAAATTTTCTAAAAGCTGAATTTTTCCTTCTAACTGGGTCCGGTCCTGAGTTTCAAAATGATGCATAACAAGTTGATGAATGACCAGCCCCATAATCAATAAGATGATGACAGTTGATAGAGAAAAGATAATTGCAATACGGAAGCTAATTGCATTAAACAATTTATGAGTCATCTTCTACCTCTAAGACATATCCCATCCCCCGGATGTTTTGAATTAACTTAGGGGTGAAGTTGCTATCTATTTTATTTCTTAACCGTTTAATAGCGACTTCAACTACATTGGTATCACTATCAAAATTCATGTCCCATATTTGAGAAGCAATTAAAGCACGAGGTAGAATTTCTCCACGTCTACGCATAAATAATTCCATCAATGCAAACTCTTTGGCTGTTAGGTCAATACGTTGCCCTGCACGAGTAACACGACGTTTACGTAAATCAAGTTCAAGGTCTGCAATAGTGATTAGGTTGCTATCTTCTTTTTGTTGTCCCCGACGGAGTAAGCTCTTAATTCGAGCCAGTAGCTCTGCAAAAGCAAAAGGCTTGACAAGATAATCATCAGCCCCTAATTCTAACCCTTTCACTCGATCATCAATTTGATCTCGGGCTGAAAGAAAAAGAATAGGCATGCTTTTACCGCTTTTTCTAATGTCATTAATGATATTCCAGCCGTCCAACTTAGGTAACATTACATCTAGAATAATTAGGTCATACTCTTCAGAAAGAGCCTGGTGTTTTCCTGTTAATCCATCTGTAACCCAGTCAGTAATATAGCCAGCTTCAGAAAGGCCTTGTTTAAGGTAATCACCAGTTTTTTGTTCATCTTCAACTAATAAGATTCTCATTTATAAAAACCTGATTGCATTAATTAGGATCATAATAACGTTATAAATCCGTGATTCGGCGTAGATTACAAAAATGTCATTTTCATGTCATATAGATGTTTAGTGCCGGCCTTTAATGTATTCATATGAGCTAATCTTGGAGCAAAAAATGAAAACTTTATTTCGTCGTAGTTTAACTACTTTTTTATGTGTTGGATCTTTGTTCGCTGGAACTCAGTC
This sequence comes from Acinetobacter sp. NIPH 542, assembly GCF_000369825.1. Lineage (NCBI taxonomy): Bacteria > Pseudomonadati > Pseudomonadota > Gammaproteobacteria > Moraxellales > Moraxellaceae > Acinetobacter > Acinetobacter sp. NIPH 542. Next base: position 44,941 of record NZ_KB850205.1, read on the forward strand.
TTGGGCTGCAGAGGCTAAACAGACCAGTACAGTAAGTACTGCTGTTCAAGCAGATATCAAAGAACAAGGTAAGTGTCAAAAACCCTGTGATATGAAGAATGATAAAACAACTCAACAGGATCATAGCCAGCACGACCACAGTAAAATGTCCGATATGTCCCAAATGGATCATTCTAAGATGATGAATATGGACCCTTCTAAAATGGGAAATATGGATCACTCAAATATGATGAACATGGATCACTCTAAAATGAACATGTCAAATACATCAAATAAATAAAGAATACGATAAATGAGAGATTGGGGGTAAAGCAGTTAAACATGTTTTATCCCTTATCTTGATATCCGATAGGTGAAGTAAATGTCTAAAAAATTAAGTCATGTCTTTTTAATAGGAATCGGTTTATTTTCGTCGACTTGGGTTATGGCCGCGGTTAAAGAATATGATTTAACTATTGCTGAACAGACGGTGAATATAACAGGTAAGCCTTTAAAGCGAATTACGGTAAATGGTAAGTTTGTTGCACCTCTTCTTGAGTTTGAGGAAGGTGATGATGCTGTTATTCGTGTACATAACAAGTTAAAGAATCAAGATTCATCTATTCATTGGCATGGTTTAATCTTACCTGGCATCATGGATGGTGTTCCTGGATTTAATCAGTTTGATGGTATTGCACCAAATAAAACTTATGAATACAAATTTAAAGTCCGTCAAAATGGTACTTATTGGTATCACTCACACAGTAAAGGACAAGAACAGGATGGCCTATATGGCCCCCTCGTGATTTATCCAAAAAATAAAGTACCTTTATCAGCTGGCGAAAAGGCTGATAGAGATTACGTAGTCCTACTATCTGACTTTCATAATTCGACTAGTGGTCAAATTATGAGTAACCTCAAAAAAGAGGCTGATTATTACCAAAATAGAAGAGAAACGGTTTTTGATGTTTTTAAACAGATTAAAAAAGATGGCTTAAAAGCAACATGGCAAGATCGCTCTATGTGGAATCAGATGCGAATGCTTAAGACAGATATGTCTGATGTAACAAAGTATACGTTCTTGATGAATGGTAAAACCCCGGAACAAAATTGGACCGGAAATTTTAAAGAAGGAGAAAGAGTTCGTCTCCGCTTCATTAATGCATCTGCAATGTCTTTTTTTGATGTAAGAATTCCTAATCTAAAAATGACAGTAGTTAGTGCAGATGGCCAGCCAGTGAAGCCTGTACCAGTTGATGAGTTTAGAATTGGAACAGCCGAAACGTACGATGTTATCGTAGAACCAAAACAGGCAAATTATCAGATAGAGGCTGAATCTATCGATCGTAGTGGTTTTTCTATTGGTACATTACATAATGAAAATACCTTACCTGTAAAAAATATTTTGATGCCAAAACCACGTCCACGTTCTTTATTGACTATGGAGGATATGGGTATGGGGCATGATATGTCTTCAATGGAAGGTATGAACCACGATATGTCTTCTATGGGAAGCAATTCAAAAGACCAGTCAATGTCCGGAATGAATCATGACATGTCTTCAATGGAAGGTATGAATCACGATATGCCTTCAAAGGGAAGCAATTCAAAAGACCAGTCAATGTCCGGAATGAATCATGACATGTCTTCAATGCAAGGCATGACACATAATATGGAAATGAATACTGCAATGACCTCACCAACACAAGTGAAAAATGGTGAAAATGTTTACGGTTGGGCGAATGCATCAACTCCAGCTGGTCTAAAAGCACTTCAATATAGTGATTTACAGTCATTAACGCCCCAAAAAGATACTCGTGCTCCAGAACGTGAAATTGAAATTCGTTTAGGTGGAAATATGGAGCGCTATATTTGGACAATTAATGGGAAGAAGTTTAATGAAACTGAACCATTCAAGGTTAAATATGGTGAGCGTATACGCTTGAAATTCGTGAACGACAGTATGATGGCTCATCCAATGCACTTACATGGCATGTTTATGCAACTAGAAAATGGCCAGGATGCTAGTAATATGCCAAATAAACATACTGTAATTGTCCCACCAGGTAAAACAGTTACAACCTTATTAACGGCAGATGAGTTAGGTGAATGGGCTATCCATTGTCATTTACTCTATCACATGTCTGCTGGGATGATGAATAAGCTTATTGTTGCAAATGTCGATAGCAATAGTTCTGATTCAAAAGATGTTGTTGCTCAACCTATTAATAATGATAAGGGGGTAAATCAACATGCACACCACTAAAAAACTCTATTCTAAAACACTTGTATCTTTAGCCTTGTTAGGATTAACAAGTGTTGCCTTTGCCAATGATCCATCTACCGGAAATCAAGTAAATAGCTCTCAATCAGAAAGTATGAGAGTGCTGTTAAAAGAACCAGGTGGGTTAGGTTATGCTGAAAGGAATACTTATCAAAAAACAACTTCTGGTAATGATGGAGATAATAGTACAGGGTTTGAAACTGTAATTTCCAATGGTCAGAATCATGATAAGCATCTTAAAGAACATGGTGGACAAATTTTTCAAACAACAAAGTTTGAGAATGAATGGACTGTGGATGAAGATGGTAAAGGTGCCTTAGGTTCAAAAATTGAAACTTTAATAGGTACAGATGAAAATCGCCTATTTATTGAAGCGAATTTGGATAAGTCAGAAAGCCATGACCCCAAATATGATGTGTCAGCACTTTATAGCCGCAATGTAGCACCTTTTTGGGATTTACAAGCTGGGGTGAGATACAGTGAAGATAAAAATAACAGCAACAGCGATCGAGTTGATGGTGTTATTGGGGTATTAGGGCTAGCTCCTTATTTCTTTGAAACCCAAGCTTATTTATATGGTGGGGAAAATAACTTCTGGGGAGCAAGTTTTGAAGTCGAACGTGATTTCTTGTTAACCCAGAAATTGATTACCCAACCTTACCTAGAAGTAGATGCTGTATTTAGTGATGATTCTAACTATGCTGCAAAATCAGGTTTATCAGAATTAAAAACTGGTATTAAAACGCGGTATGAGATAACTAAAAGAATCAGGCCTTTTATTGATGTGGCTTATCAATATGAAAAAGGACAAAAAGCTACCTCTATGCAAGAAGCTACTGAGTCTGAAAAAGGTTGGAAATATGGTGCAGGTATCGAATTAGTTTTTTAAGGTGATATGACTTAGTATCATGAATGATAGCTTTGGCTATCATTCATGAAATTATTGCTATTTAATTTCGAATCTGTAAAACTAAAAAAGCTTAAATTTTGGTCTAAATCTATGCAGTGGTTAAAGACATGCCTATCGCTGTTTTTATCGTTTGCTATCCTGTTCGTCGGATCGGCTGCTGCTGCTTCGTCTGTACATAAACGGTGTTTAATGCCATTTGAACAGATGCAACCTATACCAATGGAAGCATCTCAAAATCAGGATACAATGCACACTGATTGTATGAAAGTAGAGACAAAGGCCAAAAAATCTTTACATGATCCATCCTGTATGTCTGAGCAGGAGTGCATTATGTCTTTTGCCAAGATTGCGTATACCCCTTCTACGCAAGAATTTCTATACGCAAAGGTGTTCCCTCCTATAGAGCGATCGGCTTTTTATTCTCTGGATCAAAACCTTCCTGCTCCTTTTCCTTCTGTTCTTTGGAAACCCCCACGCTCTATCTAATTTAATGATTCATCGTCATTCATAGCATTTTTATGGATGTTCTGCGCGTGCGCGTGTATATCATTTTAGAGCTAAAAATATGAAATTTTATAAAGAAAAGCTATCTCGCAGGGTAAGATGGCCGATAGGTGTGATCTGTTTTTCTCTGGTCTATGGCCAAGTCTATGCTCAGCCAATGACTCTGGATACAGCTTTGAAGCTTGCCGAGCAATATGCACCTACCTTAAGAGCAAATAGTGCCCGGATTGAAGGGGCTAAGGATATGATTTCAGCTTCAGGGATTTTACCCAACCCTAAACTATTTGTAGGTTTAGAGAATTACCCTGTATCCGGTGATGCTGCATGGTCTGTTACTCAAGATGGCATGACCATGCAGAAAATTGGTGTTATGCAAGATTTTCCAAACCGCGCCAAAAGACAAGCCGATGTAGAGTTAGCGAAAGCTGAATTGGGTTCAGCCAATGCTCAAACTGAGATTTTACGTATTGAGTTACGACAGAAAGTCGCAACCGCTTGGCTTAAGCGTTTTTATCTTGAACGTAAATTAGCGCTATTTGATGAGCTGTTTTCAGAAAATCGATTACTTTCTCAAATTACTCAAACACAGGTCACCTCTGGTCGAACTATGATTGCTGATGGGCTTGGACCAAGACAAGAAGCAACTGTATTACTTGACCAGAAGGATGATTTACTTCGTGATTTAAATAAAGCCAAGCTAGAATTACATCGGTTGGTAAGTGTAGAGCCAACTGGAAATCCCTCTCAAATTGAAACCTTACCTGACCAAGCTCCATCCATCCATCTTGATACATCAAAGCTATATCATCACTTGCATCAGCATCCTGAATTAAAAGCTTTTCAGGCTGAAAAGCAAACTGCTGAAGCAAAATTGAAACAAGCTCAAGCTTTACAAAAGCCTGATTGGGGTATTGAGCTTGCATACCAGCATCGTGCCCCAGAGTTTGGCGATATGATCGGTGTACAACTGACAACTGAGCTTCCTGTATTTTCAAAAAAACGTAGTGGTCCCCTCATTCAGGCAGCCCTAGACGAGCAAAACAGGATTACTGCTGATCAAGAAGCCCAATACCGTGAACATCTCACGAAGTTAGATGACGGGCTATCCGATCTCGATGCGCTTGGTCAACAAATTAAGCGTACGATACAGACAAGTATTCCACTCGCCAAACAAAAAGTGGGTTTACAGTTAGCAAGTTACCAAGCAGGCAAAAGCAATTTGTCCAATGTCATTACCGCCCGGCAAGCTCTTTTAGAACAACAGCTGCGTCTTATTGATCTTCAACAACAACAAGCAATTACAACAGCACAACTTTATTTTGCCTTTGAAGAGCCGACCTTAAACCATGCTGAGGAGCAGCCATAATGTTAAGAAATAAATTGGCAATGACTGTCATGGGAGTTGCCACAATTAGTCTTGTCGTAGGTGGCGGTGCCGGATATTGGTTTGCTCATCAGGAAGAGGGTTCTCAATCGGCATTGGTAAGCCAGAAGCAGGATGCTAAAGTGCTTTATTGGTACGATCCAATGAAACCAGAACAGCATTTTGATAAGCCAGGCAAGTCTCCATTTATGGACATGCAACTGGTACCTAAATATGCAGACGAAAATACTGCGATGACGGATGAAAGTCGTCCTACAGTCAAAATAGATCCATCTCTTCAACAAAATTTAGCCATCCGTTACGGCACAGTTGAACAGGCTGTAATTGGAAATGCCATGTTTACTAATGGCATATTACAAGCAAATGAACGGCAAACAGCTATTTTACAAACTAGAGCAAGTGGCTTTGTTCAGCGAGTGTATGGGCATGCTGTTGGAGATATGGTGACCGAAGGAAGCCCTATAGCTGATATTTCAATACCCGAATGGACTGGAGAGCAAACTGAATTTTTAGCTGTGCTCCGTACTGGAGATCGTTCCCTTATTCAAGCAAGCCGTCAACGGTTACAGCTTTTAGGAATACCACAAAATGTGATTCATCAAGTTGAGCGAACTCGTCGAGTGCAATCTAATATAACTTTGCAAGCTCCAACTAGTGGATTTATTGATTCACTAGAAGTCCGCAATGGTATGGCTTTGGCTATGGGTCAAACCTTGGCCACAATTAAAGGTATCAACCCGGTTTGGCTAGAGGCAGCCGTTCCTGAAAAACAAATTGCTGGAATCAAACGAGGTATGAGTGTAGAAGCCAATTTTGCTGCTTTTTCTCAAAAAGTAACTGGCAAAGTTATCGACATTTTGCCTACCTTAGATACAACATCAAGAACTATTAAAGTTCGGATTGAATTACCAAATCCTAGTGGTCAACTTAAGCCAGGGATGTTTGCTTCTGTCAATATAATAAATAATCCCCAAAGCAGTTTGGTTGTACCAGAGCAAGCTGTTATACGGACAGGTACTCGGAATGTTGTCATTGTAGGGCGTGAGCAAGGGCGTTTTGAACCAGTTGTTGTACAGTTAGGGCAAAGTGATGGCAATAAAATTGCAGTCCTACAAGGGTTGAAAGCTGGTCAGAGAGTAGTGATTTCAGGACAATTTCTGATTGATTCTGAAGCAAATTTGCAAGGCATATTGGATAAGCTCAACACTGGGCAAGCAATTACATCATCTCAAACGATTAAGAGGTCAACATATCAAGGTCTTGGTAAAGTTGAAAAAGTCACAAATCAAGATATTACCATTTCACACCAAGCTATTCCTGAGTTGGGCTGGGGTGCTATGACCATGATCTTTAAACAGCCAGTACAACCATTTACCCGAATTCAGCAAGGTGACCAGGTCAACTTTAGTTTTACAAAAGTTGGAAATTCTTATGTCATTTCTGACATTTCAAAGATGTCTATGGCATCTATGAAGAACTAACGGGAGAACTATTATGATCGCCCGTATTATTCGTTTTTCAATTTTGAATCGTGTATTTGTCTTATTGGCAGCTTTAATTCTGGCAGCTTGGGGTGTTTGGGCTGTAAAAAATACTCCGGTTGATGCTTTACCGGATTTATCTGATGTACAAGTGATTGTCAGAACTAATTACCCAGGTCAGGCACCACAAATTGTTGAAAATCAGGTGACGTACCCTTTAACAACAACCATGTTATCAGTGCCCGGTGTTAAAACGGTTCGTGGTTATTCTTTTTTTGGTGATTCATTTGTATATGTCATTTTTGATGAACATACCGATCTTTATTGGGCCCGTTCGCGTGTATTGGAATATCTAAATCAGATTCAGGGAAAAATGCCTGCAAATGCGAAATCTTCATTAGGGCCAGATGCCACAGGCGTTGGCTGGGTTTATGAATATGCGTTAGTTGATCCAACAGGACAACATGACCTTTCACAACTGAGAAGCATACAAGACTGGTTTTTAAAGTATGAACTAAAGACATTACCCAATGTGGCTGAAGTTGCCACGATTGGGGGAATGGTGAAGCAATATCAGGTTGTTTTAGATCCAAGTAAAATGGCCGCCTTAGGAGTTACTCAAAACAATGTCATTGAAGCGATTCAAAAGGCCAATCAAGAAACCGGTGGTTCAGTTCTGGAGATGGCTGAAACTGAATATATGGTACGAGCTTCTGGTTATTTAAAGACATTAGAAGATTTTCGACAGATCCCGATAAAAACAAATAGTTTTGGGATTCCTGTTACTTTAGGCGATGTTGCAACTATTCAACTCGGACCGGAAATGCGTCGTGGTATCACTGAGCTGAATGGACAAGGTGAAATTGTTGGCGGTGTTGTGATTTTACGGGCCGGTAAGAATGCACGTGAAACGATTACTGCTGTGAAAGCAAAACTGGCTGAATTGCAACAAAGTTTACCTAAAGGAGTGCAAGTTGTTCCTGTATATGATCGCAGTAAACTGATTGATCGGGCAGTCGAGAATCTCAGTCATAAATTAATTGAAGAATTTATTGTGGTGGCTTTAGTCTGTGGACTTTTCCTCTGGCATTTACGATCAGCAATGGTAGCTATTGTTTCTTTACCACTTGGGATTTTGTCGGCTTTCTTAGTCATGTACTATCAGGGCCTAAATGCCAATATCATGTCATTGGGGGGGATTGCCATTGCTATTGGTGCTATGGTTGATGCAGCGGTTGTGATGGTTGAAAATGCACATAAGCATATAGAGACTTGGCAGCATGAACATCCCAATCAAGTATTAGAAACTCAAGCACGCTGGAATATTATTGCCCGTTCCGCCAGTGAAGTTGGTCCTGCTTTATTTTTTTGCTTACTTATCATTACCTTATCTTTTATTCCTATTTTTACTTTACAGGCACAAGAAGGACGTTTGTTCTCGCCTCTGGCGTTTACCAAAACCTATGCCATGGCAGCGGCAGCTGGTTTATCCATTACCCTGATTCCTGTTTTGATGGGTTATTGGATCCGCGGGAAATTACCCTCAGAACAGCGTAATCCATTGAACCGTTTCCTCATCAAAATATACCGACCTATGTTGGATCAGGTTTTAGCTCATCCAAAGACCACTTTATTTGGTGCGTTGCTAATTTTCCTTATTAGTCTTTTACCTTTAACTCGATTAGGTGGAGAATTTCTACCGAATATGGATGAAGGTGATTTACTGTATATGCCTTCAGCTTTACCAGGATTGTCCGCAGCTAAGGCCTCAGAACTGTTACAGCAAACAGATCGAATGATTAAAACGGTTCCAGAAGTTGCGACAGTATTTGGTAAAGCAGGGAGAGCTGAGTCAGCAACAGACCCTGCGCCTTTAGAAATGTTTGAAACCACGATTCAGTTCAAACCACGGTCTGAATGGCGCTCAGGTATGACACCTGACAAATTAGTAAAAGAACTGGATAAAGCAGTTCAAGTACCGGGTTTAACGAATATTTGGGTGCCACCTATTCGTAACCGGATTGATATGTTGGCAACTGGGGTGAAAAGCCCAATCGGGATTAAGATTTCAGCAAATGATCTGCAAGATATTGATCGGGTAGCACAGCAAATTGAACAAGTGGCTAAACAGGTGCCCGGAGTTAGCTCGGCTTTGGCTGAACGACTCACAGGTGGTCGATATGTTGATGTCGATATTAACCGTATGCAGGCTGCACGATATGGCCTCAATATCAACGATGTGCAGCAAATTGTATCATCTGCGATTGGCGGGGAAAATATTGGTGAAACTGTTGAGGGATTAGCAAGATATCCTATTAATGTACGTTATCCACGAGAGATTCGAGACTCATTGGAAGCTTTGAGAAATTTACCGATTGTAACTGAATCTGGACAACAAATTGTATTAAGTAGTGTTGCCAATATTCAAATTACAGATGGCCCTCCAATGCTAAAAAGTGAGAATGCTCGCCCAAGCGGTTGGGTTTATGTAGACGTACAAGGACGTGACTTAGCTTCGGTTGTGCAAGATTTGAAGCAGTCTATTGATCAAAAAGTAAAACGCTCCTCTGCCATGAGCATTAGCTATTCAGGGCAATTTGAGTTTATGGAACGTGCTAATGCGCGTTTAAAAGTCATCATTCCAATTACATTGATGATTATTTTTCTACTGCTCTATTTGATTTTTAGACAAGTACAAGATGCAGTTCTGATTATGGCAACGCTACCTTTTGCTTTGATTGGTGGTATATGGGCCATGTATTTGAGCGGTTTTCACTTTTCAGTTGCGATTGCAGTTGGTTTTATTGCACTTGCAGGTGTTGCTGCTGAGTTTGGTGTAGTCATGTTGTTCTATTTGAAGCAAGCAGTTGAACATGCACAGCAAAACCTATCTTCTTCAACGACATCCTTAACGGAGCAACAACTCAATGATGCAATCCGAACAGGAGCTGTACTACGCGTTCGTCCTAAAGCCATGACGGTTGCCGTCATTTTGGCAGGCTTAATTCCTATACTTTTAGGGACTGGGACAGGTTCTGAATTGATGAGCCGTATTGCTTTACCTATGGTTGGGGGCATGATTTCAGCTCCTCTACTGTCAATGTTTGTTATCCCGGCTGTATATCAGCTTTTAATCAAAAGAAAACTATCAACACATTGATCGTTTTATTATTTCGTCTAAAGAGGTTTTATTATGTTGAAGTTTATAAAAATTATTGCTCTTGTTACCACTATTGCTGCATTAAGCGCATGTAGTAAAAATGAAGCATCAGAGCAGAAGAAAGCAGACGCACCTATGGAGCAGATGAATAAGGAGTCTTCTACCGCTACAACGGCTCAAGCCGTTGGCGTGATTACTGCTATTGATACGAAAGAAAATATTTTAACACTCGACCATGAAGCAATTCCTGCACTTAAATGGCCTGCAATGAAGATGGGCTTTAAAGTTGCTGACCCATCCTTATTAAATGGTTTAACTGTAGGGGATAAAGTTGAATTTGAATTAAAAGCAGAAGGAGAAAATTATATAATCATCGCTGTAAAGCCTAATAATTCATAATGTACTAGTATATGGTGCCAATAGTGTTATATCACACCGACACTATTGGCATTTTTATATAAGGTAGTTTTAAAAATTCCAGTTAATTCTTGAACGTTATTTTATCAATTCCTATCTTTCTTAAAGCATTCAATAAAGTTGACTCACCTTCAGTGAGCCCTTTTGTATTTGAATGTCGAAATAAGAATATCTGAGTGACCAGCAAGCTTTGGAACACTGAGGGCGAGTATGAACCTTCATGAAGAGGCAGAAGATACATTAAATCAGAAATAAACTGTTCAAGATCTTTTTCCTGTTTCATTTGGAAAACTAAACCGGCATGTCCTCTTTCTTTTGTCAGAGTTTCACCTTGTATAGTAGAAGTATATGTGGCGGGCTGTATATCAAAAATATAAACAGGTTCTAATTGAGATAAAGTTAATCTGATAATTAAAGCTCCTCTTATCTGGGTTTTTAATGAATTTGCATAGCACCAGGTTTTGTGAACTTGTACTTCAGATTCTGTAAAAAAACCGATCAACATCGGGAGTTCTGAATAATTAAATCCCTTTTCAAATGTGTAGTAGCTCACTTGTTGAATTAAATGTGGATTAACTTCCATTGCTTTTACACAAGCTTTCCATAATCCAATGATTCTGCCATCTACAGGGGCTTGAAACTCTTTTGAATTATTTGTCGATGGCAGTATTTGGGTATTTAATACCTCGGGTGAATTGTCAGGAGCTCCCGTCCCAATGGTTTGTGTTTCTATGAATTTCTTTTTACGTTTTGGGCGTTTAACCTGCTTTACATATTTGTATTTGCTTAATTCATTAGCAGGACCGCCATCTATCCATTCAAAATCATCTTCTATTAATTCATGGTCTGATGGTGGACGTCGACCACCTAGATTTGTGGAAACATTGATGTCACCACTACCTAATTGAGGTAAAGGTGGATTGGGGTGATCAGTGTCTGTGGTGGTATTAATGCGTTCAGTAACTTTAGGAATTATTCTAATATGGTCATTCTTTGGGGGTTTCATACCTCTGATTCTTGTCACAACAAATGTTTTTGTTCCAGCTAAGTGGAATCCCGACACCCTGATCGGTAAGGTTTCAGTATGCCAAGGAACAACTTCTGGAAAGATATTCGCTTGTTTAAAATCAGAATTTTTAACAATACTACTAAATAAAATACGTGAAGCCTTCTTAGCGATTTCAGTATATTTATAATATGCAACAAAAACATGGTCTGCTCGGGTAATACCATCTCCGAGAAGTACAGTCCACAGACCCTTCTCACCTATGTGGGGAGTGTATAATCGGGATTCGCGTTCATTCTCATTATAAGTAGTAAGTATTCGAATGAGCTCAGTTGATAAGCCATAAGCTCTAGTGAGAAATTCTAGACATGGTATTAAAAGTTCATTAAATTCAGGGTGATTCAATTTGAAAGATATACAATTTTTTTTCGATTTTGAATCTACTATTGCACATTCTTCTCGATTTTTGAAAAAGTTAATTTTCTTCTTCTCATCGGCATTCTCATATATTTTTAAAAATTTTAATTCGAAATCGGTATGATCAATAACAAATTCATAGATATCCTTGTTTAAAGAATCAATCTTTCGTTGTTGATGCCAAATTGAATCAACTCTCCAAGATACAATATCCGTGATATTGGTTGTAATTGGAATAAAGTTATTAGTGGGACTGAAATCTTCTAAAACCTCTCTGAATAAGACATGGACCTGTGGCTGGTCTCCAGGCCTTTTTCCTTTTGCCATCCCTCCATACCACCAAACTTGTAAATATTTATCTTTGTATGGTTTAAGAATTTCCCATAATTTATTTACATTATTCTCATCAGAAGGATTTGTATTTTGATCTGTAGAAGTATTAGGCATAAGGTCTATCCCATTTTTAAAATATTAAAAATAAGTTTGTAAAATAATTATTTATGGAAGTTCTAAATGATTACCACGGGAATCATTTCTAATAATTAGATTAGGGAGCATAGTATCTTGTGCGAAGTCATAGATAATGATATCTGGGTGATGTAAATCAATGGCTTGCCCTAAAGCTATACAGGCTGCATTTGGAGCTGCAATTAAAAGATGCACTCTCTTTACGCCATGTTTATCTTTTAATAGATGAAAAAGCTTCTGAAGTTCAGTAGTGAATTTTGAAATATTATGCGGATGTGGAACAGCCTTACTTCCTAAATATGCTTCAAGTGCATTAATTTCAACAATATCAGCATTCAATTCAGTTTTTAGCTCAAGAGCTTTATTTTTAATTTTATCAATAATAGCCGTGAAATTTACGCATAAAACTACATCGGGACCTTTTTGAAGGGTTTCAATTCCAATAGTTTCATAAGATTGATCCGCAGCTGAAGCGTTTGGCCAACCCCATTTATTTGCTTCTCTATCGCGCAGCATTGGGAGGAATTTACTTTTATTACCTAATAAAGCACCTAAGCCAATTAATGCAGGCATTGGGCCAAATGCGAAGATTGCAGCACAATGTCCATTTAAACTTGTCTGTTGGATAATCTTGTCAGCTTCATTCTGGATAATCATGACGAGTTGTTTTGAAAACTGGTCAGGATTTTTCATATATAACGTATTACTATCACATAACCTTTGAAGGTAGCCATCCATCCGATGTTGTAAGAGTGATAAACATGAAGCAATCTCTTTTGGTTCTGGATGACCAACAGCATTACTATTTACAGACCATAAAATTGAATATACAGGAATTGGGCTGAATGCTAGGGCGTCAAGTAAAGTATTAGCTAAATCACAATAGGATTTTCTCATTTCGCTCAGTTGTTGTGCTGAGTAATCACTTGCTGCAATTTTATCAATTAATCGGTGATGTTTATCACACAAGAGTAGTACGTTTGCCGGGTCATCGGAAAGTATGTCGGAAAGGTACGGAATTCCTCTTTCACCTCTTTCTGAAGAGGCTACATTATGAGCCAGATATCCTATATTACCCTTCATGCCTGTAAGTTGTTCGATATCTAGTCGATCACCGCATCCAGTGAACATGCAGCGTCCATGACTATCTTGCATGACCAACCGCTTTGTCTCGGCAGTAAACGGATTACCTCGTCCAATTTTTTTTACTGGCTTAAAATAGCTTTTGATGAATTTTTTAATGTCATTTACTTTAATAAATTCTGTAGCTTGATAAGCGCTTTTATTATGCCAAATATGCTCAAGTTTTTTTAAATCGCTTAAATGAGAACAATTTATTGTATGACCTTGCCAAGCATGCAGAATAATTTTTTTGGTTTGTTTATTAGATAGCTCTAATATGAATTGAAGTAGATCAGTCTCATACAGGTTAGCCCTTAGGGAACTGATTACAGCATTATCTGCTAATAATAAAATAACTAAGTTTTGACCACTTTCATCAATAAGTAGGCCGACTGTATCCCATGTAATGAAATCTTGAATTGTAGTTGTAAACTCTTGTGCAGTCTTTAATGAATCAAATGGAGGATTTACCGTTTGTACAAGTGTTTCAGTAAAAGTAACTTCAGTCATTCTTATAGTCCTTATCGTACGTGATGATTATTGATCTCTGCTTGATTCCACCCTTGAAGGGAGCAGTAAAAGAAAATTCGTATTGCTTGAATGCCCACTATGGCAAAAAAAAGCTGGCGGTCAGGATTCCTCAAAATGCAACTTTTCCAGTCTGCATAATCAATATGTGACGGAGTTGGGATGTTTTGCGGGTGGCTATGCCAAGTTCCTAAATAAACCGAGGTTCCGTTTGATTTTGAAAATGCCGAATCTACTTTCTTTTGATGTCCCGGATCTTTTAAGGTGAACCTATGCGTAGATCTGCAATCTTTTGGCATGGGCTCAGTTAAGTCTTCAATCCAGTACTGATTAGGGTTAGAGGAGCTCTGATTGCCAATCAGAACACCACATGCTTCTAGATCTTTTCTATCAAGTTGCTTATATCTCGTCCATGTTTGAATAACTTCATGGGAAATATAGAGTTCAAACTGTTTAGAGGGGAGCAAGTAATAATTTTCAATCATTGCAAAGATCACACCCGCTATTTAGAAGAGGGAGAATTTCTAATGATTTTGCAAACTGTGTATATCGATCAGTTACCTGGAAACCAGCTTGGATAACATCAAAATCACTACCTTTCCAGCTCACTTTTGAAGAGCTGTGTAATTGGCCCATTAAAAACTTGATCGCTAAATTAGAAGTGATAAGAGCGGTTTGTAATGCACTTAAGTTGCTATAAGGTAAGAATGCATTTCCGCAACCCGCAAGATTTTTTGTAAGATTCTGATTAGGTTTTAAAAAATTAAGGTTGGAACCCAGGCCTCGTGAAAAATCAATTGGATCAACATATGCACATCTTAAACAACCTTTTGAATCAGGAATATCTAGTACAGCATGTCCCCCAATTCCGTAACCTTCCACCCAGGTATTTATAACAGCAGTTTCAACTGAATTCTTAATACAGTAATCATGAAAAATACGTTCTTGTGTAGGTGAACCGATTGCGATAATGATGAGATCGAAAGTATTTAATATATTTTCATATCTTAGGCTTAGGAGTTCTGAAAACATAACCTGGACTTCTAGCCAAGGATATTTATTACTCAATTCTGTTTGTAAGCCCCAAGTCTTAGGCCAGCTAATATAGTGAGCTGCAAGAGTATGGCGGTATAAATTATCTAAAGAAAATGTCTCGGGATCTGAAAGTGTTAGATGGCCGATACCAGTGGACGCAAGTTGATTAGCAATTTGGCTCCCAACCGATCCACAACCTACAAGTAAAACTTTTTTGTTTTGTAGTTCCTGAATAGCTCCACTTCGTGGCATTACTCGTTCTTTATTAAATAAACGTACATTCATTGCCTTGAGTTCCCAGAACTCTAAATGCTCACGATTAAGAGGCAGGCCTTTTTTGCTTTTAATATTATTTTTTAAATGAAAATGGATACCAAACCAAGTTTTACCTGAAGGTGTATCCGCATTAAATACAAGCCAAAAGGCATGGTCTCGAGTTTGTCCGAGGGTACGGGTTAAAGACTCAAAAACATCCTGAGAAATAAACTTGAGTATTTCAAGATACCATTCTTCTAAGTCCGCACTCTGCCATGGGGCTGGGATTAACTTTTCTAAAGGAACAATACATCCAATTCCTTTAGGTTTACCACGGTTATTGATGTGATCATTAATTACTGAAAACTGAGGCTTTTGTTTAAATTCCTGAGGTATCCCAAAATGGCAAGCATTCAGTCCGTATTTAACACCTTTCTTGGGAGGCAGAATATTAAAAAGCTCAAATTCACCTTTATCAGACAAGCATAAAAAGTCCTCATACTTTTGGTCTTGAATATGATTCCAGCCTGCTAAAAATTCTCGTAATAACTCTTCTTCATTCCATTTGGAATCAGATAAACATCTTTCTAATAAAGAAATATGCCGTTTTAAGGATTCTTCAAAGGCTCGTTCGGGTACTTCAAAATTGATAGACACCGAATCCGGAACATTTACGCATATTGAAGCCACATTTAAAGTCTTATTCGCAAGTGTGTGCGCGATTCGCCCGTACTTATCAGGAGACTTTAGAAAAAAAGAAGGCAGAGCAGTAAGTTCTTCATCTTTTAGATGAATTAAGGTGATATCGTAACCCGCAACGGAACATTCGATACTCAGAGCCGGAAACAAACAGAACTCTGTTGCGGATACTTGGTATCCGCGGTCTGTCAGATGATTAATGATTGAAGAGTAGTTCATGCGCCTTGAGATGTCCCTACAGCTCCAGAGGTAGCGAATTGCACTTTTTGAGCATTGCTTGCACTGTTGGTATTTACATTATTTGGAAAGTCATCACCAAATACTTTGACCAGTAAAGAGCATTGTTCAGCTTCATCTGATGTATCAATTACATCCTGCAATGTTGATCGTAAATTAGTGAGTTGATTTCTAAATCTAGTGCCCGTATTTAGGCTACTACCATGAAAAATATCTCTAGATGGATGAACTGGGAGGTTAACTTTTACTTTCCATTGATCATCAGAGTGCAATTGAAAATAGCCAGACCAATCCAGAATTGAATCAACTGTAGCTTTTAGCGCGAGTAAATCATTTGGAAACCCGTCTTCATCAATACTTGGTTTAAAGTTCTGTTTAATCATTACTGTTAGACCTATTGAATAGATTTTTCTACACACGTCAGGACTAAACTTCAGGTTTCTCCAACGTTTGAGATACCTTACCAATCTGCGAAATTGATATAGTTTTTCAGTGGCATACACGCTGAATTGAGATGAGTCATTGACCCAGTCAATAAGTTCTTTTGGTGAGGATTCTGACCAAGTTTTATGTTCATCAGCTGAGTCTTTTTTCCCCACTGCTAATTCATATCCTCCCCAGGAATTCTTTCTATACACTGGGATATCAATATGTAGATTCTTAAATTTATAATCAGCAGTAACACAAGGTTTTTTAATTTTAGCATTTTGAAATCCACGATCTTCCAGAATTTCTAAAATGACTTTTTTGGGAACTAAAGGATCTGATGGAGATTCTTCATAATCAATGACTATGGCACGGTCAATATCAAAATCTTTACCAGGTTCTTTAATGGTCGTATAAGTAGCAAGTGACCCTTGAACAAAGTTATCAATAACAGGATAACCTTTTTCTTTAAATTTAGCCTTGATTGCAGCTGTAATGCTATCGTCTTTTTCACGAGCATTTGCATACTCGGAATCATGACGGGTTAGATAGATTCGTTGATTAAACGTATTAAATTTATTTTGCAAACTCATGGGTTGCTCTCTCAAAATGTAAGTTAATTTGGTACCCAGCCCCCCTAAAAAAACTGGGTAGAGAACAATTACTTAAACTTTTAAAAGCCATTAGCTCAGTTAATTCAATCTAAGACTTTGACTTTTTTGAACGTTTCGGAAACTTATATAAACCGCCTTTTGGGTGATAAATACGTTTGCCGTTTCTGGTAATGAATCGTGTATACACATATTCAATGCCATCGTCGTTTGTAGACATAAGTCTACTCCTCACATAGGGCATGATAATGTGAGTGCGACTTAGGAGTAGACAGGATTGTCCGTTGCGGAGGAGAGAGCTTTTACGTTAGAATCGAGACACCACATCACGAGGACTAACGTGAAAGACATCTATCCGTAATTATGGATAGCCAAGTCTTTGGTCCTGAAATCGCAGGGGCATATGCCCAAATCTGCCTTTCTCACGTTTACTAGCCGACCTTCGGGTCGGCTAAAATATTAAGAAGCCATAGAAAATCTCTCCATCTCTTCGATATCCGCTTTATAAAGCTGAGTGAAATCTTCCGGGTATAAGTTAAAGAAGGATGATAAATCTGGAATGATTTTTGACTTATCGCCTTGGCAAAAATCCATCATTAATTTAGCAAAGCGTTGAGGGTGCTCCCTTTCTAAGGAATAAGGCTCAGCTTTGCGGTAACCATACATACTCATTTGGCGCCATAATGTTGCCGATTGCCTGTCACTGATGTCTCCAATGTGTTTTGATTTCACAATTAGAGCCGCCATGGAAACTTTCCAGAACAACTTATGTGTTGCGTAAGTCTTAAGATTAGTTGTTTGTAACTGGCCTTGCACAGCCTCAGTTGGAATTAAAAACTCTGCAGCAAATTCATTCGCTTCTTCTTCCATGTCTATTGATGGAGCATATTTATGAAGAATTAAATGTCCTAACTCATGTGCTAAGGTAAAGCGAATTCGATCATTAGGCTGGTTTGCATTGAGGAAAATACATGGAGGGCTATTTTGAGTTTGTAAAGATACCCCATCAATGTGATCTTCTTCAAAATTACAATAGAAAATAAAGACCCCAGCTTTTTCAATGAGTCCAGTCAAATCTTCAATAGGGTTTAGTCCCAAATCCCATTCTTTACGAAGATTTAATGCAGCTTCAGCGGCTGAACTAACATTTATATGTATTTGATAACTTGGTAATGGTAAAGATGTTTCTAACTGACAAAACAAATCAAGTTTATCTAGATTTGAAGCTTTAATTGTCATTTCAGCATTGATTTGACTTAGGATTTTAGCTGTAGTTGAAGCTTTTTTTCGGTAAGCATGTAAACTAATTGGGGACACTTTAAAGTGGTCGTTTTGGTGAAAAAACCTTTCTGGGAAATTAAGGGTCTTTGCAATATTAAACTTTGTTTCATCTGAAGGCTTAATGTCACCTTTCTCAATTTTGGATAAAGCAGCTTGAGTAATATTTCCCATTTTTTGGACAAGCTCAGTCTGGCTCATCCCTCTTAGGTCCCGAGCAATTCTTAACATGTCTGGATTAAATGTAGGCATATGTCCTCCCTGAAACAAAAATTTCTTTTGATTCATGCCGGTAAGATAGTGGAAATATTTGAGGCTGTCAATTTTTTGTAAAACTATAACCAAAACTAAAATTAGGCCTATATCTTGTGTTTGTTTTTTAGTTTTTTACTAAATATAGTTTTTGGTTGAAACATTTATTAAATTTTATGGCAAGAAATCTATTTTTTAAAGCACTTGGTTCAGCTAAAGTTCTTAAGATATTCTGAAAGATGGAACAATAAGATGGGTCATTGACGTCGATATTTCTATAGATAATTTAGTTATTCTGGAATGATTGTTAATTAAGCTCTTAGATTTCTAGAACTGTTAAGGGTCCTCCAAAAACAGCGCCTGTATCAATGAAAAAACAGTTTTGATGCTGGACTGGTTCTTTAACTACGGTATGACCGAAATAAATTTCATCAACCCCTGTTACAGTGCTATACCTGGGGTTATATTTACTAAATCTAACTCGTCCTCGATGCCATAAAGCAACTTGTATAGCTGATTGCTCACCTGCAATGAAATAGTCATTTTTAAGAACTTTTTGCTTGAAGCTTTCCCAGTCATTGATATTTATATCTGCATGAACAAAACCATACACCTTATTGTTATGATGAATTTCAAGAATTATGGGTAAATTACGGCATTGATCAACTATGCTTTGCTGTTGATCAATAGGTAAATCATATAGCCAGGCTCCACCATGATGGGTATGCATATCCTTCATTTCATTATCAAGAGTCGCTTCAATACACATCTGTTCATGATTCCCCCGAATTGCCTTAAACCACGGTTCATTAATAAGGCTTAGGCACTCAAGATTCTCATTGCCGCGATCGACTAAATCTCCAACAGATACTAATAAATCCTGCTGAAAATTGAATTTTATTTCTTTTAATTTATTCATAAGTAGGGTGTAACACCCATGAAGATCACCTACTACAAAAAGACGGCCATTTATAGGCTTAGAATAGTGTTCAATTAAATTGTGTCCTAAATCTATTTCTTTCATAATTCTAATTCACTGGTTAAAAATAATGAGTTTACATAATCATGGTTCATATGAAGAATATCAACTTTGACTATTCATTTAACTTAAGCCAAGATTATCTAATTGGTTAAAGTCAAAATTTTCATCAAATAAGTGATTTAACTTTTTCTGATTTCTTAAATAAGAAAGTGTCCCTAAGAAGCAGGATTTACATAGATGAACTTCATATTTTTCTTTCTTATCATAGGTGTTCGGATCCCAATCTGTTTTCAGTACACCATAATTGATTGGAGTTGGCTGTTCACAAATATCACATCTTATACATTGTGTAGATTTCGTTTGTAGAGAATTATTGGTGCTCAAGGTTGATACTCCAACATATTGATAATAAAAATATATTTAGCTAGTAAATTCCCAACTTAGTATTTAAGAAGAGCGCTAGATATTCTCAACCTAACAAGAAAATATGCTCTTAATTAACTATCTGTTAATAAGTTTATATTAATTTAATTTCATATTTTTTATAATGATTTTTAAATACAAATATAACGAAGTGGCATTGTGTATAATTTAGAAAGTTTGTATTAACTCCTTTAAGACGTTTACTTTTGATTGAAGTGAAAATTGATAATCTTTCTTTTTTTGAATCAAAAGTTCAATCTGAAATCTAATGCTAGGAAACTCATTAAAACACTCGTTAAGACATTCAATTTCGAGCTCATTTTGCTGTAGTGCTTTATTTAGTTGATTAGTCTTCTCACAAATAGATTCATAAGGCTCTTGTAATTCCACAGGTAAACAAATCTTCTTGATTTGATATGCATGATATTTAGAGGTGTATTTTGGGGGAATATTTATAGAATCCATAATAAAGTACTCCTTTACTAAATGATGAATAAAAAAGCTATAAACTACTTCAAAGTTTTCATCGTTATTTAAATAGCTGTTTTGGCCTACAAATAATGACCATATTTCTGTAAACGCCAATTTATGAAAAGAATTTTTCATAAGGAAACGTAAAAACAATCTTTGCAGAATTTGTCTTTTCGTCATTTCTACCATCAAGTAACAATCAATATCCTATTTTGGGATATTTTTTAAAATAGTACACCATCTTCGGTTATGAGCTCAATACATGACCCTAGATATATTGGTCTAATACAATGTTTAATATCTTTACGTGAGGAAAAAAATATAACTCAGGTAGAAGTAGCTTCATTTCTAAAAAAACATCAGTCGTATGTTGCTAAAGTAGAAAATTTAGATCGTAGATTGGATGTAATTGAATTACATGACTGGCTAAAAGCCCTTGATATACAACTTTCAGAATTTATTATAATTTCTAAATTAGAAAAACATTAATTTTAGTTAGATAAGATTTCTTTTGTCTTAAAACTTAATATCAATCTCTCAAAATTACGCTTTAACGCTTCAAAACACATTATTACAGAGTACTTTGTCGCATAGTTGTTTGTAATGTCGCATAGTTGTTTGTAAATCACATCCGCCCCCAACCAGTGCAATTGCTGATGCGGTATGGTGGGGCGCACGAAAAGGACGCTGTCCAAACGTATGCGGTGTATTCGAAATCGAGTAAATACTCGCAACTTCAAGTGTTTCTTGATTAGAAAGAGGTGGCAAAATTGAAGGAAGGCGTGAAGCGAGTAAAGTCTTACCTGTGCCCGGTGGTCCTTTAAAGAGCAGAGAATGTCCCCCTGCTGCGGCTATTTCTAGTGCGCGACGTGGGCGTAGCTGACCTTTTACATCTGCCAAATCAAATTTATAAGGCATTTGATTTGATGTTGTTGAAGGTTCAATCGAAGATAGAGATTTCGTGCCCAGAAAATGTTCACAGACTTCTTTTAAATGGCTCACCGGATAACACTCAAGGTCCGGTAAATGGTTAATATCTTGACTATTATCGAGAGGTAAAAGCATTTTATGCTTGGCCTGTTGACAGGCCATTGCCAAAGTTAAAGTACCTGACACTGGTCTTACATGACCATCTAGCGCTAATTCACCAATTAATTCAAAATCTTCGGCACAGTTTTCGGGAAGCTGACCAGAGGCAATTAAAATGCCTACAGCAATTGGTAAATCCAGACGTGACCCGTCTTTGGGCAAATCTGCTGGTGCAAGATTAATGGTCAGCCGTTTAGTTGGAAATTGAAATCCACTATTAATAATGGCTGAGCGAACTCGGTCTTTACTCTCTCTAACTGCCGCCTCTGCTAGTCCGACAATGGTAAGAGAAGGTAAGCCTTGACTCACATGTACCTCAACTTCAATTAGAGGTGCATGCAAACCCAAAAGTCCCCGTGTATAAATTTTAGAAAAAGACATCTTATTGTTCCATTATGGTGCTTCATTTTTAATCGTTGTAAAGTATAAGTGCGCTACGTTGGTGCTTATTTTTTATTCTTTAAAGTTTCTTCTAACAGACTTACTTGTTTTTGTAGCTCTTCTAAACGTTGAGTGGCAGATTGAAGTGCAGTCTTTTGACGGTCAATTTCTTGTTTGGACACAAGATCCAACTTTTCGACTGCTTCATTTAATAATGCACGTAAATTTTTTTCCAAATCTTTTTTAGGCTCATCAATTTGTTCCAAAATGGCCTGTAGTAATGTTTCTAGCATAAAATATCCAAAGTGTTGTATTACCTTATGGTTTACAGTTTAACACTGCTTGAACTTGGGATATAGGTTTCAATTCTTTTAGTACAAATAGAACATTAAATAAGCACTCAACGATACTGAAAATTCATTTTATTTTTAATAGCTCATCTACATCTTGATCACTAAATAGGTTATAAAGAAAGTTCATGCAATAGATTCATTTCCCTCAACCTTTGAAATATTGGCATGAAAATTGAACATAAAACCTTACTGGTGAAAAGAAGCCGAAGGAAACAAACATGAAGCTTGTAACTGCAATTGTAAAACCGTTTAAATTGGATGATGTGCGTGAAGCGCTCTCTGACATTGGTGTACAAGGGATTACCGTAACTGAAGTTAAAGGTTTTGGTCGTCAAAAAGGACATACAGAACTCTACCGTGGCGCAGAGTATGTGGTTGATTTCTTACCTAAAGTAAAAATCGAAATTGCGATTAGTGATGAAATGGTTGACGCGGTAATTGAATCAATTACTCGTGTAGCAAGCACTGGAAAAATCGGCGATGGTAAGATTTTTGTGACTAACCTGGAACAAGTTATCCGTATCCGTACGGGTGAAACTGGACCAGATGCTGTCTAATTGGCACAAAGCTTGCTGAGTAGAAAATAACTCGCAAATGAGGTTGGGGGACACGAATGAAAAAAATGCTTATGGCGCTGAGTCTATCAGGCGCTCTTTTGGGTGGTACTGCCGTTTGGGCAGAAGATGCTGTAACAACGCCTACATCGGAAGTTGCGGCTACATCAACATCTCCAGCTACTGCAACCACTGCAGAAGCACCAGTTGCTGAAACTCCAGCAGCTCCAGCACCAACACCAAAACTTGATACAGGCGATACATCTTGGATTTTAGTTTCAACAGCTTTGGTTTTATTAATGACCATTCCTGGTTTGGCACTATTCTACGGCGGTATGGTACGTAAGAAAAATGTATTAAGTACTATGATGTTCAGCCTTTCCGCTGCAATTTTAGTAAGTTTGCTGTGGGTGATTGCAGGGTATTCAATCGCGTTCTCTGGCACAGGTGCATTTTTTGGTGATTTGTCTAAAGCAATGCTAAACGGAGTCGCGTTTGATGCATTGAGCGGAACAATTCCTGAAAGTCTCTTTGTTATTTTCCAAATGACTTTTGCCATCATTACAGTTGCAATTCTGAGTGGTTCTATTGCAGACCGTATGAAATATTCAGCTTTCATGGCATTCATTGCAATTTGGGTACTTGTTGTTTATGCACCAATTACTCACTGGGTTTGGGCAACAGATGGCTGGTTGTTTAAAGCAGGCGCATTAGATTTTGCTGGTGGTACAGTTGTACACATCAACTCAGGTGTTGCAGGTCTCGTTGCTGCTTACATGCTTGGAAAACGTATTGGCCTAGGCCGTGAATCTATGGCTCCACATAACCTGACTCTAACTGTTGTTGGTGCAAGCTTACTTTGGGTGGGTTGGTTCGGCTTCAACGGTGGTAGTGCATTAGGCGCGGGTGCTCGTGCAAGTATGGCAATTTTAGTGACTCAAGTTGCTGCCGCTGCTGCAGCATTCTCTTGGTTGGTTGTTGAACGCATGATCCGTGGCAAAGCATCTGTATTAGGTGGTGCTTCTGGTGCGGTAGCTGGTTTGGTTGTGATTACACCAGCAGCAGGTTTTGTCGGGGTAGGCGGTGCTTTAGTGATGGGCCTTATTGGTGGCGTAGTGTGCTTCTGGGGTATTACAGCACTTAAACGCTTACTTAAAGCCGATGATGCTTTGGATGCGTTTGGTTTGCATGCGGTAGGGGGTATTGTCGGTGCGATTTTAACTGGCGTATTCTACAGTGAAGAAATTATCAAAGCAGCTAACGTTACCTTAGCTCCAACATTCGCTGGTCAATTATGGGTACAAGTTGAAGGCGTAT
The DNA here is from genome assembly GCF_000369825.1 of Acinetobacter sp. NIPH 542. NCBI lineage: Bacteria > Pseudomonadati > Pseudomonadota > Gammaproteobacteria > Moraxellales > Moraxellaceae > Acinetobacter > Acinetobacter sp. NIPH 542. The sequence goes on from NZ_KB850205.1 coordinate 68,964, forward strand.
TGGCAACCATGGTTTACAGTGGTATCGCGACTTTCGTTATTCTTAAAGTGATTGATCTTGTGATTGGTATCCGTGTGAACGCTGATGATGAGCGCATGGGTCTGGATTTAAGCCAACATGGCGAACGTATTGAATAATCATCATTAATATATCTGCTGTCTTAAAAGAACAGTCTTGCGCTGTGATCAAAGTGATACTTTGATCTTGCTCAGGACTGTTCTTTTGTCTTATAGAATGCTGGTTCTGTAAGTGTAGAAATTTTGCTACACTAGGTCAAAGTAATCGACCCTATAAATCCGCTATGCATTGTCCATTTTGCAACGCCGCAGATAGTAAAGTCATCGATTCACGTTTAGCCGCCGAAGGCTGTCAGATTCGTCGACGTCGTGAGTGTGTAAGTTGCGGTGAACGTTTTACCACTTTTGAAAGCTATGAAGTGGTAATGCCCCGTGTGATCAAATCGAATGGAAAAAATGAACCTTTCGATGAGGCCAAATTACGTCGTTCGTTAATGCATGCTCTGCAAAAACGTCCGGTCACACAAGAGCAGATCGAAACAGTTTTAAGTGATATTCAGTTGCAGATTCGCCGTTTAGGTGAGCGTGACGTAAAATCTAGAACAATTGGTGAAATCGTCATGCAATCTCTATTTGCCCTTGACCATGTCGCTTATGTCCGATTTGCTTCTGTATATCAAGATTTTCAGGATGTTGAGGCGTTTCGCCGTCAAATTGAGCAAATGCAACAACGTGAACAATAACTATTTGAGATTTTTATGTCTGAGTTGAAACAAGATCAATATTGGATGCAGCAAGCCATTGAACTTGCCAAACGAGGTCTATATTCGACTAAGCCTAATCCAAATGTTGGTTGTGTCATTGTCAAAGATGATCAGTTAATTGGTGAAGGCTTCCATCCTAAAGCGGGTCAACCACACGCAGAGGTCTTTGCTTTACGTCAGGCAGCTGAACAAGCACAAGGTGCAACAGCCTATGTCACGCTTGAGCCATGTGCGCATTATGGTAGAACTCCTCCTTGTGCTGAAGCACTGGTTAAGGCTCAGGTTAAAAGGGTGGTTGTGGCATGTCCTGATCCAAATCCGCTCGTTGCGGGTAAGGGCGTTCAGATTTTGAAAAATGCCGGAATTGAAGTAGAAGTTGGCATTTGTGAAGATTTAGCAGAAAAATTAAATCAAGGTTTCTTAAAGGCAATGTCTACGGGCATACCTTATGTACGCTTAAAAGTAGCTTCAAGTCTAGATGGACGTACGGCAATGGCATCTGGTGAATCGAAGTGGATTACGGGTTCTGCTGCCCGTCAGGATGTCCAGCATTGGCGTGCTATTTCAGGAGCAGTGATTACAGGTATTGAAACTGTGATTGCAGATGATTGTCAGCTTAATGTGCGCTCACTCGATCAGATTGACATTGAGACAGTTGCTCAACCAAAACGGGTTGTTTTAGATCGTCAGGGGCGTTTGCCACTTAATGCTAAAATTTTAGAAAACCCTGAAACTGTGATGGTCATGGGACCATATCGTCAAGAACTTGCCGATTTAGGCGTGATACAATTAGAAATTCAGCCTTTAAAAATGCTGTTACAGACCCTATCTAAGCAACATCAAATTTATGATGTATTGGTGGAAGCCGGTGCGACATTATCTACTGCCTTTTTACAAGAAGGTTTGGTAGATGAGTTGATCAGTTATATTGCCCCGACATTTTTGGGGAAAAGTGCAAGAGCCATGTTCAATGCAGAGTTTGAATATATGGCACAACAACTTCGTTTTACACTTCTTGATGTGACACAACTTGATCAAGATATACGCTTAAGGTTAATCCCTACGCAAGAGAAAGTATGAATTCAGAGCCTTCGGTTTATCACAAACGTCGTCATGCGGCCCGTACGACAGACGAATATCTTTTCCATCAGCTTGTTCCTTATCTAGGTAACAAGCGCCGATTGCTCCATCTAATTTTAGAAGCCCTTGAAATTACAGGGACACTGAATAGCAAGAAAAAGAATCCTCCGATTTTTGCCGATTTCTTTGCCGGCAGTGGTGTGGTGTCTCGTTTAGCACGTCAAAATGGTTACCGTGTGATTGCAAATGACTGGGAACCTTATAGCCATGCTTTAAATCATGCGATTTTAGCTTGTACCGATGCACCTGCTTTTAAAGAGCTGGGTGGTTATCAGAAGGCAATCGACTATTTAAATCGTTTACCTGAAGTTAAAGGTTGGGTTACGCATAACCTTTGTCCACGTAACGATGATGTATACGATCCAACCCGTGACCGTTTGTTCTTTAAACGCCGTAATGGTATGCGTATTGATGCGATTCGCCAGCAGATTGCAACATGGCAGGCGCAAGGTGCAATTAATGATGTAGAGATGAGTGCTTTGCTTGCACCATTACTCTATTCAGCAAGTTTTGTCAGTAACACCAGCGGTGTATTTAAAAGTTTCCACCAAGGGTGGGGCGGACGTACACAAACTGCATTGGAACGAATTGAGTCATTGCTTTGGTTAACACCAAGCCGTTTTTGCGAGATTGGTGACCGTAAGCGTCCTGCTGCTGAAATGTGGTGTGTAGATTCACAGCATCTCGCAAATCAAATGAGTGGTTTTGAAGTCGATGTTGCCTATCTTGATCCACCCTATAATCAGCACGCATATAGCAGTAATTATCATGTTTTAAATGCATTAACTTTATGGGATCAGGTCGATTTACCATCACCAGATACTAAAGGTTATAAGAGTGGAATTGATAGAGCTTGGCGTAAAGAACGTCCAAGTCCATATAATTCTTCTAAATATGCGAAAGATGCGTATGAAAAGTTACTTTCAACCATCAATGCCCGCTATATTCTGACCAGTTATTCAACTGATGGTAATATCGAGCCTAAAGATTTGCTTATGGCTAATCTGGAGCGCGGCAAAGTGACCCTGTTAACACAAGATGTTCCACGCTATCGAGTAAGTAAACAGCGACAGTCTGAACGTGCACGCGTACTTGAGTTTATTGTGATTACTGATACTCATGCTAAGTCAGGACCACCATTACGTCAGTTATTAGGCCAGCTTTACCACTTCGCCGAGCTAGGTGGTGTAGATACCTCAGGTAATAGTACACAGCTCGCACTTTGGTAAGCGCTGCAATTTAAGCAGTGTAAAAAGATTTGGAGATTGAGCCATGTTTACAGGCATTATTGAAAGTTTAGGAAAAGTCGAAAGCCTGCAAAGCGTAGGTGGTGATGTGCGTTTACGTATTCAGACTGATCTGGATATGTCCGATGTACATTTGGGAGACTCAATTGCGACCAATGGAATCTGTCTCACTGTGATTGAATGGGGCGATAATTGGTATGCAGCGGATGTTTCTCGTGAAAGCTTGAATCGAACAACTTTGGGTAACTGGAAAGTTGGGCAACGTGTCAATGTTGAAAAGGCAATGTTACCGACAACACGCTTTGGTGGACACATTGTGAGTGGCCATGTTGATGGTGTGGGTGAAATTACTGTAGTACGTGAAGATGCTCGCTCAATCTATTATGAAGTTACAGCACCCGCAGAACTTGCTAAATATTTAGCCGAAAAAGGTTCTGTGACCGTAGATGGGATTAGCTTAACGATTAACCACTTACGTGGAAATATTTTAAGCTTAAACTTAATTCCGCATACAGCAGAGCGTACTAACATTGGAACATGGCAAGTTGGTAGCAAAGTAAACCTTGAAGTCGATGTTTTGGCGCGCTATATCGAGCGTTTATTGCTAGGTGACAAGGCTGCTGAACAAAAAACAGAGTCAAATATTAGTATGGCTTTTTTAGCTGAGAATGGTTTTTTAAAATAAAAAGCTGAATTGTTAAAATAAAAAAACCGGACACTTGTTCCGGTTTTTTTATTTTGAAAACTTATTGCTTGGTTAGCGTAACCGAGTTTGTGCCGACCCATGGTTTATTATGTTGGGTGCGTGTAATTGAAAATTCGCCTTTTTCTGACTCTCGTGTGAGTAAGATAGATAAAGAGTTAAAGTCGTTATGACTCATATAAAGTTCTTGTGCTGAAAATGTCCATTGTTCACCCTGATTAAGCTGCTCAAGTTGCATTGAAATCTGATGCGGAATGTCCATTTTTACCCTCATTAATTTTCATAAATAACCATGCGGTATTCTAATAATTATTTGAACTAAAAGAATATTGTGCATGACTATTCTGTGACAATTAAATGTCATTTTTATGACAAAGAGAGTCTTAAAAACTTTACTTTTCTATTTTTTCATCAGAAAACTTAGAATTCTTTAAAATGTATTCAATTTCTTCTTGAGCTGCCGAATTTAGCTTGGCTCGGAAAGCTGTTACAGACTGTTCAATTAAGCTCTCAGCTTCAAGTTCTAAACGAATGCGTAAACTTTCAAGCTCAGATAAGATTTGATCATCGGTAATACTAAGTTTTACGCCAGCAGAGTAATTGACTGCTGGTGTTTCAGGGTTTTTCTGATAACGCGCAGTTTGCTCTGCAACCTCTTGTTCTAAATGACTACGTAATGTGTGTAATGTTTCAGTCTGTTCATTAAATTTTCGAACTTCGTCTGCTTGCAACTCCGCAGCATAAGCAGCTTCTGATGCACGTTTGTCAGCAAGCGATTTTTCTAAAGCAAGTTGACGACGAATACGTGCTTGCTCCATGAGCTCCGCTTTAAGATCTGCGTAGGCTTGTTCAATTTTTTGCTGTGATTCTAATTGCGCTTTTTCATCATTTAAAACCCAAAGCTGAATAGGCGTTTGAGGCTCTAGTAAGTCACAAATACGTGCCAGATCCTGTTGATAGGTATGACGGACAGCTTCAGGCGCATTTAACCATCTTTTTTTAAAATCTTGCCCGACATTTAATGCCACCATGTTTCTCCTTGATCAACAGTATTTACATTTTAGCGCGTTATAATTTAAAGGTCCGCGGTTCTATACCCAAACGGCGATACATTTTAAATTTTTCTCGACCAATTTGCTTGGCTGTTTCATTATTTTCAACAATTTCTATAATGTGGCTAAAATGATCAACTTGTTCAAGTGCATGATTGTTAAAATTAAATACTAATAGGCCTTGTTCAAGCGGTTGTTTAGCCGAAATGCATACAGCAGCATCAGTCTGGTCAATGCCATGCGCAATGAAACTGACAGGGTCGAAATCCCATAATCTTTCATCGAGCATCTGTTGTAGCTGCACATCTGGGCAATACCACCAGATTTTAGGATGCTTCTGTAATATTTTTCGACATAAACGGCAAGCACTATCGACTTGCCGTTCTTCGCTGGTTTCAAACAGATAAAAACTAACTTTAGCCATTCGTATTTACACGATTCGCTAAAAATTGCATGAGTAATGGTACTGGACGACCGGTTGCACCTTTAGCTGGACCCGATAACCATGCTGTTCCTGCTACATCTAAATGAGCCCAACGATATTCACGTGTAAAGCGCTCAAGGAAACATGCAGCTGTAATCGCGCCGCCATATGGACCACCGATGTTTGCAATATCCGCAAATGGTGAATCAAGTAACTCTTGATAATCATCAATGACTGGCATACGCCATACACGGTCAAGTGATTGTTCGCCAGCTTGTTGGAGCTCTGCTGCCAAAGCATCATCTGGTGAGAACAACCCACTGAGTACTTTGCCTAAAGCGACTACACATGCACCAGTTAATGTTGCGATATCAACCACTACTGCTGGATTAAAGCGTTTAATATAGGTCAATGTGTCACACAATACTAAACGGCCTTCAGCATCTGTATTTAGAATTTCAACAGTTTGACCGCTCATGGTGGTCACAATGTCACCTGGACGAGTTGCTTTACCAGAAGGCATATTTTCTGCTGCTGCAATTGCACCAACTACATGAATAGGAAGTTTCGCTTCGCATAGGGCACGAATTGTACCAAGTACAGATGCTGCGCCACACATATCGAATTTCATTTCATCCATGCCAAGGCCTGGTTTTAATGAAATACCGCCTGTATCAAAAGTTACGCCTTTACCCACTAAAACAACCGGAGCTTGATCAATCTGTGCTTGATATTCGAGCGTTACAATACGGCCTGGACGTTCAGATCCTTTGCTGACTGCAAGAAAAGCATACATGCCTAAATCAGCCATTTGTTGCTCATTTAAAACAGTTACTTTAAGTAAGTCAGGGAATTCTGCGGCTAAAGCTAGAGCTTGTTCTGCCAAATATTCTGGGAAACAAATATTGCCCGGACGGTTGCCAAGATCACGTGCATAAGACTGACCAGACTGTACTGCATGTACTAAAGCCAGTTGTTTTTCATCTAGGCTAGTTGTTGAACTAATTAAATCAACCTGTTGTAACACAAATTCATTTTTTTTCGATTTAAACTCATCATAACCATAAGCTGCTTGAGTTAAGCTTAAAGCAAATAAATAATGGTGCTCGACAGGTAAAGCAGCAATATCAATTGCGATATGCTTAAATTTATTTTGTGTCGATTTGATAATCGTTTGGGCAAGTTTAGCGAGCTTGACTGCCTGAAGTTCAGCTGTTTTTCCTAAGCCAAGTAATTGGCTGTGAGGCTGATTTGAAATCTGACCAAATAAAGGCAGAGTTTCATTGAAGTTACCTTTAAATTGGGTAGCGTTCAGAACGCTTTCTAGGTTATTGATTTGATATGTGTTGACGTTGCTTTGTAGCTGTTCTGAATCAACTAAAACCCACAAAGATTCATTAGATGTCTGTTCGGGAAAAGTTGTATAAGTTGTAAATTTCATGGCTGTCGTGATTGCCTATAGAAAGTTATGATGAATTAAAACATTGAAACACTTTCAAGCATAGCGTTGCAATGTGCGGTTTTATATTTTTAACATTCGGGTAAACTAGCAGTCGTCCCGATTAGCCTTTTGGAAGTATTACTTTGATTATTCGGCGTTATCTCGTCAAGCAAGTTGTCTCTACCTCATTGGTGGTCATTTCTTTATTGACCTTAATCATGATGGGTGGTCGTCTGATCAAATACTTTGGTGTGGCGGCGCAGGGGCGTTTAGATGCCAGTATCTTGTTTAGCATCATTGGATATCGTTTACCTGAATTTCTAACCCTCATTTTACCACTGGGTTTTTTCATTGGTTTAATGTTGGTGTTTGGTCGTTTATATGTTGACCATGAAATGGCAGTACTGAACGGTAGTGGTGTGAGCCGTCATCAATTAGCACGATTACTCATTCCAATGACGCTTGTTTATATGGTTTGTCAGTCTGTGCTTATGCTCTGGATGACGCCGTGGGGACTGCGTGAGTTTGAAAAATTAACCACCACCCAAGCGGTTCGGACGGGCTTCGATTTGGTTCGTCCAAGAGAATTTATTTCTTCTGGACCCTATACGATTTATGCAGGTTCATTGTCAGAAGACCGAAAGAATTTGAAGGACATTTTCTTTTATCAACGTGCGACCAAAGAAGATAAGCCAGATGTCATGATCTTGGCAAAAGAAGCGACTCGTGTAGAAGTTGCAAATGACACAGCCAATGTCGTTGATCTGGTGCAAGGCCGTCGTTATGAAATATTTCCGGGACAACCAAAATATACGCAAGCAGAGTTTCAGTCTTATCGTCTACGTTTAGAAAATGATAAAGATGTTAAGTTTGAAAGTGGCGATGTAGAAGCATTATCAACGACTAAACTCTTTTCAAAAACAAATGATCCAGTCATAAGAAGTGAGTTGGGATGGCGTTTGTTTGGACCATTCACCATTATTATTGCTTTAATGCTTTCTGTGGCATTGTCGGAGGTGAGTCCACGACAAGGTCGTTATTACCGTCTTATTCCGGCGATTTTTATTTTTTCCAGTCTGATTGTATTAATGATTGCAATCAAGACTCGTATCAGTAAAGAAGAACTCGATATTTGGGCTTATCCTGCCGTGTTGGTGGTTTATGGGGTTGCAGCAGCCTTATTTTCACGTAAACAAAAGTTGGCACCAAAAATCAAGAAACAGATCAAGCGAGTGAAATTATAATGTTAGCACGTCGAATAGTCGCCAAATATGTGACGAAAACCACTGCGCTTGCAATGTTTGGCACCACAGTTGTTTTGTCGATTTTACAGATCTTATTTACGTATCTGGGCGAGTTGGGTGAGCTCAAACCAGACTACAACGCATGGCAAGCTCTCATCTATGTGTTATGGGGCGCTCCTCGTTATCTATATGAAATTTTGCCTATTTCTGCCTTGATTGGTGCTGTAATTGGTTTAGGGTCACTAGCAACCAGCAGTGAACTTATTGTTATGCGTTCTGCTGGTATTAGCTTATGGCGTATTGTTGGTTGGGTGATGCGCTCAGCTTTACTGCTTATTATTTTGTCTTTTGCCTTAAGTGAATGGGTTATTCCATATACTAATGAAAAAGCAGCAAGTGTTAAAAGTCACCGCTCTGTAGCTGCTTTAGGCGAAGTGAAAGGTTATTGGTCACGTGAAGGGCAGCGATTTATCTATATCGACTATGCTAACTCTCAAGGCAATTTAAAAGATATTCAAGTAGTCGATTTTGACCAGAACTATTACTTGCAATCATTAATCAATGCTCAGCAAGGCCAGTTCGTAAAAGATGGTCAATGGGCTTTGAAGAAAGCCCAACAAATGGATATTTTGGCGGCAGGAAATGCCATCAAAACCGACCATGACGAACAATCGCTTTCTTTAGCATTAAAGCCTAAATATGTGCACATGGTGACTTTAGATCCTGAAGATTTATCGCCAAGCCAGCTCATCAGTTTCATGCGCTATATGGATGAATATAGTCAGGTTCCAAAGACCTATCAATTGGCTTTCTGGCAAAAAGTTGCCTCGCCATTTTCGTTGATTGCTCTGGTTCTCGTGGCATGTTCATTTATTTTTGGGCCATTACGCCAACAATCGATGGGTTTCCGTTTGGTGATCGCATTGTTTATTGGTTTGAGTTTCTATTATTTGCAGGATTTCTTGGGTTATGCCAGCTTGGTTTATGCCCCATCTCCTGCGTGGTTCGTACTCGTACCTATCTTGTTAATGTTTGGTGCCGGAAGTTATTTGCTTTACCGCGCTCGCTAGTAATAATTGAAATTTATGGTTTTCATCAATCGTAGATATTGGTGAAAGCCATAGGAAAAAATAGAGTCTTGACCGAAAATTCGGTAAGATATTGTGACGAAATTGTAGACAAAAGAGAAATAGATTATGACGGATGCAACTGCTGGCAAGATCCCTCACGTTCTGGTCATTATGGATGGTGTTGGTCACCGTGAAGCGACTGAAGATAATGCCTTCCTTGCAGCAAAAACACCGAATTTGGCAGCAATGACCGCAAAGCATCCAAATAGTCTAATTTCTGGTTCTGGCGAAGATGTTGGTTTACCTGATGGACAAATGGGTAACTCTGAAGTTGGTCATATGAACCTTGGCGCAGGCCGTGTGTTATATCAAGACTTTACCCGTATTACTAAAGATATTCGTACTGGCGACTTTTTTAAACATGAAGTGTTGATCGACGCTGTTGAAAAAGCCAAAGCTGCTAATGGTGCTGTTCATATTATGGGCTTGCTCTCAGAAGGTGGCGTCCATTCACATGAAGACCATATTGTGGCGATGTGTGAGCTTGCATTAAAACGCGGTGCAAAAGTTTATTTACATGCTTTCCTAGATGGTCGTGATACACCTCCACGTAGTGCTCAGCCATCTTTAGAAAAATTAGATGCATTATTTGCTCAATATCCAGGTCAAGGCCGTATCGCGACCATGATTGGCCGCTACTTTGCAATGGACCGCGACAACCGTTGGGATCGCGTTGAACAAGCTTATCGCTTGTTAACTGAAGGCGAAGCACTTCGTACTGCACAAACAGCAGTAGAAGGATTAGAGTTAGCTTATGCAGCCAATGAAAACGATGAGTTTATAAAAGCGACTCGTATTGGTGATATTGCTAAAGTCCAAGACGGTGATAGCGTTGTATTTATGAATTTCCGTGCTGACCGAGCTCGTGAAATTACTCGCGCATTTGTAGAAAAAGATTTTGCTGGCTTTGAACGTAAAGTTGTTCCAAATCTTTCTAAATTTGTGATGCTTACGCGTTATCAAGCTAGCATTGATGCGCCAGTTGCATATATGCCAGAAGCTCTCAAAAATTCATTGGGTGAATATTTATCTTCTCTTGGAAAAACTCAGTTACGCATTGCCGAAACTGAAAAATATGCTCATGTCACATTCTTCTTTAGTGGTGGGCGTGAAGATGAATATCCAGGTGAGAAACGTATTTTAATTCCATCTCCAAACGTTGCGACATATGATCTTAAGCCTGAAATGAGTGCTTATGAAGTAACTGATGAATTGGTTAAAGCTATTAATTCTGGTGAATACGATTTATTGGTTGTGAACTATGCCAATGGTGATATGGTAGGCCATACAGGTATTTTTGATGCGGCAGTTAAAGCAGTTGAAGCGGTTGATACTTGTTTAGGTCGTGTCTATGAGGCAGTTATGGCGAAAAAAGGCCATATGTTGATTACTGCTGACCATGGTAACGTTGAACAGATGCAAGACTACGAGAGTGGTCAAGTTCATACTCAACATACAACGGAACTTGTACCGTTTATCTATGTTGGCCCAACACAAGCAACAATTGCAGAAGGTGGTGTGCTTGCCGATGTAGCACCAACGATTCTCAATTTAATGCAGATTCCTGTTCCTGCCGAAATGCAAGGACGTAACCTGATTACATTATCTGCATAAACCAAAGGTGATTGGATGCTGCAACACATTAAATATAAAAAACTTATTGTAAGTATGTTGCTGTGTTGCAGCCAATTTGCTTTTGCGGCGCCAGTTGTAAAAGAGAAATTGTCACCTTTGCATTCTGATTCAGAAGAACCAGAACATAGCTATGCAGAGGTGCCGATCGAATCGATTCAACAGTTTGTACAAATTTATGGAATCGTTCGAGATAACTATGTCGATGTGAAGTCTGACGATGCCTTATTTCAACAAGCCATTAAAGGGTTAGTGAGTGGGCTAGATCGTTATTCACGTTATTTGTCGGCAGAAGAATATCGTCAACTCATTCAATATACCGAAGGTGACCTTGCCTCGGTTGATTTTGCGTTAAGCCCTGAATTACATCTCCATAAATGGATAATTCGTGATCTTAAAACAGGTTCAGACTCATATAAATTAGGCTTGAGAAATGGTCAGACGATTCTCAAGATTGATAATCAAGACTTAAAAAACTTAAATCAAGATCAGGTGCTCGGACTGCTTTATGGTTCTATCGGAAGTACGCTTCAAGTACAAGCAGAAGAGTTAAGTGGAAACATTAACTTAGTTCGTAATAAAAAAATAGAAACCGATATCGAACCTGTAATGCTACATAATCAGGTTTTAGTGCTAAAAATTAGAGTATTCCAGCAAGACACTGCTAATGAAATTAAACGGTTAATTGAAGAAAATAGTTCACCGCGTTTAAAAGCCGTTTTAATCGATTTACGAAATAATCCGGGTGGATTGTTATCAGCAGCAGTTGAGTCAGCAGATTTATTTTTAAATAATGGAATTATTGTTTCAACCAAAAGCCGCTCGGAAGGTAACCAGCAATTTCAGGCTTTGCCCGGCAATGAATTTCAGAATATCAAATTAGGTATATTAATTAATCATCGCTCTGCATCGGCAGCCGAAGTTTTTACTGCGGCCATGAAAGAACACCAGCGTGCATGGGTCATGGGTGAAAAAAGTTATGGAAAAGGCGTAGTGCAAAAGCTATTTCCTTTGCCAAGTGGTGCGGCACTACAAATGACGGTCTCACACTATTACACGCCAAATGGCAATATGATTGAAGGGCAAGGTATTCAGCCTAATCAGACCTATCCTATGCCCCCAGAAATGAAAGAAGACGTCTATTTAGATCGCGTTGCAGATTTATTTCTAAAGAAAAAGTAGTTTTATACTTCTTCTCCCAATTCGGTATCTAAGCCAAACTTTTTCAGTCGATAGCGTAAAGAACGAAAGGTCATTCCTAGTTTTTTAGCTGCTAATGTTCGGTTCCAATGTGTCATGTCCAATGCGTTCAATAGAAGATCTTTTTCAATATTTTCTAAGTAGCGTTCTAAACCTTCCATTGGTAGTTTTGGTCGAGTTTGGGCAATCGCAGTTGAGGTGTCATTCAATGGTTGGGTGGTGATTTGAGAGTTAACACTACTGCCTCTGAGAAGAGGTGCTAGGTGTGTTAAATCAATAAATTCATCATCACTTAAGGTAATAGCTCGTTCAATCATATTTCTTAATTCACGAACATTACCTGGGAAATCTTGCTGCAATAAATAAGTTTCACCAGTTGTAGTTAATTGTTTGCTTGGAATTTCCCATTCCAAACAAACTTTTTGAATAAAATGATTGGCCAATAACAAAATATCGCCACCGCGCTCACGTAGTGGCGGCAACATGATATCCATCACATGAATACGGAAAAATAAGTCCTGACGGAATTTACCTTGTCGGACTAACAAATCTAAATCTTGGTGGCTGGCACTGATTACTCGAAAATCAACATCAATTTCCTGATCTGAACCTACTGGACGAATTTTTTTCTCTTGCACGGCCCGAAGCAATTTAACTTGCATACTTAATGGCAATTCGGCAATTTCATCTAAAAATAAACTACCGCCGTGTGCCGATAAAATAAGACCTTGTTTATCTTGAGTCGCTCCAGTAAAGCTCCCTTTTTTATGCCCAAAAAGTTCACTTTCCATGAGCTCGCTTGGGATGGCTCCACAGTTAATCGCAATAAAGGGGCCTTCGCTGCGATTACTCAAGCGGTGAATAAGATTAGCAACAACCTCTTTACCTGTACCAGACTCGCCTGTAACAAACACAGGAGCTTGAGAGCGGGCTATTTTTTTAATAGCTGTTCGTAAGTTTTGTATTGGGGGAGAACGACCAATTAATAGGTCATTTTCCAAAGTTGTTTCACCAAACTCATGCTCTGGTTTTGGCTGATTTAGCGCCTTTTTTAATAACTGATCTAAATGAATTTGGTTAATAGGTTTACTTACAAAGTCAAAAGCTCCTGCCTTTAACGCTGCAATTGCAATATCCATATTGCCGTATGCAGTTAAGACTGCAATGGGTGTGTGTGGGTAAGTTTGAGATACGTGTTTAACCAATTCTAAACCGCTACCATCGGGTAGGTTTAAATCGGTTAAGCATGCATCGTAATGAAACTGAGTAAAGAGTTGTTTGGCCTGTTCAACCCGATAAGCAAGATGTGTTTTAATCCCCATTCGTGCAAGAGTCATTTGCATTAAAAGGCACAAATCTTCTTCATCGTCTACAAGCAAAACCAGTGGTTGCTGTTCTGCCATTTCCCCAAAAACCTAATAAAAAAATCAATATATTATTGGGCATTCCATTCGGAAGCATGCCCCTTGTTTTTGCTCTACATAAGTGAGCTTCGCATGGTTTGCCTCACAAAAACTATGAGACAAATATAATCCTAAACCAGTTCCATTAATTTCGGTACTAAAAAATGGTTTAAATAATTGAGATATATCACGTTTTGAAACCCCTTCGCCGTAATCGATCACATCAATATAAATTTTATTTGTTTGTGAGTGAATGTTGATCAGAACATAGGGTGAATCGGGTGCATTATGTCGCAAAGCATTTCTGACAAGATTAATGAGTACCTGCCTAAGTTGTTTTTCGTCAAATAATAATTTTAAGGATGAATCGGAAATTTTAAGCTGTATAGAATGTTTAACATCTAAAAGATCTTCGTCTAATAACGTCTTTATGAAATTGTTTAATTCAATCTGGATTGGGTAAGTTCTTTCGCTGCTGGCCAGTCCTAATGTGTCTTGAACAATACTATCGATGCGCTTTGTTTGCTTACCAATCATACGACGTAAAGTATTTTGCTGTTCTAAATCACTATCTTTAAGTAATTCATTTGCCTGAACAATGGCTGCTAGGGGATTACGGATTTCATGTGCAATGCTGGCTGAAAGTTGCCCTAAAGCAGCAAGTTTGAGTTGTTGAGCTTGCTGATTAATTTGCTGTGCATCTTGTAAGATGAGTAGTGTCAATGCTTGTTGCGGCACCACAAGATGTTGCACTTTAATATTAATAGAATACGCCGACAGCCGAGACTCAAAAATAAATCGATCGCCTTCTTGCAGGTTATCAAACTTAAGAATTTCAAATAAATCGGGGTGCCATTTCGCTAAAGGATATTTTTCACTAGCAAATTGAGGAGGAATCCCTAACAGAGAGCAGGCAGCCGGATTACTTAAAACAATGTCATAGTTTTCATCTAAAACCAAATAGCCTTCTTCAATTTGTTCCAAAATATAGCGGTTAATATTTTGTAGTTGATAGAGTTCTATGGATTGGTGGAAAGTCAGTGCTTCAAGTAGTTTAAAGCGCTGTACCGCAATTTGCCCAATGCCATGCACCACAAAAAATAAGAAGGCTAATAAGGCACTATTACCAATCGTATTTAGATTATTGTAGTCAAACAAACTACCAACAAAACGTTGGTAAATAACGGCAATGACAGCAAGTAATGTAATGAGTAAAGACATTCTTGCGCTGAGTAAAATTGCCGAGGTAAATATAGCAATAACATACAGCAAGCTGAGTTGTAGATTTGGTTCACCTACAGAAAATGTAAGTAAGCTCAGGCAGATAACATCAACTACAAAAAATAAAATAAGCTGTTTGGTTGCCTGAGTTGCAACAAACTTAAAACACAAAAGCTGAAGAAGGCTTAATATGGAATAGCCGAGCAGGGTATAAGAATATAAAGCGGGTTGTTGTAGACTATTGTCGATTTGAGCATCGGTTAAAACCAAAATAATATTGAGGCTAACCGCAATAATAAGACGATATAAACCATACCACGTGCCCAAACGAAAAATCGTATGGGACAAGGATGAGTTTAAGGGAAATTGCATATAAGTTTAATTATGGCTTGATCAAACCATAACGGATTGCAAGGTGAGTGAGTTTAACGTCGCTATCGATAGCGAGTTTTTCAAAAATACGGTAGCGGTAAGTATTAACCGTTTTTACACTTACAAAAAGTTTGTCCGCAATTTCCTGAGCGCTAATACAATTTACAACCATCATTGCAACTTGCATTTCTCGTTCGGATAAAGCGTCAAAAGGCGATTGTTGCGTGTCAGATAGATAGGAACTCGCCAACTGCTCAGCAATATCGGCACTGAAGTATTTGCCGCCTTGCATGACTTTGTTGATTGCCCGAACCATTTCGGTAATTGGAGCACCTTTAGTGATATAACCTTTAGCCCCTGCTTTAAGCAGAAGAGAAGGGTACGGTTCTTCTGATAAACCACTTACAGCAATAACTTTTGTGTCTGGTGCGGTTTGTAGTAAACGACGTGTCGTTTCTACACCCCCGATGCCTGGCATGTTGACATCAAGCAACACAACTTGAGGATGTTTCTGACGAACAATAGCAATTGCTTCTTCACCCGATTCGGCTTGTCCAATGACCTCTACATCGGCATGATCTTCTAACATACGGCAAATGCCTGTACGTACAAGTTCATGGTCATCCACAACTAAAACTGTAATCAAGAAGACCTCCTTTCTTTCAAAAAACAAGTTTTTTGTTACATAAAGCAAAATTAGCTTGCAATGGAATGACAAAATTAGCAATCCTATTCTTATATAGTGAGCGAATAGTTGTGCACAATTGTGTCGGTAAAAGCGTTATACCTTATACCTCAAATGTAAGGCATAATTATAGTAAGCGCAAATGTGTATCACCCTGAGTCGAGTATTGTGCCGTGAAAAATTCTAAAAAGTCTTTAATACATGTGCTAAGCATGTCTATTTTGCTTAGTTTGAGTTCAACAAGCTTTGCAGAACTCGTCAATAACCCGTCCTCAGGGAGTACTGGGACTGCAAATTTAAATTGGTCTTCAGCTGATGTTAGTCAACTGTTGAATGATGAAGATGATGAGCCGACTATTCAAGGATCAACATCTGTAACTACAACTTTACGTGGTAGTAATGCACCTAAAGTTATAGCATCTGCTCCTAAGCTTGCTCCAATTCGTGATACGAGTGGTTACAATGCTCAGCCGAGCGTAAGTGCTCGAGCTGCGTTAGTGATGGATGCGCAAACGGGTGAAGTGCTGTTTAGTAAAAACACCAATGCTTCTGTGCCAATTGCGTCTATTACCAAGTTGATGACAGCAGTGGTAACGGCAGATGCTCGTTTGAACATGTCAGAAGAAATTATGCTTGAGCAAATTGATTTTGCTGGGGCAAACGGTAAAAATTCAAGTTCAACACTTCGTGTTGGCGACAAAATGAACCGTGCAGAAGTATTGTTGTTTGCTTTGATGAAGTCTGAAAATCCCGCAGCGGCAGCTTTAGCGCGTACTTATCCGGGTGGTCGTCCTGCATTCGTAGCGGCAATGAACGCTAAAGCACGTGCTTTAGGTATGAATGCAACTCATTATTATGAGTCAACTGGTTTAGATCCACGCAATGTATCTTCTGCGCGTGACTTAGGGATTTTAGCGAGTACAGCTTCTCAATATGGTTTGATTCGCCAATTCTCAACTACACCGACCTATGACTTTAACTTGGGTTATCGTGTGTTGAAATCTAACAATACGAATGCTCTAGTGCGTAATGGTGGTTGGAATATTAACTTGTCTAAAACAGGTTATATCAATGAAGCAGGTCGCTGTGTTGTCATGCATACGACTGTAAACTCGCGTCCAGCAGTGATTGTATTGCTTGGCGAGCCAAGTACGCAGGCACGTAATAACGATGCAACTAACCTATTAGGTTGGTTAAGTAATTTACCAAAACGTATTTAATTTAAATATTCTAAAAACGCTTCTATCAAGAAGCGTTTTTTATGGCTATAAAAATGACATAAAAAAACGGCTGTGTTGAACAGCCGTTTTTTGAAAACTCAGATTTTACATATTAGATAAAATCGAATCTTTTACTTGGCTCATTGTCGCATCAATTGACAACATCACTGCATCAGCACATTGTTTGATTGCAGTGTCAGGATCTTTCAAGCCATTACCAGTTACTGTACATACAATTACAGAACCTTCAGCAATCTTACCTGCTTTAATATCGCGAATCGCACCGCCAATAGAAGCAGCAGATGCTGGCTCAACAAATACGCCTTCATACATAGAAAGTAAGCGTTGAGCTTCTAAAATTTCGCTGTCTTGAAGTTCATCGAACCAGCCTTTAGAGTCACGTACTACAGCTTTTGCATGGTTCCAGCTTTGTGGATTACCAATACGGATTGCAGTTGCAACTGTTTCAGGGCTTTCAACTGGAGCACCACGTAAGAATGGAGCTGCGCCAGAAGCTTGGTAACCAACCATTGTTGGTAAACCTTCAGGTTTTGGACCAGTGAATTGATCAGTAGCTGCATCATAAATCACTTGTTCAAACTGATCAGCAGGTTGGTTTGCTACAGCTTCGGTATAACCCATCCAGTGAGCAGTGATGTTACCTGCATTACCAACAGGTAAGCAGTGATAATCAGGTGCGCGGCCTAAAGCTTCAACGATTTCATAAGCAATGGTTTTTTGACCTTGCAAACGGTAAGGGTTGATTGAGTTTACAATTGTTACAGGTGCTTGATCAGCAACTTCTTTTACAAGACGCATACCATCATCGAAGTTACCACGAATTTGCATAGTGATTGCACCATACATCATCGCTTGCGCCATTTTACCCATTGCAATTTTGCCTTCTGGAATCAAAACAAATGCTTTGATACCTGCGCGTGCAGCATAAGCAGCAGCAGCAGCAGAAGTGTTACCCGTAGATGCACAGATAATCGCTTTAGAGCCTTCTTCAACCGCTTTGGTTACAGCCATGGTCATACCACGGTCTTTAAATGAACCAGTTGGGTTTAAACCCTCATATTTCACATAAATTTCAACATCTTTGCCAATAATACGTGGAATATTCTCAAGTTTAATGAGTGGGGTGTTGCCTTCACCCAAAGAGATAGCACGAGTAGTTGCCGAAACTGGCAAACGGTCACGATAACGATCTACAAGACCAGTATAACGATTGGCATTAGACATGATGGTGTTCCAATTAGAGGTGAAGCGGGAGAGGGAATCTTTCCCTCAACCTGATTAACTATCGAGCGATTCTAAACGAATTCTTACGATTTCGCCACGAATAGCAGGTAATGCTTGGATTTGTGCAAGAGCCTCATCCATTTTAGATTCAACGATTGGATCGGTCAGAATCACGATTGGAATAAGGTCTTTTAAACGGGATTGTTGCATGATGGCATCAATACTAATTCCAGCGCGGCTTAAGATGGTAGTAACATCTGCAAGTACGCCAGTTTGATCTTCTGCATTTAAGCGGATGTAATAACCAGTGGTCATTTCTTCACGGCTTAAAATTGGCACATTTGTTAATGCTTCAAAAGCCAACTGAGGAATTGTTCCTGCACCGTCTTCGGTATAAGAGATGTCACGAACAATATCAATTACATCGGCAACAACAGCAGAAGCTGTTGGACCAGCACCAGCACCAGCACCGTAATAGAGTGTTGGGCCTACAGCATGTGCTTGAACTAAAACAGCATTTTTAACGCCGTTTACATTTGCAATAAGCTGTTCATCTGGAATAAGTGTTGGGTGAACACGTAGTTCAATACCCTTTTCAGCGCGACGTGCAATTCCTAGGTGTTTAATGCGGAAACCAAGTTCTTCTGCATATTTCACATCTTGTGCAGTGATTTTACTGATACCTTCGGTATAGACCTTATCAAACTGAAGAGGAATACCAAAAGCACAAGATGCTAAAATTGTAAGCTTGTGCGCAGCATCAATACCTTCAACGTCAAAAGTTGGATCTGCTTCTGCATAACCAAGTTCTTGAGCTTCTTTTAATACATCATCAAATGCACGACCTTTTTCACGCATTTCAGTCAGAATAAAGTTGCCTGTACCATTAATGATGCCTGCCAACCATTCAATATGGTTTGCAGCAAGGCCTTCACGGATGACTTTAATAATTGGAATACCGCCAGCAACTGCTGCTTCATAAGCAATTTGTACAGCATTATCTTCAGCTGCTTTAAATAATTCATTGCCATGTTCAGCGAGTAACGCTTTATTTGCAGTCACGACTTGTTTGCCGTGTTTGATCGCTTCCATGATAACTTCGTAAGCAGGGTGGATCCCACCCATAACTTCTACAACTACATCAACGTCTGGTTGACGAACGATGTCAAGTAAATCGGCGCTTTGTTTAATCCCTTCCAATTCTAGATCTGGACGAGGACGACGTGTTCCAACGTGGGTAATTTGAATTTCTCGACCGGTGCGACGTTTAATTTCAGCGGCATTTTCTTGTAGTAGTTTAAGGGCTCCTCCACCTACGGTTCCTAGACCGAGTATTGCCAGGCGAACTGGTTTCACGTCACACTCCATTCATCATTTAATCATTTAGTTGAAGCTAGATCATAGCTAAAAAAAACGCCAGACTCTAGCGCTTTTAGTGCCTGTTCAATGAATTAGAGTGCGATGTTTGGAAAAGAAGAGTAGATCAGTCTTTAAACACAGATAGTTAAAGCATTATTTATTGAAAAAACAAAGCGCTGCAATGAGAGCAGCGCTTTTTGTAAGAGATAGATGATTAATCATTCATCAACTTTAAGTAGATTATTTATCAAGACGTTTAATTAATTCATCTGGTGTTAGATATCCACCTAAGTACTCGCCATCAACACTATAAATAGCAGGTGTACCATTTACACCCATGTTTAAGCCAAGTTGATATTGTTCACGAACAGGGTTTTTACACTGAGCAGGCGGAATATTGACACCTTGTACTGCTTGGCTAAAGGCAGCCTTACGATCTGCACTACACCATACAGCTTCCATGGTCGGCATAAATTGCTCACCACGTGGCCAAGCGATATAGCGTACTTCAATACCCTTTTCATTAATTTCAGGAATGTGCTCATGTAGTTTATGGCAATAAGGACAACTTGCATCGGTAAACACATAAATCACATGTTTAGCCTTACCTTTTGCAGGATAGACAATGAGATCTTCATTTTTTAACGCAGCAAGATGCTTTTTATTTTCTGAAGCTTGAAGATTATCTCCAATATTATGAAGCTCTTTGCCTCCTAATCGGATTACATCACCCTGAATTAAATATTTTCCATCACTGGTGGTATAAATCGATGTCATTCCTTCGAGATTTACCCAATACAAATTAGGAACTTCTGTCGGCTTGATATCTAAAATTTTGGCGTTGATATTTGCATTCTTAAATTGTTTCTGCAAAGTTTCGATCAAACGCTGTTTATCATTACGTTCGATAATGGTTGAAGCTTCCCCAGTAGCAGGTGCAGTCGCTGTGAGCGCATCTTCTTTTTGTGGTTTGTTTTCTTTAGAACAAGCACTGAACAAAAGGCTAGATGCCAGAGCGCAGGCAAGAAAAATTTGAGAGCGGGTAAAAGACATAGATAACCCTTATTTCATCAGTATTTATAGTCAGAAGCTGCTAAGCATAACAAAAAATCTAATGTGTATTGTTAAAACTTTCTTAACCTTTGTGAACGAAATCAAACGATTGATATGAAATATTTACTTTGAGCTTCACAGCTTTATCATCCTCTAGGGTGATGTTTTTCATGTAATTGTTGCATTCGTACTTGTGCAACATGCGTATAGATTTGTGTTGTAGATAAATCGCTATGCCCCAGTAACATTTGCACTACACGTAAGTCAGCGCCGTGATTGAGCAAGTGTGTCGCAAAGGCGTGACGTAAGGTGTGAGGTGAAAGTTCAGCTTGAATATTGGCTTGAAGCGCGTAGCGTTTAATAGCATACCAAAAGTTCTGCCGACTCATAATTCCGCCATGTTGGGTCAAAAAAAGATAGTCAGTCGAGCTTTTGTAGAGCTGAGGCCGAGCATTATGCAAATAGCGTTCTACCCATTCACAGGCAAATTGTCCTAACGGAACCAAACGTTCTTTATTGCCTTTACCTGTAACACGTAAATAGCCTTGCTTTAAATTAATGAGCTCTAATCGCAAGTTAAGTAGTTCTGAAACACGTAAACCGCAGGCGTAAAGTACTTCAAACATTGCTCGATCACGTAAGCCAAGTGCCGTATTAATGTCGGGTGCTTGAATCAGTGCTTCAACATCTTCTTCAGATAGATCTTTGGGTAAGGCTCGTCCAATTTTTGGAGAATGGTGAGTTGCTACAGGATTATCGCTTCGTAATTTCTGTTCACGTAAAAATTTGTAAAACTGGCGTAGAGCAGATAAGCAGCGGGCAATCGAGCGGGGACTTTTCCCTGCTTTTGTCAGTTCAATTAGAACATCAGCGATATCATCACTTGTCCACTGTGGAAGAGCTGTTTTTTTATGAAGTTCACTGCATTGAATGAGGTCAGATAAATAAGCATTTCGTGTATGTGGACTTACTGTCTGTGCAACTAAATAGTCTCGAAAACCTTGTAAAAAGCTTAAATGTTCAGGAATTTGAACTGGGCTTGGAATACGTGGTTTTTTATTCAACATACACTAGATCCTCTAAACCTCTGTACTTTAAAAGAAACTTTAAGGTTTGTCGATTAAACTGAATAAGAAGTGAAATTTAACCTTATTTGGTAATTATTCTCATTTATATGTATACTAGAAAAAAAGGTTTAGGATCGGATGCGGTGCGTTTATCAGCTTTAAAAGTGAAGCAAGCGGCGACCATCACCAAAGTGAATCGGATAGAAGTAGAGTCCGAGCAGCAAGATTTGGTCGCAATTCGTTTGGAAAGTCTGGGCTTTGTACCAGGCACACGAGTGGAAGTGATTACCAAGGGTATTTTTGGTGGTGATCCGATCTTGATCCAAATTGGCTTTACTCGTTTCGCTTTACGTAAAGCAGAAGCGGAAAAAATTGAAATTCTAGTAGAAGAAGGAGTACCCGCATGAGTGATGCGTTACGTATTGCCCTTGTGGGAAACCCGAACTGTGGTAAAACCTCTCTTTTCAACCATTTAACTGGAACTCGACAAAAAGTTGCAAACTATGCGGGCGTAACTGTTGAGCGTAAAGTAGGTCATTTTCAGTTACCGTCAGGTCGAGCAGTGCGTGTACTCGATTTACCGGGTACATATAGTCTAAATGCAACTAGTCCTGATGAAGTTATTACCCGTGACGTTTGTTTGGGTAAGATTGCAGAAGAAGGGCAGCAAGATGCATTTTTGTGCGTGGTTGATGCCACTAACTTAAAATTGCATTTAGGACTAGTACTCGAAATGATCGGGCTAGGCCGTCCGATTTTACTTGTACTGAATATGATGGATGAAGCGCGTCGTCGTGGCATCCAAATTAATACTCAAAAGTTATCTCAACGTTTGGGTGTGCCCGTTGTTGAAACAGTTGCTGTTCGTAATGCGGGTATTGAAAATTTATTACATGCCCTTGATCAAGAAAAATACAGTGTGCCACAAACCGAATTGAGTGGTTTAACTGGAACTCATCATCAAAAAATCGATATGATTTTTAAAGATGTTGTTCATTATGTTGAGCAGGGTGATAAGCGTACTGATTTTCTAGATCGAATTTTCTTGCATCCAGTTTTAGGCCTACTTAGCCTTGCGCTCATGATGTTTATTGTGTTCCAAGCAGTTTTTGCGTGGGCAGCCCCATTCATGGATGGCATTGAAGGTTTCTTCGGTTGGTTGGGTGAAGTAATCGGAAGTGTGATTACACAGCCCCTACTACATAGTTTGGTCGTTGATGGAATTATCGCGGGTGCTGGTGGCGTAGTGGTGTTCTTGCCACAAATTCTGATCTTGTTCTTCTTCATTTTAGTATTAGAAGAATCTGGCTATTTACCGCGTGCAGCATTTTTACTTGATAAATTAATGTTTCAAGCTGGTTTAAGTGGGCGAGCTTTCATTCCTTTACTTTCAAGCTTTGCTTGTGCAGTACCGGGAATCATGGCAACGCGTAGTATTAGTGACCCTCGTGATCGCTTTACAACCATTATGGTTGCGCCATTAATGACTTGTTCGGCACGTTTACCAGTATATGCCTTGCTGATTGCTGCATTTATTCCAGAGAAAATGGTCTGGGGTATTTTCAACCTACAAGGTCTGGTGCTATTCGGTCTGTATATGGCTGGTATTGTAAGTGCGCTTTGTGTTTCATTTTTAATGAAATTCTTCCAAAAAGATAAGTCTCAACATGCTTTATTGCTAGAGCTGCCGAGTTATCGTTTCCCTGATTTAAAAAGTGTGGGAATCGGTTTGCTGGACCGTGCAAAGATCTTCTTAAAACGCGTCGGTGGAATCATTTTTGCGCTCTCTATTTTGCTATGGTTTTTGTGTACTTTCCCCCAACCACCAGAAGGGGCGACATTACCTGCTATAGATTATAGTTTTGCCGGTATGCTCGGGCACCTTATTCAACCTTTATTTGCTCCAATTGGATTTAACTGGCAAATCTGTATTGCTTTGATTCCAGCTATGGCAGCGCGTGAAGTTGTGGTTGCAGCATTAGGTACGGTTTACGCTTTGTCTGCAACGAGTGACGATGCTGTAGCTCAAGGTTTGTCACATCTGATTAGTGCAGATGGTACAGGTTGGTCTTTGGCAACAGGATTGTCGCTTTTAGTGTGGTTCATTTATGCCCCACATTGTTTGGCTACGTTGGCAACAGTACGACGTGAAACAGGTTCATGGAAACATGTTGCTGCCATGACTGCATATCTGTTCGGTTTGGCTTATTTGGCATCGTTTGTTACCTATCAAATTGCTTCCCACTATTGGGGTTAAGGCAAGAAAGGAGGTTGTATATGATTCAATATCTGATTATTGCGGTTGTAGTGAGTTGGAGTGCGGTTGTTGTTTTTAAGAAAGTATTTCCAAAAACAGCAAATTCAGTCTTTTCTTCACTCTCTGTATTTTGTGAAAAGCAGGGTTGGATAACTTTGGCAAAATGGCTTAAACCAAAAATGACCTTTGGTTGTGCTGGTGGCTGTGGTTGTTCAAGCGAAGATAAACCTACCAATGCAGTTCAAGAAATTAAGCCGATTAAATGGCAATAAATTTAGTATTTCCTGTTTCGTTTAAAAAGCCATCATATTGATGGCTTTTTTACGCACTGACACAAAAAAAGATGAATAAAGTTCAAACTGAAAAAGCATTCAAAACAGCAAAGTGCTAACATTTTTGCCATTCTGTCGATTGATAAATTGTGGGGCAAAAATGTTAATACAACGTGGTGGATTAAAAGTTGTCGCAGGCTTAGGAATATCAGGTGTTTCTGCTGTTAATTTCC
This sequence comes from Acinetobacter sp. NIPH 542, assembly GCF_000369825.1. NCBI lineage: Bacteria > Pseudomonadati > Pseudomonadota > Gammaproteobacteria > Moraxellales > Moraxellaceae > Acinetobacter > Acinetobacter sp. NIPH 542. Next base: position 93,345 of record NZ_KB850205.1, read on the forward strand.
TGCATGAACAAGGCTACCAAGTTGCAGTAACGGACTCTCGTCCAACCCCTCCTGGTCATGACCAGATTCCAGCTGGCGTTAAAACCAGTTTTGGTCAACTTGACCAAGAATTATTATTACAAGCAGAAGAAATTATTTTAAGCCCAGGCCTTGCACCGCAATTACCAGAAATTCAGGCAGCTATTGCTCAAGGGATTTCAGTGGTAGGCGACATTCAATTATTACGCCGTGCGACAGAAGTGCCTATTGTGGCTATTACGGGTTCTAATGCCAAAAGTACCGTAACGACTCTAATTGGTTTAATGGCTAAAGATGCAGGTAAAAAAGTTGCTGTGGGCGGAAACCTAGGACGCCCAGCTCTAGACTTGCTAAAAGACCAACCAGAGTTGCTTGTACTTGAGCTATCAAGTTTTCAATTGGAAACCACATCACATTTAAATGCTGAGGTTGCTGTGGTTCTTAACATGAGTGAAGATCACCTAGATCGTCATGGCGATATGTGGGGTTATCACCAAGCAAAACATCGTATTTTCCAAGGCGTTAAAAAAGTTATATTTAACCGTGATGATGCTTTAAGTCGCCCTCTTGTTCCAGATACCACACCAATGCAAAGCTTTGGTCTAAATGCACCAGACTTAAATCAATATGGTGTTTTAAGAGATGGTGATGGCGAGCTTTGGCTTGCACGTGGTTTGCAGCGTTTAATTAAAAGCTCAGATTTATATATTCAAGGCATGCACAATGTAGCCAATGCTTTAGCTTGTTTAGCATTAGGTGAAGCAATTGGTTTGCCTATGGAATCTATGCTTGAAACGTTAAAACAATTTAAAGGATTAGAGCACCGCTGTGAGTATGTGAGAACTGTGCATGATGTGCGTTATTATAATGACTCTAAAGGGACTAACGTTGGTGCTACACTTGCAGCAATTGACGGTTTAGGGGCTGCAATTGAGGTTAAAAAAGGTAAGGTTGCCTTGATTTTAGGTGGGCAGGGTAAAGGTCAAGATTTTGCTCCATTACGTTCTTCTATCGAAAAATATGCCAAAGTTGTGGTATTGATTGGTGAAGATGCTCCAGTTATTGAACAAGCAATTCAGGGCGCAACCAAAATTTTACATGGAGCAACGCTTAAAGAAGCTGTAGAGCTGTGTCAACGTGAAACACAAGCTGAAGATGTGGTGTTGTTATCACCAGCCTGTGCAAGTTTTGATATGTTTAAAAGTTATAATGACCGTGGTCAGCAGTTTGTTGCCTGTGTCAATTCGTTGGTTTAAAGAAAACATGATTAGGAATGTTGTATGGCAGGCTTAGCTCAGACCACAATCCAGAAAATCAATCATTGGTATGAACGGATATTGCCTAAATGGCCAGCGGAAGTGACGCCACGTAATGTCCTGATTTTCTGTGTCGTTGCATTGTTGTGTATCGGTTCAGTGATGGTGGCGTCTGCTTCGATGCCCTATGCTGAATATATGCATGAAAACCCGTTTCACTATGTGATTCGTCATGGTATTTCGATTGTTGCTGCGGCTGTGGTGGCATATTTGACCTATCGGATATCACTCAATACGTGGTTTAAAAATACTTTCCCGCTGTGGCTGTTGACCATGGTTCTGCTGCTTGCTGCTTTGGTGGTAGGTTCAGAAGTGAACGGTTCTACACGTTGGATTAAGATCGGTGGCTTTACTTTACAGCCAACCGAGGTTGCCAAAGTCATGATGGCAATCTTTACTGCAGACTACGTTGTGCGCCGTGCCAAAGAGGTTCGTACTCATTGGAAAGGCTTATTACGTTTAAGTGGGGTCATGGCAATTACGGTTGGTTTGATTATTGCTGAGCCTGACTTGGGTGCTACGATCGTAATTGTATTGATGATGGTCGGGGTATTCTTTTTAGCTGGTGCACCGCCGACACAGTTCTTAATTATGTTAGGTGCGATTGTAACTGGTATTGTGTTCTTGATCTTATTTGAGCCGTATCGTTTCCAGCGTTTGATTTCATTTACTGACCCATGGGCAGATCCATTAGGGGTGGGGTATCAGTTATCAAATGCATTAATGGCCTTTGGCCGTGGTGAGTGGTTTGGTACAGGCTTAGGACATAGTGTCCAAAAGTTATCTTATTTACCTGAAGCGCATACTGACTTTATGTTGGCGGTGTTAGGTGAAGAGTTTGGTTTCTTTGGTATTTCGATTGTCATTGGTTTGTCTTTCTTGATGTTGGCATGCTGTATCAAAATTGGTCATCGTGCATTGAAACATCATTACCTTCGCGCAGGCTATTTGGCTTACGGTATCAGTATTATTTTCTTGCTGCAGATTTTGGTAAATGCGGGTATGAACATGGGCTTAATGCCAACCAAAGGTTTAACTCTGCCATTTATTAGTTATGGTGGTACATCTTTAATGATGTGTGCTGCGATGATTAGCTTGATCTTAAAGATTGATGCATCAACTCAAGAAGTGAACCCTGAAAGAGAAGAATCAAACTTCTAAAGCATTTCAGTTGTTATAAAAAGCCCGATATCAAATCGGGCTTTTTTTATTTATAGATAGGTTCCGCTGAGCTCTTGTCCATGGGGAATTAAATCAACATTCCACTGTGATATGGCCTGCTTTAGCATAACTTTAGGCTGGTCTAAATCAACATGAGGTTGTCCCAATGCTTGTATGGCTTGTTGTAGCAATTCAGGTGCTTTAGATAAATCGAGTGCTTGAGCAAGATTTTGTTTAGAGAGCTTTTGCCCCTGATCATTCATGGCGAGAGGGAGGTGCATGTAGCTCAGTTTAGGGTATCCTAAGAGCTCGCCAAGCCAGATCTGACGTTCTGTGTTATCTAATAGGTCTGAGCCTCGAACGACATGGGTGATACCTTGCAGATAATCATCCACGACGACAGCAAGTTGGTAGTTAATAATCCCGTCACGGCGTTTAAGAACAAAATCCCCAAGGTCATGTTGTAGATTAGAACAATGAAGTCCTTGCAGTCGGTCATCAAAACAGATTGGTTGATCTTTAACTTTTACCCGAATTGCTTGGTCTTGAAAATCAAGATTCAGATTGCGGCATGTGCCCGCATAGATGGCATTTGAACCCAGTATTTTGCGTGTACATTGACAAGCATAGATTAGACCCTCTTTTTTAAGTTGATCTAATACACTTTCATAAATATCTAAACGGTTTTTTTGAAAGATGATTTCTGCATCGGGTTCGAACTGGAAGGATTCCAATGAGGTGAGGATATGCTCTTCACTGCCCGGATAAATACGAGGGATATCTGTGTCTTCGACACGAACCAGCCATTTGCCTTGGTGAGCTTTAGCATCACAATAACTGGCGACAGCGGTAATGAGTGATCCAAAATGCAAAGGGCCGGTTGGCGAGGGCGCAAACCGACCTAAGTATGAAAAGCTAGGCTTTTCTTGAGTAGCTACAGCGGTCATATTAACCGTTATTTTGCTTCTCTTTAATTTCTGCCAAAGTTTTGCAGTCAATACATAACGTTGCAGTTGGACGTGCTTCTAAACGACGTAAACCGATTTCGATACCACATGTTTCACAGAAACCGTAGTCTTCGTTTTTAATTGCTTCCATAGATTGTTCGATTTTACGAATTAACTTACGTTCACGGTCACGTGTACGCAATTCAATTGCAAACTCTTCTTCTTGGGTGGCACGGTCATTTACATCTGGCAATGCAGTTGATTCGTCTTGCATCGTATTCAACGTACGATCAACTTCAGACATTAATTCAGCTTTCCATGCTTGCAGAATTTGTCGGAAATGCTCGAGCTGTCCTTCAGACATGTACTCTTCATTTTTCTTAGGTTGATAAGGTGCAATACCAAATAAACTTGCAGTTGTGCCTATGTCAGAAGTTTTAGGTTTCACTTTACGTGCACGTTTTGCAGAAGCTTTGTCACCTTCCACTACAACTTCTGTATGTTCATCCAAAACTTGGTTGTGGTTGTCATTCGCCATAATAGGGCATTCCTCATCATACACGTATTATCTATACGCAAAAAATATGGTGATATGCAAGTGTTTTTATAGAAAACCATCGATGGGATTTTCCCATCGGGTCGTCATCATATAGATTTTTCCTGCAAGATGATAGTCATTCTGTCCCGTAAATATTTTCAAAACGTGTTTACCCTAGTTATAATTGCATATAAGCATATATAAAATAGAGCTAATAGCCTGAAATATTGGTATTTATAAGGCCCTGAAAATTTTCAAGACGGAAGACTTCTGTTTCAAAACTACCATCGTTTTTTAGACGAATGTAACGGTAGCCGGGAGCATTTTGGTCTAGGGCAAACTCATTACTAAATGGTTTAAACTGAACGCTTGTTGAGGGGGTCGAGAAAAATTCGATCCCTTGCCAAGTGTTTAGTGAGTCTTGGTGAACGTGCCCGCAGATTAAAGCTTTTACATTTTTAAATGGAGCTAATGTAGTAAGTAAAGCATTAGAATTTTGTAACTTGTGATGATCAATCCATTTAGATTTCATTGCAAAAGGATGATGATGACAAGCCAATAAAACAGGGTTATCTGAAAATTCTTCGAGCAATCCCGCTAAATTTTGTAGTTGTTCTGGCGACAGGTGCCCATTAATCTGACCTTTTACTGCACTATTTAATAAAATAACGCGCCAGTTTCCTAAACAAATGACCACAGGGTCCTGATGATTTTCTTTATGTAATGGAAAATGATCAACGTTATCATGATTGCCCAGTGTCTGAAAAAATGGCAGACCTAACGTTTGCATATATTGAATATAACGTTTGTAGGTAATGGGCGTTGGTGCTTGAGCCAAATCTCCAGTGTGGATGATGGCATCAGCTTCAGGATGTTTTTTCAGGATCTGTTGAATAATGGCATGAAAACTTTCTTCAGGATTCATCCCCACAAATTCTAAGTGTGGATACTCCAATAAGTGGGTATCGGTAATTTGTATAATGACATGGTCTTTTTGTGAAAGTGTTGAGACTTGAAAAGTCACCGTCCTACCTCGTCGGATTTTATTATCGTTGTGATGTGTTGAGATAGCCATTGTAACGCCATAATGACAGGGGCATTTCTCAAACGTCCTTGACTCAATAATGTTGATATTTCGCTGTAGTCAAACAGGTGTAAAAGAATATTTTCACCTTCATCAGGCATGCCAAAAACCCCACCTTTTGATGGTAAGTTTGTTTCAGCAGCATATAAGTGAAATAGTTCTGAACACGCCCCAGCAGATGGATAAAAGCTAAATAGATGATGTAAATGATTAACTGTGCATCCTGACTCTTCAAGTGTTTCACGGCGAATACAGCTCTCTGGCGTTTCATCTCCATCTAATACACCAGCAATTACTTCCAATTGCCACGGCGAATCGGGATCATTAATTGCACCTACACGAAATTGTTCAATCAGCGCAAACTGTTGTCTTTGATCGTTGTAGAGTAGAACGCCAGCCGCTTCAGGCCGATGAATCAGTTCACGTTGTAATACATGAGTATATTCAGTTTGATTAAATAGACGATGTCGAAGGCTGACTTTTTCAACTTGAATAAAACCACGGAATAGAGATTCACGTGATGTTACTTCGACATCTTTAGATGTATAACTTGGACGTTCAACAATACTCATGATTCGATCAGGACGAAATCTATTTATTTCATCCTAACCGAGAATCATGGCTAGGCAAGTGTTTTTTTTGAATATTTACACTTTGTGATACAGTTTTTGACCTTGCTCTTGATAAACCTCTTTCATCGCTTTGAGGCCTTCTTCAACCTCTGAATTGCTATTAGTGAGATTGTTGGCATAGTCACGAACATTCTGGGTGATTTTCATCGAACAGAATTTTGGTCCACACATTGAACAGAAGTGAGCGGATTTATGAGCCTCTTTTGGTAAGGTTTCATCATGCATGCTACGCGCTGTGTCAGGGTCTAGACTTAAGTTGAACTGATCATCCCAACGGAATTCAAAACGAGCTTTTGACAAGGCATTATCGCGAACTTGAGCACCCGGATGTCCTTTAGCAAGATCAGCAGCATGTGCCGCAAGCTTGTAGGTAATAATTCCGTCTTTAACATCTTTTTTGTTTGGTAGACCCAAATGCTCTTTTGGTGTCACATAACAAAGCATCGCTGTGCCGTACCAACCAATCATGGCTGCACCAATTGCAGAAGTAATATGGTCATAACCCGGAGCGATATCAGTCGTTAAAGGCCCAAGCGTATAGAATGGTGCTTCTTTACACACTTCTAGCTGAAGGTCCATGTTTTCTTTGATCATGTGCATTGGTACATGACCAGGGCCTTCAATCATGACTTGAACATCATGTTCCCATGCACGGTGTGTAAGTTCACCTAGTGTTTTAAGTTCGCTGAACTGTGCTTCGTCATTTGCATCTTGAATACAACCCGGACGTAAGCCATCACCTAAGCTAAATGAAACGTCATAGGCTTTCATGATTTCACAGATTTCATCGAAATGAGTGTATAAGAAGTTTTCTTCATGATGCGCTAGACACCACTGCGCCATGATTGAACCACCACGAGACACAATACCTGTTAAACGGTTTGCTGTAAGTGGCACATAACGAAGCAATACACCTGCGTGAATCGTGAAGTAGTCAACGCCTTGCTCAGCTTGTTCAATCAGTGTGTCTTTGAAGATTTCCCATGTTAGATCTTCTGCAACACCATCAACTTTTTCAAGCGCTTGATAAATAGGTACGGTACCGATTGGAACAGGTGAATTACGAATAATCCATTCACGTGTTTCATGAATGTTTTTACCTGTCGATAAATCCATAATGGTGTCGGCACCCCAACGCGTTGCCCACGTCATTTTGGCAACTTCTTCGTCAATTGAAGAACCAAGCGCTGAGTTACCAATGTTGGCATTAATTTTAACCAAGAAATTACGGCCAATAATCATTGGCTCAAGTTCTGGATGGTTAATGTTGGCAGGAATGATCGCACGACCTTCAGCAACTTCTTGACGAACAAATTCAGGTGTAATTTCTTTTAAGTTTTTTGCACCGAAATTTTGTCCAGCATGTTGACGCATATCAACACCTTCACGCTGGCGCTGATTCTCACGAATTGCAATATATTCCATTTCAGGCGTGATAATACCTTGCTTGGCATAGTGCATTTGAGTGACATTTTTGCCAGCTTTAGCACGGCGTGGGTTTTGAATGTGAGCAAAACGAATGTCAGCGGTACGAATGTCTTTTAAACGTTCTTGACCAAAAGTTGAAGTTAAACCAGAAAGTACGTCAGTATCGTTACGTTCTTCAATCCAGTTTTGGCGAACTGAAGGTAAACCTTTGTCTAAATCAATTTGAACATTTGGATCTGTATAAACACCTGAAGTGTCATAGACCATAACAGGGGGATTATGTTCACCGCCCAGACCAGTTGGAGTATCTGTTAAAGAAATTTCTCGCATTGGAACCTGAATATCAGGACGAGAGCCTTCAATATAAACTTTTTTAGAAGCGGGTAAGATGCGGGTTAAATCTTTTGCATCTTGTTCATGTTGCGCTGAAATTTCAGCAGAAGAGAGATTCGTTAACTGGTTCATTACATGATCCTTATGAATAACATCAACGAATCAAGCACGACCAAAAACGATGGCGGATTTATCTTTGCTAGATAAATTTAAGGCTTAAGTTTTCAGATGGCTTGATTCCTACGCAGGTCTTAACCTGATCAGGTTCAACGGTACTCATGTTCAAACTTGTGTTGCGATAACACGAAATTTACACAATCTCAGCGAGTTATTACTCGCGCTCCGTCAAGCGATTTATAGACTAACATGTTTTAGGTTGGGTGGCATTGTCAATTTGTATCTATACAAACCGCATCCATATGGCAGTCACGATACACTTCAGTGTTCCATGGGGAGTCTAATTTTAATAGCTGCTCAAGTTGTTCATGGGTCATCTGATAATTTGATTTTTTATCACCATTCTTATCACTTAAATCTATTTTAAATTGCTTATTACGCTCCTCTACAGGCGTGGCAATAAACTTAAGAAATAGTTGAGCAGGTTTCGCTAAACTCGATTGGCTCTGTGTAGATAGAAACTGAATTTGTTGAAGCGTATCTTTATCAAACCATGTGTTTGGTGCATATTCATCTGACACAGGTGTATTATCGAGACCAAAGAAAATAAAATAGCTATATTCGTTAAAGAGTAGTTTTGCATCACTAATAAAATGGCTTTTTGGATACTTTTGAATAAACTTTTCCCAAAATAATGCACGTTCAGTCAGCTCTTTCCATGAAATAGCCAACGCACCATCGTTATAGAAAATATTTTGATTGTCTTTCGCCATACGAGTTAAAAACTCTTTTTGGTCAGCAGGTAAGGCTTTAGAAAAAACATCAACTAAATAGTTTGGCTGACGTCGATAGGTGAACATGCCTTCGCCTTGATAGAGTAGTTCAATATAGGCTTGACCTTCATGTTGAAGTAAATATTGATCACGTGGGCTCAGTTGGCCGAAGAGTTTTTTCTGAGTTTGGATGACCTTTTTAAGGTCTTGTTGTTTATGTTCTAAAACAGCATAGCCAAAAGCTTCAAACGCTCTACCTGTTTTTTCAGTGTAGTCTTGTTTAATAAAACGTTGATACATGGCTGTTGATGCATCAATCAGCTTAAGCTGTTCATCATTTTTTAAAGACGGAACACAGGTTTTAAGCTTTTCATTAATTTGATTTAAGTCTTCTATTTTGCTGTTTTGATTAATCGTGTGCATAGCTACCATAATTTGTAAGCAGCTACTGTCTTGTTTTTGAGTGGCCTTTTGCTCAGTTGATTTTTGCTCTTTAGATACAGTCTGATCTTGCTCTGATGTTTTATTACATCCAGCTAAAAGTAGTGCGCTGCACATACTCATCATTAGAAATTTTTTCATCATTATATTTTTATCAAAGTGAATATTGCTCAAATTATAACTCGGAAAAAGATTGCATCATTGTTAGAAATCTTTATTATTAGGTAGGTCGGTCTACTTAAATTAAAGCTATGAATGATAAAACAGCAAGACAGAAAATTCTCGATGCCGCTTCAACTTTGTTTTATAACGATGGCATTACTGCAACTGGAATTAACTCGGTTACGGCTAAAGCAGATGTTGCTAAGATGTCGCTTTATAATAATTTTTCTTCAAAAGGTGAGCTTGTCGATGCCTACATTGCTGCGCGCCATCAAGAGTGGCTCGATCTCTATCAAAAGCGTTTAGAAAAAATAAAAACAGCTAAAGAAGCCATTTTGGCCGTATTTGATGCCTATCAAGACCATGCGGAATTTGCCTATGAAAAAGGCTTTCGAGGTTGTGGGTTATTGAATGCTGCGGCTGAGTTTCCGGCGAATAGTGCAGGGCGAAGTTCGGTAAGACAACATAAAGAAGAAGTTGAGGCTATTGTTGCTGAACATTTAAAAAAATTGATACCAGACTCAAAGCGGATTAGTTATGTGGCTACGCAGCTTTCTTTTCTTTTAGAAGGTTCTATGGCAAGAGCTGGCTTAGAAGGAAACAGTCGTCAACTCCTGTTAGCAAAACAAATGGCAGAAGATATTTTAAATAGAGAATGTCCACATGATTAGCCTCATTAAAAATAGTAGTTATGGAGGCACAATTGCAATTTTAGTTGCCTCTGTTTTGTGGGGAACAACCGGTACTGCGGCCGCATTTGCTCCGACACTTGGCCCACTCGCTATTGGTGCCGTAGCGATGGGCGGTGGAGGTCTTTTACAAGCCTTGGTTGCATCACGAGCGATACGTGAAAACCGACAATTTATAAGGGAAAATCTTTTAATACTGCTTTTGGGTGTAGCGGCGGTGGGTATTTACCCTTTGGCTTTTTATTCCTCAATGCATTATGCAGGCATTACGATTGGCACCGTGGTTTCAATTGGTTCTGCTCCACTGATCGCAGCAATTTTAGAGCGTTTTTTTGATCGCAAAGCTTTGTCAGCTATATGGTTTCTAAGTTTTATTTGCGGTGTGCTTGGCGTAACGATGTTGTCGATGGGTGAAAGTCATGCGGTTCTAGACGGTACAAATCAATGGAATAAATACTTCGGTATTTTTCTTGGGCTTGTCGCAGCTACAACTTATTCACTTTATTCATGGGCTGCAAAAAGATTAATAGATCGAGGTGTTGCCTCTAAAGCTGCAATGGGCATGATTATGGGTGGTGGGGCAGTTATTTTGCTTCCTACTTTGTTGGTTACAGGTGGTGGGTTATTACAAAGCTCAACCAATTTACTTGTGGCTGGTTATATGATGCTAATTCCTATGTTTTTGGGTTATTTACTTTTCGGTTTTGGACTAAAAACAGTAAATGCCAGCAAAGCGACGACCTTAACTTTATTTGAACCTTTAGTCGCTGCGATTTTTGCCATTGTGTTGGTGGGTGAGCATGTTTCATGGTTGGGTTGGATAGGCATGCTTTTGATTTTTATTTGTATTTTAATATTGTCAAAAACTGAGAACGCTTAAAAAAACTAAAACTTTTAATGGCTTGAGTTTGATTCGAATTTTTCTTAGTCTTAAAGGCAAGTTTTATCGTTGATTTGAACAATGAAAATAAAATTAATGGTCGCTGTTGGCCTTTGGAGTTTTGCATCTTCGAGTTTTGCTCTAGATTTGGTTGAGACTTATGAGCGCGCAAAACAAAATGATCCGACATGGCAAGCCAATCAACAACAATTTGAAGCAGATCAACTTAATTTAGGCTTGGCAACGGGAGCGTTATTACCCACCGTTACATTGTCTGGAAACATTACTCGTAATCGACAAACTGTAAAGCGTTCAAACTTTCCAGGTGTTGATCAAGAAGGACTGTCCGATGCTTTGGTAAGTAATACCTCAACGACTCGGCAAGCGACCTTAACAGCACGTCAGCCATTATTTCGAATGGATGCTTGGGAAGGTTATAAACAAGTTAAAACTTCGGTTGCCTTAAGTGAAATTACCTTAAGACTGCAAAAACAAGATCATGTTTTAAATGTAGCAGAAGCCTATTTTAATGTGTTGCGTCAGCAGGCATTGAGTGTTGCATACCTACAAGAAGAAAAAGCTTTGCTTGAGCAGCTTAATATGATGAATGCCAAACTCAAAGAAGGTTTGGTGGCACGTAGTGATGTGAGTGAAGCAAATGCTCAATACCAAAATGCCAGAGCCAATCGTATTTCAACCAATGTTCAATTACTTTTAGCCCAAGAACAGTTGTCTGAATATATTGGTTCTTATCAAGATAAACTTGCTGTATTACGAAGTGACTTTAGTTTTCAAAAGCCTTATCCAGCAGAACTTAATGATTGGATTTCTTTGGCCCAGCAAAAAAATCTAAAGATCCAGCAAGCCCGGTTACAGCAACAATATAGTGAAGATCAGCGCCGTGTGGAAAAAGCCGCGCTTTATCCTCAAATAGATGCGGTGGCGAGCTATGGTTATACCAAACAGACCCCAGAGACTCTTATTTCGACTGACGGAAAATTTGATCAGGTTGGGGTAGAAATGAACTGGAATTTATTTAATGGCGGGCGCACTCGAACATCAATTAAAAAAGCGACTGTAGAAGCCAGTAAAGCTCAGGCTCAACTTGATGCAGCCATCCGCCGTGCCAATGTCGACGTGAAAAGTGCATTTATGCAGGTTGATACGGACCAAGCCAAACTCGAAGCAAGAAAAGCTGCAATGGATTCATCTTCTTTAGTTTCGCAAGCTTCGAAAGCGAGTTATAACGAAGGCTTAAAAAGTATGGTTGATGTTTTATTGGCCCAGCGTAATGCTTTTTCTGCAAAACAGGATTATCTTAATGCTCAATATGACTATTTATTGAATGTGCTTCGTTTAAAAGCTGCGGTAGGCCAGCTCGGTGAAAAAGATCTGGTTGAGCTTAATAGCTGGTTAACTTATCAGTAATAAAAGGCTTTTATCTGAAATTTAATTTTGTCATAAAAACTTAATGATTGCTGTGTTTTAATGCTCAATCATTTTATTCCTGCGCCATCATGTTGGAGGCTTCCCTTGAGTCCAAGTAATCCGGTGTTAACCCATCATATTTCTTCTCAATTTAATGAAGATTTGCAAGATGTAAACACAAAGTTTATGACCATGGGTGGCTTGGTCGAACAACAGGTCGCAAATGCAATTCATTCTTTGCTTGATACAGACGCAAATTTAGCGATTGATGTTCAATTTAAAGATAATGCAGTCAATCAATATGAACGTGATATTGATGAAGGCTTGACGCTAATTTTGGCGCGTCGTCATCCAGCAGCGATTGACTTGCGTATGGTTATTGCCATGAGCAAAGCCAATACTGACCTTGAGCGTATTGGTGACGAAGCTGCAAAAATTGCCCGTATTGCACAGAACCTTTGTGAAGAGGGTGGTTCGCCTCGTGGCTACATGGAAACACGTCATATTGGTAATCAGGTTCGTGTCATGATTCATGATGCACTTGATGCTTTTGCACGTTTAGATGCAGATCAAGCTTTACGTGTACTTTTAGCCGATGCTGACATTGATCGTGAATATCAGTCAGCAACCCGCACATTAATGACCTATATGATTGAAGATCCACGCCATATTGCTCGTGTTATTAATGTTATGTGGGTTCTACGTTCTTTAGAGCGTATTGGTGACCATGCACGTAACATTGCTGAGCAAGTCATTTATATGGCAAAAGGCTTTGATGCTCGTCATACCAAAATTGAAGAAATTGAAGCTAAAGTCCACGAAAAGTAATTTTGAGCTGAAATATTTAAAAGCCTTGTTTGAAACAAGGCTTTTTTTTATTTGTTTAAAAATAATAGATAAAAAAATGTCCCGAACTTTGGGGGGAAGTTCAGGACAGAAAATCAAGTGCATAAACACGACAGGGATCGTGTTCTTCTTGCTATGGATTGATATTAAGTTCTTTGCTTTTTGATGTCATGTAGAGTCCTGTTCGCTCTATGTAAGGCTTTTTATGCTTGTGTAAGTTTCACGTAAAAAAAGGCGGGTCTATGTGTATAGGACCCGCCTTTTTAATGATGAAGAAGCTAAAACAAACCGATTATTCTGGTTTCCAGCCTTCAGCTTTTTCTACGCTTTCATCATTGTTAAAGAACTTCTCGCGTTGTTCTTCAAGGAACTTCTTCGCATCTGGTTCAAACACGTTTAAGCGTTTTTCATTAATCAGCGTAGTTTGGTGTTTTAACCATTCTTGCCATGCTTGCTTAGAAACATTTTCAAAAAAATCTTGGCCTTTAGCACCTGGGAAAGGAGCGAAATCTAGACCTTCCATTTCCTTTTGATATTTGCGGCAAAAAACTTGTCGACTCATGGTTTATCCTTAAGCGTATAACTGTTCTAAACGTGTATGGGCACGAGCAATCGCAGCTTCAACCTGTTTTGGTGAAGTTCCGCCAATATGATCACGTGCATTTACAGAAGCTTCTAGTGTTAAGGCTTTATCAAATACATCTGCTGTAATTAAGTCAGAGAATTGTTGTAATTGCTCAAGTGTTAACTCAGATAAATCTTTTTCTTCAGCAACACCTAATGCAACAGCTTTACCTACAATTTCATGCGCATCACGGAAAGCAACGCCTTTTTTCACTAGGTAGTCTGCAAGATCGGTTGCAGTCGAGAAGCCACGAAGTGCAGCTTCACGCATAATTTCAATATTTGGAACTAATGCAGGAATCATATCTGCGAAAGCCATGAGTGAACCACGAACCGTATCGATTGCATCAAATAACGGTTCTTTATCTTCTTGGTTATCTTTGTTGTACGCCAATGGTTGACCTTTCATGAGCGTAAGTAAGCTAATTAAGTCACCAAATACACGGCCTGATTTACCACGAATAAGCTCAGGAACATCCGGATTTTTCTTCTGCGGCATGATTGAAGAACCAGTACAGAAGCGGTCAGGAATATTCACAAATTTGAACTGTGCAGAAGTCCAAAGAATCAGTTCTTCTGACATGCGTGATAAATGCATCATGATCAGTGCAGCAGCAGCATTAAATTCAATGGCAAAGTCACGGTCAGATACAGCATCAAGAGAGTTTTCAGATACGGCTTCAAAACCTAAAAGTTCTGCTGTATAGGCACGGTCAATCGGATAAGTTGTACCAGCAAGAGCAGCTGAACCAAGTGGCATGCGGTTAACGCGCTTACGACAATCTTGAAGACGTTCAGTGTCACGAATCAACATTTCAAACCATGCTAACAAGTGATGACCAAAAGTCACAGGCTGAGCAGTTTGTAGGTGTGTAAAGCCCGGCATAATTGTATTTACATTTTTGGCAGCCAAGCCTAACAAGCCTTTTTGTAAACGTTCTAATAATTTTAAAATATCATCAATTTCGTCGCGCAGGTAAAGACGAATATCAGTTGCAACCTGATCGTTACGGCTACGACCTGTGTGTAGTTTTTTACCTGTAATGCCAATACGTTGAGTCAAACGTGATTCAATGTTCATGTGAACATCTTCAAGATCGATGCGCCACTCAAAGTTTCCAGCCTCAATTTCTGAGCGAATGGTGCTTAAACCTTCAATAATGTCATCGCGTTCTGCTTCTGTGAGTACGCCAACTTTCGCAAGCATGGTAGCATGCGCAATCGAACCAGCGATGTCTTGTTTATAAAAACGTTGGTCAAACTGAACAGAGGCGGTAAATTCGGCTACAAAAGCGTCCGTCGCTTCAGAAAAACGACCACCCCACATACCTGAGGTTTGGTCTGGGGTTACTGAATTAGGGGGATTTGAAGATGTGGTCATGGTGGCTCAGTAAAATAAAAAAGAGTATATCACTTGCCGAAGCTCAACAAACAAAGTTGTTTCCTACAGCATACCGAAATCAAAATTCCTCCTATTTTTTTACGAAAAACGGGCGTTGGCAACACTTATTCGAATTAATTATCGCAAGTAATGTTTTGGCCCTGGTCTTAGCATTGGCTGAAGCGCAGTCTTGGCAAGCGTTAAGCGGGGGAAGGCTTTTTCAATACATCGTTTTTATTAACTGGGTAATATTGTCCTTTTTTGCCTTGGTCGAGCGCTTTCAAGGTTTTTTTAGCACTTTACGTCAAGTGTTTGCCTTGGTTATTGGCTTTATCATGTTGCAAGGTATTGTTGTTTTAACCACTTTGATGAGTAATTTTTTTCAGTTTGGTCTTTTAAATAAACATGCGTCATTAACGCAGGGCTGGAGCATTTATTTTACCAATGTGCCTTTATATCTAAGCTATGGAATATTACTCGGGGCTTTCTGCCTACGTTATTTATATGTCAGAGAACAATGGTTACATCAGCAATATGCAGAATTAAATGCCCGTATTCAGGCCATGCAAGCGCGAATTCATCCTCATTTTTTATTTAATAGTCTAAATAATGTAGTCAGTTTAATTGCGATAGATCCAGATAAAGCAGAAAGCATGCTCATTAGCCTGTCACGTTTATTTCGTGCCAGCTTCCAAGAATTGAAATTGGTGAGTCTGTATGAAGAAATCGAGCTAAGTAAACAATATTTAATGATTGAGCAGGTGCGTTTGGGGGAGCGTTTAAAAGTAGATTGGAAAGTCGAGCTTTCACCTGTGCAACTCAAACAGATCACCATTCCTTTATTGACATTACAACCTTTGTTAGAGAATAGTATTTTTCATGGGGTAGAACCAATGATGGGTAAGGCAACCATAGGGGTATTGGTTGAAATATTGCAAAATCAGGTCAGTATAGTCATTACCAACCCATATACAGACGATACAATAAATTCAAGGAAAGGGCATGGAATCGCGCTTGAAAATGTTAAGCAGCGCCTGAAAGCATATTATGGGAGTTCCGTAAGATTTCAGGTTTATAAAGGTGAAACCTTATATACCACCATTATGAGCTATCAATATCAAACAAAATAATAAGTTAGTCAGAGTTAACCATAAAAAAATGGATCAAGTTAACGGTGACAAGGAGGATGAATGAAGGTGCTGATTTGTGATGACGAACCACTTGCAGTGGAGCGATTATCACGTTTAGTTTCAAAGATGGGACATGAAGTTGTATCAACGGCTCATCATGGACAAGAAGCCTTGGAACAGGCGCGGCTTCATCAACCGGATGTAATTTTACTTGATATTCAAATGCCAGGTATGAATGGTCTTGTCTGTGCGGAACAGCTAAGTCAGCTAAATCCTCGACCGGCGATTGTATTCTGTACGGCCTATGACCAACATGCATTGGAAGCATTTAAGTCTCAAGCTCAAGCTTATCTTCTTAAACCAATTGATCCTCAAGAGCTTGAACAAGTTTTTAGTCAACTGACTCAGCTTACTCGAGCACAGCTCAATGCTTTACCACAACATGATTTTTTACATGATCTAAAAACACAACGACATCAAATTGCTGCAAAAACCTATCGTGGGGTTGAGCTAATTCCAGTTGAAAATATTTATTATTTTTTAGCTGATCAAAAATATGTCACGGTGCGTCATCAAAATGGCAGTGTATTAATTGATGAAACTTTAAAAGAGCTTGAAACCGAATTTGCAGATCAATTCATTCGTATTCATCGAAATGCCTTAGTTGCGGTTGCATATTTAGATGGACTGGAGCTCGTTAGCTCTGGGCAATATCAGGTTCGTTTACGTGGCTTAGATGAGCGACTTTCTGTGAGTCGTCGACATTTATCTATGCTTAGAGAGCGGATCCATCAGCTCTAAAGTTAAAAAGAGTTATCTTGGGCGTGCGAGATTTTACTTGCAATTTTAAGGGATCAAGTTAAGTTTAGGGTGTATCGTTTGACCAGCCCATGCTTGAATTTATGAAAACCTTGAAAATTGCTACACGACAAAGCCCACTTGCTCTTTGGCAGGCAGAATATATTCGTGCCCGATTACAGGAGCTTCACCCAGATTTAACGGTGGAGTTGGTTAAATTTGTCACGCAGGGCGATAAAATCTTAGATACGCCTTTAGCAAAAATTGGTGGGAAGGGGCTGTTTGTTAAAGAGTTAGAAGCAGCACTTTTAGATGGGCGTGCAGATTTAGCTGTACATTCAATGAAAGATGTCCCGATGGCTTTGCCAGAAGGTCTAACCTTGGCAGTAATTTGTGAACGTGAAGATCCATTAGATGCTTTCGTTTCAAATCAATTTGAAAAATTTGCCGACTTACCTCAAGGTGCAAAAGTTGGTACCTCAAGTTTACGTCGTAAATCTCAAATTTTAAAACAACGACCAGATTTGCAAATTATTGACTTGCGTGGAAATGTTGGCACACGTTTAGCGAAACTAGATGATGGTCAATATGACGCTATTATTTTAGCTAGCGCTGGTTTGAAGCGTTTAGGATTGTCAGAACGTATTCGTCATTGTTTAACACCAGATATTAGTTTGCCTGCGGTGGGCCAAGGTGCGTTGGGCTTGGAATGCCGTGCAGCTGACCAAGATGTATTAGCTTTAATTCAACCGCTATTACACGAAGAAACAGATGTTTGTGTACGTGCTGAGCGTGCTTTTAATGCCTATCTTGAAGGTGGTTGTCAGGTTCCAATTGCAGGTTATGCCACACTACAAAATGGACAAATCCATATTGAAGGTCGTGTCGGAAGTCCTGATGGGCAAACATTATTACGTGCTGAACTGACAGATGAAGCGAGCAATGCTCATCAACTGGGTGAAAACCTTGCTCGAAACTTACTTGATCAAGGTGCGGGTGAGCTATTAAAGGCTCTTTACTAAACCATGTTGTTTATTAATACTCGACCTGATTCTCGTGCAGCTGAATTAACAGATGCTTTGCAAAATGAAGGTTATCAGGTTGAGTCTTTACCTCTTTTAGAACTCGTTGCTAAACCCTTTTCCGAACACTTACTTCAGCTTTACCAACAATTAGTTAAAGCACAAGCTATTGTTGTGGTCAGCCCAACTGCTGTTGATGTGGGTATGCAGTACTTAATACAAAGTGGTTTAAAGCTAGATGACTTAAAACATATTCAGTGGATTGCGGTTGGGCAGGCTACAGCTAATCGTCTAAGTGAATATGGAATAGAAGCACATATTCCAGATGTGGAAACTTCTGAGGGAATGTTAAACCTACCGATTCTTCATAATATGAAGCAGGTTGGTAGTGTCGCTTTCTGGCGAGGAGAGGGTGGCCGTCAATTTATGATGGAAACTTTGCAGCAGCAAGGCATTCAGATTTTAAATTTCGTTTTATATCATCGGCAATGCCCAGAAACCTCATATTCTACATTCAAACATCTGACACAGAATTCAAATTATAATTTACACAAATGGCTGGTCTTAATTACCAGTGAGGCCAGCTGGAAATATTGGTTAGAGCTTTGTTCAAAAAGTAATGTACAACCTGATTGTGTATATTTGGTTTTAGGACCACGTCTTTTTCAAATTGTTAAAGAATATCGCGATCAACAACAGGCTCATTTTCACATTATTCAACTTGAAAATTTATCGCCTTCGGGGATGATTCATCACATTCAGGCATTATAAGGATTCGTATGAGAAAACTTGTTTCTATCATCATTTTACTGGGCATGGCTTGGTTGGCTAAGCTCAGTTACGATATGTGGCAAATTTCTCGTACTGTTCCCGAGCTTAAGCAAAGTCTGCTTCAATCAGAACAGCACTATGCCAATCTAAATGATCAATTGGTTGCTTTACAGCGACAATTACAGAATCAACCTGTAAATACTGGTGATAAAGTAAGTTCGGTAACTCACCCAGATGCTCCACCGACAGGTATTGCTCCTACAGTTTTAATTAAACAAAAGTTAGATTTAATTCAATTTGCAATTGACCAACAACAATTGATTTATGCAGTTGATCAATTAAATCAGTTGCAGCTATCTCTCGTGCACTATGAAATTGCTCCAGCATTGCAACATAGCTTGAACCAATCGCTTGAGCAGGATAAGCAAGCAGTTCAACAATTCACTTTGGCTCAAAATCAGCGCCATCAATTGATCGACGATTTATTACAGACGATTGATAAAAATATTCAGCAAGCTTTAGCTCAGCCTAAGCTTGAGATGGATCAATCCGAGTCTGTGTCTTGGTGGAAAAAATGGTTCCGCATAGAAAAAGTAGAAACGCCGTCTATTAATTTAATGAATCGAAGTGTGGTACTCAAAGAAGTGCAATTAAGACTCTTAATTGCTGAACAGGCACTCAATCAAGGCAAAATGACAGAGTACCAAAACGAGTTGCAATCTGTGATGCAAAAGCTAGATGAAATGCCTGATGCAACGAGTCAACAGTTAAAAAAACGTATTGCTAAAGTGGCACATTTATCGATAGTGCCTGTTCCTAAATTATCTACACTTGGTCTAATTGGCTCATAAGGAGGAGATATGAAACACCTCCTGTCGGTTTATTTCGTAATTAGTTTAATACTCTTTGCCGCTTTAGCTTTATTGAGTTATGGCTATGGAATGGGGTATGTCTACATTTACTGGCGACAATTGCAGTTGCAAACAAATGTCTGGGGATTAACCCTTGCTTTTGTTGCCATGAGTTTTATTGCTCAACTTATATGGCTTTGGGTTAAACGTTATTCCTCTCGCGAGCAGAGGAAAAGTGAAAACATCTTCCAGTTTAAAAACCTTCATCCCTATGAACAATTAGGTATTGTCTGGTTATTAGAGGCCGCCGAAGATCAACGTGTATTTATTGAACGTGTTTTTACTCAGTCAGCGCTTTTAAAAAATATTATTGATGCCAAATTTCTGGTTTTAAGTGGAGACTATCCAAAAGCATTGGCTGCTTTAGATCAATCACCGCCTATGGCATTTGAATTGGCAGAATTAGAACGAATCGAAATCTTTTTAGCCCAAAACGAAGCTGAACGTGCATTAACTCATCTTGAGTTTTTATACCAGCATCAGTTATCGCCTTGGCTTGAGGAAATAGAAACAGCCTACCAGCAACGATTAACAGCGTTATGGGGGCAATTGGCGCTGCAACACCCATGGGTGTATTTACGGTCAATGAAGTATGGTTTGCTAGATGCTGAGCACCGTGATTTATGGTTACAGCAACTCCTTCAGCAGTTTGATGAAGCTTCTGTTGATGATCTGCATGCTTTGCAACAACGTTATCTAGATTTAGAGTCTGAAATTCAAACTAGACCTTATAGCAGTAAGTTGTTATGGCTCAAGCTATTGGCGCGTATGCCTGATATGAGCATGCAGCACGCAGCCTTAACACTACACTTATTAAAAGAACAGTTCGATCCAGAAGTGTTTTATCTCTGGTTTCAGCAACAGCTGCTTAAACAGGTTCCAGACTATGCAGATGTCGAAGAAAAAATTATCGAGTTTGAAAATCAATATATGAATTTGCCTGTTTTAACCTTTGCAAAATGGCATGTCTATATGGCAACTGGACGTCAAGCAGAGGCTGAAACATTATTATCATTATATCCAGATAATATTTTAATGAGCTATTTACGTATTAAGTCTACGCTTAATGAAGATGAAGTATTAATCAAACAGTTAAACCTAATCTTTGAAAATGATGCGAATTTTTTAAAATTTAAAATATGAGGCAAAAATGAAAGAACTGTCTGTCTACCCGATAATATATGAACAGAAAGTCGCATGGGGAGATATGGATGCTTTCGGGCATGTCAATAATGTACAATATTATCGATATATTGAAAGCTCACGTATTTTATATATGGAAGCTATAAATATATTAACCCCTCAATTATATACCGTTGTAGCCTCAAGTCAGTGTAAATATTTAAAGCCAGTTTTTTATCCAGATGTATTGAAAGTCGGTGTTCGCGTGGAAGAACTCCGTAATAGTGCATTCCGTATGGCTTATATATTATGGAGCGAGACACAACAACAAATCGTGGCTACTGGTGAAGCGGTTATGGTCTGCGTAGATAAATTAACAGAACGAAAATGTGAAATACCTCAGAAAATAAAACAAAAAATTATTGAGCTAGAAAAATCTGTTGGGCATGACTTAATACATTTATCTTAAATAAATATTAATAAAATATATTTCATTTATAATTGATAGTGTAATTAAAAGGTAATTTTTTTAGTTATTCTGATGAACACGGCTTTCAAACTATTGCTTATTGAATAGATTATAAATAATATTGGTCTTGATTTTATGTTTTTAAATTTTGTCTGTATTATTTTGAATTGTCTGTAAGACTGGAGTATTTATTAATGAAACCGGATATCAGTGAATTATCTGTTGAAGAGTTAAAACGCTTACAAGAAGAAGCGGAAGCTTTAATTGCAAGTAAAAAAGATCAAGCAATCGAAGATGCTTATAATCAAATTATCGAGATCGCTGAAAATGTAGGTTTTAGTGTTGAACAACTTCTTGAGTTTGGTGCTCAAAAACGTAAGAAAACAACACGTAAATCTGTTGAGCCACGTTACCGCAACAAAAACAATTCTGAAGAGACTTGGACTGGCCGTGGTAAACAACCACGTTGGTTAGTTGCTGAAATTGAAAAAGGCGCAAAACTTGAAGATTTCTTAATCTAATCGTATTGCCGATTTAAAAAACCAGGCAGATTTGCCTGGTTTTTTTATGCATAAAAATATCTAAAGTGTGTTTTGAAAATTATTTAAGAAATTGGGTGTTTAAATTCATCTTTAAATAGATTGTTGAGATCAAATTTGCATTTAGTTCTTTTAGCACTCGGTTTTCATGATTTTGTCATACGTTCAACTTATAGTCTTACTACCGAAGCCAAGCCCGATTGCTTGGTTTTTTTATATGAAGTGAATTGGCGATGTTGAAAAAGTATGCATAATGTCAGACTAGGGAGCTACTCTCAAAATAAGGACGATAATTTGCATGTTGGTAAGGCTGAATGAAGAAAAAGTCTAAGCAATGGAAGTGGTGGTTATTTGCACTCATTGCATTTTTAATTTTTATTATTTTACAGATTCCGGCGACGTGGCTAATTTCTAAATTTTCAAAGAATAATCAAACTCTACACAATGTAAGTGGAAATATCTGGCAAGGCCAAGCAGATTGGCGGCGTGGTACTTTGAGAGGCTCGATTCATTGGAAAACTAGACCTCTTGACCTGTTTTTATTACGGTTCGCTGCTGATGTAGATATCCATAGTGGAAATACCCAATTATCTGGGGTAATGGGCTATGGCGTGGGTAAAAAAGTAATTGTAAAAGCTATGAATGGTCAGGTTGCGCCTGAAACATTAAAACAAATTGTGAACTGGCAATGGCCCGTGAATAGTATCCAGTTAAAAGATATTAATTTTAATTATAAAAAAGAGCAGGGTTTCGCCGCAGTTGATGGTCAATTGCATTGGGGTGGCGGTGCTTTAATTTATAATATTGGTGACCGTCAAGACCGGATGAATATGCCCTCTTTAAATGGACAACTAACGGATCAAAACGGTCAATTACAAGTTGATATACGTGATCAACGCAGTCAAAAAATGGCGAATCTTTTATTAGATGCCAACATGATGCTTGATGTGCAGCTTACGCAAAGATTATTACTGAATATTCCATCTTATGATGGGAAAGCTGGTTTAGATACATTTGTCATTAGTTCTCGTCAGCCCTTAATACAAGGGGGTAACTAATGAAAGTGTGGATTGAGAAATTACAGCATCTACAATGGCAAAAATTAGATCGGTTAAGTGTGGTTGTATTTGCCGTTTTAATTCTATGGCTGTGCTGGAAATTGGCTTCATTATTTTGGTGGGTGATTGCACCTCCTCAAATGATGCAGTTTGATCGGGTAGAGTTAGGATCACAGCAACCGCAGATTCCTAACATTAGTACTTTTTCGCTTTTTAATGAACCTTCAGCCAATGCAGCTCAGGAAAATGTCAACCTAGAATTACAAGGTGTGATGCTGGGTTATCCCAACCGTTTTTCTTCGGCTGTGATTAAGCTTGATAATACTGCTGACCGGTATCGGGTGGGAGAAACAATAGGTTCTACCTCTTATCAGTTGGCAGAAGTTTATTGGGATCACGTGATATTGCGTCAAGGTAATGGAAGTACGCGTGAACTTCAGTTTAAAGGTTTGCCAAATGGTTTATATCAACCTATGACGCCAGATGCCTCACAACCAACTGCTACTGCGCCTCAGTCATCGGCACCTGTTAATACGACTCAAGAGGCGTTAGGACAGGCTATTCAGCAAATGCAGGGGAACCGTGAACAATATCTACGTGATATGGGTGTAAGCGGGAACTCAAGCGAAGGTTTTGAAGTTACAGAACGTACACCCACCGCGCTTAGAAATAAGTTAGGTTTAAGGCCGGGTGACCGGATTGTTTCCTTAAACGGTCAAACGGTTGGGCAAGGGCAAACGGATGTGCAGTTACTTGAACAAGCTCGTCGAGCTGGGCAAGTGAAATTAGAAATAAAACGTGGTGATCAAGTGATGACCATACAACAAAATTTTTAGTGATAACACGTCACCATAAGAGTTAGGAATTATCGCAAGTTATGGCTTTATTGAATCATCAACGTCCACTTTGGGCATTACTTGCAGCAGCCCCATTGATTGCGACAGTGAGCAGCAGCGTCTATGCCCAGACATGGAAGATCAATTTACGTGATGCTGACTTAACTGCATTTATTAATGAAGTTGCAGACATTACGGGGAAAAACTTTGCAGTAGATCCGCGAGTGCGTGGCAATGTCACAGTAATATCGAATAAACCACTTAATAAAGATGAAGTTTATGATCTATTTCTTGGGGTTTTAAATGTAAATGGGGTGGTGGCAATTCCTTCAGGGAACACCATCAAACTTGTGCCAGATAGTAATGTTAAGAATTCGGGAATCCCTTACGATTCTAGAAATAGACTACGTGGTGATCAAATCGTCACTCGAGTTATTTGGCTTGAAAACACGAATCCAAATGATTTAATTCCAGCACTTCGTCCTTTAATGCCACAATTTGCACATATGGCTGCGATAGCAGGGACTAATGCGCTAATTGTTTCGGATCGAGCTGCAAATATCTATCAACTTGAAAATATCATTCGTAACCTCGACGGTACGGGGCAAAATGATATTGAAGCTATTAACTTGCAATCAAGTCAGGCAGAAGAAATCATTACTCAACTTGAGGCAATGAGCGCTACGGGAGCATCTAAGGATTTTAACGGGGCCCGTATCCGTATTATTGCAGACAACCGAACGAATCGTATTTTAGTAAAGGGCGATCCTGAAACACGTAAACGTATTCGCCACATGATCGAAATGCTGGATGTGCCTTCAGCAGACCGCTTGGGCGGCTTAAAAGTTTTTCGATTAAAATATGCAAGTGCAAAAAATTTATCTGAGATTTTGCAAGGCCTCGTAACAGGACAAGCGGTTTCTTCGTCAAATAATAATAGTTCTTCTAACTCATCGAATCCGATCAATAATTTGATGGGTAATAACCAAAATTCCAGTTCAAATACCTCTGGTTCAAATGGTAGCTCAATTTCTACGCCATCTATTAACCTAAATGGCAATTCAAACAGTAGTAATCAAAACAATATCTCTAGCTTTAGCCAAAATGGTGTGAGCATTATTGCAGATAATGCTCAAAACTCTTTGGTCGTTAAGGCTGATCCGCAATTAATGCGTGAAATTGAATCTGCGATTCAACAGCTAGATGTTCGCCGTCAGCAAGTTCTTATTGAAGCTGCCATTATTGAGGTTTCGGGTAAAGATGCCGATCAATTAGGGGTGCAATGGGCACTTGGTGATATCAATAGTGGTATTGGTTTAATTAATTTTACGAACGCTGGTTCAAGTCTAGCTTCACTGGCAGCTGGTTATCTAACGGGCGGTGCTTCTGGTTTGGGAAGTGCAATTGGAGCAGGTAGTTCAATTGCATTAGGAAAGTATAAAGAGGGTGCAGATGGTTCTCGCCAACTTTATGGAGCTTTAATTCAAGCTCTAAAAGAGAATACAGCTTCTAATTTGTTGTCTACGCCCTCTATTGTGACGATGGATAATGAAGAAGCTTATATTGTTGTTGGCCAGAACGTTCCATTTGTAACAGGATCGGTCACTACAAACAGTACAGGCATCAATCCATACACAACTGTTGAGCGTAAAGACGTAGGCGTGACATTAAAGGTTATACCTCACATAGGTGAAAATGGCACAGTTCGACTTGAAATTGAACAAGAAGTTTCGAATGTTCAGGCGAGTAAAGGTCAAGCGGCCGATTTAATTACCAATAAACGTGCGATTAAAACAGCTGTATTGGCTGAGCATGGGCAGACAGTAGTTTTGGGTGGTTTAGTTTCTGACGATGTTGAATTTAACCGTCAAGGTATTCCTGGGTTAAGCAGTATTCCATATGTAGGTCGATTATTCCGCTCGGATACTCGAAGCAATGTAAAACGTAATCTTCTCGTCTTTATTCATCCAACAATTGTGGGTGATGCAAATGATGTGCGCCGTTTGTCTCAGCAGCGCTACAATCAGCTTTACAGCTTACAATTGGCGATGGATAAAAATGGCAACTTTGCCAAATTGCCTGAACAGGTTGATGATGTCTATAATCAAAAGATGACACCGCCAAGTATTGCCTCTCAGCCAAAAAATTATCAGCAGGTTCCTTCAGGTGGCAAAAGCTCGACAGTAACAACGCCTGTAGCTGTACAGCCATCGGTTCAAAGACAAGCCTTACAGTTGCCTGAACCTGAAGTTAATCGTACTAAAAATACCGTAACAACAACGACACTGCGTCCAAGCACAGCACCGTAGTAGCATGTTATGATTGATAAAAAATGATAGGACATACGCATGACTTGGAAATTACAAGCAATTACTGGCGAGATTACTGGCCAAGAAATTAGTGTTGATCGTGATATGTTAGTCGGGCGCCATCAAGATGCTGATGTATTGTTGCAAGCCGCTGAAATTTCACGTCGCCACGCTGCATTGCTTTTAAAAGATCAATTGCTATGGGTGCAAGACCTTAATTCATCAAATGGTACATTCATAAACGATATTCGTATTGAGCAAGAAAAACAGCTGCATGATGGTGATATTGTTCAATTTGCTAGCTTTAAATTTTCTGTATTAGCGCCTGCGAAAGAAATATTGGATTTACCCGAAATCGAAGCAGAACCAGTGCAAACTGCTGCACTAACACAAGACTTAAGTGATCAAGGAATGCCAAGTCTTGCAGAGCGTGCTGCAGAAACAGAAGTTCGTCGTGATGGTATGCCACAGAATATCTCTATACCAAAGCCTGCACCTATTCCAGAGGGTGTGGATGTCAATGTAAAACAACCATCACCTGTTGCCTTTGAGGAGCCTTTTTCTCGTGTTGCTGAAGAAAAAGAGCAACAGAAGAATGCCTCAGTTGGTTTAATCACTATTATTATTTTAGTAATTTTAGCTTTATTGGCATGGTTATTCTTTAAATAATCCATTGCTGCTTTTACAATCAAGGCATGCTAAACGCATGCCTTTTAAATTTTGAGAAGAAGAAGATGTCTGTTGCACAATTAAGTAAGCGCGATTTAATTTTATTTGATCTAGATGGAACACTAGTTGATTCTGCTGCTGATTTATATAGATCAATGAATTTAAGTTTACAAGAATTAAAATGGCCTTTAATAACAGAAGCCCAGATCCGAGCATGGGTAGGTAAGGGAGTGTCTAAACTCTGTGAAAGTGTTCTGCTTCATATTTTTGGAAAATTAGATGCTGAACAGCATAAAGTCCTCTTGCAGAAGTTTGTTGACATATACCGTGCTGAACTTTGTGTGAATACTCAAATTTATCCTGGTGTAACTGAGTTTTTAAAGCATTGTAAAACTTTGAATATACATATGGCATGTGTTACCAATAAGCCTGTGCAACTTGCTCAAGGGTTACTTGATGCATTAGAACTTTCTTCTTATTTTCAAGTTGTACTTGGAGGCGATAGTTTGCCCGAGAGAAAGCCACATCCATTGCCTTTATTGCATTGCATGCAAAGTCTAAAAATATCTGCGTCACAATCATTAATGATTGGCGATTCAAGCAATGATATTGAGGCTGCGCGTCGTGCGGGAATTGATTGTATTGTGGTTAGCTATGGCTATAATCATGGAGAAAATATCTATGATTGCAAACCTCAGCAAGTGGTTGATAGTTTGGCTGAGTTAATTATCTAATGAGTGAAATGGAGATCAGCATGAATAAGCGTATGGTTTTTCGATGGCGTGTCTAAATCGAAACTAGAAAACACACTTTTAAATCGAAACCATATTAGAGAAAAATTCATGACTACTTTAGCGCAATTCGAACAGCTTAAAGCATCAGGTTACAACACTATTCCAGTTTATCGTCAACGTTTGGCAGATACGGAAACACCTTTATCTGTTTTTGCTCGTTTTAAGGAGCAAAAACAAGCTTATTTATTTGAATCGGTTGAGGGTGGTGAAAACTGGGCGCGTTACTCCATGATTGGTTTGGGTGAATCGACAGTTTTTTCATGTAATGCTGGCGTTTTATCTATACAGCATGCTGATGGTTCGATCACACAAGAAGATTGTCTAGATCCATTTGAATATATTCGTGAATTCCAGAAGCAATTTACAGTTCCACCAGCTGAGATTTTACCAGACTTACCAAGTTTTACTGGTGGGCTGGTTGGTTATTTAGGCTATGATGCAGTTCGCTACATAGAGCCACGTTTAAAAAATGTTCCTGCGGCTGATCCAATCACATTGCCGGATTTATGGTTAATGCTATCAAAAACGGTCATTGTCTTTGATAACCTTAAAGATACTCTGTTTTTAATTGTTCATGCCGATACAGCACAGCCAAATGCTTATGAAGATGCGCAGCAAAAGTTAGATCAATTGGAACAGTTGTTGGCTACACCAGTTAGTTTGCAGGCTAAGCCACATACACCCCCACATTTTGAATCGATTACGGGTAAAGCGAAATTCTTAGAGACCATAGAAAAGGTTAAAGAATACATCCGTGCGGGCGATGTTATGCAGGTTGTTCCTGGTCAACGTATGGTTTCCGACTTTGATGGGGAGGCCTTACAGGTTTACCGTGCTTTACGTCATTTAAACCCTTCGCCCTATTTGTTCTTAGTACAAGGTCAAACAATTACGGATCAAAAACCATTCCATATTGTAGGGTCATCACCTGAAATTCTCTCTCGTCTTGAAAATGGTATTGCGACAGTTCGCCCGTTGGCTGGTACGAGACCACGCGGAAAAACTAAAGAAGAAGATATCGCTTTAGAAAAAGACTTACTCTCTGATGAGAAAGAAATCGCAGAGCATTTAATGTTGATTGACCTTGGTCGAAATGATGTTGGGCGAGTTTCTAAAATTGGTAAGGTCAAAGTGACTGATCAGATGGTCATTGAGCGCTATTCGCATGTCATGCACATCGTTTCAAATGTACAAGGTGAAGTGCGTGATGATATCGATGCACTAGATGTATTTAAGGCAACTTTTCCAGCAGGTACTTTGTCTGGCGCACCAAAAATTCGTGCAATGGAAATTATTGACGAAGTAGAGCCTGTGAAAAGAGGTGTTTTTGGTGGGGCAGTGGGATATTTAGGATGGCATGGTGAAATGGATATGTCGATTGCAATCCGTACGTGTGTAATCCGTGATAAAAAAGTGTATGTGCAGGCTGGAGCGGGCTTAGTTGCTGACTCAAATCCTGAATCGGAATGGAATGAAACCCAAATAAAAGCTCGCGCAGTGATCAAAGCGGTTGAATTATCATCAAACGGATTGATTTTATGAGTTTTTAGCAGTTTTTTTAAAAAAACTGCTTGCATCGTTTGGAAGTTTTGCTAAACTGCACACCGTTCCGATACGAAACGTACGAAACACTAAGAAGCGCCGGCATAGCTCAGTTGGTAGAGCAACTGACTTGTAATCAGTAGGTCCACAGTTCGAATCCGTGTGCCGGCACCATTTAAAGTGTGAAGTTGTTAAGTGTAGGATAACACTGAAATAAGTGTGATATGGTGAGATTCCCGAGCGGTCAAAGGGGGCGGACTGTAACTCCGCTACGAAAGTTTCGAAGGTTCGAATCCTTCTCTCACCACCATTAACTTCGATTGAAGTGCTAAGTATACCAGCATCGTGCGGGAGTAGCTCAGTTGGTAGAGCGGCAGCCTTCCAAGCTGCATGTCGCGAGTTCGACCCTCGTCTCCCGCTCCATCGAAGGATAATCGCTCTTATAGCTCAGTGGTAGAGCACTCCCTTGGTAAGGGAGAGGTCTCGAGTTCAAATCTCGATAAGAGCTCCAGATACAGTTTAGTAGATTTTCTACAAAGATTTAAAAAGCAGGCTTATTAGTCTGCTTTTCAAGTATTGGGTGTTTGATTTTTTAGGCGATATGTCGATGCTGAGTCTTGCTCAGAATTGTGTTCGACGTAAACGAGGACTATAAACATGGCTAAGGCTAAGTTTGAACGTAATAAGCCACACGTAAACGTGGGCACAATTGGTCACGTTGACCATGGTAAAACAACTTTAACTGCTGCGATTGCAACTATTTGTGCAAAAACTTACGGCGGTGAAGCGAAAGATTACTCACAAATCGACTCAGCACCTGAAGAAAAAGCACGTGGTATTACAATTAATACTTCACACGTAGAATACGATTCTCCAATCCGTCACTACGCTCACGTAGACTGCCCGGGCCACGCCGATTATGTTAAAAACATGATTACTGGTGCTGCTCAGATGGACGGCGCGATCCTTGTATGTGCTGCGACTGATGGTCCAATGCCACAAACTCGTGAACACATCCTTCTTTCTCGTCAGGTTGGTGTACCTTACATCATCGTATTCTTGAACAAGTGTGACCTTGTTGATGATGAAGAATTACTTGAATTAGTAGAAATGGAAGTTCGTGAACTTCTTTCTACTTATGACTTCCCAGGTGATGACACTCCTGTTATCCGTGGTTCAGCTCTTGCTGCTCTTAACGGTGATGCTGGTCAATATGGCGAGTCTTCAGTTCTTGCTCTTGTTGAAGCGCTTGACTCTTACATTCCAGAACCAGAACGTGCTATCGACAAAGCATTCTTAATGCCAATCGAAGACGTATTCTCAATTTCTGGTCGTGGTACTGTAGTAACAGGCCGTGTAGAAGCTGGTATCGTTAAAGTTGGTGAAGAAGTAGAGATCGTTGGTATTAAAGATACAGTTAAAACAACTGTAACTGGCGTAGAAATGTTCCGTAAACTTCTTGACGAAGGTCGTGCAGGCGAGAACTGTGGTGTTCTTTTACGTGGTACTAAGCGTGAAGACGTACAACGTGGTCAAGTACTTGCTAAACCAGGTACAATCAAGCCGCACACTAAATTCGATGCAGAAGTATACGTACTTTCTAAAGAAGAAGGTGGTCGTCATACTCCATTCCTTAACGGTTACCGTCCACAGTTCTACTTCCGTACAACTGACGTAACTGGCGCAATCCAATTACAAGACGGCGTTGAAATGGTTATGCCAGGTGACAACGTTGAAATGTCAGTAGAATTAATCCACCCAATCGCAATGGACCCAGGTCTACGTTTTGCGATCCGTGAAGGTGGTCGTACTGTAGGTGCTGGTGTTGTTGCGAAAGTAACTGCATAAGCATAATATAGTGACGGATTACGTCTCAGGTTGAGGGCTTTGGCTCTCAACTTGCATTATAGGTCAGTAGTTCAATTGGTAGAGCGTCGGTCTCCAAAACCGAATGTTGGGGGTTCGAGTCCCTCCTGACCTGCCATATTTTGAAATAAAAAGCTTGATGCTGGCTTAGTTGTTCATATAATAAGTCGCGAGTTCTACGACGAGTACAAAAATGTCGAATGATAAATCGCGTGACGCATTGAGCGACGCGCCAATTCCTCAAAGAAATAATTCTGCTGAAGTTGTTCGTTCTGGTTCGCCTCTAGATATTGTTCTATGGGTGATTGCAATTGCATTCTTGCTTTTAGCTACTATGGTGAATCAGTATTTACCAGCGTATTGGGCGCCTGCAAATAATATTTGGGTGCGCGTTGGGGCAATTTTTGCTTGTATCGTTGTGGCTTTAGGTTTATTATACGCCACCCATCAAGGTAAAGGCTTCGTTCGTTTGCTAAAAGATGCACGAGTCGAATTGCGTCGAGTAACTTGGCCAACAAAACAAGAAACAGTCACTACATCGTGGCAGGTTCTATTGGTTGTAGTTGTTGCATCATTGGTTTTATGGTGTTTTGACTATGGTTTGGGTTGGTTAATTAAGTTGATTATCGGGTAAAAGAGCTATGAAACGTTGGTACATTATTCATGCCTACTCTGGCTATGAAAAACAAGTGTTGCGTTCGCTTACAGAACGAATCCAGCGTAGCGCTGTTGCTGATAGCTTTGGTGATGTCCTTGTTCCTACCGAAGAAGTGGTAGAAATGAAGGATGGTAAGAAACGTAAATCTGAGCGTAAATTCTTTCCTGGCTATGTATTAGTCGAAATGGAGATGAATGATGATACTTGGCATATCGTTAAAGAATGTCCAAAGGTTCTAGGTTTCATTGGTGGTACACCTGAAAAACCAGCACCCATCACTCAGCGCGAAGCAGATGCGATTCTTGCGCGTGTACGTAATACAGGTGAAGCACCACGTCCTAAGACGATGTTTGAGCCTGGTGAAGAATTACTTGTTATTGACGGTCCATTCACAGACTTTAAAGGTGTGGTGGAAGAAGTTCAATACGAAAAGTCACGTTTAACGTTGACGATTAATGTATTTAATCGACCAACTCAGGTTGAACTCGAATTTCGCCAAGTCGAAAAAACGATTTAATCTTAATTGGTTGAAAATCGCCCGATTTTATCGGGCATTGTTGTTGTAACAGTAGTGTTGCGTAAAGATTGGGGAGCCTAGCGGCGTTCGTACCCAGAGGTATTTTAAAATGGCTAAGAAGATTGACGGCTATATCAAGCTGCAAGTTCCAGCTGGTAAAGCAAATCCATCTCCACCAATTGGTCCTGCATTAGGTCAACGTGGTGTAAACATCATGGCATTCTGTAAAGAATTCAATGCTGCTACACAAAAAGTTGAACCAGGTCTTCCAATTCCTGTAGTGATTACTGTGTACAACGACAAGTCGTTCACATTCATCATGAAAACTCCTCCAGCTTCTATTCTTCTTAAGAAAGCTGCTGGTATCCAAAAGGGTTCATCTGTACCAAACAAAACTAAAGTTGGTAAGTTGACTCGTGCTCAGTTAGAAGAAATTGCGACTACTAAAGAACCAGATTTAACTGGTGCTGATTTAGACGCACGTGTACGTACCATTGCTGGTTCTGCGCGTTCTATGGGCTTGGAAGTGGAGCTATAAGACATGGCAAAGTTAACTAAACGTCAAAAAGCCATTGCTGCTGCTGTTGAAGCAAACAAAGTTTACACTTTGGAAGAAGCAGTGCAAGTTCTTAACAGCCTACCTGCTGCAAAGTTCAAAGAATCTTTGGATGTAGCTGTAAATCTTGGTGTAGACCCACGTAAATCTGATCAGGTTGTTCGTGGTGCAACTACATTACCTGCAGGTACTGGTAAAACTGTACGTGTAGCTGTATTTGCTCAAGGCGCGCAAGCAGAAGCTGCTAAAGAAGCTGGTGCTGATGTTGTAGGTTTTGATGACCTTGCTGAAAGCATCCAAGGTGGAAACCTTGACTTTGATGTTGTAATCGCTGCTCCTGACGCTATGCGTGTTGTTGGTAAGCTCGGTACAATTCTTGGTCCACGTGGTTTAATGCCAAACCCTAAAGTTGGTACTGTAACTCCTGACGTAGCGAATGCTGTTAAAAACGCTAAATCTGGTCAGGCTCGTTACCGTGTAGACAAAGCGGGTATTATCCATGCTGCGATCGGTCAATTAGGCTTTGAAGCTGCTGCTATCCGTCAAAACGTTGAAACCTTAGTTGCTGACTTGAAAAAGTTAAAACCTGCAACTTCTAAAGGTGTATACATCAAAAAGATCACTTTGAGCTCAACTATGGGTCCTGGTCTTACTGTTGATGTAAGCAACGTTTCTAACTAAGTTTAAAACTTGGTCAAGAATTTTAAAGTCCTGATTGAGGGCAGGGTATAAAAATCATAGGTTTTTATACCCATTCAAAGTATTGCTTTGTTTCCTCACTCATCAGGCGGACTTTGAATTGATAAATGTAAATTTATCAGCGTCAAAGACCACAGGCGAAGAGACTTCTTTTGAATATCTTCTTAATAGCCCAGCCTGCGTAGACGCGGTGGTGTGATTTATTCCTCCTCCGCGTGCAAGTCAAATCTTTATTGACTTGCGAATTGGGAGTGTACTTTTTTGAGTACATAAATCACCGTTAGGAGGTTTTACAATGGCTCTTCTTATTGAAAGCAAAAAACAGATCGTTGCTGAAGTGGCTCAAACTGCTTCTACAGCGTTCGCTGCCGTTGTTGCTGACTATCAAGGTTTAACCGTTGAGCAATTAACTACTCTTCGTGTTGAAGCTCGTAAACTAGGTGTTGCTACACGTGTTGTACGTAACACTTTGGCTAAACGTGCTCTTCAAGATACGCAATTTGCAATCTTGAATGACAACCTTGTTGGCCCAACAATCTTAGCATTCTCAACTTCTGAAGACGATATGGGTGCAGCTGCACGCTTGTTTGAAGAATTTGCTAAAACTAACAAAGCATTTGAATTAAAAGCTGCTGCATTTGACGGCAAACTTTATCAAGGTGCTGATGTTAGCGTTATCGCAAACCTTCCAAACCAAGAAAAAGCGCTTACTATGCTCGCATCTGTTCTTCAAGCTCCTATTTCGAAATTGGGTCGCTTACTTACAGCGCTTCAAGAGAAAAACGAGTCAGAAGCTGCTTAAGCTTAAATCTACTTCCACACCATTCAATACCCATTTGGAGTTAATCTCATGGCTTTAACAAACGAAGAAATCCTAAACGCAGTTGCTGAAAAAACTGTTCTTGAACTTGTTGAACTTATTTCTGCTTTTGAAGAAAAATTCAACGTATCTGCTGCTGCTGTAGCTGTAGCTGCTGCTCCTGCTGCTGCTGCTGCTGAAGAACAATCTGAATTCAACGTTGAGTTGACTTCTTTTGGTGCTAACAAAGTAGCTGTAATTAAAGCAGTTCGTGAAGCAACTGGCCTTGGTCTTAAAGAAGCTAAAGACCTAGTTGAAGGTGCTCCACAAGTTCTTAAAGAAGGCGTTTCTAAAGAAGAAGGCGAAGAACTTAAGAAGAAACTTGAAGAAGCTGGTGCTACAGTTACACTTAAGTAATTGTAAAAGGAGTCGGTTTTTAAATCGGCTCCATAAAATGGCTGATGGCTCTTGGGTCATCAGCCTTTTTGCGTTACAATAATCGGCTCGATTTTTGTTTGTTCTGTACAATAACTGTTATATTTCAGAAGAATCAAAGTAATTTCAAATGCTTACCAATATTTTTCTTTTTAAAAAATATTGTTAAGCGTTTTAATACCACTAAAAATTGCAGCATTTGTAAACAGTGGTGGCCATATCGGCCTGTGTAATTCCTTCTGAGCCCGTTCTGCAGGCGGGCTTGGTTTACTTTCCGAGGACTCCAGATGGCATACTCATATACCGAAAAGAAACGGATCCGTAAGAATTTTGGTAAATTGCCCCAAGTAATGGAAGCACCGTACTTACTTTCGATTCAGGTCGATTCGTATAGAACGTTCTTGCAAGGTGGCAAATCTCCAAAAAACCGCGAAGATATCGGTCTCCAAGCCGCATTTCGTTCAGTTTTTCCTATAGAAAGTTATTCTGGCAATGCTGCTTTAGAATTTGTTGAGTATAGCCTTGGTAAGCCTGAGTTTGATGTGCGTGAATGTATTTTACGTGGTTCGACTTATGCGGCACCAATGCGCGTAAAAATTCGTTTGATTATTAAAGATCGCGAAACTAAATCTATTAAAGACGTACGTGAACAAGAAGTCTACATGGGTGAAATGCCACTTATGACAGACAATGGTACCTTTGTTATCAATGGTACTGAGCGTGTAATTGTATCTCAATTACATCGTTCACCTGGTGTGTTCTTCGATCACGATAAAGGCAAAACACATTCAAGTGGTAAAGTACTTTATTCTGCACGTATTATTCCTTACCGTGGTTCATGGTTAGATTTCGAATTTGATGCTAAAGATTTAGTTTATGTACGTATTGACCGTCGTCGTAAATTATTAGCAACTGTTGTGTTGCGTGCATTGGGTTATAACAATGAACAAATCTTGAATTTGTTCTATGAGAAAGTGCCTGTATATCTTGATATGGGTAGCTATCAAATTGACCTCGTTCCGGATCGTCTGCGTGGCGAAATGGCGCAATTTGATATTGCTGACAATGACGGTAAAATCATTGTTGAACAAGGTAAACGTATTAATGCACGTCACGTACGTCAAATGGAAGCTTCTGGTTTAGCTAAGCTATCAGTTCCTGATGAGTACTTGTATGAGCGTATCACTGCTGAAGATATTACTTTACGTAATGGTGATGTGATTGCTGCAAATACATTGTTAAGCCATGAAGTTATGGTGAAACTGGCAGAAGGCGGCGTTAAACAATTCAATATCTTGTTTACGAACGATATTGACCGTGGTTCATTTGTTGCTGACTCATTACGTGCTGACACAACATCTGGTCGTGAAGAAGCATTAGTTGAAATCTATAAAGTAATGCGTCCAGGCGAGCCACCAACAAAAGAAGCTGCTGAAAACTTATTTAATAACTTATTCTTCTCTTCTGAACGTTATGACTTATCTCCAGTAGGTCGTATGAAGTTCAACCGTCGTTTGGGTCGCCCATACGAAGTTGGTACTGACCAGAAGTCACGTGAAGTAGAAGGTATTTTATCGCACGAAGATATCATCGATGTATTACGTACATTAGTTGAAATCCGTAACGGTAAAGGTGAAGTCGACGATATCGATCACTTGGGTAACCGTCGTGTACGTTCTGTTGGTGAAATGACTGAAAACCAATTCCGTGTTGGTTTAGTTCGTGTTGAACGTGCTGTTAAAGAACGTTTAAGCCAAGCAGAAACAGATAATTTGTCTCCGCAAGATCTCATTAACGCAAAACCAGTTGCAGCTGCAATCAAAGAATTCTTTGGTTCAAGCCAATTGTCTCAGTTTATGGATCAAAACAACCCATTATCTGAAATTACACATAAACGTCGTGTTTCAGCGCTTGGGCCTGGTGGTTTAACGCGTGAACGTGCGGGCTTTGAAGTACGTGACGTACATCAAACTCACTATGGTCGTGTATGTCCAATTGAAACGCCTGAAGGTCCAAACATTGGTTTGATCAACTCGCTTTCTGTTTATGCAAAAGCAAATGATTTTGGTTTCTTGGAAACACCTTACCGTAAAGTGGTAGATGGTCGAGTAACTGATGCTGTTGAATACCTTTCTGCTATTGAAGAAGTAGGTACTGTTATTGCACAGGCCGATTCTGCTGTAGATAAAGATGGTAACTTAACAGAAGAGTTTGTTTCTGTTCGTCATCAAGGTGAATTCGTACGTATTCCACCTGAAAAAGTGACGCATATGGATGTATCTGCACAGCAGGTTGTATCTGTAGCTGCATCGCTTATTCCATTCCTTGAACACGATGACGCGAACCGTGCATTAATGGGTTCAAACATGCAACGTCAGGCGGTTCCTACTCTACGTGCGGATAAACCGCTTGTAGGTACAGGTATGGAAGCGAACGTAGCACGTGACTCTGGTGTATGTGTGATCGCAAACCGTGGTGGTGCGATTGAATATGTAGATGCTTCTCGTATCGTTATTCGTGTAAACGAAGATGAAATGATTGCAGGTGAGGCTGGTGTAGATATTTACAACCTCATTAAATATACACGTTCTAACCAAAACACTTGTATTAACCAAAATATTATCGTGAATTTGGGCGACAAAGTTGCTCGCGGTGACATTTTGGCAGACGGTCCGTCAACAGATATGGGTGAGCTTGCGCTTGGTCAAAACATGCGTGTAGCGTTCATGACGTGGAATGGTTACAACTACGAAGACTCGATCTTGTTATCTGAGCGTGTACTTCAAGAAGACCGTTTAACTTCAATTCATATTCAAGAATTATCATGTGTAGCACGTGATACTAAGTTAGGTGCAGAAGAAATTACTGCCGATATTCCTAACGTAGGTGAAGCTGCACTTTCTAAACTTGATGAATCAGGTATCGTTTATATCGGTGCTGAAGTTACTGCTGGTGACATCCTTGTTGGTAAAGTAACGCCTAAAGGTGAAACTCAGTTAACTCCTGAAGAAAAATTGCTTCGTGCAATCTTCGGTGAGAAAGCAGCTGACGTTAAAGACTCATCTTTACGTGTTCCATCTGGTACTAAAGGTACAGTTATCGATGTTCAAGTCTTCACTCGTGATGGCTTAGAGAAAGATGATCGTGCGTTAGCAATTGAAAAAGCACAGCTTGACTCTTACCGTAAAGACTTGAAAGAAGAATACAAGATCTTTGAAGAAGCAGCTCGTGAGCGTGTAATTCGTTTGCTTAAAGGCCAAGAATCTAACGGTGGTGGTTCGACTAAACGTGGCGACAAACTTGTTGAAGATATGTTGTCTGGTTTAGAGCTTGTTGACTTACTTGAAATCCAACCTACAGACGAAGCAATTGCTGAACGTTTATCTCAAATTCAAGTGTTCTTGAAAGAGAAGAGCGCAGAAATTGATGAGAAGTTTGCAGAGAAGAAACGTAAGCTTTCGACTGGTGATGAGTTAACAACAGGCGTTCTGAAAGTTGTTAAAGTTTACCTAGCAGTTAAACGTCGCATTCAGCCTGGTGATAAAATGGCTGGTCGTCACGGTAACAAAGGTGTTGTATCTAACATTTTACCTGTTGAAGACATGCCACACGATGCGAACGGTGTACCAGTAGATATCGTATTGAACCCATTGGGTGTACCATCTCGTATGAACGTGGGTCAGATTCTTGAGACTCACTTGGGTATGGCGGCTAAAGGGCTTGGCGATAAAATCGAAAAAATGTTGAAAGAACAGCGTACAGTTTTAGAACTTCGTGAATTCTTAGACAAGATTTATAACAAAGTTGGTGGCGAGCAAGAAGATCTTGATAGCTTAACTGATGCTGAAGTTTTAGCTCTTTCTGGCAACTTACGTGCTGGTGTGCCTTTAGCTACTCCTGTATTTGATGGTGCTGAAGAAAGCCAAATTAAAGACTTACTTGAATTAGCTGACATTTCACGTACTGGTCAAACAGTATTGTTTGATGGTCGTACGGGTGAACAGTTTGATCGTCCTGTAACTGTAGGTTACATGTACATGCTCAAATTGAACCACTTGGTTGATGACAAAATGCATGCGCGTTCAACTGGTTCTTACTCACTTGTTACACAACAACCGCTTGGTGGTAAAGCACAGTTCGGTGGTCAGCGTTTCGGTGAGATGGAGGTCTGGGCACTTGAAGCTTACGGCGCAGCATATACTCTTCAAGAGATGTTAACTGTTAAGTCGGATGACGTTGAAGGTCGTACACGCATCTATAAGAATATTGTAGATGGTAACCATTATATGGATCCGGGTATGCCTGAATCGTTCAACGTATTGACCAAAGAGATCCGTTCTTTAGGTATCAACATTGAACTGAAAAATGGTGACTAAGTCGTAAGGCTCACGATTTTTTAGGAAAAAACAATATTTGTGACCCAGTCGGGTAAGCGTTGCTTCCCGACACACGGAGAAAAAAATTGAAAGACTTGCTCGATATCATGCGTAAGAAAACGGACTCAGATGGTCATGCACCAATTGAGTTTGACCGTATCCGTATTGGTCTTGCGTCACCAGAAATGATTAAGTCATGGTCTCATGGTGAAGTTAAAAAACCTGAGACAATTAACTACCGTACTTTTAAACCAGAACGTGACGGTTTGTTCTGTGCCAAAATTTTTGGTCCAGTAAAAGATTACGAATGCTTGTGTGGTAAATACAAGCGTATGAAATACAAAGGCGTCATTTGTGAAAAATGTGGCGTTGAAGTAACTACAGCGAAAGTTCGTCGTGAACGTATGGGTCACATTGAACTCGCTTCTCCAGTTGCACATATCTGGTTCTTAAAATCGTTACCATCTCGTATCGGTTTATTACTTGATATGACGCTTCGTGATATCGAACGCGTATTGTATTTCGAATCATACGTTGTAACTGATCCTGGTATGACTCCGTTTGAAAAGTATCAACTTTTAACAGACGAAGAATACTTCAATGCACTTGAAGAGCACGGTGATGAATTCACTGCGAAAATGGGTGCAGAAGCGATTCAGGACTTATTAAAAGATATCGATCTTGAAGCTGAAATCGCACGTTTACGTGAAGAAATTCCTCAGACAACTTCTGAAACGAAGTTGAAAAAAGCGTCTAAACGCTTGAAATTGATGGAAGCATTCAACGATTCAAACAATAAGCCAGAATGGATGGTGATGAATGTACTTCCTGTACTTCCACCTGATTTACGTCCATTAGTTCCACTTGAAGGTGGTCGTTTCGCGACTTCTGACTTGAACGATTTATATCGTCGTGTCATTAACCGTAACAACCGTTTGAAGCGTCTTCTTGATCTTGCAGCACCAGACATTATCGTACGTAACGAAAAACGTATGTTACAAGAGTCTGTAGATGCATTGCTTGATAACGGTCGTCGTGGTCGTGCAATTACCGGTTCTAACAAACGTCCATTAAAATCTTTGGCAGATATGATCAAAGGTAAACAAGGTCGTTTCCGTCAGAACTTACTTGGTAAGCGTGTTGACTATTCTGGTCGTTCGGTAATTACTGTAGGTCCTACTTTACGTCTTCACCAATGTGGTCTTCCGAAGAAAATGGCACTTGAATTATTCAAGCCATTTATTTTTGCGAAACTACAAGCTTCAGGTCAAGCAACAACCATTAAAGCTGCGAAGAAAATGGTTGAGCGCGAGACTCCAGAAGTTTGGGACGTTCTTGCTTCTGTAATTCGTCAACATCCAGTAATGTTGAACCGTGCGCCAACACTTCACCGTTTAGGTCTTCAAGCATTTGAACCTATTCTTATCGAAGGTAAGGCAATCCGTCTTCACCCACTCGTTTGTGCTGCGTTTAACGCCGACTTCGATGGTGACCAAATGGCGGTACACGTTCCATTGACACTTGAAGCACAGTTAGAAGCTCGTGCATTGATGATGTCAACAAACAACATCTTGTCACCAGCGAATGGTGAGCCGATCATCGTTCCTTCTCAGGACGTTGTCTTGGGTCTTTACTACATCACGCGTGATGCAGTAAATGCTAAAGGCGAAGGCATGGTGTTTGCTGATACTCACGAAGTAAACCGTGCACTTGCAACTGGTCAGGTTGCGATCCATGCTCGTGTTAAAGTACGTGTGCATCAAACTGTTATCAATGAAAATGGTGAACGTGAACACGGAACTATTATTGTTGATACGACACCAGGTCGTTGTTTGCTTTGGGAAGTTGTTCCACAAGGCTTAAGCTTTGACATGATCAACCTTGAGATGACTAAAAAGAATATCTCGAAGTTAATCAACTCTTGCTACCGTAAACTTGGTTTGAAAGATACTGTTATCTTTGCTGACCAATTAATGTACTTGGGCTTCCGTCAAGCGACTCGTTCAGGTGTATCTGTAGGTATGGAAGACATGTTAATTCCACCTACTAAGCACACAATTATTGATAAAGCTGAAACAGAAGTTCGTGAAATCGAACAACAGTTCGAACAAGGTTTCGTAACTGCTGGTGAGCGTTATAACAAAGTTGTCGATATCTGGGCGCGTACAAACGACCAAGTTGCTAAAGCGATGATGGATAACTTGTCTTATACACTTGTGAAAAACAAACAAGGTGAAGACGAGAAACAAAAATCATTCAACAGCATTTATATGATGTCTGACTCTGGTGCCCGTGGTAGTGCGGCACAGATTCGTCAGCTTGCTGGTATGCGTGGCTTGATGGCAAAACCGGATGGTTCGATTATCGAAACACCGATTAAAGCGAACTTCCGTGAAGGTTTAACAGTACTCCAGTACTTTATTTCAACACACGGTGCGCGTAAAGGTTTGGCCGATACAGCATTGAAAACTGCGAACTCTGGTTACTTGACTCGTCGTCTTGTAGACGTAGCGCAAGATTTGGTAATTACCGAACCTGACTGTGGTACAGCTGGTGGTTTGGTAATGACTCCATTCATTCAAGGTGGTGATGTCATCGAGCCATTACGTGACCGCGTATTAGGTCGTGTAACTGCTGAAGATGTACGTCGTGCATCTGATGATGAAGTTGTATTACCTCGTGGTACGTTAATTGACGAAAAAATCGCAGCTCATCTTGAAGAAGCGGGTGTGGATGAAGTCAAAGTACGTTCAGTAATTGCTTGTGAATCTGCTTTTGGTGTATGTGCTAGATGTTATGGCCGTGACCTTGCACGTGGTCACTTGGTTAACCCAGGTGAATCAGTTGGTGTAATGGCAGCACAATCTATTGGTGAACCAGGTACACAGTTAACGATGCGTACGTTCCACGTTGGTGGTGCTGCGAGCCGAACTTCTGCTGCAAACAGTGTTCAAGTACGTAACAAAGGTACTGTACGTTTCCATAACGTGAAAACTGTACAACATGCAAAAGGCCACTTGGTTTCAGTTTCACGTTCAGGTGAAATTGGTATTGCCGATGACTTAGGTCGTGAGCGCGAGCGTTATAAACTTCCTTACGGTGCAAGCATCTTGTTGAAAGATGGTGAAGCTGTAGAAGCTGGCGGCATCGTAGCGACTTGGGATCCGCATACACATCCATTAGTAACAGAAGTTGCTGGTAAAGCACGTTTCAGCCAAATCGCTGATGGTGTAACTGCAACATCGAAAACTGATGATGCAACTGGTATGACTACTGTTGAAATCTTGCCTGTAACAGCTCGTCCTGCTTCTGGTAAAGATTTACGTCCTGCAATCGTGTTGGATACAACAGATGGCGGCGAACAGTTCTACTTCTTGCCGCAAAACACAATCGTAACTGTTCGCGATGGCGAAACGATTGGTGTCGGTGACGTAATTGGTCGTGTACCACAAGAAACATCACGTACTCGTGATATTACCGGTGGTCTTCCGCGTGTAGCTGACTTATTCGAAGCACGTAAACCGAAAGAACATGCAATTCTTGCTGAAGTTTCAGGTGTTGTAAGCTTCGGTAAAGAAACTAAGGGTAAAAACCGTTTAGTAATTACCCCAGATGATGGTTCTGAGATTTACGAAGAATTGATTCCAAAATGGCGTCAAATCAACGTGTTCGAAGGCGAGCATGTGAACCGTGGTGAAACAGTTTCTGATGGTCCACAAAACCCGCACGACATCTTACGTTTGAAAGGCGAAGTTGCATTAACTAACTACATCGTGAACGAAGTTCAAGACGTATACCGTCTCCAAGGTGTAAAAATCAACGACAAACATATTGAAGTTATCGTACGTCAAATGTTGCGTAAAGTTGATATCACTGATGGTGGCGATACAAGCTTTATTAAAGGCGAGCAAGTGGATTACATCCGCGTTGTTCAAGAGAACCAAGCTGTCTTGGCTCAGAACAAGTTCCCTGCGAAGTTTGAACGTCAATTGATGGGTATTACGAAAGCATCGCTTTCTACAGACTCGTTCATCTCTGCTGCATCGTTCCAGGAAACAACTCGTGTGTTAACTGAAGCTGCTGTAACAGGTAAAGAAGATGATTTACGTGGCTTGAAAGAAAACGTTGTTGTGGGTCGCTTGATTCCAGCTGGTACTGGTCTTGCATACCACTTAGAGCGTCGTCGTCAAGAAGCAGAAGCTGCTGAACATGAGCTTCACAATGACTTCAGCGAAGTAGACCAAGCATTCAGCCAAGCATTAAACTCAGAACAATTCTAAGTTTGGACTGGCACTAAAAAAGGCACCTCAGGGTGCCTTTTTTATTTATATTTATTTATAACAATTAAAAGTGGTAATTACATAAACATATTAAAGAGTCATTATTTTATTACTTAAGCGCGATAAACGCTCCACAAAAACAGATTAGGCTACATGCTTATGAAGACTGGAGTAAATCTAATGAAAAAAATGATGATGATTGTGAGTGTTGGCCTGATGTCAACAACTTTGTTTGTTGGTTGCCAGAATGCGAGCCCAGAGAGTAAACGTATTGGTTCGGCTGCTATCGGTGGTGGTGCAGGTGGTGCTGTAGGTAAACATGTGGGCGGTAATATTGGCGCAGGTTTAGGAGCGGCTCTCGGTGCCGGCGTTGCAGCTAATGCAAAAGGATCTAGTAGTAAAACCGTGCGTAATAGTGCAATTGGTGCCGGTGTGGGTGCGGTGTTAGGTGGCGCAATCATTGGTGGCGATGCTGGTGCTGCTACAGGTGGTGCACTGGGTGGCAGTGCGGGCGCAGCTTATGAAGAGAAGAAAGGGAAGTACTAAAAGTATTCCTAATAATGTTTAAAATTAGAAGTCTTTAACCTGTTAGAGACTTCTTTTTTATGTCTTTTTTATAATTAAAATTTTGCTTGATGATCATAAATAGAAGAGCTTTACAAAATATCAATCGATTAGGACAGATGAATAACACAATCTGATCAAATTCCTCATAAAAGAGGATTATTCTTTTTATTAGAACAGGTAGTAGGAGTATGGCCATGAAAAAAACAATAGGATTAGTTTCTGCTTTAATGTTGTCTACGCTTATGATTACGGGTTGTCAAAATATGAGTCCGTCTGACCAGCGTATTGGTGCAGCAGCAGCAGGTGGAGCACTAGGTGGTGGCTTAGGTAACCATGTAGGCGGTGGTGTTGGTGCTGGCTTAGGTGCAGCAGTCGGTGCTGGTGTTGGTTCAAATAGCCAAGGTGGTAGTAAGCAAACCACGACTAAGAGTGCAATCGGAGCTGGTATCGGTTCTGTGGTAGGTAAAGCAATATTGGGTGGTGACTCTGGTGCTGCAATTGGCGGTGCGATCGGTGGTGGTGCTGGTGCAGCGATTGAAGAAAAAAGATAACACCGTATTGATTGAATAAAATAAGCGCTTTTTAGCGCTTATTTTCATTGAGGGAAAGGTTTTGCTTTTTTACGTCGGATATAAAGCGTTTTTTTAACTTCGGCAATTCTTACCCCAGATTCATCAAAAATGTTTAGATGATAAGTTCTTAAAACAGGGTCGTAGTTTTCAGCAAGCTCACGTATTTGCTCAATCTCAGCTAAATCTACTCGAATGTCTGCATGTACTGTACTTCGACCCGGGGAAAGAAAATTAATTTCAGCAGCTTTATCCCAAACAATATATTTTGATCCGAGATGATGCAGCAGAATCATCATGTAAAATGGATCAACCATTGAATAAAGACTGCCCCCAAAGTGTGTTCCGACCAAGTTTTGGTTTTTCCAGGTCAAAGGCATTTTCACACGTACATGGCAAAGCTCTAAATTCATGATTTCAATATAAATCCCTGCACCACGATAAGGTGGGTAGTGATTAAATAGAAATTTTGAAATCGTAGGATTGTTCTGAAGTCTTCTTAAAATAGCCATAATAGTCAATTTTTTTTATTGAAACAGTATTCATACTAGATAAGTATCATCTTTTTTATATTGATGGCAATGCTCTATCCGACTAACGACATGATCGATTGAAAAACAAGATAGGAAATGATTATGCAGCCAAAAGTTCATACAGTAACAACAAGTGACCAACAAACGCTTTGTGCCAAAACATGGGGCGACGAAAAAAATACACCGTTGGTTTTAGTACATGGTTATCCTGACAATCAAGAAGTATGGGAATCAATCATTGAACATTTAATCAATGACTTTTACATTGTCACTTATGATGTACGTGGGGCGGGTTTGTCGTCTATACCGAAACGTATACGCGATTACCGTTTAGAGCGGTTATCTCTAGATTTACAAGAAGTGGTT
The DNA here is from genome assembly GCF_000369825.1 of Acinetobacter sp. NIPH 542. Classification (NCBI taxonomy): domain Bacteria; kingdom Pseudomonadati; phylum Pseudomonadota; class Gammaproteobacteria; order Moraxellales; family Moraxellaceae; genus Acinetobacter; species Acinetobacter sp. NIPH 542. Next base: position 138,334 of record NZ_KB850205.1, read on the forward strand.
GATGAATTATTACCAAATCGTCAATTCCATATGGCTGCACACGATTGGGGTTCAATTCAATCTTGGGAGTCGGTAACTGAGCCTAAATTTAAAGGACGGTTATTATCATACACAACCATTTCTGGGCCATGTCTTGACCATGCAGCTTTGTTTTTGCGTGATAAATTTAAATCTTCACCAGCTCAGATCCTAAAAATATTAACCAAATCTTGGTATATCGGTGCATTCCATCTTCCTTTGCTAGCACCAACAGTATGGTCTCTTTTTAGCCCTGAAAAATGGGGGAAAGTCCTGACTCAGCTGGAGAGAAAAAGTAATTTACCCTTAAATAATAATATTAATGCAGACAGTAAATATGGCATTAATTTATATCGAGCAAATTTTATTCCTCGTTTAACTGGCCCTCGTCAGCGTTATGCTCAATGTCCAGTTAAAGCCGTTATTTTAAAATATGACACTTTTGTGAGCCCTGAATATATTACTGAGGCTATGCCAAAGTGGGTAGAAAATTTTGAATATGTAGAGCTTGAAGCAAATCACTGGGCAATTCTAAGTGAGCCGGCAAAAATTGCAGATCATATTCGTCAGTTTATTAAGGCCCAAGCTTAATCATTGAGTGACTGCATAAAACTGTTAATTCGGCGATATTTTCGGCTTCATAGGTCTGAATCTGATAGAATGTCGCCTTTTGTTTTGCTCTGAATTTATTCATGAATGCTGTCGTTATTGCGATTGCAGTGATGTTTTTATTATCACTGGCGCGCGTTTCTGTCGTACTGACTTTAGTGGTTTCTGCCATTGTAGGCGGCCTCGTAGCAGGTTTAAGCCTTTCTCAAACCGTTGATGCCTTTAACGCTGGTCTTGGCGATGGTGCTGAAGTTGCACTTGCCTATGCTGTGTTAGGGGCATTCGCTCTGGCACTTTCAAAATCTGGTTTACCTGATTTACTTGCCCATAAACTGATTGGTTTGTTGGGAATGGAAGCTGGAAAAAGCCGCGAAACGAAAGTGAAATATCTACTGTTAGGTATTTTACTCATCGCTGCTATTTTCTCTCAGAACCTAATCCCGGTTCATATTGCCTTTATTCCTGTACTTGTTCCGCCATTATTACGGGTAATGAACCATTTAAAGTTAGACCGTCGCGCTGCAGCCTGTGTGCTTACGCTAGGTTTAGTCGGAACTTATATTTTTCTTCCGGTTGGATTTGGTGCAATTTTCCTTGAACAAATTTTGATGGGAAATATCAACAAAGTTGGTGCAGCCTATGGCTTGCATGTAGAGCGTGGCATGATGTCAATTGGCATGGCTATTCCAGTTTTGGGAATGGTTTTAGGTACTTTGGTTGCTGTATTTATTAGCTACCGTAAACCAAGAATTTATGCTGATCGTGCTATTACACCAACTACAACGATTGATTTAGATAAACCTCTTCGTGCAACAGCGCAAGATGAAACAGCTGACTTAAAAGCAGATGCAGAAGAGTTAAAGCATGAGGCAGAGCAAGCGCCCGTAATTGCAAAGAAAACGATCTATATGGCATTGCTTGCAATTGGCCTGACACTCGCTGCACAGCTTTATTCGGGTTCAATGATTTTAGGTGGTTTAGTCGGTTTTGCTGTTCTATCTACTGCCGGAATTTTTAAGTGGCAAGATGCAGATGATGTTTTTGTACAAGGCATGCGAATGATGGCCTTGGTAGGTTTCATTATGATTTCTGCTGCGGGCTTTGCATCGGTAATGACGCATACAGGGGATATCAATCAACTGGTAAAAGGTGTGGTTGAAATCATTGGAGATAATCGAGCACTTGCAGCTTTCTTAATGCTTTGTATTGGTCTATTTGTCACGATTGGTATTGGTTCATCTTTCTCAAGTGTACCTGTGTTGGCCGTTATTTATGTACCGTTATGCGTTCAGTTCGGATTTTCACCATTAGCGACGATTGCCCTTATTGGGACAGCAGCAGCATTAGGTGATGCAGGCTCACCAGCTTCTGATTCGACCTTAGGCCCAACAGCTGGTTTAGGTGTAGATGGGCAACATGACCATATATGGGATACGGTTGTACCTACATTTATTCATTTTAATATTCCGCTATTAATTTTTGGCTGGATTGCTGCAATGGTTTTATAGTTTTTTATAAAATATTAAATTATTAACCTTCTTAATGATGATCTTTAGATTTAAATTAAGAAGGTTTTTTATTGGTTAAATAAAAGATGTATTTAAAATAAATTATATTAAAATACTCAGAATTAAAAAGTATATTAAAATAGTTGGCAATATAAAATAATCTTGATTAATAAGGTTGGAATAAAAACCTATTAAAATAGTTGGTTAATATATATTTTTATTTAAAACAGTTATTTAAAAATAAATGATAAATTAATTTTATAATGCGTATTGCATGATTTTAAAATACATGTTTATTATAAATATAAATAAGGTTGGAGATATTAACGTGTTCAAAAAAGCTTTGGTTGTTGCATTAATGGGGATGTCTTCTTTTACTTTTGCTGGTAACTGGCAAGTGAAATTTGGTGGTAGTGTTATTGCTCCATCAGAAGATACAACAACACCTTTAGGCGTGGTAAAAGCAGATCATGAATATGCATTTACACCATCGGTAGAATACTTTTTTGGCCAGTCTCCATTTTCGGCAGAATTATTATTAGCAGCACCTATTAATCATGACGTATTGTTAGATGGTAAAAATGTAGCGCGTATTAAACAGTTACCACCAACGATTACTGCTAAATATCATTTTAAAAATTCGACTCGTTTCACACCGTATATTGGTGTTGGTGCTACAGCATTCATTCCTTGGGATGAACAAGGGGTGGCGGTAAAAGTTAAAGAGGATTTTGGTGTAGCAGGACAAGTTGGTTTTAATTTCCAACCTGCGGATGCTAAAAACTGGGGTGTATTTGTAGATGTTCGTTATATGGATATTAGTCCTGAAGTAACAATTGATCCATCAGTTGCTAACTATAAATTTGATTTAGATATTAATCCGTTTGTTTACACTTTAGGTTATAGCTATAAATTTTAAGCATAATAATAAATAGAAAAAATATAATAATAAACCTAGACTCAGGCACCTCACATATATTTTATGTGAGGTTTTTTTATGGATTTTATTTGCACTAAAAAAAGCATAAAACAGACAGTTTTATACATATCTTATGCAATTTTTTTTCTAAACTAATTTCTATTCATTACAAAACATGGGAATAAAATTATGAACAAAAAATTAGCGCTTTGTTTAGCACTTTTTAGTGGTATTGCCTTTACACAGAGTTTGCAAGCCGCAAGTTTCTCATGTGACGCTGCAAAAACGAAAACGGAAAAGAGTATTTGTAAAAACCGTTCTTTAAATGATGCCGATGTGAAAATGGCGACGACCTATCAAATTGTTCTACATGCTTTACCAATGGGCGGGCGGGACAATCAAAAAGATGCTCAGCAACAATGGCTGAAAAAAAGAAATGCCTGTGCAGCTGGTGTAAGTTGTATTAGTAAAGCTTATCAACAACGACAACAGCAGCTAGATGCAATATTGCAAGATAGAGTGTTAAGCCACGGTCCATTTTAATTAGAGTAAAAATTTTTAATATTCAGGATTGAAAAATTCTAGAAGTACTCCATTCATAAAGCATTCGAGAACAAACAAACTTCAAAATTTAAGGAGTGATTTATGAGTGAACAAGCATCACAAAATTATAGTTTCCAAGCGGAAGTTGCACAGCTTTTACATTTAGTGACGCATTCTCTCTATTCTAACCCTGAGATTTTCTTACGCGAGCTGATCTCTAATGCATCAGATGCATGTGATAAGTTACGTTTTGAAGGAATTAATCATCCTGAATATTATGAAAATGATCCCGATTTACGTGTACGAGTCATTTTAAATAAAGAAGATAAAACTTTAACGATTTCTGATAACGGTATTGGTCTAAATCAGCAAGAAGCAATTGATAACTTAGGTACAATTGCAAAATCAGGTACTAAAGATTTCATGTCAAAATTGACTGGCGATCAAAAAGCAGATGCTCAGTTGATTGGTCAATTTGGTGTTGGCTTTTACTCAGGTTTTATTGTTGCAGATAAAATTACCGTGGAATCACGCCGTGCAGGTCTAGATGCATCTGAAGGGGTGCGTTGGATTAGCGGTGGTACAGGCGAGTTTGAAGTTCAACAAATTGATAAAGCTTCACGTGGTACCGACATTATTCTTCACTTGCGTGATAACGCACTTGATTATTTAGAATCTTATAAAGTTAAGCAGATCGTTAATAAATACTCTGACCACATTAGCTTGCCAATTGAAATGCAAAAAGAAGTTTGGCAAGAAGAAGAGGTTGCTGAAGGTGAAGAGCCTAAAGGCGGCCAAATGGTTAAAACTGGCGAGTGGGAAGCAATCAACTCAGCCAGCGCTTTATGGACACGTAACAAGAGCGAAGTGACTGAAGAGCAGTATGTTGAGTTCTATAAAAACTTAACGCATGACTTTGAAGCGCCACTGGCTTGGGCGCATAACCGTGTTGAAGGTAGTACCGAATATACGCAGTTACTTTATATTCCAAGTAAAGCACCGCATGACATTTTTACTCGTGAAGCCAAAGCGGGTATTAAGCTCTATGTAAAACGTGTCTTTATTATGGATGATGCGGACAATTTAATTCCTAATTATCTACGTTTTGTTCAAGGTGTGGTGGACAGCGCTGATTTACCACTCAATGTCAGCCGTGAGTTGTTGCAAGAAAGCCGTGATGTTAAAACGATTCGTGAAGGTAATGCACGCCGCGTATTAACTGTACTTGATGGCTTGGCTAAATCGGAAGATGAAAAAGACCAAGAAAAATTCAAGACATTCTATAGTGAGTTTGGTTCAGTACTTAAAGAAGGCTTGGGCGAAGACTTTGGTAACCGCGAACGTATTTTAAAATTATTACGTTATGCGACATCAACAAACGATGAAGTAACAACTTCTTTTGCTGACTATAAGGCTCGCATGAAAGAAGGCCAAAAAGCTATCTACTATGTGACTGCTGACAGCTTAGCGGCAGCGAAAAACTCACCGCAGCTTGAGTTGTTCAAGAAAAAAGGCATTGAAGTATTATTAATGGCTGAACGTGTTGACGAATGGGCAATGAATTTTGTTCAAGAGTTTGACGGTACGCCATTAAAGAATGTCTCTAAAGGTGCAGTTGATTTAGGTGACTTGCAAGATGCTGAAGAGAAAAAGGCACTTGAGCAAGCAGCTGAACAGTTTAAGCCTGTTGTTGATAAACTAAGTGACTCATTGAAAGCTAAAACGCAAGAAGTGCGTGTAACAACGCGTTTAGTTGATTCTCCTGCATGTTTAGTGACAAGTGAAGGTGAATTATCACCTCAACTTATTCGTATGCTTAAACAAGCAGGACAGGCAGTACCAGAAATCAAACCAATTTTAGAAATTAACCCTGAACACCCATTGGTGAAGAAACTCGAAAGTTCAGAACAGTTTGATGACTTGGCTAATGTCATTTTTGATCAGGCTGTTATTGCTGAAGGTGGTTTACCGGAAGACCCAGCAGCTTATGTAAAACGTATTAATAGCTTATTGCTGAAATAATTCAGTGTAAAAAAAGCCTCTGAACTGTCAGGGGCTTTTTTTGTGGATAAAGAAAGAGTTATCCACAATTTAATAATTTTTGATTAAAAATTAGCTTCTAGATTCATTTGAACGCTGAGTTGATGTTTCGAATCATCATCAATATGGTTAAAAAAGTTAAGGTCATTTTGCATAAAAAGCCAATTTCGCCACACAGGCTGGCGCCAAGAAATATAAGGCCCCCAAGTATTTAGCCGAATGTCATTTTTGGTATATACGCCACCACTATAGACACCGTAAGTAAGATGATTATCCTTTAAAAATTGATACTGCTGAAAAGTCCAATTTCCCCAACTATAATTTTCATTTTCACTCTTATTCACATTAAATTTATTAGCGAAAAGAGTGTTATCTTGCATTTTCTGCGTTAAGTTTAGCGTTGTCTCGGTGTAGTTCCGACTAGTAGAGCCGTAGCGAAATACCTGTTCTGTATCCAAACTAATGTTATGTCTTAAATTCCATTTTTTCTTTGCCAAAAATTGTACATAAACATCGTTTTCTGAGTTTGAACCTAAATCAAGATTATTTTCAAAAGGCATCCAGGTTGAAATGGTCGCCCAGCTTGCACTCAGTGGATTATTTGTCGAAACCTGAGCTGAAGAGTTCTTCTTCTTTTTCTTACCAAAGGTTTTATAAGTTAGTTCAGGCTGAGTCGCACGTTTCCATAACGTATCATTTCCAAATACAGCCATTAGTTCTTGAATTAAGGTGACATCGGGTAAAGCATCATTTGTCTCTATTTCACAAGGAGAGAGTGAAAGTGATTGTCTTTTTGGTTTAGTAAAACTCGTAGAAGAATAAGGATAACGCCGTGACCGTTGGTGCTTGAACGTATTATAAAAAAATTGAGTATGCGGAATTAAAGCCAATACGCCTAAACTATAAATACAAACTAAGGCAGCTGATCTGTATTGAAATGAAAAAGGGGAGAATTGATTCATTTTTAAAGAGAAGGAATCAAAAATAAAAATTAGAACAGTACTTTAAAAGGCTAAGCTTAAAAATTTATTTAAAAGTATTTTATTATTCATCACCTTGGATGGGTTCCAAGGTGATGTTTGGCAGCTTAAAAAAGAGCTTCTAAGCGCAAGAAGGTGCTGACGAAATGGTTGCGATCTTCACGGTGATCATTAAAGTAATTTACATCTCCCTGAACAAAGAACCATTCACGTAAAACAGGTTGGCGCCATGAAACAAATGGTCCCCAACTATTTAAACGCAAGTCATTGTCGTTGTAATAACCACCTGTATAAATACCATAGTTAAAACGGTTATTTGCAAAGAAACTATGTTCACGGAAAACCCTATTTTCCCAACTTAGATCATCATCTTGATCATCAGCATAAGTTAAGCTGAATTGATTTGATAAAATTGGTTGATTTGGTCTGGCATGGGTAAGTTCAAGATTGGTACGTAAGTAGTTTTCACTGTCTATGCCGTAACGATAAATTTGCTCAGCATAAAATTTAAAATCATTACGGAGTTGCCAATTTCTTGATGCTTTTAAACGAACATAAATATCATCTCCAGAACGGATACCTAAGTCAGCATCTGTTTCAAAAGGCAATTTTTTTGAGAAGTCTGACCAACGTAAAGCAATAGAACTGTTGTCATCTCTCGTTTGTTTACCATTTAACTTCTTATTGGAGTCTTGATTTGGGTTTTGATTAATATTGGCCGGACTGTTATTAAATTCGTTATCGAGAGAGTCATCACCAAATACCACACTTAGACGTTTTTCTAGCGTTGGTAATTTAATCCTGCCTCGTATTCTGGGCTTAATTTCAAAGTTGTCGTATTCATTCCAATAGTTATCGACCATTACGCGAATGGTTGCAGTAGCAGGTTTCTGTGGATCGACTTCTCCAAACCAGTTATCAATTTTTTCAGAAGTACGATCGGCCCAATTACGAATTTTCTTTTGCTTACGGTCAACCCACGTTTGATCTTCTGTTTGTTCGGTAGGGGGAACAATAGGTTGACTAGACTGCTCTGGAAAAATGGTTGGGGTCGCATCTACCCAACGGGGGATCTGATCTAACAGATTTTCATCTGTTGTAGCTTCGGTTTGAACTCCAGATGACAAACCTTCTACTTGTTGGTTTTGAGGGGAAGAGCTCGTTTCTGCATGAGCAATGCATACCGAACCGAATCCAAGAGTTAAAAGTGCAAAAAGCTGCCGATAAGGTATTACGTGAAATGTTTTCATATCTATCTTTATGTTTTGTTGTTGTTTCCACTTTTGTTGATTTTTCTAATAAAATCAAGAGGACGACACAAAAGTTAAGTAAATTTAACTTTTTTTACATATTTGAAATAAATGAAAAAGTTTATGCTAGTAGCGATTATTTTTAAGCAAAAAAAATCCCCCAATTAAGGGGGATGATAGATCAAGGAAACTTCAAATTCCGATCATTAAACACATAAAAAACAGAACATTACAGCGCGAATATTCTAAGAAGCAATCATAAACTGATTTTAAACAATTAGATAGTTCTTTTTTTAGAACGCTCTATTGCTAAAATGGTGATAAAACATACGATTTCATCACATTTTCAATTGTGTTGATTTATTTCTGTGGAATATCACATGATTCATCATTACAAACAGTTGCCTCATCTTGCTCAACAGCTTCAGCATTTGCTTTAAGTTGTGCTTGCTCTAAGACTTTTAAAAAGACGTCACGTGGTTGAGCACCAGCGAGTGCAATTCGTTGATCAAATACAAAAAATGGCACGCCCGTAACATTTAACTGCTCTTTAGCAATCTTTTCGTCATGACGAACAAAGTCAGATAGTTCATTGGTATCTAATACAAATTCAACTTCCGCATTATCAAGACCAATACGAGAAGCAATTTCTTCTACAACTTCACGTTCACCAATTGCCAGACCTTCGGTCATATAAGCATGGAAAAAAGCTTCTTTTGCTTGGTTGCCTAAGCCTTTGCTTTGCGCAAGGTGGATAATACGGTGTGCATTGAAACTATTGCCAGAATTCGCTTTTTGCCATTGGAAATCAATACCTTCAGAGGCAGCCATGGCCGCAATATTGCGCTCCATTTCTTCCATCTCTTCATAGGTACGGCCATATTTTTTAGCTAAACGTTCTGTATTTGATGTGTCATGTTTTGCTGGCGCATCAGGATCTAATTCAAAACTATGCCAGTGAATTTCAAGCTCAATACCTGCTTCGGCAGCTACATGTTCAAGGCGTTTTTTGCCGATATAACAGAAAGGGCAAACTACATCAGACCAGACATCAACACGCATGGGAGAATCTCATAAATTTTAATTACCCATCATAATAGGGATGATGCACAAGGATTTAAAGCTTTGAGTAGCGAATACAGTGTTGCGTATTGTGAAATAAATGGCATATAAAGAAGAATAAGCTCTATTTTATAACTATAAAGAGCAAAACTATAAGAAGGGAAATAGGAGGTGTGTATGCGCCGAGTTTTGATTGCAATTGCAAGTCTGATTGTTATCACAAGCATTGTTTTTTTCACCTATCAACATATCAAACAGCAGCAGGCCAAAGACAGTAGTCAAATGTTTGATGTGGTCATGACTGAAAAAATGAATCAGCTTTATGAGCAAGCGCAAGACTGGTCTAAACCCGTCGAGCTTGATATTCACGATAAACGGTTAGCAGGACACTATAAGCAAATTTCAGAATTTCTTTTAAGTTATTGGATTCAAAATATTAATGCACGAAATGCATATTTAAGAGAGTTAAAGGCAGCAAAATGGGATACTTTTTTAAATGTTGATCGTCTAGATCTTGATAAAAAGCAAAAGTTTGTAGAAACCGAAAAGATGTTAGCTGATGTCCGTATAGCTTCGGATCAGTATCAAACTGAATATGAAAAAATTCATAAAACTTTCTTAGCAAAGGTTCAAGAATTATCTGTTGATGCAGAGATGAGACAACTTCTTGAAATGAAATTAGGAACTCAGCAAAAAGCTGATCAAGATCATGCAATTTTTATGATTGAGCTACAAATTTTAGATAAAGCAGAAGAAATGTTTAAGCTTCTAAAAAATTATGAATGGCAGAAGAAAGATCAGATGATTCTTTTTCATGAAAATGCTCAAGTCAAAAAGTTTAATGGGCTTTATCAAGATGTTCTAAAACTGAATGCAAAAATTGAAAAAATTAAGAAAAAGAATGTAGCTGCACTCGAAGGAGATTTAAAAGAATAAGTGTGGCATGAGCATCAAAAATTATGGATTGGTGCTCTCGGCTTTTCCTTTGGTTAAAAAAGATTGTAATAAACTTTGAGAACTTTGTAGTTTGTTTAATTGTTCAGACACATGCATGAGTTCAGTTTGCAGTTTTTCTTGAACCACTGAGCACAGCGTAAATACACGTTCATCTAAATCAAAACAAGGCAGTAAGGCGTGAATGTCTTTTAAGTGCATGCCCGCATCATTTAATATTTTAATTTTCTTAATATTTTCAATATCTTTTTGTGTGTAACTTCGATAGTTATTATTCGCCCGATGAGGATGTATAAGTCCTAAACTTTCGTAATAACGCAGCATACGCGGGCTAACTTTTGTGAGTTCGGAAACTTTGGCAAGGTTCATAAAATGGGGTTGACCTTAACAGTGGTGTCATAGTTTAGCATGTTTGTATATTTCAAAATGGTACTTGTTCCATGATCAGAAAACTCATTTTATTGGTGTTATTCGGATTAATGTCATTTGTTACAAATGACAAAACATTGGAACTTCAGGAGAAGAACATGCGTCAAATATTTGTACTTCACGGTTATTCAGCTTCTATAGATGATCATTGGTTTTTAGATTTAAAACATCAAATAGAAGATGAACATACGACTGTTACCTTAATTCCATTTCCAGATTCTGAGCATCCAGATGTGGATGCTTGGCAGAAGGTTTTAGATCAACAGATCCCTAAGGTGGATGAGAATACCTATTTTGTTGCACACAGTTTAGGAGTGATTACGTTACTGCACTTTTTGCAAAGACATGATTACCAGAATATTGGTGGAATGATTTTAGTATCTGGATTTTCTGGCCCAATTTCAGACTTTTCTCCACTCGATGCCTATATAACAAAAAGCAAAGTCGATACGAACTATTTTAAGGACATAAAGAAAAAGCTGGTGTATTTATCTGATAATGATGGTTTGGTTCCGCCTAAACTCACTATTGAATTAGCGAAAGAAATTGATGCGCCGTACATTACAGTACCTAATGGCGGGCATTTTTTAGGAAGGGAAGGTTATACGACGTTTCCACAAGTCGTGAATTCTTTAAAAGGGATGTTAAATGATTAATAAAAATCCCCGTATTGAGCGGGGATTTTAAATTCTGTCTGAAAATTTGTAATTTTTATGCGTAGTCTATTAAGGTTGGTAAATGATACCCATGACTTTCGCAGGTAAAGCGATAATATCGAAAGTTAAGGTAAACGGAAGCAGTGGTAAATTTGCTAGCTTCTCCTTAGTTGATAAGGGCACTTTTCCGCTTTTATCGTGAAGATATTGGATTTTAAGGTGATATGGCTTAGATAAAGGGGTTGTTGTTTTAAGATTGTTTACAGGAGGATAAACAGTTCCTTCAATATTTAAATCAAATTTATGCGGTTCTAATTTCTTTGCACAGCCACATGGCACTACACCATATTTTTTAAATAAAGCTGATTCTTTCTCGTTCAATTTACCATTAGGTGGGGTGTAAGAAAATCTAATATGTCCGTAAAAACGGTTACTATTCGAAGCTGGGGCATTAAAATCTAGCTGATTACTTATTTGAATATATTGTGGATTTAGCTGGCTAATTAATTGAATAAAATCGGTACCGCCTTTATTAATCACATAACTATATTTTTTCCCTGCGATGACAATACTATCCTCTGGTTCATTAGGGAGAGATATTGATGGTTTACCGAATGCGATTACATCATCTTCAACTAAATTGATCCATTCATGACCTGAGTCATATTTTGTAAATAGCTCTCGCGTGTTTTCACCAATAATTCGATTACTTGCACAACCAGTAAGAAAGAAACTGACAAGTAGGCAGCTCATAAGAATATTCTGATTTAATATTTTAAAGTTCATTATTTCTGTTGAATTCAATAGATTTATAAAAGGCTGACTATAAACAAAAAATCGTAGTATTTAAATCTAACAATATGATTTGACCTAGCCACATTCAGACTAATTTCTACAATATTTTTATGAAGTCCCTTACTGTCACATTAAAAAATTTAATTATATTTACCGTTTATCTGAGCATTACTGAATCAAATTCGACTTTGTTGTAGCCTATTTATAGATACTTTTAATTTAATCATCATCTTTTAATTGAAATAGGGTGAGTGATTTTTGGAGCAAGTTATGAACTTTCTAAAACAATCAGCCTTTATTGCTGCATTTGCTTTTATGGGTTTACCGACTGTTCAAGCAGAAGAAGTGGCTACTTTACCAACAATTCGTGTAATGGCTGAATCTGAGCTACGTGAAGAGGTGGGATTTGTACCCTTCCAAGAAGATAAAAAAGTGCGTCAAGCTCTGCAACATCATGAGTATAAAACGCATTATGATATACAAAATGCTTTAGTCCCTGAAGGCATGACTACGGTAGATTATCAGCCAGTGATGGCACAGCCTGATTTGTCTCAACTTTCTCCATTCTTACAACAATACATTTTAGCGGTAGCGGGTGGAATACAGTCTTCTGATCCAACCAATGGTATCTTTGAAATGTTAAGACCTTTGAATATTAATCGCAGTAATGTCGATGCTTATCGTGAGGGTGCGATGAAAGTAAACCTTAATGATCTCATAAATTTACAGCAGCAAATTCAAGACGGTTTAAAAGGCCGTTAAAATAAAAATCCCCGCATTGAGCGGGGATTTTTTATCTTGGTGTTAATTAAACACGTTCGATCACTGTTGCAATACCTTGACCAAGGCCGATACACATGGTCGCAAGACCGATTTGAGTATCTTGTTGTTCCATTACGTTTAACAACGTAGTGGTGATACGCGCACCAGAACAACCTAGTGGGTGACCCAAAGCAATCGCACCACCATTTAAGTTAATGATGTCTTGCTTGTCATAAATACCTAAGCCTTTCATTACTGATAAGCCTTGAGCAGCAAATGCTTCGTTTAATTCGATAGTTTGAATATCAGCCATCGTTAAACCAGCACGTTTAAGCGCTTTTTGAGTTGCTGGAACTGGACCATAACCCATGATTGCAGCATCGCAACCTGCAACTGCCATAGAGCGAATTACAGCGCGTGGTCTTAAACCTAACGCTTGTGCACGCTCAGCAGACATAAGCAACATTGCAGAAGCACCGTCAGACAACGCTGAAGATGTAGCCGCAGTTACCGTACCGCCTTTCGGATCGAATACAGGGCGTAATGCTTTGAATGACTCAAGGTTTGCATCTGGACGAATTACTTCATCGATGTCGCAAAGGATTTTAAAACCATTTGCATCGTGACCTTCAACACCAACGATTTCGTTTTTGAAACGACCTTCTTGAGTTGCAGCCCAAGCACGGCGGTGAGATTCAACACCAAAAGCGTCTTGCTCTTCACGGCTAATGCCGTTCATGCGACCTAACATTTCAGCAGTTAAGCCCATCATGTTAGATGCTTTTGCATAGTGTTTAGATGCTTCTGGGTTTAGGTCGATGCCGTGCATCATACCTACGTGGCCCATGTGCTCTACACCACCAATAATGAAGATATCACCTTGGTTAGTTGCAATCTGTGCAGCAGCAGTATGAAGTGCTTGCATAGATGAACCACAAAGACGGTTTACAGTTTGACCTGCTACAGTTTTTGGTAAGTCAGCCAATAAGCCGATGTTACGACCAATGTTCATACCTTGTTCTAAAGTCTGGTTTACACAGCCCCAGATCAGATCTTCAACTTCATTGGTGTCAAACTGGTTACGAGCAACGAGCGCACGAACCAACTCAGCAGATAAGCTGTCAGCACGTACATTGCGGAACATACCGTTTTTGGTTTTACCCATTGCAGAACGTACGCCATCAACGATGACAACGTCACGTGGATTTAAAGTAGCCATTCACGTTGCTCCTTAACCGTAGAATTTTTTGTTGTTAGCAGCCATGTCACGCAACATTTGTGGCGCTTCATAAGCCTTACCTAAGTGTGCATATTTGTTGCAAAGCGCAACATATTCAGCAACACCTGTCTGGTCGATATAACGACATGGACCACCACGGAATGGAGGGAAACCTACACCCATAATCATTGCCATGTCTGCTTCAGCAGCAGTTGCAACGATGTTGTCTTCTAAGCAACGAACTGTTTCGTTACAGAAAGCAAGCATCATGCGGTCAATGATTTCTTGGTTATCAAACTCGCGTTTTTCACCTGTTACGAAAGGAGCAATGATTTCATACGCTGTTGGATCAACAGTTTTTGCTTTCTTGCCTTTCTTATCGAGTTCGTATTTGTAGAAACCAACGTCATTTTTTTGACCAAGACGTTTAGCTTCGTACATTGCTTGGATTGAACCTTTGTAGTCTGGCTTCATACGGTCTGGGAAACCTTCAGCCATAACTTCTGCGCCATGAACACCCGTGTCGATACCAACAACGTCGATGAGGTAAGCAGGACCCATTGGCCAACCAAACTTAGACATTACATTGTCAACTTGCTGGAAGTCTGCGCCGTCTTTTACAAGAAGGTCAAACGCACCAAAGTAAGGGAACAATACACGGTTAACCAAGAACCCTGGGCAGTCGTTTACAACGATTGGTGTTTTACCCATTTTTTGAGCAAGAACAACAGTAGTTGCAATCGCTTCTTCAGAAGTCTTTTCACCACGAATGACTTCTACAAGCGGCATCATGTGAACTGGGTTGAAGAAGTGCATACCTACAAAGTTTTCAGGACGCTGTAATGCTTTCGCTAAACGTGTAATTGAAATTGTAGACGTGTTAGACGCAATAATCGTGTTTTCACGAACATGCTTTTCAGTATCTGCAAGAACGATTTCTTTAACTTTTGGATTTTCTGTAACCGCTTCGATCACGATATCAACTTCTTTAAACTCATCGTAGCTTAAAGTAGGGCGGATACGTGCAAGGGTTTCACCCATTTGCGCAGGTTTCATTTTCTTACGCTCAACTTGTTTAGTTAACAAGCTGTTCGCTTCTGACATACCTAGTGCAAGTTGTGGGTTACCAATATCTTTCATGATGATTGGAGTGCCTTTGCTTGCTGCTTGGTAAGCAATACCACCACCCATGATACCAGCGCCAAGTACGGCTGCTTGGTTTACAGGGTGAGCACCTTTTTCATGTTTTTTAGCAGTTTTCTTAACAACTTGGTCATTGAGGAATAAACCAATCAATGCACCAGCTTGTGGAGTAATCGCAGCTTTAGCAAAACCTTCAGCTTCCGCTTTTAATGCTTCGTCACGCGCAAGGCTTGCACCTGCTTGTAATGAATCAAGTAATAATTTTGGAGCAGGGTATTGAGCAGGATTTGCTTTAGCAAGTACGGCACCTTTTGCTGTGTTGAACGCCATCATTTGTTCAAGTGGGTTCAATTTTACAGCATCAAGTTTTTCTTGACGTTTTGCTTTCCAATTCAAACGACCAGAAATTGCTTGCTTAACTAAGTCAGTTGCAGCTTCAAGTAATTTATCAGCAGCTACAACCGCATCTACAGCACCATCTTTAAGGGCAGCAGCCGGTTTTTTAGGAGCAGCCATCGCCATCCATTCAACCGCGTTGTCGATACCAATAAGACGGCTTAAACGTACGCTACCGCCAAAACCTGGGTAAATACCAAGTTTAATTTCTGGTAAGCCCACTTGTGCAGCTTCTGACATCACACGATAGTCACACACTAAACACATTTCAAAACCGCCGCCTAACGCCATACCGTTAATAGCAACAACTTTTGGAATTTCTAAATCTTCAAAGCTATTGAAGATTTCGTGAACAGGCATAAGCCAGTCAACAATCGCTTTTTCGCCTTGAGCGAAGTTTTCACCAAATTCGGTAATGTCTGCCCCAACAATAAATGTTGATTTGCCCGACGTAACAACTAAGCCTTTAATATCGTTATTTGCTTTTACCGCAGCAATAGCAGCTTGGAAATCTTCAATTGTTGCACGGTTAAATTTATTGACCGACTCACCTTGTAAGTCAAAGCGGAATTCTGCAATTCCGTCCGAAAGCATTTGGACGGTAATGGCATTGCCAGCGTGGATCATGCCTGATCTCCTTGGTTTTGGAGGACTTCTAAGTTGATGTTATGAAGCGTGTGCACAGCTTTGGTACACATTTATGCTTCGCTAATCTTACGATAACTATATCTAAAAAAAACCTGACAAGTTGTATCAAGCCGTGACGCAAGGGTCATCTTATTTATTATTCAATTCATCTGTATTAAATGCATAAAAGAAATCATAAAGATAGCTGCTAATCCAAGGCTTTTGTTTTGCTTTAAATTTTTCTTTATAAAGCTCTGGAATTATCAAGATTTCTTATAAAAAATAAGAAAATTCAAAAGTTAATTTTTTGTCAAAAAAGTCAATTGTTCAATTTTTATCTTAAAAAAGCGAATAAAAATAACAACAAGTTTTAACTTTTTAAAGTGCTGAAAAAACACCGAGGCTTCTTTTATTTCTTATAAAAATATGAGACCTATTATTTGACTTATTTTTTTACATTCGCTTTTTATAAGTCAATTTTGTTAAAATTTGTGCCAATTAAATAAACTTCCGGTTTCTATTACCTTAAATATAAGGTGAAGTTGCCCCTAATCTTTTGAAAGAGTAGCAATATGATTAAGTGGATCATATTAGCGATTTTTGTGATATCAGCATTGTATATCCAGCATCGCGGCAAAGTGCGTCACTCGTTTTATCGTCAATTTTTTGACCATTCAACCTTGCTCGCACCGATTAACTTTTTAATGTACATCTTTTCAAAGGTGCCGAATCAACCTTATATCGACACCCAGCATTTTAAAGATTTAAAAGTGTTGGATGAAAATTGGGAAATGATTCGTGATGAAGCGAAAGCTTTATATGATCAAGGTGGGATCAAAGCTTCAAGTACATATAACGACTTAGGTTTTAACTCATTCTTTAAAACAGGTTGGAAGCGTTTTTACCTCAAATGGTACGAATCGAGTCATCCGTCTGCTGCTGAGCTCTGCCCTAAAACCACAGCACTTCTTAAAACATTGCCGACAATTAAAGCAGCAATGTTTACAGAGCTTGCACCTGACAGCCGTTTGGTAAGACACCGTGACCCATATGCAGGTTCACTGCGTTATCATTTGGGTTTAATTACGCCAAATGATGATCGTTGTTTTATTGATGTTGATGGTGAAAGATACTCTTGGCGAGATGGTCAAAGTGTCGTGTTTGATGAAACCTATATTCACTATGCTGAAAATAAGACGGATCAAAACCGCATTATTTTCTTTGCAGATGTTGAACGTCCAATGAAAGTGAAATGGATGGAACGTTTCAATCATTGGTTTGGTCGTAAAGTGATGACTGCTGCAAGTTCACCGAATGAAACAGGTGACCAAACAGGTGGTTTAAATAAAGCTTTTGGTTATGTTTATCAAATTCGTATTAAAGCTAAAGCATTAAAAGCTAAAAACCGTAAGTTGTATTACTTCTTAAAATGGTTATTAATGCTTGGGATTTTCTTCCTGATTTTTGTTCGACCATATATATTTTAATTAAAACGCCCGAAAGGGCGTTTTTTGTTTTAAGCTAAAATAACCTGTTATAAGGAATAGATTATTAATAAAATCATTAGTCAATAAGTTTACCATTTTTGAAGACTTGAATAAGACTTCCTTGCCAACCATAGATGACAACACGATCTATCTCTGATTCAATCATTAAATATCCTTTTTCTATATCGCCTTCAACAATAATCTGTACTTCAGAATTTGATTCAATATTATATTCTTCTGCCCAAGGTTCGAGTATTAATTTGATTTTCTCGTTTTTCGAGTTTTTATAAATAAGCTTTTGTTTTAATCTCATAATTATATTTCCATTGTTATAATTCATTATATATCATTGTGATATGTCTCTTTCTTTTATTTTGGTAAGGAATTCATCCTGTAGATCTCCATTTAAAATTACTGTCTTCTCATTTTCTGTATATGCCAGCGTAAAGTCACCAGGGATCTGATTTAAGGTCACAGGACCATCAATAATACCTAGAATTATACTTGTAGTATCAATAGTCGTCTGTTTAATGATTTTAAATAAGGTTTCCTTATCTTTTTGAGATAAAGATTGATAAAAAGTGAGAGCATCAAACCAGTAGGGATCTTCTTTAATTTTATTATCGATTAAAGTAGATGAGTAAATCTGTTTATAAGTATCGATATATTCGTCTGAAATAGTATTTATAAGTTCTTTGACAAATTCTTTAGTATTCATAGAAATTAACCTTTATTAAATTTTGTGACTCATTTCACAGTGCTGGCAATTTGTTACAACTATTAAAAGCCAAGGACCAATTTTGATTCTACAATGGCGCGGTTTTTTCGAAGACTGGTTAGCGGAAGTAGGTTTTAAAATGGCTCATGCTCATCACGCAGTTCATGCACACGTTCATCATATCGAAGAGAGAAAAGAAGAAAGCTCTCAAGATGATTTAAAAATGAAAGTGATGTTAAGACAAGCTGCTTCGTCGACTGAAAAACATAAAAAAACTGATGTGAAAAGCCATCAATCTGAAGATCAAAATATTAATTTGCATAAGTTCTCAAGTAAGCTTGAAAGTATATCTGCCAACCATAGTAAAGAGAAATGCGCCAAAAATATTCGCATTGCTTTACAAGCAGCAGGCGCCGATGTGTCTAAGCATCCGGTAGCAGCTTCAGACTGGGGGCATACGCTTGAGAAGAACGGTTATAAGAAAATTAAACCGGCTTTTAATCGTCCTCAAGAAGGCGATATTTATATTATTGAGCGAACAAGTGGCCATACATATGGTCATATTGCGGGATATACAGGGAATGGCTGGTTCTCAGATTTTCGCCAAAAAACCTATGCGGTCTATAAAGAAAAAGATGTGAAATATAGCTACTATCGCCTCGATTCTTAAGCGAGTACGACATAGTCTGTCGGGGCATATCCAAATCTGTTTCCAAATTTGGCTTGTGGCACAGTAAAGCACTTGAAAACTCAGGTTGAAAACATCACATTAGGTATTCAGTATTAAGCCATGTCTGTCGATAGTGAATCAAAACGCTCGTCCCCATATTGAAAAAATTTTAGCCCATATGACCCAACTTCCAGGTGTTTATAAAATGCTAGGGAAAGAGGGAGAATTGTTATATGTCGGCAAAGCAAAAAACCTAAAGAATCGGGTATCGAGTTATTTTGTTAAAACAATTGAGCATCCTAAAACTCAGGCCTTAGTTGCCAGAATTTATGATATTGAAACTTTAGTCACTCGTTCAGAAACTGAAGCGCTACTCCTCGAGCAAAATTTAATTAAACAACATCGTCCGCCTTATAACATCATGCTGCGGGACGATAAGTCATATGTCTATATTTTTGTGTCGGCAGATAAGCCCTATCCTCGGCTTGCTAGTGGTCGCGGCAAAGGGAAGCACCAAATTGGTAAGTTCTTTGGACCTTATCCAAGTGCCTATAGTGCCCGTGATACTTTACTCGTTCTACAAAAGCTTTTTAATGTACGTCAGTGTGAAAATAGCTACTTTGCGCAGCGCAAGCGCCCGTGTTTGCAATATCAGATCAAACGTTGTTCTGCACCTTGTGTAGGGCTGATTTCACCCGAAGATTATAAAGAAGACATTAATAATAGTATTCGCTTTTTGCAAGGTGATACGAAAGAGCTGAATCAAGAGCTCATTGCCAAAATGGAACAAGCAGCAGCAGAACTTGAATTTGAAAAAGCTGTTTTTTATCGTGATCGACTATCTTTGCTTCGTGAAGTTCAAGCGCAACAAGCTGTGTTTAAAGTCAAAGGTGAGGCGGATATTCTGGCGATTGCTTATCAGGCTGGCGTGACGTGTGTGCAGATTATGTATGTACGCAATGGGCGAATGCTAGGTGGAAAAAGCTATTTCCCTGACATGCTTGGTGATGATCTTGGGCAAATGCTGAGTGACTTTATGGCAAACTTTTACTTTCAAGTTGCAGATGAAGTACCCAATGAATTGATTGTGAACATTGCATTGCCTGACCGTAAAGAATTAGAAGAAGCATTGGCACAGCAGTTTGGCAAAAAGGTTCAGATTAAGAGTAATGTTCGAGAAACTCGTGCCGAATGGCTAGAGTTAGCTGAAATGAATGTTCAACATGCCATTAAGGGGCAGTTGAGTAATCATTTAGAGCTCAATGAACGTTTCCATCAGTTAGAGCAAGTGATTGGAAGGCCTGTCGATCGTATCGAATGTTTTGATATTAGCCATACCATGGGCGAAGCTCCAATTGCGTCGTGTGTGGTGTTTGACCAAGGTGGTGCTCGTAAGCGTGACTATCGCCAATTTGCCATTCAAGATATTACCGCAGGCGATGACTATGCCGCTATGCGTCAAGCCTTAACACGCCGTTATAAAAAAGCCATATTGCCTGATTTGTTGTTAATTGATGGTGGTAAAGGTCAGCTTCACATGGCGATGGAAGTTATGCAAGAGCTTGGGCTCGATGCTTTTATGGTGGGTGTATCTAAAGGTGAAGGGCGTAAACCGGGCCTTGAAACCCTGCATTTCACAGATGGCACGAAAATCCAGTTGCCAGAAGACAATAAAGCATTGCACTTAATTCAGCAGGTGCGTGATGAAGCTCATCGCTTCGCAATTACTAAACACCGTGCTAAACGTGATAAACGCCGTAGCACTTCAGTTTTAGAAGCGATTCCAGGATTAGGTCCAAAGCGCCGTCGAGATTTATTAACTCATTTTGGTGGGATTCAAGGTGTTTTAAAAGCCTCTGAAAAAGAACTTACGCTTGTGCCTGGTTTTGGGGAAATGATGGCCCGAACGATTTATAAAATTCTGCATGAATAAGCATCGTTTTAAAGGCGGAGTGACAAAATAGCTCGCCCATTACTAAAGGATTGACCATTCACATTCCAATCAAAATGAGGAAAGATCGTCCCTAATAACACTTTTGTTTTAGGGAAAGGAATGTCTTTGCTGCAATTGTTTGAAGAAATAAAACAAAAGGAATGGATTGAAATACCTGAAGGGTGGCTGCAAGGACGGACAGTGTTTGGCGGTCTCGTTGCGGGATTGCTGATGCAAAAAGCGTGCGCCAATATTCAAGATCCAAATAAAAGATTATTAAGTTGTAGTGTTACTTTTGTGGGACCTGTACAGCAGGGGCCTGCTCAATTGACTGTTGAAATTTTAAGGGAAGGGAAGTCGGTCACTACACTTGAAACCCGTTTATGGCAAGATGGCGCGGTACAAACTATTTTGGTCGCGAGCTTTGGTGTGCCTCGTGCGTCGAATATTGAAGTACGGCAAGAACCTATTGTGCCAATTTATGCACCACCCGAAGATTTACAACCGATTCCTTTTGCTAGACAAATGCCAGAATGCTATCAACATTTTGATGTATGCTGGGCAGAAGGTCATTATCCTGTTACAGGAAGTCAGTATGCTGACTTTGGAGGATGGTCAAGGTTCTCTCCAGAGAAGCATGAAAATCGTCAAATGACATTGCCAGATTTAATTGTTTTGATGGATATTTGGCCACCTGGTGTATTACCAATGTTTAAACAAGTTGCTCCTGCAAGTTCTTTAACTTGGCACATTACCTATGTCCATCCATTTCCACATCAATTATGTGATTGGTTTAAATATAAAGTGGTGACTGAATATGCTGGTGAAGGTTATTCCACGGAATATGCCCATCTTTGGGACCAAAATGATCATTTAATTGCAATTTTACGGCAAACTGTTACGGTATTTACCTAAGCAGTCCACTTCCTCGATTCATATATTTCGTATAAAGTGGCTGTTACAGATAGATACAATATTGAAGAATGTATTTTTGTCTGTTACAAGATGCATGAAGACTAAATTGGCGGTGTTTATGACCACAGGGCGAATCCTGAATATCCCAAATATCCTAACGTTGGCGCGTATCGCGCTTATTCCTGTATTTTTGGTGATTGCGTATTGGCCGCCTGCAATGGGTATTGGTGAGCAAGCAGGAAATATGAGTCGTCATATTATCTTGACGGCTATTTTTGTGTTGGCTGCTATTACCGATTGGTTTGATGGCTATTTGGCACGAACTTTAAACCAGACTTCAGCATTTGGCCGTTTTTTAGATCCAGTTGCAGATAAGCTCATGGTGGCGGCAGCACTTATTGTTTTGGTGCAGTGGAATCCAACCATTTCAATGGCTTTTGCGGCAATTGTCATTATTTCACGGGAAATTACAGTTTCTGCTTTACGTGAGTGGATGGCAGAACTTGGCGCAAGAACGAGTGTAGCTGTATCGACAGTAGGCAAATATAAAACAGCTTTTCAGATGATTGCCATTAGTGTGTTCTTACTCAATTGGCAGCCTTTAGAAATGTTGGCTTATGCGTTGTTATATACAGCAGTCATTTTAACTTTATGGTCAATGTTTATTTACCTTAAAGCAGCTTGGCCATATTTAAAGCAACCTTAAGCTCAGATTGAATGATTAAGCCTTTCTATAATGAAAGGCTTTTTTATTTTCAAAAGTGCAAGAATCGGGTCGTCATAGGGCTTTAGCTACTTTAATGTAAGATATGAATGCTAAGGAGGTGACACATGCAAATGCTTTCTTCTCGGCAATTTGCTGTAATTGCCAATGTAATTGAATATTTATATGAACATCTAGACCAACAACCGAGTCTGGACGATGTTGCGAGCCATATGAATTTAAGTTCAGGTTATATCCAACGTCAGTTTCAGGAATGGGTGGGTATTAGCCCGAAAAAATTTGTCCAATATATGAGTTTGCAGCAGGCTAAATATTATCTTCTACAAAAGCGAAGCTTATTAGAAACTGCTTTAAACACAGGCTTGTCGGGTACTGGTCGTTTGCATGATCTGTTTATTCAGCTCGAAGGGATGACACCTGGTGAGTATAAACAGCAAGGTGAAGGCGTTATTCTTAATTATTCGGTTGAGACCAGTCCATTTGGTGAGCTGTTGGTTGTCAGTAGTGAAAAAGGCATATGTTCTATACGGTTTATCGAAACTCATGAGAATATTGAAGATTTAATTAAGCAGTATTTCCCAAAAGCCCAATTGAAAAATCAGTCACCGATTTGGCATAAACAAGTTGCAGAATGGTTCGAACAAGATTTTTCAGAACACTTACAGCAGAAACTTCCTCTTAATTTGGCGGGAACCCCATTCCAGTTGCAAGTCTGGGAAGCGTTACTGACTATTCCAGAAGGTCAATTGCGGACTTATCAAGATATTGCGGAGCAAATTGGCAAACCTAAAGCAGTCAGAGCCGTTGCTACAGCAATTGGACAAAATCCAATTGCATATTTGATTCCCTGTCATCGAGTGATCCGCGCAACAGGAATGGTCGGAGAATATCATTGGCAAAAGGGGCGTAAATTGGCATTGTTAGCTTGGGAGATGTCAAAGCAACATGGAGAGACCGTATGACCTTGGATTTATTTTCTCCAGAGCCTTGTGAGAATTTATTACCCTACGATGGTGAAGTTCAGGACTATGGTTGTATTTTAAGCCCAGAAGAAGCTGAACAATATTTTCACTATCTTTACCAGCACCTCGCGTGGAAACATGACGAGGCTAAATTGTATGGCAAGCACTTTATTACAGCTCGAAAAGTTGCATGGTATGGAGATGACTATTATCAATATAAATATTCGGGTGTCGCACGTGATTCGTTGCCGTGGGACAAAGCACTCGCCAAATTAAAACAACAGGTAGAGCAAATACTTTCAGAGAAATTTAATTCTTGCTTAGCAAATCTCTATGAAGATGGAACTCAAGGTATGGCTTGGCACAGTGATTCGGATGTGTCTTTGGCAAAAACCACAACAATTGCTTCTTTAAGCTTTGGAGCTACCCGAAAATTTTCTTTTAGGCACATTCAAAGTAAAGAGAAAGTTGAATTGTGGCTCCAACCAGGTCAACTCATTGTGATGCGTGGAGAGACGCAACAATATTGGCAACACCGTTTAAATCGCTCAACAAAAATTTTACAACCACGTATTAATCTTACTTTTCGGCAATTTCAGTTCTTATAAAAATTGGATAAGAAAAAAGCCCATGATGGCAACATGAGCTTATTCCTCTGAGGGGGATGCTTCTATTGATGAGCTGCTGATGAAAAGAATCACCAATAGGAGCTAAAATCATAATATGAGAATATTGTGAGATATTCAATATTTTAAAGTGTAAGAAAAGGTTAAATTATCATAAGGTGGAGTTTTAGATTTCACCTTTTTCAGATAACTCCATAAAACGCTGCTCAATAAGTGCTGCATTTTCTTGTAAAATTTCGATGAGCTTTTCAACATTTAAAAAATCAAAACGATTTTTAGAGGCAACTAGAGTTAAAGCTAAAGGCACTTCTTTGTTCGAAAAACGTACTGGAACGGCAAGCCCAGAAACATTTGGGTCAATCTCACCTTGTGAGAAATAGAAGCCTTGTTTTTTAATTTTTCGCATACGCTGAATAAAGCTCGGTTCATCTTCAGCAAAACCTGATTGTTTTAATTCTTGTTGATAACGATGATAGTAATCTTGCATCCGTTGTTTACTTAAATGCGAAACCATCGTTTTTGGAGATGACCCAACGTAAATCGGTCTTGGGCAGCCTCGACCATACGAGAGCAGTTCAGTGTCTTTAAATATTTCATGATGAATGTCGATGCAATAGTCATCATTTAAATAGGTGAGCAAGCAGCACAGTTCGGTGCGCTCTACAATATTTCGCATAAACGGTGTGCTGATTTGAACTAATGGGTCTGTTGTGCGAGATATATAGTCAAGAACTGCAATTTTTGAGCCTAAGGTATAATCGCCAGATGTCCCATTAATGCGTTTTAATAGATCGGTAGACACTAGTTCTTTGAGATAACGGTAACTGGTTGGTTTAGACAAGCCAAGTTCTTCGCAAATAATATCGACATTAATGACTGGACGCGAAACTGAAAACAGGTCCAGTACGGTTAAAATTTTGCCAAAACTTGAAATTGCCATAGTGTCTTGTTCGTATCCTTTAACAATGAGTCATCTTTGAGTTTTTATAACAGAAAAAAAGAGAATTTGTCTCAATTCTAAAATAAATGCCTGATTTGAGTATTTTACTCTGACAAAGAGAAAACTTCTCTTGGCTAATACATCATATACGATAATCAAAAAACATATCAAATTATCAAATGGAGATATTTTAGTTGACTAAATTGCTTTATTTTGAAAAAATTGCCAAACAAAATATCTAATCGAGAAATTAGTCGGTTCTAGGCGAATTTCTTGATACCTCTTCTTTCCAAAGTTTGGCCGTTTAAATAGCGCCCAAATTGAAATCATCTGGGCCAATCAGGCAGGATGTGGAAAAATCATTGTATTGAAGGATGCTCCTCATCTCATTTGCTTTTAGGCAAATGGCAAAGTTTTGTTGTCTCTAGAAAGATAATTGAACATTGAAGGGCATGCTCATCAGTTCAAATCTGTATTTGAGATGAGTTCATGTTATTAAAGCAAATACTGGCGTTTCGCCCGAGTAGGCTTGATCTGATCTTTGCAATAAAAACATTTATTGCCGGGATGTTGGCGTTATTTGTTTCATTTGAATTAGATCTGATTAACCCGATGTGGTCGATTGGTACAGTCCTGATTATTGCCAATCCTTATTCAGGGATGGTGTCCTCTAAGTGTGTCTATCGTGTTATAGGAACGATGGGTGGGGCAGTGGTTGCCTTAACGCTAACGCCACATCTCATTAATACACCTTGGTTGTTTACCGTAGTGTTGTCGTTGTGGGTAGGTTTTGCACTTTATGTGTCTTTACTTGACCGGACTCCACGCAGTTATGCTTTTATGCTGGCGGGTTACTCGACAGCCATGATTGTCTTCAATGCGATTACGTATATTGATCAATACAATATTTTTGATATTGCTTTAGCTCGGGTCATTGAGATTTCGATTGGGGTGATTTCAAGTGCTGTGGTTTCTGCCACGATTCTTCCAATGCACATTGGTTCTGCGATTAAGCAGCGCGTCATCAAAACGCTTAAAGATACAGAAAATCTGTTTGCCAATTTATTAACTGCTGACCCTCAGCAGAACAATACTCAACTTTTAGCCACTATTACTCGTGACACCACAGATATTCATGCTTTGGCAGTACATTTGAGTTATGAGAAGGGTGAATTGCATGGCATGACCAAACCCTTGCAGGAAATGCTTCATCAAATCTCAATGGTCGTTGCGAATCTGGTTGCTTTATCTGAACGTATTAAGCAGCTTCAAGAACTTCGGTTTATCGAAACTCATTCAGAAAAACTGCAACAGCTCTCAGCGCATGTTGTTCATTTTCTGGAGCAAAAAGATTTAATTATTGATGAAAATATTTTGCAGTTACCAGATGAGTTTGAAAGTGATTTCTTGAGTTTGATGGAATCGGCTTCGACACATCAGCAAGTTTTGGTCGCAGCTATGAAAATGGATGTACGTCATTTCATTAGCAATGTTTTAGCGGTTAAAGTCTTGTGGCAAAGAATTCAGCAAGGCAATAAAGAAATCCCTGACAACATTACGC
This sequence comes from Acinetobacter sp. NIPH 542, assembly GCF_000369825.1. NCBI lineage: Bacteria > Pseudomonadati > Pseudomonadota > Gammaproteobacteria > Moraxellales > Moraxellaceae > Acinetobacter > Acinetobacter sp. NIPH 542. The sequence continues at coordinate 164,780 of NZ_KB850205.1, forward strand.
CAATGACCACCAAATACCCAAGTTTACACCGTGACCATGGTGTGGCTATTCGAGGTGGCATTAGTGCAGTCCTTATTACATTTATTGTGACTGGGGTCTGGATTATTTCAGGTTGGAAAGCTGGATTTATGATGGCGCAAATGGGTGCGGTAACAGCCTGTATTTTAACGGCCTTAGATAACCCTGTTCCGGTTTTGCGTATTTTTATCTGGGGCAGTATTGCTTCAGCAGTTTTAGTCTTCGTTTATGCATTTGGTATTTTCCCTCATGTCACCACATTCTGGGAACTTGGACTGGTTTTATTGCCGATGTTCCTGTTTGCTGTATCTATGATGGCCAATCAAATGCTTATGCCAGTAGGCATGGTTTTGGGTATTAATACCATGATGGGCCTGAATCTACATAATGCTTATAGCATGGATGCGGTGTCTTATCTTGATGGTTCTTTTGCCATGATCTTAGGCGTTTTAGTGTCTTTAGTTGTCATCGACGTTGTTCGTGCAATGTCTCCAGACACGAGTGCCAGCCGTATTCTGGCCTTGCATTATCGTGCAATGAGACAAGCGATCTATTTGCCTTATGGTCTTGATTTTAAAGTTCACCTACGCAGTATGCTGGACCGAATTGGAATTCTTAACAGTAAAGTAGTGCAATCTAATGAGATTAAAACCTCAATTCATCAAGCATTGATTGAGTCGAGCAGTATTGTCGATTTAAGTAGATTACAAGAACTGGCAAATCAGTCTCCCCAAAATTCGGAACTGGCTCATCACATCGGAAATTTGCAACAAAATTTAGATGAACTGTTTAGAGCCAAAGAAAATGATGTAGATAATACGGTGGCTTTGGTTGAGCAAATCCATCACGGCTTATTTGAATTAAAACAGCTTGCTTCAAATATTGAAGATATGACGATGCGACAAAGATTACTCATTTCACTTAACAATATTGCTTATAGCATGTGTCATGTTTCATCAGATCAAATGAATGAGAACAGTACCTTGAGAGGAGCGACAGCAAATGGGTGAGTTTAATGTTTATGGTATTTACGTGCCTTCTTTGCTCGTTCAAGCCCTCTTGGCATATATATGTTTTCGTGGGTTAAGTCCTTTGACCAACAAGTGGATTGCACAAGGCTGGATTGCATTACCTAGTATTTTCAATTTGTGCTTTTACCTTTTATTGCTTTTGGTAATACATCAAATTTTTGTTGGGGTGGGTGCATAGAGATGATTGCGAAATTAAAGATTGAGTTAGGTGAGTGAAATGAATCAGGTGGATTTGAAAAAGGTCATCCGTCCAGTAATTTTGATTGTCGCATTAATGGTGGCGGTCTATACCATTGTGCATTTGTGGAACTACTATAATGCAGCGCCGTGGACACGCGATGGTCGAGTGCGTGGTGATGTTATTCAAGTATCTTCGGATGTCGCTGGCCTTGTCACAGAAGTATTAGTTCAAGATAACCAGACTGTAAAAAAAGGTCAGGTGCTCTTTAAAATTGATGTTTCTCGTCGAGCTTTAGATGTAGAGCAGGCCAAATCGGATTTAGCAAAAGCAAACGCTGCCTTTGCTCAAGCGCAGGCGGGTTTGGCACAAGCAAAAGCGAACTTGATTAAATCGGCTAGTAATATCAAATTGGCCGAGAAAAATGCCGGTCGTTACTCGAACCTAATGGATGGCGCTATCTCTAAACAAGAACAAGACCAAGTGTTTGCCACACGTGATCAATCCCTTGCAGAGCATGAGCAACTCCAAGCAGCAATTCAGCAGGCGGAAGCAACAGTTAAGCAACAACAGGCCCTCATTGAGGTTGCAACGAGCAATTTGCATTTGGCCGAGCTTAATATGCATCGTGCTGCGGTAATTGCTCCAGCTGATGGTACATTATCTAACTTTGATATGCGCCCAGGTAACTATGTTCAAGTTGGACAGGCTGTTGCAGCATTACTTGATCGTAAACAGCTCTATGTGGTGGGTTACTTTGAAGAGACGAAGTTAAACCGTATTCATGTAGGTGACCAGGCTACTGTGCAATTAATGGGTGATAACCAGAAAATTAAAGGTCATGTACAAGGTATTGCATCGGGTATTGAAGATCGTGAGCGCTCAAGCAGTTCTAAGCTTCTTGCTAATGTAAATCCAACTTTTAGTTGGGTTCGTTTAGCACAGCGCGTACCTGTGAAGATTGTATTAGATGAAACACCGAAGAATGAACTTGCTTTTGTTTCTGGACGAACTGCGACTGTGCATATCGTTGAAAAATAAAATCGAAGTGATTTAATTAAAAAAAAGCATGTAGTTTTAATTACATGCTTTTTTGTTTTATGGTGTTAATCCAACTGGATTTCGATACCAACTCTGAATGAGTAGTGCAGCAGCAAAACTATCAGCCGAGAGCTTTTTTGCTCGACCTTGTTCTTGGTAAAAACCTAGCTCTTCTCTCGCTTCACGTGTAGTTAAGCGCTCATCTACCATCAACGTTTCTATGTTAGTTTGATGGCGTAAACGTCTCGCAAATTTGCGGGCACGTGTAGAGAGTTCTGACTCACTATCATCCATATTTAATGGCAGGCCAACCAAAAATAAATTGGGTTGCCATTCTTTCACAATTTTTAAGAGTTGATCCCAATTTGGGATGCCATCTTTCATAACAAATAGAGGGAGAGGGTTGGCACTTTCAATGGAAGACTGGCCAATCGCCATTCCCATTTTTTGAGTACCAAAGTCAAAAGCCATAATCGATTTTGATAGTGTTTCGGTCATTAAGCGTGTCCGATTTCAGATGCTAGCCATGCACGATCTACACCAATTTTTTTATAAGCTGCATCCCAACGGTCGTCATAAGGCAGGTTAAAAATCAGATCCATATCAGCATCACAAATGAGCCAGTCACCACGCGTAATTTCGTCTTCTAACTGATTTTTGCTCCAGCTCGCATAGCCTAAAGCGATCTGATATCGACCTACGCCTTCATTATGGGCAATCGCGTCTAGAATATCTTTACTGGTGGTAATACAAACATTTTCACCTACAGCAATAGATGAATGCCATGTTGGTTGTCCAGTATGAAGAACAAATCCAGCTTCAGGACGTAATGGCCCACCTTGTAAAACCGCATGTGGATTTACATTGTCTGCTTCAATGTCGAGATCATTGAGTAATTCTTTAATTTGAATACCAGAAGGACGATTAATAATAATGCCTTGAGCACCTTCTTCATCATGACGGGCAAGATAAATTACAGTGTTTGCGAAAAAGTCATCTGCCATTTCTGGCGGGGCAATCAGACAACGGTGAGTCAGATATTGTTTGGTCACCTAAGCGGTTCTCCCTCAAAAAATGTCACTAGAGGGCCTCTCGACCCTTTTATCTATATAGGTTCTTTTTATCAACATACAAGAGTTAATCGGATTTCGCCAATCTTTTTCTCTCATTTTCTTTATTAATTTGAAGAAGCCTGAAATTTAAGTTGGCGTAATTGTTTAGCATGCTGCAAGGTTGTTTCATTAATTTCAACACCCCCTGACATGCGAGCTAACTCAAAAATGATTTGATTTTCATCAAGTTCTACAATTGTACTGCTGGCTGGGTCAGTTTGTTGTTTTTTCACTAATAAATGCTGATCAGATTGTGCAGCAACTTGTGCTTGGTGAGTAATACATAAGAGTTGGACATGTTGTGCCAAGTCAGCAAGTAAACGTCCTACAACTTCTGCGGTGCCACCACTAATTCCGACATCGATCTCATCAAACACCAAAACTTCAGATTCAGTTTTTTCTGCATTCATGACTTGCATGACGAGGGCAATACGAGAAAGTTCACCACCTGAGGCCACTCGTGCCAATGGTTGTGGAGGAATGCCTTTATTGGCAGTAAATAAAAGTTGAATAAAGCTTAAACCCTCTGCACCTGGTTGCTCTAATGGTTCGAACTTAAACTCGAAGTGTGCCTCTGGTAGTGCTAAAGGTTTCACTTGTTCAGTTAATTGTTTCGCAAGCGGAGCGGCAGCTTCACGACGAATATTGTCTAAATGCTGAGCTTTTTCTAAAAACTCCTCATGCGATTTTTCAACTTGTTCTGCCAATGTTTCTGGGTCTTCAAGTTGATGCAATTGCTCAAGCTCACTTTGCCAAGTTTCGTATTCTTCTTTAAGTGTTTCCGGTTGAGTGCGGTATTTACGTGCCAGACGATGGAAAACTTCCAATTTGGAATTTAGTTCTTCCATTCGCTCGGGATCAAAACTTTGACGATCTATAAATTGACGCAAGTTTGCCGTTGCATCGTCTATTTCACTTTGAGCATTCAGTAAAGAATTATAGATCTCAGAAAGTTGTTCGCTGCGCCCCGCATGGGACTCTAATCTGCGAATAATCGAAGATATTTCTTGAGTAATGTTCTGCTCAGCTTCATCTAAGACATTTAAGCTAAAGCTACAGTCTTGCATGATATGTTCATGATGACTAAGTCGATCAAACTCTTGCTCAATTTCTTTATAGTCGGTTTGAATGACTTCTTCGAGTTCTTCAATTTGATGCTCTAAAGTACCAATCCGTTGTAGACGGGTTGCTTGTGCATCTAGGGCTGCTTGGTGCAAACGAATGGTACGTTGCCATGAGCTATAGGCTTCACGTACATCATTCGCTTCAGCATAAAAATTGTTATAACGGTCTAGCCAATGCTTTGGATAAGGCGGTTCCAGCAGCTGCTGCTGGCTGTGCTGACTATAGAGTTGAACCAGCAAACGCCCTAACTCTTTAAGTTCAGATAGACTGCTCGGGCGTCCATTAACCCATGCTTTACTACGGCCAGTTGCAAAAATAACACGACGTAAATGAATTTCTCCAGAATCATCATCTAGCTCATGGTCTTGGAGCCATTTTGCTTCAGGACTATTATTCTGATAGGTGAAAACCGCGGTAATATCCGCTTTGTCCGAACCATAACGGACATAATTTGTATCTGTACGTTCCCCGAGGCAGGCAGAGAGTGCATCCAGTAATAATGATTTTCCGGCACCTGTTTCGCCTGTTAGAACATTAAATCCCTGTTCTATATCAATAGCTAAATGATCAGCTAATGCAAAATTAATTAAAGTTAAATGTGTGAGCATAAACGCATCCAACGCGCCAAATTATGGGTTAAAGATAGAGAAGTTTTGAATTTGCTACAAGTGATCTATTATTCTAACTGAAATTATAGAACAGCAAGATTGCGGATATTTACAATGAAAAAAACATTCAGCTTACCGAAACCACCCATAGGGATGGTCAATCGTCATAAAAAAAACAATCCTGCAGAAATGAATAAAATTTTAAATCAACATTTTAATGCATTTAAACAAGCAGCTGCACAAGGTGATTATGCCAAAGCTTATCAACATGTTAAACAAGCTGTTAGCTTAGTTCCTAAGCATCCGGGAGCTTTATCTGACTTGGCTTATACCGAATTGCGCTTAGGCCGTTATAACGAGGCCTATCAACATTATTTACAAGCGATTCAGGTGAGTGGAACTAATGTAAATACAAACTTATATGATGGACTCACAGAGGTTTGTCATCATTTAAATAAAAAAGAAGAAACGATCAAATTTGGACGCTTAGCAATTACAACAAAAAAAGAGCTAGCGAAGAGCGAACCTATTTTATCGATTCCAGATCATGCACCACCAGCATTTAGTACAAACCCTGAAGAAAATATTATTGCCTTCTCATTATTTGGGGCAAATCCTCGCTATTGTGAAACCTCTATTTTAAATACTCAGCTAGCCAAACAGATTTATCCAGAATGGACGTGTCGATTTTATGTCGATGATAGTGTGCCAGTACTGGTACAACAACGGTTAAAAGAAAAGGGTGCGCAAGTCATTCAAGTTACAGATTCTCAAAAACAACTATCTGGCCTGTTTTGGCGTTTTTTTGTGATGGGTGATCCTACAATTAAGCGTTTTCTAATACGTGATGCCGACTCTATTGTGTCGCACCGCGAAAAGGCGGCTGTAGATGCATGGCTCAAGAGTGATAAATGGTTTCATTTAATGCGCGATAATTATTCTCATACTGAGTTAATTTTGGCTGGAATGTGGGGCGGGTGTACAGGGATTTTTCATAATATTGAAGCACATATCAGAGATTATGTTGCCACCGGACGTTATCTGGATAATAGGGTGATGGATCAACATTATTTGCGCTACTGTATTTGGCCGACTTTAAAGCAGAGTGTGCTTATACACGATAGCCAGCAATTCGATTCAGATGCTATCGATTTTCCAGCTTATGATCTGGCGTTAATGCAAAACGACAGTGAAAATTTTCATGTAGGAATGAATGACGGTTCACCGGTAATTGCTACAGCAATTGCCCATCCAACGGCGCAAAAAGTGTGTTGGATACTCCTAGATGAAAATCAGGTCGAAGTTTGCAGATACGATGCAATTGTGTCGAATAGTCGAAATATTGAGATTAACTTACCTTATGCTTTTGCCAAAAAAATTCAGGCACAGCAGTGGAAATTACAAGTCTATCCGTATGAAAACTGATTGATTAGTTATTTAGGCACAATTAAACTACATTCATCATAATTTATATAAATACGGCATTATCTGGAGAATCTGCATGAGTTCAACCCAATTTGATCATGTAACGGTCATCAAAAAATCAAACGTTTATTTTGGTGGAGCATGTATCAGCCATACCGTGCAATTTGAAGATGGAACTAAAAAAACATTAGGTGTTATTTTGCCGACTGAGCAAGCTTTAACTTTTGAAACGCATGTTCCTGAGCGTATGGAAATTATTTCAGGCGAATGTCGCGTAACAATTGCAGACAGCACGGAAAGTGAATTGTTCCGTGCAGGCCAATCATTTTATGTACCGGGCAACAGTCTTTTTAAAATCGAAACTGACGAAGTACTCGATTATGTGTGCCATTTAGAAGGCTAAGAAATTCCTGTTCAAATCGGGTACACTATGCCCAAAGAAATCCTGTGAAGTTGGCTTTGCAGGATTTTTATTTTTTTGCTCAAACGTTGTTAGAGGTCATGCATGGCAAAACAGGAATATTATTATGGCGTTCATTCAGTGGAGTCATTGTTAGAACTTGAGCCGGAGCGTGTGCTAACCCTGTTTACTTTAAAAGGACGGGATGATCAGCGTTTGCAAAAGATTTTGCAATTGGCAGAGCCTTTTGGAATCAGTGTACAAAAAGCAAGCCGCGATAGCCTTGAGAAACTTGCAGGTTTACCATTTCATCAAGGTGTAGTTGCCGCAGTACGTCCACATCCTGTCTTGAATGAGCAAGATCTTGATCAAATTTTAAGAGAAACTCCAGATGCCTTGTTGTTGGCATTGGATCAGGTGACAGACCCGCATAACTTAGGGGCCTGCATTCGTACTGCCGCTGCGATGGGCGTGCAAGCTGTTATTGTGCCTCGTGATCGTTCGGCAAGTTTAACGCCAACTGCTCGTAAGGTTGCAGCGGGTGGAGCCGAGAAAGTTAAATTTATTCAAGTCACAAATTTAGCTCGTACATTGGCTCATCTTAAAGAAACAACTCATGTACGCGTAATTGGCACTATGCTTGATGAAAGTGCATTGCCACTTCAAAAATGTGATTTCTCTGGCGCAGTTGTAATCGTAATGGGAGCTGAGGACACTGGTTTGCGTCCTATTACACAGGCGCAGTGTGATCATAAAGTTTATATTCCAATGTCAGGAAACCTACAAAGTCTAAATGTCAGCGTAGCGACAGGTATGGCACTTTATGAGGCTTGCCGTCAGCGTTCTGAGATATAATCTCGCTGCCTTTTTAGTTTTTAAGTCATCTTGATATGTCTCCCCGTAAGCAAGGTTATTTCTTTGTATTGGTGACCATGTGCATTTGGGGCGGGTTTACGCTTTTTGCCCGTTTAAATGCACAATGGCATATCAGTGCTTGGGACATAGCCGCATTGCGTTTCGCTATAGCCTTCCTAATTTTAATGCCCATTTTAATCTATAAAAAAGATCTCGCTTTTTTGTGGAGTAGGCATGCTGTTATTTTAGCCTTGATTGGCGGGGTCATTTATTGTCTCACCGTCTATACAGCTTTTCTCTATGCTCCCGCTGCGCATGCTGCAATTTTCTTAAATGGTTGTATCCCAATTTGTACTGCGTTTGCAGCATACATTTTATTTAGGCAGCCGTTTGATAAGCATACCTGGGTGAGTCTGGTAATTATGATTACTGCCTTGACTCTCATGAGTGTGTTGATGTTGCAAGGTAATGCTTCTGCTTTTGGCGTGGGTGATTTACTTCTTTTTATTAGTGCGATTTGGTGGGGTATTTTCACTGTATTACTTAAACAGTGGAAACTTTCTGCATGGCACTCTATGGCAAGTGTTGCGATTTGGTCTGCAATTATTTACTTGCCCATCTATGCTTTATTTTTACCAAAGCATTTTATGGAAGTTAGTCCTGTCCATTTAGCGATACAGGGCATTTTCCACGGTGTATTTGTGGTTATTATTGCAACTCTGACTTATGTGGCAGCGATTCAGCGACTTGGCGCTTTTAAAACAGGAAGTATTGTAACTTTGGCGCCGTTTATTGCTGCCATTTTAGCGGTACCTTTACTCGGTGAAGCATTAAGTCCATCTATTGTTGTGGGCTTGGTCGGAATGGGAATCGGTGCCTTACAACCTTGGCGATGGTTCCGACCAGATAGCTTGGCACAACAAATTAAGCAGCAAAATAAAACAAATTAGTTTGTACGCTTTAAATAACTTTGATGTAATGGCTCTAATTGCTGATGTAAATGTTCGAGTAATCCATCATTAAACACAATATCATTGGCAAGTTCGCGTTTACGTTCGCGTGGCATTTGCGCTGCAATAATTTTCTGAATTTGTTCTTGGTTTTGCCCATCACGTTGGCTTGCACGCTGAATTTGAGTTTGTTCACTCGCATCAACTAATAAGGTGTGGTTAACCAATTCATGCTGGTTGGTTTCAAACAGTAGTGGTGAAACTAAAATCACATAAGAACTTTTTGGGTTTTGCAACTGCTGAATAATAGATTGGCGAATAGCTGGATGCGTAATTTTTTCGAGTGTTTGTCTTGCTTCAGGATTTTGAAAAATATATTCGCGTAGGGCACGACGATCGAGATTACCATCGGATTGAAGCACCCAGTCTCCAAAAGTTTGTTGGATTTTTTGCAGGGCAGGTTGGCCTTTCTCAACCACTTCGCGAGCAACGATGTCGGCATCGACGACTTGTATTCCTTGGGATTCAAACCATTGTGTTGCAGCAGATTTTCCACTGCCAATACCACCTGTGATTCCCAGAATAAAAGCCATCTTAACCTCCCAAATAGATTTTCATAATCTGGTCACCCCATAAAAAGGCAACCCAACCTGCAATGGCAATGTAGGGCCCAAAGGCAAAGGGCTGATTGTCATTGCGTAATTTTAATAAAATGATGCCAATAATTGCACCGAGTAAAGATGACAATAACACAATTAATGGCAGCATCAATGGCCCCATCCACGCGCCTAATGCGGCAAGCAATTTAAAGTCGCCGTAGCCCATGCCTTCTTTGCCTGTAATCACTTTAAATAAGTAATACACAATCCAAAGACATAAAAAGCCAATCAGGGAACCCCAAATGGCTGAGTTAGGCGAGGTGTAAATATTAAAGGTGTTAATGCCCAAACCAAGCGCAGCCAAAGGTAGGGTAAAACGGTCAGGTAGCAGCTGAGTATCAAAGTCTATAAAGGTGAGGGCAATCAGGACCCAGGTCAGGACTAGGCCGAAAAGCATTTGTACGGTTGGACCAAACACCAGGACCACAACCAGTGAAGATGCCATTGTTAATAGTTCAACCGCTGGATAGCGAATACTGATTGGATGCTGGCAATGGCCACATTTACCTTTTAAAACCAACCAACTGATGACTGGTATATTTTGATACCAACGGATGGGCTGATGGCACTCTGGACATGATGAAGCAGGCTTGCTTAATGTCAGTTTTTCATGATCAATGATGGGTTGTTCAGTATTGAGTAGCATTTGACATTCTTGCTGCCAATCTTGTTCCATCATTTTTGGGATGCGATAAATCACCACATTCAGAAAGCTACCAATACATAGGCTCAATAATGCAACTGCAATATAAAGTGCAGTTAAGTTTTGAATAAAATAAGCAATAATTTCTTGCATTATACAACTGAGCCCATTTGGAAAATTGGAAGATACATAGCAATCACCAGACCGCCTACTAGTACCCCTAAAATTGCCATAATTAAAGGTTCCATCATTGAAGTTAAACCATCAACGGCATTATCAACTTCATTTTCATAGTACGTTGCAACTTTATCGAGCATGCTGTCTAGTGCACCAGATTCTTCACCAATTGCGACCATTTGTATAGCCATAGATGGAAAACGATTTGAAATGCGCATCGCAAATTGGAGTTGTTGACCTGTAGCAACATCTTCACGAATTTTCATGACAGCTTGTTCGTAAATAATATTATTGGTTGCACCCGCCGTTGATTCAAGCGCATCAATGAGAGGAACACCAGCTGCAAAAGTTGTTGCTAAAGTACGGCTATAACGGGCAATAATCGCCTTATAAACCAGATCACCAAAGATAGGTAGTTTCAGGGCAAGTTTGTCTAAACCATCACGGAATTTTTTACTACGCTTTTTAGCTTCCAGAAATGCGGCAATGATTATCCCAATCACAAAAATCAGAATGAACCAGTATTCCTGCATCCATTTCGACATATTTACGACCATTTGTGTAAAAGCAGGTAGATCTGCGCCAAAGGAAGAAAACAGATCTTGGAAGACGGGAACTACTTTAACCATCAAAATAATGGTAACAACCACAGCAACCACAATAACCGTTGCTGGATATTTCATAGCTTTCTTAATTTTCTGCTTAAGCAATTCACTCTTTTCTTTGTAAATTGCCACGCGGTCCAGCATGGTTTCAAGCGCACCAGACTGTTCGCCAGACTCTACAAGCGAGCAAAACAGTTTATCGAAGTGCTGAGGATACTTTCTTAGAGCTGACGCAAAAGTACTACCACCTTCAACTTCACCTTTAATACCGAGTACCACCTCGCGCATAGCTGGGTTTTCTAGACCTTCTGCCACAATTTCAAAGCCTTGTACCAGTGGGACACCAGCTTTCATCATAGTTGCAAGTTGCCGCGTGAAAATCGTGATATCGAGGGTTGATACTTTTTTCTTAAATAAACCTTCAAGAATATTTTTACGCTTTTCTCGAATATTACGAACAGTTACACCTTGTTTGCGTAGGGTGACTTTCGCTAAAGCCATATTTTTAGCTGGAAGTTCCCCCTTAATTTTTACGCCTTTACGGTCAACCCCATCATAAGCAAAAGTCGGCATCAATTGTGCCTTTTTGACAGTCATGACATTATCCTTATTTTAAATTGTCTTTTATTCACTGGTTACGCGATTGACTTCTTGTAAAGAAGTAACACCTTGCATAACTTTCTTTAAACCTGAGCGACGTAGATTATTAAACCCCAGTTTTTCAGAAGCGGCAGCGATTTCTAAAGCATTGCCATCTTCCATAATAATCTTGGAAATCTCAGGTGTGACTTTCATTACTTCATAAATACCAACTCGACCTTTGTAACCCTCACGACATTCTGGACAACCGACGGGTTGAAAAACTTGAAAATCGGGATGTGTCAGATCTTGTTCGGTAAAACCCATTTCCAATAGGCTTTGTTTAGGAATGTCAGTAGGTACCTTACATTGAGAACATAGTCGACGTGCCAAACGCTGAGCAATGACCAGATTGACCGATGTTGCAATATTAAAAGATGGAACTCCCATATTGCGTAGACGAGTCAGTGTTTCAGGAGCACTGTTGGTATGTAGCGTGGACATCACCATATGACCTGTCTGAGCTGCTTTAATCGCGATTTCAGCTGTTTCTAAATCACGAATCTCGCCGACCATAATAATGTCAGGGTCCTGACGTAAAAATGACTTAAGTGCAGCTGAAAAAGTCAGACCTACCTTAGGGTTCACGTTAACCTGATTAATGCCTTCAAGGTTAATTTCGACTGGATCTTCGGCAGTAGAAATATTAGAACTTTCAGTATTTAAGATATTGAGGCCTGTATATAAAGATACAGTCTTACCAGAACCTGTCGGACCTGTGATTAAAAGCATACCTTGTGGCTTATCTAATGCTTCCATAAAGAGCGCTTTTTGCTCTTCTTCATATCCTAGAGCATCAATTCCCAGCATAGCACTCGATGGATCGAGAATACGTAGAACTAGCTTTTCACCAAATAAGGTCGGAAGAGAGTTCACACGAAAATCAATTGCTTTAGATTTTGATAGCTTGAGCTTGATACGACCATCTTGAGGGACACGCTTTTCAGAAATGTCCATTTGAGACATCACTTTTAAGCGTGAAGCCAAACGATTAGCCAGTTGCAGAGGTGGATTTGCAATTTGACGCAAAACGCCATCGACCCGATAACGGACCCGATACGATTTTTCATAAGGTTCGAAATGTAAATCAGAAGCCCCCATACGAATCGCATCAATCAATAACTTGTTAATATATTTAACAATAGGTGCTTCATCGCCTTGTGGAGTATCCTCATCCTCTTCTGGAGCAGTTGAGGTATCAAGATCTACATCTAGATCAAACTCTTCATCACTAAACTCGAAATTACTTTCTTCAGTAAATTGCTGTACCAGAATTTTCTCGAGTTTATGGTGCTCGACAATAACTGGCTCAACCATAAGCTTGCTGTTGAAGCGAATAGCATCAATAGCATCAATATTGCTGGGATTACTGGTTGCAACATATAAAATCTGTCCTCTTTGTACGAGAGGCAAGATCCGATGTTTTAAAATCAGTTTCTGATCGACCAAATCTTTAGGAATCTGGCTAGTATCGTAAACGTCCAGATCAAAATATGGTTCAGCAAATTCAATAGAAATTGTCTCAGCTAATAAAGAAGGGGAGAGATTAACCTCTTCAATCAGGTACGCAACAGTATCCTGTTTAGCTCTTTTTGCTGCATCTAGTGCTGCTTGCATGGTCGCTGCCGACACATGTTTTTCTTCGACTAATCGTCGAAAAAACCCCGAAAATTTTGGAGATGTATGTATGACTGACATCTGCCTACCTGTGCTCATATGTTTATAATTGGTATATAAAAAATTATACTTTTGTTATCTAAAATTACTACCTGAGAAAATGATGCTTTCGTCTTGATCCATATATTAAAGCTTGAACCAGTCGAAGTTTTTATTCATTAATTTTTAAAACGCGGAGCTTTAGTCTTAATAAAGTTTTATGACTGTTTTCAAATAGTAGAAAAGATATGAGCAAAGCCGTTAAAGAAAAGTATCTGAAATTTGTAGAAATGCGTGTAGAATGTGCTGCATTTTTGATGAAAGGTGAGCCGTATGTCGGGTTCGACGATTACGCCTTGGGTAGTTGGCAACTGGAAAATGAACCCAATGCGTGCCAATGCCAAACAACTTATAGAAGAATTTAAACAACTATTGCAACAAAACGAAATTGCAGATGAAAGCTGCCATGTCGGAGTTGCTCCAGTTTCTATTGCACTTGCAATGGTACAAACACAATTGCAAGATGCTGCAAAAACAGTATATACAGTTGCACAAGATGTATCGCGTGTAGCAGGTACAGGCGCCTATACTGGTGAAGTCAGTGCAGAATTATTAAAAGATAGCCAAATTAATTTTGTATTGGTGGGTCACTCTGAACGCCGTGATTTGTTAGGTGATAACGTTGAAATTTTGAAGGCAAAACTCCAAAATTCTTTAAATGCAGGCTTAACTGTCATTTATTGTGTGGGTGAAAGTCTCGAACAGCGTGAACAAGATTTGGCAGAGCAGGTTGTATTGCAACAAATCTGTGATATAGCTCCTGTAGTGACTGCAGAGCAATGGCAAAAGCAAATTGTAATTGCTTATGAACCAATCTGGGCAATTGGTACAGGTAAAACTGCTTCACCACAAGATGCACAGGCAATGCATGCTAAAATCCGTGAAGGTTTAAGTCAGATTACTTCTGCGGGTCCAGACATTGCGATTTTATATGGCGGTAGTGTAAAAGCTGAGAATGCAGTCGAGTTGGCAGCATGTCCAGATATTAATGGCGCGTTGGTTGGAGGTGCTTCGTTAAATGCAGCATCTTTTTATCAAATCGTACATGCCTTTGCACAAAGTAAATAACGAGGATAGGGTATGCACTCTTTTGTACTGATCGTACATATTATTTTAGCGGTACTGATGATTGGCTTGATTCTAGTCCAACACGGTAAAGGTGCGGATGCTGGTGCTTCTTTTGGTGGTGGCGGAGCAGCAACCGTATTTGGCGCATCGGGTTCAGCTAATTTCCTTACTCGCCTTACTGCTATTTTAACGGCACTGTTTTTTGTGACGAGTTTAACCTTGGCTGTTTTTGCAAAAAAACAGACTACTGAGGCATATAGTTTGAAATCTGTACAAACAACAGCACCAATTCAAACAACATCGCCTGAAACTTCACCAAATGCACCAAAAACGGGTCAATAATTCGAAATAGGGCTTTCCTTTTATAATTGGAAGGACTAGAATGCGTCCCACAAGCTGCGGTGGTGGTGGAATTGGTAGACACGCTACCTTGAGGTGGTAGTGCCTTCGGGCGTGGGGGTTCAAGTCCCCCCTTCCGCACCAACTTTGAACCAGAAAGTTGAGTGCAAGCAGTTTTTTGATGCGGGATGGAGCAGTCTGGTAGCTCGTCGGGCTCATAACCCGAAGGTCGTTGGTTCAAATCCAGCTCCCGCTACCAAATTGATTAAGGTGCAACTTAATCAGACAGTATCTAGAAAGTTTACATTGACTTTATTTGATATTTGTATATAATTTTTGCACGTTGATGCGGGATGGAGCAGTCTGGTAGCTCGTCGGGCTCATAACCCGAAGGTCGTTGGTTCAAATCCAGCTCCCGCTACCAAGTTTCTTAAAAGAGGCTCACAGACAAGTGGGCCTTTTTGCACAGTGGACTATTGTTTTCTGTGCTATATAGGGGCGATTAACGCCCTTTTTTATTGGTTATCGTATCGCTATCGTGTAGTTTCGACATCAATTGGTCAAATAGTCATGCTTCACTATAGTAGGTCTGTGTCGGTTAAAACAACCGATTGAATCGCACGAGAATGACGAGAGTAAATGAAATTATCAAATAAATCCCAAGCATTGCATGACTTAATTGTTCCTGCAGTACAAGCATGTGGTGTCGACCTTTGGGGAATCGAGTTTCTCCCACAAGGTAAACGTTCATTATTGCGTATTTATATCGACAAAGCGGTAAGTGAAGAAGATGCTGAGCCAGTACTTAATGAAGATGGTGAAGTAGAACTAGGCCGTGGTATTGGTGTACAAGATTGTGTGCGTGTAACACAACAAGTTGGCGCAATGTTGGATGTTCATGATCCAATTTCAGGTGAGTATTCATTAGAAGTTTCTTCACCAGGTTGGGATCGTCCATTTTTTCAACTAGAACAGTTACAAGGCTACATCGGACAACAAATTGCTTTGCGTTTGATTGCAGCAGTAGAAAACCGTCGTAAATTTCAAGCAAAGCTTATTGCAGTAGACCTTGAAAATGAAGAAATTCAGGTTGAAGTTGATGGGAAGCACGTGCTTGAGATCGACAGCAACAATATCGATAAAGCAAACTTGATCTATCAAGATTAAATTTATTAAATTTTATAAGAAATCGGTAGGTGACTTATGGGCCGCGAAATTCTTACCGTTGTTGAAACGGTTAGTAATGAAAAAGGTGTTAGTCGTGAAGCGATCTTCGAGGCTTTAGAACAAGCTCTAGTTGCTGCAACGAAGAAAAGATTTTACGAAGGTACGCATGCTGAAGAAGCTCAGCTTCGTGTAGAAATTGATCGTAAAACTGGTGATTACAGCACATTCCGTCAATGGACTGTTGTGGCAGATGAAGATCATGAAATGCCAGCTTGCCAAGATGCGATTTCTGACCTTGACCCATCTAAATGGTCAATTGGTGATGTTCGTGAACTCGAAGTAGAATCTATTGAGTTTGGTCGTATCGCTGCACAAATTGCAAAACAAGTTATCGTACAAAAAATTCGTGAAGCTGAGCGTGCTTTAGTTGCTGATGCATACGAATCTAAAGTTGGTGAGTTAATTTACGGTGAAGTGAAAAAACAAACCAAAGATGGCTTTATTATTGATTTAGGCGACAACGCTGAAGCTTATCTTGCGCGCGAAGAAATGATTCCTAAAGAAATTCTTCGCCCGAAACAACGTATGAACGCTATTTTATACAATGTGAACCGTGAAGGTCGTGGCGCTCAGTTGTTGTTATCACGCGCTAAGCCTGAAATGTTAATTGCTTTAATGAAAAAAGAAATTCCTGAGATTTCTGAAGAAATTATTGAAATTAAAGCAGCGGCACGTCAACCAGGCGTTCGTGCTAAAATTGCAGTGAAAACAAATGACCATCGTATTGACCCAGTAGGTGCATGTATTGGTATGCGTGGTACGCGTATTCAAGCAGTACAACAAGAGTTAAACGGTGAACGTATTGATGTAGTGGTCTGGTCTGATGATCCAGCTCAGTACATTGCAAGTGCATTAGAACCAGCTGATGTTTCAGGCATCGTGCTTGATGAAGATGCAAGAAGTGCCGATATTATTTTTGCAACCAGCGATCAATTGGCTCGCGCGATTGGCTCACAAGGCCAAAATGTTCGCTTAGCTTCTGATTTAACTGGCTACAAACTCGACATGATGCTTGAAGAAGAGTATCGTGCTCGTCAGCAAAATGAAGCTCAGCAATATCTTGATATGTTTGTATCACGTCTCGATATTGAAGAAGATTTAGCAATGGCATTGGTGGAAATGGGCTTTACCTCTTTAGAAGAGATTGCTTATGTTCCAGCTGAAACTTTTGACGAAATTGAGCTTGATGCTGAATTGGTTGAGTTATTGCAAAGTCGTGCAAAAGAAGCAGCACTTACTGATGCTTTGAAACAGCAAGAAAATATTCAAGAACCGAGCGCAGACCTTCTCACTATGGAAGGCATGACTTCTGAGATCGCTTACTCGCTTGCCGCTCGCGGTATTATTACTGTCGATGATTTGGCAGATCAAGCTACTGACGATATCTCTGATATTGAAGGACTTGATCATGAAAAAGCAGGTCAATTGATCATGAAAGCTCGCGAATCATGGTTTAACTAGGAGATGAAATATGACGGACAAGTCGATTAAAGAGTTAGCTCTCAGTGTAGAACGTCCTGTTGAGAAGCTCCTAGAACAGGCTCGTGAAGCAGGTTTGCCTCAACGTACAGCAGACGACATTATTACCACTGAACAACAGGATACTTTAGTCAATCATTTGAAAAAAGTGCATGGTCAGGAAAGTGGTAACACAGGAAAAATTGCGTTGAAACGTAAAACAACCAGTACCGCTAAAGTTGCAAGTACTTCAGGTAAAGCAAAAACAATTAACGTAGAAGTACGTAAAAAACAGGTTTTTGCTAAACCAAACCCTGAACAAATTGCAGCTGAAGCTAAAGCACGTGCAGAAGCTGAAGCTAAAGCACGTGTAGAACAGCAAACGCGTGACACTGCACAGCAAAACGCGCGTCTTCAAACAGAGCAAAAAGCAAAAGCAACTTTAGATGCGATGCGTGCTGCTCATCAACAAGATAGCGCTGCTCAGACAGCTCCTAAAGCTGCTGTAGTAGTGAAAAAACGTGGTGGTGGTACAGTAAAACCTGCACCAAAACCAGCAGAAACATTAGAGCAAAAGAAAGCTCGTGAAGCACAAACAGCTCAGTTGAAAGCAACTGAAGAAGCTGCGCGTCGTAAAGCGGCTGAAGAAGCTCAGCAACGTACACTTGAACAAATGCGCAAAATGGCGTCTAAGTATTCAAGTGACGAAGCTACTACCACAATTCGTGTGATTGATGATTCTCCACTTGCTTCAGGTCTAGTAGGCCAAGCTTATGAGGATTCATTCAAGCAAGAAGACCGTGAAATTAAACGCGGTGGCGCAACCACTAACCCTCGTGCGGGTAAAAAAGGTGGTCGTCGTGGTCAAGAAGAGCAAAGCTTTGTTAACCATAACAAACGTGGTTTAAAATCAAGCCAAGCTAATAAGCATGGATTTGAAAAACCAGTTAAAAAGCAAGTTTATGATGTAGAAATCGGTTCAAGCATTGTTGTTGCCGATCTTGCTCAAAAAATGGCGATTAAAGTACGTGAAGTTATCAAAACACTTATGAAAATGGGTGAGTTGGTTAATCAGGAACAAGCTATTGACCAAGATACAGCAGCACTTGTTGTTGAAGAAATGGGCCATAACCCTGTTTTAGTTTCTGATACTCAAGCGGAAGATAACTTGCTTGAAGCGGCTGAAGAAGCTCGTGGTGAGCAAACAACTCGTCCGCCAGTTGTTACCATTATGGGTCACGTTGACCATGGTAAAACATCATTGCTTGACCGTATCCGTCGTTCGAAAGTGGCGGCAGGTGAAGCAGGTGGTATTACCCAGCATATTGGTGCATATCACGTTGAAACAGACAAAGGAATCATTACATTCCTTGATACACCGGGACATGCTGCGTTTACTTCAATGCGTGCACGTGGTGCTAAAGCAACAGATATCGTGGTATTAGTTGTTGCGGCAGATGACGGTGTAATGCCACAAACTGCAGAAGCAATTGACCATGCGCGTGCAGCAGGTACTCCAATTATTGTTGCAATCAACAAAATGGATAAAGAATCTGCTGATCCAGACCGTGTGTTAAATGAATTAACAACGAAACAAATCGTTCCAGAAGAATGGGGTGGTGATGTTCCGATTGCTAAGGTTTCTGCACACAGTGGACAAGGTATTGATGAACTCCTTGATTTAATTCTTATTCAATCAGAATTGATGGAATTAAAAGCATCTGCTGAAGGTGCTGCACAAGGTGTTGTTATTGAAGCGCGTGTTGATAAAGGCCGTGGTGCAGTAACTTCTATTCTTGTTCAAAACGGTACATTAAACATTGGTGACCTTGTTCTTGCAGGTTCGTCATATGGTCGTGTACGTGCAATGTCTGATGAAAATGGTAAGCCGATTAAATCAGCAGGACCATCTATTCCAGTAGAAATTCTGGGTCTTCCAGATGCTCCAATGGCAGGTGATGAAGTTCTTGTTGTAAATGACGAGAAGAAAGCACGTGAAGTTGCTGATGCTCGTGCTGACCGTGAACGTCAAAAACGTATTGATCGTCAAAGCGCAATGCGTCTTGAAAATATCATGTCGTCAATGGGCAAAAAAGATGTTCCTACAGTGAATGTTGTTTTAAGAACAGACGTACGTGGTACTTTAGAAGCATTGAATGCAGCTTTACATGAATTATCTACTGATGAAGTAAAAGTTCGTGTAATTAGTTCGGGTGTTGGTGCGATTACTGAGTCTGATGTGATTCTTGCTGAATCTTCAGAAGCTGTATTGTTAGGCTTTAACGTTCGTGCTGATACGACTGCTCGTCAGAGAAGTGACCAAGACGGTATCGATATTCGTTACTACAGCATCATCTATGAATTAATTGATGATGTGAAAGATGCCATGAGCGGTAAACTTGCTCCTGAACATCGTGAAACTATCTTGGGTGTTGCTGAAGTACGTGAAGTATTCCACTCAAGTAAGTTTGGTGCAGCAGCAGGCTGTATGGTACTTGAAGGTGTATTGCATCGTAATAAACCGATTCGCGTATTACGTGATGACGTGGTTGTGTTCCAAGGTGAGCTTGAATCTCTTCGTCGCTATAAAGAAGTGGTTGAAGAAGTTCGTGCCGGTATGGAATGTGGTCTTGCGGTGAAAGGTTATAAAGACATCAAAGTGAAAGATAAAATTGAAGTCTATGATGTTCAATTGATTAAACGGAGTCTTTAATGGCGGGTAGCCAACGCTTAAAGCGCATGGCGGATTCAGTTCAACGCGAGTTATCTGAGCTGATTCGTCAAGAGCTTAAAGATCCTCGCTTAGGTGGTCTAGTGACCATCTCTGCGGTGAAAGTCAGTGCAGACATGGGTTATGCTGAAGTTTATGTCACCGTAATGGGACGTGAGCTTGGCGATGAGCAAAGTGAAGCAGCAAATAAAGAAACTTTAGATGTATTAAATAAAGCTTCTGGTTTCTTGCGTCATGAATTGAGCCGTCGTATCAAGACACGTATTACGCCGAGATTGCGTTTCCATTATGACAAGACGAATGCTTATGGTAACTATATGTTTGGTTTGATCGAAAAAGCGGTAAATGATTTACCGAAACGCGATTCAGACGAAGAACAGTAATATAAAAAATAAAAAAGCCACCTTCGGGTGGCTTTTTTATTGGTGGACTTTTTCCTAGTCTTTAGGAGGGTCCATAGGCGGCTTATTTTGCGAGAAACGCTGTCCAATTTTATAACGGTCCCACGGCAAGGGGCGTTCAATTGACTCAGGAACTTCTCCACTCAATGAGCGCAAACGTAAATGTAGCGCAGCTTGAGCAATTAAATTTGCTGAAACCGGTGCGGTAATAAAAGCTAAAAGTGTGATCAGTAGCTCGGCAAAACCAAAGCGGCCTTGAAAAGCAAAAAAGATCATGGACGCAATCAAAAAACTGCCTAATCCTAACGTACTCGATTTTGTGGGTGCATGTAAGCGCATGAATAAGTCAGGCAAGCGCACCATGCCAATCGAGCCGACTAACATAAAGAAAGCGCCAAAAACCAGAAAGACCGAAACAATAATTTCCATTACGAACTGCATTTTGATCTCTCCTTAATCGATTACGTGACCAGTTGTGAAGTAACGTGCTAAGGCTGCTGTAGATACGAAACCTAGCATCGCAACCAGTAGGGCTCCTTCAAATAAAGACGTCGTCATCCAATAAATGCCTAAAACAACAATGAGGCAAGTTGCATTTAAGAAGAGAGTATCGAGTGCTAAAAGCCGATCTACAATTGATGGACCTATGATCAATCTGAAGAGGCAAAGTAGCATAGAGATTGTAATGGCAATTGAGCTAATACCTAGAGCATAGGGTAGGATGGTCATGCACTTGCCTCCGTTTTGCTTTTTACATCAAAAATTTCCATAAGTGGAATTTCATAACGTTGTTTGATGTCTTCAATATCAGATTCGGTATTATCCGTGCTCAACGCATGAACCAGAATATCTCCACGTTCCTGATCAATGCCTGCAGAAACCGTACCCGGCGTTGTGGTAATGATCATTGCCAGTAAAGTATTAACCTGCTCATGTTCCGTTTCTAATGGCACACGATACCATTTAGGATGTAAATTTTTGGTAGGTCCTAAAACGAGTTTTGCCACTCGAAAGTTAGAAATGACAATATCCCAAAGAACCACAAAGCATAATTTAATAGCTGGTTTCCAGTGAATATGCGGTGTACGGGTGATAAACGGTTTAACTAAACGAGGAATAATTAAACCCAACAGTACTGCCGTCAGAATGTCACTAGCATCAAGACTATGTGACAGCATCAGCCAAAATAAAATGATAAGAACTGAAACAAATGGATGTGGAAACCAGCGTTCAAGCAAATGAGATAACTGCATTTTTATGGCTCCATAGGTTTCAATTGACTTTCATCAACAATGGTAGGCGTTTGTAGTTTGTCCTGTTGCTGAATTTGTCGAAGTTTATATTCCGAAATATGTTCACCATTGAAGGTATCTTTCGAAATAATATCTGGAACGAGGTAAGCATTATGATCTTCAACCTCACCACCATATTTAGTTTCTGGTAAGTAAGCAGGGTCAAATGGTTGCACGCTGATAGCTTCACCATTTTTATCTACTTTAAGAATAGTGCGTTGGTAAAGTGCATGGTCTTGAATCTGCTGGGCAGTACTTAATGTGTAATGCTGAATAGGTGCAGCAAAGACGACATAAGCGATTAAGCCGGCAAGTAACACATAAATCACTTGATCATTACGTGGTGGTGCTCGTTCTGGTAATGCTCGATAAAGAATATAAGCCGGATGAATTGGATCTTCCTCTGGTGGTGTTGCTCGCCAGAACAAGATAAAGCCAACTCGCGTTAGAGCAATAATACTTAATAGGCTCACAACAAGAACAACACCAATGATCCAACCTTGGTAGCTAGCTTCGACTGTCGCTTGTAAAATAAATACTTTTCCAAGAAAACCACTAAAAGGTGGTAAACCCGCGAGCATCATGGCAATCAAGAAATAAGTCACCATCGCTGCTTTTTCTTGTTTGATTCTTGGGGCAACTTTTAAATGATCTTTAAAATCTCCACGTTGCGAAGTTATCCATCCACAAAATAGATAAAAAGCCGCGCCAATCAGCGTACTGTGCACTAAGTAATACAAAGCACCAGACCATGCTTGTGTATTTGACATGGCAATTGCTGTGAGCAATGTACCAATTGAGGAAAGTACCATAAAGCCGACAAAGCGACGTAAACGATCTGCTCCAATTGCTGCAATTACACCGTATAGTGAGGTAATCAAACCAATCGGAAGTAACCAGCTTTTTAAGATTTCTTGACTAAGTGCATCGTCAAATACGGTTCCATTTACACGCAAAATCGAATAGATTCCGACCTTGGTCATAATGGTGAAAATTGCAGCCACCGGTGTACTTGCAACAGCATAAGTTTTTGGTAGCCAAAAACCTACAGGAAGCATCGCTGCTTTAATGCCAAACACTACAAATAAAAGTAGGGCACCTGCTACGGCTAATTTGTGTTGATCTGCTTCAAGTGTCGGAATAAGACGTGAAACATCCGCCATGTTGAGGCTACCTACACTGCCATAAATCATACCAAGGCCGATTAAGAATAGGGCAGAGGCTAGAAGATTGATAATGACATAGTGAACACCAAGCTGAAAACGTGGTTTGCCTTGCCCATGTAAAAGCAAAACATACGAAGCCATCAACAAGATTTCAAAAAAGACGAAAAGGTTAAATAAATCGCCTGTTAAAAATGCTCCGCAGATACCCATTAATAAAAAATGTACCATGGCATGGAAATATCGACCACGGGTATCCCAATTGTCGCTTGCATACCATAGAACTGGAACGACTAATGCATAGGTCAGTACCAGCATAAAAGCAGAAAGACGATCTAATACGAGCACAATACCAAACGGTGCTGACCATTCACTTAGCTGGTAAGTGGTAATTTGGCCTGTGCTTGCAAAGCTTAAATATACAATTGCGGTAACTAAGCCAGCAATTGCAGAAACAAGACTAATGCCACGACGCCATGGTTGTCGCCAGTCATCTTTTAAAGCACCTGCACCTGGGTTGCCTAGCAGTAATAAGATAAAAGCAGTGAATGCCGGAATGAGAATGCTAAAAATCGGCGCATGTTCTTGCCAGAAAGATAAAAAATCAAACATTACGGCTCATCCTCACGTGGGTCGTATGTTGGAGAGATGTCTTCTTTAGCATCAACATGATCACTACCTGATTCATAACGGCTACGCAGTGCCAGTTGTACAATAAAAGCGGTGGTTGCAAAACCGATCACAATGGCTGTTAACACCAGTGCTTGAGGAAGTGGATCGGTTATTTTTGTTGTCTCGGTTAAAATCGCGGGTGAGCTAATTTGTAATCGGCCCATCGCAAATAAAAATAGGTTTACAGCATAGCCAATTACAGCTAATCCAAGCACGACAGGGAAAGTACGAGCACGTAAAATCAGATAAATACCTGTGGCAACAAGTAAACCAATCGCAGAAGCCAATAAGAATTCTAAACTGATCATGATGATTCCTCCCGATGTGGTACTACAGGACCAGACATACTTGAGTGGCGAGAGTCTCCCAATACCGAGATGAGCAACATCGTTGCACCAACCACGGTGATATAAACCCCTAAGTCAAAACTCGCAGCCGAAGCCAAATGTAGTTTTCCTAAAATTGGTAATTCAACATAGACGTGCGCACTAGTTAGGAATGGGCGTAACCAGAACCATGCAGCTACACCAGTAAGCCCAGCAATAGTTAAACCTGAACCAATCCACACTTCGTAAAGACGACCTGATTTTGCTTTAAGTAATTGTTCTGTCTGGTCTTGACCTAGCGCAATATATTGAATGATTAACGCCATTGAGGTGATTAGACCTGCAATAAATCCACCACCTGGATAGTTATGGCCTCGCATAAAGATATAAACACTCACGACAAGCGCCAATGGTAATACCCAAGAAGCTGTAATACGGAACATGAGTGGAGATGGATTAAAACGGTAGGTGAGACCTTGGGTTATGGTTGTACCATGTACACGCATACCATCCATGAGGCAAAGTGAACCAATAGCAGCAATGCCTAGTACCGTAATTTCACCAAAGGTATCGAAACCACGGAAGTCAACTAAAATGACATTTACAATATTTGAGCCACCACCCAGTGGTAAAGACTGCTGCGCAAAGAACCATGAAATCGAATTATGATCACGGGTTAAAATGAGCCACGCGATCCAGCCTATTCCTAAGCCTCCAATAATCGCTAAAGCAGCATCTCTTAAACGTCTAGAGCGAAGAGATTCATACGGGGTTAGCTGTGGAAGTAAAGATAAACTCATTAATAGAAGAACAGTGGTTACAACATCCACGGTAATTTGAGTCAGTGCTAAATCTGGTGCTGACATGGTAACAAACACCATTGTTACCACTAAACCAATTGCACCACTAATAAGGACTGCTTTAATACGCTCATGATGGAACCACAGCATCATCCAGCAACCTGAGAACAGGGTTAGCCATAGAACGATGGCAATCCATGGGGCATGGGTAAGTTCACGTGTGCCTGTAGTGAGTCCTTGATTAAGTAGAGGCATAGTGACCATGATGACGCTAAAAGCAATGATCAAGAACAAGTAACTTTGCAGTGAGCCATTTTCAGTTTTTTGTTTGATTTTTCGGCTTGTAAGCAACAGATGTTTTAAAAATAAATCAAATAAAATGCGGCCTTGTAATCTACCAAGACGTGGGTCAAGGTCAATTTTACGAATCATGCCATCTTTTGCCAAAGCAAAATAGAACAGTGAGCCGCCGACTAAAGCAATAATACTCATCACAAGAGGAGCATTGAATCCGTGCCAAATCGCAAGATGAGTTCCTGCAAACTCTGGTTGCATCAAGCTTGCTCTGGTTACGCTATTTACTAGTGGTTCTACCAACAAAGAAGGTAAAACACCGACCAAGATACATAGCACAGCAAGAAGAAGGGCTGGTGCGCGCATGCCCATAGGCGGTTCATGTGCATCTTTATTTGGCACTTGCTTACCAATTGGACCATCAAAAAACACGCCGTGTACTAAGCGAATTGAATAACTCACTGCAAAAATACCAGCAAGCGTTGCAATGATGCTGGCAAAGATAACTGCTGAACCTGAAAGATTCGCCAATAGCTCGGTAAAGAACATCTCTTTAGAAATAAAGCCATTGGTGAGCGGTACACCTGCCATAGAGGCAGCGGTAATCATGGTTAATGTGGCAGTGAAAGGAAGTAATTGCCAAATTCCACTGAGTTTTCGAAGATCACGTGTACCCGTTTCATGGTCAATGATCCCTGCAATCATAAAGAGTGCAGCTTTAAATGTTGCATGGTTAATAATATGAAAAATAGCAGCAGCAACTGCTAAAGGCGAACCGATACCAAGTAAACAAACAATGAGTCCTAAATGACTAATCGTTGAATAGGCTAACAGTCCTTTTAAATCTTCTTTAAAAATGGCAAAACATGCGGCCATGCAAAGTGTAAACAGGCCGATAAATGTCACGATATTGTGATAGATCGCAGCGCCTACAAAAATTGGTAGTAAGCGGGCAAGTAGAAAAATCCCGGCTTTAACCATGGTCGCAGAGTGTAGGTAAGCGGACACCGGTGTTGGCGCTGCCATTGCGTTAGGTAACCAAAAATGAAATGGAAACTGAGCACTCTTCGTAAATGCACCAAGCAAAATAAGCAATAGCATTGGAACAAATAGAGCATGGGCTTGAATAGCGTCTTTCATGCCCGTGATGTCACTAATTTCATAGGTTCCGGTGATTTGCCCTAATAGAACAAATCCACCCAATAACGCCAAACCGCCCATCCCTGTAATGGTGAGCGCCATTCGAGAGCCGCGTTGCGCAGCTTCGTAATGACTCCAGTAACCCACTAACAAGAAAGATGAAATACTGGTGAGCTCCCAAAAGACTAATAAAATAATAAGATTATTAGAGAGCGAAATACCCAGCATTGCTGCCATAAACAGCATGAGTAAAGCATAAAGTTTGCTTAAAGAATTTTTAGGGCCAAGATAGTAATAGGCGTATATATAAATGAGGGTACCGATACCGGTAATAAGTAAAGAGAATAGTAAACCAAGAGCATCGAGTCTGAAGCTTAGATTAATTCCTAATTGAGGTAACCAATCCCAGCTTTGTTGAATGCTTGCACCACCAAGCACAGTTTTAGCTTGAGTCAGTAATAAGCCAAAACTGGTTAAACTGACTCCAATTGCCCCTAAAGCCGTTACTCCACGCGAGAACCGTTGAAGCAATGAAACAAGGGTGGTGCCTAATATTAACGGTAATAAGATAATTATCGGTAGCACACTCGTATCCATATGTGATTTAGGCCGAAACCTAAAGGTGAATTTTTAATTTCAGAATAGATAGGAATTCAAAGAGAGTTCCAAGACTTTGTTATTCTGAAAACCCAACCAAATTAGAAAATAAAGCGAGAAACAAGTTGTATTGCGCAACTTGAAGAATAAAAACGCAAAATGAAATTTATTGTACACTAAAAAAGCAGTAAAAATCTGATGTTATTACATGTAGTAACAACATCTAGTTATTTTTAAAGCTAAAAAACCTGACTTAACCATATATTTTGTGACTCTGCTTTTTAATTATAAAAAGAGAGCCGATTGATTATAAAATTTAAACAGAAGGACTTTCTTCTGGTGTGTCTCCTGCATGAATCATGCGTAGCAATTCGTTTTTTTGTTGTTCATTTAAACCCTGAATTTGCTGAAATAAAACATCAACCTGTGCTGGAGAGGGCGTAGGGTCTACTAAGCTTGGAAGCTGTGCTTCTATATGTGGAACTAATGACTCACTTCTTTGGAGTAATGTATAGATGTGTTCAAGCTGTTGTTTGGTGGTATTTAAATCAAGATGGCTAATTTTACCATGCTCTAATTTTAAACATTGATAAGCCGAGGCATGTTCTAATAACTCTTCACGACTTCCAGTTGCAATAATTTGTAAGCGTGGAAATGCTTGATGTAGTTTGTTTAAAATTTCTGAACAATGCTGTGCATCGAGTTGTGCGTCAATTTGATCAATCAATAAAATTCCTTCACCTTCAAGGCAAGGATTTAGGCTTAACGGATTGAGTAAACAGAGCCTGCGGGCAATATCGCCGACTAAAGCAATCCATGTTTTTGTGGTGTTGGAAAGTTGCTGAAAAGGTAGGGTTTGGCCATCATAGTCAGCCATAAGTTGAAGCCTAGGCTGATATTGTAAATATAAGTCTTTGAGCTCAGGCAAAACAATATTTAATGCATTTTTAAGAGCGTAGAGGTTAGGTGCGGTGAGCTGTTTAGGCTGCCCAGATAACTCTTTTTGAAGTTCACTTAATAGTTCTGTCTGATCTTGTGGATCTAATTGCTTAGATTTAATGCGTTGTACTAAATGTGCAGCTTGAGCATTTTCGATATCACTAATTTCACGTAACCATTCAAAAAAACGAGTGAAGGTGGTGAACGGAACTGGACTAATATCATAGGCTGAAATGGCTTGAGTTATGCCAGGTAAATTTTTATTGAGCAGATTAATATCATTTACAAATCGCTCGGCTGGGTAGTAAGCGATTAAGGGTAATCCTTGTAATGGATCTTTTTTGATGACTTGTTGATAAAGGGCCATAGTCTGGTCAAGTTGTTGAGTTTCAACTTGGCTGATTCCAATGCCACTTGAATTTAGGGTTTTAAAAAGTTTCCAGCTACACAGAGAAGAATCTACCTCTTGTGCAGAAGTACTTTCTGGTAAAGAGCCAATTTCTGGTGGAACTTGAAGGGTCACTTCGATTTTTGACTGTAAACGCGATTGAGTAATGTCTTGGTCAGGCATAACAATACCGGGACTACGTAAATCTTTAAAACGGGCAGGGAACCAAGTTAGAGCATGGTAAGTATGTTTGAGTAACATACTTTTACCCGTTGCTTGTTCACCTAAAATTAGGGTAATCGGCTGTTTTTCATATTGAAACTGTATTTTAAGATCGTGAAACAGAGCAATATGTTTAAATTGGATAGATTCAAGTTGCATAGGCTCACCTAATTATGAGCGCTTCAACCAACTGATTGACGAAGACTTAAAGGCGCCCTTAGTTTTAATTGTTGTATCAGATCATAAAGATGATGGATATTTAGACTTACTTTAGCACGAGTACAGGCAACGTAAAGTAATCTTAACTCTTCATCACTAATCTTGTGTTCTAAGCCATTAATTTTAAATTGATAGTCATCTTCAATATGAACGCGATTCCATTCTAGCCCTTTCGCTTTATGAGCTGTAGAGATGACATAATCAGCTTGCTCAAGTGGAGTAATCTTTGCAAGTGCTTTTTTTAGCGGGTCAGTGCCGTGATCATCAACCAGTTTAACCAATGGTTTAATGTCACTTCCCTCATTGGTTTCACAGTACTCATGTACATCATGCCATGAGTTAAACCATGCCAATTCAGGAACGTCAGTAACTCGTTTTCCTTGCTTTAAAAGACTTGCGGCGTCTACAAAACGGTTTAGCTTTTGATGATCCGCCTGCAAACTCACTTTGTCGCCGTGAACTAAGCCTGCTAATAAAAGTTCCATTGCACGAGCATTGGTGCGGCATAAAATCGCATCACGCATTTTGGTATGCGGTTTATTCACTACACTTGATTTCTGGTTTGGATTACCAAGTAAGGGAACAGTTTCATTTAAACCGCCCAGCAGTGCATTGGCCACATCGGCAATCGTTTCGCCAAAACGAAAAGAAGTGGTTAACCGAGATTCCGGCAAGGGCAATTGTTGCATGGCATTAATTGCACCACGCCAAGCGTAGATTTGTTGATGCGCATCACCGACATAAATAACTTGAGTATTTTTTTGGCGAAGCAAAATGCCTAGCATTAGAGGGTCAGCATCTTGTGCTTCATCAAACAAGACGTAGTCAGTAGGAATGTTTGGCTCAGACAATGCCCAAAGTTTGAGATAAATGTCATGCCCAATACCAGCTTGATGGTTTTGGTCAATCGATTCTAACCAACGTCGTTCCACAGCAGGGTAAAGGTGATTTTGTAATTCGATAATATCGTCTGGATGCAACCAGTTGGGCGCCTGAATATGTCGAGGTGCCGGATATTGAGAGCTTGTTGAACAGAAATAGCTCACTGCATTTGCGACAAGACTCGCTAGACGGCTTGGCATTAAGACATATTTTTCGTAACGCCCGCCCATCATGCGTCGCAGCGTAATGGGTTCTAGTCGATATTCTTTAGCAATAAAGCTTGGACTTAAGCGAGGTAGGCGTAATTTATCGGTTACACCACGTGGCACACTACGAAAAGCAAGCGAGTGAAAAGTACGGCAGTCTACATTACGATGAAATTTATTTTGTGCTTCACCAGCAATAGCTTTGTTAAATGCTAGATACATACCACGCCGTTCAGGCATGGCATCGCTAATCATTTGTAAAGTGGTGGTTTTACCTGTGCCCGCATAGGCAATCACTTTAAATGATTGCCCAAGACGTGCGTTATCTATGGCAATTGCTTGCTCATAGGTTGCTTTAGGTTTTTCAATATTCGACACTGAGTGATTTTAAACCTTGTTGCGGTTAGCTTTTTCAACTAAACCAGATAAACCCTGACGACGAGCTAATTCGTCAATAATAAGTTGTGGATTAAGATCGAAATAACCCAACATCACAATAGTATGGAACCACAAATCTGCTGTTTCATAAACGAGATCGTTTAAGTGAGCTTCTGAATCCTGTGCAGCAAAATCTTTAGCAGCAATAATTGCTTCTACACTTTCTTCACCCACTTTTTCTAAGATTTTATTGATGCCTTTTTTGTAGAGGCTTGCAACATATGAAGTATCAGCTTCAGCTTGCTTGCGCTCTTGCATCAATTGCCCTAAGTGAGCAAGTACATCGACTTGTTCAGTGGTGTGAGCATGATCGTGGCTTTCAGTTTTAGCTTTATCACCATAAATTGCAGTAGGATCTTTTAATTGTGCATCGACAATTTCCCAACCCTGTGGTGTGAGTTTACGATAGAAACAAGACTCACGACCCGTATGGCATGCAATACCACCGTGTTGTTCAATTTGTAGAATAATTACGTCGCCGTCACAGTCCAGACGAATTTCATAAACTGTTTGAAAGTGGCCTGATTCTTCACCCTTGTGCCAAAGTTTTTGGCGAGAGCGAGAGAAATAAACAGCCTGATTTTTTTCTGCTGTGAGCGCGAGTGCTTCACGGTTCATCCACGCCACCATCAAAATACGTCCGGTTTGATGATGTTGAGCAATGGCAGGGATAAGACCTTGTTCGTTAAATTTTACTTCATCGAGCCATTGCGTGTTATTCATGAGGAATCACCAAAGAAATATGAACTATAAATTGATTTCAATCAGATGCTAAAAAATAGCTTGTATAGTGTACGGCATCAACGTCGCTTTGCGGAAAAATTCTTTGTCCTTTTTGTCTTTGTCAGCGGAACAAACATCTTGTAACGCTTACCAGTCAGTATCTTATTCAAGTGGCTAAGACGTGAGGATATTTGAAATCTCAATCAAATTTTGATCTGGATCGCGAATATAAACTGAAAGAATAGGGTGCATTGCACCCGTACGTTCAACGGGGCCTTCTTCAATTGTAATATTTAATTGATTAAGGTGCGCAATCACTTCGGAAATGGGAGTTTCTGAAATAAAACACAGGTCGGCAGATCCAGGAGTTGGCTGTAATGCCTTAGGTTCAAACTCATTACCTTGCTGGTGTAAATTTATTTTTTGATTTCCGAACTGTAGAGCCTTTCTATCACCTTTAAAAGTGATGACCTCAAACCCTAATACAGTTTGATAGAAATTACAGGTGGTTTCAATATTTGAGACGGTTAAAACAAGATGATCAAGATGGCTGATTTTCATGTGTTATTCACTATCATTTAGTTGGGTTAATAGTCAGACTAAGATTCGCTTTTTAAATTGAAAGCACGGCTTTCTTTAGGTAATTGAGCCACTCGATCATAATCAATTTGCTGAAATGGACCAGTCTTTAAACCTGAAATTGTGATTGCCATTTCTTTTCGAAAATAGGGGATTTGATACATCCAAGGGAAAACTAAATCTCTTAAGCCTCCAGCCCACCAATGTTCAGATTGATAAAGTGGTGTTAATAAGCGACTAAGAAATTGATAAAACTGGGTGGATGAGCGGCGAAGCTGGTGGTAGTGCTGCCAGAGTAGGGGCCAATCAATCTTTTGATTCTTTTGAGCATGTTGCAATGATTGAGAAAAAGCCCAAGCATCCAATAATGCCATATTTGCGCCTTGCCCCAACTGTGGGCTCATTGCGTGAGCGGCATCGCCAATCACTCCAATTCTGCCTTGACCAAATTGAGTCATGACGACATCACGGTAATTTGCAGATAGCCATTTAGGCTGAATTTGGCTGTCGTATAAAATCTCTTTTAGCCATTCTGCAACTTTGGGCCATCGCTCTGAGACTTGTTTTAACCAAGTTTGTTTAGCTTGCTCATCTTGCAGAAAGCTTTGTAATTGTGGGGTAGGTAAGCTCCAGAAGATACTCGAAAGGCGCTGTTGAGGTTCTGTTGGAACTACTCCTGTAGGAAGAATTCCCATCATAATCTTTGAGCGATCATAAAATTGATGCAGAATTTCAGAATCGAGTACTTGGCACTCAGGTACGATACTCCATGCAGCACCCCAAGGGTAGGCTTTGTCAACCTTTACCCATGCTTTGGGGCGTAACTGGCTACGAGCACCATTGGCAATAAGGGCGGCATCAAAGCAAGCGTCAAATTTTTGGTTTTGATGACTGCCGAATAGCTGAACTTCATTGTTATGTTCTTCAAAGCTCTCAACAGAATGGTTCATATGCCAAGTAATTTGGCTCGAATATTCACTAAGTTTTTGGGTGAGTACATGACATAAAGTGGCTCGGTGTATACCTAAACCATAGAGATTTGTAGATGCTTCATGATAGTGGCTGTTGACTAAAAGACGCTTGTTGGGAAGTTGCCCCTCTAACCCCGTTACTTTTGCACCTAATGGCAGAGCTTTATTGAGCACACCTAAATGTTCAAATACTGCTAAGCCCGCTGGTTGTAGTAATAAACCTGCACCTACTGGAGATAACTCATCAACTTGTTCAAAAATAGTAACGTCATTACCTTCACGGGCGAGCAAAATTGCAGTGGCTAAACCTGCGGTACCTGCACCGATAATGGCAAAATGAGGTGTTTTCATTGTTTGTTCTTTTGATGCATTTATAGATTCAATTTAGCAATCAACGAATAGCTGATCTATAATTTTTTTGAAAATTAAAGTTTTCACATAAAAAAATCCCTTGCGCGGGCAAGGGATTTAGAACTTATTTCAATATGCGCCAAAGCGCTAATAAACTGCTTAGCACAATTAAAATAATAGAAACAAACCAAGGACTAATAATCGCGATGGTGAGTAAAATCAGCATGCTACTACCGAACATCCAACTGCGACGTTGTTGATGTTCCATTTGTAAACGAAGTTGCTGCATTTCGCGTAACTGACGGTCTTGCCAAGCAGACTGATTTTTTAAACCATTTAAACTATCAACAATTAAGCTTGGGAAATCTTGAGCACCTAAAAGCAGGTCAGGTAATTGCTGTCCTAACTCTCTTATATTTTTGACTGGGTTCATGTTGGCTTTGACCCATTCAGTCAAAATTGGTTTTGCCAATTTCCAGATGTCGAGCTGCGGGTAAAGATCGGTACCTAGGCCTTCGACATGCACTAAAGTCTTTAGCAACAACATGAGTTGGGGTGGAATCTCTAAATGGAAGCGACGTGCAATATCCATCACTTGAATCAAGATACCAGCAAAATCAAGTTGATCCATTGGTTTAGACACCATTGGACCAACGGTGCGACGCATTTCACGCGATAGCGCATCTTGGTCTGTACCCGGTGGAATCCAACCCGCTTGATGCACAATTTGAATGAGCTGCATAAAGTTGCTGTTCATTACAGCAAGCAACATGCGGGCAATAGTCATCTGGTCATGCTTAGATAATTCACCCATAATTGCACAGTCGAGTGCAATAAAGCGTGGATTGCTTGGGTTAATTGTTTCTACAAAGACATTGCCGGGGTGCATGTCGGCATGGAAAAAGTTATCGCGGAATACTTGAGTAAAGAAAATGGTTAATCCTTTTTCTGCAAGTTGTGCACGGTCCATACCCAGACGGTCAAAGGTTGCCGTATCTGAAATAGGAACACCTGTAATGCGCTCTGCTACCATGACATCTTTGGTGTCCATGTAGACTTCAGGCACATACATCATGGTTGAGCCAGTAAAATAATGGCGCATACGACGGGTGTTGTCTGCTTCGATACTTAAGTCCAGCTCATTTAAGATAATCTGGCGGTAGTCTTGAATAATTTCAGAGAGATGTAAGGCACGAGCAGCTTCAAGGCGACTTTCTAGTGTGTTGCCTAACCATGCCAAAATTTCAAAGTCTTGCAAAATTTGGTTGCGAATGTCGGGGCGAGTCACTTTAACAACAACTTCTCGACCGTCGTGCAAAGCAGCAGTATGAACCTGTGCAATTGAAGCAGCTGCTAATGGCTGGTCATCAAATCGTGCAAACAAGGTATTTACGTCAGCTTTTAATGATTCTTGAATACGTTGTTTGGCAACATTGCTATCAAAAGGTTTGACCTGATCTTGAAGTAAGACCAATTGAGCGAGTATTTCAGGTGGAATCAAATCACGTCGAGTTGACAGTAATTGTCCAAGCTTAATTGCAAGCGGCCCCATCTCTTCCAAAGCTTCTTTGAGCTTTAAAGGATTTTTACGTTCGCGACTAGACCATGCAGCTGGGTGCATTTTAATAACACTTAATGCACGTTGAGCTTTAACTGGTAATTCATCCGCAGGGAACAACGTATCGAGTCTATAGTGCGCTGCAATACGCCAAAGTTCGAGTAAACGTGAAACGTGCGGAATCATATACAGTCTTACCTAGTCTTGAGAGGGTTGTAGTTGTGTGTTGAGTTGCTGCAATCTTGCTTCTAGACGGTCAATGTCTTGATTAAGCTTGCGAGTTGCTTGAGTTAAATCATCCATTTCCCAACGAGGGGCAAATAGACCGCTGTCTTCTTTTAATGCGTCTTCTGCAAAAAATAGATGACTTTGAAGGGAGCGTTTTAAATGTTTAGGTGCAAGTTGAATCTTGCCAATTTCGTGGGCGAGTTGAGGACCTACCCATCTTGATAAATGTGCAGCTAAATCTGGTTCAGCTTGCTGCATAATCTTTTGAATATCCTGTAGCAGATGGTAATCACCTTGCAATGGGATATTGCCAATCTGATCTGGATCGCTGACCAATAATTTAATCAGTTCGACGACATCTTTAACATGCAAAGTTGCTGTTGCTTCAGAAATT
Organism: Acinetobacter sp. NIPH 542; assembly: GCF_000369825.1. Classification (NCBI taxonomy): domain Bacteria; kingdom Pseudomonadati; phylum Pseudomonadota; class Gammaproteobacteria; order Moraxellales; family Moraxellaceae; genus Acinetobacter; species Acinetobacter sp. NIPH 542. The sequence goes on from NZ_KB850205.1 coordinate 199,568, forward strand.
TTGAATTGCGCATCAAAAGGGCGTTGTTCAAAAATAGAAGGCTTTTCACTGTGCCCTGTTGCAGTAGGTTCAAGACGTACTTTTTCTTGGTCAAAGAATACATCGACAGAAAGCTGCGGACTATCAATCACAACACGCAACATTTTGCCCTGTAACTGATTAAGCTGAATGCGTGTAACCGCATCCAGGTCGATCAGATGATGAATGATACGTTCGACTGCACCGAGTGCCAGAATCGACCACATATCGTTATCCCTTACAGTTTGAAGCCACGGTGAACGGCAACGATACCAGCAGTAAGATTGTGATAGTCACAGTTCTGGAAGCCAGCATTTTCCATCATACCTTTTAAGGTGCGTTGGTCTGGATGCATACGAATTGATTCAGCCAAATATTTATAACTTTCTGAGTCATTCGCAACCAATTTACCCATAATCGGTAAAGCAGTGAATGAATAGAGGTCATAAAGTTTTGAGAATGGCTCAAATACAGGCTTAGAAAACTCAAGAATAAGTAAACGACCACCTGGCTTTAACACACGGAACATAGAAGCAAGCGCTGCATCTTTATCTGTCACGTTACGTAAACCAAAGCTAATGGTGAGTAAGTCAAAGCTGTTATCTGCAAAAGGCTCTAAAGTTTCTGCATTGGCAAGTACGAAGTCAACATTGGTACAGCCTGCGTCAATTAGGCGGTCGCGACCAACATTAAGCATAGATTCGTTAATGTCTGAAAGAACGACATGACCTTGAGGACCAACTTCACGGCTAAATACTTTTGCTAAGTCGCCTGTACCACCAGCAATATCTAATACGTGTTGACCACGGCGTACGCCAGACATGTTAATTGCGAAGCGTTTCCATAGGCGGTGAATACCAAATGACATTAAGTCATTCATCAAGTCATATTTGCTTGCAACCGAGTGGAATACTTCTGCAACTTTTTGAGCTTTATCTTCAGTTCTAACTGTTGAGTAACCGAAGTGCGTGGTTTCACCAACGTTGCCAGTATTGCCAGCACCACGAGGTAAATTATATTTCGGTACAGAACCATTAACCGGTGTGTCGGTTAAGGTTTGTTGTAAAGATTGTTGTTGCCCTTGAGGGGTACCTGACGGTAAAGGTGAGCTTAGGAATGGGCTAACTTTGTCTGAACTTTGTGCCTGCTCAGTTGGAGATGTTGGCTTTTGGTTTTCGTTAGACATATTGTCTCTCCTAGACTCAAACTCAAGTGAAACGGAATAAGTTCTGCATGATGACAGATTTTGTCTATTTTTACAGGCATCATCATGCAAATATAATGAATAAAATCTCAACTTCGTAAGGTTGATTTTTTCTCTGTGCCGACCTTATCACACTCTAAACGGATTCGGATGCCCTGAATGTACATTTTCAATAATTTGGCGTTCTTTTTCAGTAAAAGTCCTGATAAAGTTCTCGGCTGATTTTAACGGTTTCATCGCACTAAAACCATCTTGGATAAAATCATACATCAATTCGAAGTGATATTTCTGGGCAATACCTTTACACATTTTAAAGGCCGTAAACATCATAAATGAGCGCATGTATTTATCGAGTGCGGCTCCTAAATCATCAAGAAGAGCAAGCTGCTGATAACGAGCTTCTGCCTGATCAAGTTTGATTAAGGTTAAACGCATAATCTCATCAGTGAGTACTGTATCTGCTGGATAGTCCTCAAGAAGCTGCATCGCTACTTGTTCATCAAGTTGAGTTGCAAGCACAGCTAAACTTACCGATTTAGTACCAGTTTTAATTGCATTTTCAGGCAATACTTTTTCGGCTTTATGAGCATATTTCAATAAGCGTTCAATTTGAGCTGCCAGAGCATCAAACTCTGGACCACCATATAAACGATTTAAAAAGTACTCTGACATGAGTTTATGTTCAGGCAGATTAAAAAAGTCGTGATGCGTATCTTTCATCCGCTCTTTTAGCCATGTTTGTACATCTTGCAAACGTTGGGCAAGCACTGGATTGTCGTGATAATTAAATGTTTTATATTGTTGTAAAAGATCATCAAAAGCAGCGAGTTTAGACATTTAAGGCTCTAATATTGGGCTATTTGCAAAAAATCATAAGAGGCATTGTAACCTTGTACTATGGCGAGAAGATGTAAAAAAAATGATTCATGCGTCAATTCTTAGACAGATTTTTGTCGCAATGACATAATTTGTATAGCAATTCATCATTTAACCGCATAAGTTAAAGATCATCGAAATTAAACAATAAAATATTAGAGCCGTAGACTATGAGTGAACAACAACCAAAATTTGAAATTCGAGATGAAGAACTGCTTTCAGTTGACTTGATTGAAGCACAATATGCGTTAAAAGAAAGTCGGGGAAAACCCAACGCTAAAAGCACACTCATTTTAATGAGTGGTATTGAGCTGGCAGGTAAAGGGGAAGCGGTTAAGCAGCTTCGTGAGTGGTTAGACCCTAGATATTTGCGAGTCAAAGCAGATGCGCCACGTGTACTGACAGATACAGAAGCATTTTGGCAATCTTATTCGGAGTTTATTCCTACCGAAGGCCAAATTGTGGTGATGTTTGGCAATTGGTATAGCGATTTGCTCGTAACAGCAACGCATGTATCTGAACCTTTAGATGAAGCACGCTTTGATGCTTATGTTGAAAATATGCGGGCATTTGAGCAAGATTTAAAAAATAACTATGTCGATGTGGTTAAAGTCTGGTTCGATCTTTCATGGAAATCACTACAAAAACGTTTAGACAAAATTGACCCGTCTGAGCAACACTGGCATAAGCTTCACGGTCTAGATTGGCGTAATAAAAAACAATACGACACTTTGCAAAAGTTACGCCGTCGTTTTACTGACGACTGGTACATTATTGATGGCGAAGATGAAAAGCAGCGTGATCAGTTTTTTGCTCAGTACCTTTTACAACACATGCGCCAACTTCCTGATCATGAAACCGAAGTTAAAGGAAAATGGCAGCAGGCCAAAATTCCAGAAAGTTTATTAAAACCTTCTAATGAACCACTTGAAAAAGCTGAATATAAAAAAGAGCTCGATAAATTAAGCAAAAAAATTGCTGATGCCATGCGTTTCGATAAACGTAATGTCGTCATTGCTTTTGAGGGGATGGATGCTGCAGGTAAAGGTGGTGCAATTAAGCGAATTGTTAAAAACCTAGACCCGCGTGAATATGATATTCACTGTATTGGAGCACCTGAACGCTTTGAAGCACGACACCCTTACTTATGGCGCTTTTGGAACCGCATTAATGAAGCCGAGAAAATCACAATCTTTGATCGGACATGGTATGGGCGCGTACTTGTTGAACGTGTTGAAGGTTTTGCTTCACCTTTAGAGTGGCAGCGTGCCTATGACGAAATTAATCGTTTTGAAAGAGATTTATTTGATAGTCAAACGATTGTGGTAAAAATTTGGCTTGCGATTAGCAAAGATGAGCAAGAGCAGCGCTTTAAGGCCAGAGAAGAGACACCGCATAAACGTTTTAAAATTACCGCAGAAGATTGGCGTAATCGTGATAAATGGGATGATTATTTAAAAGCGGCAGCAGATATGTTTGAGCGAACCAGTACAGATTACGCACCTTGGTATATTGTTGCAACTGATGATAAATATACGGCACGTCTGGAAGTATTAAGGGCGGTTTTAAAACAGCTGAGAGCAGATTAAGCTCTCAGCCATAAGGCATAGATTAATTTACAATGGTGGTTCGGCTTTTTTGCTGAATACGTTTTGCAAGATTATAACTGTCAGTAAGATGCGTTTCTGCTATTTTTTTCATCATGAAATAGCCTAAACTAGCTGCTACAATTTGTCCGCCTAGTGGTATAAATTTAGTCACTTGTTTCGTTACGATTTTGCCAAAGAAGCCGTTAAATGTTTTTTTAACGGTCGTGCGTGCCACTACAAAGCCTGAAAATTCAAAACCACGTTTACGTAGCTCATCCCAGTGAATTGTTTTAGTTTTTGGGTCATAGACACTTACGTGTTCAGGGGCTAAACCGAAACGGGAATTGATATCTGGAATCAGGTACGACAAAATTCCCAAATCTATCACCACGTCAAAAAAAGGAATCGGTACAATTGCCGCTCCTGCTGAGACGTAAGCTCTTTTTTTGATGAGATCATGGCACTCATCGCGAATTTGTTCCAGATTTAGGCTAGGATCAATATAGTCAGGAATCTTGTCAATTTTCATAATGTCTACCTGTATAAATTTCTTGATGGCGTCATTCAAACCAAGTGTAAGTGACACCTGAAGTTAAATTATGCTGTGTTTAAACCAACGTGACATAGTCAGATTCAGTTGTATAGTAATGAATGTTTATGATTTTGTGCATAAATTATGCAAGCAGGAAATGAAATAAATGGGGATCCATGTTATTCAAAGTCAACGTATTGATGTGTTGTTGCAAGGTGTATTAGCGTCTACATCTCAAGCTTCAACGCATCCTTTACAGGTTTTGAAAACCCAACATTTTATTGTTCCAAGTCCTGCAGTCGAGCAGTGGCTGATACAAAAACTTGCAGAACAGCAAGGCATGAGTGCCAATTACCAGTTTCACCAACGGGTACGCGGCTTTCAGTGGTATGCCTACCAGCAAGTTTTAACTGCGCATAAAGAACAGGTCCGTAAAGCCAACATCCCCCGTTTGATTTTTAAATGGCGAGTGCATCAGGCTCTACACGAATTTATTCAACCTGATACGATGAGCATAGACACATCGCATCCTTTACATTCTATTGTTCAGCGTATTTATGACAGTGCAGATCGACTCGAACAAGGCATAGATAAACAATTAAAAAAACAAAAAATGTTGTATTGGGTCGCTGAGCAGGTTGCTGATTTATTTAGCAACTATATGATTTATCGTGGACAGTGCCAGCGTGGTTGTGAAAATAGTTGCACTTGTCCTGAAAACTGGTTGTCTGCTTGGGGGCAGGGTCGAGCACTCGATATTGAAAAATATATTGTACAAAAAGATGAAGAAGTGACTGCTTTTGCATTGCACCAAACTGAGGAGTTAGAACGCTGGCAGCGTTGGTTGTGGCAGCAACATTTTCATGATGATTTTGTGCAGATGCAGCAAATTGATGCGTTGTTCTGGCAAGAGTTAGATCATCCGGACCGCAGTAAGCGCGCTATTTCAAGATTACCTAATCAAGTGGTGATCTTTACTTTGTTGGATTTACCACCAAGCCAGTTACAGTTCTTGCGCCGTTTAGGCCAATATATTGATGTCTTGATTTTGCACTATAACCCTTCACAAGAATATTGGGCCGATAGTGTCGATCCACTGTGGAAACAGCGTTATGACCTAGGGGTAAAAGAGCGTTTTATTGCAAAAAATCCAAAGGCTACTGATGCTGAAATTAGCGATTTCTTTAATAAATTTACACTCAATTTTAATGCTGAAGCGCGTGAGTCCAGACATCCGCTTTTAACCAGACTGGGTAAACAAGCCCGCGACCACTTTTCACTATTATCGAATTTGTCTACGGGCGAAGAAGGTAAGTGGGTTGATGCTTTTGTGGATGATTTTCCAGAAAGTTTACTTGGTAAGGTTCAGTCAGATATTTTGCATTTAGTGGAGCCGCAAGCTAAGCAATATGAGCTTGCTTCCGATGATGACTCTATTCAGATTCATGTTTGTCATTCGACGCTACGTCAACTTGAAGTATTAAAAGAGCAATTAATCTGTTGGTTGGCTAAACCGCATGAGCAGCCGCGCCGTCCAAACGATATTTTAGTTTTAATTCCTAATTTAGCCGACATAGAGCCTTTAATTCGAAGTGTATTTCCTGCTACGGCCACAGAGCAAGGTGTGCATTTGCCTGTGAAAATTGCAGGTGTTGCATCACTTGATGCACTGAATGCATGGCGCGCCGTGATTGGGCGTATTCAACTGATGCAGGGACGTTTTAGCTTTGATGATTTTGCTGACTGGTTAAGCTTACATGCGACTCAGCAACGTTATGAACTTGAATATGTTCAGGTTGAGCGAATTTTAAATTTACTCGCCGATGCAGGCTTTAAACGAGGGCTTGATGCAGAACATCTCAAGCGAAGTTTGTGTGACGGTGATGATGATTATCGATATAGCTTTAAATTTGCCTTAGAGCGATTGGCTCTTGGTATTGCCGTGCCTGTGCATGCGACATTTAATCAGGTGTTGAGTTATGCCAAAGTTCAACCGGGTGATTTCGAGCTGATTGGTACACTCATTCAGATTTATCAAGATTTGAATGAGCGCCGTGATTGGCTGACTTTACATGAACAGGGGAAAGTCTACACGGTTGAATATTGGCTTCAGGTGCTAAGCAAAGATATTGTTGAATTTGAGCAGGTCGGTGTTGCTGCTTTAAAAGCTGTTCGGGAAATTGTTAAAAAACAAGAGCGAATGTTGACGCTCGCAAGCTATTACGCCGAGACAGAAACAGGAGCTTTGCGGAAAATCACCTTACCTCTACCTTATATTATTGAAGAAATTCAACGGACATTAGAAAGTCAAAGTGCGCAAGCTGAACCGACAGGACAAATTACCTTTGCCCAAATTGGACATATTCGGCCGTTACCTTATCGTTTAATAGTCATGCTAAATCTGGATGCAGGGCAATTTCCAAACCGTGATACCCATGTGCCATTTGATTTAATGGATGCACTGCGTCAACAGTTAGGTGACCGCTCTCGGCTTGAAGATGATCAAGGTGCTTTTTTAGATGCATTATTATTAGCCCAAGACAATTTATGGCTGTTTTATAACGGTTTTGATGTGAATGATGGTGAGGTGCGAGAACCATCTAGTATTCTTCAAGAGTTCCGTGAACACCTTGCCTTGATTGTGAAAGCTGAAGACGATGTACCTGAAAATGTAGTTGTGGAAGGAATTGAGATTCCATCACAGTTAAAACAACTCTATCACTTACATGACTTACAGCCCTTCGACCCGAAAGGTTTTACTGTAGAAAAAAGTGTGATCCGTTATCAAGATCACTGGTTTAAGGTCGCTTCACAAATTCAGCAAATCTCAGGAAACCGTCAACCTTGGGCGAATACGACCTATCCGCTACAAGCCCCTGATATGTTGGCTTTAGATAGCCAGCAGTGGATACAGGATGTGACGTTCCCTGCACGGTTATATTTGAAAACTTTAGGGGTAGAAAACTTAGGAAGTGTCGAAGTGCTCGACCAAAATGAACCGTTATTATTAGATGGTTTAGGGCGCTATGCGATTCGACATTTTTTACAGCAATCTGAACAGCATGCACAACCTGAAGTATTAATTGATCAGTTGCCTGTAGGTAAAGTCAAATATAGCGCATGGCAACAAGGTGTGTTTGAGCAAGAATGTTTACTTGAACGCCTTCACCATTATGCACCCGCAGTGACACAAACCACGCAGCGAGTTTGGCGCATTGCTAAACAGCTTCATATGAATATTACGGTTCCAAAGTCTGAAACTCAGGATTGGGTCAGTATGGAACCTTCAAGTGCCCGCGCAAAAAGACGCGCGAAAGTCTGGTTGGAACACTTACTTTGGTTAGCTTATTTGAATGAGGGAAGTGCAGGAGCTGAAAAACGCCGTATTGTGGTTTTTAGCGATCAAACTGTGATTTGTAGTGGGGTTAGTTCTGAGCAAGCTCGGCAATATTTACAGCCATGGTTTAAAATCTGGCGTCATGCACAGCAACAACCCTTGGTTCTACCAGCAGCCTTATTATTAAAACCATTAGAAAAAGCCAAAGCATATCAGTGGGAAACAACAAATCAGGCAGAAAAAGCAAAACTGGATGAGAAGAGCTACACTGAGCTGTTAAAATACTGGAATGAAACAGGGTCATTTACCACAATGGATATGACTCAAAATGAAGCTTGCAAGTTGCATCGAGACTGGAGCTTTATTTTACAAGAACAAGATGCGCAAGCTTTGCTTCAACATGCTTGTGATGAGTTTGCGTATGATCTGTATCATCCGGTTTTTCAATTTCAACATTCGGAGTAAGACATGAACTCAAGAGTACAGGTGTCTTATCAACCTATTATTGATATTGAATTTAGTGGTTTACATTTAATTGAAGCTTCGGCAGGTACAGGAAAAACTTATACCTTATCGAGCTTGATGGTCCGTATCTTTCTTGAAAAATACTTGCCTAAACAAGTGATTGCGACCACGTTTACCCGTGCTGCCGCTGCTGAGTTAAAAAGTCGTATTCGTGCCCGTTTGGTAGAAACGTATCGTTACTTAGAGACCAAGCGTAGTTTTACAGAACACGAATTAATTACGCAGGCTGAGCAAGAGTCTGACTTATTACTTCAACATATTTTAAAAAGCTTTGCGACGCGTATTGCCTATGCATGTGAACGTTTAAAATTGGTCATCGATCAGTTAGACGAGTTATTTGTCGGGACACTTGATAGCTTTAGCCAAAAACTGTTACGTGAGTTTGCCTTTGAGAGTGGCAAAATTGAGCGCGCTCAAATTACCGATGATGCCAAAACATATAGTCGACAACTAATTCATGATGTTTTACGTGAATGGATACAGTCTCAACCTCAGACCGTGATTGATGCTTTATATCTGGCAGGTGAACTCAAGAGTGTCGATAGTTTTGTCAAACTTGTTGAAGACTCACTGAATTTTAGTTCGGCTCACTTTAAACTTCCTGAAAAACCAACCATTCAATTTGAACAACTTGCACAGCTCAAACAGTTAGCAACAGAAATTGACTTAAGCCTTTTAGAAAACTATTACCAACTTGATGGCGAGCACTATAAACATGTGAGCGGCACAATATTTCGGAATGGGGCATTTAACAAATTATTTAGTGAATGTTTGCCGCAGCTTTTGCAAGTTCTAACGCAAAGCGACAGCATTTTGGTTTTTGATGGGTCTTTGACTGCACAACGTGAACTCGTTTTCAAATTTTTAGGTCAACTTGCCGATCAGAAAGTTTTCAAGAAATGTCCTGCTGAAATTTCAGATAGTTTCTATCAACATCCTTGTATTCAACAGATTCAACAGCTATTTGGAGTACTAAAAAATTACGCTGAGCAGTTCGACCAGCTTCATATTTTTTTAAAAGCCTATTTATGTGTAGAGGTGAAAAAACGTTTACCTCAGGTTTTACAAAATAAAGGTGAAACTACTTTTTCTCAGCAAATTCGTACACTTTCAGAAGCTTTAAAAGGTGAGCAGGGACAGCGTTTTGCTGTATTTGTTCAGGCACGTTATCCCTTAATTTTGGTCGACGAATTTCAGGACACCAACCAAGATCAAGACGATATGCTGGCGAGCATTTGGCGCCATCCAGAGCGCTACCAAAAAGGCTGCATGATTATGGTGGGTGACCGTAAACAGGCGATTTACGGTTTCCGTGGTGGGGATATGCTCACCTTCTTAAATGCCTATAAAGATATTCAAGCTAAACACGGCCGCGAATATAAGTTAATTCATAACCATCGTTCCGTTGCTGATCTGGTTGAAGTGGTCGATGCCTTATTTCAACGACAAATTGATTTCGGTGAAGAGGTTCAATATGACCCAATTCGAGCAGGAACTCGGCCTCATCCAGTACTGATTGAGCAGAACAATCATAATCCTCATCCTTTACGCTGGCTCCTGCTCAAAGATAAAGAAACTGAGGCACAGCAAGTTGCTTGGAGGATTCGAGATCTACTCAACCAGTCACATGCTGGAGAGCTATATTTTCAAAAAGATGCTCAGACTCAAACTCTAAACGAAGATGATATTGCGGTATTGTCCCGTAACCATGATGGCCTAGATAAAGTTCAATTTGAGCTAGAGCGTTTAGGAATTCGGGTTAACAGGCCATCAAAACGAAGTGTTTTCGATTGCACAGTTGCGCAAGACGTTGGTGCTTTGTTGACTGCCATACTTCATCCTTACGATGAGGCAAAAGTGAAGCGAGCTTTAATTAGCCGTCTATTTGCCATGGATTTAAAACAACTCTTACAGCTTGAGCAGACAGCCGAAGGGTTAAGCCAGTTTATGACTGGTTTTGATAGCATTAGAGAGTTGTGGTCCGCTCAAGGCTTTTTAGTAGCATGGCAACAATGTCTCATCCAATTTGATATATGGCAAAATTTGGTCGCTGCCCAAAGTAAAGATAATGAACGGGTTGTGGTGAACTTGCGTCATTTGACTGAAATTTTGAGTCAGCACAGTGAGAAATACTCAGGCGCGCAAAACCTCTATCACTGGTATCTCAAACAGTTGAGTTCTCCTCTGGATCGTGATTGGGAGTTAGAGCGTAAATTGTCGAGTGAAGCTGGTGTTCAGCTCATGACAATTCACCAGTCAAAAGGACTGGAATTTAAGATTGTTTTCTTATTAGGTGCAGACAAGCCCTTTCGAGAAAATAACAAAACTCTGAATTTTTCGACCCAAGATGTAGTCCAACCAGACTCAAGTCAGACTTTGACTCAACGTGTCGTTGCGATTGCTGATAAAACTTATTTGAATGAAGTTGAACTTAAGCAACACGAAGAACGAGCGCTTGCTGAACAGAATCGTCTTTGGTATGTCGCTTTAACGCGAGCAAGCCACCGCGTCTACGCGCTTTTACAAGATGTGGATGGTAAATCCGTATCAGGCCTCGCGTTTTGGAAAAATAGGACTGAGCCTTTTCAACACCGTTGCTGTACGGATGAAATGGTTTTGGAGCAGATTCCACAGGCAATTCATTTAGCCAAACAAACAAGTATTATTGAAATACAAGCACAACGGTTTCCTGAACAGCGTTTTTATTCGAGAGGTAAAACCAGTTTCAGTTACTTGGCACAGCATTTAAAACATAAAGCTGGCACAGATTTATTAGTGAGTCAGAGCGATGATGCTGTATTAGCAGAAGATGAGCTGGATTTAATTAACACTGCTGAGGCAATCAGTGCTCAGCCGATTGATTGGATAAAGAGTAACTTCCCGCGAGGAACGCTTGCCGGTAATTTCTTACATGAAATCTTTGAGCACATCAATTTTCAATGTTCAGATGACTGGGTAAGTGAAATACGTCGTCGTTTTAAAAATGACTATAGTAGTCTTTGGCAAGATTTACTTAATAAATATAACGAGAGCTTCCCAGAGCAAGAAGATGCCGAGAATCTGCTTTACCAGTCAGTTGCAGAGTGGCTGAAAGATATTTTGCGAACGCCGCTTGATCAAAGTTTCCGACTAAATCAGCTTCAACAAGAGCAGTATTTGTCAGAGTTTCCTTTTTATTTAGCATTGTCAGATCGGGTTCTAGCGATGACACGTATTCAGCAGCTTTTCGCTGAATATGGGTTGAATATGCCTGAATTACTTGAAGCACGTTCAGCACGTTACCTCAATGGTTCTATCGATTTAGTTTATTTTGATGGGCAGCGTTATCACATTGCTGATTATAAAAGTAATTACTTAGGTGATAATCTTGCAGATTATCGTAGTGATAGCATTGCTCAAAGCATGTCTTTAGCAAGTTATTGGCTACAAGCAGGTCTATATCTCGTTGCATTACATCGCTATTTGCAAGTCAAAATGCAGGATTACCAAATTGAGCAACACTTAGGTGGGGCAACTTATCTTTATTTACGTGGCATGAATGGTGAAGCTGAGCAGGGCTATTATTACTGGCAGCCTAGCATTGAGTTTATTCTGCGTCTTGATGCCATTTTAGGGTATTTTGCTGAGGATAAAATTGCATGAAAAATGCTGATAAAGTATGTAATTTTAATATTAACAAATATTTGGCATGTGGATAAGCCTGTCTATAACCATGTGGACAAGCGTGTGGAAAACTAGGTGGATAAGTGTGTGGACAATCTAAATAGCTCTGAACAGGCCGATTTAAGCTGGTTAACAACGTGGAGTAACTTCCTAAATCAGGCTCCATTTACTGAGCAATCGCAAGTGTCAGAAGCCACTTCTTACTTGCAGCAGCTTATTGAAGCGAGCTTACAAGGCGATAGTTGTATCGATGTCAGTTCTGAGCAAATTGCAGCACTTGGTCAGCTTGCTATATCTGCCGATCAAGCAACCTCAAATGTTGCCCCATGCGTCTATGATGAGCAGGGGTTGGCATTATACCGATATTGGCACCTAGAGCAACGACTTGCAGAACAAATTTGTCGATTAAAGCAACAATTAATTCAACCTGTATCTTGTGATGACTACTTAAACCTACTCACAGACCCGCATCAACAGGCAGCTTTACAAATGGTCGCTCGGCAGAGCCTGAGTATTATTACGGGTGGGCCAGGTACGGGTAAGACCTATACGCTTGCACGTATTATTGCAGTGCTTAGCCAAGCAATTCCACATATTCGTGTAGCGATGGCTGCTCCAACAGGTAAAGCCGCACAGCGCATGCAAGAGGCCTTACAGAACTCGTTTAATGACCCTAAATTGCTTGAGTCTGGATTAGTGAGTGAAGAACTAAGGAATCAGGGAACGCAAACAATTCACCGATTATTGGGAATGGGACATAGTCAAACACCACGGTTTAATCAAAAACAACCGCTTCCTTATGACGTGATTGTCGTGGATGAGGCTTCCATGCTGGATTTAAATCTAGCTACTCTTCTATTTGAAGCAGTGCCAGAGTCTTGTCGAATTATTTTATTAGGAGATGCAAATCAGCTGGCTTCCGTCGACGTCGGAGCGGTTCTTGCTGACTTGCAACAAATACAGGTACTCGCCGACAACAGAGTACAATTACAAACCAGTCGCCGTTTTGCTGAAGGGGCGTTGATTGGGCAGGTTGCACGTTTTATTCAAATGCAAACCAGTCAGATCAATCATGAGCAGGTTTTGCAACAGTTTGAAATCGACATTGTTCAGGTTTCAGAGTTACGTTCAATTCCTTTAGAAGTTGATATGCCCGATGTAGTTCAGCTTGAGTATTTGCCAGAAGGGAATCACGCAGAAGTCGAAATTTATTATCAGAAGCTCATGCTCGGTTTTCAAGGATATGTAAAAAGCCTAAAAAATTATTTAAAAGAAGAACGCTCGATTGAACAGGTCCAAAATGTAGTAAAAGCATTTGATGACTATCGTATTTTAACGGCTGTTCGCCATGGTTCATTTGGGTTACAGCAGTTAAATCAATATGCGCAGCGTTGGATACAGCAACAGTTATCAATAGTGACAGCAGGGGGATGGTATGTCGGTCGTCCGGTCATGATGACTTATAACGACTATCAGCTCGGTATTTCAAATGGTGACATTGGTCTGTGTTTTGAACACAGAACTCAACCTCAGCAGTTTGAAGTATATTTTCCAAGTTTGAATAAATGGGTCGCTGCAAATCGATTACCTAAGAGTATTCAAAGTGCATTCGCTTTAACGATTCATAAATCGCAAGGGTCTGAATTTACACACACTGCTGTCGTTTTAGATCAAGCCGCAAAGAATTTATTAAGCCAAGAGCTTATTTACACTGCGATTACACGTGCTAAAAAAGTAGTAAGTCTTTTGGTTCATCCCGAAGCTTTACTACAGTCCTTTACAGTTCGTACGACACGAAAAAGTGGTTTAGTTCAGAAAGTTAATCGGTTAGTTCGTTAAGCCAAACTTAATATTTTCACCCTTGTAAGAAAAAGCTTACATAGATTCGAGATATTTGCTGCTAGAGTACACCCCACGTTTTTGAGATTATAAACGCACAACGAGCTTGGCAAGGAATGTCGGGCAAAATCGCACAATAATAATAGCTTAAGTCGAGAGACTGCGAACTTACAATGACGTAGGTGTATAAAGAGGAAACTTACAGCCGCTAAGCCTTGTAGTTTTGGGAGAGACTACAGGGCTTTTTTATATTCTCAATTTTATTTACTTCTAAAAATTATCAGAAAAGTTCGGATTTAAGCCAATATTGAGTGTAATTTCTTTTAAAAATTTATATCAATAATATCAATATATTTATCTGTAATATGATTTTTAAACAGCCATTTTTCCTGTGAATTGTTAAGTTAAATGTTATACAGAACTGTACGATAATGGGGCAAAAACCGTTATTTATTAAATATTAGACAGACCTGTACGTTTTTGCTTACATGATGATAAGAAAAATACTACTTTTCTTCATAATTGGATATGTCACAATACATCACATAAGGAAATAGAAACAAAACAACGGAAGTCAGTTAAAACAACAAGAAGGATGTGACTAGCATCTCACCAACGATAATAAAAATAGAAATAACACGATAAACAAAAACTACAGCGCAAAAAACCCAAGCAGAAATGCTTGGGTTTTTTATTTAATTTACACTAAGTTGGTTTCATGAGCGTCGCTGCCAAACAAAGATCGGCGCTGATCTCTAGGAATGCGTGGGCATTGTGTTGAAATCTGATAAAGCACGTTGGCTAAAGCAGGTAGGTGAGTTCCCACGACCGATTTGCCCGTTGTTAATAGAGAAACACTAATATCTCTTTCAGGGTCGGCCCAACATAAAATGTTGGAGAATCCTAAATGACCAAAAGCTTGCCCCGTCATTGGACCAAAAAGTCCTACAGGATTGCTACCTAACATTGGACCTAAGGCATAGCGCATTGGAATGAGTAAAGTACGGTCAATGTTAACGCCTGTGGTCGGCAGTGTTGCCCTGAAAATTGTTTTCTCACTGAATATTTGCTGACCGCCGTAGCTTCCGCCACTTAAAAGCATTTCAAAGAAACGTCCAGCTTGTTCTGCACTCGTATAAATGTTGCCGGCTGGGCAAATTGTGTCCATGAAACGGCTATCGTTAGTCACATCAACTGCAAGTTGTAACCCTCCACCTAACACATGATTTAGATAGTGATCGGTACCAAGCCGAGGGTGTAGACCCGTTGCACAGTTTAAGGCTACTTGTGAGCGGTATTCTGGTTTTAAGCCATAATTGAAATAAGGCATTCCCATTGGCTTTTCAATAGTTTGATGCACAAACTCACGTAAATCTTGCCCAGTTACCCGTTCAATGACTTCGCCTAAAATATAACCCGCCGTAACCGCATGATAGGCAAGATGGTTACCAGCAGGAGACACAGGCTTGGCAGCATATAAACGTTTTAAAATTTCGTCTTTATTAAATAGTAGTTCGGGCGTGACATCGCCATCAATATAGGGAATGCCGCCACGATGTGCTAATAAATGAAAGAGAGTCGCACGGCGCTTACCATTTACGCCGTATTCCGGAATATAGTAGCTCACAGGATCAAGTAAATTGATTTCGCCCTTTTCATCTAATAAATGAATCAGCATGGCCGTGATCATTTTAGATGCTGAGAACAGACAAACGGGCGTATCTGGAGTCGCAATCAGGGCATTCTCTTGTAGTCCTGCCGGAGAGTTCCCTTGAGCATATCCAATGCTTCTGTTCAGCAAAACTTTACCTTGTCTACGTAAGCAGAAGGTAATGAGTGGATAATTTCCGGTTTTATATAGTGCTTCTATACTGTTCCAGATTTTTTGAATCTGGCGCTCAGTCATTCCACCCTGTTCAGCAGCAACTTCATCTTGACGACGAATAACTTGCTCAATATTGTCCGGTACTGGACAAGTGTTGGTTGAAAAAATTTTCACACGTCCCTCGCGCTTCTTTCTTTTTATTCAAAGCTAGTGTGCAGGGTTAGCATGCTCGTGTCAGTGTCTAAAATGACAAGTTACTGAAAACTATTTTGCAATCCACCTATAGATACCTTAAAATAGGCAACTTGCTGTAGTGATGCACGGCAGTCAGTTGCCTCAACTGATTCATATCGTTTACTTTTTTAAGCATCTCGGAGAAATCGAATGGCTTTAACTAATGCAGACCGCGCAGAGATCATTGCTAAATTTGCTCGCGCTGAAAATGACACTGGTTCACCAGAAGTACAAGTAGCTTTATTGACTGCTCAAATCAATGATTTACAAGGTCACTTTAAAGCTCACAAACACGACCATCACAGCCGTCGTGGTTTGATTCGTATGGTTAACCAACGTCGTAAATTGCTCGACTACTTAAATGGTAAAGACCACGGTCGTTACACTGCTTTGATCGGTGCTTTAGGTTTACGTCGTTAATTCGATTTTCACTTTGTTTTCGCTATTTCGCATGTCGCAATGCTTTATCGCTGAAAAGAGAGTTTCACTTAATTTTAGATTAAGTGATGTTTAGAAGGGGCGCTTGTGCGCTCCTTCTTTGCGTTTAATATTATTTAAAATTTTTGGCCTAGTGTGATGGCTTCTAAGCTTTGTCATTTATCTACCAACAGTTGTAGTCTGAATGCCAAACCTTAGGGGTCTCACTAGAATAAAATTAGGAAAATACAATACATGTCAATGTTTAATATCGTTCGTAAAGAATTCCAATTCGGTCAACATCAAGTCGTTTTAGAAACGGGTCGCGTTGCACGTCAAGCAAACACAGTTTTAATTACAATGGGTGGCGTAACTGTTTTAGTTGCAGTTGTTGCTCAACCTAAAGCAAAAGCGGGTCAAGACTTCTTCCCGTTAACAGTTAACTATCAAGAAAAACAATATGCAGCTGGTCGTATCCCTGGTGGTTACGGTAAGCGTGAAGGCCGTGCTTCTGAAGCTGAAACTTTAATTTCACGTCTTATTGACCGTCCAATTCGTCCATTGTTCCCAGAAGGTTACTTCAACGAAATCCAAGTAACAGCAACAGTTGTTTCTTCTGACAAAACTATGGATGCTGATATTGCAGCAATGCTTGGTACATCAGCAGCATTATCTATTGCTGGTACTCCTTTCCGTGGTCCAATCGGTGGCGCACGTGTTGGTTTAATCAACGGTGAATATGTTCTTAACCCGAACTTTGAACAGTTGAAAGAAAGTGACCTTGACCTTGTTGTTGCTGGTACAGAATCTGCTGTATTAATGGTTGAATCTGAAGCTAAAGAGCTTTCAGAAGACCAAATGCTTGGTGCTGTGCTTTTCGGTCATGACGAAATGCAAATCGCGATTCAAGCAATTAAAGAATTTGCTGCTGCTGCTGGTGCAGTTGAATCAACTTGGGTTGCTCCAAGCAAAAACGAAGCACTTCTTGAGCAATTAAAAGCAGCTTTCGAAGCTAAAATTTCTGAAGCATATACAATTGCGGTTAAACAAGACCGTTATGCAGCACTTGATGCACTTTATGCAGAAGCTGTAGCTCAGTTCGTTCCTGAAAATGACGAAACTGGTATTGCTGACGAAGTAAATGAATTATTTGAAGACCTTAAATACCGTACAGTACGTGACAACATCTTGTCAGGTAAACCACGTATTGATGGCCGTGATACTAAAACTGTTCGTGGTATCGACGTTCAAGTGGGTGTATTAGACCGCGCTCACGGTTCTGCATTATTTACACGTGGTGAAACTCAAGCGTTGGTAACAACAACTTTGGGTAATACTCGTGATGCATTAATGGTTGATACATTGTCAGGTACTAAAACTGACAACTTCATGTTGCACTACAACTTCCCTGCATACTCTGTAGGTGAAACTGGTCGTGAGTCTGGCCCTAAGCGTCGTGAAATCGGTCATGGTCGTTTAGCACGTCGTGGTGTTCAAGCTGTTCTCCCTGCTGCTGACCGCTTCCCATACGTGATTCGTATCGTATCTGACATTACTGAATCTAACGGTTCATCTTCAATGGCTTCTGTATGTGGTGCTTCATTATCACTTATGGATGCGGGTGTTCCACTTAAAGCACCAGTTGCTGGTATCGCAATGGGCTTAGTGAAAGAAGGCGAGCGTTTTGCAGTACTTTCTGACATCTTGGGTGATGAAGATCACTTAGGTGATATGGACTTTAAAGTAGCAGGTTCTGCAAACGGTATTACTGCGCTTCAAATGGACATCAAGATTGAAGGTATCACTGAAGAAATTATGGAAGTTGCATTAAACCAAGCATTTGCTGGTCGTATGCACATCCTGAATGAAATGAATAAAGTCATTTCACGTGCTCGTGCTGAAATCAGCGCACATGCACCGACATTTGAAGTGATTAACATCAATCCAGACAAGATCCGTGATGTTATTGGTAAAGGTGGCGCAACGATTCGTGCCATTACTGAAGAAACTAAAGCTGCAATTGATATTGAAGATAACGGTACAGTTCGCGTATTTGGTGAAACTAAAGCTGCTGCTCGTGCTGCGATTGCAAAAATTCAAGCACTTACTGCTGAAGTTGAACCAGGTAAGATCTATGACGGTAAAGTAATCCGTATTGTAGAATTCGGTGCGTTTGTAAACATCATGCCGGGTACTGATGGTCTTCTTCACATTTCGCAAATTTCAAACGAACGTATTGCGAACGTGACTGACGTTCTTAAAGAAGGTCAAGAAGTGAAAGTACAAGTTGCTGATGTTGATAACCGTGGTCGTATTAAATTGACTATGAAAGACATTGAACAAGCATAATTGTTTGAATGACACGAAAAAGTCCGCTTGATGCGGACTTTTTTTATGGCATGATGCAAGTAATACAAAAACAGATCGTTGTGGTATGCAGGTTTATTATTTTTATCGCCATCAAAGCGACGGCTATGTCTTTTTAAGTCGCGAACAGCATAGTGAACATGTTCTGGAGTTTTTCTGGATTGATAGTGTCAGAACGGATGTGGTTAACCATAACGAAGAATGGCAACAAGAGATTCATAAGCTTTCAGGTGTGGTTATTAATGAGTTTCATATGCGGGATATTGCCAACATTGAACATCCCTGTGCATTTGACACGCTTGAAGAATATGACCTGTTAATTTTTAAGAAATTGGTTACGCCTGACGATGAAATTAAGCATGCAGAATCACAAGATAGTGTTTTTGGTTTAGCAACGACGCCGATTAGTTTTATTTTGACACCTGATGTGCTGATTAGTGTGCGCGAGCAGGGGAATAAGTCGATTGAAAACTATATTCAACGTCTCGAAAATATTTTATGTAAAACTTTAGAAGAACAAAACAAAACCCGTAAATTACCGAATTCACCCGTCGATTTATCATTACGCTTGTTAAATAGTATGGTTGATGGTTATCTTGATATCCGCTCACCATTGACGAGAAGAGTAGAGCATTGGCAACAACAACTATTGCAGGGTAATCGTCGTTTTAAACAATGGCACCAGTTGTTCCATGAGAATATGGCCTTTCAACAGGTCGAAAATTTATGTGAAGAACAAATTGAAACCCTTCAAGAGTTTCGGGATGAAATTGTAGAAAATTACCATCATGTTGTTGGCAGTCACATCCATAATTCTCAAGATATTTTACTGGTTCGTTTAAATGATTTAATGAGTCATGTTGAACGTATTCAGAAACATACTTTGCGGTTACGTAGTGCAATTCAGTCGGCCATTGATTTACATTTTTCTGCTATTGCAAACCAAACCAATGAAAACATGCGGATTCTTGCGATTATCACGGCAGTCTTTGCGCCGCTTACCCTTTTAACAGGCATTTATGGAATGAACTTTGAGTTTATACCTGGTCTTAAATCACCTGTTGGTTTCTGGATTATGTTGGGTGCCATGCTGATTAGTACGATTTTTCTGTTGTACTATTTTTATAGACAGCACTTGGTTGGGCGTGGTGAAAAAAGTGTGATTGATTTACTGGCTCAACAGCATCGTCAAGATCGGATGAATTTATTTTGGTTTTTGGAGTATGAGCCGATTAAACAGACGGTGAAGGAATTAGAGAAGATTACTCGATTAAAATAAATTTTTATTTTTATTGAATTTTTTCAAAAATTTTCTCGAGCTAAGCGTCATCCACAACCTGAGCGAGAAAAAGCAAACATCGTTTGCTTCGAGCGCAAGACAAACGAAGTGCGTAGCTTACGTTCAAATATAAATTTGACCTTAGTACGCACTTCAATATCTCTGGTTTTGGCCTTGTGTAGCTTCGCTACTCATGCCAAAACAAAAGTAACGTAATTAGCTGATGGAATAGACAATGAGTGCCAGTAGGACTCCGTCGTGATTATCTAATCTAATGAAAATGCTTTAACTGTTTTCTAAGTTGTTGTACTTCATCAATCAAATCTAACATCACCGCAACTGCTGCCAAACTTGCGTCAAAGTCACGTTGCAGACGATAAGCTTTACGTGCACGTGCCACATCTTCACCGATAAATTGGTGTGCTTCAGGCGTATTGTCGACAGATAAAATGTCATATTCAATTAACTGAATAATCCAGTCAGGGCTTTGACCACAAGCTTGAGCAAATTGTTGTAGGTCAAATGTAGATTGTTCATCAACGACCTCCGCACTAAAGGTATGGCCGTCATATACAATTTCGCGATAATGAATGGTTGTCATGATCTTGCTCCCTAATGAGATGAACGAGGTTCGAATGAAGCGAAGGCTTCAGCCAGTTGCTGATAAGCTTGTTTTTCTTTTTCAGAATGTGCGGGTGGGAATACAATATTTAAAATTAAATAGAGATGGCCTGGCGTTTTATTTGGTATCCCTTTGTCTTTTAAACGTAGCTGTTGTCCTTGTTTTGCGTTGTGAGGTAAATTGACGTTTAAAGGTCCAGCTGGTGTTTTTACCTCAATACCTTGACCTAATGCAGCTTCCCACGGCGCTACATCTACAGTCAAATATACATCGCTACCTTCAACATGAACGCGGTCTGTATCTTTATACTGAATTTCAATATAAAGATCGCCATTGGCACCGCCATTGATACCACTTTGTCCTTGTCCACTTAAGCGAATTTGCTGACCTTCTTTCATACCTTTTGGTATTTTCACCTGTAAGGTTTTGCGTTGAACTTCAGGCTCGCCATAAGCATTCATGGTCGGGATTTGCAGGGTAATCTGTTGCGTTGATCCATGATAGGCAATATCAAGATCAACCTCTATGCTGGCATGTTGGTCTTCACCGCGATAACTACGCTGTTGTCTTTGGTACTGCTGCTGACCACCACCAAATCCTGCACCAAAGCGTCCAAATAAGTCTTCAAAACCGCTAAAGTCTGCTTGTTCACCACCTGTAAAGCCTTGGCGATAAAACTGTGCTCCATCAAAACCACCTTGTGCAGCACCCTGACCAAAGTTATTAAAACCTTGAGGATGATCTAACAACTGGTCATATTCAGCTTTTTTTTCTGCATTGCTTAACGTGTCGTAGGCAACATTAATTGCCTGCATCTTTTCTTCTGCATCTTTTTCTTTGCTGATGTCTGGATGATATTTACGGGCTAATTTTCGATAAGCTTTTTTAATTTCATCAGCAGAGGCTTTGCGTGTAACCCCTAATTCTTCATAATAATTTTTTGCCATAATGTTTTATCACGATGGAGTTGTTTATTTCATTATGAAACGATTTTTAGAGTTTTCAATAAGCTAGATTGTATAAGAGTTGTTCTATTCTAAAATGAAATTGATAGAAAAAGGTATAGGCAAATGAGGCCTATACCTTTCATGATTTAGATGAAACTTTGATATAAGCCATACAGGGCAATAAGTAAAAGTAATAAACCGCATAGCCCTAATATTTTTGGATATAAATGACTGTTAGAGAGGCGACGGAAGAATATATAAACCAAAGATAAGGTGAGGAAGTCTAAAACAATCCATGTCAGGGTGAGTATGGTTAGACTTAAATTTAATTGAGGGGTAATAGAGACGAATTGCGGAAAGAAGGCCGAGAAAAAGATAATATCTTTAGGGTTTGAAATACCGACGAGAAAGCCTTTTTTAAAGCCACCATTTTGTGCTGAAACTGTTTGTATCGCTTCTGGATGAGGTGCTTGAATTACTTCTTTAAGAATACTAAAACCCAAATAACCAATATATAGGCAGCCTAAAATACGAATGATATTGAGATAACTATCGTTAACACTCAGTACTCCCTTTAAAACGAGTACTGAAATAAAAATTAAGACAAGAGACGCTAGATTTGTACCAAAAATGGTTTCAAGCGCTTTTTTATAGCCTCCTTTAAGTCCAGCGCTTGCAACTAAAATCATTACGGGGCCAGGGGTCGCAATCATAATAATTACGCTAAAAATAAAGAGAAAATAATCAAAATAATTCATGGCGTTTTAAGCATCTATTTATAGGCTATAAAGTAGCCTTATATTATCCTATTTAAAATAAAATATTGAAAACTATCATCAAAAGTACAGACAAATAAAAAGGCGGTATATCCGCCTTTTTATAAATTTTAATAATTAACTCAAATGTTCACCAAATAATGCTAAAGCTTCTTCAGCAGTAAATGTGTATTGAGTATTACAGAACTGACAATCCATACGAATAGGGTTCTGTTCTTCTAAGGTTTCATGAACAGCGTCTACACCAATTTGAATCAGCGCATTTGCACAGCGTTCTTTTGAACATGTACAACCAAATTTTAGTGCTTCAATTTCTGGTAAACGAACTTCTTCTTCGTTATATAAACGATATAAAATTTCGTTTGCATCTAAATTGGTCAGCTCTTCGGCTTTTAATGTTTCGGTCAACATCGTCAAACGTGGCCATAAATCTTCATCGACTAAGTTTTGCTCTTCTTCATCATGGCGTGGTAAAAGTTGAATTAGTAAACCACCAGAGCGTTTGGTCGTACTTGCTAACACAATGCGAGTTGGGATTTGCGCAGACAAATCGTAATACTGCATTAAACAGCCAGCTAAAGTTTTTTGATCAAGAGGGACAATCCCTTGATAACGCTCGCCAAATTCAGGTTCAATATTAATAAATAAAACTGGATTAACTAAAGCGCCAAGAACTGTACTACTGTCTGTTGCTTCGATGAAGCGTGGGTCCGTTTCGTAATCAGCTAGAGCACGTACTTCACCCAAATGATTACATTCAGCCATTGCCCACTTAAAGGTGCCGCTAGCCTGGATTTGCAAGCTGATACGGCCTTTGATTTTTAGTGTACTTGCAAGTAATGCAGTCGCACTCAACATTTCACCTAACAGAATTTTAACCGCAGGCATATAGTCACGTTGAGCTAAGATAGTTTGTAGTGCCTCTTCTAGATGAACTACTTCCCCACGAACCGGAAAGTTCTCAATATAAAAGCGTTGGCGTAAATCAGACATAATATTCTCCAGGGCCCTAAGCAGAGTATAACTATTTCGTTTTAATCAAGCTTAGGAAATGCAGCGAAGCCGCAAGCCGGACAGGGGCAGCTTTGTGCCCATTGTCCAATTATTTAGGCAATGTGAATAAGTCCTTAATATAGCCATTTTCTGAAATCTCAAGTTATTCTAGATGATCTCTTGTAATGTCGATGCGATTTGGTTGTAAATGACGTTTTAAATTCACATCATGTTTTGACGTAGCCTGTTGCTGTGCATCACTTTCAAACAAATGTTCAAGTTCGGCTAAGGCATTACGATGCGTTTCAAAGATCTTCTGTTCATCAGTATAAATACTTTGCTGCTGTATGAGCAATTTCTCATCATAATCCCGAAAGATTTCGATATTGTTATAGGCTTGTTCATCTGAGATACCGAGTTCTCTCAAGGCGCGATAAGCCATTCCTAATGAAGATAAATACGTCTCACGCCAAATGTATTCAACGCCTAAATCTCTTAAAAGATGTACGTGATGGCGGTCACGAGCACGAGCCAACAGCTTTAAGTTTGGGTAATTTAATCTGAGATGACGTGCGACATTCATTGAATCTTCAACATCATCAATCGCTAAAATAAATACTTTGGCTTTTTCAATACCTGCCGAACGCAATAAATCTGGCTGGGTCACATCACCATAATAAAGCTTACCGCCGTATCGACGAACAAAGTCCACTTGATGAAGATTATTGTCGATTGCAGTAAAGCCCAAATGTTGCAGACGGGCAATACGCGCGATAATTTGTCCAAATCGACCAAAACCAGCAATGATAATCGGGTTATCCTGCTGAGGAATTTCATCGTACTCAGGTGGACGTTCCTTATTAAATAGAGGAATGACTTTGGTTGCCATAATCCAGTAAATTACTGGGGTAAGTACCATCGACAACGTCACAATAAGGGTCACTGGCTCTAATAGAGCTTGAGTTAAAATCTTCTCACTTTTTGCAAGACTCAGAATTACAAAAGCAAATTCTCCGCCTTGTGCCAAGCAAGTACCCAAAAGTAAACTATTGTTCCAACTGTATTTTTTATAGCGGGCAATGGCAGTCAATATCAGTGTTTTGATGAGTAATAAGCCGACTGCTCCACCAATAATAAGTAAAGGCATTTCAATGAGTAGTGACAGTTGGGTGGTCATACCCACGGTCATAAAGAATAAGCCAAGTAGTAAACCTTTAAACGGTGCAATACTCGCTTCAACTTCGTGACGAAATTCTGAATCTGCTAATAATACGCCTGTAAGGAACGCGCCTAATGTGGTGCTAATTCCTAAGGTATCCATAAGCAAGACAACGGCAAGGATAATAAATAATCCTACTGCTGTAATAAGCTCAGTCGCGCCACTTTTGGCAACAAAACGAAAGAATGGACGCATCACGTAGCGACTAAACAAAAACAAGCCCGTAAAGGTTGCAATAATCGCCGCAAAATAAGCGATCCCGTGATGGGTTGATTCTGTTCCTGCCAATAATGGAATGATGGCAAGTAAGGGAATCGCCGCTATATCTTGAAAGAGCAAAATCGAAAAAGACTGCTGACCATAAGTGGTGTTGAGTTGCTGCTTTTCAGTCAGAAGCTGTAAGACAAAAGCTGTGGAAGACAGTGCAAGGGCAAAACCAATGACAAAGCTAACAGAAAGCTGCTGTTTAAACAGTAATAGTATGATCAGCATAAGTACGCCACCGCTAATGAGGACTTGCAGACTTCCCATTACAAAAATAGAGTCACGCATTTCCCACAACCGCTGTGGTCTTAGTTCTAAACCAATCAGGAACATCAATAAAATGACACCGAATTCGGCAAGTTCCATAATTGCTTCAGGGTCATGTGCAATATTTAAAACACTAGGACCTAGAAGTATTCCTGTAAATAAATAACCTAAAACTGTTGCTATCCCTAGGCGTTTGCCAAGAGGGACTAAAATCAGAGAAGCTCCAAGAAAGATTGTTGCTTGCAGTAGGAATGACATTCATTGCCTCGAATGTATTAGTCTCTTTTAAGTGTAAAGCCAAAAAGGCTTCTTCACACCATGATATTCAAATCATCTAATTAAATTCTTGCGGATCGACATCAATTGATAGCCTGAGTTGATGCTGTCTTGGTGCATGAACCAATTGAGACCACCATTGTCTTAAGTAAAAATGTAGGCGAGCACGGTCAGCAGATAAAATCACCATGTGGGCACGGTAGCGTCCCGCTTTACGTTCCATCGGCGCTGGAATAGGTCCCCAAATATCAACAATCTCGCCAGCCACTTGACGAAGTTGCTCGGCAGCTTCATTTAAAAACTGTAAGGTATAGTCACGATCTTTAGACTCTGCACGTATGAGTACTGCATAGCGGTAGGGCGGTAGTAAAGCAACTTTACGTTCAGCCAATGTTTGTTTGGCAACCGCGCGATAATCCTTTTCAATTAAAGTGATGAGTAAAGGATGATCGGGTCTTAATGTTTGTAAATAAACATGGCCTTTATGCTCACCACGGCCTGCACGGCCAGCTACTTGAACAATCAATTGCGCAGTACGTTCTGGTGCGCGGATGTCTACGCTAAGTAAACCTGCATCAATATCTAAAATGGCAACTAATGTGACATGCGGAAAATGATGGCCTTTTGCCAACATTTGAGTGCCGAGTAAAATTGTTGGTTTGTTTTGATGAATACGGTCATAGATTTTTTGCCAGCTTCCGACACGACTGGTACTGTCACGATCGACCCGAATTACATCATGATCTGGAAATAGTTCTTGTAAATGCTCTTCAACCTTAGCGGTTCCTGCGCCTAAAGTTTTTAAGCTTTTTTGCTGACATTCAGGGCAATGATCGGGTAAGCGATGAATGGTTCCGCAGTGATGGCAGTGTAAATAAGAATAAGGCTGAGTGTGTAAGGTAAAATGCGCGTCGCAATGCGGACAATTTGCTTGCCATCCACAGCTTTCACAAACCAGTACAGGTGCATAGCCACGACGGTTTAAAAAGATTAAAACCTGTTCTTTTCTAGCTAATGTATGTTTGATTTGTTCAATAAGGGGCTGGCTAATTCCATGCTGTTTTTTGACAATTTTAAGATCTATCAAATGCATTTTAGGCAAAAGTGCATGTCCAGCACGTTTGTTGAGTTGCAGTGCAGTTAATTTGCCAGTTTCGACCAAATAATAACTATCAATACTTGGCGTTGCTGAACCTAAAATAACAGGGCAGTTTTGCAAGTGACCGCGGTACAGTGCGACATCACGCGCATGGTAACGGAAGCCTTCTTGTTGCTTATAAGACAGATCATGTTCTTCATCTAAAATGATGAGGCCCAAACGTGGCAGTGGCGTATAGATGGCAGAGCGTGTTCCTAAAATAATAGACGCTTTTCCGGTCTGTGCCTGTTGCCATGCTTGTAAGCGTTTGGAGTCATTTAAGCCAGAGTGCAATAAAGCAATATCACAGTTAAAACGAGACTTAAAACGGGAAATCGTTTGAGGGGTTAAACCAATTTCAGGTACTAACACCAGTACTTGTTTACCTTGTTTTAGCACCTCGTGCATGATGTGCAGATAAACTTCGGTTTTACCACTTCCTGTTAAGCCATCTAATAAAAAGGCTTGGTATTGATGTTGCGCGTTTACGACGTGCTGGGTTGCTTTCTTTTGGTCTTCATTGAGTGTGAGCGGCATTTGTGCCAATTGAACAGGTGTTGGGCTAAAGTCATGTGGTTCCAGCGTGCAGTCAACCAGTCCTTTCTTTTGAAGTGCTTTAAGCGTTGCTGTTTCTACACCACTTAAATTGAGAATATTTTCTGTAGTTCCGGCAGGGTGTAATTTTAAAATTTGATACGCATCTTGTTGCTTTACCGAGCGTTTAAGTAGTGCTTCAACATTGTCACAGGGTGTGATTTTCCAAAGATGGAACAAAACATCCATCGGTTTGCCCTGACGCAATAAGGCTGGAAGAGCCGTTTGCATAACCTCACCAATTGGAAATTGGTAATATTGCGCGGACCATGTCAATAAACTTAAAACTTGTTCATCTAAAATTGGTTCTTCATCTAAAAGTTCAGAAATGGCTTTAAGCTGAAATTTGCCTGTAAATGATTCATTTGGATTCACTTTTTCTGTAATGATGCCAATTAAGCTTTGGCGTCCAAATGAAACAGCTACGCGTGAGCCTACGTGAGCCCGTTCATATTGTGCTTGGGTGAGTGTATAGTCAAAAGTGTCGTACAGATGCACAGGTACGGCTACACGCACACGATAAACAACTGAATCAGGCTTTGGCGTTATGGTCATAGAGGCTCATTTCGTCAATTTTAAAAAACGGCATAGCGTCGTGAAGAGGACTTGGGTATTCTACACAGGCTATAGAACGAATATGAATGATTGCGTAGCATAGATGCAACAGCAGCGACTATTATTTTTGGAAAATTAGAACATTACCATGCCTGCATATCAATTTACTGCCATTGATGCTTCAGGGAAGCAGCAAAAAGGAGTGCTTGAAGGAGATTCAGCACGCCAGATTCGCCAACAATTACGCGATAAAGCATGGACACCAATTAGTGTTGACCCTGTTGAACAAAAAGATAAACATCAAAGTCAGGGGTTATTCCAAAAAAAGTTCAGTGCTTATGATTTGGCACTCATGACCAGACAACTTTCTGTTTTGGTTGCAGCCGCAATTCCTCTAGAAGAAGCTTTACGTGCGGTGAGTAGGCAAAGTGAAAAACCACATGTGCAAAACCTTTTATTATCTGTCCGTTCTCGCGTTTTAGAAGGGCATTCACTCGCACAAGGGATGCAGCAATCTGGACGGTTTCCAGACCTCTATATTGCAACGGTCGCAGCTGGTGAGCGGTCTGGGCATTTAGATCTGATTTTAGATCAGCTCTCTGATTACACCGAAAACCGTTTTGCCATGCAAAAGAAAGTTCAGGGCGCTATGATTTACCCAATCATTTTAATGCTGATGTCTTTTGGTATTGTGATGGGCTTAATGACTTATGTTGTGCCAGAGATTGTAAAAACGTTTGACCAAAGTAAAGATGCCTTGCCGTGGATTACAGTTGCTTTAATGAAAGCCAGCGATTTTATCCGTCATGCTTGGGTGTTTATTATTATTTTTGCAGTTGTGGGAATTGTCGCATTCGTACGATTTTTAAAAACGACTGCTGGGCATTATGCTTTTGATCGATTAACACTCAAATTGCCATTATTCGGTAAACTGTCACGTGGTATTAATTCTGCACGATTTGCCAGTACTTTATCTATTTTGACTCGTTCAGGCGTACCTTTGGTCGATGCCTTAAAGATTGGTGCAGCAGTGACCAGTAATTGGGTCATACGCGATTCAATTGCCCATGCAGCTGAGCGTGTTACCGAAGGTGGTAACTTGGGTACACAGCTTGAGCGTAGTGGTTATTTCCCACCAATGATGGTACAAATGATTCGAAGTGGTGAGGCATCAGGCGAACTGGACCGCATGTTAGAACGTGCATCGACCATGCAAGACCGTGAGGTTACAACATTCATTTCAACCTTACTGGCATTACTTGAACCACTTATGCTGGTTCTAATGGCAAGCATTGTACTGGTTATTGTAATCGCGGTTATGCTGCCAATCGTAAATATGAACAATATGATTTAATAACTTTGATATTAGAGATAATGATGAAAGTACAACCTATGCAACGCAAACGAAATAAAAACTCAGGATTTACCCTCATTGAAGTCATGGTCGTGATTGTAATTTTAGGCGTGTTAGCAGCGTTAATCGTACCAAATGTCATGGGGCGTAGTGAAAAAGCTAAAATTGATACCACCCAAATTACATTAAAAGGTGTGGCTGGTGCTTTAGATCAGTACAAGCTTGATAATGGACATTTCCCAACCATGCAAGAAGGCGGGCTAGATGCTTTAGTTAATCAACCTGCAACAGCGAAAAACTGGATGCCGGGTGGCTATGTAAAAGGTGGTTATCCTAAAGACAGTTGGAAAAATGATATTCAATATGTCATTCCTGGGGCAGATGGTCGCGCTTTTGATTTGTATTCATTTGGAGCAGATGGCAAAGATGGTGGTGAGGGTAATGATGCGGATATTTATTATCAGCCTTAATTGAAAATATAATAGAGATTATCAATTTAGTTAAAAAGATAAACCGATAAATTCGAATTGATAATCTCTCTCAATCAGAAAAATATAATAAACAACTGAAAAATATAAATTAAAATTAATAATGATATTTGAGATTTATAATAAGAATTATTCCCATATTTAATAGTTACAAGAAAGTTAAAATGTAGAGAGAAATAAGCTATATATTTAAATGAAAGCTTTGCATAATAAATAAAAAGCACTTTATTCAATTAAAAAGGAGAGATTAAATGAAAGCATTTCTCATATTAGATGAACTGACTCAGTTCCATTGGGTAATGCTCAAATCTGTCCTATTGATTTTGGGTTTATTGCCAATTGCTGAATTTTCATTAAAGTTATGGTTGAGTACAGAGGGAAGTAGCCAAATTATGATTGGCTTCTTTGCATTAAGTATTGTGAGTGCATGGTTGATGGTGAGCTTCTTTACCGCATTAAAAGCGAGTGTCTGGCAAGCTAAACAAATATCTACGAAATATGAGCAATTACTGTTTAAAGCTTATCGCTATGTACCCATGGTCTTTTTATCAAGTCTAGTTGCTTATTTATCTTTAGAACTATCTATCGCTTTTTAATGATATTTTAAAACCAGATTTTTAAATAAAACGTAGACTCAACATCTACGTTTTATTTTTTAGTTAAGCAGGTTGTACCAATATTGCCGTAATTTTACGAACAACAGGTAAGACTAAAAGTAACGTTGGAAAAGCAATCAGCCAAGAAATGACCCATGCAGACATCCAGACATAAATGGAAAATTCTTCTAGCCCTAAACTTCGTAAAGTACTGACCATAGACACTACAAAAGTCATAATGATGGATAGAAGAAAAGGTAAAACGATAGATGTATAGCGATTTGGAAGTTTTTTAGAACTAGACAAAGATTTTGAGTTTTGCATTTTTGACTCCGTAAACCAACAAACGCCAGTGCCATTCAAAAATATAAAAATATTTTGAACAAATAGCTCCAAGCATTGTTGGAGGTATGGGCACGTTGATTGACGTAAACGTTTACGGCTTTTTAATGAGCAGATTTAATTTAGCATGAATTTTGAAAACTGGAAATAAAAAGAGGGTGTTTCTTTATTTGTACATATTATATGCTTCAAATCAGATATTTAAGAACATGAGAAAAGTAAATGGAACAAATCGAGTGGAATGATTTTTTAAAAGTAGAGCTTCGCGTTGGTAAAATTATTCAAGCTGAAGTTTTCGAAAAGGCGCGTAAACCTGCCTATATTTTGCATGTAGATTTTGGTGAAGAATTGGGTATACGTAAATCAAGTGCTCAGATTACCAAGCTATATCAACCACAAGATTTAATTGGTAAATTAGTTGTTGCTGTAGTGAATTTCCCTAAAAAACAAATAGGGCCTATTCAGTCAGAATGTTTGGTGACAGGGTTTCATAACGCAGATGGGGACGTTGCACTTTGTATCCCAGAGTTTGAAGTTCCTCTGGGTACAAAGCTATTATAATTTAGCGACGTGATTTAAAAGAAACGTCAACTTTACGTGGACGATACACCCAACCTAAAATCAGCAGTAATACTGCAAATCCTAACACTGGATAATCACCTAAACGGTTATAAAGAGTTTGACCTTGCATGGCAGGTAAATCACCTCTCAAGACAAACTCTTTATCGAGCGGTGCTTGTTCAGTGATATGACCATTTTGATCGATAAATGCTGTTACACCAGTGTTGGTTGCACGAATAAACCAGCGACCATTTTCTTTAGCACGCATCTGCACCATCTGTAAATGTTGCCATGGCCCCGCAGTACCCGTAAACCAAGCGTCATTAGATACAGTCACTAAAAAGTCGCTGTCTTCTGCATTACGTCGGGTAAGGTTCGGATAAGCCACTTCATAACAAATTGCAGCAGCAAGCGCATGTCCTTTAATTAAGAGTGGTTTCTGGTTACTCTCGCCACGTGAAAAACCGCTCATGCTAATATCATTTTGCATGGCTGGTAATACCCATGAGAGTAAACCTGATAGTGGAATATATTCACCAAACGGCACAAGACGCTGCTTTTTATAAAGACCGCTTGAATCACTGCCAGAAGCCATAATACTGTTGTAATACAGTGGGCTACCAACTTCATGAGATTTGGTAACATCCCAGTAAGGAATTCCGGTTACCCATGCAGTGTGGTTCTTTTTAGCTTGTGCATCCATTGCATCCAAAAACGGTTCAATGTCAGTTTGGAAGAGTGGAATTGATGATTCAGGCCATACAATTAAGTCACGGCCCCATTCAGATTGAGTCAGACCAGCATAAATTTCTAATGTTCTAACTTGATATTCAGTCAGCCATTTTAAATCTTGTGGAATGTTGCCTTGAATGAGCGAAACGCTAAGTGGTTTAGCAGCTTTAGGTTTTACAAACTGTATATATGATGCTCCCCATGCACCCAAAACTAATAGGGCAGACGGGATAACCCAGAAAATACGTTTGCGCAGAACTTCAACTAAAGCACATGCTAATACAATGACAACGAAGGAAATTGCATAAATACCGAATAGAGGTGCGTAACCATCAAGTAAACGTTCAGTAAAAGCGTAACCCACAAACAGCCATGGGAAACCTGTAAATACCCAAGTTTTTGCCCACTCGAAAACAATCCAGAGCGGCGCAAAAGTCAGCGGCGTTTCAGGGAAGAAACGTCGGTAAACCCAAGTCTGAAATGCGGTGAATAAGCCCATAAGCAGGGCCATAACAGCAATCATACCCACGCTTAGAAAAGCATTGGTATCGCCATATACATGGATGGAAGTGTAGAGCCAAAAAGCGCCTACAAACCATAAGCCGAAGCCATAGCTCCAGCCAATAGCAAATGCTTGTTTAGCTGAGCGTTTATGTAGTGATGCATAGAGTAGGGCTGGAGATAAAATTGCCAACCACCACCAATAATAAGGTGCCAGTGAAAAACTGAACACGGCACCTGAAAATAAAGCAATGAGTAAAGGAAAAATTAAAGGAAGCTGTTTTTGTTGTTGCGAAGAATCTAACAGCTTTTCAAAGTATGCTCTCATTGACGTACAGCTCGAATCAGATGAATAGTGCGGGCATCTGCTTCAACGATTGTAAATAACCAATTTCCAAGCTCAACAGTTTGACCTTGTAAATCACTTACTAGACCAATCTCTTGAAGCAATAAACCGCCGACAGTTTCTACTTCATCGTCAGAAAAATCAGCATCTAAAACAGTATTGAAATGTTCGATTGGTGTAAGTGCTTGCACCATCCATGCATTTGCTACCGTATGGTCATTGTCAGGAACAATGTACTGAGCATCTTCATCAGCAGTGTCATGTTCGTCTTCAATTTCGCCAACGATTTCTTCAAGAATATCTTCGAGCGTAACAAGACCAGCCGTTGAACCATATTCATCAATCACAATAGCAATGTGAGTCTGAGTATGTTTCAACATGCGTAGAACCTGATCGGAACGTGCGCTTTCTGGAACAAATAAGGGTTGACGCATAAGAACTCGAATATCGACTTTGGTATTCGGTTCGGTTAGAAACGGCAGTAAATCTTTTGCGAGCAAAATCCCGACAACATTATCAGGCTGATCAGAAGAGAAGACTGGAAAGCGTGAGTGAGCAGACTCGACCAATACATCAAGAATATCAAGTAACTGATCATCTTCTTGCAAACTGATCATTGCTGTTCGTGGTGTCATGACTTCACGAATTTTTGTAGCTGGAAGGTCAAGAACACCTTCAAGCATGGCAACAGTATCTGGTTCTAAAAAGCGACGTGAATTTTGGACTAATTTTAATAATTCATCACGGGTTTCTGGTGCTGTGCCTAACCATTTTCGTAAGCCGCGCATTCCCCACGACGGACTTGGTTCCTCTTGCATGATCTTTCCTAAAGACTCAATCTATCAAATGAATACTTTGAATCATACCGAAGAAAACATGCTTATGCATCTATAAAACAAGCTAAAAGACAAAACGTATATTGTTATGTAAAAGCCAGTTACAGTTAACAGCGCAGTAATTTGTTTATGCTAAAATGTGAAAATTCTATTTGTTCGAGTTTGTTATGTCAGAGCAACCCATTTCACCTACTGTACAACTCAATACGCGTGGTTTACGTTGTCCGGAACCTGTCATGATGTTGCATCAAGCCATCCGTAAATCTAAATCTGGCGATGTGGTTGAAGTCTTCGCAACAGATAATTCGACCTCGTGGGATATTCCTAAATTTTGTATGCATTTAGGCCATGAGTTGCTTTTGCAAGAAGAACGCTTAGATGAAAATGGGCATAAAGAATTTCATTATTTGGTGAAGAAAGGGTAATACAATAATAAGGCTTCTAATAACGATGATTAGAAGCCATTAATAATTCAAATTTAATTTGAAATGATAATTTTTTACAAATAAGAATCGTTATATAATTTATAAAATTAAGTATATAAATGACGTATAAAAATGAATGAATATTTTGTAAAACGAAGCTTATTTATTTTTCTTTGGTTTTTCTGTATTGCCATTTTATTAAATCTAGAAACTTCTTGGTTATCTGAAACTGTTGCTGTCATTATTTTAGTTACTGTTGTTATTTTTGGCTCAATTCTGTTGGGTTATAGAAATACATATTTTGCTCCAGAACCAAAAATAAAGATGAGTCTGATTTTACATACAAGTTTTATGGGGCTTATGTTAGTTATTGATTTATTGTTCGGTAAGTCAGTTTGGTACTTCGATTTAGCGCGAAACTTTGGTTTTCTTGGCCTGTTTTTATTAGGCTCATTTATTTTTTATAAAAAGAACCTCAATTTAAACGTAGCAAAAATACCGCCTTTTCAATAAGTGAATTCCAATAAAAAAGCCCCGAATAATCGGGGCTTTTTTATTACATATTAGGATAATTCGGACCACCGCCGCCTTCTGGCGTTACCCACGTGATGTTTTGAGATGGATCTTTAATGTCACAAGTCTTACAGTGAACACAGTTCGCTGCATTAATCTGGAAGCGTTTAGAGCCATCATTATCTTCCATAATTTCATAAACACCAGCAGGGCAGTAGCGCTGTGCAGGCTCATCCCATTTCGGTAAGTTTACGTTCACTGGAATTGAAGGATCAGTAAGCTTCAAGTGAGCTGGCTGGTTTTCTTCATGTACAGTGTTTGAGATAAACACAGAAGATAAACGGTCAAATGTAAGCTTGCCATCCGGTTTTGGATAGTTTGGCTTGAAGCTAGTTGCATCGACAGTTTTCAATACAGCAAAGTCTTGCTTCAAGTCATGCAAAGTGAATGGCACTTTAAAGACGTTTTGGTCGATAAAGTTAAATGCACCACCAATCCATTGACCAAATTTATGCATTGCTGGGCCAAAGTTACGAGAGTTATAAAGCTCTTCTTTTAACCAGCTGTTGTTAAATTTGTCAGTGTATGAAGTTAATTCTTTAACGAATAAATCTTCGCCTTCAGTAACGCGTGCAATCGCAAGGTCACCGCCTTTTTCTACACCAGCAGCAATCGCTTCAAATACAGCTTCACCACATAACATGCCTGATTTCATGGCAGTGTGTGAGCCTTTGATTTTTGCAAAGTTTAAGAAACCTGCGTCATCACCAATTAAGCAACCGCCTGGGAAAGTCAATTTAGGCAATGAGTTGAAACCGCCTTTCACTACAGCACGTGCGCCGTAAGAAATACGCTTACCACCTTCTAAATACTGTTTAATCAGTGGGTGAGTTTTCCAGCGCTGCATTTCCATGAATGGATACATGTGTGGATTTTCATAAGACAAGTCCACGATCATACCCAAAGTCACTTGGTTGTTTTCAGCGTGGTATAACCACCAACCACCAGAAGAACCAGTCTCAGCCAATGGCCAACCAGCACCGTGCATCACTAAGCCCGGTTTATGTTTTGCTGGGTCAATTTCCCAAAGCTCTTTAATCCCGATACCGTAGTGCTGAGGATCAGCATCTTTATCAAGGTTGTATTTAGCAATGAGGCGTTTGCCTAAGTGACCACGACAACCTTCAGCAAAGAGAGTGTATTTAGCGTGAAGTTCATAGCCTGGAGTAAAGTTATGTGTTGGTTCGCCATCTTTACCAATACCCATGTCACCAGTTTGAATACCTTTTACAGTACCGTCTTCATGGTAAAGCACTTCAGATGCAGCAAAGCCAGGGAAGATAGAAACTTCTAATTCTTCAGCTTTTTGACCTAACCAGCGAACAACGTTACCTAGAGAGATAACGTAGTTACCATCGTTATGCATGGTTTTAGGAACCATCCAATGTGGTGCTTCTTTAGAAGTGGTTTCTGAAAGTAAGAAGAATGTCTTGTCTTCAGTTACAGGTACGTTAAGAGGCGCGCCTTCTTCTTTCCAGTTCGGGAAAAGTTCATTGATGGCACGTGGCTCAAGCACAGCACCAGACAAGATATGCGCACCTACTTCAGAGCCTTTTTCAACTACACAAACAGAAAGATCGGGTAAGTTTTTTTCAATCGCTAATTGACGGATCTTAATCGCAGCAGACAGACCGGCAGGTCCTGCACCTACGATGACAACGTCAAACTCCATCGATTCACGTTCGA
Organism: Acinetobacter sp. NIPH 542; assembly: GCF_000369825.1. Lineage (NCBI taxonomy): Bacteria > Pseudomonadati > Pseudomonadota > Gammaproteobacteria > Moraxellales > Moraxellaceae > Acinetobacter > Acinetobacter sp. NIPH 542. The sequence continues at coordinate 235,364 of NZ_KB850205.1, forward strand.
TGTGTTCCATGTAGGACTCCTCAATACTTAAAGGTGGCAACCGTCATATTCAGAAATTCGGTGCTGCCGTGAGTGTTTTAATCCATAGGCGCAAATATGCTATTGTGCCTTTTATCGTTTTGGCTAGTATAGTTTTAAACCATGATCTAGCCAATTGGCTGAGTCGTCATATTTTTTCGTCAGCAAGGCATAAACTATGGTAAATCAAAATAATTCCCCATCGGATATGGGAAAAATACCGTTATCTGATGATAAAAACTTAATGAACATTGCACAATACTTAAAAGGTGTACAGCAAAGTCACAAAAGGTCAATTCCACCTTTAGAGCAGTGGCATCCAAAGCATTGCGGCAAAATGGATTTGACGGTTAAAGCCAATGGAGAATGGTGGCACGAAGGTCAATTAATTAAGCGCCAAGCCCTATTAGATCTATTTACCAAAGTCCTATGGAAAGAAGAAGGGAAATTCTACCTGAAAACCCCCGTAGAACAAATTGAAATTGAGGTTGAAGATGAACCTTTATTAGTCAATCAGGTCGATCAAGTTGAAATTTCAGGTGATCAATTTTTACAACTGACCACGACCAATCAAGATGTGATTTTGGTTGATGCTGAACATCCAATTTTTATGCGTGAATATGCAGGGGAGTTACGTCCTTATGTGCATGTCCGATTTGGAATTAATGCGCTTATTCAACGCCAGTCTTTTTATCACTTAGTGAACTATGGAACACTCATCGAAAAAGAGAATGGTGAAACCGTTTTAGAGTTAAAAAGTGGTAATTTGCTCTTGCAATTAGGCACTTGAGGTTTAAGCTTTAGGAAGTGAAATTTTCTGACACTTCAGTACAGCTATGACCGCCATACAACCTCTATTTACCGATCTAGAACCTATGCCTAAAGCATCAGCAGATGCCCCAATTGGTATTTTTGATTCGGGAATTGGGGGAATGTCAGTTGCAGCAGAAATAGCTAGATATTTGCCGAATGAACGCATTGTGTATTATGCCGACACAGCCTACGTTCCTTATGGCCCACGTTCTGATGAAGAAATTAGAGAGCTCACAGCTCGCGCAGTCGATTGGTTATACCGCCAAGGTTGTAAAATTGCAGTGGTTGCCTGTAATACCGCTTCAGCATTTAGTCTTGACCATTTACGTGAACATTATGGTGAACACTTTCCAATCGTAGGGTTAGTTCCAGCATTAAAACCTGCCGTATTACAGACACGTTCTAAAGTGGTTGCTGTGTTGGCCACACCTGCTACTTTTCGTGGACAACTCATTAAAGATGTTGTCGAGAAGTTTGCTGTTCCGGCGGGTGTTAAAGTGATGACCTTAACCAGCCTTGAACTCGTTCCTTGTGTAGAAGCGGGACAGCAAATGGGAGAGGCGTGTTTAGCGGCATTAAAAGCGGTTTTACAGCCTGCCGCTGAGCAAGGTGCAGACTATTTAGTGCTCGGTTGTACGCATTATCCTTTCTTAAATGAAGCAATTCATCATCTTTTTGATAACCAATTCACACTGGTTGATTCGGGATTCGCAGTTGCCCGACAAACAGCCCGTATTTTAATAAAAAATGCGTTATTATGTGACCAAATAGGTCAGAATGTTGCACGTATTGAATGTTATGTCAGCGGTAATAATGCCGAGGCATTGCAACCAGTTTTACAACATATGATTCCACAAGAGTTAACTTGGACACTTCATAATCTGAATTGATCTTTTTGATATCATTTAGAAAATAGTGTTTTTTTATATTTATTATTTTATTTGGGGCGGTTCATGATCTTGGCTGATTTTAAGTCACATACAGATCGTGGGGCGAAAGGGTATTGTTATGCTCGATACACGCTATCAGATTTTTATTTCAACTTCTGGCCGCGATATGCAGCCAGAGCGAATGGTTTTGTCTCAAACCTTGGTGGGGATGGGTTTCTTTGCTTGGGGACTAGAGCATCGAACACCTTTAACAACTACACTTGCACGTCGACAAATTGATGAATGTGATTATGTAATCTTACTTCTGGGAAGTCAGTATGGAGAACAATCGATTTCTGGTGTGAGTTATCTGTCTTTAGAATATGAATATGCGTTAAGTCAGGCTAAACCTATTATTGTGTTCATGCATGAACAGCCTGAAAGTCGTGAAATAGATTTACAAGAAACACATCCACAAGTTAAAGATAAATTTCTCGCATTTAGAAAAAAGTTATTACACGAAGCAAAGCATATTTTTTACTTTAAAACTCCACGTGAATTGGAGTTGGCTGTCCGTTTAAATATACCTTTAATGGTTGAACAACATCTGGGACAAGGTTGGGTTCCTGCTCATCAAGCTCAGCAGTTAGAAGATGAAATTAGACTCTTAAGAAGTAAAATTTTGCATTTAGAACAGCGAGTAACCGAGCCATCAATACAGTTAAAGGAAGTTGCACCGCAAGATATTTTTGCATTTGAATATCAGATTCAAGCATTTCAGGATGGCAACTTTAAAGAGCTTAAACGAGAGAGACAAATGACATGGTCTCAGTTGTTGAGCGTGCTGGCAAAGCGCTTTGAAACAGCTGTACCAGAAGAGAATTTTGGAATTTGTCTGAATGAATATTTAAATCAGGCAGGCTTGGAAGATGCTCGTCAGGAATTACCTCGTGCACATGCGGTGGCTTGCGCACAGATTAATCATAAGGCACTGTTTCGAATTAAAAAACAAATGCAATCACAAGGTTGGATTGTCCCAACGCAAACTGAGCAATCATATGACCTCTGGAAACTAACCACTAAAGCTCAAAAGATATTGCTTAGTTATAAATGGAACCATCGAGGCGTTCGATTAAAAGCTTAGAGCGATTCAATTTATATATGACACTGAAAACTGTTACATTAGTGTCATAAGATGAACTGAAAGGCATTTACACATGTCGTTTGAACAAAAACCGAAAGTTACTGTCATTTTAGCGAATTTAGGCACACCAGATGAGGCGACTGTGCCTGCGGTGCGCCGTTTTTTAAAACAGTTTTTATCTGATTCACGCGTGATCGAAATACCAAAATTCATTTGGTGGATTATTTTAAATCTGTTTGTTTTACCTTTTCGCCCGAAAAGAGTAGCGCATGCGTATGCTTCGGTATGGTCAACAGATTCGCCAATGCGCGAAATTGTGTTTGAACAAACCAAACGTGTGCAGGCTTATTTAGAACAAGAAAATAAACAGTTTGATTTAACGGTTTTACCCGCAATGACTTACGGTAATCCGGGTATTGATAAAGTTTTAGAAAAATTGGCGACGAATCCGCAAGAGCATGTCATTTTATTACCTTTATTCCCTCAATATTCTGCAACGTCTACAGCGCCGTTATACGACGCATTTGCCAAGTGGATTCCAGCTCAGCGGAACTTGCCGGGTCTGACCATCATTAAAGACTATTATCAGCATCCTATGTTTATTCAAGCCTTGGCAGAAAGCGTTTTAGCCTACCAAGAGCAGCATGGTAAACCTGAAAAACTTTTGATGTCATTTCATGGGATTCCACAGCCGTATGCAGACAAAGGCGACCCTTATGCAGATCGTTGTCGTATTACAGCAAAGCTAGTCGCGCAAGCCTTACATTTAAAAGATGATGAATGGGCAATTAGCTTCCAATCACGTTTTGGAAAACAAGAATGGGTTAAGCCTTATACAGACCTGCTTTTACAAGATTGGGCGAAGCAAGGTGTTAAGTCTGTTCAGGTATTAAGCCCAGCTTTTTCTGCCGATTGTTTAGAAACACTTGAAGAGTTAGCTATTCAAAATGCAGAGTTGTTTCAAGAAGCAGGTGGTGGTAGTTATGCTTATATTCCAGCTTTAAATAGCGATCAGGCTCATATTGATTTGCTTGCAGGTTTAGTTCAGGCTAATCTTGATGCCCTTACCCATACCTTAGCCCACCGTTAATTGCGTTTTAGCCAGAGGTTCTTATGCTGCAAGTCAAAATTGTTCCCGTTACTGCATTTGCTCAAAACTGTTCCCTTGTTTGGGACAGTGAAACGAAAGAAGCAGTTTTGATTGATGCAGGTGGCGATGCTGCGGTTTTGAAAAAAGAAGTAGAAGCCTTAGGTTTAAAAGTGAAGGCTCTGTGGCTAACTCATGGGCATTTAGATCATGCAGGAGCAGTAGGTGAGCTTGCCAAAGAATGGAGCGTTCCGGTTATTGGTCCACACAAAGAAGATCAGTTCTGGCTAGATATAATTCAGGAAGTATCAGCACGTTATGGCTTCCCGATTCCACAACCTGTCAAAGTCGATCAATGGCTTGAAGGTGGTGAAGTACTCAAATTGGGTGAAGATGAATTTGAAGTACGCTTTGCTCCAGGGCATACGCCAGGTCACGTAGTTTTCTATAATAAAAACCATGGCTTACTTTGGACAGGCGATGTTCTGTTTAAAGGTTCGATTGGACGAACAGACTTCCCACGTGGTAACCATGAGCAGCTGATTGAATCGATTAAACGTGAGTGTTTTAGTTTGCCAGATGATACTCAGTTTATTTCTGGACATGGTCCAATGAGTACCATTGGCTATGAAAAGCAATTTAACCCGTTTGTCGCGGGTAAAGCAGGTTAATCTTCATAATCATCTTCATTTTGACTACCCTTGTTTTGCTGAGGAGCATCTTGGGTAGGCAGTCTATATTCATCATTTGCCCAAGCGCCTAAATCAATTAATTTACAACGTTCAGAACAAAATGGACGAAATTCATTGCCTTCCCAAACACTTGGTTCACCACAACGTGGGCAGGGAAATGTACGTGGCATAAAGTGATATCCTCAAAGTGAAGAGAAATAGATTAGGCAAAAGTCAGGTGACTTGTTAGACTTATGCCGATTTTTATTTAGTTTGATGTGATTATGCCGATTCGTCAATTTCAAGCACAACGTATGCAAGCGCCTCGTGATTTTACTCCAATTGAAAATACCCCGATTTGTGTAGAAATTGGAGCGGGCAAGGGCAAACATGCTTTGCTTTTTAGTGGGCAACAGCCACAGCACACGTTGTATGCAATTGAACGAACCCGAGAAAAATTCTTGGCAATGCAAAAACAGCATGGTTTGGAACCAAGAGATAACTTGGTGCCTGTACATGCAGATGCTTTACCTTGGGTCGTGCATGCTTTGCATCCAGCTCAGGTTGAACATTTCTTTATTCTCTACCCAAATCCAGAACCACATAATCCAGCACAGCGCTGGTTAAACATGCCATTTTTTGAGTTCTTAATCTCGCGTCTGCAAACAGGTGGAACCATTACTCTGGCAAGTAATATTCCCGAATATATTGAAGAGGCAGAGCAGCAGTTATTAAATGTATGGAAGCTGCCTTACCAAAAAGAAAAAATTGCTCAAACCTCTGCACGTACCCATTTTGAAATTAAGTATTTAGAACGTGGTGAGCTTTGTCAGCAGCTCATTATGACCAAGCCTGAAGGTTATCAAACTCGATTTGATGAGTTCGCGCCATTGCAAGGGCAATCACATGGCGAATAAGCGGGTTGCCATTATTGGAGCAGGCCCAGCAGGTCTTATGGCTGCTGAGGTACTAAGCCAATACGCTTATGATATTGATGTCTATGAACAAAAACCTTCAGCGGCACGCAAGTTTTTGATGGCAGGTAAAACGGGCTTAAATATCTCACATGCTGAACCTTTAGCACAGTTCATTGAACGTTATGACCATGTAGAATGGCTCAAACCGTGGGTTGAAAAATGGGATGCAGTCTGGATTCAGAACTGGATGAAAAGCATGGGAATTGAATCTTATGTGGGCACCTCAGGTCGCATTTTCCCTGTCGAGATGAAAGCTGCTCCTTTACTGCGTGCTTGGCTCAAGCGCTTAGCAGAGCAACAAGTTAAATTCTTTTATCGTCATCGTTGTATTGATTTGCAACGTACAACGGTGACTTTAGAAAACCAAAATAATCAAAGCACTGAAAATTTTACTCAGCAATACGATGCGGTTGTATTGGCCTGCGGTGCGGTGTCTTGGTCACAATTAGGTAGTGATGGTGCATGGCAGCAATGGGTTAATCAATCTGATATTGAGCCTTTCCAGCCAAGTAATGCCGGGGTGTTGCATGCTTGGTCTACTTTTATGGAAAGCTGTTTTGGTGAACCTTTAAAGCGTATCAATGCGTGGGTTGAACCTAGCCAAGTTACTCATGGCGATATTGTGATTACTCACTATGGTTTAGAGAGTGGTGTCATTTATAAACTTGGACGAGCTTTACGAGAACAGCAAAAACAAGGGAAAAGCTTAAATCTATTTTTAGATTTATTGCCCGATGTAGAGTTGTCACAGTTAATTAAAAAATTGCAGGGTGGTAAAAAACAATCGCTCACCAATATCTGGCGTAAAGCAGGCTTAGACACAGCTAAAATTAACTTAATTAGAGAAGTCGTTGATAAAGCGTTATGGAGTCAACCAGAGACTATGGCTCAGCAAATTAAAGTACTTCAAATCAAGTTAGATGGCTTTAGGCCTATTGAAGAGGCGATTAGTTGTGCTGGTGGTATTAAGCAAAAAGCATTAACTGAGAACTTGAGCCTTAAACAAATCTCAGGTGTGTTTTGTTGTGGTGAAATGCTAGATTGGGATGCGCCTACAGGTGGATATTTACTTACAGCATGCTTTGCTACAGGGCGAGCGGCTGGTGAAGGCGTGCATTTATTCTTAGAAAAATAACAGCGAATTTGGTGCTATTTTTGATATGTGAAAAGTGTTATTTTTGAGCGATCAATAATAATAGGATTTACGAGAACATGTCTCAAGCATCACCAGTCTATCAAGGAAGTTGTTTGTGCCAAGGTATTCGCTATGAAATTAAAGGCGATATCGGGGATATCATTCAATGCCATTGTCAACGCTGCCGGAAATCCAATGGAACAGCATTTGCCACGAATGCTCCTGTTAAAAGTACAGATTTTAAAATCACCCAAGGTGAAAACTTAGTTAAAAAATTCGCTGTGGAAGGTGTGTACCGCTGGTTCTGTAGCGAATGTGGTTCACCTTTGATTAGTTCGCGTGATGCTCAGCCTGAACTGTATCGTGTAAGAATTGGGACACTAGATACGCCATTAGAGCAAAAACCGACAATGCATATTTTTGCTGCCTCTAAGGCAGAGTGGGAATGCATTCGTGACGATTTACCGCAATACGATGAACGTCCATGATTTTACAAAGTATATTTAAATCAAATTCAAGATGATCTAATATACTTAAAACGGGGAGATGGCATTCCTCCCCTGACAAACCGCCGTATTGGCTAATGATGCCTACGTTACCCTCATGTATTTATATATCACTGGGTACGTAGGTTATTGCGTACTCTGCTTATTTTTGGAGTACGCTATGTCATATTTTCCTTCATTATTTTTTGCTCTTTTAGCGTCTATCTAAAGGGGTGGTCTTATGTATTATTCTCTACTTTCAATTGCTCTAGGCTCAGTTCTAGGGGCGTGGTTACGTTGGTTTTTAGGTTTAAAACTTAACCCGATTTACCCGCAAATTCCACTCGGTACTGTCACTGTTAATTTGGTCGGTGGTTTTATTATTGGTTTTGCGATTGCCTACTTTTCTCAAAGTGATTTAAGCCCGAATTATAAGCTCTTTGTGATTACGGGTTTTTGTGGTGCTTTAACTACGTTTTCAACGTTCTCGATTGAGATCGTCACTTTATTACAAAGTGGTAAGTTGGGAATGGCGATGTTGGGAATTTCCATTCATTTAATTGGATCGTTAATTTTTACGTGTTTGGGGTTGGCGACTTATTATTGGGTAGCAGGCAATTGATTTTGGCTGAGTAGATACAAGCATGACTTTTTAGGTATTTGCGGCGGGGTTTTACTGTTTAGTTTCTAATGGGAGTAGCTAATTCTGTTACTTTGGTTTCGCCCAAAGTAACCAAAAGCATCTGTCATTCGCAGAACCTGTTCACTGTAAGCATTTATCTTAAGCGTTGTAAAAACTATCTTTTATAGAAACCACGCAGGCTGCGAATGACGTTGTCGAGTATCGAATATAAGAGATTAATCAAATAATTTAATTAATAATTAGTCATTTACTATCGTGATAGACGGCATGGATGCCGTCGTTTCGCTGTGCTACATGGATGTAGCATCAGCGTAACAAAGGGTTTTGTCACTTTTGCCCTCAAAAGTGAGGCATTGCCTATTAACAGGCTTTAGAAAATCTCATAATTTGAGGCTGTGCTAAAAAATGATTAAGCTTTTTCAGCCAAAGCCTGACCTTCAAACTTCACACCATCCCAACCATTTTGCATAAACTGACGAATATTCTGATGATCAGTTCCCTCAGGTGTAGCCAATACAGATGCGTAGTGCTCTGCAAATAAACTTAAAGTTTGAGCTTGGTCTAAACCTTGTAACTTGGCAAAAGAGAAAACTTTTGCACTGCCTTGATTTTCAGTCGCAGCATTATGCTGTGCGCCATTTTGAAAAGCTGTTGGAGTATGTTGGTAACGTGCTTCAATATGAGCTAAAACGTCTGAAAATTTTGCTGTGCCTGCTTGTAATTGTGCAAGTAACTCTTGTGCCATTATCTTAAACTTCCTATTAAATGAGGGTTCAAGCATAGCATCGAATAGCAACTTTGAAAGCTCGGCGAATGCAAAAAAAAATGATGAGTTGTGGGAAAAATAAGAAGAGTTTTTATACAAGTTGTGGATAAGTTCTCTTTTATACACAACATAAAAAGATTGAAAAAATACACATAAAAAAAGAAGCCTAAGTGGAGGAGATAGTCTTAGGCTTCCAATGATTTAAGTGTATTGATCAAATCTTAACGTAAGATTAACTCTTACGATTAAAGCGAGCGAAGCGTTTATTAAATGTTGCAACGCGGCCTTCGTTACTTGCTTGACGTACTTCACCTGTGTAGAAAGGGTGAGATGCACTTGAAATATCAAGGGTTACATAAGGATAGACTTTTCCTTGATATTCTTTGGTTTGTTTAGACTGAAGAGTACTACCAATTAAGAAGTACACGTCTGCATTGGTGTCATGAAATAACACTTGTTGATAAGCAGGATGAATATCTTTACGCATGAGAGATTGTCCTAAATTATTTTTGATTAAAGAAATGTTATAACATAACAATTAAAAAGTCAATGTAACCCCTAGAAGGCTACATTGATCAGTAAATTAAGTTAGTTAGAAGGTGGGACAAGCTCTTCAAATAGTCCATTCAAATTGTCATGTACTTTTAAGTGAATGAGGTTCCAGTAGTGTCCTGAAATGGTTCTGTTGACCATTAAGGTATCTGGTGAAGGCTTAAAGACATCCCAGTACTTCAAAGATTTTTTCACAAGCAACATGCCATCATGATGTGATGAGTTCTCGGCAAAATCATAAGTGGTGGTAAGCGGACGTAATAACACTTCAATCCAGAGTTTATAAAGGTCGCTCGGGAATTTGCCTTTTTCGGCTAGTGAATGTAGCTCAAGTAACTCAGTTTCAATAAGCTCAATATCTTCATGACGAGCTGCATTTACTAAACGCTTAAAGCTATACACAATTTCATTTGAAAGTGTTTTAACACTGCCATAGTCATAAATAATGACACTGCCATCTTGGCGGAAGGCAAAGTTACCCGGGTGAGGATCACAGTGAAAACGTTTTAAAAAGAACATTTCCTGACCTAAAGCACGAATCAAACGACGTCCAATCGTATTTCGAATTTCAATAGGCCAAGCGCTGGCAGTTTCAATGCTGTCACCTTGTTCGAGGCTCAAGGTTAAAATACGTCTTGAAGAGTAATCTTTATAAACAGTAGGGATGATAATTTTGTCATCTAACTGGCTATGAAAGGTTTTAAAAACTTCAAGGTTTTGAGCCTCGATTTCATAGTTAAGTTCTGCTGAAAGACTATCCTGAATTTCTGCAAAAAGCTGATCTTGTAGCTTTTTATCAATTTTAAGTACGCCCATTAAACGAAGGGCTAAACGCACTTGTTTTAAGTCACTTTCACAGGCCTCATCAACACCCGGATATTGCACTTTCACTACAACTTGTTCGCCACTAGGTAGGGTAGCTTTGTGAACTTGGCCAATTGAAGCAGCTGCAAAAGGTTCTTGGTCAAAAGATTTAAAGGCAACATTGAGCGGTTTTCCAAGCTCACGTTCAACTTGTTGCTGAATGGCAGCAAAAGGCATGGCTGGGGCTTGGCGTTGTAACTTTGAAATTGCTTTGGCGACTTCGGGTGGGAAAATATCTTTATATTGAGATGCAATTTGGCCGACTTTCATGACGGCGCCTTTCATTTCACCTAAGGTGTCGGCAATTTGCAAACCAATATCTTGAAATAACTTGGTTTTTGAAGCCAGCTTTTGCTCTTCATCTGCGGTCAAGTTTCGAATCGAGTTAGAAACGGTTTTTGTTGCAATGCTCGCGGTCATTCCTGCAAGTTTCATAAATCGTTTGCCGGGTGAACTTGCATTCTTTGCCATATCTTCGATACCTCATTGACTACAACATAATATTGCCTAGTTTTGATCATAGGTGACAAAGCTTAAAAAGCCTATATGAAATTGTTTATCTCATGTAAGAAAATTTTCGAAAAACAAAATGTTATTTTTATAGTAAAAAATATGAAAAGCTTGTGAAAATCCATTTCATAAACAAAGCTTTAATATATATAAAGTGTCTGTTTTTTTGGTGCTAATGTGAATGACAGGTTAAATAAAAATAGAGATAACAAAAGTTATGACAAGTTTAAGTTCAGCCCATGGGCGGTCTCAGGCGGTTCCTTTATCTGTGTTTGAGCAGTCAAAAGATGCGCATATTATTCGTTCTGATGAAGAAGCAATTGAGGTTGCCAAACAACTTGCGCAAGAGTTCGCACACGAAGCATCCGATCGAGACAAGGAGCGCCGTTTACCTCTAAATGAAATTCAACAGTTTTCACAAAGCGGCTTATGGGCCATTACGGTTCCTAAGCAATTTGGTGGTGCACAAGTCAAATATCGAACCTTGGCTGAGGTCATCAAGACAATTGCGAGTGTTGATCCATCTCTTGCACAGCTTCCCCAAAATCACTTGGCTTTTATTGAGCATTTACGTCTTGATGCAGGCCCAGAACAACAACAGTTCTTCTTTAACTTAGTGTTGAGAGGGATTCGTTTTGGCAATGCTTTTTCAGAAAAACATAGCAAAACGGTGGCTGACCTCACTACCACATTAAAAAAGACCGAGCATGGTTATGAAATTAATGGGAAGAAGTTTTTTGCAACAGGTGCATTGCTTGCACATTGGGTTCCAATTGTTGCTGTGAATGAACAAGGGCAGCCTTATGCTGCACTCGTTCCTCGGGAAACTTCTGGGGTGAATATTATTAATGACTGGTCTGGTTTCGGGCAAAGAACCACAGCCAGTGGGACCGTTGAACTTAATCAAGTTCCAGTACGTGAAGAATATTTAATTCCGATTTATCAGGCTTTCGAACGTCCTACACCAGCAGGTGCAATTTCACAATTTATTCAAGCTGCTGTCGACGCTGGTATTGCACGTGGCGCCATTGAAGAAACAATTCACTATGTCAAAAATCATAGCCGTGCATGGGTCGATTCAGGTTTGGAAAAAGCGAGCGATGATCCCTATACGATTGCAAACATTGGTGATTTAAAAATAAAACTTCGTGCAGCAGAAGCGGTATTAGATTTAGCAGGAGATGCGATTGATCAAGCGATTGCCGACACGACAGAAGAGCAGGTAAATCAAGCGACATTACTAGTTGCAGAAGCAAAAGTACTCACTACAGAAGTTGCGATTTTAGCAGCGAATAAGCTTTTTGAGTTGTCTGGAACACGTTCTACTTTGTCAGAGCTTAATCTGGACCGCCATTGGCGTAATGCGCGTACTCATACCTTGCATGATCCAGTGCGTTGGAAATATCACATTGTCGGTAATTACTACCTCAATGGCATCCATCCACCTCGTCATGCATGGAGCTAAAGTGAAGAAAAAATAAGATTAGGAGAATAAAGATGACAATTACCCAAATTGAATTAGAAGAGCTATCGGTAGGCGCCGATTATGAAAAAGTAGCAAGTAGATTTCGTCCAGTTTTTGAAAAAATTGCCCAAGGTGCAATTCAACGGGAAAAAGAACGAATTTTGCCTTTTGAACCGATTCAATGGTTAAAAGAACTCAAGTTAGGTGCGGTACGTGTTCCGGTTAAATATGGTGGAGACGGGGTGTCATTGCCGCAACTTTTCCAGCTTTTAGCAGAATTGGCGCAAGCAGATTCGAATATTGTGCAAGCGTTGCGTGGACACTTTGCTTTTGTCGAAGATCGTTTAGTTGCGCATAAAGAGCATTCGCAGGAAGTCTGGTTTCAGCGTTTTGTACAAGGTGATTTAGTTGGAAACGCATGGACCGAAGTTGGAAATGTACAGATTGGTGATGTCGTTACCCGAGTAACCAAAGATGCTTCGGGTAACTTGGTGGTGAATGGTGAAAAGTACTATTCGACAGGAAGTATTTTTGCTGACTGGATCGATTTATTTGCTTACGATGAAGTGAATGACCGTCATGTGATTGCTGCTATTTATCGCCATGAAACTGGGGTAAGTGTGATTGATGATTGGGATGGCTTTGGTCAAAAGACAACGGGCAGTGGTACTTTAAAAGTGCATCAGGTTCATTTACCAGCATCGCATCTTATTCCATTTGACCAGCGTTTTAAATATCAAACTGCTTTCTATCAAGTAGTACACCTTGCAACTCTAACAGGGATTGCACATGCCGCGGTCGAAACTTTTAGCCAAGAAATACGTGAGCGAAAGCGTATTTTTAGTCATGGTAATGGTGACCTTGTTCGTCACGACCCACAAGTTTTACAGGTGGTGGGTAAAGCCTCGGCTCAAGCCTATGGAAGTCTAGCAATTACGATTAAAACAGCAGAAGCCTTACAGAAGGCTTATGAAAGTCACTTTAGTGAGTTAGAGGTGAAAGAACATCAGTTTAATGTAGATGCCGAGCTTGAGTCGGCACAAGGGCAGGTGGTGATTTCTAATTTGGTATTGGATTTAACTAGCCAGTTATTTAACGCTTTAGGTGCATCGGCAAGTAGTCAGGTTAAACAACTCGACCGTTTCTGGCGTAATGCACGAACAGTCTCTTCTCATAATCCACTCATCTATAAAGAAAAGGTCATTGGCGATTGGGAAGTGAACCGTACCGATTTACCCTTTGTCTGGCAAATTGGAGCAAGTCCGCGGGCAAAGTCTGCATAAAATAAAAAAGCCGATGTTTCATCGGCTTTTTTATTAGGTTTGGCTTAAACGTTTGGTATTTAAATAAAGCCTTGAAAGTAATAAAACACAAGCAATGCTCAAACCAATAATCAAACCTAGCCACACACCTGCCACGCCCCAATGGGTATAACGCGCTAAATAAAGCCCAATAGGGAAAGCAATCACCCAATATGCCATGAGCGTAATCCACATTGGTGCTTGAGTATCTTGCATACCTCTTAAACAGCCTGCGGCACTCACTTGTAATGCATCCATCAACTGATATGCCATTGCAAACCAGAGTAAATACATCGCAACAGGAGCTACGTTTAAGTCTTGAGTATAAATCGAGATAATTTGTTCACGGCCTAGAGCAATAAAAGTCATGGTTAATATGGCAAAAAATATTGCTGTGCTGAGACCAATTTTTTGTACTTGGTACATTGCAGCCCAGTTCTTTTCACCATAATACGTTCCCACGCGAATGGTTAAGGCAATGGCTAGTGAAAGCGGAATCATAAACAGTACAGAGGTAACGGAAATTGCGACTTGGTGTGCGGCAATAAATACTTCACCAAGAGGGCTAAGGACCAATGCACCTGTACTAAAAATACTAATCTCAAAGAACACAGCTAAACCGATTGGTAGACCAAGCTGTAAAATTCTTTTAACTAAAGCCATATTAATTTTATCAAATCGGCCAAAAATAGACGTGTTTTGATAAGCCGAAGCTTTATAAATATAGCCAGCTAATGTAATCAACATGAGCCATTGTAAAATGGAGGTTGCAAAACCACAGCCAGCACTACCTAATGCAGGTATTGGCCCTAATCCATGCATAAAGATCATGTTAAGAGGGACCAATACAACTAAAGCTAATAGGCTAATAGCTGTGACAGGGCGTGGATGGCCTAATGCTTCTGAATAGCCACGTAGTGCTGCATACATGGTGACAGCTGGCATCCCTAAACCAATTGCATGTAAGAACAAGCTTGCTTTAGGTCGTAAGCTCTCTGGTACGCCGAACACATGCAAGAAAAACGGCATAAGCTGCAAAATGAGCATTGCCAGTACACCTAAAATGACAGCAACCCACAATGACTGACGAACAACGACAGGGATCTGCTCTGTATTTCTTGCGCCTTTTGCTTCAGCGACCAAAGGTGTTGTTGCAATCATAATGCCGCTGAACAGGAGCATGATTGGAACCCATAAACCGACCCCTACAGCAATTGCTGCTAAATCGGTTGCAGATAAATGCCCAGCCATAATAGTGTCAATTAACCCGAATCCTGCTTGAGCAAACTGGGTAATTAAAATAGGTAGCATTAAGTGGAAGAGTTGTTTTAATTCAGCCCGAAAAGATGTGACATTCGACACAAAAGGTACTCTTTTTAAATATAAAAAATGAAGCTAACGCTGCAAAGTGAGTACCACACCGACAAAGATGATGATTCCACCAAGAAACCGTTGCCATGTAACAGGTGTCTTTTCTGTGCCCAACCAACCAAAATGATCAAGTAACATAGAAATAACGATTTGCCCAAAAACGACTAGCCCTGTAAAGGTTAAAAAACCAAGCTTAGGTGCAGTATAAATGCTCATGCTGATTGCATAAACCCCAAGGAATCCTCCAGTCCAAAGAAGCCAAGGAATATTTGATATTTCACTTAAAGAGGGCTTCTCGGCACTTTGAAAGAAAACCATAATCGCTAAAACAATAGTACCTATGAAAAATGATAATAAAGCTGCTTGTAAGGGTGAGTGTAGTTGCTCGCGCAGTTGAGCATTAATTGCTGTCTGAAAAGCCATGGCAACACCGATTCCCATAGCTAAGGGTAAGATCAGGAAAAGTTGACTAGAGAATTTCATCATTTTTATCAGTATTTAAGAATGTTTAAATTTAGTCTAAAGCAATTAAGGTATGTTTTCATAAGCCCATTGATGCAGTCATGTTAAAATAGAAATATTGTGTAAATTGGACCTGCTCCTTGGCCGTATTAAACCCTGCTTCTATTCCTCTATCTTTATATATCCATATGCCGTGGTGCGTGCGTAAATGTCCATATTGTGACTTTAACTCGCATGCAGTACCAGACGGAGCACTTTCGTCAGAACTTGAGCAAACCTATTTAAAAGCATTGGTCGCCGACTTTGAAACTCAACTAGAGATGGCGCAGGGACGTCCGATCCATAGTGTGTTTATTGGTGGAGGAACCCCTTCACTGATTTCGGCACAGGGTTATGTATGGTTATTTGCAGAACTTAAGTCATTGCTTAAATTTGAAGATGGCTGCGAAATTACCTTAGAGGCAAATCCGGGAACGGTAGAGCATGACCCATTTGCAGGGTATTTAGAGGCTGGCATTAATCGTTTGTCTATTGGTGTCCAGAGCTTTGATACTGATCATTTGCAAAAACTTGGTCGTATTCATTCTGCAAACAATGCAATTGAAGCGATTCAACAAGCAAAGCAGGCTGGTTTTAAACGAGTAAATGTAGACTTAATGCATGGTTTGCCTGAGCAAACGCTAGAGCAGGCACTCTATGATCTAAAGCTTGCTGTAGAAAGTGGTGCCACTCATATTAGTTGGTATCAACTTACCATTGAACCGAATACCGTTTTCTTCCGTACTCAACCCGTTTTACCGCAAGATGAAATGCTTGAAGATATTCAAGAGCAGGGTGAGGCATATCTTAAGGCAAATGGTTTTATAAATTATGAAGTTTCAGCATGGCGTAAAGAGTTGCCTTCAGCACATAATTTGAATTATTGGGAGTTTGGTGATTATCTTGCAATTGGGGCAGGTGCACATGGCAAAGTGACACGACCAGATGGTGTGTATCGTTTCCAAAAAACTCGTTTGCCAAAAGACTATTTAGCTAAGGTTCCTGCTGAACATTTGCAAATGAAAAAGATTGAGGCAGAAGAGCTACCTTTTGAATTTATGATGAATGCTTTACGTCTAAATGATGGTGTAAAAGCTGAGTTATATGAACAGCGTACAGGCTTAAGCTTAGATCATTTAAATGAGGTACTCACTTCACTTCGAGCTAGAAAGCTACTGGTAGAGGATAGTTCTCGTTTGGCTTGTACAGAGCAGGGACATATTTTCTTGAACTCGGTACTAGAAGAGTTTTTATAATAAAACAATGTAAAAGCCGCACTATGAGATGCGGCTTTTTTGATTTTAGCGAGTGGTGTAGCCACCATTTGCAAAAATCGTCTGACCAGTAATCCACCAACCATCGGTTACTAGAAAACGAACTAATGGCTCAATATCTTCAATTTTGGTGAGCCCACCTAAAGCTGAGGCTGATTTGTGGTAAGCCACTGCCTCGGCAGATTCCTGCCCATAAAAGAATGGTGTATCCATTGGTCCGGGTGCAACAGCAGTCACAGAAATCTGACGATCACCAAATTCTTTTGATGCAGCGCGAGTGTAATGCTCAACAGGTGCTTTTAAGCCTTCATAAGTTGAATAGAGTCCAGTGTAGGCTGCTAGAAGAGAAGTCACGATTGAACAGATCTTGCCGCCATCATTTAAATGACGACCCGCCGATTGAATAAAGAAGTAGGCAATTTTTGAGTTGATATCGCTCATGCTATCAAACTCTTGTTCTGTGGTGTCTAAAAAGGATTTCTTTAAAACCTTTCCAACTGTATTAATGGCAATATCAATTCCGCCAAAATGCTGCTTAGTGTCTAAGAAGAGCTTTTCAATATTATCAATATCCGTTAGGTCTGCTTGAATTAAAACAGCGTCTACACCGAATGCAGTTACATCTGCGAGCGTCTGTTCTGCATCTGCTTGAGTTTCAGCGCTATTGTAGTGAATTGCAATTTTTGCACCTTGTTCTGCAAATTTACGGCTAATAAGTCCACCTAAGTTTTTTGCACCGCCCGTAATCAGTACAACTTTATCTTTCAGAGTATGAGTTGTCATGATGATTGTTCCTATGATGACTTGTTTTAATGTGTTTTTAGTCTAGATTGGCGGTAATTTTTGATCAATTATGCTAGTTTGGTTTAACTATTCAGAAAATACGAACAATTAAATGGATCGGTTGCAGCAATTTTTTATTTTTTCAGAAGTGGCTAAACGACAAAGCTTTAGTGAAGTAGCAAATCAACTTGATTTACCTCGCTCTACAGTGACGAGTGCAATTCAACAATTAGAAACTCACTATGGGGTACGTTTATTTCATAGAACTACACGCAAGGTGAGCCTTACTCAAGATGGACAAAGAATCTTGCCTGAATGTCAAAATCTATTATTTGACTATGAACAGCTCGAACAACTCATACAAACGCAAAAGCAGCATTACCGCGGCACGCTAAAAATTTCAATGCCCAGCCGAATCGTGCATCAAGTGATTATTCCTGAACTTTCCGATTTTTATAGTCGCTATCCAGATATCTATTTACAACTCAATAGCTCAGATGACATTACTGATTTGATCGAGAAGGGAATTGATTGTGTTGTTCGGGTGGGGCAGCTAGATAATAGTAGCTTGATTGCGAAGTTCGTCGGTAACTTGATTATGGTGAACTGTGCAAGTCCTCATTATTTAGAACAATACGGTATTCCTGAACAACTAGAAGATCTATCTCAGCACAAACTCATTAATTACGCAGGAGCCGTAGGAGAAAAACAAGGCATATTTTTATATCAAGATGGAACAGTGATGATCGATAGTGCTTTAAGTGTAAATAATACAGAAGCCTATGTTGCTGCAGCTTGTGCTGGGCTAGGGATTATTCAACTTCCATACTACGATGTTCAGGATAAAATAGAGCAAGGAACTCTGGTTGAAGTGTTAAGTGCACATACTGCTCAATCTTTGCCACTCAATATTTTGTATCCGAACCGAAGTTATATTCCTAAACGCTTAGAAATCTTTATGAATTGGGTTAAAGAGATTTTATATAAGAAATGCATCGTCATCTTTTAGTCATGAAACTAAAATAAGATAACAATAAAAAAAGCCTCTCGCAGTGAGAGGCTTTTTAGAATTTGGTGGGTCGTCCGCGACTCGAACGCGGGACCAACGGATTAAAAGTCCGCTGCTCTACCAACTGAGCTAACGACCCAAATAGGTTCAAAACAGATAAGTGGTGGGTCGTCCGCGACTCGAACGCGGGACCAACGGATTAAAAGTCCGCTGCTCTACCAACTGAGCTAACGACCCGTATCGTTTTGATGTCGCGTATTTTAGCAAGTTATTCAACTAACACAAGAGGTAAATCAAAAACATTTGCATGATTGCCTATAAAAAGCACGATTTCCTCTTGTTTAGCTAAAAAATGAACTAAAAACGGTATTTATATGCCTGAATGTTGTCAAAAATTTCAGTTGTGACATCACAATAACTGTTTGTACCAGGTAATAAAGCGAGTAAACGTTCAGAAGTTTTGCTTGGATTAAACGAATCTTCCTTCAATTTATTCTTTTGATATTTAAAAGTACCTGTTGTTTCAACTTTGGCTTGCACTCGTAAAAACACGGGTACTGCATAAGCAGGGAGGCATTTTTTAAATATAGTCACCATTTCGGTTAAATCAGACTCATTTAGCTCAGCGCCATCAGCAAGTGTGATTGCTGCCATACCAGCACGACCATTGGTATTTGGAATTTCTACCCCATAAACCACCGCTTCAGCGATCTTGTCATACTCACAAACCATGTTCTCAACTTCAGTAGTAGATACATTTTCGCCTTTCCAGCGGAAGGTATCACCTAAGCGGTCAACAAACTGAGCATGACGGAAACCAATATTACGAACAAGGTCACCTGTGTTGAAATATGAGTCACCTTTTTTAAAGACATCTTTCATAATCACAGATTTATTCTTTTCTGGGTCTGTATAACCGTCAAAAGGCGAGCGACTGGTAATTTTACCCACTAGCAAACCAATTTCACCGGCTTTAACTTTTTTACACCAGCCCTTTTTATCGCGGACAGGTTCATTTTTCTCTTTATCAAACTCAATAATGGCATATGGCGTAGGAGAGAAACCTACTGTGTTGTCAAAGTTAAAAATATTACTAAACCCGACATTGCCTTCACTTGATGCATAAAGCTCAAGAACTTCTTGTACACCAAAACGTTGTTTGAACTTATCCCAGATGTTTGGACGCATGCCATTACCGATCATTTTGGTTACGCGGTGGGCACGGTCAATTTCTGTAGGAGGGGCATCCATTAAGTAACGGCAAAGCTCTCCTACGTAGCCAATTGCAGAGGCATTAAATTTCTGAACATCTTTCCAGAATGCGCTGGTTGAATATTTACGTCGAATTGCAAGGGTCGAACTTCCCGCAATCACACCACACCAGCAAACTACGACACCTGTTGCATGGTAAAGCGGTAAAGTTACATACATCACATCATCTGGGCCAAGGTTTAAAATGTGACCATAGGTGCCATAGGCAAGTGTCCAGCGACTGTGTTTGAAAATAACAGCCTTTGGTAAACCTGTTGTGCCCGAAGTATAAATATAAAACAGGCCATCATTTCCATGAACAGATTGCGTAGTCGATGGGTTAAATTTTGGAAATTGATCAATTTCTATTGCAAGATTGGCATAACCTTGAGGTGCTGTTCCCGCATTTTGACGTGTAGCCTGATCTGCAAACCAATGGAAACGGTCTTTAGGAACATTTAAGTCCTGACGGATTTCATCAATGACCGCTCGAACTTCTTCACCTGCAATGACGGCAATTGGTTTTACAAGATTGATACTATGAGCGAGGACCTTACCTACTTGAGAGGTATTAACAAGTGCAATTGTTACCCCAATTTTAGCTAAACCTACAATCGTAGCGATAAGTTCAGAACGATTCTCAACCATTACGGCAATCACGTCACCTTTTTGTGCGCCAAGAGATAGATAATAGTGAGAAATCTGGTTAGCCCATTCGTTTAAAGCTTCATATGAATAACTTTGATCTTCAAATAATAAAGCAATGCCTTGCGGATTTCGCTTAACAGCTTTTTCAAAAGCTACACCTAATCCCGTTGGTGTATTTGCTGTTCTTAAGTAAGCCTGTTTAAGACCATTCAGGATATGGGGTACTTTGGGAATGAAGCTAGGAAGTCTTGTTGCAACATCACCAAGCGTAATGATATCGGTCTGTGTTGTCTGGCTCATATCAATCCTATTTATTTTTCGATCAATCCAAAAAAGGTTGCGTTGGCAAAAGTACAGTGTTTTTCATGGTTCACCATGCTTTTAAAACTTTTCTTCTAGTGCAATCAACCTAATTGGTTAAAAATAACAAAAAAAACCTAGTCATCGAAATGACTAGGTTTGTTTAAATTAGCTGCAATTGAGCAAATGATTTACTCAGCTACAGGATTTGCTTTCTTTGGTGGACGACCACGAGGGCGACGAGGAGGACGACTTGGTTTGTCCTGATCTGCCTTAGAATCGTCTGATTCAACTTCTGTAGTAGCTTCTGTTGGTGCTACAGCCTGTTCTGCGGCAGCTTTTGCTCTTGCAGATGCTTTAGGCTGTTTAACAACCGGAGCTTCAACTACTGTTGTCGCTGGTGTTTCTTCTGCGTTTGTTTCACTTTGAGCTACTTCAGCCACTTGATCAAGCTCAAGCGGTTGTTGTTTTGACTCAACAGGTGCTTGTGTTTCAGCAGCAGGAGCAACAACCGTTTCTTCAACAGCTGGAGCTACAGGTGCAGCTTCTTCTGGTGCAGCGTGTTGTTGTTTAACTTGCTCAAAAGCTTGTTCAGCAGCAAGTTTTGCTAAACGACGACGCTCACGTGGATCATTAGCAACACGTGGTGTTTGCTCTTTTTGTGGCGTCAATGCAAGTACAGGCGCAGGCTCTGCTTCTTGTGATGGCTTGTTGCTTGGAAGCTCTGCATCACGAGTAACAGGCTTTTTGTCTTCAGCATCAGACACGACTTCTGTTGCTAGCGTACTAGCGTACTGTTCAGCAAACTTCTGCAATGCACGATTGAATGTTGGAACTAAACCAAACTGTTCAATCAATACTGTGCAGTCTTCACCATAAACATGACGAATCAAGCTACCAATCGTATATTGCGCCAACGTTGGAATTTGCGATGGGGCAATAGATGGTACCGCAGCTTTAGCACGTTTCGCGTTGCGTTGTTCACGACGACGCATACGAGGGTCATTGCTCGCACGTTGAATTTGCGGTTGAGCTTTGCTGTCTGCAGGAGGAGTAGTTTCTTCTGCTTTGGCAGGGACTGCTTCTTCTACAACTGCAACAGGTGCTGGAGCGGGCTCTTGAGCAACTTCAACAACAGGTGCTGTTTCAGTGCGTTCAACAGGTTGCTCTGGAGTCAAAGCAATAATTTCGCTTTGTGCCTGATCAACATTGATTACTAAGGCTGTATTCATGACTTCATGCTTTGGAGCATCAATCAAATCAACCTTAATTTGTTTCTCATCAACAACTACTGGTGCCGCCGGTGCATTTTGATTTTCATTCAATACACTTGGATCGCGGTGGCGATTTGGACGGTTCGGACGTTGTTGATTATTACGGTCACGACGCGGCACGGCATTTTCAGTTTGTTGTCCATCATTTTGATGTTGTTGATGTGACTGATCTGGGTGCTGACGTTTTTGTTGACGTTTTAACTCACGTTGTTCTTGACGTGATAACTGTACAACTTCTTCGTGAACCTGTTGTGGTTGTTGCTGTTGTTGTGGCTCTTGAGCATGGTGATGTTGTTCACGTTGCTCTTTGTGCTTACGTTTTTTGTTGTTTGGACGTTGTTGTACTTTATCGTCTTTTTCAACATTTTCACGAACTTCCTGTTTAGCAGGAGACTGTGAAATGTAAGCATTATTAGATGGAGCTGCAACAGTTTCAGCAACTGGCGGTACTGTAACTTGTCCAAACTGGCCACGGCTTACAGCGCCAGTATTGACCATTTGTTCAATTGTCGCAGCAGCATTTTGTGCTGAACGAGATTGATCAATAGTTTTAGCTTGTTTTTGAACAAAAAGGTTCTCTAACCATGCGAGAGGGCTTGCTGCTTTTTGAGTGCTTGGCTGAGCAGCAGAAGGTTGAGCTGCTTGATTTGCTTTCTTTTGACCAGCTGCGTTATTTGCAGCAGGAGCTGCATGAGCATGGCCATGATCAGCTTCTTCTAAATGCCATTCAGAAGATTCATAACCTAACTCTTTCTCACTTGAACGAGTTGCTTCTGTACGCTCATAGCTAGATGGTGCAAATCCATCTGGATTGTACTGAATTTCATAGTGAGGTGTTTCTAAGTGCGGGTGAGGTAAAACAGTCACACGAACACCAGAAGTTTGTTCTAAATAAACAAGGCTATGGCGTTTTTCATTGAGTAAGAATGCTGCAATTTCAACAGGAACTTCTACTTGTACTTCACCATGACGTTCACGAAGTGCAATTTCTTCTACTTTACGCATAATTGAAAGCGAAAGTGAACGTAAGTCACGCACCATACCCGTGCCATGACAGCGTGGGCAAACATATCCAGTTGCTTCTTCAAGTGATGGGCGTAAGCGTTGACGGCTCATTTCCATTAAGCCAAAACGAGAGAGTTGGCCAAACTGGATACGTGCACGGTCGCTTTGTGTTGCTTCACGAAGTTTTGCTTCAACCATGCGTTGGTTGCGTTCTTTAGTCATATCGATGAAGTCGATAACAACTAAACCGCCAATGTCACGAAGACGAAGTTGGCGAGCAATTTCTTCTGCTGCTTCTAGGTTTGTATTAAGCGCAGTTTCTTCAACGTCATGTCCACGAGTCGATTTCGCAGAGTTAATGTCGATTGAAACTAAAGCTTCAGTCTGGTCAATTACGATTGAACCACCAGAAGGAAGTTTTACTTCACGCTCGTAAGCAGTTTGAATTTGGCTTTCAATACCAAAATGAGCAAACAACGGCTCGTTTAAAGTATAAGTTTTAAGTTTGTCTAATTGACGTGGCATAACTGCTTTAACAAAGTTATACGCTTCGTTATAAGCTTGTTCGCTATCAATTAAAATTTCTGCAACGTCATCACGTAAGTAGTCGCGGATGGCACGAGTAACTACGCCAGCTTCTTGATGAACAAGCATTGGAGACGGACCAGAACTTGCAGTGCCTTGGATTTGTGCCCAGAGGTCAAGCAAATGCTGTAAATCTAACTGTAATTCTTCTTGAGTACGGCCAATACCTGCGGTACGCACAATAACACTCATGCCGCGAGGTAAATTTAAAGAAGCTAAAATTTCTTTTAATTCTTCACGTACAGAACCTGAAATTTGACGGCTAATACCACCGCCTTTCGGGTTGTTTGGCATAAGAACCAAATAACGTCCTGCGAGTGAGATGAATGTAGAAAGGGCTGCGCCTTTGTTACCACGTTCTTCTTTTTCAACCTGAACAAGTAATTCAGTACCTTCAGTGATGAGTTCACGAATGTTTGAAGTTTGTCGCGGGTCTGCTTGGAAATAACTATTCGCAATTTCGCGCATAGACAAGAAGCCTTGACGGCCTGCGCCATATTCAACAAACACAGCTTCTAAAGAAGGTTCTACGCGGGTTACATGGCCTTTATAGATATTGGATTTTTTCTGTTCTCGGGTACGATTTTCTAAATCAAAATCGTAAAGACGATTACCAGTGATAAGTGCAACGCGGACTTCTTCTGCGTGAGTTGCATTAATCAACATACGTTTCATGGGTGTGACACCTAATAGTGACCCACACAAACATATCGCACAAACTTAAAGGTTCTGAACGAACATCGAACATGACGGATCATTTCCCAGATCTCAAAATATTTGTGGTCTGAGTCATCTGTTACCGGCTACATTTAGCCTTAACTTCGATTCTCGTCTGTGATGTAGGCAATACTGCTTCAACCTTTAAATCGGACTTCCTTAGTGCTTCACTGGCGGGTGAGCGGTACATTGGTTAATGACTTTCACTGTCATTGAGCGCGAAGTGACTTCTTTTTGGAAGTTTGATACGGAATGTTCATCGTATCGGTGCTTTCGGCAGTTCCAATGCATCAACGCTTTAGCCTGAAGGCAACATTAAGGAGCGATTTGTCTGATGTGTATCAGTTTACGTTCCATAACCAACTAGAGTTGGTAACATATTTTTTTGAACAAACTGAATTAAACGCAACAGTTTGTCATTTTGCCGATATAATAAGCCTTCGGCGTCGGCATAATTCTTTAGGACCTATCCGAGCTGATGGTGAAAGCATCATTTTGATTGAGGTTTCAATCAGGGAAATTCCCTATTAGATGTTCACTTACGGCGGTATCCGTGCGCTGACTATATCAAACCTTGCAGCATCTGCCTATGGGCTAAGCTTAGATTTCTTGTGAAAAAACTAAGCTAAACGGTCATTTATTAATCAAATTTAGCAAAATTTCAGGTTTAAATATTAGTATGAATTCTACACAGCAATGGCAAAGTGTCACTTGGTTTGAGGTGGATGAACATCAAGCAGGACAGCGAATTGATAATTTCCTGTTCTCGCGTTTAAAAGGTGTACCTAAAAGTCGTATTTATCGTTTGATTCGTGAAAGTCAGGTTCGAGTAAATAAAAAACGTGTTAAAGCTGAGACTAAACTTGAGATTGGTGATCAGATTCGTGTTGCTCCAATTCGTTACGAACAAAAAGACGAAACAGCTGCTCCTGTCAGTGATAGTGTGGCACAAGGTCTATTAAGCCGTGTGGTCTATGAAGATGAAGGTTTGTTAGTTGTAAATAAACCTTCAGGTATTGCTGTCCATGGTGGTAGTGGTATGGCATATGGTTTGATTGAGGCACTACGTGCAGCGACAGGCAAAAAATATTTAGAACTGATTCATCGTATTGACCGTGATACTTCTGGTCTGGTCATGATTAGTAAAAAACGTAGCACTTTAAAACAACTACAAGATATGTTGCGTGAGCACAAAATTCGTAAAACCTATGCCGCGATTGTTAAAGGTCAAGTGAGCTTAGATAAACAGCTGATTGATGCACCTTTATTGAGATATGAGCTGGCAAATGGCGAGCGTCGTGTACGTGTGACTAAAGATGGTAAACCAAGTAAAACCGAATGGGTTGTAGCAGAGCGCTTTAAAAATGCGACTCTGGTTCATGCATCACCTTTATCTGGCCGTACTCATCAGATTCGTGTGCACGGTTTAAGCATTGGACACCCTTTGATTGGTGACGATAAATATGGACACACGACGGAGTACACTGGCCCTGAAGCACGTCGTCTATGTTTACATGCGATGCGTTTAGATATTCCAGGTTATCCACCGATTGAAGCACCTTTACCAGAAGACATGACCCAGTTATTAAAGGCTTTGAGAGTGGCAAAATGAGTCTAAAAACCGAATTAGTTATTTTCGACTGGGATGGGACTTTATATAACTCTGTTGGACAGATTGTTGCTAGCTTGCAACATGCCGCAGAGCAGCATGAATTGCCTTTAACAGATGAAGCAGCAAAAAGTATTATTGGTTTGGGCTTGCCCGAAGTTATGCAAACCCTATTTCCAGAAGCACCTGAGTTACATGACTCAATTTTAAAAGCATATGGCGATCACTATATTGCAAACTCTACAAATGATGCATGGTTCGATGGTATTGCTGAGCTTTTACATGATTTAAAAGCGCAAGGTTTAAAACTTGCAGTCGCAACAGGTAAAAACCGTCGTGGGCTAGATCGTGTAATCGCAAAAACGCAGAGTACTCATCTTTTTGATGTGACTCGAGCAGCCAATGAAACTCGATCGAAACCAGATCCACTCATGTTGCAAGAAATCTTAACAGTCACTGGAGTGAGTGTTGAGCGTGCAGTAATGATTGGTGATAGTAGCTATGATCTTGAGATGGCTCAGCGGTTAAACATGCCACGAATTGGTGTGGGCTATGGAGTGCATTCGATCGAAGTTCTACAACAGTTCCAGCCTTTAACGATTGCTAAAGATGTACCTGAGTTGCACAACTTTTTAAGAGAGTATGCAAAGTTATCTACGGTAGATGTTGCATAATTTAGAATAATATAAGAAGGGGGAATTTATTCCCTCTTATTGTATGTCTAATAACAATAAGAAGAGAAAAATGAGTCGTTCTATTCGTCTATTAAATCTTTTACAACAACTTCGTGAAGCCCGTTATCCAATCACTGCACAAGTTCTCGCTGAACGTATGGGAATTAGTGTCCGAAGTATCTATCGCGATATCGATAGCTTACGTGAGCAGGGTGTAGCAATTGAGGCATCGGCAGGTATAGGTTTTCAGCTTAAAGAAGATATTGTACTCCCACCAATGACACTCAATGAAAATGAAGTCGAAGCTATTTTTTTGGCATTGTATTGGTTGAAGAGTGTGCCAGATCAATCGTTACAATCGGCATCTACATCTGTATTAGCTAAATTGAATTCTGTTTTGCCTGAGCATCGGCAATATTTATTACAGCAAACGACTTTAAGAGCGTTTAATACGTGGCTGCCTGTAGATGAAAGTCGAGTCGAACAGGTGCGTTTAGCCATTCGGCAGCAAGTTAAAATTTCGCTGCATTATCATGATGAGCAGCAACGAAGTAGTGTCCGAACCTTGTGGCCGTTTGCCTTGGGATATTTTAATGACAAAATTTTATTGGCTGCATGGTGTGAACTCAGGCAGGATTTTAGACATTTTAGACTTGATCGTATTCAACAGTTGAGTTTAAGCCAAGAATTATATCCATCATTTAAGCAAAAACTATTTGAGCAGTGGTGGGCACAAGAGTCGAAGACTACTGACAAAAACTGACAAAGAGGTTTTGTAGACTAGGTTCCACGATAAACAAGGAGCCATAAAAATGAGCCTTAAACTTTATACTAACAAAGAATCACGTGGTGTTGTGGTCGACTGGCTTTTAGTCGAATTAGATGTTGAGTGTGAACGTATTGAAGTCGAATACAAGACTGAAATGAAAACACCAGAATATCTAAAAATTAATCCTTTTGGAAAAGTGCCAGTATTGGTAGATGGTGATGTCGTGATTTATGAGCTAGGTGCAATCTGTGCTTATCTTGCTGATAAATTTTTCGATAAAGGCTTAGCTCCTGCATTAGATGATCCTAAACGCGGTTTGTACTATCGCTGGTTATTTTTGATGGCAGGTCCATGGGAAGCTGCGGGTGTTGATAAAGCTCTCGGAATAGATGTGTCGCCTGAGCAAAAAATGTTTGTGGGTTATGGTGATTACAACGATGCCTACCAAGCTTTAGTGCAAGGGCTTAGTGAAGCCAATCCGTATGTGTGTGGCGAACAATTTACCGCCGCAGATGTAAGCGTTGGAGCAATGCTGTTATGGCAATTGAAAATGGGAGCGATTGAATCTCATCCTGCTATTACGCGTTATGTTGAAACTATCAAACAACGTGAAGGCTTAAAACAAAGCTCGATGGGCTCATTGTTGTAAACCTCTGCTGTTCAGAGTCACCCATTTGGGTGACTTTTTATTTCCTAAATACAAGTTTTTAGTTAGTAAGAAAGCCAGCAGCAACGTTAATACAGATCGCTAAAATGGTGGTATTAAACCCAAAAGACAACACAGCGTGAAATAAGTTTAAAAGACGCATGTGTTTGGTGGTAATCGAAACATCGGCAGTTTGGGCAGAAGTCCCAATAATATAACTAAAATATAGAAAATCAGGATAAGTGGGCTGTTTTGTTCCCGGAAAATCTAGACCACCATTTTCTTCATTTCTAGATAAAGCCATATAAAAATCATGGGCATAATGTAGAGCAAAAACGGTATGCATAAAAAGCCATGCAGAAACAATGGTGAGTAAAGCTAAAGCCACATGACCTAACTTTGCAGCATGATCGGAAGGAAGCTGTGAGAGCTGTATTAAAATAGCAACTAGGCACATGGTTAAAGCCAATAGAACAATCAGCATAATGACCCATTTGCTTTCATCTTGTTTTTTTGCTTGCTGCTGCATTTGAGAATGATCAGCACTTTTCATGAGCTGCCAAACATGTAGTAAATATATACTAATCGAAGTATTCCAGCTGACTAATAAAATAGTTGACCATTTCCATGAGGTGAACCATGTCAGAATACTTGCTGTGATAAATCCTATAAATAAAGCAATAAAGAAATGAGGGCGGTTTAGTACACTACGTCCAAGATGTTGAAATACTGCAACCATTTTCCTAACCTCCTTTTACCAAATGGTAAATATATTATTTTTTATTAAATGGTGAAAATAATATCTAGTTTTATATGGATTTTATTCCAAGTTTTTAAATTGTATTTAAGAGATATTTACTTTTACCGAGTAGGTAAAATAGAACAAAAGCGCGGGCTAAACTGTTTATAAAAAGTATAAAATAAATAAAAAATATTATTTACTTATACCTTTTATAAAGGTGTCCTTATCAATCATAGGCTTAAAATAAAATATAGCTTTTCTGATTAGGTGTGAGTTAAGTTTTTATCCAGATGAAATACTTTAGTGAGTTGATCAATAAATTTTTTAACCCCTAAAGACTGTGAATTTCTACGGTAATTTACGAATAAATCTAATGTCGGTAACTCGACATCAAGGGGGCGGACTACTGTATTTTTGATGCCTAAAGGTGCAACGTAAGCAGGTAAAATTGTACAACCTAATCCAGAGCCAAGAGAGTTAATATTAAACAACATGCTGTCTGCTTTTTGAACAATATTGAGGTCAATATTGTGAGTTTTGGCAAAATCTAAAATTGTGTTATGTAATGTTTGTGACTGCTCAGCAGCAGGAATAATAAAGTCAACGCCCTGTAAAGCATGGACGGGAATTCGTTCATATTGAGTAAGTGGATGATTTTTAGGAAGTAAAAAAATCAAGGGTTCAGTCAAAACAAATTGGCTTTGGATCTCATCACTATCTGTATTTTCTCGAGTAAAGGTAATGTCTAACTCACCTTTTTTTAAGGATTTAAGTTGTTCAGTATTGTTTAGATTAGATAGTTCAATGATGAGATCGGGGTGTTGTAATCGCAGATTAGGAAGAACGTAAGGAAAAATTTTCATTTCTGCAATGGGAACAAAACCGATACGGAGTAGCTGCTGTTTAGCCTTAGAAACCTGTCGTGCCAGAGCAACTGCTTTTTCAGCTTGAGCAAGGGTGAGGCGAGCATGTTCTAAAAAGACTTCACCTTCTTCGGTTAATTCAACTTTACGTTTAGTGCGATTTAAAAGTCGTACACCAACATCTTCTTCTAAATCTTTAATCTGTTGGCTAAGGGAGGGTTGTGCGGTAAAAAGTTTAAGGGCGGCTTTACTAAAATTTAATTCTTCAGCAACGGTAATGAAATATCGGAGATGGCGTAGTTCCATAAGACTAATCCAAAAAATGTCTTACTATGATTTATGTGAAGTATAAAGCATAAAGGGATATAGCGTGAAGGTGATTTAGGTATTTATAAAATAAATGGAATTTTCATTTTCATTAAACATTTAATATATAAATCTAAGTTCAAGTAATTCATAAAATATATTAATTAGGGTCGTTTAAATACATTATTTTTACTTAATCAAAGAAATATTTAAATGTTTTAAATATTAGTATAGGTGATTCTCATAATATGCAAAAATGAAGAAATATAAAATGATATTATAAAATATAAATTCTTTAAGAATGAATTGGCTTTAAGTGTTACTAAATATTTTGTTCTGTAATCTGGCAAAACATTTGAAGTTGGAAAAGTAGAGTTTACTAAGGCAAAACCAAGTAACTCCCCCCAATTTCACGTGACTAATTATTGTTATGTTATACAAGCACTCTTAATAAGAATGGTAATTATCGACGCATAAACCCAACACATCTATGTATTTTTTATGGCAATCTAATTCAACTTATGTTGGCTATGACCACAATAAAAGGGATATTTATATGATAAATAAGTGTAAGTGCCATAGCTTAATTTGTTTTAATTGTTAAGATAGAAACCTGAACACATCCATTCTGCCGATGCTAAAACATAGAAAAGCCCATGAAAGACAAGCCGACATTAACATATCAATTGCCGACTCAGTCCTGTTGGACGCATACATGGATAAAACCTCCTTTTTATCATCCCGAGTCAGGGCGTGAATCTGATACACGTTTTTATAACCAACAGCCTAAATCACCAGCTAGAGGCTCAAAAGAGCTATTACGTTGGTTAGTTACACGTGAGTCTTTTACATGGAAAGTTGATATTCAAAATGAATACGATACTCGTGTAAATACGGCTGTGGCCTTGCCTCAAAATCGTCCTCAGGCGGATTTAGATGATTGGCAAGTTTGGTTTGTTGGACATGCAACGGTATTGATTCAGATTGGGCCTTATAACTTTATTACCGATCCCGTATGGTGTGATTATGCAAGCCCTTCACAGGGTCGTGGACCTCGCCGTGTGTGTCCAGCAGGTTTTGCATTAGAGCAATTGCCGACGATTCATGGTGTTCTACTCAGCCATAATCATTATGATCATATGGATTTGGCTACGCTTGAATGGCTACATAAAAAATT
This sequence comes from Acinetobacter sp. NIPH 542, assembly GCF_000369825.1. NCBI lineage: Bacteria > Pseudomonadati > Pseudomonadota > Gammaproteobacteria > Moraxellales > Moraxellaceae > Acinetobacter > Acinetobacter sp. NIPH 542. The sequence continues at coordinate 266,168 of NZ_KB850205.1, forward strand.
CGCAATGCCGATTTATACTGGACTCGGGAATGGCTTTTACCTACCCAAAGAGTTTCATGTGATTGAGATGGATTGGTGGCAAGAAATTCCCTATCACGAACTAAGAATAATCTATACACCTGCACAGCATGGCTCTGGTCGTGGCCTACGTGACCAGAATAAAGCACTCTGGGGTGGCTTTTCGGTTGTAGCTAAAACAGGGCATTGTTTCTTTGCTGGTGATACGGGTTATGCGGGGCATTTTAAGCAAATTCATGCTCGTTATGGCGCACCACGTGTTGCTTTGCTTCCGATCGGAGCTTATGAGCCTCGCAAGTTAATGAGTTATGTTCATATGAATCCTCAAGATGCTGTGCATGCACATTTAGATTTGCAAGCTCATCGTTCTGTTGCGATTCATTATCGAACTTTTCAGTTGACCGACGAAGACCGAGAAGATCCTGAACATGCGCTAGCTCAAGCAATTAAAGCTTCATCGAAACTTGCGAATCCTTTTTATTGCATTCGAGAAGGGCATAAATTGACTGTATAAAAGTACATCATTTTATATTTAATTAAAAAAGCCAGTTCAATTTGAACTGGCTTTTATGATTCTGACTTAAATTAAGCTAAGTCAAAACGATCAAGATTCGTGACTTTAGTCCATGCTGCTACAAAGTCTTGAACAAATTTTTCTTTACCATCGGCCTGAGCATAAACTTCCACCAGTGCACGCAAAATTGAGTTTGAACCAAACACTAAATCATTACGTGTTGCAGTAAATTTTACGGTGCCTGTTTTGCGGTCTTTGCCTTCAAATACTTCGCTTGTTGAATCAACAGGTGCCCATACAGTAGACATGTCGAGTAAATTCGTGAAGAAGTCTGTGCTGAGTACACCAACCTGCTGAGTGAATACGCCGTGTTGCGAACCATCCCAGTTAGTGCCTAGAACACGTAAACCACCAACCAATGCGGTTAACTCAGGTGCAGTCAAAGTCAGTTGCTGTGCTTTATCAATTAATAATGCTTCAGTTGCTGCATTGACGCCCTCTTTTTTCCAGTTTCTAAAACCATCGGCAAGACCGCGGAGTAATTGGAAAGATTCGACATCAGTTTGGCTTTGTAATGCATCAACACGACCAGAGGCAAATGGAACGCTAATGTTGAAACCTGCCGCTTGAGCAGCTTGCTCTACACCAACGTTACCTGCTAGCACAATTAGATCAGCTAATGACAGTTGAGTTGAGGCTTTGATTTCTTCAATTTTAGTTAAAGTTTCAACAGCTTTTTTGTTTACTTCCCAATCACGTTGCGGTGATAAGGCAATACGTGCGCCGTTTGCTCCACCACGCTTGTCTCCACCACGGAAAGTTGACGCTGAAGCCCAACCAAGAGAAACCAACTCACCAGCAGATAGTCCTAGTGCAACAATTTTTGCTTTTGCATCAGCAATGCTGGCAGCCGATGGTACAGCACTAGCTACAGGTAGTGGATCTTGCCAAATTAAATCTTCAGCTGGAACTTCAGGACCTAGATAACGTGCTTTTGGTCCCATATCGCGATGAGTTAATTTGAACCATGCGCGGGCAAAAGCATTGGCGAAGGCTTGTGGATCGTTATGGAAGCGACGAGAGATTTTTTCAAACTCAGGATCAAAACGTAAGGTCAAATCTGTAGTCAGCATTGTTGGCTTACGTTTAATTGATGGATCGAATGGATCAGGAATGATCGCTTCAGCATCTGCTGCTACCCATTGAATTGCGCCAGCAGGTGAGCGTTCTTGTACCCACTCATATTTGAATAGGTTTTCAAAGAAGTAATTACTCCATTGTGTTGGCGTTTGTGACCAAATGACTTCTAAGCCAGAAGTGATTGCGTCTTTACCAACACCTGTGCCAAAGCTATTTGACCAGCCAAAGCCCATTTGTTCAATTGGTGCACCTTCAGGATCAGCCTGAACATGGTCGGCAGAGGCAGCCCCGTGAGTTTTACCTAAAGTATGACCACCTGCAATCAATGCAACAATTTCTTCGTCATCCATTGCCATGTTGCCGAAAGTCGCACGAATGAACGGTGCAGCTGATTTTGGATCACCACTGGCTTGTGGACCTTCAGGGTTTACATAAATTAGCCCCATTTCGGTTGCAGCTAGATTGCTGCCTTCCAATGCTTCAGAGTTTCGATGAGCTAACCATTCTTTTTCATCGCCCCAGTTTACATCGTTGTCTGGTTCCCAAACGTCTTCACGACCCGCACCAAAACCAAAGGTACGGAAGCCAGAAGACTCAAGCGCAATGTTACCGGCAAGAATAAATAAATCTGCCCACGATATTTTTTGACCGTATTTTTGTTTAACTGGCCATAGCAAACGGCGTGCTTTATCTAAGCTCGCATTGTCAGGCCAACTATTTAATGGCGCAAAACGTTGCTGACCGCGACCAGCACCACCACGGCCATCGCCCATACGATATGTGCCGGCAGCATGCCATGCTAAACGAATAAATAAGCCTGTATAATTTCCCCAATCGGCTGGCCACCAATCTTGAGAATCGGTTAATACATTTTTGATATCAGCTTTGAGGGTGTAGTAGTCGAGTTTTTTAAATTCTTGACGATAATTAAAATCTTTACCGAGTGGATTAGAACGTTCTGAATGTTGATTGAGTAGGTCGACGCGTAGTTGTTTTGGCCACCAGTGTAAACTAGGCGTGCCACCACCGATCGTTACTTGGGGTTTTGAGTTATGTCCTGAAAAAGGGCATTTTGATTCGTCTGACATGATTATATTCTCTCTGGGTAATAATTATTGAGCTCTTGATAAAGTAGTAGGGCTCATTTTCCTGGACTTCTGGTTTAAAAACTCATGTTTATCAAATAAAGAAATGAGTGAGCAAATGATGAGAGAAACCGTTTAAAAAGTCTTTTCACCAAGATTTCGGCTCATTATTTTTAATTTAATAATGCATCAGATTCCTTTAGTTGTTATTCCTCCAATTTACTGTATGAAGGTTAAAAAACAAGAGGAAAAATAAGATGAAGTTTGAAAATAATGATGCATAGAATTACCTCTTCAATTGCTGGAACAACTTAAGATCTTTGAATAACGCTCTTTAAATATAGTAGAAGTAGAGGATTTATTTTTCAAATGGATTAAATTGTCAATATTGATTTAAAAAACCGATTGAAGTTTGGTTTAAAAAGTAGGGTATCAGCGAGAGTGAAAAAAAATTTTATATTTAGTTTTATTAGGTTATTTGAAAGAAAAAAGGAGAGCATGGCTCTCCTTTTTTAAATATTAAACATTTACGATTCGATTTGATTTGACCATGTCGGCTAGGCCGTGAGTTTTAAAATAGTACTCAAGCCAGCTTTTCACAATGAGTGGGTTATTCATTTTCATAACATCATCAAGTAATTTTTGTGCATCTGTCATAGGTACATGACAAATTGCTTTTCGTACTCGCAAAATATTACTTGAACTCATCGAAAGGGTATTAAAGCCCATCGCCATAAGTAAAATTGCCGATAATGGATCACCTGCCATTTCACCACAAATACTGATTGGTTTTTTGTGGTCATGGCATTCTTTAACCAAGCGAGATAAAGCACGTAAAATGGATGGGTGGAAATGCGAGTAAACGTTTGCTACATGTGGATTATTACGATCAACCGCGAGTAAGTATTGGGTTAAGTCATTTGAACCGACTGAGAAGAAATCGACGAGTTCAGCAAACTCATCAATTTGTAGCAATACGCTTGGCACCTCAACCATAATTCCAATTTTAGGCTTGGTAATTTTAACTTGCTCTTCTTCTTGCACCGCAATCCAGTCACGCTCAAGTAAATAAAGTACTTCTTCGACTTCACTTACTGTAGTCACCATTGGCAATAAAATATGCAAATTATTTAGACCAATACTAGCTTTGAGCATGGCGCGAATTTGTGACGAGAAAATCTCAGGATGATCAAGCGTGAAACGAATACCACGCCAGCCTAATGCTGAGTTTTCTTCTTCGATACTGAAATACGGTAAGTCTTTATCGGCACCAATATCGAGAGTTCGCATCACCACAGGTTTGTTGGCGAAGTGGCTTAATTGTTGACGATAAATGGCACGTTGTTCTTCTTCACCTGGGAAGCGTTCCCGTAACATGAATGGAATTTCGCTTCGGTATAGACCCACACCTTGCGCGCCACGTTGTACTCCGCGGACGACATCAATCATGAGACCTGTATTCACATAAAGCTGAACAGATACACCATCTGGCGTAATCGCTTCCTTGGTCTCGTATTGTTTGAGATCTTTTGCGATCTGTTCATCTTCTTTTTGAATTTCTTTATAACGTTGGCGTAAACGACGTGGCGGATTAACAAAAACACGGCCCTGATAGGCATCCACAATCATTTCCGCATCATCAAGTGTGTTAACAGGCAGTTCGGTTACACCAACTACGGTTGGAATACCTAATGCACGAGCCACAATCACCATATGTGAATTGGCTGCACCTTCTGATGTCACAATTGCTGCAATATTGTCTACTGGCAGCTCTACGAGTGCCGCAGTACTAATTTCTTCACCAATTAAAATACTGTCTGGGCTCAGTTCACGGTGGCTAGAATCTTCTTCTTGCAACGAAGCTAAAATACGTCGGCCTAAATCTTTAAGATCAGAAACTCGCTCACGAAGATAGTCGTCTTCCATTTGTGCAAATAGGGCAGTATGTTTTTCAATCACACGGCGTACTGCACCTTGTGCCCAATGCCCGTCACGAATAAGTTCTTTAATTTCGGCTGGCAATGCATTTTCATCTAGCATTCTTAAGAAAACACTAAATAAAGCGCGTTCTTCTGCCATTAATGAATCATGCATTTTTTCATCTAAAGAACGAATCTCTGAACGAACTGATGAAATGGCTTGATCTAGAAGTCGAAGTTCATGACTAATATCTTCTGCTTCACGGTCAGGTACTGAGGCTAAATCGGCAGGTGGATATAAAATAATAGCGCGACCTAAAGCAACACCGCCTGCACCTGAAGCACCTTGAAAGGTTTTATAGGCAGGGCCATTACTTGGTTTACGAAATACGTCAATATTTCCAACTGCGTGAGCGTGAGCAATAACCCCAGAAAGCTGAGCACACAGAGTGACTAAAAATGACTCGGCTGCTTCGCTAAAATCTTGAGGAAGTTTGTTTTGTACAACCAAAACGCCCATAACCTTACGGCGATACATGACAGGTACGCCAAGGAATGAGTTATAAATTTCTTCGCCCGTTTCAGGTAAATACAAGAAACGCTCATGCTTTGGTGCGTTGTCAAGGTTAACAATTTCTTCACGTTGCCCAACCAGACCGACCAAGCCTTCACCGAGTTGAAGTGAAACATGGCCCACAGATTCTGGATTTAAGCCTTTAGAGGCCATCAAAACATAGCGCTGGTTGCGTTCATCGAGTAAATAAATAGAGCAAACATCCACTTTCATGGCTTCAGCAACCTGATTGACCATGATGTCTAACGATTCATGCAAACTGACGGACGCATTAACCTCTTGGACAATGCGCCGTAAAGTGTCGAGTTGCATGTTTGACATGGATGTATACTCCAGTATTTTTTTAGACTATGAATGTATTTATAACAGCACTTTTAATAAAAATCATTTGCTAGATAAATGATTTTTAGGGTAATTGTTGCATCGGCAACTGTGTACACAACTCCACCATGGCTTTGCGATAAACATCACGCTTGAAGTTCACCACTTGTCCAAGAGGATACCAATAGCTAACCCACTGCCATTCATCGAATTCGGGTGGGTCTGAGAGGTTTAACTGAATATTTTTTGCATGTGCAGTTAATTTCAGTAAAAACCATTTTTGTTTCTGTCCGATACATACGGGGTCAGAGTCTGACCGAATGTACCGATGTGGCAAACGATAACGCAGCCATCCTTTGGTTTGCGCAATAATCTGGACATGTTCGGGCAATAAGCCGATTTCTTCTCTCAGTTCTCGAAAAAGTGCCTGTTCAGGAGTTTCTCCAAACTGAATGCCTCCTTGTGGAAATTGCCAAGCATTGTGACCAATGCGCTTTGCCCATAAAACCTGTCCATCATCGTTTGCCAAAATGATCCCGACATTCGGTCGGAAACCTTCTGAGTCGATCATTTGGCTACCTAAATATTGTCTATATCGTTGACTTTAATCGCGGGGACAAACACTTTTTTATGTCCAGCTCGAAAAGATCAAAGTAAAATGTTTAAATTGCTACGATCTTAACGAATTTCTATCGACTAGCGGAGATAGATTTACATTTTTTTTCTTAAATTTCAGTTTAAACGAGAATTTTCATGAAACTGGCGTTGTTTGATTTAGACCATACCTTGTTAAATACCGATTCAGATCACTCGTGGGGTGAATTTTTAGTCAATGAAGGTTTGGTTGATCCGGTTCATCATCGTCAGATGAATGATAAATTTTATGAAGATTACAAAGCAGGACAACTTGACCCATATGCTTATAATGAATTTGTCTTTGGATTTTTAACAAAGCACGACAATAATTATTTAACTGAACTTCACCAGTTGTTCATGCAAAAAGTGATTCGCCCACAAATGCGTCCTAAGGGTTTTGATGCAATCAAAAAACATCAGGACTTAGGTCATACAATTGTGGGTATTACGGCAACAAGTGATTTTATTACTGCACCAATTTTCCGTGAATTTGGAATTACAGAAATTTTGGCAACCAATGCTGAAGTTGCTGAGGGGAAATATACAGGTAAAGTTGCTGGTTTGGCGTGTTACCAAAAGGGCAAACTTGCACGTCTAGATGATTGGTTGGAAGGACGTAGCGTATCTGAGTCTTGGGCGTATTCCGATTCAATCAATGATCGTTTTTTACTTGAATATGCAACGCATGCAATTGCAGTAAATCCTGATGATCGCCTTGAAAAACTGGCTCAAAAAAATAATTGGGATATTCAGGACTGGTCAATTCCACAGGCATGATATTCCTCAAGATTTGAATCGCTTTTGCAGCATTCAGAGCAAGGGCGATTGAAATCGGTCATGATGATGAGTGAGGATATGATGGATAATCAGAATGAGGCCGAAGAAAAGAAAACCCGTAGAGGTAAATTTTTTGAACAAATGGGTGAAGAACTGATTAATGGTTTCCTCACAGTTCTTGGTGAGCTTTTTATTTACATTGTTTTTCTGTTATTTTCAGGTACTTTGATTGGCATTGTCGTTGCCGCAATTTTCTTTGGTTGGGGCGTTCTGTTTTTACTACTACCTTTTGCTGTTTTAATTTATATCCTTTTTAAAAAATATAGTCGTTAATTCAATCACTCCTTATTCCTGCATCATTTTAATGAGTTCTTGCATAGCTCTAGATTGCGTACGTGCAGGATGCCACACCATGCCTAATTGGCGATTCATTTCTACATCTAAATCAAGTTGCTGCATATCTTGATTCAGTAGAGTTTTTGGTAGTACTGACCAACCTAAACCAATCGACACCAACATGCGAATAGACTCAAGAGGGTTATTACTCATAGTGATTTTTGGTTTAAGCCCTTGTTTTTCAAACTCGGCTAATGTGATTTGGGCGGTGTAAGTTTGTGCAGCGGGCAATAGGCTTGGATATTCAATTAAATCTTGTAAGGTGAGATTCTTCTTTTGTGCTAATGGGTGAAATGGCGCAGCAACAAAAACTAAAGGATCATTCCAGATTGTAATGTAGTTAAGACGCTCATCACCTGAAGGAGGAAGTGTTAAGAATGCTAACTCCAAATCACCAGCCAGTACTTGTTCATGAGCTTGTTCTGAATCAACAAAATGCACATCTAAAGTAACCTGCGGAAATTGTTGAACAAAGTGTTTAAGTGGGGACGGTAAATGATGCAAGCCAATATGGTGACTCGTACCGACTTTTAAGCGGCCTTGTACCTGAGTTTGTTCATGGCTAAGCGTATGGTGAATATCACCCAGCTCATTTAGCCAGTTTTTAACTTTTGGTAATAATGAATGTGCAGCATGAGTTGCCTGTACACCTCGGCCTGCGGACTCAAATAGTTTTACACCAAAATATTCTTCTAAGCTGTGAATTCGTTTGGTAACAGCAGGTTGAGTAATAAATAATTGATCTGCTGCCACAGAGATAGACCCTGTTTCCATAACTTTTACAAAAGCTTCAAAGGCTGCAAGATTCATAATACAACTCAACTTGGAATAGAAAAATCGAGGGGCTAAAGTTGCCGAGCCAAAATCGTATCATGCTTGCAGCAAAACGAGTGAGAAAGTTGTGAATTACCGCACTAATCTTAGCCTAAGCCATTGTTTCTTTTTCGGCTAAGGCTGATACGCGGCGATCTTTAGCTGCCCAAACTTTTTCATGGAAGAAAAAAGCAAATGCTTGTACGGTTGGTTCGAGCATACTTAAGGTTAAAGCCATCCAGATATTACCTGTTACAAAGTATGCAACTATCATTGCTACACTAATATGCATAATGTAATAGCTGAAGGTTTTCTTTAAGGTACGTTGATTATTTATAACGAATTTTTGAATATTAGCCATGATCATTCTCTTTAGCCGCTTTGATATTTTTAGTATAGAGATGTGAGTATAAGATTAAAAATTGATTATGCAAATGATAATCATTAGCAAAAACGATTTATTAAATTTGTGGTGTCTCAAAGGAATTATTATTTATTCCAAAAAGTTTTCTAATTTATAAAAATGATAAATTAGATTTATGTGAAACTCTGGCTATAATCGAAGAAAGATTAGAATTACCCAGTCCAATGGAGCAAGACGACATGGCAGGCAAAACTTTATATGACAAATTGTGGGATGACCACGTTGTTTCACAGCGTGATGATGGCTCATGTTTACTTTATATTGACCGTCATTTATTGCATGAAGTGACTAGTCCACAAGCATTTGAAGGTTTGCAACTTGCAGGTCGTCAACCATGGCGTTTAAGTGCAAACGTTGCTACACCTGACCATAACGTTCCAACTTCTAAAAAAGAGCGTGACCAAGGTATCGCAGGTATTGAAGATGATACGTCTCGTATTCAAGTTCAAACCTTAGATGACAACTGTAAAGCTTTTAATATTGTTGAATTCAGCATTAATGATATCCGTCAGGGTATTGTGCATGTGGTTGGACCTGAACAGGGCTTAACTTTACCGGGCATGACAGTCGTATGTGGTGATTCACATACAGCTACTCACGGTGCTTTCGGTTGTTTGGCGCATGGTATTGGAACATCTGAAGTTGAACATGTGTTAGCAACACAATGTTTGATCCAGAAGAAATCTAAAAACATGTTAGTACGTGTAGATGGCGTATTAGGCAAAGGCGTCACACCAAAAGATGTTGTGTTGGCAATCATTGCTAAAATTGGTACCGCTGGTGGTACAGGCTATGCAATTGAGTTCGGTGGCCAAGTTTTCCGTGATATGTCGATTGAAGGACGTATGACGGTATGTAACATGGCGATTGAAGCTGGTGCTCGTGTCGGTATGGTTGCTGTTGATGACAAAACTGTTGAATATGTGAAAGGCCGTAGCTACGCACCAAAAGGCGAGCAATGGGAACAAGCTGTTGCTTACTGGGACACTTTGCATTCAGATGAAGATGCAGTGTTTGATGCAGTCGTTGAATTAAATGGCGCAGAGATCGAGCCACAAGTGTCTTGGGGAACTTCACCTGAGATGGTTATTCCAGTCACAGAAGCTGTCCCAACTTTAGAACAAGCGAAAGATGACGTTCAACGCAATGACTGGACGCGTGCTTATCAATATATGGGTTTAAATGCAGGTCAAGCATTAGCTGATATTCAACTTGATCGTGTCTTTATCGGTTCTTGCACTAACTCTCGTATTGAAGATATTCGTGCTGCGGCTGAAGTGGTTAAAGGCCGTAAAGTAGCCTCTAGCATTAAGCAAGCCATGATTGTTCCGGGTTCAGGTTTAGTTAAACAACAGGCAGAAAAAGAAGGCTTGGATAAAATCTTCTTGGAAGCTGGTTTTGAATGGCGTGAACCGGGTTGTTCAATGTGTTTAGCAATGAATGCAGATAAGTTACAACCGGGTGAACACTGTGCATCGACGTCTAACCGTAACTTCGAAGGTCGTCAAGGCAATGGTGGTCGCACTCACTTGGTGAGCCCAGCAATGGCGGCAGCGGCTGCAATCGCAGGTCACTTTGTTGATGTTCGTTCATTTTAATTCGGTCTGGAGCAAACCATGAAAGCTTATACAGTTGAACAAGGTATCGTTGCACCATTAGATCGTGCCAATGTTGATACAGATTTAATTATTCCAAAACAGTTTTTGAAATCAATCAAACGTACTGGTTTTGGCGATAACTTATTTGATGAACTTCGTTATTTAGATGAAGGTTATCCGGGGCAAGATAACTCGGTACGTCCCAAAAATCCGGATTTCGTTTTGAATCAACCACGTTATCAAGGCGCAAATGTTTTAATTGCTCGTACTAACTTCGGTTGTGGTTCAAGTCGTGAGCATGCACCTTGGGCATTGAATGAATACGGTTTCCGTACTGTTATTGCGCCAAGCTTTGCTGATATTTTCTTTAATAACTGTTTCAAAAATGGCATGTTACCTGTCATTTTGTCAGAGGAAATTGTTGATCAGTTATTTAAAGAATGTGCTGCCAATGAAGGATATCAATTAACAATTGATTTAGCGGCTCAAGAAGTGCGTACCCCAACAGGTGAAGCTTTTAAATTTGAAGTTGACCCATTTCGCAAGCATTGCTTGTTAAATGGCTTGGATGATATTGGTTTAACGCTTCAAAATGCGGATGCAATTCGCGCTTATGAAGAAAAAACTAAACAGGTTCGTCCTTGGGTATTCCAAGAGTTAAATTAACCTTTTGGTACATTTTAAACATAGCCATGGCGTAGTGTTCAAACTCTTGCTAACATGCTAAAGCATAAAAACACCTTAAAATTATGCACTAGATGAGGATTGGGCTTGAACAATGAAGAGGAACGTTACTCATAGCTTTTTGTTGAGCCTGTGCGCAATAACACTCAGTGCTTGTCAGAGCACGTATAATGTAGTGGATACTGTCCGTATTAAGCAGGCTGAACAAGAAAATTTGGGGCAGAATGCAGCAATATATTGTTCGGGCGCGAAGAGTTGTGAATTTGAACGACTAAATGATATTACTGTAGTGGATGCGCAAACACGACGAATTAGTAATCAGGCAATTCATCAAGGAATTGTAAGATTGCACGGTTCAGTGCTTGGTCAAACCAACAGTTTATATTTATCTGTGCCCGCTAAACAATATGAAGTGGTGATCCGTTTCTATCCGATTTCTCCAGATCGGGCAGAAACATTTCATGTGATTCACCAGTTTAATGCCAACCATCGCTATACATTTAAAATGTACCGAGACAAATCTAACCGTTCGGGTAGTTTGCTCAATGTTTCTGTACCAGATCCATTATGTGTCGATTTAGATCAGGATGGGCGTGTAATTCGCCGTTTTTGTCGACCATTTGATGTAACAACAGGGCTAGGCGAGTTCCTTGAACAGAAAAAACTAACACCGCGGTAAATATAACGCTGCTTGTTTTTGGAAAATGGAAAAAGTTCATGTCTAAACAGATTTTAATTTTAGCTGGTGATGGTATTGGTCCTGAAATTGTTGGGGCAGCAGAAAAAGTATTAAATACAGTAAATGAAAAATTTAATTTATCGTTAACTTGGGAACATGGCCTATTGGGCGGCGCAGCAATTGATGCGCATGGTGAACCGTATCCAGCTGTAACGAGTGAACAAGCAAAAAAAGCTGATGCAATTTTATTAGGTGCGGTAGGCGGACCAAAATGGGATGCGATTGAGCGCTCTATTCGCCCTGAACGTGGTCTTTTAAAAATTCGTAGTGAACTTAACTTGTTTGCTAACTTGCGCCCAGCAATTTTATATCCGCAATTAGCAGATGCTTCTAGCTTAAAACCTGAAATCGTTGCTGGCTTAGATATTTTAATTGTTCGTGAATTGACAGGTGGTATCTATTTCGGTCAGCCACGTGGTATCCGTGAACTCGAAAACGGCGAAAAACAAGGCTATAACACAGACGTTTATTCTGAAAGCGAAATTAAGCGCATTGCAAAAGTAGCTTTTGAACTTGCAGGGTTACGTGGTGGAAAGGTTTGTTCGGTCGATAAAGCGAACGTTTTAGAAGTTACAGAACTTTGGAAGCAAACAGTTACTGATTTACAGCAAGCAAGTTATTCAAACATTCAGCTTTCACATATGTATGTCGACAATGCTGCAATGCAACTTGTACGTGCGCCTAAACAGTTTGACGTGATCGTAACGGGTAACTTGTTTGGCGATATTTTATCTGATGAAGCAGCAATGCTTACAGGTTCAATCGGTATGTTGCCATCTGCATCTTTGGATGAAAATGGCAAAGGTATGTATGAGCCTTGTCATGGTTCTGCACCTGACATCGCTGGTCAAAATGTGGCTAACCCATTAGCAACGATTCTTTCTGTTGCAATGATGCTTCGTTATACCTTCCGTGAAGAAGCTGCTGCAAAAGCAATTGAAGACGCTGTAGGTCAAGTACTTGATCAAGGTTTGCGTACAGCAGATATTATGTCTGAAGGTATGACAAAAGTTGGTACAGCTGAGATGGGTGAGGCAGTTGTTGCTGCTCTTGCTTAAAAGCTTCTTATAAAAAACGCAGCTCAATGCTGCGTTTTTTTTGTGCCTATGTTTTAGCAGGCTTTACCTTCATATTGAATAGACTCAGCAATATCATTCTTCAGCTGAAAAATAACTTTGCAGTTGAAATTCAAATCGTAAGAATTACCACCCAAATTACCTGATTGTATAGCGACAGAATTACCTCTCATGTCGACATTAGTCACCATTGGGATTGGAATGTTTAATGGACGTAAAATCGTATAGATGAGCTGATTGGATGTTTTCTGTGGAGTATTTGCGACTTGAAAACCAAGACTTCGTAGATTGATATCTTGCCGAATGGTGTTCGATGATTTGCCTAGAAAGCCCTTTAAATATTCTTGTAAATCTATAGATTGGCGTGGATGGCTAGTACAAGCGCTCATATTCATGACAATTAAACAAAGTAGGCCAATTTGACACCGAGTAGCTGTATTCATTTTTATCTCAATAAAAAATTATATTTATTATTAAAGAACAATAGGTTGGATTTGAATACTTGTAAAGTAAAAAAGGAAGATTATGATAAATAGAAGGTAAATTTGTCTTGCGATTTATCATTACATTCAAATCGTTTTAATAATAATTTCATAGAAAACTTAAGGAAGAAAAGTATGAGAAAAATAGTTTTGGCTTTTTTATGCAGCTTTGGAATGACTGCGGTCTATGCCGATAACTGCGATAGTGCCCGAAATACTTACGATGATATTTACTGTACAAATAAAATTTATGCGAGTGCTGATACAGATCTGAACAAGAACTATCAAGCATTGCGCGTAAAATTAAATACGGCGCAAAAAAATATTCTTAAAAAATCTCAACTCGCGTGGATACGTCAACGTGATGCAGATTGTACAGATTCAAACAGGAATAGCGTAGACGTGCAATGTCGTTTACAGACAACGCAAGAAAGAAACCATTGGCTGCAAGAAAGACTGCGTGAATGCCAAACGGTAGGATGTAAAACCAGTCGCTTAAGTGAATAAACAACGCAATAAAAAAGCCACATCATAAAGTGGCTTTTTTGCATTCACTAATTAGCGAGCACGGTACGTAATACGACCTTTAGTGAGGTCATATGGAGTCATTTCGACTTTTACACTGTCGCCAGTAAGAATACGAATATAGTGTTTACGCATTTTACCAGAAATGTGTGCAATAACTTCGTGACCGTTTTCAAGACGTACACGGAACATCGTATTAGGAAGCGTTTCGGTGACAACGCCTTCGAACTCAATGAGTTCCTCTTTATTGGCCATAGCCTACCTGATGATCAAATTGGAAAGGCGCAAATTATAGTCAATTTATTTAAAAAAAACAAGATAGACATCCTTTTGCTAAAGCATCTGGTTAAAGTATGACTAATAAAAAAAGATGTAATTTTTTTCATAAAAGAAGAGTAATTCTGTTGTCAGTTTGGTCAATCAACGCTAATCTAAAATCATAGTTATTAGGGACTGTTAATTGCGTAAAGGTCAACAGCCCTAAATATCAATGAAGTATCTACATGGAAGGGCACTGCGTGGGTCAGCTAACAGATGCATCAGTTGTATTACGCTTTGGCTATCAAGCGATTCGTCGTGCGGGTTTGCCAACAGAAGAAATATTAACCAAAGCGGGAGTTGCTTTAAATCAGGTTGATACAAATGCACGTACACCGTTAAGTGCACAGTACGCCTTTTGGACTGCCGCTCAGGAAGTCAGTAAAGATCCAGATATCGGTTTGCATTTAGGCGAGCATTTGCCTTTGTACCGTGGTCAGGTCATTGAACATCTATTTATTAGTAGTGAAACTTTTGGTGAAGGGCTAAAACGGGCCTTGGCTTATCAGCGACTCATTAGTGACGCATTTGATGCGAAACTAGTCATTGAAGAAGGGCGTTGCTATTTAACCAATGGTCAACAGATCGGTGCTGATAATCTTGTTAATCGTCACTTCTCTGAATGTGCAATTTCAGGCATCCTTAGATTTTTTAAATTTATTACCGAAGGGCAATTTCATCCCATCTTCATCGATTTTAATTTTAGCGAAGGTGCTTCTGAGGATGAATATTTCCGAGTGTATGGCTGCCCAGTCAGTTTAGGTCAGAAAGAGACACGTTTATATTTTGATCCAGCTATTCTAGATTTTCAGCTTTGGCAAGCAGAGCCTGAGTTATTGCAGTTGCATGAGCAGCTCGCGATTGAAAAATTACAGGAATTGGCTCGTTATGATTTAGTAGGTGAAGTTCGTCGCGCAATTGGTTCAACGTTGGAAAGTGGAGAAACAACCTTAGAAACGGTTGCAGCTCAGTTGAATATTACTCCACGTCGCTTACGTACTCAGCTAAGCGAAGCCAATACTAGTTTTCAGCAAATCTTGTCAGATTATCGCTGTCGATTAGCTAAAAAACTTTTGGCAAATACCAACGAGAGTGTTGAGCGTATTGTGTATTTAACTGGCTTCTCTGAACCGAGTACGTTTTACCGCGCATTTAAGCGTTGGACGAATGAGACACCGGTTGAGTATCGTAAGCGTAAACAACACCGGTAGAAACATACAGCATTGGGCTAAGCTTATTCAGGTAAGTTTAGCCAATGTGGTCCAAGCGGTGGCTGTGGCAAATCAAACTGCTCTGGGTAATTACACTGAATAAAATAAAGACCGTCGGGTGGGGCTGTTACTCCTGCCGCTTTACGATCCTGTGCAGCAAACATTGTATCGATATGATCAATTTCATACATACCTTGACCAATTTCAAGTAAACATCCAACAATATTGCGAACCATATGGTGTAAAAAACCATCTGCTTCAATATCTAAAACCAAATAGCGCCCGTGTTCAAATAAACGGCAATGTTTTACATGTCGAACAGGCTGGTTTGACTGGCATGCTGCTGCACGAAAAGTTTCAAAGTTATGCGTTCCTTCAAATTTACTGGCAGCTCCAATCATCTTTTGCACATCTAACTTTTGGTAAACGTGAGTAACCTGTTTATGCAGGAGTGCAGGGCGATGAGGCGTGTTATATATAATATAGCGGTAACGTCGAGCAGTCGCTTTAAAACGGGCATGAAAACTTTCATCCATCAGCTTAATCCACTGAATGGAAATATCTTTGGGTAATTGGCTATTTGCCCCTCTTAACCACCCCATCTCTGGCCGAATGGCATGAGTATCGAAGTGTGCCACCATATTTGTCGCATGTACTCCTGCATCGGTACGACCAGCACCATGGAGTGCTATAGGTTCATTTGCGACTTTGCTAAGCACACGTTCAATCGTTTCTTGTACGCTGGCAACGCCTGGCTGTTGTGTTTGCCAACCTCGATATTGAACTCCGCTAAATTCAATACCGACTGCATAACGTTGCATGGCTTTACCTCTATTTAATGCAAATTTTCGTTCCAATGGCTGAACCATTGTTCTGGGGTTGAGTATTTTAAATAGATTTGAAGTGCTTTTGCATAGAGATCTGCGTGACTATGCGCATCATTAATGACAATTTTTGCAGTTTTGGCCCAAGCACTAATCGCATAACGTTGATCAATACCACCAAACGTCACCTGAGTTGTAAGAATCGGAACGCAGCCATGTGTATAGAGCTCATCTAATGTTGCTAGCAACTCTTGATTAACAGCTATGTTTCCAGTACCAAAGCCTTGTAATACTAAAAATTGAGGTGGGGCTGGTAGTAAGTTTCGTAATTGTTGGACAAGTTGACTGGTCGCAATAGGTTGCATCATCCAGTTTAAAATCTGGAATGAAGCCGCTTTTTCAATTTGAGCATCTTGTACGATCAATTCATTTTGCTGAGGCGTAAACTCAACTTCACTACTTAGACCTGAAAATGCATCGAGTTCAGTCGTATGCGTTTTTAATGCAGTTTGTGCATGGAATACTTGATGATGGAATGCAAGATACGCACCTACAGGTAGGGCAATCACTTGTTCTAATGCAAGATATAAGTTCTCAATTGCATCAGTAAATTCACGAGTATTATCACCTTGAACATTGAGTAACGGGTATTGGCTACCAGTAATCACAATATGACAGCTTTGGCCTAAAAAGCGAGCTAGGGTTGCAGCAGCATAACTAAGAGTATCTGTACCATGAATAACGATGAAGTGTTGATAACCTTCGAGTTGGAGCTGTTGTATACGTTGAATAAGACGTAGCCAATCAGGTGCTGTACAAGCACTGCTATCTACAATATTTGGGGCAGCAAAACAGTCAACTGTTAAGTGGGGTGGTATAACTTTTTCAAGTTGAGGCAAGAATTGGTCATATGGCATAGGCGCTAAAGGTTCACCTACACAGCCAAAAGTACCACCCATATAAAATAAGGCTATTTTTTTCATCTTTTTCATGCACAAAAGCAGTCATCTTTGACTGCTTATGGTAAAACGATCAGCCTTAAGAAGCTATGCGATTTAGTAGATTTTTCGCGCGTTGTTGTTGCTCTGTGTTGAATTTTTGCTCATTACTTGCCAACAAGGCGTGTGCTGCTGGGTAAGCGCCTAACTTGATGTATTGCTCTGCAAGTTGTAAGTCGAGTTCATTTTCATCTAACTGTTTTAATTCTGGAAATGCGTCTAGAAGTGGATCCTCTACTTGAGTTTGAGTCGCCTCTCCATTGACTGCCTCTATATGGTTTTGAGTTTCAATCTCTGGTGTTGTAACTAACGCTGGCTCATCTAACGAAAACTCAAGAGACGCGATTGAAGTTGCTTCTAATGGCGCTTGTTCTACGAGTGTAAGTTCATCTAATGATGGAGCTTGTTCAACAGATTTCGTCTCTGAACTTGAAGGCTTTAAGTCAAGGTTGAAATCTAAAGCATTGACGCTGTTCTCTTGATCTGCTTTTACCTCTACTGCTTGAGTTTTTTCCTCAGTTTCATGCAGAGGTGCCAAGTCAAAAGAAAACTCTAAATCAGCTAGCTCATTTGTTTCCTGAGATGACGATACTTCTGGTACTTGCTGAGATGTTGATACTTCTGGTTCATGTATAGGTTGGCTGGTAGTTTCTGTAGCAGCAGTTTTTTCGAGTGAAAAGTTAAATTCTAAAGGTTTAACTTCAACAGCAGGTTCTTGTTTTACAGGTGTATAGTCTTTCTGCAAGTCATCAAAAGAAGCTTCAGAAGAACTTGTTGTTAACTGATCAAACTGAGCTGTAGTGTCTGGTGTATTTTTTGGTTCTTCATATGTTTGAGCTTGAGGAAAATCGATGGCATCAGGTTGTCTTGATGACTCATATTCTTTTTGTCTAGTTTCTGCTTGAGTCGCTATTTCATTTAATGCCAAGCTACGAATATGGCCAATCAGTTGTGTTATAGCAAACTCATCTTTCTGTGCAATATGAACTTCAAGTAATAATAAATAAAGCGCATGCTGAGTATTGTCTTTTTTTAACGCCTGATTGACTTGAGCTTCAGCAGCTGAATATTGCTTTTCTTGAATGAGCTGTTGAATTTTTTGACGTACAGCTTCTGGAACAGGAGTGCTTTGTGGAATAGGTGGGAGAGTGTCTTCTACCACATTTACTTTGCTTTTTTCACGCGAGCTTTTACTCGATTTAGAGCTCGCTTTTTTATTGTTTTTTTTGTTTACCGTTTTAGGAGAAGTGGCCTCTTGTTTCTGGCTATTCTCGCGTTTTTTTAAAATAACAGCGACCACGAGTAATATGATGAATGGAATCACATATAACATTACTTTCCCCTTAAAAAATAAATATTTGCAATATAAAGCGAGCTAACTCTGGTTTTAACTTAATGTTTTTGTTTGTGAGTTTGTTGCTGTGCTTTTAACTGCTGTTGTAACTCTGCCAAGCGTGCATTCAAAAGTTGAATACGCTGGTCTTTTAAACGTAAAGTTTGATTTAGTTTGGTTACATTCCTTTGTAATGTAACGTTTTTTTCTCTTTTTGTCATAACTTTTACTGCTAACTCAGTATTGTTTTGACTTTGTTGTGTGCTCTTTTTAGCACTTCCATGTGTAGAATTTTGGCTGTTTTCAGCCACGATACTCATTTCTGCTTGTTGCAATCGGTATTTAGCTTGGCCAGAAGATGATTTTGCAGTATGTGTTATTTCTGTTTTTGATTTATTTTGCTGAGTTTTAGCGACAGGAGGGTGTGTGAGTTTTAGAGAAATTCCCTGACGTAAACGGTTTACATCACCTTGAATAAAAGCATGCTGGTTTTGTTTTTGGATATCATTCATGACCTTTGCAACTGGCTGTTTGGTTTTCGCTGCAATACGATTAGCAATGCTCCATAAAGATTCATTATGTTGTACTACATATTTACCTGAAGTTACTGGTCCTTTAGATGGACTTAGGGTTTGTTTCTTTGCAGTATTTTGACTGATATTTTTGGATGGAACAGGCTTCTTTTGTCCTGCTAAATTTTTAACGGTTGTCTTTGGCGAAGTATGGGCATTTGACTTAGTGATAGTGGGTTTGGTTTGTGCCTGATCGGGCGCCGTACCTGTTACAACTTGTTGAGCTGCTAGAGCTGAAGCGTTTTCACTAAGTGAGGGTGTTGAATTCGTATTTAATGCAGAGGCAGTGCCAGAGCTGATATTAAGATTTTGTTCACTATTAGAGTTTGTTGTAGTTGGGGTCGAAGTTGATGAAGCATATTGGGTGCTTTCTGGCAGATTTAATGCAATATCTTTCTCGTTAACAACAAACTGAGGAGATAAAGTACTTTCGTTATTTTCAGTCTTTTTTATCGGAGAAGGTTTAATTACCGTTTTAATATGCTGTAAACGCGTTGCAGAACCTTCACTGATTTTCACAACAATATTGAGCTCAGGATCATTAACAGGTCGGGATGAGGTAATCACAATAACCCCAGAACCTTGACCATTTTGGCGTGTATAAAAATTAAGATTTCCTGGAGGCTGATGAGTTACACCCAAAGCGCTTAAATCTTCAGGAGTCGCTAAACTCACTTGTAATGTAGCGTTGGGGTCAGCTTGTTGGAAATTCATTTCTGCATATAACAAATCCCCGGGCGCAGACTGAATTTGTATAGGGTCTAATGTAATCGCATAAAGAGAAGGCGAAGACATAATGGTGAAAATGGCAATTTTTAATTTGTTATAAACAGTCATCTCAATCCATGACCTAATAAGTCGTAAAGTCGTTCAAAATTATACAATAATGAAATGTAAATAAATTGTAAAATTTTTACAAACCAGTTACGAAAAAGCCGATCTAATGTGATCGGCTTTTCGTTTTGACTGAATAATTCAGACCAAATTATGAGCTCTTGTATTCTACTAAGATACGTAACATGCGACGTAAAGGTTCAGCAGCACCCCAAAGTAACTGATCACCTACTGTGAATGCGCCTAAATATTCTTTACCCATATTAAGTTTGCGCAAACGGCCAACAGGTACAGTTAAGGTGCCAGTTACAGCAACAGGTGTAAGGTCAGTCATAGACGCTTCACGAGTGTTTGGTACAACTTTCGCCCATTGGTTTGAAGTACGAATCATATCTTCGATTTCATCAAGCGGCACATCTTTTTTCAACTTGATTGTCAGTGCTTGAGAGTGACAACGCATCGCGCCAATACGGACACAGTGGCCATCGATCGGAACAATTTGTGAATTACCCAAGATCTTGTTGGTTTCAACCTGACCTTTCCACTCTTCTTTTGACTGACCGCTTTCGAGCTGTTTATCAATATAAGGAATCAACGATCCAGCTAATGGCACGCCAAAGTTAGCAGATGGGAAACCTTCGCCACGTTGTAACTCAGCAACTTGGCGATCGATATCCAAAATCGCAGATTTAGGATCATCTAACAATGTTTTGGTATTGTTATATAAGTAGCCCATACCAGTAATTAGCTCACGCATGTTTTGTGCGCCAGCGCCTGATGCTGCTTGATAAGTCATAGCAGTCATCCACTCCACCAAATTGTTTTGGAAAAGTGAACCTACACCCATCAACATAAGCGATACTGTACAGTTACCGCCTACGAAAGTTTTGGTGCCGTTAACCAAACCGTCTTTAATAACGTTAAGGTTTACTGGGTCAAGAACGATGATCGCATCATCTGACATACGTAAAGTAGAGGCTGCATCAATCCAGTAGCCATCCCAACCAGTTGCTTTTAACTGTGGGAAAACTTCAGACGTATAGTCACCACCTTGACAGGTAATAATGACATCCATTTGCTTCAGACTATTAATGTCTGTAGCTTCCATAAGTGCTGGGGCAGACTTACCACCAAATGAAGGAGCTTCACCACCTGCATTACTGGTAGAGAAATAAAATGGCTCAATATGAGCAAAATCATTCTCTTCAACCATACGTTGCATAAGGACGGAACCGACCATCCCGCGCCAACCGACCAGACCTACTTTCATGTCATTTTGCCTCGGTGCGTTAAAATTGTTAGGGGGAGTTGAGTGTATCAAAAGTGTCCACAACTGCAAGCGTTACAGAAACAAAACACCATGTTTATTGAGTAGAATATCTTGTTTATGTTACATACAAAATTGATAAAGATGACAAAAAATTTAAAAACCAAATCATCTTAAAAGAGAAAATTCAATGATTTATGTCGAAGTTCTAGCTGGTCTGGTGATTTGGTTAAGTTTCTGGTCACTTATTCCTCGTGATGAGTGGTGGTTTCGTGGCGCCGATTTTCCTCGTTTGCAGATTCTATTTGTTGGTCTATTAGCCTTTATAGGAATGTTATTTTGGCCGGGCGAATGGAATCTATGGCGTGAAATAGTGCTTGCTGTGCTTATGGCGGCCATCGCCTATCAGCTTAAAATGGTTTTGCCTTATACCTTGCTCTGGAAAAAACAGGTTAAACAGGTCAAATCATCTCAGTTAGACCAACAAAAGCAAATTTCATTAATTGTATCGAATGTTCTAACCCCAAATGATAAATATCATTTACTGCTTGAGCAGATCAGGACATTAAAACCAGATTTACTACTTACATTGGAAAGTGATAAGACTTGGGAAAATGCTTTAAAAGAAATTGAAGAAGATTATCCTTATCGCGTTCCCGTGCCTTTAGATAATTTATACGGCATGCATTTATATAGTCGATTACCTCTATCGAATACTGAAGTTAAATTTATTTTAAGTGATGAAATTCCGTCTATTCATACTACTGTGACCTTACGATCTGGTATGCCAGTTCAACTCTATTGTTTACATCCGAAGCCACCGAGTCCAACCGAGGCGAAAGATTCGACTTTACGTGATGCAGAGCTTTTAATTGTTGGCGACCAGATTAAAGACTTAGATGAAAGCTGTATTGTGATGGGAGATTTAAATGATGTAGCGTGGTCGCGGACTACGCGTTTGTTCCAGCGGATTAGTGGGCTACTTGACCCACGAGTTGGGCGACATTTTATTAATACTTTTCATGCAGATTATCCATTGCTGCGTTGGTCTTTAGATCATATTTTTCATAGTACGGATTTTGGTTTAGTTAAAATGCAGCGTTTACCACATATTGGATCTGATCATTTTCCTGTATATGTTGTTTTGCAGACTGGCCGAATATTTGAACATATTCAAGAGGAATTAGAACAAACTCAAACCGATGAAGAAGAGGCTCAAAGTGCTATACAAGAAGGGATTGCAAAGGCTGAAAAAGAAGAAAAAATTGTGACTGATAAAATTGCACAGCCTTATAAAGAAAAAGAATATAAAAATTGATGTAAGCAATATCGTACAAAGATTTGAGTCTAGGGCGAATAGGCAGGGGGGGATAAAAACCTTATTCTACATTCATCGGCACACGGAAACGGGAATGGACAATCCCACGTAAGGATACACAAAGCTGATATGGAATAGCATCACGGATTAGATGTTGGAACGGAAACGATAAAAATAACGATTAACCTGAAAGCACAACCTCATTTACCCGAGTTTTGCAGGACGCAGAACTCGGGTTAATATTTTATATATACCATATTTAATTTATCGTAAAAAAAGAAATATTTTTAAGTTAATCTTAATTTTAAAATCTATCTAATGATAGGTAAGCTCTCATCTATATCTAAGTAATTTTCAATGAAAATAGATACAATTTTTTTTTTAGATAAGTTTCTGTTTTTATAGATTATTGATGAATAAATATGGGTTTTCATCTGTTTAGAGATAAATTGGGGTTGTTTAATTAGCAAATCTCAATAGAATGTGCCGATCGTTGACATGTTGGATCGTCAACAGGCATTGTTGTTTATCTCGTCAGATCGGCGAGTTGTGATTTGTTTGTGCATTTAAATTTCTGTTTGGAAATTACTGTACATATTGAGGTTTCACTCTTAGTTAGTGGTCTTCTCCCTCTCATATTTGATACTTTGCGGTGCATAAGGATTGTCTTATGAAGAATTTTAAATTTAGCCTTGCTTGGCAAATTTTAATTGCTTTAATCCTAGGGATAGTTGTCGGGGCTGTTTTACATAACCAGCCTGAAATCAAAGACAGTATTGTAACTAATGTTCTTACGCCACTTGGTAAGATTTTCATTAGCCTGATTAAAATGATTGTTATTCCAATCGTTTTCTCTACCTTGATTTTAGGTATTGCAGGTGTTGGCAGTACGAAAAGTTTAGGGCGACTTGGTTTTAAAACCATTCTCTATTTTGAAATTATTACCACTATTGCTATTTTGGTGGGCTTAGTTGCAGCGAATATCTTCCATCCAGGTTCAGGCATTGATATGTCTCAACTGGTTCAAACTGATATTTCTCAATATAAGCATACAACTGAAGAAGTTCAGTCACAGTCTCATGGCATTATGCAGACAATATTATCGCTTATCCCAACGAACATTATTAGTTCAATGGCGCATGGCGAAATGTTACCTGTGATTTTCTTTGCTGTGTTATTTGGTATTGGTTTGTCTTCATTACCAGCAACAACTAAAGATCCATTATTAAACGTATTTCATGCTGTATCGGAAACAATGTTCCGTGTAACGCACATCATCATGAAATATGCGCCAGTGGGTGTGTTTGGTTTGATTGCAGTAACGGTTGCAAACTTCGGTTTCGCTTCGCTTATCCCTTTAGGCAAGTTAGTCGTGTTGGTATATGGCGCGATCTTGTTCTTTGCTTTGGTGGTACTTGGTTTAACTGCAAAAATGTTCAGCATCAATATCTTTACTTTGTTTAAGATTTTGAAAGATGAATTAATTTTGGCATATTCAACTGCAAGCTCTGAAACAGTTTTACCGCGTATTATGCAAAAGATGGAAGCTTATGGCGCGCCTAAAGCAATTTCTAGTTTTGTAATCCCAACAGGTTATTCATTTAATCTTGACGGTTCTACGCTTTACCAAAGTATCGCGGCAATCTTTATTGCACAGCTTTACGGTATTGAAATGTCAATTAGCCAACAGGTGATTTTAGTTGTAACTTTAATGATTACTTCTAAAGGTATTGCGGGTGTTCCTGGCGTATCATTTGTTGTGTTATTAGCAACATTAGGTAGTGTTGGTATTCCTGTAGAAGGCTTGGCATTTATTGCTGGTGTTGACCGTATCATGGATATGGCACGTACCGCATTGAACGTTGTAGGTAATGCACTTGCAGTACTTGTGATTAGTAAATGGGAAAAACAATACGACTATGAAAAAGCAGCAGCTTATGAAGCATCGCTTAAATAAAGCTGACTTTTTATTGTTGTAATAAAAACCCGCGTTGATCGCGGGTTTTTTTATGAGGTTATTTCACTACAGATTCATATAACGCCAGTGTCTGATCACACATGTCTTTCAAGCTAAACATGGTAACAGGGGCAACAACCTGAGGTTGTTCAATATGCTGTTCCACTGTTTCCAGTAAAGCCTTTTCATTTCCTACTTCAACAAGACCTTGTGGATAGACATTCGATAAAATTTCGGCCACGCCTCCACGGTTCCAGCCAATGACTGGAGTACCGACTGAGAGCGCTTCTAATGCTGTTCTACCGAATGTTTCTGCTTGATTGGATAGAGAGAGCACAATATCGCTAAAAGCGAGCCATTCGCGAATATCTGAGCGATGACCTACAAAGGTAATTTTATCTGCGAGTCCTTTGCTTTGAATGGTACTCTGCAACTCGCTTAGATAGGCCTGTTTTTTTGCATCGGCACCACCAACAACTACCGCATGTAGCTGAGGATATTGTTCACCTAGTTTTTGCATCAATTCAATTAAGCTTTCATGTCCTTTTAAACGCGTAATACGGCCAGGTAAGCATAGTAAGAGTTTATTTTCGAGTTCAGGAAAGTCATTAAAAACTTGATTAAACCATTGTGCTGATGGCTGATAACTATGTGGAAACGCGGCTGGATCAATTCCTCGATAAATTCGAACAATATCTTGGGGAGGGCAGTTTTTATAATGGTCAGTGATATATTTAACTACACTCTCTGAAACAGCAATCACTTTTTCGGCCTGAGTCATAATTGCACTATAACGATTGACTGAATAAAAGCCATGCACCGTGCTAATGAGGTGAGGGCGTTTGTTCGAAGGTATTTTTCTTAAAGCAAAGTGAGTCAGCCAAGCAGGTACGCGTGAGCGTACATGAACAATATCGGGTTGATGCTGTTCAATCAGCTGGCGTAAAGGGCGGATTTGCCACAAGCTTGAAAGTGCTTTTTTATGAATGGGTAGCGTTAAATGAGTAGAACCTTCAGCTTCGAGCTGTGAGACCAAACGGCCACCATTTGAAACAACCAATGATTGGTGGCCTTGTGCAACGAGCGCACGTGCAATTTCTAGTGTGCCGCGTTCTACGCCACCGCTATTGAGTTCTGGGAGAAGTTGCATCACTTTCATTGTTTTTTGCCTTTAGGTTGTAGCAAAGCGGGGTCTTACGGTTTATTCATTCAATAGGTGGAGTTTACTCCTTACTTTTGTTTTGGCAAAAGTAACAAAACCATTTGTTGGACTAACGACACATCCATGATGTTGTAGTCCAACAGGCGACATCCTTGTCGCCTTCGCACGATAGTACATACTGGTGTTTATTTAGATGTTTATAACTACAGTGCGGTCATTACAGAAGATTATTTAATAGATCTCTTCATATCCCTCAGGACGTGTCTTAAATCGACGGTGGAACCACATATATTGAGTCGGTGCGATGCGAAGTTGATTTTCAATAATTTTATTGACGCGTGTTGCATCATCGACTTCGTCTTCACTTGGCATATTGTCGACCGCAGGTTCAATCAGAACATGATATTTCGGGTTCTTAATATCTCCATGGCGATAGAAATATAAAGGCACGGCGACTGCTTTTGAGATTTTTAATAAGCGGCGATGTGCAGTTACTGTGGCAGCAGGTACTCCGAAAAATGGTGCCATAACACCTTGTTTAAGTCCAAAGTCTTGGTCGGGGCTATACCAAATTGCATCGCCATCTTTAAGGTGACGAATTAAACCACGCATATCATCATGGTCGATTTGTGCTTTATAAATCGTGCCACGGCAACGATAAATGAGCATATCGAGCAATGGGTTATTTTGAGGTCGATAGACAACATCTGGTTCAAAATATTGAGCACAAACATAGCCGCCTGCATCAAGAAGCGTGCTGTGAGTCCCTAGTAATAAAACACCTTTGCCTTGAGCTTGAGCATTGGTAATGTACTCTAAACCTTCAATCGTGACTCGATTTTTAAACCAGCGTGGGCTGTACCATGCATTTAAGGTTTCAAACACCCCAAGCATCATATCGACGAAAACTTGTTGAGCTTGTTGTTGAACCTTATCGGCAGACCATTCAGGAAAGCAGACTTCTAAATTACGAATAGTGGTTTTACGGCGTGATTTTAGATATTTCCAAGCTAGATGAGCTACGCCATGCGCCAGACGCCATTGTATGGCCCAAGGTAAAATAGCCAAAAGCATTAAAAAGACAATAGCAATCCAAACACCCCAATATTTAGGCAATAAAAAGGACCATTGAAATTCACCGGGCGTATAAGGCTGCTTTTGGCTCATAACGATATAAAGAGTTCAAAAAGTTAAAACAGGCAAAAGTGTATCACGAACTGAATTTATCGTCGTAATACACTGTTCAATTGAGTGTTAAGAGAGGATGAAATAAGAAGCTTGAGTTATCGGCGATTTTCTAAAAGAATTTTAACAGCGAGTCCTGCTAATACTGTTCCCATGAGCCAGCGTTGTATATTTGCCCAAAGAGGTTTTTGTTGTAGAAAAAGGGCAATGCTACCCGCAGAAAGTACAATAAGCGCATTTACTGAAACGCTGACAAAAATTTGAATCGTACCGAGTTGAATTGATTGCCACAAAATACTGCCTTGTTGTGGATGAATAAACTGTGGCAGTAAAGATAAATACATAATGGCAATTTTCGGATTAAGCAGGTTAGTCGCAAAACCCATTAAAAAAAGTTTAGCTGGGGAGTCTACTGATAAATCTTTTACATTGAAAATAGGAGCGGCATTTGGACGCAGGGCTTTCCATGCAAGCCAGAGTAAATAAATCGCGCCAGCAATACGAATCGTGTCGTAAGCATAAGGAACAGCTACAATTAACGCCGTAATACCAAAAGATGCGCAAAGCATATAAAAGATAAAGCCTACAGCTACGCCACCTAAAGAGATAAATCCAGCGGTTTTCCCTTGGCAAATTGATCGGGAAATAAGGTAAATCATATTGGGACCAGGAGTGAGTACCATCGCCAAACAAATTAGTCCAAATGCTAAAATTTGAGAAAGCTCCAGCATGCCAAAACACTCCAATATTATTATGCTGTTAGATATAACATAATTATTTTTATAAGTCCTATATTCAAGCACAAGGCTATTTTAAAATACTAAAAATAGCCAAGATATAATCCATGATAGGAATGTGATTTATAAGCTTTAAGTTTTTAAAAGCTTATATTCACAATATAAAAAAAAGAGCCTGCTTAATTTAAGAAGGCTCTTTTTTTAGAGGCTTTTTAGGAAAGTAAAATGAATTAGTTTCCTTTACTCATTTGTTCAAGCACGTCCCAACGTTCCAATTTTTCAAGCAGTAATTCTTCAATTTCTGCTAGGCGTTGGCTTGCTTGGGTCGCAGCATCTGCATCTTTAACAAACCATGAACCATCTGCAAGTTTCTCAGAAAGTTCTGCTTGTTCCTTTTCTAAGTTTTCAATTTCAGCGGGTAATTGTTCAAGTTCACGCTGATCTTTATAACTCAGTTTGACCTTTTTAACGGTACTTTGGGCAGCAGCTTTTTCCGCTTCAGCTTTCGCCTGAGCTTTTTTAACATCAGATTTTTGATCGACTACTTTGTCATCTGGACGTTGCTGCAAATAGTCTTGGTAGCCACCGATGTATTCTGCAATATTGCCTTTACCATCAAATACCCACGTAGATGTTACTACGTTATCCATAAATGCACGGTCATGGCTAATGAGTAGCAATGTGCCTTTGTAATCAGACAACATTTCTTCTAGAAGCTCAAGGGTCACCATATCCAAGTCATTGGTTGGCTCATCCATTACAATTAGATTCGACGGTTTGAGTAGCAATTTAGCCAGTAAGATTCGATTTCGTTCACCACCAGAAAGTGCCTTTACCGGAGTACGGGCACGTTCAGGTGAAAATAAGAAGTCTTGAAGGTAGCTGTAAATATGACGACGGTTGCCATTTACATCAACGAAGTCAGAGCCTTCTGAAACGTTTGCCATTACCGTTTTTTCAAGGTCTAAGGCATTACGTAATTGGTCAAAATAGGCAACTTCTAACTGTGTACCTGTTTTAACTGAACCGCCATGTTCGATTTCACCTAAAATGGCTTTAATCAACGTCGTTTTACCAACACCGTTATCACCTACCAAGCCAATACGATCACCACGCATAATAAGGGTAGAGAAATCTTTGATCAGTAAGTTATCATCGTAAGCGACACTTAAATGTTCGATATCAAATACTAATTTACCTGAACGATTTGCGTCTTGAGTTGCCATACTCACTTTGCCTTGTTGTGAGCGGCGTGCTTTCGATTCTTCACGTAAAGCTTTTAAAGCACGAACACGGCCTTCATTACGGGTACGACGTGCTTTAATACCTTGGCGAATCCAAGCTTCTTCCTCAGCTAACTTTTTATCAAATAAAGCATTCTGTTTTTCTTCTGCTTCCATTTGCTGAGCTTTTAGCTCTAAATAGCGAGAATAATTACCTTCATAACCTCGTAAAATACCGCGGTCGAGTTCCACAATTCGAGTTGCAATGCTATCTACAAAAGAACGGTCATGCGAAATAAATAGAAGCGTTAAATTATTTTGATCGAGTAAGAATTTTTCTAACCATTCAATACTTTCAACATCTAAATGGTTCGTTGGTTCATCTAGAAGTAATACGTCTGGCTGTGTTAAAAGAGCGCGTGCGAGTAAGACACGGCGTTTACGTCCACCTGACAGGTCTGCTAAGTCTGCATTTGGATCAAGCCCCATTTTACTTAAAAGAGCATTTACCTTATTTTCTAATGCCCAACCATCTAGTTGGTCTAGCTTATGCTGAAGGTTACCCATGCGATCACAGGCTTCCATATCTCCTAACATACAAGCATCGGTCGCTTCATGATAAGCTCTGAGTACTTCAGAAGCTTCTCCTGCACCATCTGCCACAATGTCAGCTACTTTGCCAGAGTCCATTGGAACGTCTTGGGCTAACATTGAAACAGTTAGACCATTTTGAATGGAAACTTCACCAGAATCTGGTAATAGGCTTCCCTCGATCAGTTTAAGTAAAGTAGACTTACCTTCACCATTACGCCCAATTAAACAGACTCGTTCGCCACGTTCTAGATTAAAGTTCGCGCCATCGAGTAGGGCAGGTCCGCCAAAAGCAAGTTGGACATCCCTTAGGGTAATATAGGCCATAATGTTTTCCAGAATCTCAAATGAGGATTTAAATGACTAAACCACCATATCATGATGATCAAGCGTCATTGTCCGCACCCATTGAAGATTTGCAAGTGCGAATTACATTTTTGGATGATTTAGTTGAAGAATTAAATCAACAACTCGCTATTCAGACCCAAGAAATAGCTGATTTAAAAAAACAAATGCAATTTCTTTATCAACGTGTGGAATCATCGGATTTATCGGAAGGTATTGCACCTTTTGACCCATTAACCAATAAACCTCCTCACTATTAATAAAATGGCAAGTTCAATACTTGCCATTTTATTAGGGAATATCTTCAATTTTACTTAAAAACCATGTAATACGATTTTCCCTTTTGTTGTGCCGCTTTCAATTTGCTGATGAACTCGTTTTAAATTTTCAGCATTAATTGGACTTATAACCTCGGTTACGGTCGTTTTGATTTTTCCTTCGTCAACTAGTTTGCTGACTTCATTTAATAGTTCACTTTGTTTTTGCATATCATCAGTCTGGAACATTGAACGTGTAAACATAAATTCCCAATGCACCGATACAGACTTCGATTTAAAAGGCTTAATATCTAACTGAGCTGGATCATCAATTAAGCCAAAATGACCTTGTGGAGCAATCAACTCTACGATATCTGATAAATGCTGATCTGTTTGAGTCGTTGAGAATACATATAAAGGTGCAGTTAAGCCTAATTGCTTGATTTGGGCTGCTAAAGGCTCTCGATGATCTAATACATAGTCGGCACCAAGTTGCTTAACCCATTCTTTAGTTTCGGCTCGTGAAGCTGTCGCAATAATAGTTAGGTTAGTCAACTGTTTAAGAAGTTGAATTGTGATTGAACCTACACCACCAGCTCCGCCAATTACTAATATTGATGTATTTTCTGGAGCAGCTTTGGGTACTTGTAACCGATCAAATAGCATTTCCCATGCCGTGATAGCAGTTAAAGGAAGAGCAGCTGCTTCAGTTGCTTCTAAAGTTTTTGGTTTATGCCCCACAATACGTTCATCAACCAACTGCAATTCACTATTACTGCCTTGGCGATTGAGTGCGCCTGCATACCAGACTGCATCTCCGACTTTAAATTGTGAAACTTGATCTCCAATTGATTCAACGACACCTACTGCATCCCAACCAAGAGTTTTCCATTGATTATTCTCTGGGCTTACATTGTTGCGAATTTTTGTATCAACTGGATTAACTGAAATCGCCTGAACACGAACAAGTAAATCACGACCTTCTGCAACGGGAGTGTCGAGTTCAATATCAACGAGTGCTTCTGGTGACGTAATGAGACCTGCTTTTTGATATGCCACAGCTTTCATAATAATAATTCCTCTTGTTGAGAGTTTGATCATAACGTAAGCTTAAATTTAGTGACTACAGACAAATAACGCTCATAGTGTCAAAAAGGATACTGTAAAATGGCAAAATTACGACATTCAAGTTTTGATTGCTCTCCGGGTTGTTCAGTGGAGGCGGCCATTAGTTTGATTGACGGAAAGTGGAAATGCGTCATTCTTTGGCATTTATTTAATGAAGGCACCTTACGGTTTAATGAAATTCGAAAGCGTGTTCCGAGCATTACTCAAAGAATGCTGACAAATCAGTTACGTGAGTTAGAGCAAGACGGAATTATTCATCGGGAAGTTTACCCTCAGGTCCCACCTAAAGTGGAATATTGCCTGACCGAATTAGGGCAAAGTCTTGAGCAAATTCTATTTGCTTTAAAACTGTGGGGTGATGCCCATCTTGACCGATTTGGAAAGTTGACACTTGTTAATGATGGTCAGAACTCTTAACTATATTTGAGTGACAACATTGCAATTTGCACCGTGAAATACTGATATTTTAGTTCTTGCGATCTTATCGGGCATTATTTTTCTGATGTAACTTGCGTTTTCTGGTCAGCTTATGCAACTCTAATAAAAGAGATTAATAGGTTTTGCTATGGACAATATGGGAATTTGGGTTACCGTTATCATTGTTCTTTTCGTACTAGGCTCCATTTTTGGTTTAAGAGTGAGCCCACGTGAAAAGGCACTTGGTATTATGCGTGATAAAGCCCGAAAAATAGGGTTACATCCACGTGTAATTGTTGCACCTGAATGGACACATGTTCCAATGGCTACTGAAAAACGTGCCAGCATGGTTGCTTATTATAGTGTATTGATTCCTGATGCCCGTTTATCCTTAATGCGTGCTCGCGTTATAGATGGCAAGTTAAAAGTGGTTCAGGGCGATGAGAAATTTAATGATTCTCCCATTGCATTAAAAGGGATTTATGCTATTGATATGCAGGCAAACTGTGTAGGGCTTTATTGGGATGAGGAATCAGACCTAAGAGCAACACAATTAGATGAGATGAAGGCTTATCTGTTGACCTTGGCTAAAGCCTGATTTTTAAATTTATTGGTATAGGAATAACATTTTATATGGCGAATACCTCGCGCTCTGCATCTCAAAGCACAGCATCTACTGCACCTGCTGCACATAAACGTGCCTTAGTGATTGTGGAGTCGCCTGCCAAAGCGAAAACCATCAATAAATATTTGGGTTCGCAATTCATTGTAAAGTCTTCTGTAGGTCACGTACGTGACTTGCCAACAGGCGGCAGTAAATCAACAGAGAAAAAGCCG
The DNA here is from genome assembly GCF_000369825.1 of Acinetobacter sp. NIPH 542. Lineage (NCBI taxonomy): Bacteria > Pseudomonadati > Pseudomonadota > Gammaproteobacteria > Moraxellales > Moraxellaceae > Acinetobacter > Acinetobacter sp. NIPH 542. Next base: position 298,403 of record NZ_KB850205.1, read on the forward strand.
GCTGCCCGGACTAAACTCACCGAAGCCGAAAAAGAACAAAAAGCTAGTCAGGCTTTAGTTAATCGTATGGGCGTTGATCCTGAGCATGGTTGGGAAGCTCATTACGAAGTTCTGCCTGGTAAAGAAAATGTTGTAGCTGAACTCAAAAAACTCGCCAAAGATGCCGATGCAATCTATCTCGCAACGGATTTGGATAGAGAAGGGGAAGCCATTGCTTGGCACCTAAGAGAAGTGATTGGTGGTGATGACAGCCGTTATCACCGCGTGGTATTTAACGAAATTACTAAAAATGCCATTCAAGAAGCATTTAAACAGCCAACACGTCTAGATTTAAACCGTGTAAATGCTCAGCAAGCACGCCGTTTCTTAGACCGTGTTGTGGGCTTTATGGTTTCGCCATTACTTTGGGAAAAAATTGCCCGTGGTTTATCAGCTGGACGTGTGCAGTCAGTAGCAGTAAAACTGGTTGTAGAACGTGAGCGAGAAATTCGTGCTTTTATTCCAGAAGAATATTGGCAAGTTTTTGCAGATACCCAAGCGAAAAAAGATGAGATTCGTCTTGAGGCATTTAGACAGGCTGGTAAAACCCTTAAACTGAAAAATAAAGCTGAAACTGATGCTTTATTAGATGTTTTAAAAGGTGCTGAATATAAAGTTGCACAGCGTGAAGATAAACCAACTAAGGTTAATCCAAGCGCACCTTACATTACTTCAACTCTGCAACAGGCTGCGAGTACACGTTTAGGCTTTTCTGTGAAGAAAACCATGATGTTAGCTCAGCGTTTATATGAAGCTGGTTTTATTACCTATATGCGTACTGACTCAACTTTCTTGAGTGATGATGCAGTAAGCATGGTACGTGCGCATATTGAAAGCCAATATGGTGAAAAATATTTACCAGCAAAGCCAAACCGTTACGGGAACAAAGCGGGTGCTCAAGAAGCCCATGAGGCGATTCGTCCGTCAAATGTTGCACTTACAGGTGATCAGCTTGCGGGTGTAGAGCGTGATGCTCAACGTCTATATGATTTGATCTGGCGCCAGTTTGTTGCGTGTCAAATGACACCAGCAGAATATTTGTCTTCTACTTTGATTGTTGAAGCGGCGAATGTTGAGCTAAAGGCGAAGGGCCGTACGCTTGTATTTGAAGGCTTTACTAAAGTACGTGGTGCGAATAAGTCAGATGACGATATTATTTTACCTGCTATTAAAGTAGGCGAAATCTTAAAATTAGAAAAGTTAGATCCAAGTCAGCACTTTACTAAACCACCTGCACGTTTTACTGAAGCATCTTTAGTTAAAGAACTTGAAAAACGTAGTATTGGTCGTCCTTCGACTTATGCAGCGATTATTTCTACTATTCAGGAACGTGGTTACGTTAAGTTAGAAAACCGTCGTCTTTTCGCCGAAAAAATGGGTGAGATTGTGACGGATCGTCTGGATGAAAGTTTTAATAACTTGATGAACTATGCGTTTACGGCAGACCTTGAAGGACAGCTTGATAAAGTTGCAACAGGCGAGCGTAACTGGAAAGAGTTACTCGATACTTTCTACGGCGACTTTAAGAAACGTCTTACTAATGCTCAAGGCGAGCATGGCATGCGCCGTAATCAACCAGTTGAAGTACCAGCTGTACATTGCCCTGAATGCTCACGTCCAATGCAGATTCGTACGGGTACAACTGGTGTATTCTTAGGATGTTCTGGCTATAACTTGCCGCCTAAAGAGCGTTGTAAGGGTACATTGAACTTAACACCTGTTGAGTCTTTAGCTGCGTTATCTGATGATGATGGTGCTGAAACTGCTGACTTGATGTCAAAGCATCGCTGTGCAAAATGTGGCACTGCCATGGACAGCTATGTGATTGATGGTGGTCGTAAATTACACGTATGTGGTAATAACCCTGACTGCGATGGTTTTGAGCTTGAAGAAGGTGAGTTCAAGATTAAGGGTTATGATGGGCCAACGATCCCATGTGATAAATGTGATGGTGAAATGCAGCTTAAGACTGGTCGTTTTGGCCCGTATTTCGCTTGTACAAGCTGTGACAATACCCGTAAGGTCTTGAAAAGTGGTCAACCTGCCCCTCCACGTGTAGAACCGATCAAGATGGAACATTTACGTTCAGCGAAACATGATGACTTCTTTGTGTTGCGTGACGGTGCAGCTGGCTTATTCTTGGCAGCGAGTAAATTCCCGAAAATTCGTGAAACACGTGCACCAAAAGTTGCAGAATTACGTAGTGTGGCAGCTCAGCTTGATCCAAAATATCAATTTATTTTACAAGCGCCAGATGTAGACCCTGAAGGTAATCCAACAATTGTGAAATTCAGTCGTAAGAATCAATCACAATATGTCGGTTCAGAAACCCCAGAAGGTAAACAAACTAAATGGAGCCTAGTTTACCAAGATGGTAAATGGGTTGAAGGCTAATCAAGTCCACCATAAAAAATGCTAGCTCAGCTAGCATTTTTTATGTCTAAAACAATAAAAGAAAATTTTAATTTTATGGGGAATAAGAATGTGGAAAAACATTCGGGTCTTATGTTTATTAATTATTTTATTGATTGTTGCTGTTCAAGCATGGCGAGATCAAAATCAAGATTGGAATCGACCAGTTGTAGTCGTTTTACATCCAGTTAATGCAGATGGTTTAGAGACAACACAGAGCTATATTCATCAGTTGAAAAATGAAGATTTTTGGGCAATTAATAGCTATTTAAGTGAGTGGTCACAGCATTATCGTGGGCAATCAGGAAACTTTATAATTCGCTTAGGACAACAGTTACAGCAACGACCGCCCGAGGTTCCTCAAAATGCCAATATTTTGCATGTTATGTGGTGGAGCTTAAAGTTTCGTTTCTATGCATGGCGACAAAAACAACCCGAAGACAGTGGAGCATCACTCAAACTTTATTTAAATTATTATGATCCCAATTACCAAAAAGTTTTGATTCATTCGACTGCTTTAGAAAAAGGTCGTATTGGTAGTGTGAATTTATTTGCGACTAAAACACAAGCTTCACAAAATCAGGTTGTGATTGTTCATGAGCTATTACATGGCTTTGGGGCACAAGACAAATATGATTTAAAAACAGGACAACCTATTTACCCTTTAGGTTATGCTCAACCTGAAAAAGTGCCTCTATATCCACAAACTAATGCCGAAATCATGGGTGGTCGAACGCCTTTGTCTGAGCAGAGCAATAAAATGCCGAATGGCTTACATGAAACAATAATAGGTTTACCTACAGCTCAAGAAATTGGCTGGGTGAAATAAAACTGTGGATAAATACTGCTTTATCCACATCAATTGTTAAGAAACGATGCAGATTTTATACAGACAAAAAATGTGAAGTGCATCACTATTATTACGTAGATGAAATTCTAATACCTGATAATAAGAGTAGCCATGATCATGATGAAAACTGTAGGTAATGATTTAGTACGTAATCAGTTACATGCTGACCGTAAATGGTATTTGATATTGGGCTTTGTGCTTATTGGTTTTGGCCTGATTTTATTTAGTTCATTACCATTTGCGACCTTTTCTGTCGTTTTTTTATTTGGAATACTCATGATGGTCGGCGGTGTTTTGCATCTCGTCGCGGCTATGAGTGTTTTTAAAGGCGCAAGCCGATGGTTATGGGCACTGTTTGGTGTGCTTTATTTAATGGCTGGTTATTATGCGTTTTCTACTCCAGTCACTACAGCAGTGGTGCTGACGAGCCTATTATCTATAGCGCTGATCATTGCTGGTGCTATACGTACCATAAATGCAATTTTACTTAAGCCCATTACAGGATGGGGCTGGACCTTGTTTTCGGGACTGCTCACCTTATTTACTGGTATTTTAATTTTGGTTTCTAAAGATTCACCTTTTTGGGTACTGGGAATGTTCCTTGCTGTTGATATCTTATTTCAGGGAATTAACTTCCTTGGTTTAGCCTCAGCCATTAAACATCTTCCATCTAGTTCAAAAACAGTATCTTAAAAATAATATCGACTCAAAGAGCACTTTAAGTGCTCTTTTTGTTTTTAGGACAGGCAGACCCATCTTTGCTGGGCTCTGTTAAACTATGCCTTGGTGTTTTAGCGATATGTGTTATGAGTCTTGCAAAATTAATTAATGAACTAAATGCTCAGCAAAAAAAAGCAGCTACTACGTCTGCGCAAAACTGTTTAGTTTTGGCGGGCGCTGGTTGTGGCAAGACTAAAACTATTGTTGCTCGTGCAGCTTATTTAATTGATCAGGGCTTGCCAGCGAACCAAATCCAGATTTTAACGTTCACGCGCCGTGCTGCGAGTGAAATTGTTGCGAGAGTAGAACAACATGTGGGAGCACAGGCAAAGGGTCTGCGAGCTTCAACTTTTCATACTTTTTGTATGTATTTACTACGCCGTAACCCACAAGCTTTTGGGTTAAATCAATTTAGTATTATTGATCGTGATGATCAGTTGCTCATGTTTCGCTTATTAAGAGGTAAAGATAAAGATAACGTCTTGCCTAAAGCCGCAGAGCTGTGTGATTTATATTCTTATGCGAGAAATACTCAAACAAAGCTTTCTGAGGCATTAATTAAACAGCTTCCAGATGCATATGAGCATAAGACTCAAATTGCAGATTTAATGAAGACCTATGAGCAGCGTAAAAGAGAGCGTAATTTTTTAGATTACGACGATATCTTGTCAATTGTGGCTGTCCATTTACAAAATTCAGAAGCATTAACGAATTGGGTAGCAGGTTTTTGTCAGGCATTGCTAGTCGATGAAATGCAAGATACCAATCCTTTGCAATGGGCTTTATTACAACCATTGATTGGCAAAGTGAAGCTGTTTTGTGTTGGAGATGATGCCCAGTCGATTTATGGTTTCCGCGGTGCAGATTTTGAAAATATCCATTCTTTTAAAGAACGGATACCTGACGCAGTTATTCATACGCTGGATTTAAATTATCGTTCGACTCAAGAAATCTTAGATTTATCAAACTGGTTGTTGGCGCATAGCCCAATTGATTATCAAAAACAGCTACAAGCATATCGTGGGCAAGGGCAAAAGCCTCAGCTACACCTATTTGGTAATGAGTATGAAGAAGCAAACTGGATTGCACAGGACTTAATAACGCGACATCAGCAAGGTGCAAGCTGGTACGACCATATGGTGCTCGTCCGTTCTGGCTATAGTGCACGATATCTGGAAGGGGCTTTCATTGCTGCTGAAGTACCTTATCGTTTTATTGGTGGGGTAAAACTTCTTGAATCTGCACATGTGAAAGACGTGCTTAGCTTGCTACGTATTGTGAGCAATCCTCACGATGATTTGGCGTGGATGCGTTTTTTAACCTTGTGGGATGGTATTGGTGATGTTGGTGCAAGTAAGCTAGCGCAAGAGTTGATGGGAATTGTTGACGTTGAAGAGCGCTGCAACCGTCTAGAACGTCATGGGAAAGTCCCTTTACAAGCGATTTTAATTTTAAAACAGCTAGATGTATTACAGCAGCATGTGGAAGCAAGCATTGGCTTGGCACTCGATGCTTTAGGTGAACAGCTAGAGCAAAATTATAAAACTAAAGATTGGTCTCGCCGATTAAAAGACTTTGATTTAGTCAAACAACTTGCACGTAAACATGCATCTTTGGGTGAGTTCCTCGAAGAATATGTTCTTGAACCTATTTCAGTTTCTGAAATTGAGAAAGCCGCTGATCAGGATTTAGTGACTTTAATTACGATTCATTCCGCTAAAGGTGCTGAACAGAAAGTCTGCTATGTACCTCATGTATCGCCAAATCAATATCCTTATGCAAGGGCACAGGGCGATTTTGATGATGTCGAAGAAGAGCGCCGCGTATTGTATGTTGCATTAACACGTGCAGAAAATGAATTAATTTTGACTAAGCAAAATCTCAATACATGGTCACAAGACAATTATGACGAACAAGGTCGTAAAATCGAAAGTTATTTCCTAAATGATCTTCCTACACATTTAGTTCAAGCAAAGATTCATAGGCAAGTACCTCAGCCATTTGCTAAAAAGCAATGGAACCGTTCACCTACAGTAAATTTAGGTTTTGGTATCGATCTGGACTAAACTACTGTATAAGACACTGTGATTACTTAAATATATTGGCTGCTCCCTTTAATTGCCAATTAAGGTTAGAAAATGAAGATATTAGTTCGTAATTTAGATCGTGCTGTGAGTGAAACTGAAATTTTAGAGTTATTCAAAGCATATGGTAAAGTTGAGACGTGTGTTCTTGTTACTGATAAAGACACAGGCAAATCAAAAGGTTTTGGTTTTGTTGAAATGCCTAACCCACGTGAAGCAATTAAGGCAATTAAAGGCTTAAACCTGCTTAAAGTTAAAGGCAATGGAATTCGCGTTAAAGCAGCTGAAGAATAAGTCTTCAGTGTGAAAAGACAGTTTTTAGCTCTTTCGATTGTAACGCCAAATGGCACTCGTATCGCTGAAGGTATCAAAACACTTGAAGTGCGTTCATGGGTACCTATAAAACTGCCAATCAAAGATCTACTAATTGTCGAGAACCAAAAATTTTTGGTTAAAGATACTGATGAAGAAGAGGGAGTTGCTGTCGCTTTAGTTGATGTCGACTCTATTCATGCTTGGCGAAACGATGAAATTGAGCCAGCATGTGCAACTGCTTGGGACGAAGGGTATTTTGCTTGGGTTTTAAGTAATGTTCGTCCTATAAAGCAGCCACTAAAAGTTTTAGCGAAACGTAAAATTTATCAAGTTGAGCTGGATTTACCATAAATAACGTTGATTTTATTAATGGAGTCGTTAAGCTAAAGAATAGCTGTTGCAATAGCGATTTTAGAACAGGAAAGTTTAGTTATGTCACGTGTTGCTCGTTATCATGCCGATCGTACCAATCAGAAGCTCTATTTTGCGCGCTTAGCGTGTCAACAGGCAGAACAGACCGATCATGTGCAGCAGATACAAGCTTACCGTGAAGCAGCTGTATTTCATTTACATGGCGCAATGTTAGCATTCTTACAAGAACTCGTACGTTATTACCGTTTAAATGAATTGCAACCCACTTTAAAATCTATTGAAGAACATATGGCGGCAAAAGGACAAGTTTCTCCAGAAGTGTCCGTTTTGCAACAATTGGCGAAAGATGGTTTTGTTGCAGAGCTCAAACGAGCTTACCGTATGTGTCAATATGCACCAGAACCTAAAGAGCCGACCCCAGAAGAAGAAACTTCTTCTAATCTCATTATCAAAGTAACTCAAGGTCCTCAATCTTGGTTGCCAGATGTTAAGATTTTGCGTGAATGGCATCGTGAATTAAGCCATTTAATTGATGGTTTTCGTAATGAAATGGTCGAGTTCTAAAATTAAACTGCCCGAACGCTTGAAATTTAATCCGGGTGTGCCTATATAAATAAGACAAGAGATGCAAAGTGCAAGGGTGCTTTGCCACCATGTTGAAACATGGAGGAAATATATGTCTATACAGCAATTGAAAGAGTTATTTGGAAATCAAGAAGCCGTTTTGGAATTAGTCCAACTCGAAGGTGGCGAACTCGCCTTGCGTAATGCCGGTTCTGAGAATGAACCCTTGGTTAAAATTCAATTTAGCGATGAAGTAAAAGCAATCTTGGGTGAGCAAACTCCAGTTGTTGCTCAGCATATGATTCAGGCTGCACTATTTGGACTGCTCGAAAAGCAGGTAAATGAATGGCAGGCTGAGGTACTAGACGAACAGCCTAAATTCTTAAGTTAAAAAAAGCGTACTCTTGAGTACGCTTTTTATATGGGTTAATGAATAGTTGACTGATGGGCAAGCTCGATCTGATTTAATATATGATGGCTCATATTCTTTGCCATTTCCTCTTTGGCATAGAACACTTCACCAATATTCTCATCTCTGATTACTGCTGCTTCCTCTTTACTTTCTGCACAAATTAACACCTGAATTTGAGGGTTTAATTGCTTAGCAATCGCCACAATTCGGTGAATATCTAAAATATCCATAGGGGAGATCACCAGGAGTCTTGCATGCATGATGTGTGCTTGAATTAAAACACCTGGTTCGGTTGCAACGCCACTCACAGCAGCAATATTTGACTGACGTAGCTTTTCTACGATTTCACGATTCTCTTCAGCAATAACGACTTTAATATTTTCATTAATTAAATTTTCAGTAATACGTCGTCCTACACCACCATATCCAACAATGACAACCTGATCGCGTAAGTAAGCTTGATCAACCTCATCGGGTAACATGGCTAATGGGTCACCACTACGTTCAAGAAGTCGGGCTAGGTGAGAGCGCTCGCGAATCCAGCGTTGTACAGGCTCAATGGCAGAGAATATAAAAGAGTTCAGCGTTATCGAAAATAAAGCACCAGCTAAAATCAGATTTTGTGCTTCTAAGCTTAATAAGCCTAATGAGACGCCGAGAGTCGCTAAAATAAATGAGAATTCACCAATTTGGGCCAAACTCGCGCCAACTGTAAGCGCTGTATTAATTGGATAGCGAAAGAATAAAACCAAAGCCATTGCAGCAAGTGTTTTACCTACCATAATAATTGCGATAACGGCCAAAATATGGAGTGGACGTTCAACAAGAATATGGGGGTCAAACAGCATACCCACAGAAACAAAAAACAGAATTGAGAAAATTTCACGTAGTGGAAGCGTTTCTTCTTCTGCGCGGTGGCTAAAGTCTGATTCTTTAACAACCATCCCCGCAAAGAAAGCTCCTAATGCCATTGAAACCCCAAAAATGGCATAAGACCCGTAAGCAATTGAAACAGCAGCTGCAACAACCGTAAGGGTGAATAACTCTCTTGAACCTAAACGAGCAACAAACTGCATAATAATAGGAACGACTCGTTTACCTACAATCAGCATAAAGGCAATAAAGCCAATTACTTTTAATAAAGTGAGTCCAAGGGTTAACCAGATATTACCATTTGCACCTTCTGGTGCTTTCCCACCGAGTAAAACTGCTGTAGCTGGAAGGAGTACTAAAACAAGTACCATCACTAAATCTTCGACTAACAGCCAACCCACAGCAATTTTGCCGTTGACTGAGTCTAAAAGACCTCGGTCTCCTAAAGCTTTTAATAATACAACAGTACTCGCACACGATAGACTTAAGCCAAAAACGAGTGCCGAACCAAAGCTCCATCCCCAGAGCATGGATACACCGACCCCTAATAGGGTAGCGACGGCAATTTGTAAAATCGCGCCTGGTACAGCAATACGTCGAACCAGCAGCAAGTCATTTAATGAAAAGTGCATCCCTACACCAAACATCAGGAACATGACCCCGAGTTCTGCAAGCTGATTAGCAAGATGAATATCTGCTTCTATACCGGGTGTATTTGGGCTAATAATAATTCCGGCAATTAAATAGCCGATAAGAGGAGGAAGTCGTAATCGGGCTGCAAGATAACCAAAAAAGAGGGCAACACCGAAACCAACAGCAAGTAAAACAATTAAATCTACGTCATGCGGCACTAAAAACTCCTTTTACGTGAGTTAGGCTAAAGACAAGCATAAAAAATGCCAAGGCGAAATATGTGGAAAGTTTAACAAAAAAAAGCGAGCTATAAAAAAAATGCAAAAAAAAACGACTTCATTGTGAAGTCGTTTTTTTTCGAGGCTAAAATTATTTGATTTTAGCTTCTTTGAAAATCACGTGTTGACGGATTTTTGGATCAAATTTTTTGATTTCCATTTTTTCCGGCATAGTACGTTTGTTTTTAGTCGTGGTATAGAAATAACCTGTACCAGCTGTAGAAACGAGACGAATCTTATCACGCATTGTTCAGACTCCTTAGATCTTTTGACCTTGAGCACGAAGGTCTGCAACAACCTTTTCGATACCCAATTTGTCAATAATACGCATACCTTTAGTGGTTAAACGAAGACGTACAAAACGTTTTTCGCTTTCTAACCAGAAACGGTGGTGGTGCAGGTTCGGCTCGAACCGGCGCTTGGTTTTGTTGTTGGCGTGTGAGACGTTGTTACCAACGACTGGACGCTTGCCGGTAACTTGGCAAACCTTAGACATGGTGTAACTCCATTGATTCAGCCAACAGCAAATCTGTGGCCAGTCATACTAAATGTAAACGGATGAATTCATTCAAGGGGCGTTTTATACCAAAAATACGATTAAAAGACAAGCGGAATTGGTAAAAACGAGGCATGATTTAGTATAACAGATCATGCCTTGATCAGTTAGCGCAACAAGGTTTTCGAAATGAAACGATGAATCGGCTTATTGAACGGTGGAAGAATGTATTTAAGGCTATAAAGTTTTGGATTAGACATCACCGAACGTTCATGAGAAAGGCTAAAAAAGCCCTCTGGTCCGTGATATTTCCCCATACCTGATGCACCAATTCCCCCAAACGGTAAATCATCTTGAGCCACATGGGTAATCACCATGTTGATTCCGAAGTGTCCTGAATGGGTATGCTGTGCAATATAGTCAGCACGTGCCTGATCATAGTCAAAATAATACATCGCTAAAGGACGCGGGCGACTATTAATGAATTCGACGACTTCTTCTATTTGGTCATATTCTAAAATTGGTAGGATCGGACCAAAAATTTCATTTTGCATAATATCCATTGCAGTCGTTACGCCTGTAACTAAAGTCGGTGCAATTTTACGGACATCATCTAAAATTTCATTTTGAGGATTAATTTCAATAATACGAGCACCTTGATCGCGGGCATTTTCAAGGTAGCCCTGAATGCGGTTGTATTGTTTGTCATTAATAATAGACGTGTAATCTTGATTATTGCGGAAATGCGGATACATGCCAGCCACAATCAATTTAAAGTTTTCGATGAACTCGGCAGTTTTCCCGCGTGGTAAGAAAATATGGTCAGGTGCAACACATGTTTGACCCGCGTTCCATAATTTCCCTACAGCAATACGTTGAGCCACATCTTTCATATCCATAGATGCATGCACAAGGGCAGGAGATTTTCCGCCTAACTCAAGAATAACAGGAACCAGATTTTGAGCTGCGGCTGCCATCACTGTTTTACCAACAGAAGTTGAGCCTGTGAAAATCATTTTGTCAAAAGGCAAATGACTAAAAGCGTCTGAAATAACGCCGCCACCATTTACTACAGCAACTAATTCTTGTGGGAACGCTTCTGCTAATGCACTTTCAAGAACTCGACCAAAGTTAGGAGAGGCACTCGAAATTTTGATCATGGCATGGTTGCCAGCTGCCAGTGCACAAATTAATGGCCCAACTGAAAGAAGTAATGGGTAATTCCATGGTGTAATAATACCAATTACACCCATAGGTTGATATTGTACCCAACCTTTTGCTGGCTGATGTAATACACTGATATGGCGTTTTGAAGGTTTCATCCACGCTGTCAGATGTTTACTGTAATATTTGATTTGTTCCAAACTGGTGAGTAGCTCACCAATTTTTGTTTCCATAACTGCACGATTGCCATAATCAAGGTTAATTGCGTCGGCAATCTGATCTTGATATTTTACCAAGACTCTTTTAAGACGAGCTAAACGATCAATACGCTCTTTAGCAGTGGGTACCGGATGACGTAAATAAGCAAGCTTTTGTTGTTCAAGCAAATCATGTAAATGCTTAACATCATAAGGAAGCTGAGTCTCTGGATTTGTTTTTGTTTGACTGTTCATCGGTACTTACCAAATACATTGATATATTTATTTTTTAGAGTAAATACTCTAAATAGTCAAGTCAGTTTATGTGTTCAAGTCTTAACCATGTGAATTATTAAAGGTTATTAAAATGTCTCAACCTAAAGCTCTGAAGACAAAAGACCGGATTTTACAAATCAGTTTGCAGCTTTTTAACGAGCGAGGTGAACGGTCGGTTACAACCAATCATATTGCTGCGGAGTTGGGTATCAGTCCCGGAAACTTGTATTATCATTTTCGGAATAAGCATGAAATCATTAAGGAATTAATGTATCAATATCAGGCCGAGACATTGGAAGTGCTTTCTTTACCTGACGACAGACCATTAACGACCAATGATAAAATTAACTATTTTCAAGTGCTCAGTGGCCAGTTATGGAGCTACCGTTTTATTCATCGTGATGTTTATCATTTAGTTGAAAGTAACGAAGACTTTAAAAAGATTTATCCACGTTTTGCAGGGCAGGTAATGCAGCAGGGGCAAAAGATTTATCAAGCCTTTGTAGATGCAGGTCTTATGAAAATGACGGCATCGGAAATTGAAGCCCTCATTATTAACCTCTGGATTGTATTAACAAACTGGACAAACTTTTTGTATATGTCTGGTCATATTAGTGACAATAACCATTTAGAAGAAAAATGGGTTTGGCAAGCATTACGCCAAATGGTTTTCCTTGAAGGCCCTTATCTTATGGGTGAAAGCCGAGCAACTTATGAGCAGCTGCTTGAATCTCTTGGCCCTTCAGATCTATTTGCTAGCTTATCGTCCTTAAAAGACGAATAGTTGTGCTTGTTTATTTAGGGCGCTAGAATACTCGGCCTATTAAAAGATTTATCTCAATTAAGTGATATTAACCAAATGAATATGACCACTGCCAATACAGCCCGTTTACTGATTACTTGTGAAGACAAGCCAGGGATCGTACAAGCGGTATCGAGCTTTTTGTATCACCAAGGTGCAAACATTACCGCGCTTGATCAGTATGCGACGGAAGCTCAGGGCGGACGTTATTTCATGCGTGTTGAATTTGAACTTGATCATTTACAGTCGCGTAAAGATGCATTAATTCAAACTTTTGCTGCGAACGTTGCTGAGCGTTATGAGATGCAATGGCGTCTTGCTTTCGTTAACGATGTTAAAAAAGTTGGTATTTTAGTTTCTAAAGTTGACCATGCATTGCTTGAGTTGTTATGGCGTCATGCACGTGGTTCGTTACCTTGCGAAATTACTCATGTCATTTCTAATCATGAAGATTTACGTGAATCTGTTGAAAACTTCGGTATTCCATTTACTGTAATTAAAGTCACTAAAGACAATAAAGCTGAAGCTTATGCGCAAATTGATGAAATGATGCAAGGTAATGATTTATTAGTTCTTGCACGTTATATGCAGATTTTAAGCGAAGATTTTGTTGCGAAATGGGAAATGAAAATCATCAATATTCACCATTCTTTCTTGCCAGCTTTCGTGGGTGCTAATCCATATAAGCAAGCTTATGAAAAAGGTGTGAAGTTGATTGGTGCGACAGCTCACTATGTGACTGCTGACCTTGACCAAGGTCCAATTATTGAGCAAGACGTTGAGCGTGTGAGCCACGACTATAATGTTGAGCAATTACGTGAGCTAGGTGAAGATGTAGAGCGTAATGTATTAGCTCGTGCAGTGAAGTGGCATTTAGAAGATCGTATTATTGTTGATGGTAATAAGACCGTTGTTTTTTAAATAACGGTTATTTTAAAAAGCACGCTTCTTGCGTGTTTTTTTATATTTAAAATAAAATTGAAATAATATAACATATCAATAATAAGTGGGATTATCATAAGAATAGATCTGTTCATGTTGTAAATAGCCCAGCTATTTAAGTTTGGCTAAACAAATTGTGAACATGGGTGTCTATTGATGTAACTATGAGAAAACTAAAGTAAAGACACTGAGCAAGCATAAAGCTATGACACAGAGTAAATGTTTTTCTCAAAAAATAGTTGCAAATGAAAACACTTCTCATTTATTATTGTGGCACTTTATTGTTCTATCCGATGTTTGAAATCGTTTCTATAAATAGAAATCTGAAATCATCATCCATTAGGTAATTAGATTCTTATGAGTCAATCTTCCGCAGCCTTAAACGCTCCCAATCCGATGAAAAAGAAAGTCATCACAGCACTAATTGCAGTTGCAATTGGTCATATCGGGGTCTTATGGGCAGTTAGCCATATTAAGCCTGCTGAATTAAAGCCAATCGATAAGAAACCTTTACAGGTACGTTTCGTAAAAATTCAAGAGCAACCTAAACCACTACCTCCTAAACCAAAGGAGCCGCCTAAAAAGCCGGAACCTAAGAAAGAGGTAAAAGAAGTTAAAGTTGTTGAAAAGCCTGTGACACCACCGAAAAAAGTGGAAAAAATTCAACAGGTAAAAAAAGCTGAAACACCAAAAGAAACAGTAAAGACAGAACCTAAAGTTGAAACCAAAGTGGTGACAACGACTGTTTCTGAAAAAGTCGTTGAAAAACCAAAGCCAGTAGTACAAGAAGTACCTAAAGCTCAACCCGCTCCAGATCCATCACCAAAACGAGTTTCAATTGGTGGTTCGGGTGTACAGTGGAGTCGTTCACCACGTTTAACAGTTTCTTCAAAAGATTTACAAGGCGAAGCACGCTCTGTCATGGTACTGATTGAAGCCGATGAAAAAGGCAAGATTATTAATGTACGAGTGACGAGAAGTAGTGGTATTCCAAGTCTAGATGACAAAGTTGTCCGTGCTGTTCGCGGTGCGAAATTTAAACCTTATATGGAAAATGGTGTTGCTTATCCAATTAAAGCAGAGCAACCCTTTGATTTAACCCCTTAAATGAATTTGAGTCCCAACGGCTAACCTTAATCAGGAGTTCATATGAACTTTTCAATCTATTGGCAACATGCAGATGCAGTGAGTAAAACCCTGTATTTCATCTTATTGGCAATGTCGATTGCTACCTGGACAGTTTTCATCTTACGTTTGATGGGGACTCGCCAATTAAAGCAACAAGCTTATGCTCAACTTTCTCAGGCTATCACTTCGCTAAAAGCAAAGTTACAACCTTTAAGTTTTGAGCAGCGTAAAGCGGTTGCGGAGCAGGCTCTACTTCGTCAAATTTCTGCTGAAAAAGTCAATGCTGAAAAAGGTATTTCTGTTTTAGGAACAATTGCTTCAATTGCACCATTCGTTGGTTTGTTTGGTACGGTATGGGGTATTTTCCATGCACTTGTTGCAGTCGGTAAAAGTGGACAAGCAGGTTTGGCTCAAGTGGCTACACCAGTAGGTGAAGCGCTTATTATGACGGGCCTTGGTCTTGCAGTTGCGATTCCTGCGGTATTGGCATATAACATTTGTGTACGTGCTAACCGTGGTCTTGCTCATGACTTACAAGATCAAGCGCACAGCTTATTAATTGATACGATGTTGCAGCAAGACTCAACTGTAAAGTCTGATGTTAAAACTGCACAGCAAAGTTATGTTGGAGGTCAAGCTTAATGGCTTTTCAATTGGGTGAAGACCACGATAGTGGCATAAATGAGATGAACCTCATTCCGCTAATCGACATTATGTTGGTGTTAATGATCATCTTTTTGGTCACAGCAACAGTTGCCAACCCATCGATTCCATTAACGCTTCCTAAAACAACTGCTGAAATTATTGATCCACCACCAAAAGCAATTACGATTAGTATTAATGCAAATGGTGAAGTGGCTTGGGATACTCAAGTAATTAGCCTTGATGAGCTTCAAAAACGTTTTCAAGAAGCAGGTCAAGGTGATGTTAAACCAACAGTTCAGCTTCGTGCAGATAAAGAGTCGAAGTACGATACTGTTGCACAGGTAATGTCTCGCGCCAGTGAAGCCGGACTGAGCGATATTGCCTTTGTCAGTGAAAACTAAAATTTAGTTTACCTAATAAAAAAGCAACCAAATCGGTTGCTTTTTTATTACTCTAATTTATTGATCTTTCATAAGATGCTGGAATTTACTATAGAGCTTGAGCAACTTAGGTGGAATCGCAAAGTTGCAATAACCTTGTGAAGGATTCTTTGCATAGTAATTCTGATGATATTCTTCGGCTGGGTAGAACGTCGGAACAGGAGACAATTCAGTCACAATATCAAGATCATCATCTTTTAACGTTTGAATCGTATGTTCCGCTGCTTGCTTTTGCTCTTCATTATAGTAATAAATAACAGAGCGGTATTGCGTGCCGATATCATTACCTTGGCGATTTAAAGTCGTTGGATCGTGAGTCGCGAAGAATACATCGAGTAACTGGGAGTATGTTACTTGCTCTTCATCAAAATCAACCAAGATCACCTCAGCGTGCTGGGTATCTCCTTGACATACTTGCTCGTAGGTAGGGTTAGTCGTGTGCCCACCTGCATAACCACTAGTTACTTTTTCTACACCGCGTATTTGTAAAAATACAGCTTCGACGCACCAAAAACAGCCGCCGCCAAATAATGCCTGTTGCATTGTTTTTCCCTCTATTTCCTACCTATTACAATAGGGTTTATGTATTTAAAATACAAAGTAAAGCATGTATAAAAAAGTAAAGAAAAGTGCATTACTTATTTCATTTAGCTTTAGGTAAACCTTGTCGAACGATTTGAGAGAAGTGTTCACTACTCTGATCTGCAAGCTGTTCAAAATTTTCAGTACGTGGATTGATATGTGCAATTTGATACCACTGTTTTAAACTGACATTTTGATTAAGCGCTTTAAGATCATATAAATAATTAGGTAAATAACCTGAAGCGATTAGACGATAATCTTTAGGTAGTTGATATGGGTTAATCGCTTGAACCATATCAAAAATTAGAGTTGTACAGTTACTCGTGAGTGTATTGTACCACTCTGGTTTTGTACGTAACTCATCTGATTTTTTAAGATATTCTAAAAATAAAGCTTTTTGCTCGGATCGTGGCATATTGATAGGAAAATTATAAACTTGCTCTTTGCGGATGTTACTACGCGTATAGACAATATCTTTTTCATCAGAAGCAATTAAGCTCAGTTCATATTTTCTAAAAAAACCGCCGATTGCTGAAAACTCTTCAGTTTTTTCTTTGCGAATCTCGATTGAGAAGACTAAAGGTTGTTGGTGTGCAAATTCAAAACTGACCAGTGTGTGGGCAATTTGTGGTCCCATCCAGTAAGAGGCAATGATGTTTATTCCATTTAACTGGTTAAGGTCAAAAGTTCGAGTTTCCCAGCGAACATCATAAGTTCCATCAGGATGCCAGTTAAAGTTACGGACATTATGCAAAGTGACTACATCGCCGTGCTTTTCATAGCTCAGCATATTGGCAACTTCAGGGTTCCAGTCACGGTCTTGACGTGCAGTAATCGAAAAATACCAAACGAGAGAGCAGGCAAATGCTAAAAGGTAAATCAAGATATCTGTACGGCGGCTAACAAGATGGCCTTCAACATATAAGCCCGCCATACTCAGCGCAAAAGCAATCCAGATGCCAATGAGTATGCGGCTGCCTAACCAGCCAAAAGGCTGTTGAACCCAGAGCGCTACACATACCCAAATACTAGAGAACACAATAAACAGCGTGAATAGACTATGTAACAGCCCAAAAAGTAGAGCAATAATAAATTCACGTGTTCCGATATTGTGCATAGGCATCCATAGAATTATTTTTTATAAGTGGCAAACTCGAATGAAGTTCCTGATTTTTCATCAACTTGCTGTTCACTTGCAGTTTTATGAAATTCACTCGGTATTGTTGGATAATGTGCATCACCTTGCACATCTAAGTCAACATGAGTAAGTTCAAGACGGTCTGCAATTGACAAAGTTTGCTTGAATATCTCACCGCCACCAATGATGAACAATGCCTGCTTTTCAGTATTTTTTACATCTTCTAAAGCTGCATTTAAAGCATCTTCAATTGAATAGGCAATTTTAACACCGTCAAATTGCCAGTTAATGTCACGGGTAATGATCCAGTTCACACGGTTTGGTAGCGCACGGCCCATAGACTCAAGAGTTTTACGACCCATCACAACCACACCGCCTTGGGTGATTTCTTTAAAGTGTTTTAAGTCGGCAGAAATATGCCATGGCAAGGCATTGCCTTTACCAATACAGTGGTTTTTGTCCATTGCTACAACGTGAACAACTTCTACATTTTGCCATGCCATAATCTTATTCTCTAAACCGTAATCTAATGAAATTTGAGTCGTTGTTACACTGCTACTGGTGCTTTAATTGCAGGATGTGACTCATAGCCTACAATTTCAACATCTTCAAATTTGAAATCAAATAAGTCTTTTATTTCTGGATTTAGTTTCAATTGGCAGAGCGGTAAAGGTTCACGTGTCAATTGAAGTTGTGCTTGCTCAAAATGGTTGGCATAAAGATGTGTATCACCACCAGTCCATACAAAATCACCGACTCCTAAACCGCACACTTGAGCAATCATATGGGTGAGTAGAGCATAGCTCGCAATGTTAAAAGGCACACCTAAGAACACGTCTGCGCTACGTTGATAAAGTTGGCACGACAATTTGTTATCTTGTACGAAAAATTGAAAAAGCGTGTGGCAAGGTGGTAAGGCTACTTGTCCAGCTTCGTTTGGGTTCCAACCAGAAATAATTAAACGACGTGAGTTTGGGTTGGTTTTAATTTCATTAATTAACCATTTAATCTGGTCAAAACCATCTTGGTTATAAGTGCCGTCAGCGTTTTTTGTTGCGCCGAAATTACGCCATTGATGACCATAGACTGGACCAAGCTCATGCTCTGGGCGGCCAAAACGAGCAGTTTGTTCTGCTGTTGCCCATTCGTCCCAAATTGAAACTTTATTATCTTTTAGATATTGGACGTTGGTATCGCCTTTTAAAAACCAAAGTAACTCAATCACAATAGAACGGAAGTGAACTTTTTTTGTGGTGAGTAAAGGAAAACCTTTAGAGAGATCAAAACGCATTTGATGACCAAATACAGAACGGGTTCCTGTGCCTGTACGGTCGCCTTTGTCACCGCCATTATCAAGGATATGTTGTAGTAGGTCTAAATATGCACGCATAACACTCTCGAGTTCGGATTAATTCCATAAAATAAACGGGGGGAGATAGCTCAATGATAAATAATTACGCAATAGAGCTGCTTCATCATGAACCATTGAAGATGATACCCTTTGTAGCTCAAGATGAAAATCTAAAAATAGTTCTATGACATTTCAATAGATGTAATTATTCAAATCGTTTAGCACGATTTTGATGTATCGAAACCAGAAAAAAGCCAACCAATACAAAACCTAAAGCTTGTATAGCAAGAATCCATTTATGCTGAGCAGGAAGTAGATACATCAAAATAACAACGATCAAAATAGGATAGATGCTGCTTAAAAATCTAAAGCTCGATTTGTCTGATGTGTTATTTGAAATTTTGCTATTTAAGTAATGTCCAACATGTAAACCAAAACCGAAAATAAGGCTAAGAACAGTATAAGTCGGTGATAAAGGCTGGGCTTGATTGGCTACATAAATTGCAGCACAAACCGCAATAATGAAAATGAGTTTGATATGGCGCGGAGCGTTGTACCAATAAGCCAACATGAAAACCAGACCTATTTCTTAAAAAGTGATTGAGGTGAAAAAATAAAAGCAGCAAGTGCCATAAAAGCAATTCCTTGCACACCCCAGATCAGCAAGTTCGGCATCGCTTTAACAAAAATAAGGGCAAACAAAAGGGCAATAGGGATCCAAGTAAGTAAACGGTAGAGTAAACCCGTCGGGTTGCTTTGAGCGAAATGCAATTTAAAGTAACGACAGATTAAAAAAATTACCCCAGTTCCAGTAAACATTAGAATCGTATCTAAAGGCAGTGGTTGGTATTGATATAGCGCAATACAAATAAGTAGCGTAATAATCAAAATCACTAATTTTTTAAATGTTGGGACTTGCGTGTTAAACCAGAATTCCAGCATGGTATATCTTCATCTTGGGAGAGTAAAAACTGTAGCATAAAAAAAGAAAAGAGGAGCCGAAACTCCTCTAATTTAGATATTAACTATTCTTTTGTGGACCCCAGTCATAAATTTTCTTTTGATAGGCATACCACATCATCCAAAGGCCAATCAGCAACATTGGAATTGTTAGAATCTGTCCTTTTGTCATCCAACCAAATAGAATAAAACCTTGGTCGGCATCTGGTTGGCGGAAGAATTCCATAACAAAGCGGGCAACGCCATATCCCATTAAGAATAGAGCAGAAACGGCCATCCGAGGACGCGGTTTTGAACTAAACCACCACAGAACAATGAATAGAATCAAACCTTCACAAAGCGCTTGATAGATTTGTGATGGATGGCGAACTAGGTGTAACGGATCTGTTGGGAAGATCATACCGAATGGATAATTCGGGTCAGTTACCGCACGACCATATAACTCTCCACCAATAAAGTTACCAATGCGTCCGAACATTAAGCCAGTCGGTACACAAGGGGCAATAAAGTCGAGCGTTTGGAACCATGTTTTTTGGTATTTTTTACACCAAAATAGCATAGCAACCATAACACCGAGAAAGCCGCCGTGGAAACTCATGCCACCTGTCCAGACTTGGAATAACCAAATCGGATTTTCGAGAAATTTATCAAACTCATAGAAAAGGACATAGCCGACACGACCGCCCAGAACAACACCTAGGGCACCATAGAACACTAGGTCGGAAACCATTTCTGATGTCCAGCCATCACGTTGTTTAGCACGGTAGGAAGCAAGCCCCCAAGCACATAAAAATGCCAATAAATACATGAGTCCATACCAATGGACTTGAAGAGGTCCTAAGTGTATTGCGACCGGATCGATATTAGGATAGGTCAGCATTGCTGCTCCTTGATCTTACGTTTTGACAGATTGTAGCGGAATGATGTGAAAAATGTTGTACATTCAATGTGTAAAGATAGGGAACAAGAATCAATGTGTATTGTGGCTTTAGCATGGCATGTTCTGGACGATATGCCCTTGTGTCTTATGTCAAATCGGGATGAGTTTTATCATCGTCCAACAGCTTTGTTGCATCAGTGGGAACATACCCCCATTGTTGCAGGACAAGATTTGCAGTCGGGTGGTACGTGGATGGGCGTTACGCCTCAAGGTCGATGGGCTGTTTTAACCAACTTCCGTGATGGGCGAGATCAAAAGTCTTATGAGACTTCTCGCGGGCATTTGGTGCAGGCTTTTTTAGAATCTGATTTATTGCCGATTCGATTTGCTCAACAATTAGAACAGCAGCAACAGAATTTTGCTGGCTTTAACTTGTTTATGGGAAATGCTGATCAAGCGGTTTATATGAGTAACCGTGGTGAAGCACCGCAAGTATTGGCTAACGGTGTGTATGTGGTTTCAAATGGCTTGATGTCTGAACATTGGGAAAAAACTAAACATTTACGAACACGTTTTACGCAAGAGTTTTTGCCTATGCTTCAGCATCAGACAGAAGAGTTAACTATGCAACATGCGGCGTGGGATATTCTGGAAGATGAGCGCAAAGTCACAACCGCTTTATTACCGAATACTGGCATTCAAGCAGAGATGGAAGAGTTATTGTCATCTACCTTTATTCAAAGTCCTGTGTATGGTACACGCTGTTCGAATTTTCTAAGAATGACCAATAATGAATGGCTTTGGTTTGAAAAGACCCAACAAGGTGAGCACAGCGGTCAAATTGTAGAGCAGCAAATTCTTTTAAATCGATAGCAATAAAAATGCCGATCAATTGATCGGCATTTTTATTGGCATAAACGAATTAGCCTGCGATCACACCGCCATCTTTACGGGTAATCACAACAGTTGCTGAACGTGGACGTGCTGTTTTATTGTTTGGATCTTTCTGGGTTGCTGGCCAGTTACTGTCTGGTGTTGCGTAACTTTTCGAGTCTTCACCAGGGTGTTGAACATTAATAAAAATAGCTTTGTGGTCAGGTGTCATGGCAATACCTGTAATTTCACATTGTTTTGGTCCAACTAAGAAACGGCGTAGTGTTGAGTCTGTAACTTTAGCACCGACTAGCGTTTGTTGGCCATTTGACGTAGTGGCAGCGGCACCATCACCAATTTGACCCGGTAGCGCTGCAAGCATCATACAGTTAGTAACATCGGTATAAGCACCATCATCTGTTTGAATCCAAAGTACGCCACGTGGGTCAAACCACATCCCGTCTGGAGATGACAAATCATTATTGTCTGTCAGACCCGATAAGTTGATATTTGAAGCCATAGATGCTTCTGCACCAAATAGGTAGATATCCCATTTGAAGGTTTCAGCAGTGGTTTTGTCATCAGTTTCTTTAAAACGGATAATATGACCGTTAACGTTACCCTTTTGCTCTTTAGTGCCGTTGTAAAGGTCTGTGTAGTTACGTGGATTGGCTGCATCGGTCGCGTAATCTTTACCACGATTTGAGTTGTTGGTTAGGGTGACATAGACCTCGCCGTTTACTGGGTTAACCGTACACCATTCTGGACGGTCCATTTTGGTAGCGCCGATTGCATCACCTGCCAAACGTGCAAATGTGACAACGTCTGCCTGAGATTTGAAAGGGTAAGTAGTGTTGCTTTCATTTAAGCCATTTTTGCCATAGGCAAGTTCAATCCATTGACCTGAACCATCATTATTAAATTTGGCAACATACAATTTACCCGTGTTCATATATTTGTCGCCAGCTGTATAACCGCCGTTTATGTCTTTGACATCCCATACAGCAGTCGAGACAAATTTATAGATGTATTCACCGCGAGAGTCATCCCCCATATAAAACGCTAATGGTTGACCTGCTACGGCACGGCAAGCACTGTCTTCATGTGCAAAACGACCTAGCGATGTTCTTTTAACTGGGTTTAGACGGTTATCAAAAGGATCAATCTCAACCATCCACCCGAATGTATTTGGCCCATTACGATAGTCCTGTGTCGGCTGTACAGCTTTTACATCGGCATTCCAGCGGTCATATAAGTCTTGTGACTCTACTTGACCAATTGCTGTTTCCCAGCCGTAGCGTGAACTTACGCCTAAATAAATTTGTCGCCCTTGTTCATCAACGTTAGGGATTAACTCACCGTTTTTATCTTTTAAATAAATGACCTTGCCGTCTTTATCTTTTTTAGGAGCACCTTTTTCATCTTTCTCATAGAGGTAAAGTTCATCTTTTTTAACGCCTAAACCATAACGTTTTAAAGCAATTTTTTCTGCATCTGTACGTGCATATTCATCGCTACCTGAACGTTGGAAATAACCAATAAAGTTTTCTTCGGTAGTTAAGTATGTGCCCCAAGGCGTATAACCATTACCGCAGTTATTATGGGTACCGCGAGTTTGACGACCAGCAGGTGAGAAACGAGTTGCAAGCAGGCTTGAACCCGCTGCAGCACCTTCAAAATCCATTTCTGTTGATGCTGTAATACGACGGTTAAAAGCAGAACTTTTATCAATTGTTACTTGTTGAGTTGTTGGATCTTTTTTAATGTGAACAATAGATACGCCATGCGCATTGGTTTCACGAATGACTTCATCTTCAGGGCGGCGTCCATCAACTCTTGTTGGACCTTTTGGGTGAAGGAAGGTCTGGTTGATATATTCGTGATTCATGACTAACAAACCTTGCGCTGAAACACTCTCATCAAAGCGGTTTGTTGAAGTATTTAAGCCAAAGAAATGCATGCCGTCATGGCAGTCGCCAGAGCGAAACTGGAAACTTGGACCAAGTGGAATTTTATTGTCATCCCAATCTCCAACTTTTGGATTGATTGAATCCCCTAAAGCGTAAATAACATTGGCTTCATAGCCTTCTGGTACAGTCACAATATCGTTGTGGTTTTTTGCCACTGCTGTAAAAGTTAATTTCTCTGGTTTTTTATTTGGATCTACAGGTGGGATTCCACCATTGTTAGAACCTGAGTCATCATTACTATCATTACAGCCTGTTAAAGTTGAGGCTAAAGTTAAAGCTACAGCACCGCTTGCTGCTTTAGTAATTAAACTACGGCGACTTACATGTTGTTCTAAAATGTCACGAAAGTGGATATTGTCAGAAGTATTATTGTCCAGTTCTTGATCTTCATGATATGGCGTCAGCTCTGTCATGGGAAATTCCTAAGTAAGTAAAGAAATAAAGAGATTGTTCTAAAAATCTTCATTAGCTTAGTTGGGTAGTGTGACGAGGCTTTGACGTTTTGATGATAGGTTTGTGAAATAATTGATTGTTTAGTCAAAAAAAAGAAACCTGCATAAGGCAGGTTTCTTCTATTTTGGTGAAAGAGATTATTTTTTCACAACAGATGGAGCAATTGGGTCGGCAGTGATATAGCCAACCGCTGCTGCAAATTTATTGCTGTAGTTTGTATTAATCGCTGTATCAATTTGCGAAAGTAAATCTACACTGATACCAGTACGAACACCGTTAGTTTCTTTATAGAAACGATTCCATTCATCACCTGGATGTTGGAAGTTACTCATGATGTAAGTCCAACCGTTTACTTCATCGACTGCGTGTAGACCAGTTGATTCTGCACCTGCTGGTGTAGACAAGATACGGATGAGCTGTTTAGTGTCGACATTGTAAGCCCATAAGAAGTTATTTAAGTGGTTACCAGAGTCTTCACCGATAAATAACGTACGTAGCTTTTCAGAGAACTTCAAGTTGTCAGGGCTAGCAATCTGTTCTGGATCAGCAGTGTTACCTAAGCTGTCAAAGCTAATGTCTTTACCTTTAATGAGAAGACTAGATTGGCTAGGTACCCATTCACTGTTAATTGCTACATTTGAGCTGTCTTTTTGGCCGCCTGTCAGTTTATGCTCCAAAATACCACCAGCCGTGATTTTCGGGAATTTAACGTTGTGCTCAGCAAGGTAGCCGCTACCACCTTCAACCATTGAATCAACAATGTTAGCTAAAGCTGAATATGCGCGTTTATCTGCAATATTTACAGTCGTACCTTCGTTCTTGGTCAATGCCATTGAAGCACCAACGTAAGCCGCATAACGGTGTGTCTCAAGGAAAGCCGCTGCAAGTTTAGTTTTGTCGCTGTTATCTTTAAGCTTGAGATAAACACCAGTTTTGCTCAAATAAGTAAATTTAAAACCTTGAGCTTCTAATTCTGCTTTTTGAGCAGCTTGTTGTAGTTTTAAGCGATCTTTCGCAGCTTTTGCTAAAACTTGTTGTTCAGGCGTACCTTTATCTCCAGCATCAATAGCTTCAACTTCTGCTGTCGTTGCATCGCTTGGATATTTGGCAATTTGTAGAACCGATTCGAAAATATCAGTTCCTTTGATACCGCTCTTGATTAGGTTTTCAATCTCTACACTTGTTGCATGACCAAGCTTGATCCATGAGATCTGACCCGTCGTTGTATCTGTAAGTACTGTTGTATATTTTGCAACGTAAAGTGTGCCGGCAGATAGGTCTTTCTCTTTATCTGCAACAAACATGAAGAGACCACCATTGGTATAGTCGTCACCCATCAAAACTGTACGGTTATCTGGGAAAACTTGTACAAGCTCATGTGAAATACGGCCTAAACAGTAGTGCTTTGTCACACGACCCGTACCATCTGCATTAACGGTAATTTCTGGTAAATGACCGTAGTTATATGGGTTAGCCGCATTTTCATCACCATATACATTTTTACTGAATGCTTTAAGTGTTGAAAGTGATTGACCTAACTTTTGGTTGAAAGCATCTGGCTCATATTCTTCACTCGATAAATGAGTTCCCCATGGTGACAAGCTTGCACCACAAGTAATCCATAAACCGTGCGCACTTGAAGTGTCTACATTGTGATATTTGATTAAAGTCAAATGACCAGTTTTTGGGTCTTGATCTAAAGTAAGCACTGCAATCGGAGATGATAATTTACCGTAAGTATCACCACCATTTTGGTCTTTTGATAAATATTCAAACTGAACTACATGGAACACTGGGTTACCAGTTACACCTAATGCTTTCTTGTCTGCATCTGTGAAATCTTTGCCAGTCGCTTGTTTGAAGCTAATCAGAGAACTACCATCTGGACAGTCAGAGAAGAATTGACGTTCTTTACCTGCAACTGATTTATCAATAATTGGCTTATTATTAATGTCAACATAACCACCCGCGATAATCTTTCCGCCTTTACCATCAGGAACTTCTGTACCTGTTAAGAAGAATGGTTTGTAAGCAAGTTGATATTCGGTTTTACTGCCATCTTCCCATGAAATAGCAAGCTTTGATGCACATGCTGTTGTTGCGATCTCTGCTACAGTAGACGGTGCAGGCATTGACGTGAACGTTGCATTTTTAAAGTTAATTGGTTTTGATGGAGTGGTAACGTCTGAATCATCATTACTATCGTTACATCCTGCTAACGTTGCTGCCGTAGCCATCGCACCTAATGGAAGAAAAGGGATCCCCGTAAACCATTTTAAAATGTCGCGACGTGTTGGGTGGTTAGAAGCAGTTGTCATAATAAATCCGTAACTTTTGTGAGTATATTTGTTGAGTTGATTCTATGGACTGGAAATGACACTTTTCTTACATTTTTAAGTCACTTTGAAGACAGTTTATTGCTTTGTAGATTAAAAAGTGGTCTATATAAAAAAGCCTGAACTTAGAGGTTCAGGCTTTTTCTTAAATATTATTTTATTCAGCAGATTGAGCTTTTCTTTTCTCAAGAATTTTACCGAACAATAATCCAAGTTCGAAAAGCAACCACATCGGTATTGCCAACATCACCATAGAAATTGCATCTGGTGGGGTAATGAACATGGCTACAAAAAAACAGCCCACAATGATAAAACGTCTTTTTTCAGCAAGACTTTTTGTATTTACCACACCAATTAAAATCAGTAGAAGCGTCGCGATTGGAATTTCAAAAGTGACACCAAAAACTAAAAACAGCTTTAAGCAAAAGCTTAGGTAGCTATTAATATCCGTCATAGGTGCAACAGTTTCAGGCGATACACTAATAAAGAAATGTAAAATCGCAGGAAGTGTAATGTAGTATGCAAAGGCAACTCCGGCATAAAACAAAACGATACTACCGATGAGTAATGGCAGCGCTAAATGACGTTCTTTTTGATATAACGCTGGGCGGACAAAAGTCCAGATTTCATAAAGAATAAATGGCATTGCCAGCACAAGCGCGACAAATAAATTGAGCTTAAACGGCGCCATAAAGGTTGCAGTTACATCTGTTGCAATCATTGACGATGATGCTGGAAGTTGCAGCCTTAAAGGTTCAGATAATAATTGGTAAGTATGGTTTCGAAAGGGTAATAAGCAAAAGAATAAAAATAATGTTACCCCGACAATCCTAAATAAATGACGTCTTAAAACGACCAAATGATTCATGATTGGCATTTGGTCTAGATTTTCTTGCGTATTTACAGTCGTTGAAGGCAGTTGGTTCATACGGCAATCTTCAATTTAACGGGAGGTGTTTCTAAAGTGTCGCTTTCAGATACCAAAGGTGTAAATTTGGCAAGAAAGGGCACTTCATAATGACCCGATACAGGGGAGTACATCGTAGACTGAGATATAGTTTCAGCTACCTCAGTTTTTTCTGAGTTGTCTGAAGTAGTCTGTTTTTGTATTTCTTCAAGTTGTTGTTGTACTTTGCGTTCTAGTGCTTCAATGCGGTTGAGTTCTTCTTGCATTTCTTTTCGAAATTCAGAAAGACGCAACTCTTGATCAATCTCATTTTGCAAATTGGTAATATAACGTTTTAGGCGAACATACCAGCGACCAGCAAAGCGTGCGGCTTCTGGAAGTTTATCTGGGCCTAAAACTAAAATTGCAATAATTGCAAAACAGAGTAGCTCTGTCATTCCTACATCAAGCATGGTGGAAAACCTTTAGCTTTTCACTGATGTGCTGTCAGGGGTTTTGACTTGGGCATCAATTGTACGTGGAGTATTAAGAGCAGCAGTTTCGTCTTCTTCACGAACTGATTTTTTAAAGTCTTTTACTGCACCGCCTACGTCTTTACCGATATTTTTTAATTTAGATGTACCGAATAATAAAATAACGACAATTGCAAAAATAACGACGTGCCAAATAGATAAACCGGCCATGATCTTATACCTCTTTTCAGTTTGCTTTATATCAACAGGTTGCCATGACAACAATGTGACATTTATATGTCATTTTTAAGACAATAACTGTCAGTCCAAATCTAAAAGGGTAATTCTATAAAGGTTGTATTTAATTTTTATTTTGGAGAGAGCTGAGAAAGTGAAGCTTAAATTACTTGAAATGGAGAGTACATTTCATTTTGAAAAGGTGTAGCATAACAACCTGATTTTGATGAGTGAGAGGAGAAAACGTGGCGTTATTATTGCCAATATTGGCGTTTATCACTGGACTTTTACTTGCTCAAACTTCTCTTTCAGAAACGATAAAACCTGTTCTTTCAGCTTGGCTTGCCCGCTTACTGATTCCAGTTGTGATTATTTACAACATGGTATTTTATCAGCCGGGTAGTTTGAGTTTGATGCTCTTTAGCTTCGGTTCAGCATTTCTTATTTTCTTTGCTTATTTAGCTTTATTTAAAGACAGATTATTAGCGCTTTGCGTAAGTTATACCAACATGGGCTGGCTCGGTTTTCCTTTTGCCATGGCTTTATTCGGCCCTGATGCTATGGCCCCAATTGTTGCACTATATATTGGTATGTCTCTTTTTGGAAATGCATGGGCTGTTACGGCAGTCACTACAGCACCACAAAGTAAGCTCAGCATATTAAAAAAGGTTTTAACTTCTCCTCCGTGTATTTCAATCTTTTGCGCGCTTGTGCTCAGGTTGTTAGGTGCTCAACATATCGAGCATCCTGCCATACATTGGGTATATGAGGTTGCTAAGTTCGCAATGACATTTGCTGGAA
Organism: Acinetobacter sp. NIPH 542; assembly: GCF_000369825.1. Lineage (NCBI taxonomy): Bacteria > Pseudomonadati > Pseudomonadota > Gammaproteobacteria > Moraxellales > Moraxellaceae > Acinetobacter > Acinetobacter sp. NIPH 542. Next base: position 326,985 of record NZ_KB850205.1, read on the forward strand.
TGTGTGTATTGGGAATGTGGTTACGTCGTACTCGAGTGCATTTAAAAGACTTAATCTACAGCACCAAAGCTCAAGCATTTAAGGTGGTGTGTGGACTTATTCTTTGTGGCTTAACTTATAGATTTCTACCGATTCCAAATATAAGTCAGCAAATTGGAGTCATGTTTTTAATGTTCTGTCTGCCACCAGCAGCCAATATTGTAGCGCTAGAAACCCATTATCAAGGAACAGGAAGATCTGCGGCTTATATCGCCTCAGGGACGATTGTGAGTTGTGTGTGTATTGCGATTTATGCAGTGTTTTTACATTTCCCACTATAATTTTTAAAGTTCTTTCCCCACATTTGCGTGTGAGAAGGCGGCATGGATGCCGCTAGTTAGACTGTGGCACAAGGACGTGCCATCAGTCTAACAAAAGATTTTTGCTTACTTTTCATCTTTGAAAAGTAAGATTTGCCTATACAAAGTTTAATATGTTTTAACGCTGCATATTGTGGCCATGTGATCAGCTTACTTCTGCAAACTCTCTCTAAATAACTGCATCGCTTGTCCACGATGACTAATCTTATTCTTGTCTTCTTTAGAAAGTTCAGCACTAGAAACTTGTAGCTCAGGTAACCAGAACAGAGGGTCATAACCAAAGCCATTTTCACCGCGTGCAGCTTCTAAAATTTCGCCGTGCCAGATGCCTTGGAAAATTTGTGGCAGAGGATCTTCAGCATGCGTTACTAAAGCAAGTACACACACAAACATGCCTTCAATCACTTCACCATTTTTACGAAATGGCAAAAGATCATTTAATAATTTGGCATTGTTTGCTGCATCGTCACCGTGTTCTCCAGCATAGCGTGCAGAATAAATGCCAGGTGCGCCGCCTAAGATAGGAACACAAATGCCTGAGTCATCAGCCATAGCAGGTTTACCTGAAATTTGAGAGGCATGACGAGCTTTAATAATGGCATTTTCAATAAAGCTTAAGCCATCTTCAATTGCATCGGGAATATTAAGGCGACCTTGAGGAATAATTTCTACAGGTAACTTAAGCTGTTCGAAAAGTTTTTCAAACTCAGCGACTTTACCTTTGTTATTGCTGGCAAGAACTAAACTGCCCTGATCAAACCAATGTGGGGTAGACATAATAAAACCAAACTTTATAGCTAATATCGAACGTAAGTTATGTTACGTGTTTTTTAAGAGGGGATATAGAGGGAAATAAATAGAATATAAAATGGGACAACCTAAACTAAAGCCACCTTGTAGAGCATACAAGGTGGCTTTAGTCGAGTAAGGTTTTTTTACGGATGAACCGTTATTATTGTGCTTGAATCCATTTGTCTGCACGGTCACGCGCTGTACGGATTTGTTCTTGAGTTAAGTTCGCCGCTAGAGCAGTTTTCTTACCTTCAGATAGGCTAATCACTTTATTATCGAGCATGCCATCACGAGTTGAAAGCTCATACCACTGGTAAGCACCTACGTAGTTTTTCTTTTGCTCTTCCATCATCGCGAGGTTGTAGCTTGCACGGTTATCACCATTGCTTGCTGCTTTTTCAAAGTATTTACGAGCCATTGACTCATCTTTTCTAACACCAATACCGTCGGCGTACATACGACCTACGTTGAGTTGTGCTGGTGATAAACCTTGATCAGCTGCCGCTTTAAACCATGCGAAAGCTTGTTTTTCGTCTTTTTCTACATCTTTACCATATTGGTAGTGTGTACCAAGGTAAAATTGCGCGCCTGCTTGACCAGCTTTTGCAGCTTTCTGAAGGTCATTAACCCCCATTGTTGAAAAGCGTGCAGCCTGACTCGCAACCGATTGTGGCTGGGCGATATAATCTGCATGAGCCTGCATACTTAGCAGTCCTGCAAATAGTGTGCTAAATAATGTCTTTTTCATAGTGCACTCACTCGATAAATAGCGACTTCACCAAACAAATTAGGAACATGTTTGCTTAACAGGCTTCCCTGCTGATTTCCATTGACGGCGAGTCGATTAATAATTTGTATCTGATTTTCAGCACAGAGTGCTTCGAAATCTTTAAATGTACATAGATGAATATTGGGGGTGTTATACCACATATATGGTAAAGCATCCGATACAGGCATCATTCCTTTTAATGCAAGAAAAGAACGAGTCTTCCAATGCGCAAAGTTTGGAAAAGTAATAATTGCCTGTTTACCCACACGCACCATGTCTCTTAATAAAACATCCGGTGCATCTACAGCTTGCAAAGCCTGTGCCATAACCACATAGTCAAAAGACTGGTCAGCAAAACGGCTCAAACCGAGATTCAAATCTTGTTGAATAATATTTAACCCGCGACTGACGGCAATTGCAATCTTTTCTTGATCAATTTCTAAGCCATAAGCACGAATTTGATGCTTTTGGCTCATATGAGCGAGTAATTCACCATCACCACACCCCAAATCGAGTACGCTTGAGCCTGGTTTAATCCACTTTTCTGCCAGTTGTTGATCAATACGCATTAGCTTGCCTCCAGTGACGTCGATTTTAAGAGTTCTTCACCGCCTAAGAAAGCGCGCATTGTTTTTACATACAATGGAATCGGGAATAAGAACGAGTCATGTCCTTGTTCCGCATCAATATCGAGGTAACTTACTGGCTTATGATTGGTAATGAGTGCATCAACAATCTCTTGAGAGCGACTTGGTGTAAAACGCCAGTCTGTTGTAAAAGAAACGATCAGGAACTGACATTTTGTTTTACCCATCGCGTCTGTTAACGAGTGGTTGTATTCACGTGATGGATCAAAATAATCCAATGCTTTGGTCATAATGAGATAAGTATTGGCATCAAAGTTACGGCTAAACTGTTCGCCTTGATAACGAAGGTAGCTTTCAACCTGAAACTCGACATCAAAACCATACATAAATTTGCCTGATTTTAAATCACGACCAAATTTTTGTTTCATGGCTTCTTCTGAAAGATAGGTAATATGACCTACCATTCGGGCCAAAATCAGGCCGCGTTTCGGGTAGCTATCATTTTCCAAATAACGACCATGATGGAAGTCTGGATCAGACAAGATTGACTGGCGAGCAACCTCATTAAAGGCAATATTTTGTGCTGAAAGCTTTGGCGCACTGGCAATGATGACACATTTTTGTAAGCGGTCAGGATAGTCAACCGACCATTGTAGTGCCTGCATGCCCCCTAAAGAGCCACCAATAACAGCATACCAAATATTTACACCCAACCGGTCAGAAAGCATGGCCTGAGTTTTTACCCAGTCACGTACCGTTACTAATGGGAAATCTGGTCCATAAGGGCGATTATCATTTTCAGGATTTGGGGAAGTTGGGCCAGTTGAGCCATTACACCCACCAATATTATTTAGCGAAACTACAAAAAACTTATTCGTGTCGATTGCTTTACCCGGGCCAATACAACTATCCCACCAGCCAGCTTTTTTATCATCTTCGTGGTGATAGCCCGCTGCATGATGATGTCCAGATAAGGCATGACAGATTAAAATAGCATTTGATTTATCTGCATTTAAAGTGCCGTAAGTTTCGACCATTAATTCAAAACGTGGCAAAACACGGTCACATTCAAGATGTAATGGTTCTTCAAATTGGAACTTTTGCGGAGTGACTAACCCCACTGAATCAGCTGGAAAAGACACGGGAACATTTCGCCTTTTAAATCTTTCAGGAATAAAAAGAAAGGATACCAAGCTAGGTATCCTTTCCAAAGTCTTTTTTTTAATTAAACAGCGGCGGCAACAACCTGATCTGTACTTAAAACGCCTTGATCAATCAAACGGTTAGTACATGCAATAATTGCTTCAATTGATGAGGTGACTGTATTGTCATGAACACCAGCACCAAATGAACCTCTGCCTGTACCTTTGACTTGAAGTTCAATTAAGGTTAACGCTTTGGCATTTGCACCTGAACTAATACTGCGTTCTTCATAGTTCAATACGTCAATTGGTAACTGAAGTGCATTTAAGAATGCAGAAATCGGTCCGTTACCTTCACCACGAAGTTGTTGTGTTTCACCTTCGACATCAACATCAAGTTCGATGATTTGAGTACCATTAATGTCAGATAATCTGTAGTTTTTAACTGTGTAATGATGGTTTTTCACATCAACATACGTGTCTTTAAATAAGGTCCAGATTTCTTTTGCATTAATTTCTGTACCATTATCATCAGCATATTGTTGAACAACCTGACTGAACTCGATTTGTAAACGACGAGGCAACACAACGTTGTAGTTCGCTTCTAATAAGTAAGCGATACCGCCTTTACCAGACTGACTATTTACACGAATAACTGCGTCATAGTCGCGGCCCAAATCTTTCGGGTCGATTGGCAAATAAGGCATATCCCAGATTTCTTCGTTTTTCTGGTACTCGAAGCCTTTTTTGATTGCATCCTGATGTGAACCAGAGAATGCAGTAAATACCAAGTCACCTGCATATGGATGGCGAGGGTGTACAGGTAAACCAGTACATTCTTCAACCGTTGCAATCACTTCATTAATGTTAGAGAAATCTAACTCTGGCGCTACACCTTGGGTGTACATGTTCAATGCAATAGCTGCAACGTCAACGTTACCCGTACGTTCACCATTACCGAACACACAACCTTCAACACGGTCAGCACCCGCCATAATGGCAAGTTCTGATGCAGCAATACCACAGCCACGGTCATTGTGGCAGTGAACAGAAATGATCACACCATCACGACGTGCCAAATTACGATGCATCCATTCAATTTGGTCTGCATAAACATTTGGCGTAGACACTTCTACAGTCGCGGGTAAGTTTAAAATCACTTTATGGTCAGGACGTGCATCCCAAATTTCTGTGACGGCATCACAGACATCTTTAGCGACTTCTAATTCAGTTGCAGAGAAACACTCTGGGCTGTACTGGAAAATCCAGTCAGTTTGAGGATATTGCGCCGCATATTCTTTAACTTTTTGAGCAGCATTAATTGCTAATTGTTTTGCGCCATTAACGTCTACATTCAACACCTTTTGACGGAAGGTTGGAGAGTTAGAGTTATAAATATGCACAATTGCGCGTTTAGCACCTGCCAAAGATTCAAAAGTACGTTCAATTAAATGATCACGTGCTTGAACCAAAACCTCAATGTATACGTCATCAGGAATATGATTTTCTTCAATCAACATGCGAGTAAAATCGAAGTCAATTTGAGACGCGGAAGGGAAACCGATTTCAATATGTTTAAAACCGATTTTTACAAGCATTTTGAACATTTTGAATTTTTGTTCCATGTTCATCGGTTCAAAAATTGCTTGGTTACCGTCACGTAAATCAGTACTCATCCAGATTGGCGCTTTTGTAATTTCTTTATTTGGCCATTGGCGATCTGGTAAATCCACTCGTTGGTACATACGGCGGTATTTTTTGCTTGGGTCAGCCAACATCATGAGAAAACTCCTTGTCTCGTAGCGCAGTTGCTCTGGATATATTTAAAAGGCAACGTCTCTACTTAATATATGGTATCTAATTCAGAAAAATTAAAGGGAACTTCAAAGTGCTGCTTTAGAAAGCAGACAAAATTTTTATACGCGCGCTTGGCGCAGCATCAGGAGTTGCGGATGATGTCTTGCTTGAGTAGGCTGGGCAAACAAGTAATTCGTTTTCATCTCTAGACCGTGAAATAATAAGTTTGATGGTTTGCTGGTAATCTTGATATTTAGATATATCACATCTAAACAATGATTACACCTTGTGCAAAATTCTTATCGTAATTTTAATCTCAGAAATTAGAAAATAATTTTCTAATTTTGCGCAGTTTTATATTTATGAGAAAATAATTTTCATATTTTTGCCAAATTAAGGTAAAAGAAATTATATGATCTCAATAAGGCAAAAATAAATGTAGTTATAGCTCTGACCACATTCGAATTAAATTATGATAAATGTTGGTGAGCTTCATGACTTCTGGATAGTTATCGCCGTGTGATTTACGTAATTCTCTAATACTTTCATCTAAGTTAAATAAAAGATGGCGTTTACTATCGTCGCGTACCAAACTTTGTACCCAGAAAAAAGAGGCAAAACGAGTACCTGAAGTAATACTACTAACTTCATGCAGGCTGGTCGAAGGGTAGAGTACTACATCACCTGCGGGTAATTTGACCTCGTGATAACCATAAGTGTCTTCAATAACGAGGTCCCCGCCTTCATATTCATCAGGTTCGCTTAAAAATAGCGTACAAGATAAGTCGGTGCGGAGCTGCTCAGAAGTACCACGGATAAGACGAATTGAGTTGTCCACATGGAAACCGAAGCTTTCATGTTCATCATAACGATTAAAAAGTGGTGGAATAATTTTGTGGGGTAGAGCCGCAGCCTGAAACACTGGATTTTGCCAAATTGCTTTAATGACAATATCACTTAAATGATGAGTAAGCGGGTCTTGTTCAGAAAGCTGCTGATTTCTTTTAACAGAAGCAGATAAGGTGCCAGCAGTCACTTTTCCACCTACCCAGTTGGCATCTTCCATGAGTTTACGAAACTCGGCAACTTGCTCTTTGCTTAAAACATTGGGGATATGATGAATCACAGCAAACACCTTTTAATATAGATACTTCATTTGTAAAAATAGCCTCGTGATGAGGCTATTTTATATGAACTTTAATTAATTCCATAAATAAATTATGGAATTTAACCTTAGTACTTAAAGTTAATCGCTAAGACAGCATTACGGCCATTACCTTCAAATGCGTAGTGAGCTGCATGTGCACTTGTGAAATAACGCTTATCAGAAATATTATTAATATTAAGCTGTAAGTTTACGTTCTTGTTCACGTCGTATTTAGCCATCGCGTTGTAAATAGTGTAGGTTGGTAAGTATTTCGGAGCAGTTGTGTTCACAAAAACTTGATCACGGTATTCAACACCAGCACCTAAAGTCAATTGAGGCATAACTTTATATGTAGACCATAAAGTCGCGCTGTTTTTAGCTACGAATGGAAGCGGTTTACCTTCTTGAGCAACGGCATTATATGCAGCCTCAGTGATTTCACTATCTAAATAGCTATAGCCTGTAGAAACATCCCATTTGTCAGTAATCTTTCCGTTTAAACTAATTTCAAATCCATCAACTTTACTTTTACCAGCATTGGCTGTCGTGTTCGGATCAATTTGGATACGTGTATTTTGCTTTTCAGTACGGAAAACTGCTGCTGTTAAATTAGCACGGTTATTAAATAGGTCCCATTTAGTTCCTAACTCGAAAGTACGAGCTTCTTCTGGTTTTAGATCATTTGCACTCGCACTTGCAGCCCCTGAGTCGCTAATAGAATCTGAACCTGTATCACCTTCAGCGAGCACACCTACTGGGTTTGCTGAAGTAGCATAGCTTAAATAAATACTACCATCTTCTGTTGGTTTAAAAACTAAACCAGCTTGGTAAGAGAAGTAATCTGTATCACTTTCTAGTTTATCGCCAGCTTTATGAGGAGTACGTCCACCTACGTCTTTATTGTATTTTTTCTCAGTTTCAAATTTATCCCAACGAACACCTAAGTTAAGTAACCATTGTGGATTAAATTCGATACTATCTAAAGCATATACGCCTACATTATGACTACGAGTGGTCGATTGTGCTGTAATAGTTCCACGTTTGTCTGTGAATGCACCATTTCCTGGATTATTTAAACTCGTACACCAGCCATTTGCTACAGCAGCGGCTGAAGTACAGTTTTGAATGTTGCTGTCTAAAATGGTTGAGGTAGTTTCACCAGCAGCATTAGTAAATGTATGTACACCTTGATCAGTTTCTTGGAAGCTCCATTCAGTACCGACATTAAAAGAATGTTTTAATGAACCAGTATTAAATTTACCTCTTAAAGAAAGTTGATCGCTATAAGCATCGCTATCCAAAATACGACTTAAAGCACGACGAGCAATTGTGCCTCTGTAAATATTACCCTTAGAGTCATCAGCATTCGTATAAACATAATCAGATTTAGATTTGTTGTAAGTTGCTACATTTGACAAAGTAAGATTTTCATTAAAATCATGTTCTAATTTAAACGTACCAATATGGTTTTCACGTTTATCGAAATCACGTGCTTTCCAGCCATAGTAGGTACCCGCTTTTACATCAACAGGTTTACCATCACCAGGAGTTACAGTAACTCCAGCTGGAGGAGTTGTTGGATTTGCGTTGTTAAACGGAATACCTGCATCAGGTTCATCATTACTACGTAAATAGTAGTAGCTCAGTGTTCCGCGAGTTGCAGTATCTAGGCCAAATGCAAGACTTGACGCAATACCAGCACGAGCATATTCTGCGCCGTTACTTTGACCAGCTTTTTCGTTTTCATGGCCCATAATAACAACACGACCAGCAACTCCGCTACCAAAGTCTTTGTTGGCATCGAGTTGGATATGACGATAGTTGTCAGTACCACCTTGAACACTACCTTGGTAAACGTCACCTTCATGAGCAACTTTAGGGATTAAGTTGATACTTCCACCCACGCTACCACCACCACCAAGGGCAGAAGAAGAGCCCTTAATAACTTCAACTTGTTCGATGGCAAACATATCGCGGCTTTGTGAAGTTGTATTACGAACACCATCGACATAAATAGAAGATTGACCGCTATAACCGCGAATGTAAGGCATATCTGTAAACGGTGTACCGCCTTCACCCGCACCTAAAGTAATGCCTGGTTCGTAGCGTAAAGCTTCGAGTAGGGTATTAGAGTTTGTATCTTTAATTAATTTTTGAGAAAGAATAGAGACTGATTTTGGTGTGTCTTTGAGGGGAGCCACGAATTTAGAATTTGCTGACTGATCTACTTTTAAAGATTCTTCTTGAGTCGCTTGAGTATGAATCGTTGGTAATTGTGAAATTGCTTCTTGTGCCATGGCTGTTGTTGCAATCATTGATAACGAAGAAGCTATCGCAGAAGAAACAATTTTTTTACGTGTTCTAATCAAAGACATGACTTCAGGACTCTAAAACTAAAAGGTTATGCGAATAATAATAATTCTTATTTATATGTACAGTTTGTGTTAATTGGATTTGCCAATTGAATTATGAAGAAAAAGTGAATGATTGAATGGTGAATTGTACTTTTATTTAGCTAATCTACTGATTCTTAGTAATTGTTTGTAAAAACGATTAAATTTAGATTTTGATTGTAATTTTAGATTTATGAAGAATAACTAAAAAATTAGTTTTACTTAAGGTCTTATGAAAAATATTTAAAGAATCATAAAATTACTGTGAAATTTACGAGAATAACGAGGCTAACTAAAATGAAGTGATCGGTTAATTTTGTATATCTTGAAAGTTGTCATATAATACAGCACTTTTAAAAAAACTGTTCCTACTCACTAATTTTTATCGAGGAAGCCATGCAAGTAACGACTGAAGCGGTTTCGGGCGTTGCCCGTCGTTTAAATGTGTCTGTACCGACGAGCCGTATTAACGAGCAATTTGAAGCTCGTTTGAAGCGCACTGCCAAAACTGTGAAGATCAACGGCTTCCGTCCAGGTAAAGTACCTGAAAACGTTGTTCGTCGCGAATACGGTGCGGGCATTTATCAAGAAGTTGTAAATGACATCATTCGTGATAGCGTTTTTGAAGCAATTCAACAAGAAAAAATCAATGCGGTAGGAATGCCGAACATTGATAAAGTTGAACATAAAGAAGATGCTTTAGTTTTTGAAGCGACTGTAGAAGTTTATCCAGAAGTTACAGTACAAGCATTCGACGGTTTAGAAGTTGAACGTAAAACAGCTGAAATTAAAGATGCTGACGTTGATGCTATGATCGAAAACTTGCAAAAACAACGTCAAACTTGGGCTGTTACCAAGGGCATGGCGAAAAAAGACATGCAAGTGACTTTTGACTTTGAAGGCACTATCGACGGTGAAAAGTTTGAAGGCGGTTCTGCTGAAGACTTTAAACTCGTATTAGGTTCAGGTCGTATGATTCCTGGCTTTGAAGACGGCATCGTTGGCATGAAAGCTGGTGAAGAGAAAGTAATTGATGTTACTTTCCCAGAAGATTACCAAGCTGAAAACTTGGCTGGTAAAGCAGCTCAGTTCAAAATCACTGTGAAGCAAGTTGAAAAATCAAAACTTCCAGAAATTGATGCTGAATTCTTGAAAATCTTCGGTGTAACTGAAGAAGAAGGTGTTGAGAAATTAAAAGCTGACGTTCGTAAGAATATGGAACGTGAGGTTCGCAATGGTTTACGTAACCAAGTTAAACAAGCTGCTTTTGATGCACTTGTTGCTGCGAACGAAGTTGAAGTTCCAACTGCAATGGTTGCTCAAGAAATTGACCGCCAACGTCAACAAATGGTTCAACAATTCACTCAACAGTTCGGTGGTGCAGGCGCGCAATCTTTTGACAAGAGCATGCTTCCTGACGAATTGTTCAAAGAACAAGCAGAGCGTTCTGTTAAGCTTGGCGTATTGGTAAGCAAAGTTTTAGCTGACGCTAAACTTGAAGTTGACCAAGCTCGCGTTGATGCTTACATCGATGACATGGCTTCTTCTTACGAAGATCCAACTGAAGTGATTGAATACTTCAAAAATGATGCTCAACAACGTGCTCAAATCGAAGCAGTTGTATTAGAAGATCAAGTTGTTGATCACATCTTAGCTGGTGCTAAAGTGACTGACAAAGCTGTATCTTATGATGACTTATTGAAAGAACAACAAGCTCGCCGTATGGGCTAATCTTTTAAGAAGTCAGAAAAAGGCGCCTTAGGCGCCTTTTTTGTTTTTCTTTATGTGGTCAATTTGAGTGCGACATTAAGTACTTAGGTATAAATAATATAATATTTCAGTGCGAACCTTTTGCAATTTGAGAAATTATCCCGCATATTGTTGCCATAGGTTAAGTCACAAAAAATTTAGGAATAAATAACGTATGTATGTTCCAACAATTGAAAATGCTTTAGTTCCTGTTGTGGTTGAACAATCTTCTCGCGGCGAACGTTCTTTTGATATTTATTCACGACTTTTACGTGAGCGCGTCATTTTTTTAACAGGTGAAGTTGAAGATAACATGGCAAATCTAATTGTTGCCCAAATGTTGTTTTTAGAAGCTGAAAATCCTGATAAAGATATCCACCTTTATATCAACTCTCCAGGTGGATCTGTGACAGCGGGCATGGCTATTTATGACACGATGCAGTTTATTAAACCTGATGTCGTAACATATTGTATGGGCCAAGCTGCTTCAATGGGTGCATTCTTATTAAATGCTGGTGCTAAAGGCAAACGCTATTGTCTAGAAAATGCCCGTGTCATGATTCACCAACCATTAGGTGGTTTCCGCGGTCAAGCATCGGATATTGAAATTCATGCGCGTGAAATTCTATTTATTAAAGAACGTTTAAACCGCTTAATGGCAGAGCATAGTGGTCAAGACTACGAAACTGTTGCTCGTGATACTGACCGTGATAACTTTATGACAGCACAGTCTGCTAAAGAATATGGTTTGGTTGATCAGGTGTTAAGTAAGCGTCCATAAGGACCTTCTTATATAAATAACTTGAGATGTTGAAAAAGATCTCCATTTAGTTATTTATGCAGTGCATCTTGCCCTAATATTTAAGATTCTATTTGTGGAGTGAATATGTCCGAACATCCTCAAGGACAAAAACATTGTTCATTTTGCGGTAAAACGCAGTCTGAAGTCGGGAAACTGATTGCAGGTGAGGACGCATATATTTGTAATGAGTGTGTGGATGTCTGCTTAGACCTTGTACAAACCAGCCAACAGGTTGAAGCAGGGGACTGGGCGAGTAAGGCATTGCCAAAACCACATGAAATACGTGCTGCGCTTGATCAATATGTAATTGGTCAAGATCTTGCCAAAAAGACATTATCTGTTGCGGTTTATAACCATTATAAACGCCTAAAAGTTGGTCATAATGGCCATGTGTCTAAAGAAGTAGAAATTGCTAAAAGTAATATTCTATTAATTGGACCTACAGGTTCGGGTAAAACTTTACTTGCGCAAACATTGGCTCGCCTTTTAGACGTTCCATTTGCAATGGCAGATGCAACGACATTAACCGAAGCTGGTTATGTCGGCGAAGATGTTGAAAATATTGTACAAAAACTTTTGCAAAAAGCAGACTACGATGTAGAGAAAGCTCAGAAGGGCATTATCTATATTGACGAGATTGACAAGATTACTCGTAAATCTGAAAACCCGTCAATTACGCGTGATGTTTCTGGTGAAGGCGTACAGCAAGCATTGTTAAAAATGATTGAAGGTACAGTGGCTTCTATTCCTCCGCAAGGTGGACGTAAGCATCCGCAACAAGAGTTTATCCAAATTGACACTTCGAATATCTTGTTTATTTGTGGTGGTGCCTTTTCTGGTTTGGAAAAAATTGTACAGCAGCGTCAAGAGAAAGGCGGTATTGGTTTTACAGCTGATGTTAAAAACAAAGATGAAACCAAAAAACTTGCTGAATTGTTCCGTCAGGTTGAGCCAACCGACTTAGTGAAATTTGGTTTAATTCCAGAATTCATTGGTCGTTTACCAGTGATTGCGACACTTGAAGAGTTGGATGAAGAAGCATTAATGCAAATTTTGACTGAGCCAAAAAATGCATTAACTCGCCAGTATCAATATCTTTTTACTATGGAAAATGTTGATCTGATCTTTGAAGATTCTGCATTGCGTGCTATCGCGAAGAAAGCACTTGAACGCAATACGGGTGCGCGTGGTTTACGTTCTATTATGGAGAACGTGCTGCTTGAAACCATGTACGATTTACCAAGTCGTACTGACGTTGGGACAGTCATTATTAATGAAGCAGTCATTAATGGTGAAGCAGAACCTGTTTATAAAGCAGAGCGTCAACCTAAAGAAGCTGCAACACATGAAAGTGTTGCTAAGGCAGATTTAAAGGTTATTGATTCGAAGTCTGCATAGATTTCATTCATCTAAAAAGCATGAATCACGCGAGTGATTCATGCTTTTTTTTGTTTTCAATTTATGTGCGCGGTGTTAATCTTAAAAATACAAAATACGCATAGTTTTGCGTTGTAAAAAATAAATCAAAAACAAAACGCTTTGAGGGATGCCATGCGTTATTTAATCGTATCTTTGTGCTGTGCCGGACTGTTTGTGGGCTGTCAAAGTTCATCTCATTTAGAAAAAAATACGGGTGAATTGACTGCAACCTTACCTAAAGTTGATGTTGAAAAAGAACCTGGTTTATTTGATCAATATCATGTGGGTGGTTTTGCTGTAGGTGGTTGGGTTAATCAAAAATTGGGTCAGACTTTTGTTCCAGTCAAACCACAAAATCAACAAGCTGCTGTTGTTTATCTTTACCGACCAGACACGAAATGGAATCGTCAGGAAATTGCGGCAATAAATCTCTTTGTGAATGGCAAGCGTATTCCGAGTCTATTACATAATCATTATTACTGGATTGAATTGCCAGCAGGGACTTATCGTCTTTCTGCAAGCCGGCCTCTACTTGGTATTCATTTTCAAGAACCGAAATATATTGATATCACTGTTGAGGCGGGAACGTCTTATTATTTGAAATATGATGAAGAGAACAAAATGGACCGTGGCGAACACACTGGCCCATTTATGTTAATGCAAGACAATATTGGACGTAGAGAGATAGCGTTTACTGAGCTTAAATCTTCTAGCTACAACTTTGTGGCTGAAGATGCTTCAGGAAAGATACGTCATAAACCACAGGAATTAAAACCTGCTAAATATGATGAAAAATCAGATGTACATCTGATTAAGCCATTTAAATTATGGAATCCTTTAACTTGGTAAGGGCCTACAAAAGATAAAGAAAAGTTAAGACTTTTCTTTATCTTTCATGAGTGGTGCAAGAATTTTAAGCATCTCTTCTTGCATATGATCCCTTGCTTTAGGGTCATTAAAGGTCTGTTGTCCTAACTCCATCATATATTCTGAAATTTGCCCCATAATCTGCACGTTCTTACGTGTAATTGATTGGCCTTCTGGAGTTTTCAAAAACTTTAAATTTGCCTGAATTTCTTCTTCAGTATAAGTCTTAAGATAAATATCCTGTAAGGCTTGAGCGGTTTTGGGGTTACTAATGAGCTGATTGCTCGAATCTTTCAAAAGTAAACCTAACTTCTTCGCGGCCTCTTTTTCTTTTGGACCTAAAGTTTTGATACCCGTGATATTACTAACGATCTGTTCTGCCTGTTGATCATAGTAAGGCGTTAATTCATTAATTGATTCTTTAAGCAGGTAATCAATTTGGCTCATTTGCATGAGTTCTTTGACTGAACTTAATTTGGCAGGAGAAGCAAATAAGCTTGTTGTAATACAGCTTAAGCAGAGACTGATTGAAAGATTTTTAAGAATAGGGCGAATAGTCATGAAATGACCTATATTCAATATATGGCGAGAGAGTGCATTTATTAATAGCACAGATTGAAGAAGCAATTGTTACAATTCTTTTCAGATTTTAAAATAAAAAAAGAATGCAAAAAAAAAGCACCGAATTCGGTGCTTTTCTTGATTAGCCAGCTGCTGCATCGACTACTGGAATTTTTCCAATTTTCGCTTGCCAGATTTTTGGAGCTACTGCGTGAATTGAAGTACCGTTTACATCAACTGCAACAGAAACAGGCATATCTTCAACTACGAATTTGTAGATTGCTTCCATACCTAAGTCTGCAAACGCAACAACTTCAGCTTCGCGAACAGCTTTAGATACGAGGTAAGCTGCACCACCAACTGCCATTAAGTAAGTTGCTTTGTTGTCTTTGATTGCTTCAATTGCTGTAGGGCCACGATCAGCTTTACCGATCATACCGAATAGACCAGTATGTTCGAGTACTTTACGTGTGAATTTGTCCATACGTGTTGCAGTTGTAGGACCAGCAGGACCAACGACTTCATCACCCACAGGATCAACTGGACCAACGTAGTAAATAAATTTACCTTTAAGATCAACTGGTAATTCTTCACCGTTGTCGATCATTTCAACCATACGTTTGTGTGCAGCATCACGACCTGTGTACATTGTTCCGCTAAGAAGTAATGTATCACCCGGTTTCCAAGAATCCATTTCTGCTTGAGTAATGGTATCAAGGTTTACACGCTTAGATTGTGAAGAGTCCCAAGTTACTGAAGGGTAGTCTTCAAGTTTTGGTGCTTGAATATGAGCTACACCTGTACCATCAAGCTGGAAGTGAGCATGACGAGTAGCAGCACAGTTAGGAATCATACCAACTGGTTTACCAGCAGCATGACATGGGTAATCTTTGATTTTAATATCAAGAACAGTCGTTAAACCACCAAGACCTTGAGCACCAATACCAAGTGCGTTTACTTTTTCAAAGATTTCGATACGAAGTTCTTCGATTTTGTTCTCTGGTCCACGGCGAAGTAATTCGTCCATGTTGATTTCTTCCATGAGTGCTTCTTTAGCAAGCATCATGGCTTTTTCAGCAGTACCACCAATACCAATACCGAGCATACCTGGAGGACACCAGCCTGCACCCATTGTTGGAACAGTTTTAAGTACCCAGTCAACAATCGAGTCAGATGGGTTAAGCATTGCAAGTTTAGATTTGTTTTCTGAACCGCCACCTTTAGCAGCAACAGTAATATCTACTTTGTTACCCGGAACGAGTTTGTAGTGAATTACAGCAGGGGTATTATCTTTTGTATTTTTGCGACCAAATGCTGGGTCAGCAAGTACAGATGCACGAAGAACGTTGCTGTTTTCAAGGTAACCTTGGCGAACACCTTCGTTTACCGCATCGTCTAAGCTCATTGTTAAATCAAATTTAACATCTAAGCCCACTTCAAGGAAAACGTTAACAATACCAGTATCTTGGCAAATTGGACGATGACCTTCCGCACACATGCGAGAGTTAATTAGAATCTGTGCAATTGCATCCTTTGCGGCTTTGTTTTCTTCGCGATCATAAGCACGGCTCATCGCTTGGATAAAGTCTTGCGGGTGATAGTACGAAATAAACTGTAGGGCGTCCTTGATCGATGTAATCAAGTCATCTTGTTTGATAATCGTTGTCATACCAGAAAATCTCTTGAGCGGGCTGTTAGCTAGCGGGCTAAATTATATGATAAAAAGACAGTGTTGTGGGAGATTGGTTGATCTTTTGACCGAAAGTCGCATAAGAAGATATTGAAGTGATTTAAATGCCAGAAATCGGAAAATTATTTATTTTTGAATGACTAGAATAAAAAAAGCCATTTGAGCGGACATCAAATGGCGAGAGGTAGTAAAGGTTAGTTATATTAATTATTTGGCAGCGGCTTGCTGTTCTGCCTGAATTGCGGTTAATGCAATGGTAAAGACGATGTCATCTACTAATGCTCCACGAGACAAGTCATTAACAGGCTTGTTTAGGCCTTGTAGCATTGGTCCAACGCTCACAACATTTGCAGCACGCTGTACTGCTTTGTAAGTGGTATTACCCGTATTTAAATCAGGGAAAATAAATACATTTGCACGGCCAGCAACGCGTGAGTCTGGTGCCTTTTGACGTCCCACACTTTCAACTGAAGCTGCATCGTATTGAAGTGGACCATCAATCAGTAAATCAGGACGACGTTGTTGAGCAATTTGAGTTGCTTGCTGCACTTTTTCAACATCTGCACCTGTTCCAGAAGTACCAGTTGAGTAGCTGATCATGGCAATACGTGGGTCAATTCCAAATGCTTTCGCTGAGTCAGCTGACTGAATTGCAATTTCAGCAAGTTGCTCTGCTGTCGGGTCTGGGTTAATTGCACAGTCGCCATACACATAAACTTCATCTGGTAAAAGCATAAAGAAGATTGATGAAACTAGTGAATAATCAGGGGCTGTTTTGATGAGCTGAAATGCTGGGCGAACCGTATTTGCTGTGGTGTGTACCGCACCTGAAACTAAACCGTCGACTTGATCTAAGGCTAACATCATGGTGCCAAGCACAACAGTATCTTGAAGCTGTTCTTTCGCTTGAAGTTCGTTGAGTTTACCTTTACGTAGCTCAACCATTGGTGCAACGTATTGGTCACGAATACTATCAGGGTCAACAATTGCCAATTCAGCAGGTAATTCAATACCACGTGCTTTTGCAACATCCTGTACGACATCTGGTTTAGCTAGCAAAATACAGTCAGCAATACCACGTGCCTGACAAATTGCTGCAGCTTGTATGGTGCGCGGTTCATCACCTTCAGGTAGTACAATTCGTTTTTTCGCGGCAATCGATTTTTGTACCAGTTCATGACGGAAAGCCGATGGCGACAGGCGAGGGGTGGCAGCATTGTTGCTGTGCTGTTTAAGCCATTCAACATCAATATGACTTGAAACAAATCGGGTCACTTGCTCAGCACGTTCAGTATCATCTGTTGGAATTTCATTACCAAAATTAGATAAACGCTGAGCGGTTTCAAGTGTGTTTAAACGGGTATGTAAAATCGGCAATCCTTGTTTAATCGCACTTTGACAAAACTCTAAAAGCTCAGGTGCTGGTGCTTCTCGTTCTGTAAGTACCAAACCAGCCAAAGGAATACCATTACTAGTTGCTAAACTACTTGCGAGTAAAACATCGGTACGCTCAGATGCACTAATAATCAATTCGCCTGCAATAAATTTATTCAGTTCATATTCAATGCTTGAAGCAATTAAACTCGAATGCAAAATACGACGTGTTTTCGCTTCACCTTGATGTACCCATTGTCCATCAATGACATTCGCAATATCGAGAGTTCTCGGTACGCTTAGCGTGTTACTAAATGGAACCAAACCAATAATTGGTAAATCGCTAGAGCCGAAATAACGATTATATTTTTGCAGTTCGGTCGTAAATTTTGCGATTTCTTCAGTTGGTCGTAACGATGGATCAAAAGCAACAGGAATTTGAGCTGTTTCTTCGGTTAATCCACGGGTACGCATAAAGAGTACACCAGCAGTACGATTTGACGCTGCTCCACCGAACTGGCGTAAATGAGCATCTACTTTTTCTGCGGCTTTTTTCGGGTTTTGAATATCTGCTGTGCTGACCAGCACGACTTCTGCATCAAGTGCTTGTGCAAGACTTGCGTTGAGCTCACTGGCGAAGTGGTCTTGTCCGTTAGGTAATAAGCCTTCCACAATAATGACATCGTGGTCTGCTGCAACGCTACGGTGGAGGCTGACAGCTTCTTCAAGTAATTCATCTACTTCCCCAGCGGCAATAAGCTGAGTTAATTTTTCATGCGAAATAGATTGAACAGTTTTACTTTGAAATAGATGACCAAATAATGAAGTGGTTCGGTCAAGATGCTCTTGGTCTTCTTGAGAAAATGGTTTTAAAAAGCCTGCTTTAATCCCGTTACAATCAAGTGCGTAAATCATGCCTAAACAGGCAGAGGTTAAGCCAACCCCTTCGCCTGTAGGAATCAATAAAATTGTATTCATATAAACCTATAAATAAATATCGAGTTTTCGCTGAGCTCTAATTAAGCAAGGCTTGCTACAGATGCTGTATTTTCTGCCGCTTCTACAACTTGACGAGTTTCTTTGGCAATACGACCTTCTTCATCTGTTGGAATAACCCAAATTTGAGGACCAGTTCCATTGTCGATTCGGCCTTCAGTGCCACGTTTTAAGTTATTGTTTTGATCTTTATCAAGCTGCAAACCAAAATGAGGTAAATAAGCTAAGGTTTTTTCACGAATATAAGCTGAGTTTTCGCCAATACCACCCGTGAAGATTAGACCGTCTAAAGTTGGCAAACCACAGCTTAATGCAGCAAGTGATTTTGCAAGGCGATAGCTAAACACTTCAATTGCAAGACAAGCATCTTCATTACCATTTTCAGCAGCTTCAATCACTGTACGCATGTCATTAGATAATTGCGATAAGCCTAGTAAGCCACTTTCATTATTTAAAACTTTATCAATTTTTGCTAAATCCCAACCGAGGTTTTTCGCAAGGAAGCTATGTAGGCTTGGGTCGACGTCACCACTACGAGTTCCCATCACAACACCTTCAAGTGGAGTAAGGCCCATAGATGTGTCAACACTTTGTCCATTCCACACTGCGCAAGTTGAACTGCCGTTTCCTAGATGCGCTGTTAACCATCCACCTTTTTTCAGGTTGCCTGAGAGCTCACTTGCTTTATCAGATACATAGGCGTGGCTCGTACCATGGAAGCCATAACGGCGGACATTGTGGTCAGTATATAAAAACTTAGGAATTGCATAACGGTATGCATGCGGTGGCATGGTCTGATGGAATGCAGTATCAAATACGGCAACTTGAGGTAATTCAGGAAATAGGCGTACGGTTGCGTCAATACCAATTAAATGTGCTGGGTTATGAAGCGGAGCCAAAGGCGTTGCTGCACGAATACGTTCAATAATTTCAGGAGTGAGTAATTCTGCTTTGGTTAAACTACCACCGTGTACAACACGATGTCCGATGGCTTGCGGTTTGTAGTTGGCAAGACGTGCAAGTAAAGTTTCTAAAGCTTTGGCATGGTCAGCATAAGGAATTGAAAGTTCAAGTGGTTCACCACCAACTGTAACTCCCTTAATACGAGCGTCAGCTGCCCCCAAGTTTTCTGCTAAACCGTAAATACGGTCTTCACGACGCTCTGAAACCAGTGCGTATTTAATAGATGAAGAGCCGCAATTGATAACTAATACTGATATAGCCACGTTGAAATACCCAAGTCCTGATTTAAAATAGTTTTCCTAACTTCCTGTTCAAGATGTATTATTTTTTTCATACAGATTGAACGGGTTGTCATGTTTTAACATGTGTTGTTTTTCTGTCCAAGATAGACTTTAGCCCATTAGACTTAAGCACTATCGACCATCAAATTATTTGTAACTAATATTTGTCCAGTATAAAGCTTAACCACTGTATTCCTTGTTTTTTTATATGCTTAGAAACGAGTTTTTTGTATATATTTATGAAAAAATAAACCTGAATGAAGGATGAATTTTAAATGGTAGAAACCAAACCGTTATTGAATAAGTGAGCTGGTTCTTTAAGTTAAATTTTAAGCATATATTACAAATAATATACGTAATTGAAATTAAGTTTTGATGGTATTAAGGGCGTGAAAAAAGAACCTAATATGGATTTATAAGTACTAAAAATTAGAATGAAAAGCTCATCATTTATATATTGTTAAATATATTTTATTATGTTGATTTACAATAAATTTACCGTATTTTTGAGATTTGGTTTAGCTGTAAATATACCTAAATATTAAATAAGTTTTTTGTCTAAAAGATAAACTCGTTATGTCTTTAAAGCTTGTACTGAGGCCATTACAGCAGCATTGGCTGGGGTTGCATGTCGCTTTTTGCCTGAATAATATTGTTCATCCTTTTTTCAAATGATCATAAAAAATATATCATTTGGTCTATTTTTCTTTTCCGGCTTATCCGGTTGTACAGGAGCGTCCAGCATGGACTTGCCGAATCCAATATTGGCAAAAGTGACCGAGCGTGTAATCGCCCGTAGTCAAAAAACTCGTTCTGCATATTTACAACGTATTGAACATGCACAAGGCAAATTTCCTGCTCGTGGGGCACTTTCATGTGCCAATCTGGCTCATGGTTTTGCCAGCATGGATGACAATGAAAAATTAATTATTAAAGTAGGTCGTGAACCAAATATTGGCATTGTGTCGTCATATAACGAAATGTTGTCGGCTCATGCACCCTATAAAACATTTCCAGATTTAATTAAAACAGCCGCTCGTGAAAATGGTGGCGTGGCACAGTTTGCAGGTGGTGTTCCTGCGATGTGTGACGGTATTACCCAAGGTAATGCTGGTATGGAACTCTCATTGTTCTCTCGTGAAACGATAGCAATGAGCACAGCGATTGCACTTTCTCATAACATGTTTGACGCAGCTTTGTGTCTAGGTGTTTGCGACAAGATTGTACCAGGCTTACTCATTGGGGCTTTGCAGTTCGGCTATTTACCTACTATTTTTGTGCCAGCTGGCCCAATGACTAGTGGGCTATCTAACGATGAGAAAGCTAAAATTCGCCAGCAATTTGCAACGGGTCAAGTTGGTCGAGATGCTTTGCTAGAAGCTGAGTCAGCTGCTTATCACGGACAAGGGACTTGTACTTTTTACGGTACAGCCAACAGTAACCAGATGCTGATGGAAGTCATGGGCTTACATTTGCCAAGCGCTGCATTTGTTCATCCTCACACACCATTACGTGATGCACTTACCGCAGAAGCTGCGATTCGTGTACTTGATTTAACAGTTGAGCGTGGAAACTACACGCCGATTGGTCATGTTGTCGATGAAAAAGCAATTATAAACGGCATCGTGGCGTTACTCGCTACAGGTGGTTCAACCAATCATACTTTGCATTTAATTGCGATTGCTCGTGCCGCTGGCATCTTGATTGACTGGGATGACTTCGATGAATTGTCAGCTGTTGTTCCATTGCTCGCAAAAATCTATCCAAATGGTAAGGCCGATGTAAACCATTTCCAAGCTGCGGGTGGGGTTGCTTTCCTCATTCGTAACTTACTGGAAGCTGGCTTGTTGCATAACGATGTAACGACAGTGGCTGGTAAAGGTTTGCAACATTACACCAAAGAACCAAAACTGATTGATGGCAAGCTCACTTGGGTTGATGGTGTGGTTCAAAGCCTTGATGACAAAGTTCTACGTAGCATTGACGAGCCATTTCAACCAGATGGCGGCTTGCGCTTAATGCAAGGTCGCCTTGGTCGTGGTGTTATCAAGATTTCTGCTGTTGCGCCAGAGCACCGTAAAGTTAAAGCTCCGGCAATCGTGTTTGATTCTCAAGAAGCAGTACAAGCAGCATTTGATCGTGGTGAGTTACACCGAGATTTTATTGCAGTCGTTCGTTTCCAAGGTGCGCGTGCCAACGGTATGCCTGAATTGCATCGCTTAACGCCTGTGTTGGGTGTTTTACAAGATCAAGGTTTCCACGTTGCTTTAGTTACTGATGGACGTATGTCTGGTGCTTCAGGCAAAGTTCCTGCGGTGATTCATTTATCTCCAGAGGCCTTACTAAATGGGCCGATTGCTAAAGTTCAAACAGGCGATATGTTGATTATTGATGCTGAGGCTGGCGTACTCGATGTTGAAATAGATGAACAGACTTGGCAGTCGCGTCCTGTTGCACAGCCAGAACATCAGGCAGAAAACGAAGTTGGTTTTGGCCGTGAATTATTTGGTGTTTTCCGTGCTGCTGCTGCGCCAGCTGAACATGGAGCATCTGTATTTGGTGCATTGGTTGGTGAAACTTCACCAGAGCAGATTTGAGTCAAAGGAACTGAAAAATAATGATTAAAATTGAAGATATCGTCAAATTAGGCCCAGTCATTCCAGTATTGGCATTTGATTCTGCTGAGCAAGGTGAAGATGTATCACGTGCTTTACATGCTGGTGGTGTAAAAGTCCTTGAAATTACGTTGCGTACCGCTGCGGGTCTTGCTGCTATTGAGCGTGCGAGCCAATTGGCGGATGACATTGTGGTAGGTGTAGGAACGATTACCAAGCCAGAACATTGTGCTCAAGCTAAAAAAGCAGGCGCTCAATTTGGTGTTTCTCCTGGTTTGACCAAAGATCTGCATTTGGCTGCACAAGATGCTGGCTTACCTTTATTACCGGGTGTGATGACACCAAGTGATCTGATTCAGGCGATTGAGTTAGGTTATGAGATTGTGAAGTTCTTCCCAGCTCAACAGGCAGGTGGAGTTGAGATGCTAAAAGCATTTTATGGTCCATTTCCAAACTTACGTTTTTGCCCGACTGGTGGAATTACGGCAGAGTCAGCGCCAGATTTCTTAAAGCAACCAAACGTAGTGTGTGTAGGTGGTTCATGGTTAACGCCTAAAGCTGCTGTAGCTGCACAAGATTGGGCTGAAATTACTCGCTTAGCGCAAATTGCGAGTCAGTTGAGAGCACTGTAAATGTAGTCAATATTTATAAAAAATGAAGTGCATTCTATGTACTTTAAGGCTGTATTGAGGTGGCCAGTTTGTGCTGGTCACACCTAAATATAAAAATTTAGTGTCTTAACAGTAGGAATTACTGTGGTTGAAGACCTTTGTTTGGGCAGTGTGCCTAAATAGTATTATTCCAAGGAGAAGTATCACATGGAGACCGTTCAGGGTGGCATGTTGCTTATCTACACTGTAATCGCGATTATTGCATTGGTTGTCATGATCGCGAAGTTCAGAATTTATCCATTTCTTGTTCTTATTATTGTTTCACTCGGTTTGGCTTTAGCTGTTGGCATGCCAATGGGCGATATTGTTAAGTCATATGAAGCTGGTACTGGTAAAACCTTGGGCCACCTTGCGATTGTAATCGCACTGGGAACGATGCTCGGTAAAATGATGGCCGAGTCGGGTGGCGCTGAGCGAATAGCAATTACTTTAATTAAATGGTTTGGTGAGAAAAATATTCACTGGGCCATGATGTTTATTGCGCTGATTGTTGGTCTTCCCGTATTTTTCGAAGTCGGTTTCGTTCTACTCATTCCAATTGCGTTCAACATTGCTAAGCGGACTGGCAAATCTTTACTGGTTGTTGGCTTGCCAATGGTTGCTGGTTTATCGGTTGTGCATGGTTTAATTCCACCACATCCCGCGGCATTGTTGGCAGTACAAGCCTATCATGCTGATATTGGTAAAACGATTGCTTACAGCTTAATCGTCGGTGTGCCAACGGCTATTGTTGCTGGGCCATTGTATGCACTTTGGATTAATAAGTACGTCAAATTGCCTGAAAATAACCCGTTAGCAAAACAGTTTATTGAAGCAGATACAAATAGAACTCGTGATTTGCCAAGCTTTGGGATTACCTTATTTACGATTATGCTACCAGTAGTGTTGATGTTAATCGGAAGTTGGGCAGATCTTTTCTTTGCACCACAGACTTTCGCAAATGATTTACTACGTTTAATTGGTACTTCTGATATCGCATTGCTTATTGCTGTACTGGTCAGCTTTATTACTTTTGGTACGATGCAAGGCTTTAACCGTGAACAAATTGAAAAATTCTGCGGCGGATGTTTAGCTTCTATTGCCGGAATTATGTTGATTGTTGGTGCTGGTGGTGGTTTTGGTGGCATTTTACGTGACACAGGGATTTCTAATGAGATTGTGTCCACAGCCTTGAAAGCAAATTTGTCGCCGTTATTGTTGGGCTGGTTTGTTGCAGCATTGATTCGTTTGGCAACAGGTTCTGCAACGGTTGCTATGGCTACCGCTTGTAGCATTGTTGCTCCAATTGCAGCTACGGCTGGTGTTGCTGTTAGGCCAGAACTTTTAGTACTTGCTACAGGCTCAGGCTCATTGGTTTTCTCACATGTAAATGATGCGGGATTTTGGTTAATCAAAGAATATTTTGGTATGACCGTGGGGCAGACACTCAAGACTTGGTCGGTATTGGAAACGATCATTTCCGTGTTGGGTTTATCTTTCACGCTACTGCTTAGCACTATTTTATAATTAAAGGTGAGTAATCCATGATTGTGATTGCAATGGGTGTCTGTGGAACAGGTAAAACCCTGATTGGTGAATTATTATCAGAGCGTTTGGCTTGTGAATTTCTCGACGGTGATACGCTTCATTCGGCAGCAAATAAAAGTAAGATGAGCCAAGGAATTCCTTTAACTGATGATGATCGTCTGCCATGGTTACAGGCGATTCGTCAGGTGATTGAAACCAAACAAAGAGATGGTGAAACAGCTGTATTTACATGCTCATCTTTAAAACGCATGTATCGCGATATTTTAAGAGGGCAAGATCAAAATATTAAGTTCGTCTACCTCAAAGGCTCTTATGAGTTATTGGAGCAAAGACTTGCGGCAAGATCAGGTCATTTCTTTGATCCATCATTGCTACAAACCCAGCTTGATACATTAGAAGAACCAGATCTTCACGAAGCAATAACGATTGATATTGCTTTGACACCTGAGCAGATTGTTGCGCAAGTCATGCAGCAACTTGGTGTAGTTAGTGATGTCTGCCAAGAATAATCATAGAAAAGTTTAAATGATAAAAAAAACGCCTGATATTGATCAGGCGTTTTTTTTGAAGTGTTAAATCTGTTATTGGCGAATTTGACCGTCACCCAACACAATCCATTTCTGAGAAGTTAAACCTTCTAAACCAACTGGACCACGTGCATGAATTTTATCTGTAGAGATACCAATTTCTGCACCGAGGCCATATTCAAAACCATCAGCAAAACGAGTTGATGCATTGATTACAACTGAGCTTGAATCTACACGAGCTAAGAACTGACGAGCCAAAGTGTAATTTTCAGTCACGATTGCATCGGTGTGATGTGAACCATATTTGTTGATATGGTCAATTGCTTCATCAATACCGCTAACAACTTTAACAGCAAGAATTGGCCCTAGATATTCGGTATACCAATCTTCCTCTGTTGCAGGTTTTACAGATGCGCCCAAAATGCGACGTGTTTCTGGACAACCGCGAAGTTCAACTTGTTTTTCAGCATAAAGTTCAGCAATGCGTGGTAAGAAAACATCTGCAATTTTTTCATCAACGAGCAGAGTTTCCATCGCATTACAAACGCCATAACGATGTGTTTTCGCATTTAATGTAATTGGTAAAGCTTTTTGCAAATCTGCTTGTGCTTCAACAAATACATGGCAGTTACCATCAAGATGCTTAATGACTGGAATACGCGCTTCATTAGTTACACGCTCAATTAGGCTTTTGCCACCACGTGGAACGATTACATCTACATATTCCGCCATGGTAATAAGATGACCAACAGCCGCACGGTCAGAAGTGTTAATCACTTGAACTGAATCTTCAGGTAAGCCAGCAACTTTTAAGCCATGCTTAATCGCTTCAGCAATTGCTTTATTTGACTCGAGTGCTTCTGAACCACCACGTAAAATAATGGCGTTGCCCGATTTAATGGCTAAAGATGCAGCTTCAAGGGTTACGTTTGGACGTGATTCGTAAATCATCCCAACAACACCTAAAGGCACACGCATTTTACCAATTTGAATGCCTGTGGGGCGATATGCAAGATCCGTAATTTCCCCAATTGGATCGACAAGAGCAATCACATCTTTTAGACCTTGCAACATTCCTTTAAAACGTGCGGGCGTAAGTTCAAGACGATCAAGCAATGCGCTGTCGAGCTGATTGCTACGACCTTTATCCATGTCGATTTGATTTGCTGCCAAAATTGCTGCCTGATTATTTTCTAAAGCAGTATAAATAGCAGAGAGTGCATGGTTTTTTAGTGAGGTAGAAGCACTTGTAAGGACACGAGAGGCCTGACGTGCTTGTTGCCCGACTGTTTGCATATATTGTTCAATTGAATCTTGCATAGCATTTTTTAATCATTTACCAATGAGTAAGATAGTAGCAGTCAAATGCGGAACAATGAATGGCTTTTTTTGAAAAATGTGACCGCCATAAAAAAACATTTAAATATTTTGCAAACTATTAGCGACTTAAACAAGATGAGTGGTCATTTGAGCGATTGCGTATATTTCACACAATTGTTTAGAATGTTATTGTGCAATACAAACTAATACAAATTTTAAAGTTTTGTGCATAAAAGATTACGTGTTCAAGAAGGAACTCTTGCAGCATAAAAAAATTACAGCAAGGAGGAAGCAAGGATATGAATTCCATTATTCAAATGGATTCGGAGATCAACCAAGCTTATGCCGGTTTTGGCTTTTTCGATATCTACCATAGAGATAGTTTTAAACAACCTGCTCGTACCACATGGATTGACGGCTGGAAAATTGAATATATGGCGATTGCCGACCCAAAAACGATTCACAATACGCCAATTGTGATTGTGGGCGGAGCTTTCCAGAATTTTAATTCTTATAAATATTGTGTTGAACAATTGTTTGAAAGTGGTCCGGTCATATTAATTGATTTACCTTCTATGGGCGCAAATCAGCAAATTACCAATCGGGACACAGGAGTATCAGCAGGTACTTTAGAGCTACCTGATTTGTCTAAAATGTTGGGACGCTGGTTAGATATTGTTGGACTACAAAAAGTTTCTGTAATGGGAATGTCTTTGGGGTCAGTGATTGCTTCTTGTTTTGCTTATTATCGTCCAGAATTAATGAATCGCATGATTTTGATGGGAGTTATGCAAAAGACCCGAAAAAGTTGGCGAATGATTTTGGAAGAGTCGCTCAAGCTCATGCAAGAAAACCGCATGGAAGAGTTTGGGCAAGCTGTAATTTTATATTTAGTTAATCATGCAAAATTAGATAAAACCCGCATGTCACCAACAGCTAAAAAATTATTTTTTAGGCAAATGGCTGAGTTTACGGGTACAGAGCGAGAACGTTATGAAATTAACTGTAATCGTCTTTTACGTTTAACTGATGTACCCATTCCAGAGTGTAAAACGCTGGTTGCAGCAGGGCAGTACGATAGTTTTACTCTGCCTCATGAAAATGCGAACTTTGCTTTGCAATGCCCAGATATGGAATTTGCCCTTATTGCAAATGCGGACCATGTGCCACAGTTGCAGCGTCGTAAAGAAACCATGAGTTTGTTCACTTCATTTTTAAAAGGTGAATCTATCCAAAATTTGGATGGCATTATTCCTATGACACGTGAACAAATGCAAAACATGGAACGCCGTGGTGAAGAGCGAGTCCGAGTTTTGCAGCCCAAAACTCAACTTACTCACCGAGAGTTTGATGTGCAGGTACCTGTAACGATTGTTGATGTCACTTTCTTCGGTATGTATTTAAAAATGGATGATGTTTCGCAGCTTGATTTTGTGAATGATCATCCACGTGATTTGGCACTACATTTAGAAGATGAAGAGGGTAGCTTTGCAATTGAGTGCTTAATTTTTGAAAGTACAGAGCAAGGTATTCGAGCTTTATTTAAACATGGTAGTTTCGAACTTGCTGATCGTTTAAGCCGTTTTATTGCTCGTCAAAAACAAGCAGCTTAATAATATAGTTATAGATGGAAGCTCGTTGATGTCGAGCTTCCATTTTTTATATTGGTTATTTTATTTGCGCGTGAATAGTCCAGACCAAGTCACCTAAATGTTGCTCATGACTATCTTGAGAAGCTTGTCCAAAGAAAATTTGTGGTTGTTCCACGCTAACTTGATCGAACTCTGTATCTTTAAAAAAGTCTTCAACTTCTTTGGGACTTTTGAAGTGAAAACTAAACGAGCTTCGAGACATTAATTTCAATAATTTACTACTATTCCAGATGATGCTGGCAAGTTTGTTTTTAACTGGTTCAGGGTAGAGGTCCGTTAAATAATGAAAATTTTTAAAAGAAGCGCCATAGTGAGCAATCGATTGAATCAGCTGTTTTAATAAATCTTTATCAAAGTAATTAATTAAACCTTCACTAATCACAACCAGTGGGCGGTTCGTGTCAAATACTTCAAATGCTTGTGCAAAAGCTTCTGTAAATAAATCAACTGATAAAACTTCAGGTGCATTTTTTTCAATTTGCTGTAACGCATTTTGTTTGGTTTGTGCCATATCAGGTAAATCAAGCTCCCGATAGGTAATCGAAGGATAATGCTGTCTAAACCACCAGCCACGTGGAGATAAGCCACATGCTATTTCTAGAACTTGTAAATCAGGACTTTCTTGAATGAGTTGTTCTAAGTGATGATCAAGCATGGTGTGGCGTTGTTTGAGCGTCGTGCGCATGCTACCGCCCACATATTTCTCTGCCCAAGACTCTATCGGATGAACCAAATATGCTAATGATTTGCCTTTGGCTGTAGCAAGTGCTTCATGAGAAATTCCCATTTGATACCAGATATAGCCCGTATAGTGGGCTGTAAAAGAGATATGGCGGTGTTTTGAAAGTTGTTGTGTCATTCGTCCTGAGCTCGATTTATTGTTTTTCTGTGATCTTCATTGCCTAAGCACTATAAGATCTTGAATTGAAATTACGTAATTTAAGTTGATTAATACATCACGACGGAGTTTTACTATTTTAAATGTTTCATATCGAGATTAACCTTCGGTTCGACCTACTTTTGTTTTGGCAAAAGTAGGCAAAACCATTGTCATCTGCAAAACCTGTTAGATGTATCCATCTGTCTTATATATTGTAAATACAATACTTATTAAGGACTACGCAGGTTGCAGATGACGCTTCTACGTATTCATAATTTAGATCGAATTTTTAAACTCTTCAATGGCTGTTTTGACAGTTTGCCAGTGCTCGCCAAGCGATAAGGTTTCACCAATCTGAATTTGTGGAATTTGACCACGCATGCGTTCAAGGCGTTCTTGATTTGGTAGCTCTAGATTTGCAATACCTTCAAGTGCTGTACATGCTGCACTACGGTCGTTACATACCAGTCCCATATCACAACCAGCCGTTAAAGCAGCTTGAATACGTGCATCTGCGCCACCTGCTACACATGCAGCTTGCATGCTTAAGTCATCAGAGAAAAGTACGCCATCAAACTTCAAACGGTTGCGTAGAACTTCTTGAATCCAGAACGGTGAAAAACCTGCTGGATTTGGGTCGATCTGATCATAAATCACATGTGCTGGCATGAGTGCATCAAGCTGTGGCATAAGCTTAATGAAGCTTTGCATGTCATGGTTATAAATTTCGTCATAGCTGCGGCTGTCAATTGCGGCTGCAACATGAGAGTCTGCTTTTACTGAACCGTGGCCCGGGAAGTGTTTGCCCGTATTTGCCATTCCAGCTTTTTTCATACCTTGCATAAACGCGCCAGCAAGTGGTGCGATATCCTCAATATTTTTAGAGAAACCACGATCACCGATCACATCACTAATTGCATTGAGGTCTAAAACGGGTGCAAAACTAAAATCGATACCTACAGCCAAGA
This sequence comes from Acinetobacter sp. NIPH 542, assembly GCF_000369825.1. Taxonomy (NCBI): domain Bacteria; kingdom Pseudomonadati; phylum Pseudomonadota; class Gammaproteobacteria; order Moraxellales; family Moraxellaceae; genus Acinetobacter; species Acinetobacter sp. NIPH 542. The sequence continues at coordinate 356,833 of NZ_KB850205.1, forward strand.
CTTCGGTTGCCATTAACCAGCCGCACTGTTCAGCTAGTTCAAGTGCTTTTTGAGGTTGAGTAATATAGAGTTCACCGAAACGACCCATGGCCGGTAATAAGGTAAAACCGGATCTTAGGCGCTGAACTCGACCACCTTCTTGGTCGACAGCAATTAAAATATCTGGACGAATTTGACGCATATGGTCCGTTAATGCACGGACTTGTTGTGGAGATTCAATATTTCGTGCAAATAAAATCATGCCACCGACTTGCGGAGCGCGTAATAGTTCAATATCTTCTTGAGTAAGTTCTGTGCCGGCGATGTCCAGCATCAATGCGCCAATCATATTGGTTCCATTTGAATTTTGATTGAAAAACAATAAGCGAATTTTGCAATGTTTTGCTACATTTTGTCAGTACAGAATATGATAAAACTACACGGTATAAACAATTTAGTTGGTTAAGATTTTGAATCTGCTTAGTTCATATCGAAAACAGAGCGTGTAAGATAGGAACACCCAAGGAAGTATTAAAAATTTATGAAACTTCAAACTATAGCTTGTGCAGTAGCGATCGCGACTGGCGGTTTATTCTTCACTCATACGATGAATGAAGCGAGAGCAGCAACCAATACTGCTGTGGTTTCTCAATCGATCCAGCCAACGCAAGAACAGGCTTTGGTGGCTCGCCAACTGGCAACTTTAGTTGATCGCCAACATTATTTGAATATGCGTCTGGATGCGACGACATCAAATCGTATTCTCGATATGTATTTAGATAGTCTTGATCCGGATCACTCACTATTTTTAGACGCTGAAGTTCAAAATTATAAAAAACTATATGGTTCAAATTTTGGTGCTTCTTTAAAAGCGGGGAATTTGACTGGACCGTTTGCCATTCACCAGCAATATCGTGAACGCTTAAAACAATTTTATGAGTTCATGTTAGCTGAGCTGAAACAGCAGCAAAATTTAAAACAGCCAAATAGCTATATTGAAGTAGATCGCGAAAAAGCACCGTATTTTAAAACGTCTGCTGAGCAACAAAATCACTGGCGTAAAATGTTGGTTTCACAGTTAATCAATTTAACGATTAGCCGTGAAGAAGAGCAGGCGAAACAAAAAGCGCTTAAAGAAAATCCTTCACTTGCTGATGGTCAAGATTTAACTGGCCCAGAAGATTTAACACCAGCTCAGACCTTAACTAAACGTTATACGCGTCAGCTTGAAAGAATTAGTCGTGTGAAAAGCGATGATGTGTTGGATAAAACATTGAACGCCATGTTGGCGACTTATGATCCACACAGTAACTATTACCCGCCAATCGATGCGATAGAATTGAATCGCCAAACCACCTTGCAGCTTGAAGGTATTGGTGTATCGATTCGTCCAGAGCGTGGAAATGAAGATTACACCAAGATTGAAACCATTGTAGAAGGTGGTCCTGCAAGTAAGTCTGGTCAAGTGAAATCAGGAGATCGAATCGTTGGTGTCGCCCAAGAAGGCGAGAAAATGATTGATGTGGTTGGTTGGACAAGTTCTGAAATTGTTGGACTCATTCGTGGTAAGCGCGGAACTAAAGTTACGTTAAAACTTCTTGGTGCTGGCGCATCAATGAGTCAAGCACGTAATGTGACCTTAGTGCGTGATGTGATTCAAGAAGAAGATGCTGGTGTTCGTTCACGTACAGTTGAAGTTAACCGCGATGGTAAAAAGCATCTGTTAGGCGTGATTGAAATTCCATCATTCTATTTTGACTATCGTTCACGTCGTGCGGGTCAACAATACCGTTCAGTTTCTGAAGATACTGCCAATGCTTTTGAAGCGTTAAAAGCGAAGAAAGTAGAAGGTATTATTATCGACTTGCGTAATGACCCAGGTGGTTCATTAGAAGAAGTTGCACGTATGCTGGGTCAAGTGATTAAGTCAGGTCCAGTGGTTCAAATCCGTGATGGCAATGGCAACGTTAGTGTTTTTGAAGACAACGACGGTGGTCAGCAAGTTTACACAGGTCCACTCGCTGTAATGGTGAACTTGGCATCTGCATCTGCAAGTGAGATTTACTCTGCTGCAATCCAAGACTATGAGCGCGGTATTATTATTGGTAGTACAACGACTGGTAAGGGTACAGCTCAGGTGCAACTTGATACTCTGGCATACGGTCAAGCGACTTTAACTCAGCGTAAGTTCTACCGTATTACAGGTGGTAGTACACAAAATAAAGGTGTAGTGCCAGACATTAAACTCGTCGATATCTATAACGAAGAGTTTGGTGAGCGTAAATCGAAGAATGCGTTGAAGTGGGACACAATTCCTACAGCACCATTTAAACGTGAAGGCTCTGTTCAACCTTATGTGGCAAAGTTGTCTCAATTCTCTGAACAACGTGTTGCTAATGATGCCCAGTTTAAATATCTAAATAAACGTACCGCGATTGCCAAAGTTACGAGTGATCAGAAACAAGTGGTGCTTGATATTGATAAACGCCGTGCAGAATTACTTGGTTTAGAGAAACAAACTTTAGATGCAGAAAATGAACGCCGTGCTGCAACTGGTCAAAAGCCTTTTGCAAACTGGGAAAGCTATCAGGCTTCATTAGATGCTCTAGCTGAATCTCGCGCTAAAATGAAAGCATCTCAACGCCCTGCATTACCAGAAGAAGAAACTTTTGTGACTGAAGCTGCAAATGTACTCATGGACTATGCAAAATTGCAAAACCGCTAAGTATTACTAGGTCTTAAGAGAAAAGCATGCTGTTATCAGTGTGCTTTTTTTATTTTTCATGTCAGTAAACTGTCACGCATTTATCATCAAAATGTCAAAAAAACTGCTTAATCTTTAAGCATGAAAATAAATACATTGATGGATGGCGCTATGCAAAGCTCATACGCGACAGCACTATTAAAACAACAGCAACTTCCTGAAAGCTTCCAATTCTTTTTTAAACAAAAGCAGCAGCTATCTAATACGCATTCATTGCATGATTTGGTGCGCCCACGTTTAAAAATTGCGATTGTGACGGAAACTTGGCCACCTGAAATTAATGGTGTGGCACTTTCATTATTACAACTATGCCAAGGTTTACAAAAACAGGGGCATAAGATTTTACTGATTCGTCCAGAGCAAAAGGCAAAATGCCATGACTTTACGCCGGAGCAAGAATGTCTGGTGATGTCGCAGGCGATTCCCAAATATCCGACTTTGCAATTTGGTTGGCCACAATATTTAAAAGTATCGAAAGCTTTTGAAAAGTTTGTACCTGATGTGGTTCATATTGTGACTGAAGGGCCATTAGGTTTAACTGCAATGCAAGCTGCCAAGGCAAAAGCTATTCCAGTTTCTAGCGGCTTTCATTCACCGTTTCAAGATTTTAGTCGATTCTTCGATTTGGCTTTTTTAGTTAAACCGATTCAAAAATACCTGTGCTGGTTTCATAACAATACTCAAGTGACTTGTGTGCCAAGTAAAGATACACAAGAATCATTACGCGGTTTTGGCATTACTTGCCCGCTGGTTGTGGTTGGACGTGGTGTAGACACAACGAGATTTACACCAAAGCATCGCTCTGAAAATTTGCGAAAGCAATGGGATGCCGATGAGAATACTCGCGTTATGCTTTATGTGGGGCGTTTGTCGCCAGAAAAAGAAGTGCAAGTGCTCATTGATAGTTATGCCAACTTACAAACTGTTCAGCCCCACAAAACGAAATTGGTTATTGTGGGAGATGGCCCGGATTTTGCTCGTTTAAAGTCATTACCTGAAGCGAAGGATGTTATCTTTACTGGAAGTTTGAGAGGTCAGGATTTGGCGGCTGCCTATGCGAGTGCCGATGTATTCGTATTTGCGAGTCAAGTTGAAACGTTTGGTAACGTAGTTTTAGAGGCGATGGCAAGCGGTTTGCCAGTTATCGCGTATGATTATGCATGTGCACATCAATATTTAACCCATGGTGTGAATGGCTGGTTAAGCCCACTTGGACAAAAAAGCCACTTTATACAACAAATTTATCAGCTTCCTTCAGTACAACAACTTAGAGAAATGGGCATACAAGCCTGTCATAAAGTACAGCAAAGCGGTTGGCAACTTCCGGTTCAGCAATTGGAGCAGGCATTTTATCAGGTAGTGAAGGAGCCCTCGGTGGACTTCACCTAAGTATCCTAAAATAGGAGAATGACCATGAAATTTAAGAATGCAAAAATAAAAATACTCGATTTAGATTTAAGAGGCTGTTTATACCTTAACAATTTCTCTCACTCACAGCGTGTTGCCCTTTTCTTCAAAATCATCAGTCGTGTGGGTGACGGTCCATTTTGGTATCTAATGCTGGCAATCGTGTGGGGGATGCAAGGCATCACCTATAGCTTGCAAATCATCTACTTGTTATTAGGTGGTTCTGTTGGCACGGCAATCTATAAATTTTTAAAACATAAGACAACACGACCTCGTCCTTATCAAGTGCATCAGGTGATTGTGCTTGGTGAAAGACCACTTGATCATTTTAGCTTTCCATCGGGTCATACACTTCATGCAGTGATGGTGACAATTGTGTTGGGTTATATCCAGCCCGCTTTGCTTGCGGCGATGTTTCCTTTCATGGTGCTTGTAGCATTGTCTCGTATGGTCCTTGGTCTTCATTATCCAAGTGATGTGATTGTCGGTGCGCTTATTGGCGCGGCGGTCGCGGGTATGATTATCTTTATGGCTCCACTATTGAATATCGCTTTATAAGTATCGGTAATTTTTATCAGCTTAAGCTATCGATTAGGTTTGTGGATTTGCTAAAGTACACAGTTCGTGATTTAGCAGATTAAACAGATAGGAGCCGCTATGGGCTTACGTTGGACAGATACGATTGATATTGCCATTGAATTGTCAGAAGCACATCCAGAAGTTGATCCGCAATGGATTCGTTTTACCGATTTACATGCATGGGTGTGCGCATTACCAGACTTCAATGATGACCCAAATAAATCGACAGAAGGATTGCTAGAAGGGATTCAAATGGCCTGGATAGACGAAGTTCGCTAAAAACAGTAGAAAAATCGCAACTTTTACACATTCAAAGCTGATTATTGCCTATGACATCGGTATAATGCGGCAAATTTTTCAATGTTTAAATTTTAAAATAAAGGAGCCACTCATGGCTATTGAACGTACTTTGTCTATCGTAAAACCTGATGCAGTGTCTAAAAACCACATCGGTGATATTTTTGCTCGTTTTGAAAAAGCGGGTTTAAAAATTGTTGCGACTAAAATGAAACACCTTTCTCAAGCTGATGCTGAAGGTTTCTATGCTGAGCATAAAGAACGTGGTTTCTTTGGTGACTTAGTTGCATTCATGACTTCTGGTCCAGTTGTAGTATCTGTTCTTGAAGGCGAAAATGCAGTTCTTGCACACCGTGAAATCTTAGGCGCTACAAACCCTAAAGAAGCTGCTCCTGGCACTATCCGTGCTGACTTTGCTGTAAGCATCGACGAAAACGCTGCTCACGGTTCTGACTCAGTTGCTTCTGCAGAGCGTGAAATTGCTTACTTCTTTGCTGACAACGAGATCTGCCCACGCACTCGTTAATCGAAAGCATTCAAACCAGATAAGTGGTATACTACTTATCTGGTTTTTTTATTCTCTCAAGAGAATATTGTTTGATTCTTGAACAATATCTTCAGTTTTTTGACATGGTTTAGGTAAATACACATGAGTTCTGCAGAGGTCGTTTCATCTGAAAATCTTGATGGACAGCAGCAATCTTCGTCCAAGCTGGTAATTCCTGCTGCCGAAAATAAAGTGAATTTACTCGGCATGTCTCGTACTGAATTAGAAAAATTCTTTGAAGATATTGGCGAGAAAAAGTTTCGTGCCGGTCAGGTCATGAAATGGATACATCAATACTTCATTACTGATTTTGCTGAAATGACCAATATTTCAGGGAAATTGCGTGCGAAGCTTGAACAGATTTGTGAAATCAAAGCTCCTGAAGTGGTTCACCGTCACTATTCAAAAGATGGTACACGTAAGTGGGTTTTTCGTGTGGGTGATGGTGCAGGTTCTTTAGTTGAAACTGTATTAATTCCTGCCGAAGATAAAACAGGCTTGCGTAAGACTTTGTGTATTTCGTCACAAGTTGGTTGTGCATTAGACTGCTCATTTTGTTCAACAGGCAAACAAGGTTTTCAACGTGATTTAACGCCAGATGAAATCATTGGACAACTTTGGATGGCAAACTATTCTTATATGGAAGAAGTGCCTGTTGCTGAGCGCGAGCGTTCAGTGACTAATGTCGTGATGATGGGTATGGGTGAACCATTGCTCAACTATGATGCCGTATTAAGCTCAATGCAGATTATGCTTGATGACTTTGCTTATGGCATGTCTAAGCGTCGTGTGACTTTATCAACATCAGGTGTTGTACCTAAAATTGATCAACTTGCAAAAGACATTGATGTTGCTTTAGCAATTTCTTTACATGCACCAAACGATGAATTACGTAATGAATTAGTGCCAATTAATAAAAAATATCCATTGGCTCAGTTGATTGCAGCATGTCAGCGTTATATTGCCAAAGATGGTAATGAAAGTACGCGTAAACATGTGACTATTGAATATGTGATGTTAGAGGGTGTAAATGATCAGCCTGAACATGCACAGCAAATGATTAAATTATTAAAAAACCTACCAAGTAAAATTAATTTAATTCCATTTAACCCGTTCCCGCATGCACCATATGGTCGCTCAAGCCGAAATAGAATTATCTCGTTCCAAAAAACTTTGTCTGATGCTGGATTTGTGTGTACGATTCGTCAAACACGTGGTGATGATATTGATGCTGCATGTGGACAGTTAGTTGGTCAAGTTGCCGATAGAACTCGTCGTGCTGAACAGTGGCAGAAGAAAGTCACACAGCGTCAAGAGATTTTGCGTACACAGGGATAAAATTGAGGGCAGGCTTTGAGTACTCCAAAGTTAAAAACGGTATTATGGATGGGGATTGCAGTTGCATTTCTGGTAAGTGGTTGCCAGACAACGCATGTGCAAAAGAAAGACCCAGAAAAAGCGGTAAAAGTGCGTACACAACTTGCTGCTGAACATATCCGTTCGGGTGACTTGGATTCAGCAAAGCGAGCTCTTGATCAAGCTTTAAGTGTAGATAGCCGCGATGCGACGGCAAACATGATGATGGGCATTTTACTACAGCAAGAAGGTAGTAAGCCGAACTTAGAAAAAGCAGAACATTACTTTAAACGAGCAATTTCATCTGAACCAGATAATGCTCAAGCACATAATAACTATGGTACTTATTTATACCAAATGGAACGCTATAATGATGCGATCGAGCAATTTCGTATTGCTGGTACAACATTAGGTTATGACCAACGCTATCAGGCGTTAGAAAATCTAGGGCGTATTTATTTAAAATTGGGTGATGTTGCGAATGCTGAAAAAACATTCAAACAAGCACTCCTTGCTAACCGTGACTCTTATATTTCAATGTTAGAGTTAGCGGAAATTTTTTATTTGCAGCAGCAGATTCCGGCTGCTACACAAATGTATGAGCAATATGTTCATACAGTGGGGCAGAAAAATCAGGGTGCAAGAGCACTTTGGATTGGTGTAAGAGTGGCTCGAGCCAATGCGGATAAAATGGGAATGCAAGTGTTAGTAAACCAGTTACGTGCTTTGTTCCCGGAAAGTCCAGAATATCAACGTTATTTGCAATTACAGTATAGTACTGAGGCCGTATGGAAATAAATCCTAATTCACAGCAGCCAACTGGCTCAAGCTTACCGACTTCTGCTTTAGGAAATATTCAACGTCCTGGTGAGTATTTACGTCAAATTCGAGTTGCTCAGAATAAAGAGTTAGGGCAAGTTTCTTCAGATTTAAACATGCCGGTTAAGACTCTAACTGCTTTAGAGCAAGATGATTACAAGTCATTGCCAGAAGCAACTTTTATTAAGGGTTATTACCGTTCATATGCAAAATATTTAAATACAGATGCGACGGCAATTATTCAGCGCTTTGATGAAATTTATGCAAATGATACCGGGCTTTTACCAAACCATGCCTTAAACAACTCACCGATTAAAATCATGGGTAAACTCCCTGGTTCTAATAGTGACCGTAATAAGAAATGGTTGAAGCGTGCACTTCTTGCAATCGTGGTTATTGCTGTTGTGTCATTGATTGTCATGGGTATTCAAAAATGGACTTCTAAGAAAGAAGATGCGGATTTACCTAAAGTAAATCAATCTAGTGTTGAAGTTTTACCTATGAAAGGAAATGCCACCTCAACAGTGGGTGATCAATTGGTGCTAAACTTTAACCGTCCAACGTCTGTTCATATTGTTGATGCAACAGGTAAAGTTTTGGCGACAGGCCGTCAGTCATCAACTTTAAACTTAAATGGCGAGTCTCCATTTCAGATTCGTCTTGATGATGCAACTGCGGTGTCATTAAGTTTAAACCAAGAACAGATTTCATTGTCTCCATATACGGTAAACGGTAAAGCTGAATTCCGTTTATCCCGCTAATACCATGAGTTGAGCGATACAATGATAGAGAACCCAATTAAACGTCGACCAACACGCAAAATTCGTGTTGGGTCGGTGTATGTCGGTGGCGATGCACCTATTAGTGTGCAAAGTATGACAAACACTGAAACTTGCGATGTTGATGCAACCGTTGCTCAGATTGAGCGTTGCGTTGATGCAGGTGCTGATATTATGCGTGTTTCGGTCCCATCTATGGAGGCTGCTGAGGCATTTGGCGCAATTCGTAAGCGCGTTTCAGTACCATTAGTTGCCGATATTCATTTTGACCATAGAATTGCCTTAGCAGTTGCAGATTATGGCGCAGACTGTTTGCGTATTAATCCGGGTAATATCGGGTCAGACCAGAAAGTTCGTGAGGTCGTTGCTGCGGCACGTCATCATGGTATTTCAATGCGTATTGGTGTGAATGCGGGTTCTCTAGAAAAAGATTTACAGAAAAAATATGGCGAGCCTACTGGGCAAGCACTTCTTGAATCAGCTTTACGTCACATTGATATTTTAGACCGCCTTGATTTTCATGAGTTTAAAGTTAGCGTAAAAGCCTCAAATGTGTTTTTAACCATGGATGCTTACCGCTTGCTTTCTCAGCAAATTGATAATCCATTACACCTTGGCGTTACCGAAGCGGGTATTTACCGTACGGGTACTGTGAAATCAGCGATTGCCCTTGGCGGATTATTGATGGAAGGTATTGGCGATACAATGCGTATTTCGCTTGCTGCCGAACCGGAAGATGAAATCAAGATTGGTTTTGATATCTTAAAATCGCTTGGTCTACGCTCTAACGGCATTAACTTTATTGCTTGTCCGAGTTGTTCTCGCCAAGAGTTTAATGTTATTCAAGTGATGCAAGCTTTGGAAGAACGTCTAGAAGATATTCGTACTCCAATGGATGTGTCAGTGATTGGTTGTAAGGTAAATGGCCCGGGTGAAGCAAAAGAAGCTGATATCGGGGTTGTTGGGGCTGCGCCTCGCTCACTGGTTTATCGTAATGGTGAGAAAAGCCATTTAATCGATACCGATCAATTGGTTGATGAAATCGAAACAATGGTTCGTCAACGTGTCCAAGAGCTTGAAGAAGCTAAATCTAAAGAAATTATTCGTAGTTCATCATGAGTTCAATTGTCGCAATCAAAGGTTTTAATGACATCTTGCCAACGCAAACAGTAGCGTGGAGACGTCTTGAGCAACATTTAGCATCGTTAATGGATGCTTATGGTTATCAACAAATTCGTTTACCAATCGTTGAACAAACGGGCTTGTTTAAACGTGCTATTGGTGATGCTACCGATATTGTTGAAAAAGAAATGTATACCTTTTTCGATAAAGGCAACCCACCAGAGTCATTAACTTTACGTCCGGAAGGTACAGCTGGTTGTGTTCGTGCGTTGGTTGAACATAATTTGTTGCGCGGCGCTACGCCACGTGTGTGGTATATGGGACCTATGTTCCGTTATGAAAAACCACAAAAAGGGCGTTACCGTCAGTTCCACCAGTTTGGTGTAGAAACTTTTGGCGTTGCGACTCCTGACATTGATGCTGAATTAATTATGTTGACAGCTCGCTTATGGAAACGTATGGGCGTTGCTGATAAGGTTCAGCTTGAGTTGAATACTTTAGGCGAAACTGATGAGCGTACAGAGTATCGCAATGCATTAGTTGCTTTTTTAAATGAGCATAAAGATGCGTTGGATGAAGATTCGCAGCGTCGCTTAACAACAAATCCATTACGCATTTTAGATTCTAAAATTGAATCTACCCAGAAAATTCTGGAAAATGCGCCGAAATTGCATGATTTCTTAAAAGAAGATAGTTTGGATCATTTTAAGCAGTTACAAGATTATTTGACTGCTGCTGGCATCCAGTTTGTAATTAACCAGAAGTTGGTACGTGGTCTGGACTATTACAACAAGACTGTTTTTGAATGGACGACTACAGCACTCGGTTCACAAGGCACAGTATGTGCTGGTGGACGCTACGACGGTTTAGTTGGTCAATTAAAAGGTAAGCCAGATCAATCTGTACCAGCTGTTGGTTTCGCGATGGGTATGGAGCGTCTATTGCTTCTGCTTGAGCAAGTTGAACAAGCTGAAGTTATTCGCGATTGTGAAGTCTTTTTGGTTGCAGAACCTGCTTATCAAACAAATGCCTTGATTTTAGCGGAACAATTACGTGACCAGTTAGAAGCTGCAAATAGCAGTATTCGAATCAAAACAGGTTCACAAGGCAGCATGAAAAGCCAGATGAAAAAAGCTGATCAGGCTGGAGCAATCTTTGCTTTGATTTTAGGGGAACGAGAGTGGGAAGCGCAGCAGCTTGCTATTAAAGAGTTAGCAACAGCTGAACAGTCACAAGTCGCAATTGCTGACCTCGTACCATTTTTAATCCAAAAATTTACAAAATAAACTGAACATCTGGAAAAGGACAATCACATGAGCTTAAGTGATGAAGAACAATTCGACAGCTTAAAGTCGTTCGCCAAAAAATATGGTTCTGCCATGATTAGCGGAATTCTCATTGCGTTGATTGCCTTTTTTGGGTGGACTTACTGGCAAAAAAAGAATCTGGCAACTAGTCAGGTAGAAACTGCAAAAGTACAGCAGTTAATGGATGAGGCAAATGCGAGTGCCGATAATCCGAATGCTTTAAGTTCGGTAACTGCATCAGCAGATAAAATTGTAAAAGATGATATCGACTCTGTTCAGGCCATACAGACTCAGTTTGTATTAGCAAAATTAGCCTATGAAAAACAGGATTATGCTGCTGCCGAAAAAGCTTTAAAGAAAGTTGAAAATTCAAAAGTTAAAGATGAAGGTTTGATTCAAGTTGTAAAGTTGCGTTTAGCAGATGCACAATTGGCGCAAAACAAATATGATGAAGCACTAAAAACTCTGTCTGGTAACGTCGATCCTGCATTTAAAGCAACGGTAGAAGAGTTACGTGGTGATATCTTTGTTGCTAAGAAAGATGTTGATTCTGCTAAAAAAGCGTATCAGGCAGCTTGGAATTCGTTACTAGAACGTAAACAAGAGCGACAAATTTTACAAATTAAACTCGAAAGTGTTGGCGTTTTAGTTGAAGATCCACAGATTGAGCGCCCAATTTTGGAAACACAGGTGGAAGAGTCTTAATGAATCAGAAATTCAAACTGCCTTTGGCAATTGCAATCGCATCGGCTGTACTGGTGGGATGTTCTAGTAATAAAGTAAAAGAAGTTAAACCTAATCCTCTACCGAAATTAACCGAGTCGAAAAAGACCTTAACGCCAGTGTTTTCGCGTAGTGTTTCTTCTACAGATAAAGCTGATCCATTACGTTTGCAACTTGATGCAAACGATGGTGTGGTTTTCACGCTTGATCCAAAAGGTGAAGTAGCTGCATATCGTGGTAAACAACGCATTTGGGAAAAGAAAGTCAGTAAATTAGGCTTGAGTTCTGGTGTTGAAGCTGCTGAAGGAATTGTTGTTGTTGGTAACAGTAAAGGTCAACTCTTCGCACTAGATCAGGCAACAGGCGAGCAGAAGTGGACTGCACAGTTATCTGGCGCATTGTTAAGCCCGTCATTGGTTCAATCTGGACGTGTTATTACCATTGCGAATGATGGTACTGTATTTGCACATGATGCTACTTCAGGCCAACAAGTTTGGGCTTATAAGTTACCGAATGTCCAATTTAGTTTACGTGGCCAGGCATCACCAGTTAGCCTTGACCCTCGTACTGTATTAATTGCTTCTGCGAATGCATATGTTTATGCAATTGATACCATTAGTGGTATTCCGCGTTTCCAACGTCGTGTTGCGGTAAGTGAAGGTCGTTCTGATATTCAACGTTTAATTGATATTGATGGTGATCCTACTGTAGCTGGACAGTTTATGGTAACGACCAGTTTCCAAGGTCAAGTGACTGTAACCGATCTTGCTTCTCAACGTGTCGTTTGGAGTGAAGATTCGAGCAGTACTAAACGTCCAGAAGTTTATGACAATAAAGTATTTGTCTCTTCAACAGATGGTAAGCTAACAGCTTACGATTTAGCGTCTGGTGAAAAAATCTGGGAAAATGATAGTTTGTTAAACCGTCATTTAAGTAATCCAGTTGTGCTAGGACAAGATCTTGTTGTAGGTGATTTAGATGGCGTATTACATCTTGTTGATCCTGCAACAGGTAAGTTGATTGGTCGTTCAAAAACAAGTGGTGAGGTCAATACATTACGTGTTATCGAGAATCAACTTTATGTTTCGACCCGAAAAGGCGATTTAAGTATTTGGCAGAATCGTTAATTTCGTTCGCTTGTGCTAAAATAAGCGCTTAACAAATTATGCTGTTAAAAATATCGGGGTGTTTGAATTAAATCAGTTCAAAGCCCCGTCTTTTATTATGGTCATCTCTGACCTTAAAATATATCTCCTGTACTGTTTTTAATGCTCATGCCATGAGATATGGCTGGTCTTGAATTAAGGTTATTGTATGAAACCCGTTATTGCGCTCATTGGTCGTCCGAATGTCGGAAAATCAACGTTATTTAACCAGATTACCAAGAGTCGTGATGCACTTGTAGCCGACTTCGCGGGCCTGACTCGTGACCGTAAATATGGTGATGCGACTTATCAGAATAAGTCTTTCATTGTCGTTGATACTGGCGGTATTGGTGAAAATGAGGGCGGTATTGATAACTACATGGCTGAGCAGTCAAAAACAGCAATCAATGAAGCAGATATCATTATTTTTGTGGTTGATGCTCGTGCTGGTTTATTGGCTTCAGATGAGCAAATTGCCCGTGAACTACGTACTTTGGGCAAGAAAATTTATCTTGTTGCGAACAAGGTAGATGGCGTTCATGCAGAAGCGGCTTTGGTTGAATTCTACAAACTTGGTATGGGTGAACCTTTACAAGTTGCTGCCAGCCATGGTCGTGGCGTGCAGCAAATGCTTGAAGATGTTCTTGAGAATGTTCCTGAAGACGAAAGTGAAGAAGAACATGACAAAGCAACAGGTTTACGTTTAGCTATTATTGGCCGTCCAAACGTTGGTAAATCTACCTTGGTCAATCGATTACTTGGCGAAGATCGTGTAGTAGCATTTGACCAACCTGGTACAACCCGCGATTCGATTTATATTCCTTTTGAACGTGATGGCCGTCAATACACATTAATTGACACAGCTGGTGTGCGTCGTAAGGGTAAAGTAGAAGAAATGATTGAGAAATTCTCAATTGTGAAAACGCTACAAGCAATTAAAGATGCACATGTGGTTGTTGTAGTTCTCGATGCTCGTGAAGGGGTTGTTGAGCAAGATTTGCATTTAATTGGTTATGCGCTTGAAGCTGGGCGTGCCATGATGATCGCCATTAATAAATGGGATAACATGACCGAATATGATCGCAAACAATGTAAATTGGATGTTGATCGTCGTTTTGACTTTATTCCATGGGCGAAAGTACACCTTATTTCGGCATTGCATGGTACGGGTGTAGGGGATATGTACCCAACTATTCACCGTGCTTATGACTCGTCGCATTTAAAAGTTTCACCTGCGAAATTAACCCAAATTTTGAATGATGCTACAGATGCACATCAACCGCCAATGGTGAGTGGAAAACGTATTAAAATGCGTTACGCGCATATGGGTGGACAGAACCCACCAACGATTGTGATCCATGGTAATAAGGTTGATAAGACTCCTGCGGATTATCGTCGTTACTTAGAAAACGTGTTCCGTAAAGTATATAAACTTGAAGGTACACCAGTTCGTATTGACTTTAAAACTTCTGAAAACCCGTTTGAAGGTCGTAAGAGTCAAATTGATGAACGTACTGCTGCGCGCCGTCGTCGCTACATTCAGAAATTTAAAAAAGCAGAGAAAAAATTTAATCGTTAAGCTTTTTAACGTTCAAAAACCCAAAGTTTTCTTTGGGTTTTTTATTGCAAATAAATGAGCACGTGCCAAGAGTTATGAAAAAGTGTGAGTAATAAACGTAATTTTTTGTAAATTTTATAACGAATGCTATAATCAGCATCTTTATAAAATAATTTATATTTCGACAGAATAACGCGGCTTAGGGTTCATTTTTTAGCATGGTAACATTACATCTTGCTCAGCTTATATTTACACATGCTCAGCCCTCCTACGCAGCTCTCGACTGCATCCCCGCGATGCAGCGTAGACGGTTGTCGCCCTTAGCTAAACTTGCTTTAAATAGTGCGATCGGTGCATTAGATGGTAATAAAGCCGATTATATTGTTTGGGTGTCAAAATATGGTGATGAGGCCAAAACTTTAAATATCTTAAAAGATGTTTTAAATGAACAAACTCCATCACCTACACAATTTTCAACGTCTGTTCATAATGCAATTTCTGGGCTTTATTCTATTTTATGTCAGGATGATACTCCCTCTACAAGCTTAAGCTGTTCATGGACTGAAAGTTTGATTGAGGCGTATGCACTTTTAAAGTCGATGACTGATATCAAGCGGGTTTTAGTCGTTGCTTATGATGAGCCATTACCTAATATTTATGCTGAGGCAGTCGATTTTCCTGCCTATGCAATGGCTGCTGTCGTTACTCTAGAGCAACCTAATTTACAAATTACTGCGTGGATGCATACAGATGAAGCAGATGCTCCTGCTTTTGCTCATTTTTGGCAGGATGCTGACCAGTTAACATCTGCATTTGGGTGGAACAAATGCTAAATCTTAAAAACCTCAAGCAAAAAAGTAATTATTGCTGGCGTGTGGCTGCTACTGGTTTTAGTTTTGCCAGTTTTGGGCTGGGTGGTATGGCAATTGCCTCAGTGATTGCACCAGTACTAAATGCGACAACCTCTGACTCTGAAGAGCGTCAGCAGCGTGCACAAAATGTGATTAAACATAGTTTTAAAGGCTTTACCGAAATGATGGTCAAACTTGGCATCATGACTTATTCGGTAGAAGGCTTGGAAAAGCTACAAAATAGTCGTCAAGAGTTGGTGATTGCCAATCATCCGACTTTGATTGATGTTGTAGTACTAATTGGTATGATGCAGCAGGCTAATTGTGTTGTGAAGCAGTCTCTTTGGTCGAACCCATTTACCAAAGGACCCGTACAAAGCGCAGGCTATATTTTAAATGCAGGTTCTCAGCAGTTTGTTGAAGACTGTGTAAAGCGTCTAAAAGAAAACAATGCGGCTTCTCTTTTAATTTTTCCGGAAGGAACGCGCACTGAAAAAGGGATGACCCTCAACGAGTTTCAGCGAGGCGCAGCCAATATTGCCATCCGCGCAAATGTACCAATTCGTCCAGTAATTATTACCTGCACACCATCAACATTAACCAAGAATGAAAAATGGTACCACGTACCATCTCAACCATTTCATATCGAGGTCAAGGTTTTAGATGCAGTGCGAGTATCAGATTTGTTAGACGATTTAACAGTAGGACCTAAACAAGTTCGTCAGTTAAGTCGTAGTTTTTATAAAATTTTTGATGAAGAGTTATCTTGAAATGAGCAATCTTGCTGATGAACTAAAGCAAATGATTATTGATGTTTTGGCACTTGAAGATATCACTATTGCGGATATTGATACAGAAGCGCCACTATTTGGAGAAGGTTTAGGATTAGACTCGATTGATGCACTTGAGTTGGGACTAGCTTTGAAAAAGCGTTACAACATTCATTTAAATGCAGAGTCGGATGAAACCAAACAGCATTTTAAATCAATCCAGAGTTTGGTTGCTTTAGTTGAAGCACAACAGAAGTCATAAGGAGCGTGATGATGTTATCTCAAGAGCAAGTATTAACTAAACTCCGTGAATGGATGGAAGATTTGTTTGAAATTGAACCGGAGTCTGTTCAACTCGATTCGAATCTTTATTCAGATCTTGATGTCGACAGTATTGATGCGGTTGATTTAGTTGTAAAAATTAAAGAGTTAACAGGTAAGCAAGTAAAGCCTGAAGACTTTAAAAATGTGAGAACCGTACTGGATGTTGTGACGGTTATTCAGAACATGACTGCTGAATGAAGTTTATTCTTAAAGGGATAATAGCAGCACTGTTTGTGCTGTATCCCTTTATTGTGGGTTGGAGTTTGACACACGGTCAATTCATTTGGGTAAGTCTATTACTCATCGGGTTGGGGGTCGTCAGACTTTTTGGTAAAGGTAACTCATTATTATGGCCTTTAACCGGTTTTGCTATTGTTTGTGGCAGTCTGAGCTTATTGTCACATAATCATGCGTGGTTAAAGTTATATCCAGTTGGTATGAGTTTAGGCGCATTAATTATTTTTTCGCTGACACTCATCAAGCCGCCGTCTATGATTGAGCGCTTTGCCCGACTCGTTGAACCTGATTTACCTGATTCTGGGGTGCAGTGGACCAGACAGGTGACTAAAGTTTGGTGTGTTTTCTTTTTTTGTAATGCACTGATTGCGTTAAGCACTGTGCTTTTTACCTCAACTCAGGTTTGGGTCATTTATAATGGCTTTATTTCTTATGTGCTGATGGGCATTTTGTTCCTTGGTGAATTTATTTTGCGTAAGAGACATCAGCGTTTACATTCTTCAAATCATTAATTAAAAACTATGTATTGCCATTTTCAGAAATTCATCGATTCAGCTCAGCCACTTTGTATAGACGATGCTCTGCACTCGACTAGTTTTAATTACTTTTGGCAGGATGTGGCCTTACAAGCTACTGCAATTGCTCAAATGGAAAATCTAACTTGGGCTTTATGGGAAGCAGATAGCTATGAATTTCTGGTTTTATTCTTTGCTGCTTTGCTAGCGAAAAAACAAGTACTTTTACCACCCAATAGAGTGCGTGAATTAGAACAGGATTTTGCAGCACAGCAGGTTTATTTTTTAAAGCGCCAAAATACTGAAAAAGTTGTTCCTTCATCTTTAACGTTAGACGATGCTTTTTTAGAGCAGGCGCAACTCTATTTTTATACATCTGGTTCAACAGGGGAACCTAAAAAAATTCCAAGGACACTCAGACAATTACTCAACGAAGTCCAAGGGTTAAGTCAAAGCTTTAGTTTTGATGAGCATGCAATCGCGATTGCAACGGTTAGTCATCAACATATTTATGGATTACTGTTTAAATTACTGCTACCACTTGCTACTGGTCGAAGTTTTTATGTGCCTCAAATGGCATTCCCAGAAGATGTGGTACAAGCTCAAAAACAATTAGAAACGTTGGGATTAAGCAATTATTTGATCTCAAGTCCTGCATTATTAAAACGTTGGACAACTGATGTCGTTTTGCAACACTGCCAAATGGTCTTTAGTTCTGGTGGCAAGCTAGAAAGTGGTGTTCGCCCTTTCTTAAATCGTTCGATTATTGAAGTTTTGGGAAGTTCGGAAACTGGTGGTATTGCCCATCGTGCTAAAGATGAAGATGCTTGGACTGCATTTAGTAATGTGGCTATTCGGATTGAAGAGCAACAGCTTATGGTCAAGAGTAATCATGCCTATGAGGATGATTGGATTACCACAGGTGATGGCGCTGCATGGACCGATGCAACATGTCAGACCTTTAAGTTGATGGGGCGTACAGATCGAATTGTAAAACTTGAAGAAAAGCGCTTGAGTCTAGATGCGATTGAGCAAAGTATTCAGGCTCTATATGTCGTAAAACACTGTCATGTATTGGTACTTGAACATGAGCAACGTCAAATATTGGGTTGTATTGTTGTTCTGAAAGAACAAGCTCGTGAGCAATTACAACAGCAAGGTAAGTCCGCTTTTGTCAGCCATTTAAAACAACAATTAAAAGACAGCTTGGAAACGATCGCGATTCCTCGTCAATGGCGTTTCCTCAGTCAGCTACCACAAAATACTCAGTCCAAACTCAATAAAAACTATTTGAAAACTCTATTTAAGCCTATGTTACAACCCGTGGTGCTGTCACAGTCTCAAAATTCAGATGACTACATTTGGGAGTTGGAATTTCCACCCGAGTTAGTTTGTTTTAAAGGGCATTTCCCAACACAGCCCATTTATCCTGGGGTTGGGCAAATAGGTTTTTTACAACATTTTGCTAAATCAATTTGGTCTGATTTGAGCTGGTGTCAGGGGTATGAGCAGTTAAAATTTCAAAACCTGATTCGTCCGTATGCTGTGGTACAACTCAAGCTTGCTCGAAAAGAGCATAAAGTGAGTTTTGAACTACGCGATTCAGAACAGATTCTGGCTTCAGGGCGATTATTATTTGCTTTGCAAACGGAAGTAGAGGGTTAAAAATGCAGACCAATTACGGCTTTGTTATTCCGGTTTATAATCATCCACATTATTTAGCAGATTTGATTTCTTATCTGGACAGTTTTGATCTACCGATTGTGTTGGTCAATGATGGAAGTGATGATGCTTGTAGCCAAATTTTAAAAGGATTGGCAGAGCAATATTCTCAAATTCATCTTATTGAACATGAGGTGAATAAGGGTAAGGGACAAGCCGTAATGACTGGTTTACGTGCAGCCTATGAGCTTGGTTTAAGCCATGCATTACAACTCGATTCAGATGGTCAACACTGCTGGGATGACATTCCAAAATTTATTGAGCAGTCTCGACAACATCCAGATGCAATGGTAATTGGTCAGCCATACTTTGATGCCTCTATTCCTAAAAAGCGCTTATATGGCCGTTACATTACCCATTTTTGGGTCTGGTTAAACAGTTTGTCTTTTGAAATTAAAGACAGCATGTGCGGGTTTCGCGTGTATCCGCTTGAGAGCACAATAAATGTTTTAAATAGTGCTAAATTTCAGCCACGTATGGGTTTTGATAGTGAAATTTTAGTGCGTTTAAAATGGGAAAATACCCCTTTTATTAATGTCCCGACACCTGTGGTTTATCCAGAGCAGGGTATTTCTCATTTTCATGCTTGGCGAGATAACTTAGGTCTGAGTAAAGCACATGCAACTTTGTTCATGGGCATGCTGATTCGCCTACCGAAGCTGTTAAAGCAAAAACTGCAAGGTTAATTATGACAGATTCAGCTTCACCAAAATGGAACGACATTAAAGAGCGAGGCGGTATGTTGCCCCTTATGCTCGTGTTGTGGTTTTACCGTTTTGGTGGACGTTGGTTATGCAAGTTGGTGATGTACTTCGTTATTATGTGGTACTGGTTATTTGCTGCCACTGCACGACAGGCTTCCTTACTTTATTTACAAAAACTGCATCATTTTGCTGGATCACAGTCGCCTTTTAGCCACCAACCAAATTGGACAAATAGCTATGCGCATTTCATGCAATTTGGCGAATGTATTTTAGATAAGATTGAGGGTTGGCTAGGCCATATCTCCGAGCAAAATCTAGAAGTTTTTGGACATGAAAACTTCTCGCAGCATTATCAAAAAGGCGCTCTTATTGTTGTCTCTCACTTTGGCAATATTGAATTGCTTCGAGCTATTAAGTCAGAGCATCCGCAGAAAATTAATGTGCTGGTTTACCAAAAGCACGCGACAAAATTTAATGAGTTTTTGAAAAAAATAAATGATAAGGCAGATGTCTGTCTTTTATCAGTTGATGAGCTGGGTATTGAAACTGCCATGCTATTGCAAGACAAAATGCAGCAAGGTGAGTGGGTCATTGTAGCGGCAGATCGAGTGCCTGTGCAGTCAGATCGTGTACAGCATGTTGATTTTTTAGGGGAGTCAGCAGCTTTCCCACAAGGGGCTTGGATTTTAGCAAATTTACTCAAAGTGCCTGTTATTGCGGTGTTTTGCTATCGGGTGCAACAGCAGTTTCAAGTGCATATTCATTCAATTGCTGAGCAGGTGAGTTTACCCCGTGCTCACCGTATTGAAAGTATGCAAACCATCACTAAAACGTACGTTGCCGTACTAGAACAGCATTGTCTGCGTGCCCCTTATCAATGGTTTAATTTTTATAATTTTTGGACGAAATAACATGCGTGTGTTAACCGTAGGTGAACAACCACTGAGTATTGAAGATGTCGTTTCTGTAGCCAGAGGCGAATGTCAGGTTGCTTTACCAGAAACGTCTGAGTGGCGTGAACTGATTCAAAAAGGTGCTGATTTTCTCGATCAGCTCCTTGAAGAAGAAGGGGTTATCTACGGTGTGACCACGGGTTATGGTGACTCATGTTTGGTTGAAGTGCCATTACATCAGGTTAATGAACTACCGC
This sequence comes from Acinetobacter sp. NIPH 542, assembly GCF_000369825.1. Taxonomy (NCBI): domain Bacteria; kingdom Pseudomonadati; phylum Pseudomonadota; class Gammaproteobacteria; order Moraxellales; family Moraxellaceae; genus Acinetobacter; species Acinetobacter sp. NIPH 542. The sequence continues at coordinate 377,488 of NZ_KB850205.1, forward strand.
TGCATCTTTCACGCTTTCATGGTTGTGGTTTAGGTGAAAATTTAGATGTCATCACTGCACGTGCAGTAGTTGTGACACGTTTATGTTCATTGGCTCGCGGTTATTCAGGCGTGTCGATAGCACTACTTGAGCGCTTGGTTTGGTTGCTGAATGAAAATGTAATTCCAGTCATTCCATCTGAAGGTTCAGTCGGGGCAAGTGGTGACTTAACACCGTTGTCTTATATTGCGGGAACTTTAGTCGGTGAACGTGACGTCTATGTCGATGGGCAAATTGTTCCTATTGCTCAAGTCTATGCTGAAAAAAATATGTTGCCTTTAACGCTTAGACCTAAAGAAGGTTTGGCGCTCATGAACGGCACAGCGGTGATGACGGCGATTGCTTGTTTGAACTATAAAAAAGCAGAGCAAATTGCACTTGCAAGTACTTTAATTACTGCTCTAAATGTATTGGCTTTGGAAGGTAATCCTAGTCATTTTGATGAAGTACTATTTGCACAAAAGCCCCATCCGGGGCAGCAGCAAATTGCCAAGCAATTACGTGACTGGCTGAACAGTGAAGTACAAACAGCACATCAAAGTCCACGCTTGCAAGACCGTTATTCGTTGCGCTGTGCACCACACATCATTGGTGTTTTTGAAGACTCAAAAGTATGGTTACGTCAGTTTATTGAAAATGAACTGAATTCAAGTAACGACAATCCATTGATTGATCCAGTCGGTATGCGTGTGTTGCATGGCGGTCATTTTTACGGTGGACACATTGCACAAGCAATGGATAGCTTAAAAATTATGATTGCCAATATTGCTGACTTGATGGATAGACAGATTGCACAACTAGTCGATCATAAAATGAATCATGGTTTACCACGTAATTTAACGGGTGCAACGGCTGAACGTTTGCCACTGAATCATGGTTTTAAAGCGGTACAAATCGGAGTATCGGCGTGGACGGCTGAAGCCTTAAAAAACACTTTGGCAGCTTCAATTTTTTCACGTTCAACCGAATGTCATAACCAAGACAAAGTTAGCATGGGAACTATTGCTGCGCGTGATGCGAGCCGAGTAATTACCTTAACACAGCAAGTCATTGCAGCGCTGTGCTGTGCAAGTGTGCAGGCGATTCACTTGAAAGGCCTCACCACACAGTTAAGTCCAACATTGCAGGCATTTATGCAATGGACCTTACAAAGCTTTGCATTTGTCGAAGAAGACCGACCATTACAAACCGAATTACAACAGATTGTTGATCGTTTAGACCAACTTGAACTGTTTAATCAACCAGAATTTATGGGATAAGGTGAGCCAATGCATGCAGATGTAATCATTGAAATTCCATTTCATGATGTCGATACCATGAATGTGGTTTGGCATGGACACTATTTAAAATATTTTGAGATTGCGCGCTGTAAATTGCTCGATCAATTTCATTACAACTATATGCAGATGAAAGAATCAGGCTATGCATGGCCTGTGATTGAAAGCCATGTTCGCTATGCATACGGTATTGAGTTTGAACAAAAGATTCGGGTTCGGGCCATTTTAAAAGAATGGGAAAACCGTTTGAAAATTGATTATTTGATTTTTGATGCTGAGTCAGGAAAACGTTTAACCAAGGGTTATACCACACAGGTAGCGGTGAATATTGAAGCTCGTGAAATGTGTTTTCAATCGCCACAGGTTTTGTTTGATCGCTTGAATGCATGGTCTGAGTTTCAACCGAAGAGGAATACGTGATGTCTCAATTCATCAAAACTTTAGGTTTAGGTGCTGCTGTTTGGATGAGCAGTTTAAGTGCGGTCTATGCAGCGCCAACACAGATCACTCAAATTTTTCAGCAATTGTCACAGTCTCCTACGGTTCGTGCTGATTTTGAACAGCAAAAAAAATTGCCATCGTTGAATAAAACTTTTATATCGAACGGCTCTTTGTTGTTCTCAAAATCTTATGGTGTAGCCTGGCAAATCAAACGACCTGTACAAGCAGATTTGATTGTTACCCCAACCAAATTGGTACAGAAAACTCAGCGTACATTTAGCCAAATACAAGTTGATCAATCGCCATATAGTTCGGTCGCGACTTTATTCTTACAGCTCATGTCTGGTAATGAACAGGCTTTGGCAAAGAATTTTAATGTGGTAAGTGCGAATTATAGTCCAGCGGGTTGGAGCATGAGCTTAACTCCGAAAAGTAGCTTGTTTAAAAAGTTATTTGTGCGTGTTGATGCTCAAGGTCAACAGTACGTTAACCAAATCGTGATTACCGAGAAAGCGAATAATTTAACGACCATCCGCTTTAGTCATCAGACTTCTCAACCGACGACTCTAACGGCTGCTGAGCATGCGATTTTCCAACTGGCAAAATAAGTTCACCGCGCTTTGGTTAATCGCTCTGCTACTGATTGCGGTAGGGCTTGGCGTGACGTGGCTGAATAAAGATATTCATATTCAAACTAATATTTTTGCGTTATTGCCTAAGGTTCAGCAAGACCCAGAACTTGCACGTACTCAGCAGTACATGAATGAGCAACTCAACAATAAAGTATTTGTGGTGGTAGATGCCAAAGATGAAGCTGCGATACAACAAGCGACTCATTTCTTAACAGCGCAGGCCAAGCAAAGCCAGTTGTGGCAACCGCTGAAGCCACAACTTGATTTTGATCAATTTGCAAAACAGTTGTATCAACATCGCGCAGGTTTGTTGAGTGCTCAAGATCAAGCCTTAGTGCAAAAAAAGGATTATGCTGCGCTGACTGAACAAAGTCTGATGCAGATGATGAGTCCAGGCATGCCTGTCACTGCTGAATCACTTAAGCAAGACCCGCTATTATTGTTCCCCCGTTATGCCATGCAGTTGGCAACCCCGTCGCAACAAGATATTGAAATGGAGCAGGGCTTTGCCACGATTCATCATGAGCAAGGTATCTCTCGGCTTTTCGTATTACAGTTGACGCAAAGCCCATACAATATTGATTACCAAGAACAGACCTCTACTTGGATTGAGCAAACTAAGCAAAATTTAGCTGCAATGGGATTAAAATCTCATTGGACTGGAACTATTTTATTTTCAAATTTTGGGACGCAATCGGCTAAACAGGAAATCTCAACCATTGGTGTTGGCTCGACACTGGGCTTAATTTTTCTGGTTTGGTTCGGCTTTCGCTCATTGAGACCTTTGGCGACCGAGTTTATTGCAGTTTCGACTGGAAGCTTTGTGGCGTTTGCAGTCACACATTGGGTGTTTGGTGAAATTCACCTGATGACATTGGTCTTTGGTGCGAGTCTGATTGGTGTCTGTGTCGATTTTTCATTTTATTTTATGGCGATGCAATCGCAGCATAGAAAGCTTGGTGGTTTTCAAATTTTAAAACCGCTATTACCAAGTTTGTTTATGGGCTTAATGACCACATTGGTTGCGTATATCTTTTTGAGTTTTACTCCGTTTCCTGGGTTCAAGCAGATTGCAGTCTTTTCAATTATAGGATTAACTGCGGCGTGGATTAGTAGTGTACTGTTATTACCAAGATTACCTGCACTCAATGCCAAGCCAGCAATAAAAGCACTGTCGTGGATTGGACAAGCACGCTTATGGTTTCAGCAACGAGCCAAAGTTCGTTATAGCTTGATTGCAATCATTTTAGCAGTAGGTACGGCGAGTCTTTTCTATCTTAAAAGTAACGATGATATTCGTAATTTACAAGGTATGGACGCGAGCTTAAAACAGCAAGACCAAGCGGTTCGTGAGCAATTTGGCCAGCAACAAAGTAGTGATTATTTTGTGGTGCGTGCAGCATCGGCAAATGAAATGCAGCAACAAGAGCAGCAACTGATTGGACATTTGCAACAGTTACAGTCACAAGGGAAAATCAGTGCATTTCAAGCTTTGGGACAATGGATTCCACCATTGGCAGAGCAGCAAAATAATCTACAATTATTAAGAAATATTCCAAAAGTGACTTTGCAGCAATATGCACAAAGCATGGGGCTAAATCTTAATGATGTTTTACAGTGGCAACAGCAACTGGTGACACAACCGTTATTAGATTTTTCTGTATTTAAAGATCATCCTTTAGCTTTTTTACAACCTCAAGCTAATGAACGATTAGTCATGGTGACAGGGGTGAAGCAACCTGACGTGTTGAAGCAGCTTCAGAATGAGCACATACATTTCCAGCAACCGATTACCGAAATGTCGCAAATGTTTGCTGAACATCGAGTGCAGGCTCAACATCTTCTGATTTATGCCTTAATTGGTCTGGCGGTTGGTTTAGCGCTTATTTATGGACTAAGTTCGATTGTGCCATTGGTTCTGCCAGTCAGTTTGGCTTTACTGAGCACTTTTGCTATTCAGGCATGGTTAGGTGTCGAGATTAACCTGTTTAGTATTATGGCGACATTCCTGATTATTGGGATTGGTGTCGACTATGCAATTTTCTACCGACATGGACATGATCACCCGCAAGTAGTTGGAATGGCATTGTTTTTATGTATGATGTCGACCTTACTTGGCTTCGGATTACTTTCATTTAGCCATACTTATGCAATTCATTGTTTTGGTTTAACGGTTTTATTCGGGGTTATTTTCTCGTTTATCTATGCGACTTTGTTAACTCCCGCAGATGAAAAACATATCGTGAATTTACAAGACCATTCATAATTTGAATAAATTAAAAAGGAAGTTGTGCTATGAGCACTATAGAAAAAATTGACGTCGTGATTATTGGGGCTGGGCCATCAGGGAGTTCTGCTGCTGCACTTCTTCGGAAAAAAGGTTATACCGTTACGGTCATTGAAAAACAGCATTTCCCCCGTTTTTCGATTGGTGAGTCATTGTTACCTCAATCTATGGCATTTTTAGAAGAAGCTGGCTTATTGGAGACAGTCCGTGAGCATGTTGAGCAATATGCTTTTCAATTTAAAAATGGGGCGGCTTTTCTACGTGGCAAACAGCGTAGCTTTTATGACTTTACAGAAAAATTTACGGATGGTCCGGGGACAACTTGGCAAGTTCGCCGTGCAGATTTTGACAATTTATTAGCAAAACAGGCTCAAGTTTATGGCGCAGACATACGCTTTGGACATGAAGTCTTAGATGTTGATGTTGCATCTGAACAGCCTGTACTTACAGTAATTGATGAAGAACAACAGCGTTATCAGATTCAAACTAAATTCTTATTAGATGCGAGTGGCTTTGGGCGAATTTTGCCAAAGTTATTAGATCTAGAAAGTCCATCAAATTTTCCGGTACGACGTGCGCTGTTTACCCATATTGAAGATGGTATTACCGATGATCCTGAATTTGATCGTAATAAAATTTTAATTACGGTGCATGAAAAAGATCATCGCGCATGGTATTGGCTGATTCCATTTGCAGATGGACGGGCTTCTTTTGGTATCGTTGCAGAACAAGACTTTTTTGACAAATACACGGTCGAAAATGCTGAAGATAATGAACCAGAGGCAATGTTCAAACGTATTTTGGCTGATGAGCCAAGCTTGTCACATGTCTTGCGCCATGCAAAGTTTGATACACCTGTGCGTACTTTGGTGGGCTACTCAGCGAATGTAAAACACTTGGCAGACCGCAACTATGCGCTATTAGGTAATGCGGGTGAGTTTCTTGATCCAGTCTTTTCATCAGGTGTGACGATTGCTCTTAAATCTTCAAGTTTGGCGGTTCCTTTAGTTGAACGAGTTTTACAAGGTGAGCAAGTCGACTGGTTAGAAGAATATGAAAAACCATTACGCCGCGGCATTCAGGTGTTTCGTGCCTATGTTGAATCATGGTACGAAGGCGAGTTCCAAGATGTGGTGTTCTCGAAAAATCAGAATGAAGGTATTCGCCGTATGATTTCTTCATTATTGGCTGGTTATGCGTGGGATGAAAAAAATCCAATCCATAAAAATGCTAAACGTAGGCTCAGCACCTTGGCAGAATATTGTCGTGAAGGCTTGGCGCAAGAACAGGTACTTGAGGGATAACCATGCAACGCAAATGGGCAACGATATTACTCAGTAGTTTGATATTTTTAAATGGTTGTCAGGTCATGCCACATGCTAAAGGGCTGCAAAGTCCTCTATGGCTGGCTCAGACTTATCAAAGACAAGATCAGGTTGAGGTCCAGTGGAAGCAGCAAAGTTTTAGCTTCTTGTTATATCAACAGCAAAAGGGCGCTGTACTGGATATGGTCGCTTTGAGCCTAACAGGCCAGCAATTATTTAAGTTACAGTTTGATGGGCATCGGGTTCATGTTGAACAGTGTATTGATCAAATGCGTTTATTGCCTTTTGAGTTTGTGGTGCGTGACCTTTTGTTTGCAACATACCCTCAGTTTTCGCATTTAGGGCAGCAAGCTGTAGAGATGAAACAACAAGCAGACAAGCAGGTTGTTTATATTGAAAAGCAGCCTGTGTTGCAGGTTAAACAAGGGCAAGGAAGCATTGAATTGATTAATGAACAAGTCCCTTATACCATGACGCTGAGTTCGATTGAGAACACTTTACAGACAGAAGAAAGTCCTACGCCATGAAACATCTACCTTCAGCAAATGCAGCTCCAATGGCAGTAGGCATAAAATTTAGTGTTGGTTTATCTGCATTAGGCTGTGAACTTAATCAAATTAAACAGGTATTACAACAGCCGCAGCAAACCTTGAGTTTGCGAGATGATTTAATCGTTGATCGTGATGTTTGGGTGGGACAATATACGCATCCATTATGTTCGAGCGTACCCGATACTTTACAGTCTGTAGATTCACGTAATCTACGTTTTGCCTTAACCGCATTATCTGAAATCGAAATAGAGTTAAAAGCTTATACAGCATCCTTTGAAAATAAACGTTTGGCCATTGTGGTGGGCACATCGACTTCTGGTATTGCAGATAATGAATTATTGCTTAAGCAATATTTTCAAGGGCAAACCGATCTATCGATATCTCATTATCCCCAAGAAATGAGTTGTTTAGCGAAAGCATTGCAGCAGTACTTAGGATGGGAAGGGCCAGCCTATACGATTTCAACAGCTTGTTCTTCAAGCGCTAAAGCATTAGCCGCAGGGCAGAGATTACTTCACGCAGATTTAGCCGATGTTGTGCTAGTCGGTGGCGTCGATACCTTGTGTAAGTTGACTCTAAATGGGTTTAATAGCCTAGAAAGTTTATCTGAACATATTTGCCAACCCTGCGGTCTAAACCGTGATGGTATTAATATTGGTGAAGCCGCTGCGTTTTTTGTACTAAGTAAAGAACAAGCACCTGTCATGTTAATGGGGGCGGGTGAATCTATGGATGCATGGCACATTTCGGCCCCGCATCCTGAAGGCAAAGGTGCTGCTTTAGCTATGCAACGTGCATTAGATATGGCACGTATTTCAGCTCAAGAGGTGGGTTATATCAATTTGCATGGAACAGCAACTCCACAAAATGATGCAATGGAAATTAAGGCTGTAAGGCAAATTTTTGGCGATTACCAAGTTGCTTTAAGTAGTACAAAACATAAAACTGGACATTGTCTTGGTGCAGCGGGTGCCATAGAGGCTTTTATTTGTGAGCAAGTTTTAAAAGATCAAAATTGGTTGCCTTTACATCAAAGTGTTGAGATTGATCCAGATTTGGCTGACCAAAACTATGTGCAAAATGCCGAACTAAAACAGCCCATCCGCTATGTCATGAGTAATTCTTTCGCTTTTGGGGGAAGTAATATTAGTCTTGTTTTTGGAGTGAAGCCCTAGTGAAACTAGATGCAATTCAATATATTCCTCATGAGCAACCGATGGTATTTATTGACCATTTAACTGAGGTTGCAGAAGGGCGGGCGCAAGCAGAACTTACGATTACGCCAGAGCTTATGTTTTGTGAAGCAGAAGGTTTGCCGACATGGGCAAGCATTGAAATTATGGCACAAACGATTAGTGCTTATTCAGGCTGGCAAGGTCAGCAGTCAAAACAAGCGCCAAAAGTCGGTTTTTTATTGGGAACGCGTAAGTTAAATTTACCGATCCCTTATTTCGCCTTGGGTTCTCGATTGATCATTCAAATAGAACAACAATATTTTCATGAAGGACTTGGGCAATTTTCCTGTGAAATTCAATATGCTGAGCACTGCATTCAGGCAACGTTAAGTGTATTTGAACCAACAGAATCACCATTTGAATAACCACAAAGAATTAGGAATACATTGTGACAAGACGAATTTTAGTAACAGGTTCAAGTCGAGGAATTGGGAAAGCGATTGCATTACAACTAGCAAAGGCTGGTTTTGATGTGACTGTACATGCACGTTCGCGTCAGGCAGAGGCTGAGCAAGTCGTACAAGAGATTCAAGCGTTAGGAAAAAATAGCCATTATCTAATGTTTGATGTAAATGAACGCCAAACTGTTCAACAGATTTTAGAACAAGATGTAGAGCAGCATGGCGGATTCTATGGCGTTGTATTGAATGCAGGTCTTACTCATGATGGAGCTTTTCCTGCACTCACCGATCAAGATTGGGACGAAGTTATTTCAACGTCCCTAGACGGTTTTTATAACGTATTAAAACCATTAGTTATGCCAATGATTCATTTACGTAAAGGTGGCCGTATCGTCACCTTATCTTCGGTTTCTGGGATTATGGGTAACCGTGGTCAGGTTAACTATAGTGCTGCAAAAGCAGGATTGATTGGTGCGACCAAGGCTTTGGCCCTCGAATTAGCGAAGCGAAAAATTACTGCGAACTGTGTTGCGCCAGGGTTGATCGAAACTGAAATGGTGACAGACGAAGTCAAAGAACATGCACTTAAAATGATTCCGTTACAACGCATGGGACAAGTCGATGAAGTTGCTAGCGTGGTGAAATTCTTGTGTTCCGATGAAGCTTCTTATGTGACCCGACAGGTTATTTCTGTGAATGGGGGGCTCATCTGATGAAACGTGTTGTTGTGACAGGAATGGCTGGAATTACCTCTTTAGGTGAAACCTCTGATGAGATTTTTGCCCAATTTGAAGCCGCCAAAAGTGGTATTCGTTACATGCCGGAATGGGAACAGTATGTTGACCTTCGGACTAAGCTTGCTGGACCTGTTGAAACATTTCATGTTCCAAAACATTTTAACCGTAAAGTCACCCGTGGTATGGGCCGTGTTGCACTCATGTCTGTGGTTTGTGCCGAAACTGCTTTGCAAAATGCTGGCTTGCTTGGGCACGAAATTTTGTCTAGTGGTGAAGCGGGTGTTGCCTTTGGTTCTTCTGCGGGTAGCGTAGAGGCCGTGGGTGAGTTTGCAAGCATGTTGCTTCATCAGAGCATGAGTAAGATCAATGCAACAACCTATATCCGCATGATGGCCCATACAAGTGCGGTGAACATGACCGTGTATTTTGGTCTAAAAGGGTTAACTTTACCGACATCAAGTGCATGTACCTCTGGTTCTATGGCCATTGGGCAAGCCTATGAAGCGATTAAATATGGCAAACAAAAGGTCATGATTGCTGGTGGTGCAGAAGAACTCAGTGCAGCAGGTGCTGCGGTTTTTGATGTATTGTTCGCGACCAGTGGAATGAATGACCAACCAGAAAAAACACCACGACCATTTGATGCTAAGCGAGATGGATTGGTGATTGGTGAAGGGGCGGGCTGCTTAATTTTAGAAGAATACGAACATGCCAAAGCTCGAGGTGCCCATATCTATGCAGAAGTGATTGGCTACGGTAGCAATACTGATGGTCAACATGTCACTCGCCCCGAGGCAGAAATGATGGGTCGCTGTATGCAATTGGCACTTAAAGATGCATCTGTAGAAGCTAAAGACATTGCTTATGTAAATGCGCATGGCACCTCAACTGATCAGGGCGATGTAGCAGAAAGTCAGGCGACAGCAACAGTTTTAGGACGTAAACCGATCAGCTCTTTAAAAAGCTACTTTGGACATACGCTGGGGGCGTGTGGGGCTATTGAAGCTTGGCTGAGCATTGAAATGATGAACCGTAGTCGCTTTATTCCAACTTTAAATCTAGATGAAGTCGATCCACTGTGCGGCGATCTGGATTATATCGTTCAGCAGCCAAGAACTCTGGATGCTGACATTATTATGAGCAATAACTTTGCTTTTGGCGGAATTAATACTTCGCTTATTTTTAAACGTGTTAAACAATAAGGAACACAACAATGTTAAATAAAAAACTTTTATTTGTAGCAATGCTAAGTGCGGGTTTTACTGCCACTGTTCAGGCTGGAGATGAAGTACATCAGTTGAATTTTAAAGAAGCTGTAGACCGTGCAGTTGCAGATGGCACTTTAGATGGTTCAGTAAAGTTTTATTTAAAGGGTACAAAGTCTGGCGGTAAGATTATTCAAAAAGATGCAGTAACCAATAAAAAAACCAATGGTTTTGGTAAGTCAGCAGCAACGTCTTGTGATTGGGTTTTACGTTCAGCACTCATCCAAATGCAAAACAATGCTAAAGCACAAGGTGCAAACGCAGTTATCAATATTGTGAGCTATTTTAAAGCCAATGAAACCACAAGTACGACAACTTACGATTGCTATAAAGGCACCATGATGGCGGGGGTTACCTTAAAAGGCGACGTGGTTAAATTCTAATTAATTTAAAATAAGGTCGGGATAATGTCTAAGCGTAATATTGAAGTCTACACACAGACATTGTCCCAGCTTCTTTTAAAATCTAAACAAGATTTTCCTGACTTTCGTACATTTAATCATTATAAAAAACAGCAAATACATAACATTAGAAACGAGCTGATAGCACAGAAATTACAAATTACAATAACGGATTTAGCGTTTGCAAAGCATGAGCATGGCAAGCCATATTTATTGAATCACGATTTAGATTTCAATCACTCTCATAGCCAACAGTATTATGCTTTAGCAATGAGCCCGCATGTTAAAGATATCGGTGTCGATGTTGAAGAGTTAGACCGTAAAGTACGTTTGGAAGCTCTAGCTCAGCATGCATTTCATCCCGATGAATATGCAACATGGCAAAGTCTAGAACAAGATAGAGAATATTGGTTTAAAGTCTGGACGACTAAAGAGGCTGTTCTAAAAGCTTCGGGTCTTGGTATCCGTTTAGATTTAAATACTTTAAATACTCAAGCACATCCTACAGACCGTGGCGGAATATGTTCTCATCCACTTATTGGGACATTTGCTTATCAAAATTTTGTTTTAGGCAATATGATGCTAACAGTGGCATGGCGCTCAGAATTATCTTGCCGCGGTTTTCAGTTTCCAACTATTCAGCTTCATTCACTTGATTCTTAATAAGTGAAATAGCAGACATAAAAAAACCGCGATAAACGCGGTTTTTTACTAAAGGAAAAGCTAGAAAATTAAGCTTGACCTTCAACAGCTTGAGCACGTTGCATATTTGCTTCGAACTCTGCATCAAAGTTGATTGGTGTAAGAAGTAACTGTGGGAAGCTACCTTTAGTCACTAAATCATTTACCGCTTCACGTAAGAACGGGAACAAAATATTTGGGCAATACGCGCCTAAAATATACGGTAAGCGATCTTCTTCGATGTTATCAATCAAGAAAATACCTGATTGAGTGATATCTACAATGAACGCTGTTTCGTTGTCGTTATCGGCTTGTACCACAACTTTTAAAGAAACTTCAAAATGAGTTGGATCAATTTTTTCTGCAGCAGAAGAAAGATTGATATTGAGTTCAGGTTGCCATTGTTTAGTAAAAACTTGTGCCCCAGGAACCTCAAAAGAAATATCTTTTGTATAAATACGCTCTAAAGCTAATTGTGGTTGAACTTGTTGTTCTTCGCTCATTGTTTTTTCCTTAATATGGATGCGAGATTAAGCCAATAATTCGTCGAGTTTACCTTCACGCTCTAAAGCATAAAGTTGGTCAAAACCACCAATAAACTGATCGTTAATAAAAATTTGTGGGACAGTACGATGATTAGTGCGTTGCATTAATTCAACACGTACTTCCGGTGCTTCAACAGAAAGATTTACTTCTTTGTAAGCAACACCTTTACGCTCAAGTAACTGTTTAGCACGAACACAATACGGGCATACAGAAGTTGAGTAAACAATGACATTTGCAGCCATAATAATTCTCCTTAAGCTTTCGGTTTGCTTTTTACAAGAGGTAAGCCTTGTGCTTTCCAGTTACTAATGCCACCATCGAGTCGATAGCTGTCATGGTGAGCAACTTTTTGCAAAGCACTACCAGCGACTTGCCCGAGGTTGCAAATAAATACTAATGGACGGTCACTTGCTTTTAATTCATCAGCATGACTTGCAATTTGGCTGAAAGGAATATTGCGGCTACCACTAATATGACCTTCACGGAAGTCTTTACTATCGCGCAAGTCGATGAGTATGGCATTTTTCGCTTTCACTAAAATACCAAGCGACTGTGGTGAAATTTTACGACCGTTACGTTGACCTTCAAAAATGAAGAACAACACGACCAAGACTCCGAGCGTACCAAACAAAATGGGGTGATTCCCCATAAACTCTAACCAGCGTTCCACAAGTCACCTAAAAAAAATTAAAAACAAAATTGACCTAGAGTATAGCGTATATAGATGGTGATCAAAATCACCACTTCAAGGGCAAAGCGGACAGAAAATTAGTTTTTTTGCTGTGCTTCTTGAATCTCATCATTTAAACGCAAAAAGCTATCTAGGCGCCGTGGTAAAATTTCACCAGATTCTACAGCGTGTTTTAACCCACAGTTCTTTTCATGAGTATGGGTACAGTTACGGAATTGGCAAGAACCCAAATGTGCTTCAATTTCTGGAAAGCCCATACGAATTTTTTCTAAATCAAGATGCCAAAGCCCAAATTCACGAATTCCCGGTGAGTCGATTAACGCGCCATTTTTACCGAAATTCATTAAACGTGTAGAAGTTGTTGTGTGCTGACCAAGTGCAGAGTTTTCAGAAATAATATTTGTTTTTTGCTCTGCTTCTGGAATGAGCACATTAATTAAAGAACTTTTTCCTACACCCGATTGGCCAACGAATGCTACTGTTTCGCCATCTAAACGTTCAGATAAAGCAGAGATATCACCCTTTTTAGACTGACAAATCATCACTTCATAACCCAAAGTTTTATATTCTTCTAATAGTGTGAGAATTGGATCATTTTCGGTTAACAAATCAGATTTATTGAGGACTAAAAGAGCAGGAATATTAGCATCTGCACAAGCAACTAAATAACGGTCAATTAACGTTGGTGCAGGTTCAGGAAGCGGTGAAAAGACAATCACAATCAAACTGATATTTGCTGCCACAGGTTTAACTTTGTGATAACGGTCTGGACGGGTAAGTAAAGAGGTACGAGGGTGAATGGCTGTAATAATGCCTAACCCCGTGTTTGGGTCAGCTTGCCATTTAACTCGGTCACCAGTCACAAGTAATTCTAAGTTTGTTCGGGTATGACAGCGCCATACGCTTTTGAGCTCGATAGGTTTCCAGAAAGGTTCTGGCTCTCCTTCGGCAACTTGAGGTTTTTCTGGGTGATGCTCAGGTACAGAGAGTGCTTGTACTTCAAGTTGGCGGCCATAATGTTGTACAACGAGTCCGTCCAGATCTTGTGAAGTATCGGCCTCTTCTTGGCGAGTTTTGTGCTGTTTTTCAATACGACGTTGCTGTTGTTCAGTTAAACGACGCTTACGAATTAAAGCCATTCATATCCCAAAAAAACCACTGTTTGAAGATGGCAAAAATAGCATGAAGCGGCTATAGAATTACAGCGCAGATGCAAGAAATTTGCTACTATTGATGTTTTTACGGCATTTTAGAACGTACATACATGAGCAGTACTTTAAATACACGATTAATTTGGATTGATCTGGAAATGACCGGATTAGATACCGATAATGACCAAATTATTGAAATCGCAACAATTATTACAGATGATCATTTAAATGTACTTGCCGAAGGTCCGGTTTTAGCCGTTCACCAGCCTGACCGTATTTTAAATGCAATGGATGAGTGGAATACCCGCCAACATGGGCAGTCTGGTCTGATTGAACGAGTTCGTCGCAGCAAATTAACAGCTCGTGATGCTGAGTTACAAACTTTAGAATTCCTAAAAAAATGGGTGAATCCAAAAGTTTCACCGATGTGTGGTAACTCGATCTGTCAGGATCGCCGTTTCTTACATCGTCTTATGCCTGAACTAGAGCAGTATTTCCACTATCGTAATCTTGATGTATCTACGGTAAAAGAACTTTCAAAACGCTGGCGCCCTGAAATCATGAGTGGTCTGAAAAAGAATGCATCGCATTTAGCAATGGATGATATTCGTGACTCGATTTCCGAGTTGAAATATTACCGTGAATACTTCTTTATTATGAACACTGACGGTAAAGATTAATGACTTTGCCCGAGTGATATGAAAGGGAGGCTATTGCCTCCTTTTTTATTGTTTAAAGGGGATTGTTACAATAATGCCGATCGCCTGATTTGGCTTTCATATTCATTTTGCTTAAAATGATGTTTTAAATTTTTATTATAAAAAGAGAGCATTTATGCAAAGTAATAACCCGATACTGACCCGTGTTGAAACGGTCAGTGACTATAGTCAACCGATGACTGTGCAAGGTGCGATTCAAAAATCTGTAATGTTGACAGTTATTGCTGCTGCGGTGGGTGTCGCTTTATTTTTCTATGCAGCCTTTACTGCAAATGTTGGCATTGCTTACTCGGCTTCAATTGTGGGTGCAATTGGTGGCTTGGTTTTAGCTTTAATTACAACGTTTAAACCAACGACCGCGCCAACATTGGCAATTCCGTATGCCTTATTTGAAGGGGCTTTTTTAGGTGGTATTTCTTTTACTTTCCAGTTGAAATACCCAGGTGTTCCTCTTCAAGCTTTATTAGCAACTTTCGTCACCACTTTGGTGATGTTTGGTCTATATAAATTCCAAATTATTCGCGCAACTGAAAAGTTCAAGTCAGTTGTAATTTCTGCATCTTTGGCGATCTTTATTGTATTTATCGTGCAGATGGTCATGCGTTTAGCATTTGGTTCAAGTGTTCCTTATATTTTTGAAAGTAACTGGTTAGGCATTGGCTTTGCTGCATTTGTTGCAGTGATTGCTTCACTTAACCTGATTTTAGATTTTGATTTAATCGAAACTAACGCAGCATATCGTGCACCAAAATTCATGGAATGGTTGTGTGGTATCGCATTACTTGCAACTTTAGTGTGGATGTATATTTCTTTCTTACGCTTACTTGGCTTATTGTCTGACGACTAAGATTGAATTCATCGAGAAGTCGCTCCTTATCAGGAGCGATTTTTTTTCGTGCGATTTTTGAAAAAAGATGCATTATGCAATTTCGAAAACCGCTGAATATTGGCATTATGCTTGAAATTGTTTTGAGTGAGATCGGCATGACACAAGGACTTTTAGCAGGTAAGCGCTTTTTGATTGCAGGCGTTGCTAGTAAATTATCAATTGCTTTTGGTATTGCACAAGCATTACACCGTGAAGGTGCAGAGCTTGCGTTTACTTATCCAAACGAAAAATTAAAAAAACGTGTGGATGAATTTGCTGAGCAATTCGGTTCTAAGCTTGTGTTTCCATGTGATGTTGCTGTTGATGCTGAAATTGATAATGCATTTGCAGAACTTGCAAAACATTGGGACGGTGTAGATGGTGTTGTGCACTCAATTGGCTTTGCACCTGCACACACGCTTGATGGTGACTTCACTGACGTAACTGACCGTGACGGTTTTAAAGTTGCTCATGACATCAGTGCATACAGCTTTATTGCAATGGCTCGTGCTGCAAAACCTTTATTACAAGCTCGTCAAGGCTGTTTATTGACTTTGACTTACCAAGGTTCTGAGCGCGTTATGCCTAACTACAACGTAATGGGTATGGCAAAAGCTTCTTTAGAAGCGGGTGTTCGCTACTTAGCATCAAGCTTGGGTGTTGATGGTATTCGTGTAAACGCGATTTCTGCGGGTCCAATCCGTACTTTAGCTGCTTCTGGTATTAAGTCTTTCCGTAAAATGTTAGATGCTAATGAAAAAGTTGCACCGTTAAAACGTAATGTAACGATTGAAGAAGTAGGTAATGCAGCGTTGTTCCTATGCTCACCTTGGGCTTCTGGTATTACTGGTGAAATTCTATATGTAGATGCTGGTTTCAATACTGTAGGTATGAGCCAATCTATGATGGATGATGAATAAGTTTTAAAACTTATTTAGCCATTAAAAAAGCCGTAGTTGAAGGACTACGGCTTTTTTAATTGGTACAAGTTACTGAGGAAGTTCTTTTACAGGTGAACCACCTAAAGCTTGCATGAGAGTGACATACGCGTTGTATTGGCTTTGCTTGGTTTCAACGAGGCTTAACCTTGCAGTACGTGTGGTTTGCTGAGCATCGAGAAGTGTTTTTAATGCGACAGCACCATAACGGTAACGGACTTCGGTTAAACGTTCAGTTTTTTCTGCAAGTTCAACATTGCGCTCCTGTAACGCTACTTGTTTGTCGAGTTCGGTACGACTCGATAAAGCATTTTCTACATCAGCAAAAGCCTGATAAAGCGTTTGACGATATTGAATAATCGTTTTTTCATAATCTAGATTGCTAATCGCGATATCTTTCTTCATATCGTTATATTGCAAAAATGGTAAGCTCAAACTCGCCCCAAGTGTCAGAGCAGGGTTACGTAATAACTCCGTTAACGATGTGCTGCTTGAGCCCAAACTACTCGTTAAGCTAATCGATGGATAGTAGCTCGCCTTAGTAGCATCTTTAGTCGCTAATGCTTTTCTTAAACGTAACTCACTCGCTTGCAAATCAGGGCGGCGCGATAAAATATCGGCAGGTAAACCAGCACCAATTGCAGGTAGAGCAGTGCGTGGTAAACGCTTTGGCTCTTGAATGTTTAATTGTTGCAATGGCTCATGCAATAGCACTGCAATAGCCGTGCGTGTTTCAACACGTTGTTGTTCAATCTGGCTTAAACTCGCTTTCTGGCTTTGTACCGATTGTTCTGCTTGAGTCAGATCTACACCTGAAACAGCGCCAGCTTTATATTGAATCTGTACCAAGTCATAAAGCTTTTGTGATGTTGCAAGACTTTGTTGGGCAGTTGTGTAGCGCTCATTTAAATAACCGAGTTGCCAATAGAGTTTTGCAGTGGTTGCAATTAAACTTTGCCCAGTGGCTTGTAAGTCTTGTTCGGTCGCTAAGGCTTCCCATTTACTTGCCTCAGTTTGGCGTGCAAGCTTGCCAAACAAGTCAAGCTCATAGCTTACGCCTCCTTTAACTGATAATCCGCTAGAATTATCATCTCCAGAATTTAAATCGAAAGAATGGCCTGTTGAGATTCCCGTGTTTGTAACACGAAGCCCTTGTTGGTTTGCAGTTAGATCTGCTTGTAGACGGGCTTGCTTTAAGGCAATTCCGGCAACTGCTAAATCACTGTTACGCTCTAATACATTGCTTACGAGCTGATTAAGCTGAGCATCATTGAAAAGCGTCCACCAACGATCAGAGTATTGATCGGCAGACATGTTTTTTGCTTTTGCTGTGTCATATTGAAAGCTACCCGGAACTTGTACTGCAGGCGTTTCATAAGGTGTTTTTACTACAGCTGCACATCCTACAAGAGAACTTGTGAGAAGAAGTGCTGTGCTGAGTTTAGTCATAGAGAAAGACATGCAATTTTCCTTATTCTCGAGATAGTGCGGCAACAGGGTCAAGTTTCGCGGCATTCTTAGCAGGCAAGAAACCGAATACGACACCAATCAGGGTTGAACAGACAAATGCTGCAATAATAGAAGTGCTTGAATAAGCCACGCTAAAGTTACCGCCAGCAAATTTATTAATGAGTTGTCCAAGTCCAAGCGATAGTAAGACGCCAAGCACACCACCAATTAAACACACCAAAATTGCTTCAATCAGGAATTGCTGCAAAATATCACTTTGACGAGCACCTACGGCCATACGTACGCCAATTTCCTGAGTACGTTCAGTCACTGAAACCAACATAATGTTCATCACCCCGATACCACCAACCACCAGTGAAATTACGGCAATTGCTGAAACCAGAAGCGTCATTGTGCTGGTTGTTTTCTCAATGGTTTGACGGATACTGTCACTGTTCATGGTGAAAATATCTTGTGCACCATGGCGCTGAGTTAATAGGTTTACAATCGCATTTTCTGCGGCAGCAGTTGAATATTTGTCATTAATACGAACAACGATATTACGTACATTAGACTGACCCAACATACGGCTCATTACGGTTGTATAAGGCATATAGACATTTAAAGTATCATCTGAACCCATGCCGCTTGTCTGCGGTTCTACAATCCCGATAATACGTGCTGGTACACTACCGAGCAGTACGACTTGGCCAATTGGATTACTACCATCTCCAAAGAATTGTTTTTGCGTATTAGTATCGATTACAACATCTTGTGAACGATCACGCACACTACGTTGGTCAAAAGTTTGCCCATCTTTAAAGACCAAACCTTTAACATCAAAATAATCGTTACTCACACCATTAATGGTCGCGTTTGCTTCATTCTGCTGGTAACGCATGGTTTTGGATGTACTGACGATTGGGCTGACTGCACTGACATAAGGTTGAGTCATTAACGCATCAGCATCGGCAGGAACCAATGTTTTAAAGTTTGCAGTTTTGGAGTTATCACCAAAACCACGGCCCTGAAACACCGTAATCGTATTTGTTCCCAGACTGCTAATATTGCTTAAAATTTGTTGTTGAGAACCTTTACCTAGCGCGACCACTGTAACAACAGATGCAATACCAATAATGATCCCAAGCATGGTTAAAAAAGTACGCATGCGGTGAGCATTCATCGACAGTAAAGCCATTTGAAAAGCTTCTGACAAACGATCTAAAGTAGAACGCCATGCGGAAATACTTTTGCCTTTCTTCTGTTTGCCTTGCAAAGCAGGAGCGGCATCTGGATCAGAATTGCCTGGTTCAGCTGCTTGATCAGGAACATTAGGACGGTCACTAATAATTTCTCCGTCACTAATTTCGATAATACGCGTCGCATTTTTTGCAACTTGCATATCGTGGGTGACTAAAATAATAGTGTGACCTGCGGCATTGAGTTCACGCAAAATACGCATCACCTCAACACCACTATGAGAGTCGAGTGCCCCTGTCGGTTCATCTGCCAGAATAACGTCACCGCCATTCATAAGGGCACGGGCAATAGAAACACGTTGCTGCTGACCGCCAGAGAGCTGGCTTGGTCTATTGAGTGTTTTAGTACCTAAACCTAATTCGGTCAGTAAAGCCGTTGCGCGTTGTTTACGCTCAGAAGGGGTAACACCTGCATAAACTGCGGGAACTTCAACGTTACCCTCAGCGGATAAGTCACCCAGTAAATGGTAGCGCTGGAAAATAAAACCAAAATATTCACGGCGTAGTCGAGCGAGTTGATCTGGTTCGAGTTTACCTGTCTCTTGCCCACTAACCTTGTAACTACCACTCGTAGGACGGTCTAAACAGCCCAAAATATTCATGAGTGTTGACTTACCAGAACCAGACTGACCGACAATGGCAACCAGTTCACCTTCGTAAATGGTAAGGTCAATGCCTTTTAAAATTTGTATCGTGCTTTCGCCAGCAGGGAATTCCCGGACTAGATTGCTGACTTCAAGCAAAGCTTGTTTTGTCATGCTTACATTCCCATTGGGCCACTACGGCGACGGTTATTACTACTATTAGCTGATGCAGCAGAAGTATCTGCACTATCGGCAATGACAACTTGATCACCTTGTTTTAAGCCCGCAAGAACTTGTGCATTTACACGGTTGTTAATGCCAACCAAAATTTGAGTTGGTTTAGTTGTGCCATCAGCTTGTAATACACGTACAACACTTAAGGTTAATTTACCTTGTTCAATTAGCTGTTTTTGCTCAGCAGTCAGGTTAAGACGCTCCAGACGAGCTCCATTTCCTTGAGATTTTTTAGCAGCTTCAGGTGTAGAGCTTGCTTTATCAGATGATTGGCCTGACTTTCTTTGACCTGAAAATTGTTTAGAGCTCAGTGCTGATGATGGAACGAGCAAGGCATTTTTAGCTGAGTTTAATACGATATAAACTTGTGCAGTCATATCAATACGCAATTTACCATCGGTATTTGGCACATCGAATAAGGCATTATAGTAAACAGCTGAACTCGTTGTTGAGCTTGTCGTACTTGTTGATTCGCTAGAAATAGAATCTGGGGCAGGTTCAATCTGGCGTAAAGTTGCGTAACGCTTAGTGTCTTCACCTAATGTAGTGAAATAAACTTGTTGTCCTTTCTCAACTTTCATAATGTCAGCTTCACTGACCTGTGCCTTGATCGTCATGTTTTGTAGTTTTGCAATTTTGACAATTGTTGGCGCACTTTGATTGGCGTTTACTGTTTGACCTTCTTCGGTCACAATCGCAACAACTGTACCATCTGTTGGAGCAACAATACGCGTATAACCAATATTGGTTTGGGCCGTAGATTTTGTGACTTTTGCCGATTCGATTTGTGCATCTAACGCTTTGATTTGTGCCTGAGCTGTTTTATAGCTTGCCTCAGCCGATTCTAAATCCGCACGTGGTGTTGCATCTTGTGCATACATTTGTTGCTGACGGCGGTATTCAAGTTGTTTTTCATTCAAAGAAGCAACTTGCTGAAGACGCTGTGCTTCTAAATTCTTAATATTTGCATCAGAGGTTTTTAAACTATTTTCTTGGGTCGTTGAATCAATCTGTGCAATAAGTTGACCTTGCTTAACCTGATCGCCAAGTTGCACATACATCTTTTTAACCTGACCAGATACCTGTGCACCGACACTAATCAGTTTGGTTGCATCAAGTGTACCCGTTGCAAGTACATTATTTTCAATATCCCCGCGTGTTACCTCGGCAGTAATATATTGTGGCTGTTGCTGTTTTGGCTTGAAAAACTTCCAGGCTAAAAGAGCAATAATGACTATACAGACGATGATAATAACAAGTTTGATTGGCTTTATTTTTGGCATGGCGAGAGGTCGAAAAGTTTAAAATTTAATTTAGTATAAAAGCGAAATGAGGATAAAACGTGAATTTTTATGATATTTCAGGAATGAAGAAAAAGGATACAGCCGAATTACTGTATAAATAATGTTTTTCCACATAATTCAGCAATCGCTTGCTGCATTAAATGTTCTGCATTTTCGTTCGACATTCCTTTAATTGCTGCATCGATTTGCAATAGAAGGGTAGACCAGCCTAGAAACTGTTGTGGATTTAGTCTTCTTAATGCTTGTTGATATAAGCTGACTTTTGTTTTCCAGATACCGAGCTGTAAGGCATTATGTGGCTGTTCAAACAACTGCATTAACAAGCGCATTTCTTTACTTAAAGTCCATAAAATCAGACTGTCTGGTTCGCCTGCTGCAATTAAATATTGAAAAATCTTAATAGATTGGCCAAGGTTGCCTTCTAATAATGCATCACTTAAATCATAGGTGGTATAGCGTGATTGATCTTGTAGGCACGCATATAATTGTTCAATTTGAATGAGTTGTTGGTCTGGAAATGTGTCTCGTACACGCATCAAGCTATTTTTAGCTGCAAGCAAATTGTGCTCATGATGTTGCATTAGCCACTGCCAAGCATCATTGTCGAGTTGAATTTCAAGTTTCTCTGCTTCAGCAGATAAAATTCTTTGACGATCTTGTGGGTAATTTGCCGTGAGGGCAACTACAACCCCATTTGCTTCAACAACTTGGAAAAAAGCAGATTTTAAGCTGCTACTATCTTGTTTGGGTAAAACAATTAATAGCAGGTTATGTTCATTATGTTGTATATAGCTTTTGAGTTGTTTTAAGCCATTCGCATCAGGTTTTATATTGCCGTGTACTTCAATAGCAAGCTGCTGAGAAAATAACGATAAGCTATTAAGTGCGTTAAAAACATTTTTCCAGTCGCTTACGCTACTAATATCATAGCGCTGTCTTTCAACTTCTTGTTGTTGCCAGCTTTTTCGAAAAGCATCTAATAAATTTTGTTCTAATAAAGGCTCTTGCCCATGCAAAATCCACGCACCCCGAGCTTCCGGAGTACGTTTTAAGGCTTGTAAATAATCAATTTTCATTGCTGGTAAAAATACAGATTAAGGCTGAGCTTTTGGTAAGCGATTTGCTGAAATCTGACGAGTAATTTGCTGTGCAATATCATCAATTACAATGCGTTGTAAGTAACTTTCTTGCTGATTTTCAGTGTTGACTGTTGCCAAGTCATATTGATAACTACGAGATGCAGTTAATGAGCGTGGCTCAGTAATTTTATTACCCTGACGATCTTCAATCTGGAAGGTTACGGTCAAACGTAATAATACTTCAGTTAGTTTTCCATTTAAAAGCTGACGACGTGGTGTGTACTCTAAAACACGAAGTACATAGGCATCATTATCATTGCTGAGTTGAACACCATTAGCAGCTAAATACACTTTTAACTGCGTTTCCAAATCATCAGTTTTAGCTGGTAACTCAAGGCTTAACTTTTTATAAACAAGCGGAGTCGCAGTCGGGTTGGTTCCTTTTAAATGAAACCCACACCCGACTAAGCCTGCACTAAGGCCTAAGGTTAAAACAACAGCGGCTAAACGTTTGGCTAAGTGCATGCTTGATCCTCTCATTAATAACTTTAATTAAACCACGAGGTTAACTAATTTATTTGGAACCACAATTTCTTTTTTTGTTGGTCCGGTTAAGAATTGTTGAACTTCTGGTAGAGCTTTAGCTTGAGCTAATAGATCTTCCTTAGAAATATCAACAGAAACTTCAAGTTTACCGCGAAGTTTACCATTAACCTGTACAACAATCGTTTGTGTATTGCGTGTTAACGCAGAAGCATCAACTTCAGGGAATGTTGCTGCCGTAACATCTGTACCAAATTGAGCCAATAAAGTTTGGCTTAAATGCGGTGCAAACGGTTCAAGTAAAGTTAATAGTGTTGTGATTGCTTCACGTTCTACAGCAATGTCATTGTCATCTTTTGCTTCAAACTTGTTGCTCGCGTTTAACAACTCCATTAAAGCAGCAATCGCAGTATTGAATGCATGACGACGTTCAATATCATCACTTACTTTTTGAATAGTTTCGTGTGTTTTACGACGTAAGTCTTGAGCATCTTTAGATAAATTAGCTGTATCGATTGTAGACGCTGAGTTACCTTTTTCAAGGAAGCCAGCTACAAGGCGCCATACACGTTTCAAGAAACGGTTTGCACCTTCAACACCTGCATCAGACCATTCTAAAGATTGATCTGGTGGAGCAGCAAACATCATGAATACACGAGCTGTATCTGCGCCGTATTGATCAATAATCGCTTGTGGGTCAATACCGTTATTTTTCGACTTAGACATTTTTTCTTGTCCGCCGATCACAACTTCTTGGCCGTCGCCTGAATATTTTGCAGAAAGAATACGACCTTTCTCATCACGTTCTAATTCAATATCAGCTGGGTTGAACCAAGTTTTCTTGCCATTTTCTGCTTCACGATAGAACGTATCTGCAAGTACCATGCCTTGAGTTAACAAGTTGGTAAATGGCTCATTACCTTGTACAACGCCTTCATCACGCATTAATTTGTGGAAGAAACGTGCATAAAGTAAGTGAAGAATTGCGTGTTCAACACCACCAATGTATTGGTTTACAGGAAGCCAGTTTTGAGCTGCTTCAGGTTTAACCATACCACCAGTAAAGTCTGGAGATGCATAGCGTGCATAGTACCAAGATGACTCTACGAAGGTATCTAAAGTATCTGTTTCACGGCGTGCATCGCCACCACAACAAGGACATTTAGTTTCATAGAATTCAGGCATTTTGTTCAGCGGATTACCTGAACCATCTGGAACAACGTCTGTTGGTAATACAACTGGAAGCTGGTCTTCTGGAACTGTGACTTGACCACAAGTATCACAGTTAATCATTGGAATTGGACAACCCCAGTAACGTTGACGAGAAACACCCCAGTCACGTAAACGGAATTGAACTTTAGAGTTTGCTAAACCTTGTGGTTCTAATTTTGCAAGGAATGCGTCAAACGCAGCTTGGAATTCTAAACCGTCAAACTCACCAGAGTTAACAAGTTTACCTTCTTTAGAACCGTACCATTCTTGCCACTCAGTTGCAGAGTAGTCTGCATCGTCAGCGCCTTTGGCATCGATCACTTGCTTAATTGACAAGTTGAACTTGTTAGCAAATTCAAAATCACGTTCGTCATGCGCTGGTACAGCCATTACTGCGCCAGAACCATAAGACATTAATACGTAGTTTGCGATCCAGACAGGAAGCTCTTCACCAGTTACAGGATGTTTTACAAACAAGCCTGTTGCCATGCCTTTTTTCTCGGCTGTTGCCAAGTCCGCTTCTGCAACTGAACCCATGCGGCACTCTTCAATAAATGCAGCCAATTCAGGGTTGTTTTCAGCAGCTTTAAGCGCGAGAGGGTGTTCTGCTGCAACAGCAACATATGTCACACCCATAAGCGTGTCAGCACGTGTTGTGTAAACAGTTAAGCCGTCAGCATAAATTTCGGTATTGGCAGATGGGAAAGTAATTTCCATACCAGTAGAGCGACCAATCCAGTTACGTTGCATGGTCAACACTTGTTGAGGCCAGCCGTCTTGTAATGTGTCAAGATCGTCTAATAATTCTTGTGCATAATCCGTAATACGGAAGTAGTACATTGGAATATCACGTTTTTCAACCAATGCACCTGAGCGCCAGCCACGCCCATTTTCAACTTGCTCGTTTGCTAAAACTGTTTGGTCAACCGGATCCCAGTTTACTGTTGAAAGTTTACGGTAGATCAGGCCTTTTTTATAAAGCTGAACAAATAACCATTGTTCCCAGTGATAATACTCTGGTGTACAAGTTGCGAATTCGCGATCCCAGTCTACAGATAGGCCTAATTTTTTTAATTGGTCACGCATGTAAGCAATATTTTCAAATGTCCATTTTGCCGGAGCAACTTTATGGGCAATTGCTGCGTTTTCAGCAGGTAAACCGAATGCATCCCAACCCATAGGTTGTAATACAGTTTCACCTTTTAAACGGTAAAAACGGCTAATTACATCGCCAATTGTATAGTTACGCACATGCCCCATATGCAGCTTGCCGCTTGGGTAAGGAAACATTGACAGGATGTAGCGATGTTTACCTTCGACAGTGTCGGCAACTTTAAAGACTTTACGATTTTCCCAATCTTGTTGAACTGATGGTTCAATCGTGTTTGCTTGATATTCGGGGTCAATGTGAGAAATAGTCATAGACGTAAGCTATACAACGAAAATTGAAATGAAAGATTGCTGCACAGCATAGCGCAAAATAACAGGAAATGTCAGTTTTTAGATCAGGATTTTATCTTTTAATATGAGCAATAAACATTTCTCAATCTATTCTTCTTTATTTTAAATAATAAAGGAGTGATGAAAATATTCACCACTCTCATTTTACTTATCGCGCTGTTGTAGCGGATGGGGTAGGTGCTACAGGTGGAACAGCTACTGCTGGTGCATTTTTTTCCTGTGCGACATTCGTTGCCTCTTGCACTACTTTATCTGTTTTATCTTGAGATTGTTGTTCTGGGGAAGGTGTCGAATTTTTTACGAATGATTGGCTACCGTAAGTTGAAACTTTGTTCAAATGTTTTGCACTCTTAGGTGGTGGAGTCGTGGTGTAATGGGTGGAGCCATTTTTATCCATCCATTTGTAATATTGCTGTGCCTGACTTTGGCTTGAGCAAACTAAAATCACTGTTGCAACTGCCGTATATAAGCTTGTTTTTAAATAAAATAAATTCATATTAGATATTCCCCAAAGAAAGCTGGCTATATTTAAATAAAGTTCAGAAATAAGCAATTTACAATGCATGGTTTTATATAAAAAAGACAAATTATTTTTAATAAATAGAGGGTAGAACTACCAAATTTACGATTCAACTTTAGATTAAAAAAGAAGCAGCTAAAATTTTTTATGGAAAAACCTTTTCTTTAATCTTGACTTTAGTGAATTAAACAACAAAAATGCTTCCTTTAGTTTTATATGCGATTATTTGATCACCCTTCGAATAACCGTCATGTTTTGTAATAGACATTCTCTCTAGCCGAGAGATTGATTTTACTTAAAGTATGTATATCCAGACATGCTTTATTAATGTTAAAAAAGCTTATACGGCTGAAAAACAGAAATTTTTCTATTGCAACGAAAACTAGACAATATGTGTGCTATAACAGTGCAGACAATTCAATGAATGAAACACTATTTGTGCCTTCCATAAATAGTGATAAAGATTTTAGGGTGAATCACGTTGGAACTTTTATCTGGTGGTGAAATGCTCGTTCGTGCTCTTGCGGACGAAGGCGTTGAACATGTTTTTGGTTATCCAGGCGGCGCTGTATTACATATTTATGATGCGCTATTTCAACAAGACAAAATTAATCATTACCTCGTACGTCATGAACAAGCTGCTGGTCATATGGCAGATGCTTACTCGCGTGCTACAGGTAAGACTGGCGTAGTACTGGTCACTTCTGGACCTGGCGCAACTAATACTGTGACTCCAATTGCAACAGCTTATATGGACTCAATCCCAATGGTGATTTTGTCTGGCCAGGTTGCATCACATCTTATTGGTGAAGACGCTTTCCAAGAAACTGATATGGTGGGTATTTCACGTCCGATCGTGAAACACAGCTTCCAAGTTCGTCACGCAAGTGAAATTCCTGCAATTATCAAAAAAGCATTTTATATCGCATCAAGTGGTCGCCCTGGCCCTGTTGTAGTCGATATTCCTAAAGATGCGACAAATCCTGCAGAAAAATTTGCGTACGAATATCCTGAAAAAGTGAAGATGCGTTCTTATCAACCACCTTCACGTGGTCATTCTGGTCAAATTCGTAAAGCGATTGATGAGCTTTTAAGTGCAAAACGCCCTGTAATTTATACAGGTGGTGGTGTTGTTCAAGGTAATGCATCAGCATTATTGACTGAATTGGCTCATTTGTTGGGCTATCCAGTGACAAATACACTTATGGGTCTTGGTGGCTTCCCAGGTAATGATCCGCAGTTCGTGGGCATGTTGGGAATGCACGGTACTTATGAAGCAAATATGGCGATGCATAATGCTGACGTCATTCTTGCAATTGGTGCGCGCTTTGATGACCGAGTAACCAATAATCCTGCAAAATTCTGTGTGAATGCAAAAGTTATTCATGTTGATATTGATCCGGCGAGCATTTCAAAAACGATCATGGCGCACATTCCGATTGTAGGGGCGGTTGAGCCTGTACTTCAGGAAATGTTGACGCAGTTGAAACAATTGAATGTGTCTAAGCCTAACCCAGAAGCAATTGCTGCATGGTGGGATCAAATTAATGAATGGCGTAAAGTTCATGGTTTGAAGTATGAAACACCTGCTGATGGCACGATGAAGCCACAGCAAGTTGTTGAAGCTTTATATAAAGCGACTAATGGCGATGCCATTATTACTTCGGATGTGGGTCAACACCAAATGTTTGGTGCGTTGTATTACAAGTACAAACGTCCCCGTCAATGGATTAACTCAGGCGGATTAGGCACCATGGGCGTAGGTTTACCTTATGCAATGGCAGCTAAGTTAGCTTTCCCAGATCAACAGGTAGTTTGTATTACCGGTGAAGCTTCAATTCAGATGTGTATTCAAGAGCTTTCAACTTGTAAGCAATACGGTATGAATGTGAAGATCTTGTGCTTAAATAACCGTGCTTTAGGTATGGTTAAACAATGGCAAGATATGAACTATGAAGGTCGTCATTCAAGCTCATACGTTGAATCCCTACCTGATTTTGGCAAATTGATGGAAGCTTATGGTCATGTGGGTATCCAGATTGATCATGCTGACGAACTAGAGTCAAAGCTTGCTGAAGCAATGGCGATTAATGATAAATGTGTATTCATTAATGTCATGGTTGATCGTACAGAACATGTTTATCCAATGCTGATCGCAGGTCAGTCAATGAAGGATATGTGGTTAGGGAAAGGGGAGCGTACATAATGAGACATATTATTTCTGTACTCGTTGAAAACGAAGCTGGTGCGCTTTCTCGTTTGGTAGGTTTATTCAGTCAACGTAACTATAACATTGAGACGTTGAATGTAGCCCCGACCGAAGACCCAACTTTATCGCGTTTGACGTTAACGACTTATGGTGATGACCATAAGATTGAACAGATTACAAAGCAGCTCAACAAGCTTGTTGAAGTTGTAAAAGTAGTAGATTTATCAGAAGGTTCACATATTGAGCGTGAACTGATGTTGATTAAAGTAAAAGCGTTAGGTGCTTCACGTGCTGAAATTAAGCGAACAGCGGATATTTTCCGTGCGCAAATTGTCGATGTGACACCAACTACCTATACCATTCAAATAGCAGGGACAACTGAAAAATTAGATGGTTTTATCGATGCGCTTGCAGAAAACACTATTCTAGAAGTCGTTCGTTCAGGTGTATCAGGTATCGCCCGTGGCGAAAAAGTATTAGCCATTTAATTTTTTAAAAAGTATTTTAGCGGAGAACACAAATGCAAATTTTTTACGATAAAGACTGTGACTTATCAATCATCCAAGGCAAGAAAGTAGCGATTGTTGGTTACGGTTCTCAAGGTCATGCTCATGCACTTAACCTTAAAGACTCAGGCGTAGACGTAACTGTAGGTTTACGTGCTGGTTCAGCTTCTTGGAAGAAAGCTGAAAACGCTGGTCTTAAAGTTGCAGAAGTGCCTGCTGCTGTTAAGCAAGCTGACCTCGTAATGATTTTGACTCCAGATGAATTCCAATCACAACTTTACCGTGACGTGATTGAGCCGAACATCAAAGAAGGTGCAACTCTTGCATTTGCTCATGGTTTCTCAATTCTTTATAACCAAGTTGTTCCACGTAAAGATTTAGATGTAATCATGGTTGCTCCTAAAGCACCTGGTCACACAGTTCGTTCTGAATACCAACGTGGTTCAGGTGTTCCAGACCTAATCGCAATTCACCAAGATGCTTCTGGTAATGCACGTAACGTTGCTCTTTCTTATGCTTCAGGCGTAGGTGGCGGCCGTACTGGTATTATCGAAACTTCATTCCGTGAAGAAACTGAAACTGACTTATTCGGTGAGCAAGCAGTTCTTTGTGGTGGTGCAGTTGAACTCGTGAAAATGGGCTTCGAAACTTTAGTTGAAGCTGGTTATGCTCCAGAAATGGCTTACTTCGAATGTTTACACGAACTTAAATTGATCGTTGACTTGATGTTCGAAGGCGGTATCGCTGACATGAACTACTCAGTATCTAACAATGCTGAGTACGGTGAATATGTAACTGGTACTGAAGTAATTAACGAACAATCTCGTGAAGCAATGCGTAATGCGTTGAAACGTATCCAATCTGGCGAATACGCGAAGATGTTCATTCAAGAAGGTGCATTAAACTACCCATCTATGACTGCTCGTCGTCGTCAAAATGCTGCACATGGTATTGAAGTAACTGGTAATAAGTTACGTGCAATGATGCCTTGGATTCAAGCAAACAAAATCGTAGACAAAGAAAAGAACTAATTTTCTTTTTCTAAAGCTTCAAAAGAACCCTGCTACTACGCAGGGTTCTTTTTTTATACTGTTTTTATTTGAATGTGAAAAAGAGCGATTAGGTCAACTTGACCAGATTAAAGAAATTCTATATTTTTCATATAATTGGCTGCTTAATTTTTAGTTACTCTATTGATTTATAAAGTAAAAAATACTTGACCAAAATATAGATAATGTTATTGTTTATAACTGACTAAAAACGTCAAATTTACTAAAATTTTTTTAACATGTTTAATTTTTAATTGTATTTTGGGCAATGAGTTGAACAAAATAAAAAAAAGTATTGAATAATCATGGAAGTCCACTATGGGTCATGTTGATTACGATAGCACATTGATCGTCGGCTCTTTTTTTGCAGCTGGCTTCATTTGCTATTTTGTGATTTCCATGGAGCAATTAATATTCAAGCAAGTTTATAAAAAATTTGAGTCCTTAATTCTATTTATCAATGGCTTATTGCTCGCATCAGCAATTAGTATTGTTCATATTATTGGTATACAAGCTTATCATCTGTCTGAAGCAGTTAACTCGAATATTCCTTTGATTACTGTTTCATTTGCCATTAGTGCTTTGCTATCGTGCATTGCCATGTGGTTGACTTCGCGTTTTACGCTCCCTTTATTCCGACTCATTTTAAGCTCTATTATTATGGGAATTGGAATTTCAGCTTCATATTACATTAGTATGTTGGGCTGGAATATTAATATCTATAAAAAAGATTACACCTCGTTCTTGCTATTATTTTCTATATTAATTGCGATGAGTGGCTCAGGGCTGGCGTTTTTATTAGCCTATAAATTAAAAGACAATGAACGTTACCGCCTAACTTTAAAAATCGCATTTTCGGTTATGATGACCTTAAGTATCATGGGAATGCACTATACTGCACTGATTGCGACGAATATCACTGATAAATTTATTAGCCAATATCAGGCCGAACATGACTTATTATTATTTACGATTATTTTAGTCACGTGTCTGGTACTCGTAGCAAGTTTTATTGTCGCGATGTTAGAGCAGAGGCTCACTCAACAAAATTTAGAGTTACGTAAGGCGAATAAAGAATTAGCTAACTTATCTATACTGGATAATTTAACCAAACTACCCAACCGCCTTTACTTGGTTGATTATGCAGAAGTATTGCTTTCAGATCATCGATATAAAGATCAGAAAATTGCTTTTTTATATATTGATTTAGACCGTTTTAAATCGGTGAATGATGCATTTGGGCATCATGTGGGTGATCAATTACTTATTCAAATGGCAAACCGTTTACATTGGCAACTCAATGAAAAATGTAAATTGCTTAGAATCGGTGGCGATGAATTTTTACTTATTGCAGAAAATACTAATGCAGATGAAGCGGTGGTTTTGGCTGAGAAAGTTTTACAACTGATTCAGGAAAGCTATCAAATTTCTGGTAAGGAAATTAATATTTCTGCAAGTTTGGGGGTGGCACTCTTTCCCGAGCATGGACAAAATGTTCAGGACTTACTCATGAATGCTGATGCCGCCATGCTCATGTCTAAAGAACAAGGTCGGAATACATATACAATCTTTAGTTACTCAACCCATCAGCAAGAAACAAGAAGTCAGTCAAAACTGATCAATGATCTCTATAAAGCCGTAGAAGAAAAACAGTTCATCTTATATTACCAACCAAAATTTAATACGAATCTTGAAGTCTGTGGAGTTGAAGCCTTAATCCGTTGGAATCACCCAGCCTTAGGAATACTTACTCCACATATGTTCATTGAGGGTGCGGAAAAAACTGGTTTAATCATTCCAATGGGGTATTGGGCACTGGAGCAAGCTTGCCTACAAATTCAAGCGTGGGAACGCAGTAATACACCGTTTTATCCAGTTGCAGTGAATCTGTCAGCATTACAGTTTGAAAATAAAAAGTTATTTAGTACGCTCGAAGCATTGTTAAAAAAATATCAAATTCAACCTCATCACTTAATTGTTGAAATTACAGAATCTACGGCAATGCGTCATATCGACTTGAGTATCCGAGCCTGTGAGCGGTTACGTGATATGGGAATTCGTGTTGCTATTGATGATTTTGGAACAGGGCATTCGAGCTTCTTATATTTAAAAGATTTGCCTGTAGACGAATTGAAAATTGACCGGGGCTTTATTGTTGATTTAAAACCTGGTTCAAAAGAAGAAGTTATTCTAGAAAGTATTATTCATTTAGCTAAAAAGCTAGGTTTAACGGTAACGGCAGAAGGCGTGGAAACTCAGCAGCAGGTTGAGATTTTGACGCGTTTAGGATGTCAGCAATTTCAGGGTTATCTATTGGGAATGCCTGTTCAGGTTGATCAACTCATTGAGTCTCAAGGGGCTAATTTTGTTTAACCTTTTATATATTAATTTTGTTTAATTTATTTTGTTAATTTTCAAACTTTCCTATTAAAAAGCGGCTGATCGACCTAGGTCTAATCTTTAAAAAAAAAGATACGCTTAAAGAGAATACGTGCCTATTCAGTTGCAAAGAAAAGGTTAAGCATAAATATATAGTTTAAGAGAGAGTGTCTTGTTACATGCTCATTTAGATGGGATTGTGTAGTTAATATTTTTTGAAATTGAAAAAGCTTTAGCCCAAAGCCCATCAAGTTATAGTGTGCTATTGGAAGTGTTTGTTAGTGAAATTTATATAATAATTTTAATAACTTATATAAAATATTTGAAATGGATGTGTTAACTTTTCATTTATTATAGAGAATAAAATACTTTGGATATAATAATTTATTAGTATATTTAAATAAAATATATATCATTACTGAATAATTACTTTAATGAATAGATAGCTCGAGCTAAAAGATTATAAAATTTTCTTATTGATTTTATTAAGTTTATAAAATAATTGGACTTAAAATAGAGAGTGTTGATTAAGGTTGACGTGAAATGCTTTTTTAAAAAATAAGATCTTTAAATTTATAGGGGGTAAAAAATGAGTGAATTGGGTTTAACTTGGTGGAGTAGGAGGTTATGCTCCACCAAAATTAAGATTATTGTTTATTTTTGTTAAATTATAAAAAGTTAATTAATTTATATATTAAATAGTTGCACACTCTCGAACCTTCTCGAAATTAATGATTTTATTTATA
This sequence comes from Acinetobacter sp. NIPH 542, assembly GCF_000369825.1. Lineage (NCBI taxonomy): Bacteria > Pseudomonadati > Pseudomonadota > Gammaproteobacteria > Moraxellales > Moraxellaceae > Acinetobacter > Acinetobacter sp. NIPH 542. The sequence goes on from NZ_KB850205.1 coordinate 410,207, forward strand.
TAAGACCATGTTTTCTCTGAGTTGATTTTTGATTTATTTATAGTGCCATCAATAATGATGCCATCGACAATATTAAGGAAGAGTCCTGTAAGGATTTGTTTATTCTCAACTTCTAGTTCTGAAAAGGTTGAAAAAACTAATTTATAAATCCAATCTCGATATTTATTAATTTGATATTTAATAGATGGATACAATTGCATGACTTCAATCGTTGCTTTCTTAAATAAGCAACCATTAAAATCATCTGTATTGATCCAGTCGACATACCAGTTGAAAATACTTTTAAGTTTAATTAATGGATCATCAATATCATTAACTTGATCAAATAAAGAAGTTTGGACTTCTAAATTTCTTCGATGAAGACATTCTTCAATTAAGGCTTCTTTAGAAGAGAAATATTTATAAAAAGTCATTTTTGCCACGTTTGCTTCAGCAATAATACGATCAACCCCAATAGAGGTATAGCTTTTCTGGTTAAAGAGGGTAGTGGCTGTTGTTATAATAGTTTCTCTTTTTGACATCGGTTTCCCCGTCATAAAATATTTTTGATTAACTTTGCTATTGTAAAGTATGAAAGCTTAAATAAATCTTATTTAATGATATTTAAAAAATTATATTTATTCAATAGCTTGATTTGTTATTGAAAACAATAAAATTATTTCTAATTGGCAATAATTTACTTTTTTTAAATATTATTAATTAATTCGTTGATTTGTTGAGTTAATAAACATAATATAAAATTGTTAAGTTTAGGTTCGTGGAATTTATTTTAGCAATTGAATGCAAAATTGGAATAAAAATAAGGCCATATAACTTAACTATAAGAAAAACTTTTTACTGAGAATGATTATGTCAAAAAAATTTGAAGACTTTAATAATCCAAGAGAAAAAGCATTGCAAGGGATGAGAAATAGTATTCCTGCAAAACAGTGGGAAGAGAATTTACAATTTCTTAAAGATTTAAGAAGTAAAATTGCAAAACTACCAGTTTCTAGACATCCTGCAATTGAAGTATTAAATAATGGATATCTCGATAAGAAGAGTTTGACTCATATTCATTTAGAATATCGTCATGCAATTGTACAAATTTTTACAGATGCTTTATTAAAGGCTCAGTTTCTGACAAAACAACTGGAACCTAAACTCCATTCTGGAGCTAAAATGTTTCCAAGAGTATTATTAAGTTTAAATATACTTGATGAGTTTGGTTTTCGTCCTGGTTTAGGTAAGGATAATTATTATTTGGGGAATCCTGAATATGCACATTATCCATTATATGAAGATTTACTTAATGATTATGGTTTAACAGAGCTTGATCGTCATAACTTTAAGCCATCAAAAATTTCAGATCAGGTTAGATCATTTTTAGAATCTTCTTATGATAGTTATATTAATGTAGTCGCTTTACTAGCTGTTGCAGAGGAAGAGGTTATTCTTTTTAGTCCTCCATTACGTCAAGCAACCAAATTTGTGAATATTGATGTTGAAGGTGGTGGGTATTACCATGTGCATGGTGTATCTACTGATGAGACATCTGAAGCTGCTGATGATGACCATCAAGATGATCTTTGGTTCACTTTAGCGCAAGCAATTACCAAAGATGATTATGAAGGCTTAACGAAGCTATGTATTGAATATTGTGCGTTATGGAATGAGTTCTGGGATGCACAAATTGCCGATGTTCAGTTTATAGAAGAAAAGAAACTGGCATAAGATATCCTCCTAAGCCCGAAGAAAGCCCATCTAAGATTGTATGGGCTTTTTTTAATTATAAAATTTCTAAGATGCTAAGCTACATTCTCAAAAAATATCTAAAAAGCTTATGAGTAGCTCATGGCTTATCAACAATCATTAAACACTTCTATAAATCTGCTACAATTACGCCAATTTTTATTTTGATCGACTTTAGGTCTTTGGCACTGCAATCTCCGCAGTAGGTGTATTTCATGAGTTTTAAAGATGAGTTAGCGGCACAGGTTGCTCAACGCCGCACATTTGCCATCATTTCCCACCCCGATGCCGGTAAAACCACCATGACAGAAAAATTACTGTTATGGGGTAAAGCAATTCAGGTTGCAGGGATGGTAAAAAGTCGTAAATCTGACCGCGCAGCTACATCTGACTGGATGGAAATGGAAAAAGAGCGTGGTATTTCGATTACCACGTCTGTTATGCAGTTCCCATATAAAGGTCACACGATTAACTTACTCGATACACCGGGGCATGAAGATTTCTCGGAAGATACTTATCGTACCCTAACCGCAGTTGACTCTGCGTTAATGGTAATTGATGGTGCAAAAGGTGTCGAAGAACGTACCATCAAATTAATGGAAGTTTGTCGTATGCGCGACACTCCTATTATTTCATTTGTAAACAAGATGGACCGTGAGATCCGTGAGCCGCTTGAGTTACTTGATGAAATTGAAAATGTCCTCAATATCCGCTGTGTGCCGATTACATGGCCATTAGGGATGGGACGTGATTTTGCTGGTGTATACAACATTATTGAAAATAAATTGTATGTCTACAAAGCGGGCTTTGGCTCAACCATTACAGATATTGAAGTCCGTGATGGTTATGATCATGCGGATATTCGTGAAAAAGTAGGTGAGTTGGCTTGGGCATCTTTTGAAGAGTCGCTTGAACTTGTGCAAATGGCGAATGAGCCATTAGATCGCGAATTATTTTTACAAGGTAAACAAACTCCGGTTCTATTTGGTACGGCATTAGGTAACTTTGGTGTTGACCATGTATTAGATGCTTTTATGGACTGGGCACCTGAACCTAAAGCACATCCTACACAAGAGCGTGTGGTTGAAGCGAAAGAAGAAGGTTTCTCTGGTTTTGTATTTAAAATTCAAGCCAACATGGATCCGAAACACCGTGACCGTATTGCCTTCATGCGTATTTGCTCAGGTAAATATGAAAAAGGTTTGAAGATGAATCATGTACGTATTGGTAAAGATGTTCGTATTAGTGATGCTTTGACATTCCTTGCTGGTGAGCGTGAACATTTAGAAGAAGCATGGCCAGGCGATATTATTGGTTTGCATAACCATGGCACAATTCAAATTGGTGATACTTTTACCAGTGGTGAAAATTTACATTTCACAGGTATTCCTCACTTTGCGCCAGAGATGTTCCGTCGTGTGCGTTTAAAAGATCCATTGAAGTCAAAACAATTGCAAAAAGGTTTGAAAGAGTTGTCGGAAGAAGGGGCGACTCAGGTATTTATGCCACAAATCAGCAATGACCTGATTGTGGGTGCGGTAGGTGTGCTTCAGTTCGATGTGGTTGCTTATCGTTTGAAAGAAGAATATAAGGTTGACTGTGTTTATGAGCCAGTAAGTGTTAACACAGTTCGCTGGATTCACTGTGATGACGAAAAAACTCTGAATGAGTTTAAGAAGAAAGCACATGATCAACTTTCTATCGATGGCGGCGGACACTTAACCTATCTTGCGCCAAGCCGAGTGAACTTGCAGATTATGCAAGAGCGTTGGCCTGATATTCAGTTCCGTAACACACGTGAACACTGATCATTTTAATGTGACAAACAGCTTCGAATAGAAGCTGTTTTGTTTTGAAAAATAAGAAAGGATGATGAAATGAATTTGAATAGAAAGACAATTATTGCGCTTGTAGTTGCAGTAATCATATTAATTTTGGCAATTTGTCTTTTTGTCTGGAAAAGAACTCAGCCTTCATCATCTTCTCAAACAAAACTAGCGTCTACCCAAACTCAACATATAGAAAAAGCTGAAGTACTGCCATTTCTTAACTTACAACAAGTAAAAGCTGATTATGCTTTGCCATTTTGTGAGAAGAAAAATTGTATTGATGTCGATATTCAAACGATAAAGACCCAAGATGCATGGCTAAATGAATGGATTGCTAAAAGTCAGGCTAAAGTGATCCAAGACCAAATTGATTTGAAAAAAGATCTAAGCTTGCAGCAAGCCATTAATGCCTATGTTAAAAAGTCTGATGAATGGCAAGATAAATATTCAAAGAATCGGGCTTACGAATTACATCTTCATACGCGTATTGCATCGCAGCGTAACCAATATGTTTTATTGCAATTAGGACTTGATACCAAGCAAGAAGAGCTCACGATTAAAGATCGTTATTACTTTTTTGTGGCCGACCGAAAACTTCATAAAAGCTTAGCTTTATTAGATGTTTTACAAAAAGATCAACAAACGACTGTGCATCAAATGGTGCAGGTGGCCTATCAAGACTGGTTAAAAAAACAGACTGCTGACATAAAGAAAGAAGCACCAAAAACTTTATATTGGGGACAAGCAGATTGGTTCTTTGATGGCGAAGGTGTTGGTTTACATTATCAGGCAAACCAGATCACTAAAGAAGCTCCACAGCTCGATATTTATTTATCTAAAGAACAAACCAAAAAAATATTACAACCCGAGGTTTATGAACAAATGTTTTAAGATGGTAGCAGAATTTGCAACCTCTATTTATATGCGCTAATTTCTTAGAAAAGGCTCTGTGTAATCTCCTTAGAATAAAAGGCAAAATATGATGTTATCTTCTAAAGCTTCACTGCGATTAACTTTGCTTGCTTCTGCTATATTTTTGGTGGCATGCCAACCTAAAGCTGATCCTAAGGATTCTCAAGAGCAGCAGAAACCAGCAGTCGAGGAACAAAAACCAGTAGAGCTGACTTTGAAGGGTGAAACAGTTCCTACTAAGGTTGCTTTACCGGATTGTGATGGTAAAACTTGTCCCGAATTCACAGTTGAACGTTTGCAGAGTAATTTTCCATTTATTGACAAAATTCTAGATCAGCAAATTTTAAAGACTTTAGGTCAAATTTTAGAGATTGCTGAACCAGATGCTAAAGTGAAGCAAGCCGATCAAAAAACAGAAGCTTCAGCAGTTGCGAGTGCAGAGCAAAAAAATAGTTTTGATGCGCAGGTTCAACGTTACGCCAATTCATTTATTGGTTTGGACAATGAGTTGAAAGCTTTAAGTAGTAATCATCAAATTAATCTTTTGGTGAAACCTAAAATCTTGCAGGCTCAAGGTAAAGTCGTAACCGTGGTACTGAATAGTAGTAGCTATTTAGGTGGAGCACATGGTTCTGCTGCACAGCATTATTATAATTTTGATTTAAAAGAACAAAAGCAGATCAAGCTTGAAGATTTGTTACGCCCACAGCAAAAAACTGCATTAGAAAAGTTAGCCCATGAAGCCTTTAAGACTTGGGTTGCAGACTCTAAACTGGCTGATAATGTGGGTGAGTATGAGCAAGCTTGGCCATTTAAGTTATCTGATAACTTCTTATTGGGTGAGCAAGGTTTAATTCTTCAATATGGTGAATATGAAATTGGACCATATGTGGTGGGATTACCTCGATTAGTCATTCCATATGACCAATTACAGGAAGTGTTGAAACAAGAGTATTTGCCACAGGCTAAAGCTAAACCAGCTTCGGCACCAGTTGCAAAAAGTGCTGGCTAATGCATTTGTTTGATACCCATACCCATTTCGATGTTGCCGATTTTGATGAAGATCGGCAACAGTTAGCGCTTAATGCCAAAAAAGTGGGCGTAGATGCATTAGTCTTAATTGGTTTTGTGCAGTCACGCTTTGATGAATTGGTGCAAACTCATCATCAGTTAAAGAGTTGGGAAAAAGTGCCAAATTCATATTTAGCACCAGGCTTACACCCGTTTTATATTGAGCAACATCAGCCAGAACATCTTTCTCAGCTGGAACATATCTTGCAGCAACAGGACTGTGTGGCGGTAGGTGAAATTGGCCTAGATACTTTCTTAAAAGAACATAAGCAGCCCGATATATATGCTAAGCAAAAACAATATTTTGCAGATCAGTTAGAGCTTGCAACTCAATACCAAAAACCAGTATTACTCCACATTCGAAAAGCGCATGGTGATGTGCTTGCTATATTAAAAGCTCAAAAATTTAAATTGGGTGGCATTGCTCATGCATTTAGTGGTGGGGTAGAAGAGGCAAAAGGCCTTATTAAGCTTGGTTTTAAAATTGGTGTGACAGGACAGATTACCAATCCGAACGCAAAAAAACTTCATACTGTTGTGCAGGCTATAGGTGCCGAGCACTTGGTGATTGAAACAGATTGCCCTGATATGACACCGCTTTGCTGCCAAACCTCAACTGAACAACGTACTCGTAATACTCCTGTTAATTTGCCTTATGTATTACAAAGTTTGGCTGAAAATTTAAATATGCCAGAGTCAGATTTGGCTGAGGTGCTGTGGAAAAACTCTCTCACTGCATTGAAATTATCGTAATAAAAATCAAAGATTAGAAATAGTAACTAAAACAAAACACAGCGATTAAAAAAGAAGCTTAAAGTAAGAAAACAACATGTAAAAACGTGAAAAATAACATTGCCAGACATGGGAGGATAACCCAATGGCTAAGTATAGCAGTATCAATAGTTTTAATGCTTTACAGACGCTAACAGTAGGTTCCAGCAATTATCAGATTTTTAGCTTAGCCCAAGCAGAGAAAACGCTAGGGGATATTGCCAAACTGCCGAAATCTTTAAAGGTATTATTGGAAAACTTATTACGGTTTGAAGATCAGCATAGCGTTAAAACGGAACACATTCATGCTTTAGCAGAGTGGTTAAAAACCCGTAGTTCAGATCAAGAAATTCAGTACCGACCTGCACGGGTTTTAATGCAGGATTTTACTGGTGTTCCAGCTGTGGTTGACTTGGCTGCCATGCGTGCAGCAATGGCACAAGCGGGTGGTGACCCTGAAAAAATTAATCCTTTATCCCCTGTAGACTTGGTTATTGACCACTCTGTGATGGTTGACCATTTTGCTGATGATCAGGCCTTTGAAGAAAACGTACAAATCGAGATGCAACGTAATGGTGAGCGATATCAATTTTTACGTTGGGGACAATCAGCATTTAATAACTTTAGTGTAGTGCCACCGGGCACAGGTATTTGCCATCAGGTCAATTTAGAGTATTTGGCTCAAGCGGTGTGGCTAGGTGAAGATAACGGTCAGACTTTTGCTTTTCCCGATACTTTAGTGGGTACAGATTCACATACCACCATGATTAATGGTTTGGGTGTTTTAGGGTGGGGTGTAGGGGGAATTGAGGCCGAAGCGGCTATGCTGGGCCAACCGATTTCGATGCTGATTCCTGAGGTCATTGGTTTTAAATTAACAGGAAAACTACCAGAAGGGATTACTGCAACTGATTTGGTGCTGACCATTACTCAAATGCTTCGTCAAAAAGGGGTAGTGGGTAAATTTGTAGAGTTTTATGGAGACGGCTTAGCCGATTTACCTCTTGCTGATCGTGCAACCATTGCCAACATGGCACCAGAATATGGGGCGACTTGTGGTTTCTTCCCAATTGATGAGGTGACACTAGGATATTTGAGATTAACTGGTCGTCAAAATGATCGTATTGAACTGGTTGAAGCGTATAGCAAAGCACAAGGTTTATGGCGAAATGCTGGTGATGAACCTGTTTTTACAGATACTTTAAGCCTTGATATGAGTACGGTTCAGGCAAGTCTAGCAGGACCAAAACGCCCGCAAGACCGAGTGCTGTTATCAGAAGTACCTAAAGCGTTTAATGCACTCATGGAGTTAACGCTAAAACCAGCAAAAGAAGCAAAAGAACGTCTAGAAAATGAAGGTGGTGGTACTGCTGTAGAGGCAAAAAAAGCAAATATTCAACATGAAAGTCCATCTTGCGTGATTGAAGGGCAGGAATACCCGTTAAATCATGGTGATGTTGTTATTTCTGCGATTACCTCTTGTACCAATACCTCTAACCCAAGCGTGATGTTAGCGGCGGGGTTACTTGCTAAAAAAGCCATTGAAAAAGGCTTGCAACGAAAACCATGGGTGAAAAGCTCTCTTGCACCTGGTTCTAAGGTCGTGACTGATTATTTGTTGGCTGCTGGGCTTACGCCGTATTTAGATGAATTGGGTTATAACTTGGTGGGATATGGTTGTACAACCTGTATTGGTAACTCAGGCCCATTACCCGAGCCAGTCGAAGATGCAATTCAATGCCATGATTTGAATGTTGCATCTGTACTTTCTGGCAACCGTAACTTTGAAGGACGTGTACACCCATTAGTTAAAACAAACTGGTTAGCTTCACCGCCTCTTGTAGTGGCTTATGGTTTGGTTGGGAATATTCGTACCGACCTGACAACAGAGCCTCTTGGTGAGGGTAAAGATGGACAACCTGTCTATTTAAAAGATATCTGGCCAAGTCAGGCAGAAATTGATGTTGTCTTGCAGAAAGTAAATACAGACATGTTTCATAAAGAATATGCTGCGGTGTTTGATGGTGATGAAAGCTGGCAATCAATTCAGATTCCAAAAAGTAAAACTTATGAATGGGCTGATGATTCGACTTATATCCGTCATCCGCCATTCTTTGAAGGCATTGGTGAACCACCAAAACCAATTAAAAATATTGAACAAGCAAATATCTTGGCAGTGCTTGGTGACTCAGTAACGACTGACCACATTTCACCAGCAGGTAATATCAAAAAAGACAGTCCGGCAGGTCGATATTTACAAGAGCAAGGTGTTGAGCCAAAAGACTTTAACTCCTATGGTTCTCGACGCGGTAATCATGAGGTCATGATGCGCGGGACCTTTGCCAATATTCGTATTAAAAACGAGATGCTTGGTGGTGAAGAGGGTGGTAATACCATTCATGTGCCAAGTGGTGAAAAGCTCGCTATTTATGATGCTGCAATGCGTTATCAACAAGAACATACACCGCTTGTGATTATTGCTGGTAAAGAATACGGAACAGGTTCTTCACGTGACTGGGCTGCCAAAGGAACAAACTTGTTAGGTGTGAAGGCAGTGATTGCTGAGAGCTTTGAGCGTATTCATCGTTCAAACTTGGTGGGTATGGGCGTGTTGCCACTACAGTTTGTTGATGGACAAACTCGACAGTCGCTCAACTTAACTGGTCATGAGGTGATATCAATTCGAGGTTTGTCTGATGGCGTTCAGCCTCATCAAATTCTTGAGGTTGATGTAAAAGGGCCAAATGGAGTCGCCAGCCACTTTAATGTGTTATGTCGAATTGATACGTTAAATGAGGTCGAGTACTTTAAAGCGGGTGGTATTTTGCATTATGTACTGCGGAATTTGATTGCTGGTTAATGTTATTTTGAGATTAATACCAATCAATATTTGTATTGGTTGGTATTGGAGGAATTATCACGGCAGAGCCTTGTCGTAAAAAATTCTAATGGTAGTAGCTTATAACCCTACTTTTGTTTTGGCAAAAGTAGGCAAAACCTGAGACGCGAATAGCAAAGATTAATAATCTTTGCCGTGTCGTAAAGCGAAAGCTGTGCTTGAGTGGAACTACGCACTTTGTTTGTCTTGCGTTCGGAGCAAACAGTGTTTGCTTGACCCTCACTCAGGCTGTGAATGGCTTTGGCACCAATCAGATAGCTGACTAGTGCCAAGTAGCAATTTGGTTTTGAAAAGCAGTAAAATACCTCCCGTGTTTTATATCCCCTCAAAGAGTAGCAATGACCGATCTTCAACAAGATGAATATGACCGCCGTTTTGCAGGTGTAGCCAAAGTTTATGGTGATTCATCGTTCCAGCACTATGAAAAAAGTCATGTGATGGTGATTGGTATTGGTGGTGTCGGTAGTTGGGCGGTAGAGGCTTTGGCACGTACGGGTATTGGCGAGATCACGTTGGTCGATATGGATGTGGTTGCAGCATCAAATGTGAACCGTCAGTTACCTGCAATGACATCAACTTTAGGCTGTGAAAAAGTTGAGATTATGGCGGAACGTTGTCGCCAAATTAACCCACGTATTAAAGTAAATATTATTGATGACTTCTTAACACCAGAGAATGTCACAGCGCTGTTAACCCCTGTACCCGATATTATTTTGGACTGCATTGATGACGTTAAAGCAAAGTTGGCTTTAATGCTCCATTGCCGTTTTAATAAAGTTCCGTTGATTGTGTCGGGTGGAGCAGGTGGTAAGCTCGATCCGCTTAAAATCCGTGTGGCTGATTTATCCAAAACAGAACAAGACCCAATGTTAGCGAAGCTACGTAGTCAACTTCGTGCTCGAGGCATCTGTAAAAAGCCGAAAGAGAAATTTGGAATTACTTGTGTTTACTCAATCGATAATCCATTTTCAAGTGCAGATGTTTGTCCTTCGGCTGGGCTACGCTGTGGTGGCTATGGTTCCGCAGTAGTGGTGACTTCAAGCTTTGCCATGATTGCTGTGGCTGAAGTTTTGAAGAAACTCGATTTGAAGAAAGCCTAATTTAAATATAAAAATAGCATGCTCTTATGTTGGAGGGCATGCTTTTTGTTTTTGAGAAAAACGATTTAATCATATAACTCTATAGTGTCGTGTTTGGGCTGTGTTGGAAGCTGCTGATCATAAAATTTAAAGCACCATAAAATTAGAACAACAACAGTGAAGATGGTGAAACCTTTAAAATACTTCATGATAATTCAATCAAGTGAGTGGTCTTGATAAAATTCTAGCAAAGGCAACCCATCTAATCTAATATAGAAAATAGACCTAATAATCTAATTTTGAGATGGTGATGCCCACATTAAAAAAATTTCAATATTTCATAAAAATTGTAGAAGAAGGGAGTTTTACTGCTGCTTCAGAAAAGCTCTTTATTGCTCAATCTGCTTTAAGTCGACAAATTAAATTACTGGAAGAAGAAATTGATTTTCAGTTATTTGATCGCACTGATAAGAAAATAAAACTTACAACGGCGGGAGAAGTCTTCTATAAAAAAATAAAAGATAATATGCATTATTTAAATGAAATCATTGGAGTTTCTAAGAATATTGCCGAAGGAAAAAATCGCCAGATTAAAATTGCTCACTCAAGCAGTATTATTATGGATGATAAAAAGGTTCAGATATTAAAAGAAATTAGCTTAACGCAAGAAATCAATTTTGAGGTAAACACTTTGTCATCTGAGCATCAAATTCTAGCTTTAATGAGCGGAGAAATTGATATTGGTTTGATTAGACCACCAGTTCGGCATACTTTAGATGAGATCAATATTGTTAAGCTATATGAAGAACCTTTAATGGTGGCTGTGCATGTTGATCATACTAAGTTTGCAAATAAACAAGAGATTCAAGTTAAAGATTTAAAAGATGAATATTTCGTTTCTACCCCTCATTCTAAGCGGGGAGGTTTGAGTTATTTAGTTTCAAACTTATGTGTAGGGGCTGGCTTCTGGCCTAAAGCAGCGGCGATCCAATCACGTAAGTTAAACCAATTACAGTTAGTCGCTGCAAATTTGGGTATTAGTATTGTTCCCCAAGAGTTTAAGCAAATATTACCCAAAAATGTAAAATTGATTCCTCTAGAAAATAAGAATCTTTTATCTGAAGTAGTTTTAGCTTACAGAGCAAACCAGAGTGATCTGATTCAACCCTATGTTGAGCAGATCTACCAGCTGCTGCAAGTGTGAGAGGTAATATGTTTAACTTCTGCTGAAATATTATTGTGGCCCAGTGTGTTCACTAATAGTAAATGTATATTCGGTATCACCTTCTAACTGACGTTCCTGAGATAGGATGTCCATTTTGGGGCGTTTATGCTGGTAAAATTCCAAATTGATACAACCACTATTGTTAACCTCATAGCGAATATAGTAACGATCAGGCTCTAGAAAAAATGTTGCTTCTTCAAATGAGTGCAAAGATAGAATTTTCTTCTTGTCGTGATAAATCACGGAAGGACAATCTAGTAGTCCATTTGAATATTGTTTTCGTATCACGTGGATCCGAGCTTTAGGAGTGGTTTCTTTTAATAAATATTGGGGCTGATAAATCCGTTTTTCAGGTACTTTTTTTAAAACCTCTTCAACTTTTGTATCTGGGGCAGCATACGTCATACTAAACGACGTCAGTAAGTAAAAGCTCAGCAATATTCTTTTCATAAAGTTCCATCATTATTTTTGACGAGTACAATATGAAAATAAAGCAAAAAAGAAGCCAAGCTGGATTCAAAATGTTTGTTTGATAAGGTGCTTGAAATGATTCAAGTGATTGAACATCTGGTTCTTAAGTAGCTTGCCCTAATCGGTAATAAGTATAGGTTACGCTATCATCTTTATAGACATCATAACTATTTTGTTTGAAGTCAGAGACCCATTCACTTCCTGTATATCCAGCAATATGTCCATAAACATGGTTACGGGTTCTGTGAATGATATAGATGTCGCCTTCTTGTGGTTCATCAAAGGCTGGATTAATTTCTTTATAGCCAATCTTTTTTAAGGTATCTCCCCAATCTGAAGCTGCGATTGGGTGGTTTTCGACATTGGCACCAGCAGATTCTAGTGCAAGGCGGATACTGCGTGCGCAACGAGCTTTACTGCGTCTAGAGGTAACACTTTCTAATTTTTCTACAAATTTATCAATATCTATGGCGGGAGTACTGGAAGTTTCTGTCTGATGATTATTGGGTTTCATGGTGAAGGGATAAGGGAGGCTTGGGGTGCTGTGGGATACAACAATGGCTGCCTGATTTGAATCCTGATACATGTAATTATCAGCTACTTGTCCGTCATAAATAATCATCGTGAAATCTCTACCGTGCTACTCATATCCATATTAAAAAAATCACCACCTACCTGTGGCGTTCAGAGATACTAATCGGCGTACCTTAAAAGTTTTGTTTATGTTATGTAATAACGTATCTTTTTTCCAGAGGTACCTGCTTCGGAGTAAAAAGATACTCATCAAAAGAGTGATTAAAAATAGTGAAATTTAAATTATTGATATCATTATAAATAAATAATTAACCAGAGCTTAAATTTGAATATTTTGCTTCAACATTTGCGAATATACTCAAAATCTAAGTCTCTGATTTAAAATGCCACATTTTCTTACAATTTAAGAAGTGCTCACAAACTTAAGCTTGCTGCTCTTTTAAATATTCCTCGGTACGCATTAGAGCTGCTTGCATGTTGCTAATAGCCTGTTCTACATCACCTAAAGTTTTTGCATTTCCACCACTTAGTGCCTGACGCCACTTTCGAGCACCTGGCAAGTTTTGGAATAGACCTAAGATATGACGCGTAATGATTGAAAGAGGAGCACCTTCAGCCATACGTTGTTCAATATAAGGCAGCATTTGTTCCATAATATCGAATCGATCAGGTGCCTCTAAATTCCAAAGCTGACCCATTTCCGCGAGTAAGTACGGATTATGGTAGGCTTCACGGCCAATCATGACACCATCAACATGCTGTAAATGTGTTTGAGTTTCGGCAAATGTTTTAATTCCGCCGTTAATTTCAATGGTGAGATGTGGACGTTCTTGTTTTAAACGATAAACATCTTCATAGCGCAAAGGTGGAACTTCACGGTTTTCTTTCGGAGATAGACCTTTCAAAATAGCGATACGAGCATGCACAACGAAGTAAGTACAACCTGTTGCCGCAACAGTATCTACGAAATGAAGCATCTCTTCGTAAGATTGCATGTCATCGATACCAATACGGTGCTTTACCGTTACGGGAATACTGACTGCTTTTTGCATGTTATGAATGCATTCAGCAACCAAGTCTGGTTCTGCCATTAAGCAAGCACCGATTTTATTGTTCTGTACACGGTCACTTGGGCAGCCAACATTGAGGTTGACTTCATCGTAACCCCAGTCTTCGGCCATTTTTGTGCAGGTCGCAAGCTCTTGCGGATTTGAGCCACCAAGTTGCAATACGATAGGATGTTCTTGTGCGCTATAGTCCAAATGACGTTTTGCATCGCCAAAAAGAATCGCACCTGTGGTCACCATTTCTGTGTAAAGTACAACATTTGGGTTAAACAGGCGTGCAAAGAATCGATAATCCTTTGTAGTCCAGTCCATCATGGGTGCGACAGAAATACGAGGTTGTAACGATTGAAGTGATTGCATAACCAATAGCCCAAAAGTCGCTAAATTAATGAAAGGGCAGCATTATACGAGGTTTATGCTTGAATCGACAGGGGCATTTAACCGAGTAATTTATAACCACCCTTGGGTTGAATATAGAAAGATGATTTATAACAAGTTACCTTATTGGGAAACCATTTTCTTTTTTTGTAAGATCGTATCGAACATGCTAAATAAAATACAAAGAACAACTAGTCCAATCCCTGCAAGGCAAGTCATGGTCCATCCACCACGGTTCCATGCAAAAATTCCTAATGCTGAACCGCCTGCGCCACCAATAAAGTAAGTCGTCATATAAATGGCATTAATACGAGACTTTGCATCTGGTCGTAAACGGAAAATAATACTTTGGTTACTGGTGTGTACGAGCGCGAGTGCTAATTGAATTAAAGCAAAACCAATAACATAAGTAGAAAGTAGAGTTTGTCCGAAGTAGAAACAAACCCAACTTACTAAGAACAGCCCGCAGCCCATCCATGTCAGTAAGCCAGTATGTCCTTGATCCGCATATTTACCAATGTAACGTGTTGATAAAGCACCGAAGATGCCCACTAAAGGCACTAGTCCAATAAAGAGATCAGGTAAGTGATGTGCTGAGGTAAGGAGTAAGGCGATAGTGGAATACAAGATACTTACTGCTGCAAAGGCGAAAGCACCTGTAAGCGCTCTTAATAATAATCGCTTTTCCTGCTTTAAAAGTTGAGCCATGGAAACAAAGATTTGCCCATAGTTCATTTTCATACGTAAGACATAAGGCAAGCGGCTTTTTAAGGTAAATGCTAGCAGCAGCATTAATACGCCGCTTACTACATACACCATTTTCCAGTGAAAAAGGTTCGAAAATAAGCCTGCCAGACTGGTAGAGAGTAAAATCCCCACTAATAAACCACTCATTAAAAAACCAATGATTTCGCCAGTTTTTTCGGGTTTTACAGTCATTGTGGCAAGAGGAATAAGCACTTGAGCGGCAACAGAAAACAAGCCTGCTAAAATTGTACCAATCCATAGCATAGGCAAGTTCACAGCAAAAGCAGAAGTAAATAGGCCAATTGCACAAAGCACCATTAAAAATGGAATGGCCTTGGCTTTATTAACGATGTCACCCATTGGAACAATAAAGAGTAAACCGAGGGCATAAGACACCTGAGCAAATGTCACTGTTAAAGCAGCTTGTGCTTGAGTTACAGCAAACTCTTGTTGAATCGAGTGAATCAGCGGCTGACAATAGTAATTCACACCTGCACATAAGCCACATGCTGCTGCCATCAACCAAAGCAAAGGTTTATTCTGACTGATATCTTCAGGGGTAGACATGATGTTCTCTCGATTTTATTAGGTGTATGCGGTTGCTTCGACTTCAATGAGCATATGCTCTAGTGCAAGGCGTGGTACAGGAATGAGTGTACAGGCTGGAAAAGGATGATTTTTCCATAAATTTTGCATAATTTTAATCAAAATTTGGTGTTTTTCATCTGAGTGGTTAACAACTAGAACTCTTAACACTGCAATGTTACTAAGCTCTGCATTGGCGGCTTTTAAAGCATGTTGAATGTTATTAATGGCTTGGATAACTTGTTCTTCAAAACTTGGGCTTAATTCACCTTTTGAGTTTTCGCCACCTTGACCTGCAATATGAATAATCTTTTTAAAATTTTCTACTACAGCCACATGACTATAAGCATTTGGGGTAGGGTCATATAAAGTTGATGGATTTATGATTTTAAAAGTTTCTTTATTCATGGAACTCAACCGTTCATTAAAATTTAGATGAGTATCCAACCTCAACTTAAGTTGAGGTCAAGAGAATTTAATGTTTTAGCCTTTTCTTTCTGAGTGTAATCATCATCACACCAGTAATATTGAGAAGGCAACCGACCCATTGCCACATATTTAAATGTTCATTTAAAAAAGCAACAGCAAGCAAAATCGTTAAAACTGGTCCAATCGAAGCAATCATTGCAGATTGAGAGGCACCTAATCGTTCAATACTTTGCATGAGCATAACGGTAGGTAAGACGGTCACTAAAAAGCCTAGACCAACCCCATACCAAATCACACTAGAGGGTAGCTGTAATAGAAGTTGAATAGGTTGAGGTGTGCTGAGTGCATAGTGGGTTAATGTGCCGATACAAGCCACAGTTAATGCTAACCCAGTGAAATTCCAAGAACCAAATTTCTTAATTAATGGTGGGGTTAATAGCAAATAGCCTGCAAAAGCTACAGCACTTGCAAATACTAAACTTGTACCTAACCAGAAGTTGCCCTGAATTGGTGCGTTGTTGTGCTCTTGAAGCATAACCAGCACGGTTCCACCATAACTAAGAAAAATGGCAAATAAACTTTTTGCATCTAATTTTTGTTTGTAGAGTAAGCTTGAGACGATGACAGTAAGCGTGGGATATAAAAATAGAATAATTCGCTCAAGAGAGGCACTAATAAACATGAGGCCCATAAAATCGAGCCAGCTGGCAAAGTAGTAGCCTAATAGACCGGCAAAAATTAAAATTAGCCAATCCTTCTTTTTTATGCCCTGATTATGATGCCTGTTAAACCAACAAATAAGTAGAAAGAACGGTAAAGCGCTTAACATGCGTAAAGCCATCAGGACTGTAGCATCTACTAATGGAGAAAGGGCATAAGTCTGTTTAATAAAGATTGCTTTTGTACTGAATAGAAAAGCAGAGCAAAGAGCAAAAAAAGACCCGATTTGAAACGAAGAAAACGAAATTTTCATATACAAGACTGTATAAGAGAGACTGTTGTCTACAAAAAAAGAAAAATCTTCCT
This sequence comes from Acinetobacter sp. NIPH 542, assembly GCF_000369825.1. Taxonomy (NCBI): domain Bacteria; kingdom Pseudomonadati; phylum Pseudomonadota; class Gammaproteobacteria; order Moraxellales; family Moraxellaceae; genus Acinetobacter; species Acinetobacter sp. NIPH 542. The sequence continues at coordinate 426,961 of NZ_KB850205.1, forward strand.
ATATTACACCTCAAATCAAATATCGTGAATCATCAGTTCAAAATATGGGTATTTATTAAATAAATATTGGGTGGTATTTTAAAAAAGTTCAATTAGAATCCAAATTCTGTACAAAGAATACACATGGGGGAAACATTGCAGCTTGCAATGTTTTTGACAATGAGAAATTAGCTTGAGGAACGCTCATGCAGATCGGAATCCCAACCGAAACTGTCGTCGGTGAAAATCGTGTAGCTGCTACGCCAGAGACAGTAAAGAAGTTGATTAGCGCTGGTCATAGCGTTGTGATTGAACGTGGTGCTGGTGTAAAGGCCGCGTACATTGACAGTGCTTATGAACAGGTCGGTGCAACCATTACGGATGATGCCTATACGGGTAGTCAAATTATTTTGAAAGTTCGCGCGCCACAAGGCGGGGAAATTCAAAAACTTGCAGCAAATACTGCTGTTGTAGCAATGTTTGATCCTTATCGTAATACCGAGCTAGATCAGTTTGCGAATCAGCAAGTTTCTGCTTTTGCTCTGGAATTGCTTCCTCGTACGCTTTCTCGTGCGCAGAATATGGACGTATTGTCTTCTCAGGCAAACCTTTCTGGTTATAAATCAGTTTTGCTTGCTGCTGCTGAATATCAGCGCATGTTCCCAATGCTTATGACTGCTGCTGGTACTGTAAAACCTGCTCGTGTTGTGATTATGGGTGTGGGCGTTGCAGGTCTTCAGGCAATTGCAACCGCAAAGCGTTTAGGCGCAATTGTTGAGGCGACCGATTTACGTCCTACAGCAAAAGATCAGGTTGAATCTTTGGGTGGTAAGTGGTTAGACGTACCAATGTCTGAAGAAGAACAACAACGTGCAGCGGATGCCGCTAAAAATGGTTATGGATGGATGCCGGGTGAGCAATACATCAAAGACCAAGCTGCGATTGTTGATAAGGCTGTTTCTAACGCTGACATCGTGATTACTACTGCGCTCTTGCCGGGTCGTGATGCACCACGTCTGATTAAGGCTGAAACTGTTGCCAAGATGAAACCGGGTTCTGTCATTTTAGATATGGCTGTTGAAACTGGCGGTAACGTTGAAGGCTCTAAAGTGGGCGAGACTGTTTTTACAGAAAATGGCGTGAAAATTTTGGGTATCCCAAATATTCCGGCAACTGTAGCGACAGAAGCTTCAGCGCTATATGCACGTAACGTTTTTAATTTCGTAGAGACTTTATTCGACAAAGAGAAAAACTTTGCGATTAATCAAGAAGACGAAATCCAAAAAGCCCTATTGGTCACTCATGGCGGTCAAGTACTGCTTAAGCGTGGTTAAGGAGATTTCTCATGGTTGAAACTATTACAATTTTCGTCCTTGCCATCTTCGTAGGTTATTACGTAGTTTGGGGTGTTACACCAGCTTTACATACGCCGCTTATGGCTGTAACCAATGCATTGTCATCTATTATTGTAGTGGGTGCGATGTTGCAAACTGTGGGTCTACCTATTTTGGGTGTAGATGCTAACGTTGCATTTCAAAGTGTAAATGTGGTGAGCGTACTTGGTGCGATTGCAGTATTTTTGGCAAGCATTAATATTTTCGGTGGCTTTGCAGTAACTGCACGCATGCTGGAAATGTTCAAGCCTAAGCAAAAGAAATAAGAGGGCTTTGACATGGAATTTATTCAAGCAAATGCGAACTGGTTGTACCTTGTAGGTGCAATTCTCTTTATCTTGACGCTTCGTGGCTTGTCTGGCCCTAAAACAGCAATTCAAGGTAACCGTTACGGTATGATCGCGATGGCGATTGCAGTTGTAACGACTTTCTTTGTTGCGAATAACCCAGTGATCTGGATGATTGTTGGTGCAATGGTGCTTGGTGCAATCGTAGGTATTGCACGTGCTCGTACTGTACCAATGACGCAAATGCCGGAAACTGTTGCGCTTATGCACTCTTTGGTTGGTTTGGCAGCTGTTTTAATTGCAATTGCTGCAATTTTACATAACAACCAATTAACTGAATTGTTTGCACAAAATGAAGCAGCTTTAACGGCAGCTGGTGTGCAACATGTGCACATGAGCAAAGTTCACTTATTTGAATTGTTTGTTGGTTGTTTCGTTGGTGCGATTACCTTTACTGCATCTGTGTTTGCGTACGGTAAATTGGCTGCGAAAAAATGGGCTAAAACAATTTCTGGTGCATGGGTTAAACCTGTTCAAGCGCTTATCTTTATTGCGATGTTGGCTTGTGGATTTTACTTCTTCACGACTGGCAACATGACTGCTTTCTGGGCAATGACAGCTCTTGCGCTTGCATTTGGCTGGGTATGGATTGCACCGGTCGGTGGTGGTGATATGCCTGTAGTAGTATCGCTTCTTAACTCATTCTCTGGTTGGGCTGCGGCAGGTATTGGTTTTACACTTGAAAACAACATGTTGATCGTTGCGGGTTCTCTCGTAGGTTCATCTGGTGCGATTCTGTCGTACATCATGTGTAAAGCAATGAACCGTTCGATCATCAATGTATTGTTTGGTGGTGCAATGGGCGGTGCAGCGGTTGCTACTGCTGCCAAAGGTGAGCAAGTTCAACGTAACCATCGTTCTGGTTCTGCTGATGATGCTGGCTTCTTGATGTCAAATGCTGACAGCGTTGTGATTGTACCTGGTTATGGTATGGCGCAAGGTCGTGCACAAAATGCTGTAAAAGAATTATGTGAAATTCTAAAAGAGCAAGGTGTTCGCGTTCGTTTCGCAATCCATCCTGTTGCTGGTCGTATGCCTGGACACATGAACGTATTGCTTGCAGAAGCGGACGTGGCATATGAAGACATCTTGGAAATGGATGAGATTAACTCAGACTTCCCTGCAACAGATGTAGTGCTTGTAATTGGTGCAAACGACGTTGTAAACCCTGCTGCGAAAGATGATCCAAGCTCGCCAATTTATGGTATGCCGATTCTTGAAGCTCATAAAGCGCGTACAATCATGGTGATTAAACGTTCTATGGCAACAGGTTATGCTGGTCTAGACAACGATTTGTTCTATAACGAAAAAACAATGATGATCTTTGGTGATGCTAAAAAAGTTGTTGAAGATATGACAAAAGCAATCAATGGTGGTGGTCACTAATCTGACCCCAATCAGGATTGTAAAAGCCACCCTTGGGTGGCTTTTTTATTTGGCTTATTTGTTTAAAGAAATTTTTCTACGAGGTTTAGAGATTGTTGATAGAGGTCGCGTGCCAGTTGCTGATTTTTGGCATGTAATGATTTCCAGTCTGGCATATGTGCGCTGACATATTCGCCATTACGGTTTTGCCAAGCATCTCCAGTTGCCATTTCTGTAATGAGATTTGCTGGAACTGAAGTTGGCACTAATCCTAATTTCATCGCTGCATAAACCGGTTTTGGTAAGTCACGATAAATATCGGAAGCAACACCGCCGGGGTGTAATGCATTATTAGTAATTGAGCTTCCAGCTAGCTGTTCTGCTAATGCATTACTAAATAATAAATTTGCAAGCTTTGATTGCCCATAATAGAACAGGGGATTGTAAAAACCTTCTGCACGAAACTTGTTGGGTTTAATTGAACCCACCCAGTGAGCAATAGATGCTAGATGAATAATACGTGCTTTCGGAGATTGTTTTAAAACTGGGAGTAATTTTTGGGTAAGTAAAAAATGACCTAAATAGTTAACCCCAAATTGTTGCTCAAAGCCTTCATTAGTCAATTGTTTGGTTTTGGCAAATAAGCCTGCATTATTAATAAGTACGTCAAGGCTGCCATAGCGATCAGCAATTTCATCTGCTGCTTTTCGGGTTAACTCAAGACTGTTTAAATCGAGGGAAACTAAATCGACTTGGCCTTGATTAAGTGAAAGTAGTTTGTTCTGCGCATCATGGGCTTTTTGTGGATTTCGGCACGCTAGAATGACGTGTTGCCCTTGTTTAACGAGTTGTTCTGCTGTAGCAAAGCCAATGCCCGTATTGGCGCCTGTAATTAATATCTTCACTTTCTGTACTCCGGTTATGCTATTTATTGGTGAGGACTTTCAGAAAATATATAGTGCTGCAAATCTGACAATTTGTCATGTCAAATTTGGTTGTAAGTGATGATTGGTATTTGTGGGGGTGATGGGATATTTGAAAATGGTTAAAATCTTTATTTAGTAAATAAAAAAGCGGCTCAAAAGAGCCGCTTTTTTTAAAAGCAAAATTTTAAGCAACCGACTCTGGAGCGGTACGCCATAAGCTTTCTAAATCATAAAATTTACGAGCTGTTGGTAGCATCACATGTACTACAACAAAGCCGAGATCAATTAAGATCCATTCTGCATCTCGTTCACCTTCAACGCCAATCGGGCGGAAACCGGCTTTTCGAGCTTCTTCTGCAACATTGTCTGCAAGTGCTTTCACATGACGAGTAGAAGTACCGCTCGCAATTACAATAGCATCAGCGACATTGCTAATTGAGCTAACATCTAACTGGAGAATATCTTTTGCTTTTACATCAACTAAAGCGTCGTGGACGACTTTGAGACAAGTTTGTACGTCTTTATTTGAGGTATTCATTGCGAAATCGTGAGAATTAGACACGCTGGGCGATGGTTCTAAATTCATATAGGGTATATTTTCCTGACAATTACTCACTATCTAATATAGTGGTTTTCGCGCTAAATTTCAAACAAAACTCGTAACAGTTTATATATTTACATCATCGGAAAAATACTTTTTCTTCCATGTAAATGACTGATTTGAAGTGTTTTCAGGCTTATATTCTGCTGCAATATAGTTTTGATAAGAACTTTGTTTTAACCAAGAAAAAATTTGTTCATAAGGAATTTCAGCTGTATCTGGCTCATGACGGCCCGGACAGTCCGCAAATTGAATATGACCAATTGAGTTAATATTCTCTTGTAAACCTTCAAGAACGTCTTCGCCCATCATTGCCATGTGATAGCAGTCATATTGCATTTTTAGAATAGGGTCGTTGACTGCTTCTAGCATTTCTTGTGCCTGCGCAATATTTTGTACTAAAAAGCGGGGCATATCTGTACCGTTAATCATTTCAAAAACGGGTTCTATATCGTGTTCACTGAGTAAGTTGCACGCAAGTTTTAAATTAGCTGCTAAGGTTTTTAAACAAGGCAGTAAGTCGGCATCGAGCGGTTGCTTGCCCGCTAGAATATTAACACGAGGAACCTTTAAAGCTGTGGCATAGCTAATGGCTAACTCTAATGCTTCATGGAAAGCTATTTCTTGGCCGGGAATGCCTGCTAAACCGTTTCCGCCTTGCATAAGGTCACCCGCAGGCACATTAATTAGACACAGACTAAGATTATAGCGTTCGAGTTGAGTTTGAATATCTGCAATAGTTAATTCATAAGGGAATTGAATTTCTACATATTCAAAGCCCTGTGCATGGGCTAGAGCGAAGCGTTCAATTAAAGGAACTTCGGTAAAAATCATGGATAAATTGACTGCAAGACGACCCATACTCAAACTCCGTTTATTTTTGCTCTACTAATTGAATCATAGTAGCTAAATCTTTCTCAGCAAAGCCATTTTTTTGGTGAGTTTGTAGCTGTAATAGAGCTTTTTGTGCAACTGGGATGTCTAAATTAACATTGTTAGCCAATGTTACTGCGTTATTAAGATCCTTAGATAATGTTTGAACTTTCCACTGAACTGGCTCAAAGGTATGAGTTGCCATACGTGGAGTTAGAATTTGAAAGGGTTTAGAGTCCGCAAATCCGCCTGCTAAAGCTGGAGCGAGTAAAGTCGTATCTACACCAGCTCGGTCTGCAAGCGCGACAGCTTCAGCAATAAGGGCGCTGTTGGCTGCAACAATCAGTTGATTACAAATTTTGGTGGCTTGGCCAGTTCCTGTATCGCCCATTCTCGTTACACGTTGAGATAGAACATTATAAACAGGCGTTAGTTCCGTAATCATTTGAGCATCACCGCCTGCAAAAATGACAAGTGTGCCTTGTTCTGCTCCAGCTGTTCCGCCTGATACAGGTGAATCAATCCAAATAGCGTCATGTGTGGCAGCTGCTTGAGCAAGCGTTTTTGTTGCAGCAACAGATAAGCTTGAGAAATCCACAATAACTTGTTCAGCTTTTAAGTTAGGCTGAATTTTTTCAAATACTGCCTCTACGGCTTTATCATCTGCTAGACAGATTAAAATAATAGGGTAGTCACCAATATTTGAAAGTTCTAAAGGTTGGGCGCCGATATCAATCAGTTCTTCACATGCAGAGAAGGTTCGATTCCAAACCGAAACTTGAAAGCCGGCTTGAATAAGGCGGGTTGCCATCCGACTTCCCATAAGCCCCATACCTAAAAAAGCAATAGGGGTATTACGATCAAAATTCATCATCTAAGCTCTTTATTTATATTGGCGTGGTAAAAAATTAACTTCCGGATGTTTGTCTTTTTTACGAGCAAGTTTGCTATTTTTACCAAGTAATAATTTAAGTTGCCAGATTTTTTCTAGACGTAATGATTTTTCTGGTTGATGCTCCATTGCATCAAGTACACGTTTTGCTGCTGTGAGGGCATCAGGTGAGCGTTGTAACATTTCAGCTGCAATCTCATTTGCTCTCTCTAGAGGTGAGTCACTTAAATGAGTCACAAGACCGATTTCTTTTGCATAATTCCCGTCAAAAACACGGGCAGTTAAGGTGAGTTCTTTTGCAAGGTCAACGCTAATTAAACCTTTTAATGAGCGAGTAAGCCCCATATCAGGAACTAAACCCCAACGGCTTTCCATAATCGACATTTTTGTTTCTGGATGAGAAATTCGAATGTCGGAAGCCAACGCAAGTTGCATACCCGCGCCGAAACAATATCCTTCTAATGCAGCAATAACTGGGACAGGTAAATTCTGCCAAGTCAGAAATGCTTTTTGAAAAAGACTTTGTCCGGGTTTTACAAGTTCCCAAATGGCAAAAGCAGAGTTTTTCGGATTGTTTAGGTCGGATAAATCAATTCCAGCACTAAACACATTCCCTTCGCCTGTCAAAATAACACAGCGAATATCTCTATCCTTTTTAATTGCTTTTGCAGTTGAAACTAACTCTTTTAATAAGGCAAAACTCATTGCATTGCGTTTGTCTGGACGGTTTAAATATACCGTTGCAATGCCATTATTTTTTTCAATACGTAAGAGTGCCATGAGATTCCCGCTTCTTTTTTTATAGATGAACGGAGCATAACATGGCTGTAATTTGGAAACATGACAGCCCAGTCATGCCTCTTTGATAGAGATGTTAGTCAGGAATCACCAAGATTTGATGGGCTGCACTTTCTACTTCTTTAACGACAAGACCTAGTTCATTAAAGCGCTGCATCACTTCTTCAATGAAACCTTCATCTGCTATACGGCGTTCTTTACGCAGCGTTGAAATAAACTGTTCAAAGTCACCGGTCACTTGTTGTAGTTTTGGGGCGCCTACATAGCGAGTAGCACCATAGAGGCGATGTAAAACATGCTCAAGCTGAGGGAAGTCTTCAAGTTCAATGAGCTGCTGCATTTCATCTAGTTCAGTTGGAAAACTATCAACTAACATTTTAAGTAGATCTTGCGCTAAGTCTTCTTTATTTGCTGCAAGCTGCAAACTTTGTTGCCAGTTTAAAATTTGTGGATCTAAAGCTTCCGCAACGACATGATGGTCTTTATCTAAAGCTTTTGCTGTAAAGTTGTTTTTAGTCCATTGCGTTAAGATCTGGATGATTTGCTCCATTTGGATTGGCTTGGTGACATAGTCATTCATGCCTACTTTAAGGAGTTTTTGTTTTTCATCGGCAAGTGCATGGGCAGTGAGCGCAATAATTGGTAATTGCATTTCTCCGTCTAAAGTCGATTCTAAAGAGCGAATAGCACGAGTGGTATCAATGCCTGACATGACAGGCATTTGAATGTCCATAAACACTAAATCAAATGGTTTAAGTTTCTGGTCAATTCGCTCTTGGATCAGGTTAAGTGCTTCTTGTCCACTGAGTGCTTTAGTTGTTTTAACATTGAGTTCACCGAGCAAGGCTTCTAAAACAATTAAGTTAGGAAGATGGTCATCTACTGCCAGAATGTGTAAACCCTGACCATTAAAGTCTTGTTGTTCCTCTTCAAAAATAGGCTGATCATTTAATAATTGAATAAGTCCACTTCGACTTAATGGTTGATATAGAGGGCGAGCACGGTATTCACTGAGCATGTTTGGCTCAAGCGTCATTTGATAGCCATAGACGGCTAAATTACCTTGATAACGGCTACGTATTTCTTTTAATAATGCCTCTGTGTCGCCGCTATGGTCAACAATGAGCCATGTATTATCTTTCTGATCAAGATGTTTTAAGCGGCTAAACAAGTCCAAAATCGATTGAGTTTCGATGTGAGGAACATGGTAGTTTTCAAGGTAGTAACGTAAAACACTTGCTGTAGCAGGGTGTGCAAGATACGACACCACTTGTAAATGTTCAAAGTGCGGGTGTTCGATTTCGTAGTCTTCATCTACCACAAATTGTGCGGTAAACCAGAAGGTTGAGCCTTTTTCAGTTGGTGCACGTTCTTGGTTATCTTCAAAGCCAATTTGACCATGCATGAGATGAACAAGCTGTTTAGAAATAGCTAAACCTAAACCTGTACCACCAAATTGACGTGTAACTGAGGCATCACCTTGCGAGAATGATTCAAATAGTTTTTTACGGTCTGTGCCACTTAAACCAATACCACTATCTTGAACACTGAAATGAAGCAGACATTGCCCAATATCATCATGTTCCATACGAACGCGAACAATAATTTCACCATCAGGAGTGAACTTGATCGCATTAGAAATCAAGTTGGTCAAGATTTGCTTGAAGCGTAAAGCATCGCCAATCACTTCTTGTGGAATGTTGTCCGCATAGTAAAAAGCCATGGCAATATGTTTTTGAGCAGCCAATGGAGACAGCATATCCATGACATCAAAGATGGCTTCTTCTAAATCAAAAGGTGCTGTTTCAAGTTCTAATTTACCCGCATCAATTTTTGAGAAATCTAATACATCGTTAATTAATGCCAATAAATGGGCAGATGACTTGCGAATGGTTTGCAAATAAAGATTTTGCTCATTATTTAAATTTTGCTGACGAAGCAATAAATGAATAAAGCCATCAATACTGTTTAGAGGTGTTCGAAGCTCATGACTAATATTGGCAAGGAAAACTGACTTCGCTTGGTTTGATGAAATCGCTTGGTCACGTGCTTGACGATAAGTAATGTTTTGGACTTCTAAGGTGTCTAGTGTTCTGCGTAAGTCTTCTTCTGTTTGTTCAGTGTGTTCTTTTAATTCTAAAAAGCTAAAGTGTAATCGCTTAACAACATTTGCAATATCACGCTGTAGTAAGCGTAGCTCCCCAGTACTGTTAATAACTAGGTGCTGGTCTAGAGTATCTGCATTTAGGCGTTGTAACTGCATGCGAATTTCATACATCGGCGCAATCCAGCGACGAGAGTAAAAATTCAAGCACAGTAAAAGTAATAATAAGGTCATTAATCCAGTAATGACGAGGGCAATCATAATGCGATAACGTGCCAACTCTAGAGGCTGGTTATCCATTTCAATCATTAACCAAACTGGGGCTTTTCCAGCTTTATTGCTAATTTGCAGTCCATAAATATTATTGTGGTTATAAGAGATTGGACCAAAAAAACTATTATTACTAGGAAAGCTCGGCCAATAACGATTATCGCGATAACCAATACTTAAATAAGTCTGTCCATTGTTATCAATTAATACCGCGCGTTTAAGATTTTTTTCGCTAAACATGCTTTGCATAATGTGCTGGGCATGATCGTATTCATCGGGCTCTAGTTCGACTAGCGTATATAGATCTTTCGCAATTTGATTGTAGCGAGCTAAAATTGCTGAGGCGTGATGTAGCTGTTGTTGTTTTACCGAATGTGACGTTTCAGTTAAAACCAGAAAAGCACCGACCCCTGTTAAAATCATAATCGGCACAAAAATTAGAGCAATCAATTGCCCATATGCATGATTCAGACGTAAGCGTTTCGATAAGGTTTTATTGAAATTAGACATGGCTACATCAGATTTATCTCTCTGTACGGCATCTTATCACGCTTTATTTTAAAACAGACGGCATTTTATAAATGACCGAGCTTTAATCGCTTTCATGAAAAAGCATATTGAAATGGGTGCAGTAGCGAGCATTTTTTCATACAATAGGCGCACCTCGATATAGGTATTGATCATGAGTAATACACAACCTGACTTTTTAGCCGACGAATTTTTGTTAGATCACTATGTAGGTAAGACACCTCTAGTTCGTTTGCAGCGATTAGCTTCTCATACGCAAGCGACGGTTTTAGCAAAATTAGAAGGTAATAATCCGGCAGGTTCTGTAAAAGACCGTCCTGCATATAACATGATTATGCAGGCAGAAAAACGTGGTCAAATTAAGCCAGGCGACACCTTGATTGAGGCAACCAGTGGGAACACAGGTATTGCTTTGGCAATGGTTGCTGCAATGCGTGGCTATAAAATGAAACTTATTATGCCGAACAACATGAGTCAGGAGCGTAAAGATGCCATGCTGGCTTATGGCGCAGAGCTGATTGAAGTAACACCGCAGCAAGGTATGGAAGGTGCTCGTGATTTAGCCTTGCAAATGGAAAAAGAAGGCAAAGGGCACGTTTTAAATCAGTTTGGTAATCCTGATAATGTTGAAGCTCATTACTTAACAACTGGTCCTGAAATTTGGAAACAAACAGGTGGGAAAATCACCCATTTTGTAAGCTCAATGGGTACGACTGGTACCATCATGGGTGTTTCTAAATATTTAAAAGAACAAAACCCAGATATTCAAATTATTGGTTTGCAACCAGCAGATGGCTCAAGCATTGCTGGTATTCGCCGTTGGCCGAAAGAATATTTACCTACTATTTTTGATAGTAGTCGTGTAGATCGTACTATTGATATTCCACAAATTGATGCTGAAAAGACCATGCGTAAATTAGCGCGGATGGAAGGCATTAGTGCGGGTACATCTTCAGGTGGCGCGGTATGGGCATCCATTAAGATTGCAGAAGAAAATCCAGATGCTGTTATTGTTTGCATTATCTGTGACCGTGGCGACCGCTACTTGTCTACAGGATTGTTTTCAGTACAGGACGATAACTCATAATTGAGAGAAATAATGCGTTTCCCTACCTTGGTTTTTGATATTGAAACTTTAACTGATTTAAAAGCGGGAGCGCATTTATATCATCTTGATTTACCAGAGGCTGATGTAGAGCAAGCATTGACTAAACTCCGTCGTCAAGAATCAGGCATGGATTTTCAGCGCTTACCTTTGCATGAAATTGTTTGTATTTCTGGTCTATGGATTGATGAGTCTGGTTTCAGATTGTTTTCTTTTAGTCGTGAACAATATTCTGAAGCTGAGATTTTGCAAAAGTTCTTGTCAATTTTTGATAAGCGTCATCCGACTTTAGTGAGTTGGAACGGCTCACAATTTGATTTACCCGTTATTCTGTTTCGCGCGATGTATCATGGGCTTTCTGCACCGGGCTTGTTTGATCAAGGTGAGATTGATAGCCAGAAGCGTTTTAATAATTACCAAAACCGTTATCACCATCGCCACATTGATTTAATGGACGTGATGGCAATGTTTAATGGGCGTAATTTTCAAAAGCTTGATGATATTGCCTGCATTTTAGGTTTGCCGGGTAAACGTGGTGAATCGGGTTATCATGTGCCTGAATATGTTCGTAATCAACAGTGGTTAAAATTGACTAGCTATTGTGAAGGGGATGTACTCAATACATGGTTTATTTATTTACGTTGGCTCGTACTAAAAGGTCAGTTGAGCGTAGATGAACATAACCACTGGATTAGCTCGAGTATTGAATATTTACAGACTATGCCGCAGCAGTCTGACTTTCTTGAAGTATGGGAACGTACTTCGAAACATACTGAATTTACTTCTCACTATTTTAATCCTTCAGATTTTTAGGTTCATCCTTTGAAACAACAAGCCAAATCTCGCAAGCCTCAACAACCTGAATACATTTTTCAAGTTGAAACACTTTCTCATGAGGGGCGAGGAATTGCGCATTATGGTTCTCATCCTGATCATCCAGCAGATAAGCATGGCAAGAAAGTTTTTATTCGCTATGCATTGCCCGGAGAAATTGTAAAGGCTCAGATTACCCATCAAGCAAAGCGTCTTGAAGAAGCTGAGATGGTGCAGTTGTTAGGAGAGCCTTCAACTCATCGCATAGATGCAATTTGTCCTCATTATGGTATTTGCGGTGGCTGTAGCATGCAGCATATCCATCCTGATGAACAAATCCGGTTAAAGCAAAGTGTGCTCCAATCGCATTTACAACATTTTGCAGGAATTCAGCCTGAACAGTGGCTTGAGCCAATTCGATCTTTACAAACAGATTATCGTCGTCGTGCTCGAATAGGGGTGCGCTATCTGCCAAAGCCAGATCGCTTAATTATGGGGTTTCGTGAACATCATAGTAATCGGCTAACTTCTATCCACACTTGTAGTGTTTTGGATAAAAAACTATCAGATAGCTTGCCTGAGCTGCGTACTTTACTCCAAAGTCTAAAAGGCAAAGCGCATATAGGTCATGTAGAATTAGCAAAAGGTGATCATGAAATTTCTTTGTTGGTTCGTCATGTAGAAAAATTAAACAATTCTGATGTCAACCAATTAAAGCAATTTGCGTTAGACAAAGGGTGGCAGTTGTATTTGCAGCCTAAGGGGCCTGAAAGTATTCATCGTATTGATGATGAAAAAGGTGCTTTACGTTTACACTATGCTTTAGAGCAGTTTGATGTAAATTTTGCTTTTTCGCCATTGGATTTTACTCAGGTCAATGCCACAGTAAATGAACAAATGGTTCAATTGGCATGTGAATTGCTTCAATTGCAACCAGGTGAAAAGGTACTTGATCTATTTTGCGGTTTAGGCAATTTCTCACTCCCGTTAGCACGATGTGTTGGTGAGAGTGGTCAGGTTGTCGGTGTGGAAGGGAGTGAAGAAATGGTGCAACGGGCAACAGCTAATGCAAAATGCAATAGTTTGGTGCAAGCAACCTTCTTTTCACAAGATTTAACAAAAGATTTTTCGCATCATTCTTGGGCAAATCAAGGATTTGATGCATTATTGATTGATCCTCCTCGTGCTGGTGCATATGAAATTATGCAGTATGTATCAAATTTTGGAGCAAAAAGAATCGTTTATGTATCATGTAATCCAGCTACACTGGCAAGGGATGCGGGTGTTTTGGTCCAATATGGTTACCAGTTAAAAAAAGCAGCTGTGATGGACATGTTTACGCACACAGAACATGTTGAATCCATTGCACTATTTGAAAAAATTCAAGAGATAAACGATTAAAAACATGAGTTACATATTGAGGAGAATGGTATGGTCACAGTACGTGAACAGTTACCTGAACAACTAACTGAGTTGTCCGAGGAAACGACTGTAGAGCATGCCGCCGAAACGCAAATCGGTTTAGCCTCATGGTTGGATCGGGTGCGTGAAATATTAGATGGGGCGAAGCTTGAACAGCTTGAGCAGGTTGCTCATTTAACCCTGCAAAAAGAGTTGGATTCAACGGTTAATCATCGTTCAAATACTTTCGCTACAGGCGTTGGAATGGCTGACATTCTGGCGCATCTCCATGTAGATGAAGATACTCTATCGGCAGCAATGCTCTATCGTAGTGTGCGTGAAGACATTACTGATATAGAAGAAGTAAAACAGAAATTTGGGGAGCAGGTCTATAACCTTGTCAAAGGTACTTTGGCAATGGGTAAGCTCTCGGAACTCATTGAGAAAAATAAACGGTTAGAAGATCATTTTAATAATAATCAACGAGAACATTTAAGTGGCATTTATAAAATGCTGATTTCGGTTACCGAAGATGTTCGTGTTGTTTTAATTAAACTTGCTGAACGTACCTATTCTTTACGAGAACTAGCAAATTCATCTCGTGAACGTCAAGAACGTGTAGCACGTGAAATTCTTACTATTTATTCGCCATTGGCGCATCGACTCGGTATTGCTCAGCTTAAATGGGAACTTGAAGATCTCGCTTTTCGCTATTTAGCGCCAGATCGTTATAAAGAAATTGCGTCATTACTGAATGAAAAACGATTAGAACGCGAACACTATATTCAGTTTGTGATTGATCGTTTAAAAAATGAGTTAGCGTCTTACGGAATCGAGTCAGAAATCACAGGTCGAGCGAAGCACATTTATTCGATTTATCGAAAAATGAAAAGCAAAAACCTGAGTTTTGATCAGCTTTATGATATTCGTGCCTTACGTGTATTGGTCAATAGTGTTCCTGAGTGTTATCACTCTTTAGGTATTGTTCATCAAATCTGGCGTCATATTCCGCATCAGTTTGATGACTATATTACCAACCCGAAAGCAAATGGTTATCGCTCTTTGCATACTGCTGTAATTGCCGAGAATAAATCGCTTGAAGTACAAATTCGTACTCATGAGATGCATGACGAAGCAGAATTAGGCGTATGTTCGCACTTTAACTATAAAGAAGGTTCAAAGAATACTGACCATTCCTTTAATCATCGTTTGCATTCATTACGTGCTGTTTTAGAGCACTATCAAGAGCGTAATGAAACGACGGTACATCAAAACGAAGATGAAACAGAAGGCTTTGAACAGTTACAAGATTTTGAAGGCTTTGAGAAGATTTACGTTTTTAGTCGTGATGGTGATATTAAAGAATTGCCACGTGGCTCAACAGTTTTAGATTTTGCTTATCATGTGCATACGGAAGTAGGTAACAAGTGTTATGCAGCGCGAGTTAACCAGCGCTATGTGCCACTTACCTATACTTTAAAAACTGGTGAGCAGGTTGAGATTTTAACTAAAAAAGATCGTGATCCAAACCGAGATTGGTTGGTCAACTCTTTAGGTTATATTAAAACCTCTCGCGCCCGTGACAAGCTACGTCATTGGTTTAGACAGCAAGATCGTAGTAAAAATCTTGAAGTTGGCCGTGAACTTCTTAATAAAGAGTTAGCTCGTCTAGCGATTCACCCAAAAAGTATCGACCTAAATGATTACTCATCACATTTTAACGTGAAAACGGGTGATGACATTTTAGTGAGTCTAGTAAGCGGTGATATTAGCTTACATGCCTTGATTAATCAGGTGAACCGTCAAATGCATCTAGATCAGGATGAACCTGAACTAGTGCTTAAACCAGCATTAAATCCACGTGCTAGCCATACGTTATCGGCTCATGGAATCTTAATTGATGGTTTAGACAATGTAGAGCTGCACATCGCGCAGTGCTGTCAGCCCGTACATGGTGAGTCAATCGCTGGATATATTACTTTGAACCGTGGTGTTAGCATCCACAAAGTCATTTGTTCAGACTACCAACGTATGATTAAGCAAGAACCAGAGCGTGCTGTTGAAGCCGATTGGGAAATGCAACCAACACGTGGTCAAAGCGTTCAAATTGTGGTGGAAGCGTATGATCGTCGTGGTTTGCTTAAAGACTTAACTCAAGTGATTTTCTCTGACCAAATCAATATTCGTCAGGTCAATACAATTTCTGAAGCAGATGGTATTGCCAATATGAAGTTGTTAATTGAGGTTAAGGGTTTAGCACAGCTTTCTCGCTTATTGGCTCGCTTAGAGCAACAGCCTGGAATCATTAGTGCGCGACGCATGATTCAAGGTGTTTAAATAAATTGAGTAAAAAGGCTGTCAAATGACAGCCTTTTTACTATGCGTTACTTTCTGGATAAATAAATGTTAGTAAGTCGATTTAGAAACTGAGGGCTTAAAGTCGAGAGTTGGTAAAGCAGTTTGGTTTTTATGCCAACTGGAGTGTGAGTAGGTGTCCAGAAATGAGCTTTTTTCTCTACAAGCGCAAGCACCTGCTGAGCAATATCATTTGGAGTTAAATCTATCCCCATATTTTGAATAGTGCCTGCATCCATATTGTTAACCATTGCAGTTTGCACAAACAGCGGCATCACATCTAAAACGCGAATACCATATTTTTTCCATTCCACATCTAAACCTTCAGTAATTCCGCGAACAGCAAATTTACTGGCTGAGTAAGAAATAAGGTCAGCTTGCCCGTAAATTGCAGAAGCTGAAGATAGATTGATAACACGTGCAAAAGAAGCTTGCTTCAAATAAGGTAGGGCAGCATGACAGCCATTGATGACACCGTTTACATTAATATTTATTGTTCTTTGGTGTGCTTTAATATCAGTTGTTTCAAATGCGCCAGAATATAAAATACCGGCATTATTTACTAAGATGTTGAGTTCGCCAGCCCATTCAGTAAATTCTTTTAATATGTGTTGCCATTGGTCGTAATCACTTACATTTAGATAGCCGGCACAGGCATTTGGCCCTAAGTCGTTTGCCAATTTCTGAGCAAGCGATTCATTAATATCATAAATGCCTACTTTATATCCTTGTTTGTAGAATACACGTGCAATTTCAGCCCCAATACCTTGAGCGGCACCACTAATCAGAATACTGTATCTCATCTTTTTTCTCTTTGTCAGTACAATAGTGCGACTGATTTAATCGCTTTGATTTTGATCATAACAAATTAAAATCTTAGTTTTACTGACCGACTTTTTAAACTTGAGGGTTACCATGGATAAATTGCTTAAAATCATGCAAGAGTTACGAGAAAAATGTCCGTGGGATCAAGAACAAACCCCAATGTCACTGACTAAATATGCGATTGAAGAAGCATATGAAGTCGAGGCTGCTGTTCGTCAGGGGAATATCGATGAAATCAGAAATGAGCTAGGCGATTTGTTATTACAAGTCGTGTTTCAATCACAAATGTTTAGTGAGCAAGGTGCTTTTAACTTTCAAGATGTGGTTGAGGCAATAAGTGAAAAGTTAATTCGCCGCCATCCACATGTTTTTCAGGCAGATCAATTTAATAATTTAACGCCAGAGCAAGTAAGTGAGCTTTGGAAACAAATTAAACAGCAAGAAAAACAAGGCAAGCCGCAATCAAGGTTGGATGAAATAAAGCATGGACCAGCTCTATTGCAGGCACAAGAAATTCAAGAAAATGTCGCAAAAGTTGGGTTTGACTTTGAAACCGTAGAAGATGCTTATGGAAAACTAGAAGAAGAGCTAGATGAGTTTAAACAAGCACTGAGAAATCAAAATATTGATGAAATTCAAGATGAATTTGGAGATTGCCTGTTTTCATTAGTCAATGTAGGACGTAAACTTGCGATTTCAAGTGAAACATCACTTTTATCAACAATACATAAATTTAGAAGCCGTTTTGCTTTTATTGAAGATCAAGTGCAAAAACAGCAAAGAACATTAGAAGACATGACCTTGTCTGAAATGGATGAATTGTGGAATCAGGCAAAGCGGCAGTTAAGATTAGGGGAAAAAATACATGCATCTCAGCATGAATCTTTGGAAGAGTAAGTCTTATCTTTTTATTGTTTTATTTTGGAGCCTGATTTCTTCAAGCTTTGTTCAGGCTCAATCTTTTGATCAAAATTTTAAGGAGTGGAAGGCTAAACAGCAGATGTATGATCAGAAGTTAAGCATACAACACGCCTCGCATTCTAGCGTTCCAAAAAGCTCAGCCATGACTGACTCTTCGGGACAAGTTCACTTGAATCAAGCCAATATTGATGAGCTTCAAAAGCTAAAAGGTATTGGTGAGAAAAAGGCTCAAGCGATTGTAGAATACCGTCAAAAGAATGGTGGCTTTAAAAATATTGATGAATTTAAAAGCGTAAAGGGCATTGGTCCAGCCATTTTTGAAAAGAATAAAGCGCGTTTGACTTTATAAATCATCTGTTTGTCAATTGTCATTTCATGCGCAAACTACAGAGAATCAAATTGCCCTTTGTGTGCGTTAGAGCTATGATTAGCGACAACTTGTTATTTACGTCCTGACGTAGGAGACAGCGTCTTTTGCAAACCTTGCGAGCGTCAAAATGTGGTTTGTCCACAGCCCAACTTCCTTCTTCGATTTTAGATGTGATCGATAGCCTGACTAAAGCTGGCTATGAAGCTTATATTGTTGGGGGTGGTGTCCGTGATTTAATGCTAGGGTTTAATCCTAAAGATTTCGATGCAGTGACCAATGCGACACCTTCTCAAATTAAAGAAGTTTTTGGCAGACGTTGCCGAATCATTGGTCGTCGATTTGAATTGGCACATGTCTATTCAGGGCGTGAGCTTATTGAAGTTGCTACATTCCGTGCCCCTCCTAAAAAAGCAGTCACTAGTGCCTCAGGCATGATTTTACGTGACAATAATTGGGGTACTATCGAACAAGACTTTGCTCGACGTGATTTTTCAATTAATACGCTATATTACCAACCGCGTAAGAGTATTGTGCTCGATTTCTGCAAAGCAATTGACGATGTAAAAAATAAAACTCTACGTTTATTGGGCGATCCGGCACAGCGCTTCGAAGAAGACCCAGTGCGTATGCTGCGAACTCTACGTTTTGCAGCTAAGTTAAATTTCAAAATTGATTCAAATATTCTCGATATCTTTGATACTGAAATGACGCAATTACTGCGTGATGTCTCTCCGCATCGTTTATACGATGAATCTCAGAAGCTGTTCACAATGGGACATTTGGCGCGTGTTTTGCCAATGTTGATTGAGTTTGGTGTCTGGAAGCAACTCTTTGCAGATATTCAGCCTAACCTCACTCCATTTATTTTAAGAGCAGCAAAAAATACAGATCAACGTATTCAGGTTGGGAAAACAATTAACCCAGCATTTTTCTATGCAGTGTTATTGTGGCAACCATTTTTAGAGCGTTGTGAGTTTTATTTATCTAAAGGTATTGTGCCGGCTGAAGCCCGTGCGCAGGCTGGTTTAGATGTCTTAAAACGCCAAGCAACACGTACAGTTATTCCTCGCTTTGCAGAAACTTTTATTCGTGAAGTTTGGGAAATGCAAACTCGTTTGCTTAATCCAAAACCACAGCAAATAGAAGCATTGGCTGGACATGCTCGTTTCCGTGCAGGTTTTGACTTCTTATTACTTCGTGAAAAATCTGGTGATGACACAACACAAGGAATGGGAAGTTGGTGGGAAGCCTACCAAGAAATGTCAAATGACGAAAAAGAAGCTGCGATTAGCCAATATAATCGTCAGAAAGCTAGAAACCGTCGTAAAGCTGCTGCTGAACCTCTTGAAAGTAATAAAGTTGACACCGAAATTGAACCTTTGGTTGATATTCCGGAACCACGTACTCGCCGTGGGAAAAAAGAACGTACTAGACAAGATCAGGCAGTTGGCCGATTTGTTGAAAAAGCGACTACTTCTGAAGCAGGCGTGATAGGCGATCATCCAATTTTAAAACGTAAGCGGGTACAACGTGATTTAAGCCAAGTCATCTTTGGGCCAACGCAATGACAATAACCACTTATATTGGTTTAGGAAGTAATTTAGGCGATTCACGTCAAATTTTATCTGAAGCCATTGCTAAGCTTAAGACGTTAGGAATGGTTAAAGTCTCTAGACTTTATCAAAGTCCGCCTATGGGACCTCAAGATCAGCCAAATTATTTAAATGCAGTTGCAAAATTAATTACCGATCTTGCGCCCTTAGATTTGCTGGATCATTTACAACGTTTTGAGCAAGAAGCTGGTCGTGTACGGCTTCGTCGTTGGGGTGAGCGAACCTTAGATCTGGATTTGCTTATTTATGGCAATGAAAAAATTCACAATGAGCGCTTAACTGTGCCGCACATAGGCATTCTACAACGAGATTTCGTTGTGATTCCTTTATTAGATTTAGATGCTGATTTACAGATTAATGATCAGCCACTTAAAAATTTAGAACTGATACAGCAGCCAACGCTGACTGTACTTGCGGATGAGTCTTGGGCTTAAGCCCTTGATTCATTATGTTCTGCAAACTCCTGTAGAGGATATCATCATGATTAGTCTAAGTGACTTAAGAAAATTTAAAGCCGAAGGACGTAAGTTCTCTTGTCTAACTTGTTACGATGCAAGCATGGCAAAAGCAATGGAACTTGCTGAAATTGATACAATCTTAATTGGTGATTCTCTTGGAATGGCAATTCAAGGGCGAGATTCAACTTTGCCAGTAACCGTTGAAGATATGGCTTATCATACGGCAGCGGTGCGCCGTGGTAATCAGCATGCCTTGATTATGACTGACTTGCCATTTATGAGTTATGCAACCTTGAATGATGCTTTGCAAAATGCAAGAACAGTCATGCAAGCTGGCGCTCAAATGGTGAAAATCGAAGGCGGTGCATGGTTAAGTGAAATCGTGCAGGTCTTAACCCGTAATGGCGTCCCTGTTTGTGTACATTTAGGCTTAACTCCTCAATCTGTACATGTATTCGGTGGTTATAAATTACAAGCTAAAACACGTGAAGCAGCAGATCAGCTTATTGCTGATTGTACAGCAGTGGTTGAGGCGGGTGCGGCGGTATTATTGCTTGAATGTGTTCCTGCTCAATTGGGTCAAGAAATTGCTGAATTATTCCCAAATACGCCTGTAATTGGTATTGGCGCAGGTAATGCAACTGATGGTCAAGTATTGGTTGTACAAGATATGTTGGGCTTAACTTTTGGTCGAGTTGCGCGTTTTGTACGTAACTTTATGAAAGAGCAATCAGGTGAAACTGCAATTTTAGATGCTTTTAAAGCTTTTCATGCTGCTGTGCAGGATCAGTCTTTCCCTGCCAAAGAACATACTTTTCACGTTGAGCTGTAATTCATGAAAACAGAAACCACCATACAAGGTCTTGCAGCTTCTTTAAATCCTGCTAGAGCTGCACGTAAAATTATTGGTTTTGTCCCAACAATGGGAAATCTACATGAAGGGCATCTCACACTTGTTCGTGAAGCGAAAAAGCTATGTGATGTTGTGGTTGTAAGCATCTTCGTAAATCCGACGCAATTTGGCCCAGGCGAAGATTTTGACAACTATCCTCGTACTTTAGAGCAAGATAGTCGCTTACTTGCTGATGTTGGCTGTGACATTATTTTTGCGCCATCAGTTGAGCAAATGTACGGTACACAACCACGTTTAACGAACATCAGTGTCAGCCAGATTACAGATGCTTTATGTGGTAGTTCACGTCCAGGACACTTTGATGGTGTCGCTTTAGTTGTAACTAAGCTCTTTAATATTGTGCAACCGAATTACGCTTTCTTTGGACAAAAAGATTACCAACAGTTAGCCGTTATTCGTCAGTTTGTACAAGATTTAAATATTCCTTTAGAAGTAATTGGCGTGCCAATTGTTCGTGCAGCAGATGGTTTGGCGCTTAGCTCAAGAAATGGTTATTTAAGCGCTGAGCATCGTCAGATTGCTCCGGTTATTTATCAAAGTTTGAAGCAGGCTGAGCAACAGTTACATCAAGGCAAAGATTTGCAACAAGTTGTAGAAGATATCAAAACTCAGTTGACAGATAATGGCTTTGTTGTTGATTATGTCGAAGCTCGTCAGACAAATCTGTTACCTGCTGCTCAATTTGATCGTGATATTGTGTTGTTTGTCGCGGCAAAACTTGGTGCAACTCGTTTGATTGACAATTTAGAAGTTGCCTTTACACCCCAATAAAAGAGATCAAAGGACAGCCATGCCATGAAGCGTATACTTATCGTGACAGGACAGTCTGGTTCAGGAAAATCTTCGGCCCTTCAAGTATTAGAAGATTTGGGCTATTACTGTATTGATAATTTGCCTTTGGCATTGCTGCCTGAAATTGTGGCAAAGCTAGATCATGAAAACAATCTGGAGCAATTAGCTTTAGGAGTGGATGTAAGAAGTACTCGGGCAGATATGCAAGAGTTCGATCATGTGTTTGAGCAATTACAAAGACATGGAACTGTTGATGTTATTTACTTGACGACACAAGATCAGGATCTGATTGCGCGTTTTAGTGCATCGCGTCGTCCACATCCATTAGCTAATCGTTTTAAAAGTCTGTTGCAATGTATTCATGAAGAAAAGCAGTTACTGCTTCCAATTCAGTTCCGCGCTACGGTTCATATTGATACAACGGATAAAAGCGTTCATGATTTAAAGCATATTTTACTGTCTAAATTAGGGCAGTCAGATAAGCTTATTGTCATATTGCAGTCATTTGGATACAAACATGGCATTCCTTTAGATGCCGATTATGTTTTTGATGTACGGCATTTACCAAATCCGCATTGGGATTTAGAATTAAGACGTTTTTCTGGTTTGGATGAGCCAGTAAGACTATTTTTAGAAGCAAGTCCGCAAGCAAACGAAATGTTTGATGATATTCTTCACTTCTTAAAAAAATGGCTTCCCGCATTTGCTGAAGGACATCGTCACTATATGACGATTTCTATTGGTTGCACTGGGGGGCAACATCGTTCGGTTTATATCGTAGATAGACTAAAACAAGCACTTGAGGCAGAATGGTCTGTTCAGGTCTTACACAGAGAAATGAAGCACTGGTCATGATAGACACAACTGTTGATGTAATTAATAAACTCGGTTTACATGCTCGTGCATCAGGAAAACTGATAGAGGTCACTACAAAGTTTCGTTCGTCGATCCAGATTGGAAAAGGCGATCATTTGGTAGATGCAAAAAATATTATGTCTTTGCTGATGTTAGGTGCAGGTAAAGGAACCACTTTGCGATTGGTCATTGATGGTACCGACGAAGAGCAGGCATTAAATGAAGTACTGGCGTTATTCGCAGCAAAATTTTATGAGGCAGATTAATCGTGGCACGTGGTTCCCAGCGTTATACTGAAGAAGATTTCGGTTCTTTAGAAGGACGTGCAAGTAAAACCGAACAGAAAAAAGCAGTGCAACGCATGGCTGCTTTAGGTGAGCAACTCGCACAACTTTCTATTAAACAAATTCAGAAACTTCCAGTTGATGAGCGTTTAATTGATGCTTTAATGGAAGTGCAGAACATTAGTTCTTTTGAAGCACGTCGTCGCCAATTTCAACGTATTGGTAAGTTATTGCGCAATGAAGATGAGACCGTTATTTTGTCTTATTTAACCCCGCAGCAAGGCGCAAAAAGACAGGCTCAATTAATGCGTTGGGTTGACCGTATGATTGAGCAGGGTGATCCTGCAATTAATGAATTTAGTAAAATTTATAATGCATCGGAACGTCACACCTTGCGTCAGCATGTGTTGAGAATTAACCGCGATAAAACTCAACAGGCGAGTGAAGCAGATATTGAGGCATCAAAAGTTAAATTTGTTAACTATGTGCAGCAAATTGCATTATTGTCCGATCAAGGCTAAATGCACTTAAATAAAAAAAGCGACGCTCAAGGCGTCGCTTTTTTTATTTATATATTCTCAGCGCGTTCTTTTGCCCATTCACGCAAAATAAACTTCTGTAATTTGCCGGTCGATGTTTTTGGAATTTCTGTAATGACCACATCTTTAGGAACTTTAAAGCGAGCTAACTCTTTTTGACAATGTGCAATAATTTCTTCAGGTGTTGCTGTAGCACCCATTTTTAATTCAATAAATGCGCATGGTACTTCTTGCCAACGGGCATCGGGTTTAGCAACCACCGCAGCGGTTAAAACAGCTGGGTGTTTATACAAAACATCCTCTACTTCTAAAGATGAAATATTTTCTCCACCTGAAATAATAATATCTTTCGAGCGATCAGTAATTTTTGCATAACCATCGGGATGGCAAACGGCTAAGTCTCCCGTGTGGAACCATCCGCCAGCAAAAGCTTCTTGAGTCGCTTGGGGATTCTTTAAATAGCCTTTCATGACAATATTTCCACGGAACATGATTTCTCCCATGGTTTGTCCATCGTTTGGTACAGGTTGCATGGTTTCTGGGTCTAATACACGCATACTGTCTTGTAACGGATAGGGTACGCCTTGGCGAGAATGAAGTTGAGCTTGTTCGGCAATTGAAAGCTCATTCCATCCCGATTGCGAAGCACATAAGGCAGAAGGCCCGTAAGTTTCAGTTAAACCATAAACATGGTTTACGTTAATCCCCATGTTTCGCATACCTTCAATAATAGCAACTGGAGGAGCTGCGCCAGCAACCATTACTTCAACATGGTGATCAAAGTTAGTTTGTTTTTCTTTAGGTAAGTTAATAATCATTGAAAGAACAATCGGTGCACCACAGAAATAATCAACCTTATGTTCTGCAATGAGTTGCATGACTAATTCTGGGTCGACCTTGCGCAAACAAATATTTGTTCCACCGCTGGCTGCGATGCTCCATGCAAAACACCAACCATTACAATGAAAGAGAGGCAATGTCCATAAATACACAGCGCGAGGTTTCATTCCGCAGGCCAATATGTTACTTGCAGCGTTTAAATAAGCGCCCCGATGATGATAAACAACGCCTTTAGGATTACCTGTTGTGCCTGAAGTGTAGCTTAAGCTAATTGCATCCCACTCATCATCTGGTAAATGCCATACAAAATTAATGTCGCCTTGAGCTATCCATTCTTCATATTCAAAAGAGCCAATAAACTGATTCTCGCCCTCATATTCATCATCAGCTACATCAATCACAATAATGTGTTGGTCGGGAATAAGAGAGAGGGCTTCTCTTGCCAGATTAACAAATTCAGGGTCAACCAAAAGCACTTTGCTTTCAGCATGTTCTAACATGAAAGCTATTGTTTTTGCATCTAAGCGTGTATTGAGCGTATTGAGCACAGCTCCAGTCATCGGTACTGCAAAATGTGCTTCGATCATCGCTGGCACATTAGGCAATAAAACTGATACCGTATCATTTTTACCAATTCCGAGTTGTTTGAGCTGAGAAGCAAACTGGCAACAACGTTGGTAAGTTTCTTTCCATGAAATTTGGCGTTTACCGTGAATAATCGAAGCGTGATTTGGATAAATATAAGCTGCACGCTCTAGGTAGCGTAGAGGCGATAACGCAACAAAGTTTGCGGGTGTGCGTGGCAATTCATCATAAGCACTAACCATGTGAAACAACTCCGTGTTCTATTTTTAATTCATTCTTTGAAAATATGACTTAATACTCATCAAAGCATCTATGCTTTAGTCTTAAAGGGAAATACCCTCCAGTCAGAAAATGAGCAGAAATGCTATTTTCTTCATCTTAAACCACTTGTGTTGAACATGTTTAAAAATCATCTCAATATGTTTTTAAGTCATTTATTGCTGTTTACCTGATAAGCAAAATGTATTTATGATTTTATGGGCTCAAAGGTTTTCACTTTGCTTGAACAAGTGTAAAATCTTTCAGGTTTTTTAATTTTGATTTACACCGTTTTTATATTTTGAGGTTCGCCTCGATCATAATCTCGCGGTGAAATGCTCCTTCGTATAGGGCATCACTCCTTAAGGATTTTTTTATGCCAATTATCACATTGCCAAATGGCGATCAAAAGAGTTTTGATCACGCTGTATCTGTTATGGAAGTTGCCCAAAGTATCGGGCCTGGTCTAGCAAAAAATACTGTTGCTGGACGTGTGAATGATCGCTTAGTTGATGCATGTGACTTAATTACCGAAGATTCGACCTTACAAATTATCACTCCAAAAGATGAAGAAGGTCTTGAAATTATTCGCCACTCTTGTGCACACCTTGTCGGACATGCTGTTAAACAGCTTTTCCCTGAAGCCAAGATGGTGATTGGTCCAGTCATTGAAGAAGGTTTTTACTACGACATCTGGATGCCACGTCCTTTTACATTAGACGATATGGCAGCTGTCGAAGAGCGCATGAAAAAGCTCATTGATCAAGATTATGATGTCGTTAAAAAAATGACACCGCGTGATGAAGTCATTGCTGAATTTACTGCACGTGGCGAAGAATACAAATTACGCTTGATTGCAGACATGCCTGAAGAAACACAAATGGGCTTGTACTACCATCAAGATTATTTAGATATGTGTCGTGGTCCACACGTACCGAACACTAAATTTTTAAAATCGTTTAAGCTGACAAAAATCTCTGGCGCTTACTGGCGTGGTGATGCGAAGAACGAACAGCTTCAACGTATTTATGGTACTGCATGGGCTGATAAGAAACAGCTTGCTGCATACATCAAACGTATTGAAGAAGCTGAAAAGCGCGACCACCGTAAAATTGGTAAAGCTCTAGACTTGTTCCATATGCAAGAAGAAGCACCAGGTATGGTGTTCTGGCATCCAAACGGTTGGACGATTTACCAAGTTCTTGAACAATACATGCGTAAAGTTCAGCAAGACAATGGTTACCTTGAGATTAAAACACCACAAATCGTAGACTTTACGCTTTGGGAAAAATCAGGCCATGCAGCGAACTATGCAGACAACATGTTTACGACTCATTCTGAAAGTCGTAATTATGCGGTTAAACCAATGAACTGCCCATGTCACGTACAAGTTTTCAACCAAGGTTTGAAGTCTTACCGTGATTTGCCAATTCGTTTAGCAGAGTTCGGTTCTTGTCATCGTAATGAACCATCTGGTTCTTTACACGGCATTATGCGTGTACGTGGATTTACACAAGATGATGCACATATCTTCTGTACTAAAGAACAAATCGGTCAAGAAGTTGCAGATTTTATTAAACTGACGCTTGATGTTTATAAAGATTTTGGCTTTGAAGAAGTGCAAATGAAACTTTCTACACGTCCAGAAAAACGTGTGGGTGATGATGCACTTTGGGATATGGCTGAGAAATCTTTAGCAGACGCTTTAGATGCCGCAGGGTTGGAATGGGAATTACAACCTGGTGAAGGTGCGTTCTACGGTCCAAAAATTGAATTCTCATTGAAAGACTGTCTCGGACGTGTATGGCAATGTGGTACTATTCAGTGTGACTTCAACTTACCAGAGCGTTTAGATGCGTCTTATGTGACTGAAGACAATGATCGTGATCAGCCTGTTATGTTGCATCGTGCAATTCTTGGCAGTTTTGAGCGTTTTATTGGTATACTAATTGAACACTACGCTGGTTTCATGCCACCTTGGTTGTCACCGTTACAAGCATGTGTCATGAATATCACGGATTCTCAAGCTGAAGCTTGTGAGAAAGTCGTAGCAAAACTCAAAGAAAATGGTCTTCGTGCCATTTCTGACTTGAGAAATGAAAAAATCGGATTTAAGATTCGTGAGCGTACTCTAGAGCGTATTCCTTACTTGTTAGTTCTTGGTGATCGAGAAGTTGAAGAAGGTACAGTGAATGTACGTACCCGCTCAGGAAAAAATTTAGGTACTATGTCAGTAGATGCATTCATTGACTTAGTGAAGTCTGCCGTCGCCGAACGTGGCCGGTATATTGTGGAGTAAGAAAGATTAAACAGCCTGACCGTAACCAACAACAAGGTGCAAAAAGCAACCGTCCAGCAATTAATGACGAGATCCGTGCAAAAGAAGTACGCCTCGTCGGTGCTGAAGGTGAGCAAAAAGGAATTGTTTCATTAAGTGAAGCACTGCGTGCTGCTGAAGAGGTTGAACTTGATCTTGTTGAGATCGTTGCAAACGCCGAGCCGCCTGTTTGTAAAATTATGGATTACAACAAGCACTTGTTTGACCTGAAGCAGAAGCAAAAAGATGCGAAGAAAAAACAGCATCAAGTGCAAGTGAAGGAA
Source organism: Acinetobacter sp. NIPH 542 (assembly GCF_000369825.1). Lineage (NCBI taxonomy): Bacteria > Pseudomonadati > Pseudomonadota > Gammaproteobacteria > Moraxellales > Moraxellaceae > Acinetobacter > Acinetobacter sp. NIPH 542. Next base: position 454,566 of record NZ_KB850205.1, read on the forward strand.
ATCAAACTGCGCCCTGCAACTGATGTTGGTGATTATCAAGTTAAGCTTCGTGCTATTTTGAAATTCCTTGAAGAAGGAAACAAAGTGAAGATTACTTTACGTTTCCGTGGTCGTGAAATGGCTCATCAACAGCTTGGCTTAGCTCAATTACAAAAAATTGAAGCGGATGTAGCTGAGTTTGGGGTTGTGGAACAAGCACCAAAAATGGAAGGCCGTCAAATGGGTATGTTACTTGGACCGAAAAAGAAAAAGTAATACTCAAAAAAAGCACTGCAAAAGCAGTGCTTTTTTTACCCACATATCAATAAAAAAAGATCATTTAAATTTTCTTTATTCAGTTTTATTTAAGACAATTGGTATATTTTTTTAAGAAATTCAATTCACGAATTTTATGTATTTTTTAGTGTTGCAAATCTAATCGTCTCTCTTAAAACATGATATAAACCAAGACGCAGTCATGATAACGATGAGTAGGAAAATAGAATGATTGATCTATATTATTGGGGCACTCCCAATGGACATAAAATCACAATTGCCTTAGAAGAAATGGGATTGGATTACACCCTTTACCCAATTAATATTTTAGAAAATGATCAATTTCAACCAGATTTCCTGAGAATTTCTCCAAATAACAAAATTCCTGCGATTGTTGATCAAAATGGACCTCGTGGTGAGCCGATATCTATATTTGAATCGGGTGCTATCTTGCAATATCTAGGTCGAAAAACTGGATTATTTTATCCAGATGATGAACAAGAGCGAGTTGAGGTTGAGCAGTGGCTCATGTGGCAAATGGGCGGGTTAGGGCCTATGCTTGGGCAAAATCATCATTTTAATCGTTTCGCCCCAGAAAAAATTCCCTATGCCATAGATCGCTATGTAAATGAAACTAAACGTTTATATGGTGTACTTAATAAACAATTAATTGGTCAGAAGTTTGTTGCTGGTGAGTACTCGATTGCTGACATGGCAATTTTACCTTGGATCTTGCGTTATGAATGGCAAGGTATTCAACTTGAAGACTATCCATATGTACAAGAATATATTGTGCGTTTAACAGCACGCCCAGCAGTTCAGAAAGCACTATCAATTAAAGTGGCTTAATTTCTTGCCTAGATTTAATAAATGCTTAAAGCAAAAAGTCATTTGGTATAATTGCTTATGCTGAGTTACTTTTTGCTTTTTATCAGTGCTTTTGGTGCTGCCACATTATTACCTCTACAGTCTGAAGCGGTGTTGGTAACTTTATTATTAAAGGGACAATATTCAGCTTTGCTTTTAATCGGTACTGCTACTTTGGGTAATGTCTTAGGTTCTTGTGTTAATTGGTGGTTAGGCCTAAAGATAGAGCAATTTAAACATCGAAAGTGGTTTCCAGTTTCTGAAAAGCGTTTAGAACAAGCCCAACGCTTTTATCATAAGTATGGCTTTTACTCTTTACTTTTAAGTTGGGCGCCTATCATTGGTGATCCAATTACTTTGGTTGCTGGACTCTTCAAAGAAAATTTTTGGCGCTTCCTTGGTATTGTTGTTATTGCCAAAGCAGGGCGCTATTTGTTTATTTACTGGGTAGTGATGGGTTTTATTTAAAATAAAAAAGCATCCGAAGATGCTTTGATTTATAACTATTTAAATTAATCTTCTGAGCTTCTGATGATATCAACTTTAAATAGATCGTTCGTTTTGATCCAACAGAAAGTCACAACAACCAGAGTCATGCAGCCTCCAAAAATTGTAGCGGTAATCGTGCCTAAATATTTAGCTGCTAAACCTGATTCAAAGGCTCCTAATTCATTACTTGAAGATACAAACATACCGTTTACGGCAGCAACGCGGCCTCGCATATTTTCTGGTGGGAAAATTTGCAAAATGGTTTGTCTAACCACAACTGAAATACTGTCACAAGCGCCTGTCATAGCAAGAGCAAAAAGTGATAACCACATATTTTTTGAGAAGGCGAATAGAATAGTAAATATTCCAAAACCTGCTACAGCAAGTAACATGTTACGCCATGCGTGCTGAGTTGGCGGAAAGCGGGTCAAAGCAATCATTGTGATAAGTGCGCCAATAGATGGAGCAGCTCGTAAATATCCAAGTCCTTCCGGACCGACTTTTAATATATCTTCTGCGAAAATTGGTAATAACGCGATAACGCCACCAAATAAAACAGAAGCTAAATCAAGAGAAATCGCCCAAAGAACAATTTTGGTTTTCCAGATAAAACGGAAACCTTCTCCTAAGCTTTCTAGAATATTGTCAGTTTCAATTTTAGGGAAATTACGTTTATGCAATAAATTAATTAAAATAAAGCAAATACCAAGTAAAACAGCAACGCTAAATAGACTGGTTTCTCTGCCTAAATAAGCAAGCATAAAACCACCCAGCATAGGTCCAATAATTACACCACTTTGCCAGCCGATGGTTGTCCATGTCGCACCATTTGCATAAAGTTCGCGTGGAATTAAAAATGGTTTTAAAGATGTTGCAGAAGGATTGTAGAAACCGCGGATTGTTCCTAAGCCAAAAATAACAGCATAAATGCCCCAAGAAAGGAAGCTAACACTGATATGTCCTAAACCATGTAAGTGGAAAAGTAACCATAAAACCAGGGGAAGGGGAACCGAAAAAAATAAACAGATTTTCATAATAATCTGTTTATTAAACCTATCTGCAAAATAGCCTCCCCAAAGAGAAAGGGCAATAAAAGGAATGGCTTCTGCAAGTCCGATTAAACCTAAAGTCAGTGGGTCTTTGGTGATTTGGTATAATGAATAGGCAACAATAATTTCTTGAATCAAAATTGCGAGCGTTAAGCAAAACTGATTGATCGTAACGATAGAGAAGTCTCGATACCGTAATGCAGCGAAAGCATCATTTTGTATATTCATATTCTTTTGAATTTAGGGGATTGCACTTATTATAGGCGATGATTTTATGGATTTTCTCGTAATTTGATAATTGATTATAGAAAATATCGTTTATATAAAATAGACAATTTACTATCAAAAAATGAGCATTTTACTTTTGTTTTAGGTTGGGATGCTTTAGAATATCGGCTCCCTTACCTGCAGGTCGTTTTTGCAATGGTGCAAACGTTCCGAACAGGTGTTCAAAAGAGGTTGTTATGCCTAAGATGAAAACTCGCCGCGGTGCTGCTAAACGCTTCAAGGCGACTGCACACGGTTTTAAGCGCAAACAAGCATTTAAGCGCCACATTTTGACCAAAAAATCTGCTAAACGTATCCGTCAATTACGCGGCTGTGTAATGGTTCATGTTTCTGACGTGAACTCAGTTCGTCGTATGTGCCCATACATCTAAGGAGATTATAAATGGCTCGTGTAAAACGTGGTGTAGTGGCTCATCGTCGTCACAAAAAAATTCTTGCTCGCGCTAAAGGTTACTATGGTGCTCGTTCACGCGTTTACCGCGTAGCGTTCCAAGCGGTAATCAAAGCTGGTCAATACGCTTATCGTGACCGCCGTCAAAAGAAACGTCAATTCCGTGCTCTATGGATTGCGCGTATCAATGCTGGTGCTCGTCAAAACGGTTTGTCTTACAGCCGTATGATCGATGGCTTGAAAAAAGCTCAAGTGATCATCGACCGTCGCGTATTAGCTGACATCGCTATGCATGATGCAGTAGCATTTGCTGCTTTAGCTGAAAAAGCTAAAGGCGCATTAGCTGCATAAGCTTAGAGATTCAAAAAGAGGCCGCTTTTTAGCGGTCTTTTTTATTTTGAGTGGTTCTATTTTAAAAAAGAAAATAATCAGAGATAAATGATGAAAGACGAAAAATTTCTAAAGGACTTAATTCAAAAAGTACAGCAAGGCCATCAGTCTAAATACTTATATTTCTGGGGGCATACTCCTAAACAAGCTGATCTTGTTGATAAAAGCTGTTTTAGCCAGTGGTTTCCTGCGCAATTTAAAGTGGAAGGTCATGAATACTTTACTGCTGAGCACTATATGATGGCGCAAAAAGCAAAATTATTTAATGATGAAGAAATTTTTGCACAGATTTTGCAGGTTAAACATCCGAATGAGGCGAAACAGCTAGGTCGTAAAGTGCGTAATTATGATGAACAGTTATGGCAAGAAAAACGGTTTGATATTGTCGTACAGGCGAACTTTGCTAAATTCTCTCAGCATCATAAATTGAAAGAATTCTTATTAGCCACAAAAGATCGTATTTTAGTTGAAGCATCTCCAGTCGATAAAATTTGGGGAATTGGTATGGCACAAGACCATCCACATATTCAAGATCCATCTCAATGGCAAGGCTTAAATTTGTTGGGTTTTGCTCTAATGCATGTTCGAGAGCGGCTTTTAGTTGAATAAGTTTGTATGAAACAAATTGGTGCTTCACTTTAAAAGTAGTGACGTGAGGGAAACGAATTGCAATTACTAAATGAAAGAGAAATTTGTATAGCTACTTTTAAGGATGCATTATCTATTGCAGAAGTACATGTGCAGTGTTGGAAAGAAACCTATACAGGTATGCTTAAGCAGGAAATATTGGATGAGCTTAAAGTACTAGATAAAGAACAGTTATGGAAAGAAATCACCAAAAACTCTGATCATAAGTTACTTATCTATACTGAAAATGGAATAGTGAAAGGCTTTCTCGATGGTTATTTAAATCCAGAAAATAATATTGCTGAAATTCTTGCTTTTTATCTTTTAAGAGAAGTTCAAAAACAAGGTATAGGCCGTGAGTTATTCCAAAAGTTTCATCAGTGTGCTTTAAATAATGGATACAGTTTTATTCGTTTAGAAGTTTTTAATAAAAATCCAAGCCGTTTTTTCTATGAAAAAATGGGAGCCAGAATAATTGGCGAAACCGAACTACCGGAGTTCGGCTTCGAAATAACAGAGTTACTTTATCAATGGAAACTCTAATCTAAGTTAAAGCCCAAAATAATAAGCCAGAGCACAAATAATAATCGTTAGAATAATCAGCTTAATAACGCCTGAACCAGTGCCTTTATGGTGGTGAGATTTCAAATGTTGTGGATTTTCATTTGATTGCTCGAACGGAGAGGCTTTAACTACAGGTACAATCTGAGCTGTTTGGTAGTGATTTGCAGCCTTAACAATAAGTTTGGCAAACAAATCATCAGTTTTTTGCGTAAAATTTCTTAAATTAATGATTTGTTCTTGGTCTAGCTCTTCTCCTAATGGATCATTTGCAAGGCGTTTCTTTTGTTCTAAATAATTAGCCAATGCTTGAGTGCGAGATAAAAGCTGATGAGCATAATCTGCAGGATAATTCTCTGGAATTAAAGCAAGTCTTGGTTCTTGGCTTGTAATGCTTGTACCATCAAAATGAGTTTTTTGAAATTCTGGTTCCTCAAACCCTGCTGCATATTTACTACGAAATAATTCACTCTCCATAAAGTCAGCTATTTCTTGCCATGGCGGATTTTTTAAATCAGCTTCAATTTTTTTTGATAATTTTTCATTGAGTTCAAAACGCCAGAAAGTTTCTAAACGAAGCTCACAGGTTTGTGAAGCAGGAGCTTCAAACTCATTATCATTGTTATACCATTCAGCAAGTTCATGGCCGAAAATCCATGCAAATTTCTTATCATTTTGATGGCTAACGATAAAATGAGTATAAGGCAAAAGCTCAACGTTGCTGTTTGGATTTTGCTCTTCATTGAGAAGGCTTGATAAGTGTAAACTGAGCTGAGTGGTGCCTTGTTTTTTTAGCGCTTCTAGCCAAACTTGAAAGTGTTGAGCGAGTAAATGCTGAGAAGCTAAGTCACGAAACTGAAAACTATGGTGGTCAAAAATATGATGTTGTCGCCATTGGGTAAAGCTTAAATTCTGACGGAGGTATTCATTACCATACGTCACAAGCGTAAGTTGTTGTTTCCAAATTTGATTGAGCGCCATAATAGTTGATCTCATTGACGATGCTATTATCTTATACGTTTTATCTTTTTGTTGCCTAATACATTTTTCATGATGGATAAACTTCATCAATCTGATGAAAAACTGTTAGAATGCAGTGTTTTATTATATTTTTTAATTTGTTGCTTTGAGAGTTAATATGTCACTGGAAGCCCTGACCACAGAAGCGCTTGCTGCCATTGCAGCAGCTCAAGACCTTGTTGCACTTGATCAGGTGCGTGTGCAATTTACAGGGAAAAAAAGCCAGCTTGCAGAACAATCGAAAGCATTAGGGAAAATGGACCCTGAAGAACGCAAAGTACAAGGTGCTGCGATTCATGCTGTTCGAGAAACAATTAATACTGCTTTAACAGAACGTCAAGCGGCATTACAACAGGCAGCACTTGAGCAAAAACTAGCAAGTGAAACAATTGATATTACTTTGCCAGGCCGCGGTCAACGCGTTGGTACAGTTCACCCTGTTACTCAAGTACAAGAAAGAATTTGTCAGTTCTTCACTAAGGCTGGTTTTACAGTTGCGACTGGTCCAGAAGTTGAAGATGACTATCACAATTTTGAAGCATTAAATATTCCTGGTCACCATCCAGCGCGTGCTATGCACGATACTTTCTATTTTGATGCCACTCATTTACTGCGTACGCACACGTCTGGTGTGCAAATTCGTACCATGGAAACAAGTGAGCCACCAATTCGTATCGTATGTCCAGGCCGTGTTTATCGTTGTGACTCTGATCAGACGCATTCGCCAATGTTCCATCAGATCGAAGGTCTATACGTTGCTGAGAACACCAGCTTTGCTGAATTAAAAGGTTTACTCATTAACCTGCTGAATGAGTTTTTTGAAAAAGATTTAAAGGTACGTTTCCGTCCATCATATTTCCCGTTTACTGAGCCAAGTGCAGAAGTAGATATTATGGATGAACGTGGCCGTTGGTTAGAGGTTTTAGGCTGTGGCATGGTACATCCAAATGTATTAAGTGCTGCGGGTATTGATCCTGATAAATACAAAGGCTTTGCTTTTGGTTTAGGGGTAGAGCGCTTTGCTATGTTGCGTTATGGCATTAATGACTTGCGTATGTTCTATCAAAATGATGTGCGTTTCTTACGCCAATTTGCCTAACAGTTTTTCAGGATTAAAAAAGGTTTATAAAGATGAAGATTAGCGAAAATTGGCTACGTACATGGGTTAATCCGGCAATTGATAGTGATACATTATCTGATCAGTTGACGATGCTTGGTCTTGAAGTTGATGAATTGGCACCTGTTGCTAAACCATTTACCGGCGTTGTAATTGGTGAAGTGCTCACTGTTGAGCAGCACCCTGATGCAGACCGTCTACGTGTTACAACAGTGAATATTGGTTCAGGTGAGCCTTTACAAATTGTATGTGGCGCACCGAACGTTCGTGTTGGAATGAAAGCACCTGTGGCAACCATTGGCGCTGTATTACCTGGCGATTTTAAAATCAAAAAAGGTAAACTTCGTGGAGTTGAGTCACAAGGCATGCTTTGTGGTGCTTCTGAGATTGATCTTGAAGATAAAATCGATGGTTTGCTTGAATTGCCAGCTGATGCTCCAGTAGGAGTAAATATCCGCGAATACCTCAAACTTGATGATAATGTCATTGATATTAGCATTACGCCAAACCGTGGTGACTGTTTTAGTATTCGTGGTATTGCCCGTGAAATTGCAGTTATTAATAAGCTACAAATGAATGAGCCTGTAATTAACTCGGTTGATGCCACTATTGCTGATGAGAAAAAAGTAGTTATCAGTACTGAAGGTGCTCCGCGTTATCTAGGGCGTGTAGTTAAAAATGTTAATGTAAAAGCTGCGACTCCTGAGTGGATGGAACAGGCTTTATCACGTTCAGGTATCCGTACTCATAGTATTTTGGTTGATGTGACCAACTATGTCTTAATGGAATTGGGTCAACCAATGCACGCATTCGATTTGTCTAAAATCGAAGGGACTGTACATGTTCGTCAAGCAACACAACAAGAAAAATTACAACTTCTGAATGATCAAGAAGTTGAGTTGCAAGAAGATATAATGGTGATTGCTGATGACCAAAAAGCTTTGGCAATTGCTGGAATTATGGGTGGTTTATCATCAAGTGTAACTGATGATACGACTGATATTTTCTTAGAAAGTGCTTTCTTCGCGCCACTCGCGATTGCTGGTCGTGCTCGTCGTTTTGGTTTACATACTGACTCTTCGCAGCGTTATGAACGCGGTGTAGATTTCGAATTACCTTTAATTGCAATGAATCGTGCTTCTCAACTTATTCAAGAGTTAGCAGGCGGCGAGTTTGGGCCAATTACTGTAGCTGAAAAAATTGATCTACTTCCTAAGCGTGAAGCAATTGAACTGAAACAAGCTCAGGTAGACCAATTGTTGGGATATCAAGTTGCGGGTAAGTTCATTGCAGATGCTTTAACTCGACTAGGATGTAAGGTAACAGTTAAGACTGAAGGTGAATGGAGTGTAGTGCCACCATCACATCGCTATGATATGGCTATTTATCAAGATTTAATTGAAGAAGTAGCGCGTATTGATGGCTATGACAATATCCAAATTAGCTTACCAAGCATGGATGTTAAATTTGCTAAATATCAAGATCGTTTTGAACTCGCTGAGTTGCGTCAAACGATCGTGACTTTAGGTTACCAAGAAGCAATTAGCTTTAGCTTTGCTGATGCAAAACTTGAAAAGCAATTAAATCCAGAAGTTCAGCCACTCATGCTAGCAAATCCAATTTCAAGTGATTTGGCTGCAATGCGTAGTACTTTACTTTCTAGCTTAATTCCTTGCGTACAATATAATCTCAACCGTCAGCAAAGTCGTGTTCGTTTCTTTGAATTCGGACTGCGTTTTGATTATCAAAATGCTAAGAGCATTGAAGATTTAAAACAGACTCCTACGTTGGCTCTGGTTGCAGTGGGTTCACAAGAACCAGAATCGTGGCATGTTAAGCCTCAACCAATGGATTTCTTTGATTTCAAAGGTGAGATTGAAGAGATATTAGCTGCTGGACGTGTAAGTGTTGAATATGTTCGTTCAGAACGTGCGTGGTTGCATCCAGGGCAATCGGCTGAAATTTTAGTAGAAGGTAAATCAATTGGTTACTTGGGGCGTTTGCATCCATCTCTAGAAAATGAGCTTGATTTAAGCACGACTTGGGTAGCTGAACTTGATCAAACAGCTGTTTTGCAATCTTATGTATCTAATTTTACAGAATTATCACGTTTTCCTTCGGTTAGACGTGATATTGCGCTTTTAATCTCTGATAATATAAATGTTAGAGATATTCAGCAGTTAATCGAACAAACTGGTGGAGAGCTTTTAGACTCTACATGGTTATTCGATGTGTATACGGGGCAGGGTGTCGAAGATGGTAAGCGCTCATTAGCGTTTGCACTTTTGTGGCAACATCCTTCACGTACGCTTGAAGATGCTGAAATTAAATCTGGTATGGACAATATAATCCAAGTGTTAGAAAACACTTATCAAGCGACATTGAGGGCCTCATGACAGCATTAACTAAAGCAGACATGGCTGATCATTTAAGTGAGTTAACCAGCTTAAATCGCCGTGAAGCAAAACAAATGGTCGAGTTGTTCTTCGACGAAATTAGCCAAGCACTTATTGCAGGGGAGCAGGTTAAGCTTTCTGGTTTTGGTAATTTTGAGTTAAGAGATAAACGCGAACGTCCAGGACGTAATCCTAAAACAGGTGAAGAAATTCCAATTTCTGCACGTAGGGTTGTGACCTTCAGAGCAGGTCAAAAGTTTAGACAACGCGTTGGAAATGAGCAGATCGATTGATCTGCTTTTTTTTTTACTTATATTTAGATGGCTTTATTCAACTACGATGTGATATCAATTTATCTAGATAGTTTAAGCGGAATGATTTTTGGAATATAAAATTTAGGCGTAAAAAAAGAGGACAGAATGTCCTCTTTTTATCTAATCTTTATAGATTAGTGTGCAGCAGAAGCAGCAGCAACGTCAGAAGCAGAAGCAGCAACGTCAGAAGCAGCAGCAGCAACGTCAGAAGCAGCAGCATCAACAGCTACAGCAGCTTCAGAAGCAGCAGCAGTAGCTTCAGAAGCAGCAGCTACAGCTTCAGAAGCAGCAGCAGGAGCTTCTTCTTTCTTAGAACAACCAACGAAAGCTAAAGTAGCAGCAACAGCAGCAGCAACAGCAAATTTTTTGAATAACATGGCATCACTCTCACAAAAAAGATTTGAGATTAAAAAAACCTAAGTTGGACTGTTTTGCTTTTATTATTCCTAAAACGTAGCTAGGTAACAACGCATGGAGCAGTCTAACTGGTCTGCCGCTATGCTATCACTGCAAATGCTGAAATACTACTGTCGTCTGTCAAAAAAACGTATGAAAAACAGAAAAACAGTCTGTTTTTTAACAGAAAAAAACAATCAATTGGCTCGAGTGTATTGGAAAAGGTGGAGGTAAGCTACTAAAAAACTTATTTTTTTTAATTCAAAAATAATTATTATCAAAAACTTATAAGTAAATTTACATAAAAAACTGCAAAATGTATTTTTGTGTAAAGCTTGTCAACCAAATAAAAAACCACTCAAAAGAGTGGCTTTTTATTGAAGATTAATCGATTAAGTTGAAGCTTTACGCTTCATCTGATCGAAGAAATCATCATTTGTTTTGGTTTCTTTCATACGATCAAGTAAGAATTCCATTGCCGCCAATTCATCCATAGGATGTAGAAGCTTACGGAGGATCCATACTTTACGTAAGTTATCATCATCCATTAAACGCTCTTCACGACGAGTGCCAGATTTCTTAATATTCATGGCAGGGAAGACGCGTTTTTCAGCAATACGGCGATCAAGTGTAATCTCTTGGTTACCTGTACCTTTGAATTCTTCATAAATTACGTCATCCATTTTACTGCCTGTTTCAATCAAAGCAGTTGAAATGATCGTAAGAGATCCGCCTTCTTCAATATTACGTGCAGCACCGAAGAAACGTTTAGGGCGCTCTAATGCATGAGCATCTACACCACCAGTTAATACTTTACCTGATGACGGGATAACCGTGTTGTAAGCACGAGCAAGACGGGTAATAGAGTCAAGAAGAATCACAACGTCTTTTTTATGTTCAACAAGACGTTTTGCTTTTTCAATTACCATTTCTGCAACTTGTACGTGGCGAGCAGGAGCTTCGTCGAATGTTGAAGCAATGACTTCACCGCGAACAGTACGTTCCATTTCAGTTACTTCTTCTGGACGCTCATCAATTAATAGAACAATCAGGAATACTTCTGGATTGTTTCTAACAATCGATTGAGCAATATTTTGAAGTAACATTGTTTTACCCGCTTTTGGCGGTGCAACAATAATAGAACGTTGTCCTTTACCAATTGGCGCAACTAAGTCAACAACACGAGCAGTTAAATCTTCTGTCGTACCATTACCGAGTTCCATAACCAATTGTTCAGTTGGGAAAAGGGGTGTTAAGTTTTCAAATAAAATTTTATTTCGAGAATTTTCTGGCGTGTCATAGTTAATCTGGTTAACTTTGAGCAACGCAAAATAACGCTCACCTTCTTTTGGAGGGCGAATAGTACCTGTGATGGTATCACCTGTACGCAAGTTAAAGCGTCGGATTTGTGAAGGACTCACATAAATATCATCCGGACCTGCTAAATACGAACCTGCCGCAGAGCGCAAAAAACCAAAACCATCAGAGAGAATTTCAAGAACGCCATCACCAAAAATTTCTTCGCCATTCATTGCATGGCGTTTCAAAATGGCAAAGATAATATCTTGCTTTCGGTTACGAGCCATACCTTCCAGGCCCATAAATTCAGCAATTTTAATTAATTCACCAATTGGTTTTTTCTTGAGTTCAGTTAAATTCATAAGGGTCAGAATTAGGAAAGAGTAGAGTGTGGTTTAAAAAGAAGAAAAATCGCTCGCATACAAAAAAGATTATCGCAATTGTATTTACACAATAACAATTCAGAAGTCTGATTGATTGTTTCGAAGAAAAATGTGAAAAAACAATTTCTGTTGCCGAGTGGCGATCTTTATGTTTGTGTCTTGTAAGAAGCCGGACGAAGATGATTCCCTTCAGTGCCTCTTGAGCATGCAATATAAGCCAGCTTAGTTAATTTGTCAATTTATAGCCGAAAAAAATACGCTATAAAAAAGTATAGCGTATTTTTATTCTTAGCATTTTGACTTAAACATTTTCATCAATAAAGCTAACAAGTTTAGAGCGAGGTACAGCACCAATTTGTTGAGCTACAACTTCACCATTTTTGAAAAGTAATAAAGCAGGAATATTACGGATATTGTATTTCACCGCAATATCTTCGCAAGAAGTTACATCAACTTTAACAATTTTTACTTTACCAGCATATTCACTTGATAGGTCTTCAAGAACAGGTGCAATTGCTTTACAAGGTGCACACCAACCTGCCCAGAAGTCAACAAGTACAGGTGTTTCAGCGTCTAGAACATCTGCTTGGAAGTTATCATCAGTTGTATTTACAATAGTCGCAGACATGGTACGGCTCCAATTTTTAGAAAAAGTGCTATTACTACAGGAGAAATTATCTCTATCAGTATTACATAGCTACTTAGTTCAATGTAAGGGTTTGATGCTATTATTCAAGGCTTAACTAAATTTGTCTAATGGATGCTCACGATATTCATCATCGGCTTGTACAATCGTTTAACAATTAGAAAAATATCGATGGCTATTAATTGTTGATGAAAATGGCTTTTCAATTGCATTCTTGTGAATTACTCTAGGCGTGAATTGTTATGGGTTTAGTTCAATAATGTCTGACTTTCTGATTGATGAAGAATTACTTGCCGCCATAGATATGGGGTCGAACAGCTTTCACCTTGCAATTGCACGGGTAGATCATGGCGAAGTTAAAAAAGTTGCTTCGATGTCAGAAAAAGTACAGCTTGCAGCTGGTTTAGATGAAAATAAAAATTTAACAGAAGCTGCACAGCAACGTGGTTTAGCATGTCTAGCCCGTTTTGTTGGAAGATTGAGCTCTGTTCAACCTAATCGTTTACGAATCGTGGCTACGAATGCCTTGCGTCAGGCAAAAAATGGCCATGAATTTATTCAAAAAGCTGCAGAAATTTTACCTAAACCTATTGAAATTATTGCAGGACGAGAAGAAGCCCGCCTGATCTATTTGGGTGTATCACATACCATGGCCAATGGTGGGCGTCGCTTAGTTGTTGATATTGGTGGTGGTTCTACCGAATTCATTATCGGTGAGGAGTTTGAACCTATTTACACCGAGTCATTACAAATGGGTTGCGTGGCTTATACAACGGCATATTTTTCTGATGGCGAAATCACACAAAAAGCATTTGATAAGGCCGTAGTTGCTGCTCGTAAAGAACTTTCTGCTATTGCAACCACTTATAAAATGGAAGGATGGGATACGGTCGTTGGTTCGAGTGGAACGATTAAGGCCTGTCGCCAAATTATGGTCAATATGGGCTTAAGTGATGAACAAGAAAATGTCACTCGAGAAGGACTATATAAACTTAAAGATAAATTACTTAAGTTTAAAAATGTTTCTGAAATTGATTTTGAAGGATTAAGAGAAGATCGACGAGCAGTTTTGCCAGCCGGATTGGCAATTTTGTACGCAGTTTTTGAAGTTTTAGAAATTGATCGTTTGGCATATTCTGATGGTGCATTACGCGAAGGTGTGATGTATGACCTGTTAGGTCGATTTAAACATGAAGATATCCGTGATCGTAGTGTACAGGCCTTAATGGGGCGTTATAACGCCGATCCGAAGCAAGCAGAACGAGTTGTAAACACAGCACAACAATTATTTGATGGTGTCGCGAAATCTCTTAATTTAACGAGTGAAGACAGTGACTTACTGCGTCGAGCTGCTTATTTGCATGAAATTGGTTTAGCAATTAGTCATGGTGGTTATCATCGCCACGGTGCTTATTTATTACAGCACTCAGATATTCCAGGTTTCTCGCAAATTGATCAAAATCATCTTTCACATTTAGTTGCTCACCATCGTCGTAAATTGCGAAATGATGTAAAAAATGAAATTTTGAAGGCTGGTGGTCATAAATTACTTTACTTAAGTTTATTACTTCGCCTAGCAGTTTTACTCAACCATAGTCGAAGTGATCAGATGCTTCCTGCCATTGAACTGACCATCATAAATGATCAACAATGGCAGCTTAGTGTTTCTGGTGATGCCAAACAATGGCCATTGTTAGTTGCCGACTTGCACGATGAGCAAGAGCAGTTTAAGCATTGGGACATTGAATTGAATATTCAGTCGGAAAAATTTATCGATTAAAGGGATAATATTCGACCTATGAAAAAATCTACTCAGTCCAAAGCTTGGACAACGGTTCAAATTGCACGTCATCCTGAACGTCCGCAGTTTCTAGATTATGTCGGTGAAATCTTTACAGAGTTTGACGCCTTGCATGGTGATCGTTTGTTTGGTGACGATGGTGCGATGGTAGGTGGTCTTGCTCGTTTTGACGGTCAACCTGTGATGGTCATTGGACAACACCGTGGTCGTAGTACCCGTGAAAAATTAAAGCATAACTTCGGTATGGCTAACCCTGAAGGTTACCGTAAATCTCAACGCCTATTAGATATGGCTGAGCGTTTTAATCTTCCGGTCTTTACGTTCATTGATACGATGGGTGCTTACCCAGGTGTTGGTGCTGAAGAGCGTGGACAAGCCGAAGCAATTGCAACGAGTCTTGCTCAACTTTCAAGCTTGAAAGTTCCTGTTGTTGCAACAGTACTGGGTGAAGGTGGTTCTGGTGGTGCTTTAGGTATTGGTGTTGCTGACAGAGTCATTATGTTATCGCACAGTATTTATTCTGTGATTTCACCAGAAGGCTGCGCATCTATTTTATGGAAGACTGCTGAAAAAGCGGCTCAAGCGAGCGAAGCTTTAGGTTTGACAGCAGACAAATTACAATCTCTAGGTATTGTTGAATATGTAGTAGATGAAGGCGAGGGGGCACATTTAGACCCTGAGCAAGTCATGCAAAACCTAAAAGTAGTTCTGAAGCAAGCTTTGGATGAATTGCTACCACTGGATGCAAATGAACGATGCGAAGCACGTTATCAACGTTTAATGAAGTTTGGCAGCGCAAATTTAGGCATAATGTCTTAAAGCAGGCTCAACTATTTTCAGAAAATAGTTCTTTTCTTATTGGATGTAGTGGCGGCATGGATTCTATGCTGCTGCTACATTTGATGTCTCAAATTTTCCCTCAAAAGATCCGAGCTATCTATATCGATCATCAACTGCAATCACAAAGTGCAGAGTGGGGGGAACTAGTCGCTGAACAAGCTACTCGTTTAGATATTCCTTTTATTATTCAAAAAGTTCAGGTTACCGATGGTAATTTGGAGGCTGAAGCACGTCAGGCGCGTTATCAAGCTTATCGACAGCATTTGCAAGCCAATGAAACCTTAGTACTTGCTCATCATCAGCAAGATCAGGCCGAAACAGTCATACTCCGTTTATTATCGGGTGCAGGTGTTGATGGATTAGCTGCAATGCAGTCTGTGGATTACCGTGTAGACATGACGATTTGGCGTCCTTTTTTAGACTTATCTCGTGAGCAAATTACTGATTGGACTACTCAACTTGAAATTGAGTATGTAAATGACCCGACAAATTACGATATTCATTATGATCGGGCGTGGTCGCGTGAGAAACTTTGGCCATTTTTACAAAACAGATTTCCTAAAATGCAGCAAGCACTGAGCCGAACCAGTTATCTCATGCAAGATGCTTCTGAAATTTTAGAAGAAGTTTTGAAAGCTGATTTAAAACATTGTGGTACAGCTGAGTGTTTAGACTTCACTAAACTTTTAGATTTATCAGTTGCCCGTCAACGTCAATTACTTTCGGTTTGGATGAAAGGTGATGGGCAATATCGACCTGCATTTGAAATGGTTGAGCGTTTAAAAAATGAAGTGATTGATTCAAAGTCCGATGCACAAGCAGCATTACACTGGAATCAGTTTTACTATGTCCGTTATCAACACCATCTTTATAGATTGAGTAAGCAAGTTTTTCTTGCTGAAAAATTAAACCCAGTTGAAGCTGAGTCAGAGCATCATTTCCAAATGGGGGAAATAGTGCATTACGCTTCAGGAAATTTTCAGATCACACAAAAAAATATCGGTTTGAGTCCATCTTTATTAAATAAAAAATTGACAATAAGTCGACGTCAAGGTGGAGAAAAAGTCCATTTATACGGTCGTGTTGGGCAATGGCCATTAAAAAAAGCAATTCAAGAAGCACATATTTTGCCTTGGCTTCGTCATACAATTCAAATATTAGTCATAGATAATGTTATGCTTGGGGTTTTTACACCGAAAGGATTTTGGTTGGCTCAGTCTCCGTATTGTGAGCAAGGAGGATGGCAACCGGATTTAATTTCTCATTCTTGTAATCTGGTAAATGGCGAATATGGTTATGGCAAGTGCAGTAAATTGTAATATTTGTTTTATTGGTGGCGGTAATATGGCCCAAGCGTTAATTGGCGGGCTCATTTCAAGAGGTTTACCACCGACACGTATTACTGTTTCAGATCCTGTTGAGCAGATCCGTCAATTATTACAAGAGAAAGAAGTTCACGTAACACAAGATAACGTGGCTGCAATTCAAAATGCTGATGTTGTCGTACTAGCGGTAAAGCCGCAAGTTTTGGCGACTGTTTTACGTCCGTTGAAAGGTCTTTTATCAGATAAATTGGTCATTTCAATTATTGCTGGTGCTGAAATTCAAACGATATCAAACTTAATTGATAGCAATCGAATTGTTCGCGTTATGCCGAATACACCAGCTCTGGTTCAAACTGGCGCGCACGGTATCTATGCAAATGATGTAGTAGGTACTTCGGATCGTGAATTAACAAGTCAGATTTTAGCGGCCACAGGCTTAACAATTTGGGTAAACTCCGAAGCTCAAATTGATGCGGTAACAGCAGTTTCTGGTTCAGGCCCTGCATATTTTTTCTATCTGATGGAAAGTATGATCCGTGCGGGTAAAAATTTAGGACTGGATGAAAAAGTTGCAACTGCGTTAACTCTTCAAACGGCGTTAGGTGCAGCTCAAATGGCAATTACCAGTTCAAATACTCCATCTGAACTTCGTAAGAATGTGACATCGCCAAATGGTACAACACAAGCTGCACTTGAAGTTTTTGACCGTGCACAAATCTCCCAAAATATTCAATCTGCATTGGCTGCTGCACAGAAGCGTAGCCAAGAATTGGCTCAAGAATTGAGTGACAGTGCGAAATAGCTTAAATAGGATAAGACAACTATGGGTGCAAATTCTGCGCTAATTTTTGGAATTTTAATTAATGTCGCGATTTTATTGGTCTTTTTCCGTTTTTTAATGCAATTGGCGGCAGTAAGTCCTTATAATCCTGTGGTTTTATCGACCGTAAAGGCGACTAAAATTGTTGATATTTTTGGCCGAATTTTTCCGACGGTCGCAAAAGGCCGGTTTAATTTAGCTGCGTTAGCTCTTTTAATTATTTTATATTTACTGAAAATTTTCGGTGTGATGTATCTGTCTGGTTCTATGCCAAATAGTCCGATTCATTTAGTGATTCTGACATTTGTGACTATGATTCAGGACTTGATTCGTTTCTGCCGTTATTTAATTTTCGCGACAATCATCTTGAGCTGGGTGGTTATGTTCACTCAATCTCGTTCACCTTATATTGAAGTGATTCAAGATTTAGCTGAACCATTACTCGCACCATTCCGTCGTTTATTGCCTAATATGGGAATGATTGACTTATCGCCAATTTTGGCATTTTTGGCACTCTATATTGCCGAAATTTTAATGAATGAAGTTGCTAAAGTTCTCTTAACTGGTCTTTAAGCTAACTCAATAAAAAGGGCTGTATTTCACAGCCCTTTTTTATTTCTATTAATTAATGGGCGTCATCCCAGTTTTGTCCTTGGCCAACTTCAACCACTAAAGGCACGGAAATTTCTACAACAGATTCCATGACTTTTGCGATTTGTTTGGAAAGTTCTTCAGCAATGTTTTGATCGGCTTCAAAAACTAATTCATCGTGTACTTGAAGTAGTAATTTGGCTTGATCTTTTGGCAAGATTTTATCGACTTCAATCATAGCAATTTTAATAATATCAGCTGCACTACCTTGTAAAGGTGCATTGATTGCAGCACGTTCGGCAGCCTTACGCACCATCACATTTCGTGCATCAATATCTGGTGTATATAGACGACGGCCTAAAATAGTTTCAACAAAACCTTGCTCTGATGCAACTTGACGCGTGCGTTGCATATATTCATAGATGCCAGGATAGCGTTGGAAATATTGTTTAATATAATTTTGCGATTCTTGACGTGTGAAACCTAACTGACGGATCAAACCAAATTCAGACATACCATACAGTAGACCAAAGTTTACTGCCTTAGCTTGGCGACGTTGATCATTGGTCACATCTTCAATTGCAATACCCAATACTTCTGCAGCAGTACGGCGGTGAACATCTTGTCCGTGCTGGAACGCATGTACTAAAGCATCATCCTGAGAAAAATGGGCCATTAAACGCAGTTCAATTTGCGAGTAATCGGCAGCCAATAGAACTCGACCTTCCGGTGCAATGAATGCTTTACGAATCTGACGGCCAATTTGTCTACGAATTGGAATATTCTGTAAGTTAGGATCAGAAGAGGAGAGGCGACCTGTCGCTGTGAGTGCTTGATGATAGCTCGTATGCACACGATGCGTGTCGTTATGAGATTGCTCTACTAGACGGTCCGTATAAGTACTTTTTAGCTTTGCCAAACCACGGTGTTCTAGAATAATTTCCGCTAAAGGATGTTCAATTTTTTCTAAAACACTTTCACTGGTGCTGTATTGTCCAGTTGCAGTTTTTTTACCGCCTTTGATTCCTAATTTATCAAATAGTATTTCGCCTACTTGCTTAGGTGAAGCAATATTAAAAGTTTCATCTGCAATTTCCATAGCCTGATTTTCAAGGCCTTCCATGGTTTTTGCAAACTCAACGCTTAATTTATCTAAGAAAGCATGATCTAAACGAATACCATCTTCTTCCATGCCTGACAAAATTCGGGCAACTGGCATTTCGATGTTATATAAAATATTTTCTAACTCAGGAAATGGCTTAAGTTTGTTTGAAAGTACTTCATACAAACGATAGGTCACATGTGCATCTTCTGCTGCATAGTGAGCAGCAACTTCAATCTCAATTTGATTAAAAGTTTTCTGCTTTGCACCCTTACCAGCAATTTGTTCAAAAGTGGTGGTCAAGTGACTTAAGTAGACACGAGCTACATCATCCATGCCATGACGAGTTGCTGCTGCATTTAGTACATAAGATGCCAGCATGCTATCGAAATACCAGCCTTTTAACTCAATTCCATGATTGGCAAAGATATGGGCATCATATTTAAGGTGATGACCAATTTTTTTAACCGCTTCATTTTCTAATACAGGCTTAATTTGAGCCAGAATTTGTTCACGGTCCAGTTGCTGCGGTGCATTTTCATAATTATGCGCTAAAGGAACATAGTAAGCATCTTGTGCATCAAAGGCGATTGAAAAACCAACCATCTCGGCAATGCGGTAATCAAGGCTTGTAGTTTCTGTATCAATAGCAAAATGATCAGCATTTTGCATGCGTTGCAAGAGTTGATCCCATGCTTCTTGAGTTAAAACAGTGTGATAATTTGCAGTTCCAAGCTGGTCATCTTGACTGGTTAAGCTTGCCTGATCTTCGGTTTCTATAGAATCAGCTGGTTTAACTTCATCTTGAACGACTACTTGTGAAACTTGTTGTTTATAAGTAGAGCTGTTGGGATTATTCGGGTGATCAAGCGACTGTAACTGATTTCTAAACTCAAGCTCAGTATATAAGTTGCGTAAGGCATCAACATTTGGATCGGTAAGCTTTAATTCATGCCAGTCGAGTTCTAAAGGAAGATCACAGACAATGCTAGCTAACTGGTGATCAAGCTTAATATTGTCTAAATTATCTTTAATATTTTGGCTAATCTTGCCTTTAAGTTGATCAGCATTGGCAATGATATTCTCTAAAGTGCCATATTCGGTCAGTAACTTAGCGGCTGTTTTTGCACCTACGCCTGGAACACCCATAATACCGTCGGATGCATCACCCATTAGCGTTAAATAGTCGATAATCTGATTTGGCCAAACGCCAAATTTTTCAAATACACCATCGGTGTCCATTACGCGATCTTTAAAGCTATCTTCAAGTTTGACATGGTCATTGACGAGCTGAGCCATGTCTTTATCTCCAGTTGAGATAAGTACATGATGGCCTTCAAGCACGGCACGTTTAGCAAGTGTCCCGATAATATCATCAGCTTCAGCGCCTGGAAGACTATATAAAGGAATACCTTGAGCTTTAATCAATGCATGTAAATATGGAATCTGTTGAGATAATTCTTCAGGCATGGTTGGGCGGTCACCTTTATAAATAGGTGAAAGCTTATGACGAAAAGTTGGCTCAGGCGTATCAAAAATCACGGCCATATGCGTCGGTTGCATACGACGCATAAGTTTTTGAATCGCAGAAATTGCTCCACGTATTGCATTGGTATGTAACCCTGTAGAGGTCGTCAATGGTGGTAATGCATGATATGCACGAAATAAAAAATAGGACCCATCAACCAAGACAAATGGTGGCATTGAACAATTCCTTAATTTGAATTACGGGTATTTTACGTGAAAACGGCTATGAATGCAGGATTATGATTTTTGCAGTATTTTGTATGTATAAATATACGCTTGTATTGGCTTGAAGTAAGATGACATGTAATGAAGGTGTCATATTGCTAAGCCCATGTATAAAAAAGACAAACAGGGAATGATCATCGTTTTGATCGCTTTGACTTTGTTTTTAGCCATTTCAATTGGTTTTAAATTCCAGAGTGCTGTTGCTGCTTTATCTATTGCACTCGTGGTAGTACTGGTTCAGTTATTATCAAATCTGCATCAGCGTCTGACTCATTTAGAACAACAGTTTTCTCAGCAGAAAAAACCACTTTATTCTATTCATATGCAAACAATAGTAATTTATGCGGCCGCCTTGGTTGCATTAGTTGCTTATATGAATCACTGGATGTGGATTGCTGGTGGGGCATTACTGGTTTTATTGTTATGTTTAGTCCAAACAATTAGTGCGTTTCATACTCGACTGTTATACCTCGAGTCAGTGAAACCAACTGTTCATGTAAATGAAACTCTACAAACAGAAATTATAACTCCAGCGGTAGTGCAAGTTGATTCCAATAGTACAGACACATTAATTCCTGTTGAAACGGCAATTTTAAATCACACAGAACAACCAACTCAGGTACAGAGTACATGGTGGCAACCAGCAGTCGACTGGATGGTCCATGGCAATCCAATTTTAAGAGTTGCTGTCGCTGTGTTGATGGTTGGGGTAGTGCTGTTATTGCGTTTCGCAAGTGAGCACTGGCAACTTAGTTTAGGTGTAAAACTTGGTTTTATTGCAATTGCCGGAGGCGTATTAACGGCATTTGGATATAGCTTGCAAAAGAAAAATCAGCTTTTTGCTGTAGCATTGCAGGGGGTAGGGCTAGCTGTTGTATTCCTAACACTCGTGTTCTCGCATCATTTTGGAGTAATTGCTAATCTCACTACAGCGAGTATTCTGTTTACGATCTTATTAGCTATTACGGTATTCTTAAGTTTAAAACAACAAGCTATTTATTTGGCAATTTTAGCACTCGGCATGGCCTATGCAGCCCCTTTAGTTATTCCACAATATCGTCCAGATGTAGTCTTCCTATTTAGCTACTATTTGGTAATTAACTTAGCAGTTGCTGCGGTTAATTTTATTCAGCCTTGGAAAATCTTAAATCAGATTGCTTTCTTTGCCACAATGTTTATTGGTGGTAGTGCGATAGGTTTTTATGCAGAACCAGCAAAATTTGACACATTAGACTGGATTTTATGGCTACATATAGCTCTGTTTATTTGGCTTAGCGTCCGTTATAGCCAAAATATATCTCGAGTTTCAGCACGTGAACAACAAGAAGGCATTCGTTTACCTCCGCTCTTAGATGTTGGTCTTATTTTTAGTGTGCCTGTACTAGGCTTTACGCTACATGCCTATTTAGTCCATGAGTCTACTCAAGCGTTGACGATTGGTGCTGCTGTTTTGGCTGGTACCTATGCGGTATTAACTTTTTGGATCAAAAAGACCCATCCTCAACTTTCAGTTCTTGCTAAAAGCTTTTTCATCCTTGCCGTTGCATTTTTTGCCTTAATCTTTCCACTCGCGAAAGGGGCACATTGGACTGCGATTGGTTGGGTTGCTCAAGGTACGGCCCTCATTGTATGGGGAGTAACTGAGCGCTACCGTTTGAGCCGATATATTGGTGTAATTTTAGTTTTACTCAGTTCGGTTGCATTGTTTTATCAATTTTGGGCGAATGCAGAGTTCCCGACGCTAAGCACAAGCATTTATGCAATTGCCCAATTCATTTCGGCCTATTATTTATTGCAATACAACAGTAAAGAGCAACAGTATTTTAGCGCCAGCATGTTTAGCGGCATTTTCTTATGCTTAGGTATGTATGCGGGCGCTATCGCTGGTATAGAAATTTTGGCATGGCAACATCATGGCTTAAGCCCATATTTGATGATTGCGATACTATTATTATCAATATTTAGTGTAGTGGTTCACTACAAACTAAGGGTTCAATGGCAGAGTTTACAGTTAGGTTTAATTGGCCTGTTATTATTGTTAATTCTAGGTGAAGCCTTTACTAGTCAAGTATTCAGCATATTTAAATGGCCGAGTATATTACAGCAGGGTACTTTCCTAATCGCAGCAACGCTTCTTAGTGCTTTATTCATTATGGCTCAACCTCAATCAGGTCAGTTTGGATCTTTGAAGGTCTGGTCTGGTTTGAGCTGGTTGGCATTAGCAACGGTTGGTTTGGCAATATTTCCACAAATGCCACTTGTTGCTCTGGCTTTCGTTCCTGTGGTTTATTCCCTTTGGGCGTATAAGTTTCATAAGAGCACATTGCTACATCAAATTCCAGTGTGGTGTTTAAGTCTACTTTGGTTGCTAGTAGTGAGTGTAGACCGGCATTCTGCTGAGTACCTTTACTTTGTTCCTTTGATTAACTTAACTGACTTACTTTCAATTTCAGTATTTGCTGGTCTACTCTTTATTATTTATCAGCATACTTTTGATCAAGATAAATCACTGGAGTGGACTTTTAAAATTACAACAATTCTAGTGGGGTTGTTGGTATTCAGTAGTGTGGTGGTCAGAGGCTTGCACTATTACTGGGCAACACCACTCTGGAGTGCTGCAATTTGGACAAATGGAATAGTACAGTTAAGTCTGACATTGCTTTGGGTAATCTTGGCATTTATTTTAACTACATTCTCTAGCCGAAAAATGATTCGTCAATTATGGTTTGTAGGTGCTGCGCTTTTAGGGATTGTGGTATTAAAACTGATTTTGCTTGATCTATCGCAAAGTGCGACTTTAACTCGAGTCATTTCATTTATTGGCGCGGGCGGGGTAATGTTGATTATTGCTTATCTTGCGCCATTACCACCATCATCCGCTGTACAGAAAAATGAAGAGCCTAGGCTTTAGGCTCTCGATTTAATTCTTTTTGATTACTGTATTGATCGATATCATCTTCAGCAAAAATACTAGATGGTCGATCAATCAAACCCATTTTAGGAACAGGAATTTCAATTCGGTTATCTAAAAATCCATTTCGAATTCGTTCTTGCATCTCATCTCGAACTTTTAAAGAGTTCTCTTGTCGACACCACATTGTAAATAAAAGCTCAATTGATGATTCTCTGAATGCGGTCACTGTAACAGCAGGCTTTGGGTCATCTAATACAAGAGGATAATGAGCTGCTACATTCAGTAGAACCTCGCGAACTTTAATGATGTCTTCATGGAAGTTGATTGCGAGCGTAATTGGTATACGACGTATTGGGTATTTAGATAAGTTGTGTACGGGAGCACGAATGAGTTGTTCGTTTGGCAAACGAATATACACATTGTCTAATGTAAGTAGCTTAACCGAAAGCAAATCAATCGAGATCACTTCACCTTCAATTGTATTTCCACGAATGAGCGTAATCTGGATCGTATCACCGACTTCAAATGAACCTTCACCAATCAAAAATAAACCACTAATCAAGTTACTGGCTGATGTTTGCGATGCAAAACCGAGCGCTACGGTTAAAATCCCTGCCGCGCCAAGAAATACACTCAGTTTAAAACCAGCTTCTTTTAAACTCGTCATAATGAAGAGTAAGAAAATAAAATAAAAAATACCGCGGCGCCACACCAGACGTTGATGAGCATTAAAACGTGAGCCAATGGTTCTAATAAATGTATTTGAAATAATACGGGCAAGAACAAAACCAATAAAACACAGCACAACAGCGACTAAAATTTCACTAATACGTTCGGTATTGATATTGGTAAATATGCTTGTGAGGCTATCAGCGATATCCTTAGGAATACTTGTATCAGCCATATAAACCTCTTAAAAGAATGAATCAAACATATTGAATAATGCTCCACCAGGTGAACGTGGTGGGTGAACATAGGTCACTTCACCAGCAAGAGGGGGCGTACGGTTTTCAATACGAATTCGTGCGGGACGATCAGAACCTTCATAATAAACTTTAATTTGAGAAGTCCATAAACGACCGGTACTTTCACTATAAAAAAGAGGTAGAGCTGT
Organism: Acinetobacter sp. NIPH 542; assembly: GCF_000369825.1. Classification (NCBI taxonomy): domain Bacteria; kingdom Pseudomonadati; phylum Pseudomonadota; class Gammaproteobacteria; order Moraxellales; family Moraxellaceae; genus Acinetobacter; species Acinetobacter sp. NIPH 542. Next base: position 479,313 of record NZ_KB850205.1, read on the forward strand.
AACGGGCACGTTCATGCGGTCAAAACGCAATTGATGATTACTGGTGTTGTGAAAATCAATAGGGGTTACAGCACGAAAAGCACGAGGTGTTAACAGGTTCAAATCGGTACGCCCATCTACAGAAGTGGCATAACAAATTTCACCTTGCTGGGCATTTGGACCAAACCATGTATCTTTAGGTTGAATTACAGGAATCTCAAACAAAGGCTCATGCTGACTTTCAACTAAACCTGCAATCCATAGTGGTGTACTAATATAAAGAGTTCCGCGTTGACCTGCCGGAATGTAAATGGGATCAACGGGTTTAATGACTACAGAACGGTCTGCCAGACGGGGCATAAGTAAAAATTCTGGATTAGTTTTCCGAAACATGTAGCGTTCTACTTGAACAGTATGCGGAAAGGCAAAATTCGGATCGGCAATTGGATGCCAATCTTGCTCATTATCGTCTTGAAGAGATGGGCGATAATATTCAATACGCCATTCTTTTATACCGCGCGTTAGACGAAAAAGCATTGAACCAAATTGCCATGCTTTAGACTGATTAATTTCAAAGCGCTGTTCTCCCCACCATTTTAAGGAATTCTGGGGGCGAGGCTGATATTCATTATTTTCAAACAAGACGTAAAATTCCTCTACCGAGTTGTTAAACAGACTTCACGCTGTAATCTGCTTAGAGTACACTCAAAATCATCTTACTCATCATTATAAATTGTGATGCAAATATTGAAACAAATACAAGTTCCATATAGTTTTGCCAAGCGTCATGGTGTTTTATTTCGTTATGACGGTGATCAAGTATTTATTATTAGACGTCAAAATACTGAAAAAATTGCATTGCAGGAAGCAAGACGAATTCTAGGTAAGCCAGCTCACTTCCAATTATGTACTGAACAAGAATTTAATACGCTCTTAAGTACAAGCTATGCCGGCGATACAGGGGAATCACAACAAGTTGCAGCAGGTTTAGAAGATCATCCTGATTTATTAAGTTTGGCCGATCAGGTTCCTGAGACAGAAGATTTGATGGATCAGGAAGATGATGCGCCTATTGTCCGTCTGATCAATGCGCTACTTTCAGAGGCAATTCGAGTAGGAGCTTCTGATATTCATATTGAAGCTTTCGAAAAGAAATTATCTGTACGATTACGTGTAGATGGTCAATTACGTGAAGTTGTACAGCCGCGCCGTGAGTTGGCGCCGTTGCTGGTTTCACGTATTAAAGTCATGGCTAAACTCGATATTGCAGAAAAACGAGTGCCACAAGATGGACGTATTTCTTTACGCCTTGCAGGCCGAGAAGTAGATGTCCGTGTTTCGACTTTACCATCTTCACATGGTGAACGGGTTGTAATGCGTTTGCTCGACAAACAAGCTGGTCGACTTAATATGATCCACTTGGGATTAATGGCAAATGACTATGAGCGTTTAACTCAGTTAGTACATCGTCCTCATGGCATTATTTTGGTCACAGGGCCTACAGGTTCGGGGAAAACAACGACGTTATATGCAGCTCTATCTGATCTAAATGATAATACGCGTAACATCTTAACTGCCGAAGATCCAATCGAATATCAACTTGAAGGTATTGGTCAAACACAAGTCAATACCAAAGTGGATATGACGTTTGCTCGTGCTTTAAAAGCAATGTTACGTCAAGATCCAGATGTAGTGATGGTAGGTGAGATTCGTGACTTGGAAACGGCTGAAATTGCAGTACAAGCATCGTTAACTGGACATTTGGTTTTATCGACACTACATACCAATACAGCTATTGGTGCGGTTACTCGACTTAAAGATATGGGAATTGAGCCTTTCTTATTATCAAGCTCTTTAATTGGGATGATTGCTCAACGTTTGGTTCGTACTTTATGTCCACATTGTATGACATGGCGCGAAGCTGATACTTTTGAAAAACAGGTTTTTCAACATATTCATAATGAACCATTGTTGCAGTTACCTGAAGCCAAAGGGTGTGATCATTGTTCACATTTAGGCTTTAATGGACGTACAGCTATTTATGAAATCGTACCAGTTGATGAACCTATGCGCCGTCTCATTCATGGTAATGCGGCTGAATATGAATTAGAAAATCATGCTCGTGAGTATTCAGGTTCAATTCGTGATGATGGCTTGCGTAAAGTACTTTCAGGTAAAACGACACTTGAAGAAGTACTTCGAGTAACCAATGAAGCAAGCGAAGTATAATTTGTAACATGCAATAAAAAATGCCCGAACTATATCGGGCATTTTTTTAATATCGAAACTTATTCAGTCACAATATTAAAAGTTACATCAATATTGTTGCGAGTTGCATTTGAATATGGGCAAACAATATGAGCTGCTGCAACTAACTTTTCAGCTTCTTCACGGTCCATACCCACTAAGTAAACATTTAAAGTTACTTCGATGCTAAAACCTGTAGGAATTGGACCAATACCTACTTCACCTTCTACGTAAGCATCTTTACTAATATTAAATTTATCGCGGTTTGCAACAAATTTTAAAGCTCCTAAAAAGCATGCTGAATAGCCAGCTGCAAATAATTGCTCAGGATTTGTTACGGCACCACCAGCGCCACCCATTTCTTTAGGTACACCAAGTTGTACATCTAATACACCGTCAGATGAAGTTGCACGGCCATCACGACCACCGGTTGCTTTAGCTTTTGCACGATAAACAACTTTTTCTAATGACATCGTTTTTATTCCTAAAATAAATTGAATACAAATATATCGTACACGACTTAATTATTTTGACAAGTATATTTTTTGAAAAAATTGCTGTTTATTTAACTAGGTTTGTACGGAGTTTGGTAAGTTGATCTTTCAAGCCTAATAGTGTTGTCATGTCACATGAACTTGCTTCTAGTACGCCTGTGGGAATATCCAATGCTTGATCTTTTAATTTTTTTCCTTCATCGCTAAGTGTAATAATCACTTGTCTCTCGTCTTGAGTTGAGCGGGTACGATGAAGCAAATGCAGGGCTTCTAACTTTTTCAAGATAGGAGTGAGGGTAGATGATTCTAAAAAAAGTTTAGCTCCAATTTCTGAAACAGTCACTTCATCCTGTTCCCATAAAACTAACATAACTAAATATTGGGGGTAGGTAAGCCCCAAAGGCGCGAGAAGTTTTCTGTAGAGTTGATTAAGCGCTAAATTTGTTGAATAAATGAGGAAACACAATTGATTCTCAAGCTTTAAGTTTTGACAGTCTTGGTCCATATATTCCTCAAAGAAACTCATATTGCTTTTGTAGTATATCGCGTTCTATTCAGTTTCTTAAATGTTCATAAGAATAGGTTATGAATAAAGTAAATTAAGAAACATAAAAAATGGAATAATTAATCCAATTATTCCATAACATAAAAATATTTTAGATAAAATTGTCTACCATAGATCTGCAATTTTTTTCATTAAACGCGCACGATATTTAGCGGTAGGATTATTTGCATTGCGTTGTTGCTCTTGTTCATAAAAATCTTGCCATGCAGTAATCATTTCAAGCGTTGTTCCTTGTTTTTTAATCATAGAAACATCTGCTGGCTGAATATTTTCTAAACGTTGTCTTGCGCCTTCTGCACCCGTTCCCCATCCAATTATTCTTTGGCCAAATGCAGGCAAAGGAATATCTTTAGGAGTAGAGGGAAGAATATCTGATTTGAGCTGTGCCGTTGGTGAAACGAAATGATTCGTTGTCCCAAACTCAGCATAACAATGAATATTTGCCCCCAAGCAAAAAAAGCTAAATAAGTATTTCCACATGAATAATTAAACTTTTAATAGTGAATTAATTTACGGTGTGTCATTAGAGGCATTGAAGAGCGGACGAGATCTTGCGCCGTTAGATCAAAGGGCACAGTAATTAAACCATTTCCTTCATATCCAATCATACTTAAAATTTGGCCACGACTATCAGTTGCCCCAGAGTGTCCCCAGGTCTGTCGTTTTTCACCATGCCAACCCTGTTGTGCTGCACCTAAAACATAACATTGGCTATCCATTGCCCGAGCTTGTAACAAAAGCTGCCAGTGCATTTGTCCAGTTGTATAGGTAAATGCAGCAGGGGCAGTAAGAATATGAGCGCCTTGTTGTCTTAGCGTTAGAGCAAGCTCTGGAAAACGCAAGTCATAACATACCATTAAGCCAATATTGCCAAAAGGGGTAGATGTGACTACTACGTCTGTTCCTGGTTCAAAGAAACGAGACTCCTGATAACCACCGACAGCATCACCCACTTGTACATCAAATAAATGGATCTTGTCATAACGCGCTTCTGTACGCTCAGGGCTAATGCAGAGGCTAACAGTTCGGACGCGACCATTTTGAATAGTGGATCCATCTGGACGGAATGGGCAGGGTAAAGTGCCAGCCACAATCCAGATTTGATATTGATGTGCGAGTTTCTCAAGCCTTTGTTGAATAGATTCAAATTGCTCAGCAGTTTCACGTTGTTTTCCAGCAGCAAAACATACAAAGTTTTCGGGGAAAACAATCAAACTGGCATTTTGTGCCTTGCTCTGTTGAATCAAAGACTCAATGACTTGAAAATTATTTTCAATATCATCTTGAGAGTTCATTTGAGCAACAGAAACGAGGGTCATATTCTAATCCGGCTTAATGGTGAAAATCAGGCATTTTGCTTATCCGATACCTGTTCAAGAGTATCTTGCTCTTTCTGTAACTGCTTAACAAGTGGCTCAAACATATTCTGATTGTTTGCATTGAGTTTCATCAATGTCTTATGTGCATCCAGAACAGTTCTTAGCATTGCATTATGAGTGATTTGTTCATCTGTTAGCGTTAATGTGCAAACGTTAGGATCACCACAATAATTCAAAATGACAAAAACCTGCCCTAGCCCCATACTATTGGCTAAGGTTGTGATATCTGGATTGGTAGATAGCATCACAGCTTGAATATGATGAGTCTGTTTAAGCTTTAAACCCAGCTTAGCTAGGATGCCTAATACAGTACTATCAATAAATGTTGTTTGGGTTAAATCAACGATTGCACCTACAACATTCTCTTGCTGTTCAATTCTGTTTAAAAGTTTGTCTAGACTTATACAAGAATGGGCTCGCACTTCACCAATAAGTTTGAAAATATGCGTTCCATTTAAACTTGCATATTCAACATGACCTGTTGACATATAAATGCCATTTTCAGAGAAGGATAGAAAAATTATCACATAGTGCCATCCCAGACTCAAGAGTCCTTAAGTCGTATATTATGTAATTAATTGATTCGTAAATTAATTCATTCGACAAAGACTGAAGATAGCAATATCGTCGGCAACATGATCGGGTGCTTGAAATGATTGATTTTGCAAATGATGGACCAATTGTTGGAACTGATCGTTTAAACCGCCATCAAAAGGTTCGAGGGCTCCATCCGAGCAAACAATGAAGCGAGCATGGCGATTTAATGTACAAATATGCTCTTCAACTTCAAGTTCATCAGTTAAACCTAGTGGGAAACTGCTCGTTGTTAGAATCTTCGGTGCTTGATTAGGTTCAAAAATGATAGGAGGCGGATAATGTCCAGCACTTGACCAGCGAAGAGTATGTGTTTCAAGGTTTAAAATACCCACCACAATCGTAATGTGCTTTTCGATATTCTCTTGAACTAACATCCCATTTAATTTTTTTATTAATTGTCTTGGAGTTTTAGAGCGACCATGAAATGCTGCCATCCATGATGTTAATAAACTACTGGTTACACCATGACCTGAAACATCAGCAAGATAGAATAAAACTTCTTTATCATTTAATTTCCAATAGTCGTACCAATCACCTGAAAGATAAGCTGAAGGCTGAAAGAAAGTTTCGACTTCATAATTTAATAAATCAATTGGATTCGGCAATAAACGTTTTTGCAGTTCAGCAGCCGAAGGTAAATCACGACTATCTTGGTTACGCTTATATTGAGCATCAATTCTTGATAGGGCTTTATTTAAATCACTAGGTAACTGATTCCATACCCAGCCTGCAAGAGCACCTGCTTCCCATGCATGTGCTAAAGCGGTACCTTCATGTTCAAAAGCAATTACGACCGTTGGCAAATTCCATTTATAAGTCAGGAAATCTTGTACATCTGCAATTGCAATGATGGTTGGATCATATAAATCTAAATCATCTATGTTAATGACTTGTAAGCCTGGCAGTTTATCCAAAGCTTGCTCTAAATAAGGAATAGAGCGTGTCGGTTTAATAAAATACATAGAAGATATGGTAGTCCTTTTATATGATCACTTTATTCATCATAGAGTATGTATGATCAAAATCAAGGTATTGCCGAACTCTTAATCCAAGCAATACCTTTATTTCATGTTAAGGGTTTTGATTCTCATCTGGAGTATCTTCTGAGTCATCATCAATGAAAGACACATCGGCTGAATCGCCCTTTTTCTCTGCAATTTGGAATGCTTTACGCTGGAGGTATAAGTCTCGAATCATAGCGTATTGATCACCTTGTAAGGTTTGATCTAAGTCAAGATATTGGGCGCGTGTATCTACAGCTTGTAATAGATTACTCGACCAATAAAGACCTTCTTGATCATCCATAACGTATTTTTGTGGACGAGCTTGAGCATCTACTGCTAAACCAAAACCATCACGTAAGGTGCTTGGACCAAAAAAAGGCAACATAAGGAATGGGCCAGAAGGAACGCCATAGTAGCCAAGAGTTACACCAAAGTTCTCTTCTTCAGTTGGTAAACCTAAGCGACTTGCTGGGTCAGCCAAACCAAGAGTGGTTAAGGTGTTAATTGTAAATCGACCTAAAGTTTTTGCTGCACGGCCAGGACGGCCTTGAATAAGCTGATTGACAGCATTCCAAGGTTCACCAAGATTTTTACGGAATTGGCGATAAGAACCACGTACATCTTCTGGGGTTTTTTCTCTATATTGAACAGCAACTGGGCGTAAAAAATTGCGATCCAACATATCATTAAAAGAATAAATTGGACGGTTCAATGATTGCAAAGGATCTTTGACAAGATCTGGTTGAGCTGCATTTGCATTAATTTTTAAATCTTTAACTTTAATATTTTTTAAATCTTTAATAATTTGGGAACGGGGATGGTTTGGCCCTGTTTCTTCTAATGAACTCGCATTAGCAGATTCACTTACCGTGTTTTCTTGAGCATATATAGAGGTACAAACACCTACAGATAACACGCTTAGTAAAATTAAATTAGAATAATTCATATAATTCCTTAACCGCCAGCCAGGCTAATACTTAATGTGCAGTTGGGTGGAGATATGTTTTAATACAAAATTGATAACCTATTATCAATGTAAAATTGATCAAATAATATAGATAAAATGCTAAAAAGGCTAAAAAACGAACATGTGGTAATATTAAATTAAAAAAGGGGTTGTCAAAGGATATTAATGGTCTATAATGCACATCCATCGGCGGTGATGCAGATAATAACTTGTTGAAAAACAGTTACTTGGAATTAGGTTGGTTGCTTTAAGTGATGAATTTGATGAGAAGTTAGTTTTGAGAATAAGTTTTAAAAATATCGAAATTACCTGTTGACTTTTAAGAGATTAAGAGTAATATAGCCGACCTAGCTTGCTGGTGACGAACCAGGAAGAAGATCATTAAGAGAATTGAAGAACAACTTGTGTGGATTTTTACTGATTGATCGATCGAAATATTATCATTGATTGATTGGTTTAAATTACTCGAAGTTTATTTGAGCGAAATTTAAGTCAGAAAATTGATGAGCCAGAATTGGCACCTTGTCTTTAATAAGGTGCAAAATGATTTTTAACTGAAGAGTTTGATCATGGCTCAGATTGAACGCTGGCGGCAGGCTTAACACATGCAAGTCGAGCGGAGTGATGGTGCTTGCACTATCACTTAGCGGCGGACGGGTGAGTAATGCTTAGGAATCTGCCTATTAGTGGGGGACAACATTTCGAAAGGAATGCTAATACCGCATACGTCCTACGGGAGAAAGCAGGGGATCTTCGGACCTTGCGCTAATAGATGAGCCTAAGTCGGATTAGCTAGTTGGTGGGGTAAAGGCCTACCAAGGCGACGATCTGTAGCGGGTCTGAGAGGATGATCCGCCACACTGGGACTGAGACACGGCCCAGACTCCTACGGGAGGCAGCAGTGGGGAATATTGGACAATGGGCGGAAGCCTGATCCAGCCATGCCGCGTGTGTGAAGAAGGCCTTATGGTTGTAAAGCACTTTAAGCGAGGAGGAGGCTACTTTAGTTAATACCTAGAGATAGTGGACGTTACTCGCAGAATAAGCACCGGCTAACTCTGTGCCAGCAGCCGCGGTAATACAGAGGGTGCAAGCGTTAATCGGATTTACTGGGCGTAAAGCGCGCGTAGGCGGCTAATTAAGTCAAATGTGAAATCCCCGAGCTTAACTTGGGAATTGCATTCGATACTGGTTAGCTAGAGTGTGGGAGAGGATGGTAGAATTCCAGGTGTAGCGGTGAAATGCGTAGAGATCTGGAGGAATACCGATGGCGAAGGCAGCCATCTGGCCTAACACTGACGCTGAGGTGCGAAAGCATGGGGAGCAAACAGGATTAGATACCCTGGTAGTCCATGCCGTAAACGATGTCTACTAGCCGTTGGGGCCTTTGAGGCTTTAGTGGCGCAGCTAACGCGATAAGTAGACCGCCTGGGGAGTACGGTCGCAAGACTAAAACTCAAATGAATTGACGGGGGCCCGCACAAGCGGTGGAGCATGTGGTTTAATTCGATGCAACGCGAAGAACCTTACCTGGCCTTGACATAGTAAGAACTTTCCAGAGATGGATTGGTGCCTTCGGGAACTTACATACAGGTGCTGCATGGCTGTCGTCAGCTCGTGTCGTGAGATGTTGGGTTAAGTCCCGCAACGAGCGCAACCCTTTTCCTTATTTGCCAGCGAGTAATGTCGGGAACTTTAAGGATACTGCCAGTGACAAACTGGAGGAAGGCGGGGACGACGTCAAGTCATCATGGCCCTTACGGCCAGGGCTACACACGTGCTACAATGGTCGGTACAAAGGGTTGCTACCTAGCGATAGGATGCTAATCTCAAAAAGCCGATCGTAGTCCGGATTGGAGTCTGCAACTCGACTCCATGAAGTCGGAATCGCTAGTAATCGCGGATCAGAATGCCGCGGTGAATACGTTCCCGGGCCTTGTACACACCGCCCGTCACACCATGGGAGTTTGTTGCACCAGAAGTAGCTAGCCTAACTGCAAAGAGGGCGGTTACCACGGTGTGGCCGATGACTGGGGTGAAGTCGTAACAAGGTAGCCGTAGGGGAACCTGCGGCTGGATCACCTCCTTAACGAAAGATTGACGATTGGTAAGAATCCACAACAAGTTGTTCTTCATAGATGTATCTGAGGGTCTGTAGCTCAGTTGGTTAGAGCACACGCTTGATAAGCGTGGGGTCACAAGTTCAAGTCTTGTCAGACCCACCATGACTTTGACTGGTTGAAGTTATAGATAAAAGATACATGACTGATGATGTAAGCTGGGGACTTAGCTTAGTTGGTAGAGCGCCTGCTTTGCACGCAGGAGGTCAGGAGTTCGACTCTCCTAGTCTCCACCAGAACTTAAGAGAAGTTCGGATTACAGAAATTAGTAAATAGAGATTTAGATCTTGGTTTATTAACTTCTGTGATTTAAGTATCACGGTATTAAGCATGACCTGACGAAGGCATGTTTATTCATTAACAGATTGGCAAAATTGAGTCTGAAATAAATTGTTCACTCAAGAATTTAGATTAAGCAATTAATCTAGATGAATTGAGAACTAGCAAATTAACTGAATCAAGCGTTTTGGTATATGAATTTAGATTGAAGCTGTACAGTGTTTAAATACACAGGCAACAGATAGTAGCGATGAAGAATCGCACGGACAACACTCACTTGTAAGTGTTGACGACTGTTTGGGGTTGTATAGTCAAGTAATTAAGTGCATGTGGTGGATGCCTTGGCAGTCAGAGGCGATGAAAGACGTAATAGCCTGCGATAAGCTCCGGGGAGGCGGCAAATATCCTTTGATCCGGAGATTTCTGAATGGGGGAACCCACCTACTTTAAGGTAGGTATTGCAACATGAATACATAGTGTTGCAAGGCGAACGAGGGGAAGTGAAACATCTCAGTACCCTTAGGAAAAGAAATCAATTGAGATTCCCTTAGTAGCGGCGAGCGAACGGGGATCAGCCCATTAAGTTATGTGTGTTTTAGTGGAACGCTCTGGGAAGTGCGAACGTAGAGGGTGATATTCCCGTACACGAAAGGGCACACATAATGATGACGAGTAGGGCGAGGCACGTGAAACCTTGTCTGAATATGGGGGGACCATCCTCCAAGGCTAAATACTCCTGACTGACCGATAGTGAACCAGTACCGTGAGGGAAAGGCGAAAAGAACCCCTGTGAGGGGAGTGAAATAGATCCTGAAACCGCATGCATACAAGCAGTGGGAGCCGACTTGTTCGGTGACTGCGTACCTTTTGTATAATGGGTCAGCGACTTATATTCAGTAGCGAGGTTAACCGTATAGGGGAGCCGTAGAGAAATCGAGTCTTAATAGGGCGTTTAGTTGCTGGGTATAGACCCGAAACCAGGCGATCTATCCATGAGCAGGTTGAAGGTTGGGTAACACTAACTGGAGGACCGAACCCACTGTCGTTGAAAAGCCAGGGGATGACTTGTGGATAGGGGTGAAAGGCTAATCAAGCCTGGTGATAGCTGGTTCTCCCCGAAAGCTATTTAGGTAGCGCCTCGGACGAATACCATAGGGGGTAGAGCACTGTTTCGGCTAGGGGGTCATCCCGACTTACCAAACCGATGCAAACTCCGAATACCTATGAGTACTATCCGGGAGACAGACTGCGGGTGCTAACGTCCGTAGTCAAGAGGAAAACAATCCAGACCGCCAGCTAAGGCCCCAAAATCATAGTTAAGTGGGAAACGATGTGGGAAGGCATAGACAGCTAGGAGGTTGGCTTAGAAGCAGCCACCCTTTAAAGAAAGCGTAATAGCTCACTAGTCGAGTCGGCCTGCGCGGAAGATGTAACGGGGCTAAAACTATGTGCCGAAGCTGCGGATTTGACTTTTAGTCAAGTGGTAGGGGAGCGTTCTGTAAGCCGATGAAGGTGTATTGAGAAGTATGCTGGAGGTATCAGAAGTGCGAATGCTGACGTGAGTAACGACAAAACGGGTGAAAAACCCGTTCGCCGAAAGACCAAGGGTTCCAGTCCAACGTTAATCGGGGCTGGGTGAGTCGACCCCTAAGGCGAGGCCGAAAGGCGTAGTCGATGGGAAATTGGTTAATATTCCAATACTTCTGTGTAATGCGATGAGAGGACGGAGAAGGTTAAGTCAGCCTGGCGTTGGTTGTCCAGGTGGAAGGAAGTAGGCATGCATCTTAGGCAAATCCGGGGTGCTCTATGCTGAGATCTGATAGCAAGCTGTACTTGTACAGCGAAGTGGCTGATACCATGCTTCCAGGAAAAGTCTCTAAGCTTCAGTTACACAGGAATCGTACCCGAAACCGACACAGGTGGTCAGGTCGAGTAGACCAAGGCGCTTGAGAGAACTCTGCTGAAGGAACTAGGCAAAATGGTACCGTAACTTCGGGAGAAGGTACGCTGCTGACGGTGATGACCCTTGCGGTCTGAGCTATTGGCAGCCACAGAAACCAGGCCGCTGCAACTGTTTATTAAAAACATAGCACTCTGCAAACACGAAAGTGGACGTATAGGGTGTGATGCCTGCCCGGTGCTGGAAGGTTAATTGATGGGGTTAGCGTAAGCGAAGCTCTTGATCGAAGCCCCAGTAAACGGCGGCCGTAACTATAACGGTCCTAAGGTAGCGAAATTCCTTGTCGGGTAAGTTCCGACCTGCACGAATGGCATAATGATGGCGGCGCTGTCTCCAGCAGAGGCTCAGTGAAATCGAAATCGCTGTGAAGATGCAGTGTACCCGCGGCTAGACGGAAAGACCCCGTGAACCTTTACTGCAGCTTGACATTGAACTTTGACCTTACTTGTGTAGGATAGGTGGGAGGCTTTGAAGTTGGAACGCTAGTTCCAATGGAGCCGTCCTTGAAATACCACCCTGGTAATGTTGAGGTTCTAACTCTGCCCCGTAATCCGGGGCGAGGACCATGTCTGGTGGGTAGTTTGACTGGGGCGGTCTCCTCCTAAAGAGTAACGGAGGAGTACGAAGGTGCGCTCAGCGTGGTCGGAAATCACGCGTAGAGTATAAAGGCAAAAGCGCGCTTAACTGCGAGACCCACAAGTCGAGCAGGTACGAAAGTAGGTCTTAGTGATCCGGTGGTTCTGTATGGAAGGGCCATCGCTCAACGGATAAAAGGTACTCTGGGGATAACAGGCTGATACCGCCCAAGAGTTCATATCGACGGCGGTGTTTGGCACCTCGATGTCGGCTCATCTCATCCTGGGGCTGAAGCAGGTCCCAAGGGTATGGCTGTTCGCCATTTAAAGAGGTACGCGAGCTGGGTTTAGAACGTCGTGAGACAGTTCGGTCCCTATCTACCGTGGGCGCTGGAAATTTGAGAGGATCTGCTCCTAGTACGAGAGGACCAGAGTGGACGAACCTCTGGTGTACCGGTTGTGACGCCAGTCGCATCGCCGGGTAGCTATGTTCGGAAGGGATAACCGCTGAAAGCATCTAAGCGGGAAGCCTACCTCAAGATAAGATTTCCCTAGGACTTTATGTCCTCTAAAGAGCCGTTCGAGACTAGGACGTTGATAGGTTGGATGTGGAAGCATAGTGATATGTGAAGCTGACCAATACTAATTGCTCGTGAGGCTTGACTATACAACACCCAAGCAGTTGTATATAAAGCATCAATCGATTCATTAATATGCAAAGCAACTTGATTTAGTTATACGCTTAGCTAAAATGAACAACTAAAGTAAGATTCAATCAGCCCATCTGTAAAGATTTGGAAAACGCATCGGCACATTAAGACCAATGCAAGTATCCATACCAGTTGTGCTGGC
>NZ_KB850206.1:0-38718 GCF_000369825.1 Acinetobacter sp. NIPH 542
ATCATTAAGAGAATTGAAGAACAACTTGTGTGGATTTTTACTGATTGATCGATCGAAATATTATCATTGATTGATTGGTTTAAATTACTCGAAGTTTATTTGAGCGAAATTTAAGTCAGAAAATTGATGAGCCAGAATTGGCACCTTGTCTTTAATAAGGTGCAAAATGATTTTTAACTGAAGAGTTTGATCATGGCTCAGATTGAACGCTGGCGGCAGGCTTAACACATGCAAGTCGAGCGGAGTGATGGTGCTTGCACTATCACTTAGCGGCGGACGGGTGAGTAATGCTTAGGAATCTGCCTATTAGTGGGGGACAACATTTCGAAAGGAATGCTAATACCGCATACGTCCTACGGGAGAAAGCAGGGGATCTTCGGACCTTGCGCTAATAGATGAGCCTAAGTCGGATTAGCTAGTTGGTGGGGTAAAGGCCTACCAAGGCGACGATCTGTAGCGGGTCTGAGAGGATGATCCGCCACACTGGGACTGAGACACGGCCCAGACTCCTACGGGAGGCAGCAGTGGGGAATATTGGACAATGGGCGGAAGCCTGATCCAGCCATGCCGCGTGTGTGAAGAAGGCCTTATGGTTGTAAAGCACTTTAAGCGAGGAGGAGGCTACTTTAGTTAATACCTAGAGATAGTGGACGTTACTCGCAGAATAAGCACCGGCTAACTCTGTGCCAGCAGCCGCGGTAATACAGAGGGTGCAAGCGTTAATCGGATTTACTGGGCGTAAAGCGCGCGTAGGCGGCTAATTAAGTCAAATGTGAAATCCCCGAGCTTAACTTGGGAATTGCATTCGATACTGGTTAGCTAGAGTGTGGGAGAGGATGGTAGAATTCCAGGTGTAGCGGTGAAATGCGTAGAGATCTGGAGGAATACCGATGGCGAAGGCAGCCATCTGGCCTAACACTGACGCTGAGGTGCGAAAGCATGGGGAGCAAACAGGATTAGATACCCTGGTAGTCCATGCCGTAAACGATGTCTACTAGCCGTTGGGGCCTTTGAGGCTTTAGTGGCGCAGCTAACGCGATAAGTAGACCGCCTGGGGAGTACGGTCGCAAGACTAAAACTCAAATGAATTGACGGGGGCCCGCACAAGCGGTGGAGCATGTGGTTTAATTCGATGCAACGCGAAGAACCTTACCTGGCCTTGACATAGTAAGAACTTTCCAGAGATGGATTGGTGCCTTCGGGAACTTACATACAGGTGCTGCATGGCTGTCGTCAGCTCGTGTCGTGAGATGTTGGGTTAAGTCCCGCAACGAGCGCAACCCTTTTCCTTATTTGCCAGCGAGTAATGTCGGGAACTTTAAGGATACTGCCAGTGACAAACTGGAGGAAGGCGGGGACGACGTCAAGTCATCATGGCCCTTACGGCCAGGGCTACACACGTGCTACAATGGTCGGTACAAAGGGTTGCTACCTAGCGATAGGATGCTAATCTCAAAAAGCCGATCGTAGTCCGGATTGGAGTCTGCAACTCGACTCCATGAAGTCGGAATCGCTAGTAATCGCGGATCAGAATGCCGCGGTGAATACGTTCCCGGGCCTTGTACACACCGCCCGTCACACCATGGGAGTTTGTTGCACCAGAAGTAGCTAGCCTAACTGCAAAGAGGGCGGTTACCACGGTGTGGCCGATGACTGGGGTGAAGTCGTAACAAGGTAGCCGTAGGGGAACCTGCGGCTGGATCACCTCCTTAACGAAAGATTGACGATTGGTAAGAATCCACAACAAGTTGTTCTTCATAGATGTATCTGAGGGTCTGTAGCTCAGTTGGTTAGAGCACACGCTTGATAAGCGTGGGGTCACAAGTTCAAGTCTTGTCAGACCCACCATGACTTTGACTGGTTGAAGTTATAGATAAAAGATACATGACTGATGATGTAAGCTGGGGACTTAGCTTAGTTGGTAGAGCGCCTGCTTTGCACGCAGGAGGTCAGGAGTTCGACTCTCCTAGTCTCCACCAGAACTTAAGAGAAGTTCGGATTACAGAAATTAGTAAATAGAGATTTAGATCTTGGTTTATTAACTTCTGTGATTTAAGTATCACGGTATTAAGCATGACCTGACGAAGGCATGTTTATTCATTAACAGATTGGCAAAATTGAGTCTGAAATAAATTGTTCACTCAAGAATTTAGATTAAGCAATTAATCTAGATGAATTGAGAACTAGCAAATTAACTGAATCAAGCGTTTTGGTATATGAATTTAGATTGAAGCTGTACAGTGTTTAAATACACAGGCAACAGATAGTAGCGATGAAGAATCGCACGGACAACACTCACTTGTAAGTGTTGACGACTGTTTGGGGTTGTATAGTCAAGTAATTAAGTGCATGTGGTGGATGCCTTGGCAGTCAGAGGCGATGAAAGACGTAATAGCCTGCGATAAGCTCCGGGGAGGCGGCAAATATCCTTTGATCCGGAGATTTCTGAATGGGGGAACCCACCTACTTTAAGGTAGGTATTGCAACATGAATACATAGTGTTGCAAGGCGAACGAGGGGAAGTGAAACATCTCAGTACCCTTAGGAAAAGAAATCAATTGAGATTCCCTTAGTAGCGGCGAGCGAACGGGGATCAGCCCATTAAGTTATGTGTGTTTTAGTGGAACGCTCTGGGAAGTGCGAACGTAGAGGGTGATATTCCCGTACACGAAAGGGCACACATAATGATGACGAGTAGGGCGAGGCACGTGAAACCTTGTCTGAATATGGGGGGACCATCCTCCAAGGCTAAATACTCCTGACTGACCGATAGTGAACCAGTACCGTGAGGGAAAGGCGAAAAGAACCCCTGTGAGGGGAGTGAAATAGATCCTGAAACCGCATGCATACAAGCAGTGGGAGCCGACTTGTTCGGTGACTGCGTACCTTTTGTATAATGGGTCAGCGACTTATATTCAGTAGCGAGGTTAACCGTATAGGGGAGCCGTAGAGAAATCGAGTCTTAATAGGGCGTTTAGTTGCTGGGTATAGACCCGAAACCAGGCGATCTATCCATGAGCAGGTTGAAGGTTGGGTAACACTAACTGGAGGACCGAACCCACTGTCGTTGAAAAGCCAGGGGATGACTTGTGGATAGGGGTGAAAGGCTAATCAAGCCTGGTGATAGCTGGTTCTCCCCGAAAGCTATTTAGGTAGCGCCTCGGACGAATACCATAGGGGGTAGAGCACTGTTTCGGCTAGGGGGTCATCCCGACTTACCAAACCGATGCAAACTCCGAATACCTATGAGTACTATCCGGGAGACAGACTGCGGGTGCTAACGTCCGTAGTCAAGAGGAAAACAATCCAGACCGCCAGCTAAGGCCCCAAAATCATAGTTAAGTGGGAAACGATGTGGGAAGGCATAGACAGCTAGGAGGTTGGCTTAGAAGCAGCCACCCTTTAAAGAAAGCGTAATAGCTCACTAGTCGAGTCGGCCTGCGCGGAAGATGTAACGGGGCTAAAACTATGTGCCGAAGCTGCGGATTTGACTTTTAGTCAAGTGGTAGGGGAGCGTTCTGTAAGCCGATGAAGGTGTATTGAGAAGTATGCTGGAGGTATCAGAAGTGCGAATGCTGACGTGAGTAACGACAAAACGGGTGAAAAACCCGTTCGCCGAAAGACCAAGGGTTCCAGTCCAACGTTAATCGGGGCTGGGTGAGTCGACCCCTAAGGCGAGGCCGAAAGGCGTAGTCGATGGGAAATTGGTTAATATTCCAATACTTCTGTGTAATGCGATGAGAGGACGGAGAAGGTTAAGTCAGCCTGGCGTTGGTTGTCCAGGTGGAAGGAAGTAGGCATGCATCTTAGGCAAATCCGGGGTGCTCTATGCTGAGATCTGATAGCAAGCTGTACTTGTACAGCGAAGTGGCTGATACCATGCTTCCAGGAAAAGTCTCTAAGCTTCAGTTACACAGGAATCGTACCCGAAACCGACACAGGTGGTCAGGTCGAGTAGACCAAGGCGCTTGAGAGAACTCTGCTGAAGGAACTAGGCAAAATGGTACCGTAACTTCGGGAGAAGGTACGCTGCTGACGGTGATGACCCTTGCGGTCTGAGCTATTGGCAGCCACAGAAACCAGGCCGCTGCAACTGTTTATTAAAAACATAGCACTCTGCAAACACGAAAGTGGACGTATAGGGTGTGATGCCTGCCCGGTGCTGGAAGGTTAATTGATGGGGTTAGCGTAAGCGAAGCTCTTGATCGAAGCCCCAGTAAACGGCGGCCGTAACTATAACGGTCCTAAGGTAGCGAAATTCCTTGTCGGGTAAGTTCCGACCTGCACGAATGGCATAATGATGGCGGCGCTGTCTCCAGCAGAGGCTCAGTGAAATCGAAATCGCTGTGAAGATGCAGTGTACCCGCGGCTAGACGGAAAGACCCCGTGAACCTTTACTGCAGCTTGACATTGAACTTTGACCTTACTTGTGTAGGATAGGTGGGAGGCTTTGAAGTTGGAACGCTAGTTCCAATGGAGCCGTCCTTGAAATACCACCCTGGTAATGTTGAGGTTCTAACTCTGCCCCGTAATCCGGGGCGAGGACCATGTCTGGTGGGTAGTTTGACTGGGGCGGTCTCCTCCTAAAGAGTAACGGAGGAGTACGAAGGTGCGCTCAGCGTGGTCGGAAATCACGCGTAGAGTATAAAGGCAAAAGCGCGCTTAACTGCGAGACCCACAAGTCGAGCAGGTACGAAAGTAGGTCTTAGTGATCCGGTGGTTCTGTATGGAAGGGCCATCGCTCAACGGATAAAAGGTACTCTGGGGATAACAGGCTGATACCGCCCAAGAGTTCATATCGACGGCGGTGTTTGGCACCTCGATGTCGGCTCATCTCATCCTGGGGCTGAAGCAGGTCCCAAGGGTATGGCTGTTCGCCATTTAAAGAGGTACGCGAGCTGGGTTTAGAACGTCGTGAGACAGTTCGGTCCCTATCTACCGTGGGCGCTGGAAATTTGAGAGGATCTGCTCCTAGTACGAGAGGACCAGAGTGGACGAACCTCTGGTGTACCGGTTGTGACGCCAGTCGCATCGCCGGGTAGCTATGTTCGGAAGGGATAACCGCTGAAAGCATCTAAGCGGGAAGCCTACCTCAAGATAAGATTTCCCTAGGACTTTATGTCCTCTAAAGAGCCGTTCGAGACTAGGACGTTGATAGGTTGGATGTGGAAGCATAGTGATATGTGAAGCTGACCAATACTAATTGCTCGTGAGGCTTGACTATACAACACCCAAGCAGTTGTATATAAAGCATCAATCGATTCATTAATATGCAAAGCAACTTGATTTAGTTATATGCTTAGCTAAAATGAACAACTAAAGTAAGATTCAATCAGCCCATCTGTAAAGATTTGGAAAACGCATCGGCACATTAAGACCAATGCAAGTATCCATACCAGTTGTGCTGGCGACCATAGCAAGAGTGAACCACCTGATCCCTTCCCGAACTCAGAAGTGAAACCTCTTAGCGCTGATGGTAGTGTGGGGTTTCCCATGTGAGAGTAAGTCATCGCCAGCTCATTATTCTAACACCCCGGTCTCGAAAGAAACCGGGGTGTTGCTTTATGCGCGAAAATTAAATGAATTGTTTAATTTAGATGCAGTAAGACCATAAAAAAGGACTCTATATGAGTCCTTTTTTTATATGAAGGAAACTTCGAGCCCGTTCTAAGTTAGAAATGGGCTTCTAAACCGACATTTTAATTAGCTATGCAGCAAAATTTTTCATTAAAGATCTACTTTTTCTTCTGGAAATTTCACACCAATATATATGATAAATAGAAACTATATGTTATAAATAATAAGTAGGCATGATTTTTGCTTGTTTAATGGAATCTAAAATATGAAATTATCTGTTGGGTTGAAAGTTGCGAATTCTTTATCGTTAACACCTCAATTGCAGCAGGCGATTCGTTTGTTACAGCTTTCTAGCTTAGAACTTGAACAAGAAATCCAAATTCAACTAGATAGTAATCCTTTACTTGAAAAAATAGAAGAAGAATCAATAACAGAAAGCCTATCTGTATTAGAAAGCAAAGACTCAGATGATTTAACAACTGAATTAAATGCAAACCATTTGCCTGATGATTTACCAGTCGATACTGATTGGGATGATATTTATACTCATCAATCAACAGCGTTGGCTACTCCAGAATTTGAAGAGCGAGAGGATAATCGTCAAGTTCAATTATCTCTAAAGGAACATATTTTAGAACAAGTTAATCTTTTGCACTTTTCTAAAATAGATCAATTAATTGCTTACTGTATTGTTGATGCATTAGATGATAAAGGTTTCTTGGATGCTGAAATAGAAGAAATAATTTTAGCTGCCCAACAATTATTAAATGAGATGGATATCGAAGAAGACATTGAAGAAGATGAGGTTCTAGTCGTCTTAAAGCATATTCAACGGCTTGATCCACTAGGGATCGGTTCACGTAATTTAGCGGAATGTTTAAAAATACAACTCGAATTTCTACCAAAAGATGTTGAATATTTAAACGAAGCAAAAAGCTTATTGCAATATTATGAGCTTTTGATAGCAAATGATTTAAATAAATTACTCAAACAAACGGGTTTAACAAAAGATCAATTAAAGTTTGCAATCAATCTTTTAAAAACATTGAAACCATATCCAGGTATGGATTTTGATAAACAAGAGTCAGATTATCAAATCCCAGATGTAGTAGTTTCTAAAAAAGATTTACATTGGCAGGTTCAACTAAACCCAGATGTATTACCTAAATTAAGAATTAATTCTTTTTACTCCAGTATGATTCGTAGAGCAGATCAGAGTGAAGATAATTTATATTTGCGTAATCAAATGCTTGAGGCGAAAAACTTTATCAAAAGCATTGATGAAAGACATAAAACATTATTAAAAGTAGCATCATGTATTGTGGAACATCAGAAAGCTTTTTTGGAGATCGGTGCAGAAGCAATGAAACCATTGGTTCTTCGAGATGTTGCTGAAGAAGTAGAATTGCATGAATCTACAGTTTCTCGTGTAACAACAAATAAGTATATGCTTACTCCACGTGGCCTTTTTGAGTTGAAATATTTTTTCTCTAGCCATGTAGGCACAACTGCTGGTGGAGAGGCTTCTTCCACTGCAATTCGTGCAATGATTAAAAAACTCGTAGCAAGTGAAAACCCGCGTAAACCTTTGTCAGATAATGTAATTGCCACATTGTTGAAAGATGAGGGGATTGAAGTAGCAAGAAGGACTGTCGCAAAATATCGTGAATCGTTACATATTCCTTCATCGTCTGAAAGAAAAGTCTTGATCTGAATTTTGAAGTATGGCTATTCTAGAGATTCATTATGACGAAATAATGAAATTTTAATTTCACCAAGAGGAGCCGCTAAAATGGTTTAATTGTCCTAATTTTTTTTGATAGCATTAAATCGTTTTAGTTCTTCTTTAAATAACCTAAAAAAGGTGAGGGATAGAATTATGCAAATAACGATTCGTGGACATCATTTAGCAATTACACCAGCTATAGAAGAAAATATTAAATCAAAGTTTAATCAATTGACGAAACACCTAGACCAGGTGAATAGTATGCAGATTAAATTAACCAAAGATCATCAAATTGATAAGCGCTCTCATAAGGGCAGTTCAAATCATGTTGCAGAGGCTATTGTAAGATTGCCAGGGATTGAGTTGTTTGCTCAGGCAACCGCTGATGATATGTATACTTCAATTAAAAAATTGACAGAAAAATTAAAAAGACAATTATTAAGATATCGAAAAATGCAATGCACTTATTCGCAAGTTACTGTTTTTGTTTAATAAGTTTTGTTAATTTAAGAGAGGCTTGAAAGATAGCCTCTTTTTTATTGATAAAATATAAACACGTACTGAATTCTTGGAAAAAGTTATAGTAAAATACTCCGTTTTACCCCTTAGGTTGTGTCAGAGGTCTTTGCAATGAATAGTGAACAGCTCACTCAAATTTTAAAAGAAGCTTTCCCTGTAGCGGAAGTAGCGGTGAGCGGACAGGCCGGAAAATTTGACCTCCGTATTGTGGATGATCAATTTGAAGGTAAGCGTACAGTGGCTCGTCAACAATTAGTTTATGCACCATTAAATACTTATATTGCAAGTGGGGAAGTTCACGCGGTAACAATTCGTGCAATGACCAAAGATGAATGGCGTAAAGCAAGCCTTTTCGGAGCTTAAATATTAATGGATAAATTTTTAATTACGGGTGGTGTTAAGCTCGAGGGCGAAGTGCGCATTTCTGGTGCAAAAAATGCGGCTTTGCCATTACTTGCTGCAACTATTCTTGCAGATTCTCCAATTACAATAACCAATGTTCCAAATCTTAAAGATGTTAATACTTTGGTAAAGCTAATTGGTGGATTAGGGGTAACAATTGGCTATGAAAATGACACAGTAAAAGCAGATATCTCTACTTTAGACAATCAGTTTGCACCTTATGAGCTGGTAAAAACAATGCGTGCCTCAATTTTGGTTTTAGGACCATTATTAGCACGTTATGGTAATGCTAAAGTTTCTTTACCTGGTGGTTGTGCGATTGGTTCAAGACCTGTGGACCAACATTTAAAAGCTTTAGAAGCTTTGGGTGCGCATATTGAAGTTGAAAATGGTTATGTCCATGCTTCAGTTGATGGTCGCTTAAAAGGTGGCGAAGTTGTTTTTGATATGGTTACTGTCGGTGGTACCGAAAACATCTTGATGGCAGCGGCATTAGCAGATGGCGTTACGACTATTCGTAATGCAGCTCGTGAACCTGAAATTACTGACCTTGCTCAAATGTTAATTAAAATGGGCGCCAAGATTGAAGGTCTTGATACAGATACTCTTGTTGTAACTGGTGTAGAAAGTCTACATGGCTGTGAATATGCTGTTGTTGCCGATCGTATTGAAACAGGTTCATATTTAGCAGCTGCTGCAATTACGGGTGGTCGTGTCAAAACTACACATACTGACCCTGCATTACTTGAGTCTGTTTTGGATAAGTTTGAAGAAATGGGTGCTGAAGTCACTCGTGGTGATGACTGGATAGAACTTGATATGATGGGTAAACGCCCTAAAGCTGTAAGTTTTAGAACTTTGCCACATCCAGAATTTCCAACTGATATGCAAGCACAGCTGATGGCAGTAAATGTGATTGGTCGTGGATTCGCAACAATCTCTGAAACGATCTTTGAAAATCGTTTTATGCATGTTCCTGAATTGTCACGAATGGGCGCTAATATTCAAGTTGAAGGTCACGATGCTGTCGTAACAGGAGTTGAAACCTTACAGGCAGCACCTGTTATGGCAACAGATTTACGTGCTTCATTCTCTTTAGTTCTAGCTGCTTTAGTTGCAGAGGGAGATACATTAATTGATCGTATCTACCATATTGACCGTGGTTATGAACATGTCGAAGAGAAGCTTCAAGGTTTAGGTGCCAAAATTAAGCGAGTAAGTTAATGAATGATGTAAGAAACGATGATCCTAATTTTGATGTGATGGGTAATTTTGATCATGGTTTGACCTTGGCATTGAGTAAAGGGCGTATTTTAAAAGAGACGTTACCTTTATTGGCTACAGCGGGTATTAATTTACTCGAAGATCCGGAAAAGTCTCGTAAACTAATTTTCCCAACTACGCATAAACAAGTACGTATTTTAATTTTACGTGCATCTGATGTACCAACCTATGTTGAAAATGGTGCAGCAGATATCGGAGTGGCGGGTAAAGATGTGTTGATGGAACATGGTGCTCAGCATGTATATGAGCTGCTTGACCTGCAAATTGCTAAATGTAAGTTAATGACTGCTGGTAAAGTAGGTATGGAGCATCCAAAGGGTCGTTTAAAAATTGCCACGAAATATGTCAATCTTACACGTCAATACTATGCAAGCTTAGGTGAGCAGGTTGATGTTATTAAGCTCTATGGTTCTATGGAGTTAGCACCTTTGGTTGGTTTAGGTGATTACATTGTGGATGTGGTCGATACTGGTAATACTTTAAGAGCAAATGGTCTTGAGCCATTAGAAGAGATTTGCAAAGTGTCTTCTCGATTAATTGTAAATAAAGCCAGTTTTAAACGTAAACAAACTTTGTTAAATCCAATCATTTCACAGCTTGAGCAAGCTGTTCAATCGCGTTAAAAGCAATTTCCCATCATGCTTTTGCGATAGTTAAGCTAGATGATGCCCACAAGCGCATAGAAAAAGGGTAAACTTACTTTTTCTTTTTCGCCTTGTGGGTAAATTGATGCGACGTTTATCGACTCAAGATCAAAACTTCAAACAGGTTTTTGCTGAGCTATTGGCATTTGAAACCGTGAATGATCTTAATTTAGTGCAAACAGTAGATCAAATTATTGCTGATGTTCGTCAGCATGGTGATGATCATGTTTTAAAGCTTACTCAACAGTTCGATCGACATCCTGCGCATCAATTTTCAGATTTAGAATTATCTCAAGAACAACTTAAAACTGCTTTTGATAATTTAAGCCCAGAAATTCGTGATGCTCTAGAGTTGGCAGCAAAGCGTATTCGTACATTTCATGAAGCTCAGAAACAAGATAGCTGGACTTATATAGATGACTTGGGCAATACATTAGGGCAAAAAGTAACGCCTTTAGACCGTGTTGGTATTTATGTGCCAGGAGGTTTAGCCTCTTATCCATCTTCAGTTCTAATGAATGCTGTACCTGCTCATGTTGCAGGTGTACCTGAAATTATCATGGTTGTTCCAGCACCAAATGGTGAATTAAATCCATTGGTTCTTGCCGCAGCTTATCTTGCGGGAGTTAGCCGGGTATTTACCATTGGTGGGGCGCAGGCTGTAGCAGCTTTGGCTTATGGTACTCAGACAATTCCACCTGTAGATAAAATTACTGGTCCTGGGAATCGTTTTGTAGCAGCTGCTAAACGTGCTGTATTTGGTCAAGTCGGCATCGATATGATTGCTGGACCTTCTGAAATTTTAGTATATGCAGAAGGTGAGAATAATGCAGATTGGTTGGCTATGGATGTTTTATCACAAGCTGAACATGACACTGTGGCTCAAGCTATTTTTATAACTCCAGATGAAGCTTTGCTTAATGCAGTCGAGTTGGCAATTGAAAAGCATTTAAATGAATTGCCAAAGGCAGATATCGCTCGAACTTCAATTGAAAACCGTGGTGCTTTGGTATTAGTTAAAGACCGCGCAGAAGCAATTGAGTTAATTAATCAGGTTGCACCAGAGCATTTGGAACTGTGCCTAGATGATGCCGAAGCAATGAGTGAAGAGATTCGTCATGCTGGAGCAATTTTCATGGGACGTTATACACCTGAAGCAATCGGTGACTATTGCGCTGGTCCAAACCATGTATTGCCGACATCTGGAACTGCTCGTTTTTCTTCTCCTTTAGGCGTTTATGATTTCCAAAAACGTTCGAGCTTGATTATGTGTTCGAAAGATGGAGTTAAAACGTTAGCTAAAACAGCCGACATATTAGCTGTCCAAGAGAACTTAGATGCCCATGCACGCTCAGCTCGCTATCGTTATCAATAAGCTTATAAACCTTGTAGTTTTTTAATTATTACTCAGGGCTGATTTTCAGCCCTTTTTTGAGATAAGATCATGACTTTATCTACAGCACAAATGCGCTTTTGGAGTCCAGAAGTTCGTGAATTAGAGCCTTATGTTCCGGGTGAACAGCCTAAAATTCAGAATTTATTGAAACTCAATACGAATGAAAATCCTTATCCGCCATCTCCCAAAGTAGTTGACGCAGTTCAAGCAGTTTTAACTCAGCAAGCTGATGCCTTGCGTTTATATCCAGATCCAGATGCAACAGCTTTAAAGCAAGCAATTGCTAAACAACAGAATATTGAGGTGTCTCAAGTTTTCGTTGGTAATGGCTCAGATGAAGTACTTGCTCATATTTTTAAAGCATTTTTTCTTCAAGATGAACCGATTCTTTATCCAGATATTACTTATAGTTTTTATCCAGTTTATAGTCAGTTCTTTGGAACAAAAACTAAAGAAATTCCACTCAATGAGAATTTCGAGATAGAAGCTAAGGACTATATACAACCAAATGGTGGGATTGTTATTACAAACCCTAATGCACCAACCAGTATTGCAATGGGTTTGCCAGATATCGAGCAAATCTTAAAAGCAAATCCAGATCGGGTGGTGGTGATCGATGAGGCTTATGTTGATTTTGGAGCAGAATCCGCAGTTGGTCTTGTAAATCGCTATGAGAATCTAGTTGTTTGTCAAACAACCTCAAAATCTCGTTCATTAGCTGGTTTGCGCGTTGGTTTTGCAATCGCTCAGCCACATTTAATTGCAGCGCTTGAAGCTGTCAAAAATAGTTTTAACTCATATCCTATTGACCGTTTTGCAATTGCAGCCGCTGTAGCTTCTTTTGAAGATCAGGCTTATTTTGAAGAACACTGTCAGAAAGTTATTTCTAGTCGTGAAAAACTAGTAGATGACTTAACTGCTTTGGGCTTTAAAGTTTTACCTTCTAAAGCGAACTTTATTTTTGCTTCACACTCAGTCCATGATGCAGGCAAACTTGCACAGCAATTACGTGAACAAGGTATTATTGTGCGTTATTTCAATAAGCCTCGTATTAATCAATTTTTGCGTATCACAGTGGGTACTGATGAGCAGAATATGCGTTTAGTGCAAACGTTAAAACAAGATATTCTTTAAGTTTTAGTCTGCTGTGCTGTTCATCAAGTTCAGCATGGCAGAAATTTTATCAAGGCTTTCTTGATATTCTGCTTCTGCATTTGAGGCAATCGTAATACCACCACCGGCCCACAAAGAGAGCTGATTTTGATATTGTTGGAAGCTACGGATAAGAATATTCCAGCGGCCCGTTCCATCAAAATTGAAGTAACCTAATGTCCCGCAATAAGCACCTCTTGCTTCTTCTTCTAGCTCTTCAATAATTTGCATCGCCCGAATTTTTGGGGCTCCTGTAATCGATCCCCCCGGTAAAGCAGAGAGCAACATTTGCATTGGATTAATATCATCTTTAAGCGTGGCAACAATCTCACTGACCATATGATGAACTTGATTAAAACTTTCAATCTCGAATAATTGCGTTGTTTTTACGGACCCTGTATTGGCATAAATGCTCAAATCATTACGTAATAAATCAACAATCATGACATTCTCGGCCTGATCTTTTTGCGAGTTTTTTAAAGTTTGTTTTGAAATAAAATCTTTTTCGATATCTTCATATCGAGGCATGGTTCCCTTAATAGGTCGGGTCTTAATTTGTTTATTTTGATTGAATTCTATGAAGAGTTCAGGGGAACAACTTAATAATTCAAATTGATCTAATTTTAAATAACCTGCATATGGTGCATTAGTAAGGCTCCATAAATCTTCAGCTTTATTTAATAAAGACCCTTTGAAATCAGCTTTAAATTCTTGGGTTAAATTAATTTGATAACAATCCCCAGCTTTAATGTATTCTTGTATTTTGTTAAAAGCCTTGAAATATTGTTCTTTAGACCATCTTGGCTGAATAGAAGTTTTTAATTCAAATATATTTTTAGATTTATTTGAATTAGGAATCTCTAACTTCTTTTCAATATATTTAAATAGGTCTAATGCATTTTCCTCATCACTAAAAAAATACCAAACATTATCTATATATTTTAAAAAAGAACGATATTGACCTAAGAACAAAGATGGCTGTATATGAGTCTGAGCATGAATAAATTGATGTGCAGCAAAATCATAACTAATAAAACCGATATAGCCGCCATTAAAACTTGTTATTGATTTAGTATTCTTGATTTCTTTTAATTTATTTTCTTTTAGTTGAATAAAGTCTAATAATTGATTCGATTTTAATATTTTCTTATATTCATTAAAATTTTGACGTTGAAATACTATATTCTTTTCATTCTGAATAAGAATGTATTGTTGTGGGAGAAAACCAATAATAGGATTATTATTGTCATTTAAATAAATGAGCCCAGTTAATCCTTGTAAATTTTTTAAAATCTCGGCCGTACTTTTACCATGTAATGAGATTTTTTTCTTTAACTGAGACATTTTTAAATAACAGAATAGTTAATAAGGGAAATATTAGTTTACTACAACTTGCGGATCATCAGGGAGAAGACTTAGAAGAGAGGTACTTTTCGTTGATAAAATAGTCGAATTTTAGAGTGGATTAGCGTTGGTATTAGACGTTAAAAGCGAAATAAATTGAGCGTACCGTTTGTCGGGTAGTTGGCAAAAAATGCACAACACTAGTTGAACAAAAAGTAACGTAGATGTAATTTAGTAATTGCTAAGCAAAACTACTCAAGGATTGGAAGTTTCGGTTGCTATATAAAGAAAAATGCAACTTGAGACAATGAGAGTGGTTAAAGTCAAAAAATAAATGCTCTTGGGAGAGTGCTCAATGAAAATGTTCACTAAACTTGCTTTAGTTTCTTCTTTAGCTATCAGTGCAAATGCAATGGCGATGCAGTCAATGGACGATGCTGCACTAAGCGCTGCTACAGGTCAAGATGGTATTAACATCGGTATCGCTTTAGGTGCTGGCGGTATTTCTATCGACAAATTATATATTCACGATAACGATGGTTTAGACCCAACTACAGGTATTGCAGGTGCAGCAGCAACTGCGGGTGCTATTACAATCACAGGTACAACTGCAACTAATGGTAAGGCTATAACTCTTACGCAGGTAGATACCACAAAGAATCTATTAGATCTTAAAATTGATAGCGTTGGTGCATCTGCTACAAATGGAGCGTTTTTAAACGTTGCTGCAAATGTAGGGGCAGTTAATGTAAAAGTTGGCTCTATCGGTGTTGGTAGTTCTGGTACTTTAAATGAAACAACTGCTGTACGTGGTATTACAGAAGCAGCGCCAACTGAAATTCTTTCTGGTTTAGATTTATCTTTAGGTGCAATTTCAGCTAATGTTCAATTAGGCGCTACCCCACAAGGTGCAATGATCAAGGTAAATTCCAGCTTACAAGGTGGTTTGACACTATCTAACCTAGGCATCAATGATGCTGCGGGTGGTGGTAAAATTGTCCTAGACAAAGTAATGGTACGTGGTGCAGGAAATACAACTGGTAACCTAGATGTGAATGCAGACATTTCTGTTGTACCAACAGGGTTGAAGATTCAAAATAACAGTACTCAAGGCATGAATGTATATGCACAGGGTATTCACTTAGGTTCTAATACTGCTGCTTCAATAGGTGATGTTGAAATCCAAGGTATTAATGTTGGTACTTCTACAATTACAATTTCTGGTCACTAATTTAAAAATTTGAAAATAAAAAGCGCGTTTAATACGCGCTTTTTTAATTGAAGTTTTAATTAAATTTCTCTTAAGAATTAATGAAATTCCTATATATATATTAAATAGATTAAAACCGCCGCTAGTTAAGAATGAGAGCTAATTAACAGTTTAATTAGAGTAGAACTATACGTTCATCAAAAAGATTAAAAAAAAGCTGTTTTTTACAAAAAAAAAAGGTATCTTCGAGACACAGGGATGTAGAGCTATTGCTCTAAGAATAAAATGAATAAGGCCAGTTAGGCCACCATTTAGACCAAGTGCTTATGTTAGAGATTGTTTTAGGCTCAGCATTGATGTATTACTTTGCGACAGAAGCCTTCGAAATAGAAAAAAAGCCACCGGGAACTGTTTATTATACAGAGACGGCCGATTCACGTAATTTATCTTTTCACCGAAATCATATTGAACCCGTTACGATTAAACCTGCGATAGAAGATCAATTTCGCGGTATTGTTCGACAAGCATATGACTATAGCTGTGGTTCGGCTGCACTTACCACTTTGTTAAATGGGTATGTTGGTACCAGTTTAACTGAACAGCAAACAATGAGTGGGTTACTACAGTATGGCGAATATCAACGTATTATCGAACGCCGTAGCTTCTCATTACTTGATATGAAACGTTTTGTAACTGCTATTGGTTTAGATAGTGGTGGTTACCGGGGAGAGTTTCCTGATTTAGTTAAATTAGGTCAGCCTGCAATTGTTCCCATTTCATATGCTGGGTTTAAACATTTTGTCGTATATAAAGCTTATAAAGATGGCAGAGTCTATGTTGCTGATCCTGCTTTAGGGAATATCAGTTTTGATGAAAACCGATTTAAAGAAATTTGGGATAATAATACTTTATTTGTTATTTCTGTTCCTGAATCGCAGCGTAAAGACTTATTAGCATTAAAAGACGCAGATATGCGTCATGTGGAAGATGCAACTGTTAACCGTTATGCCTTTGTTGATGTGCAATATCCAACATTTAATTATGACCGTTTAGCAAATAAAGCCTCAACAATGCGACGGGTTTTGGATAATGACAGCCATTCTTCAAATCATAATCAGCCGATAGAAACTTTTATGCGTCTTTATTACAAACGTAAGTAATGAATTTTTAATTTAGTAAAATAAATAAATTGGGTGGAAGGAATATGAATAATCGATGGATGAAGATGAGTGTATTGGCTTTAAGTATGAGTGCCATTACAGGAACAATCTATGCAAAGGACCAAGTTGCACAAACGGAAGTTCAAAATACTGCTGTGGTTTCTGAAACAAATACCGCATCAGAAATAGCGCCAGCAACAGATTCAGTTCAAGATGGAAATGTAACTTCGTCCACAGACGTGGTAACCAGTGATCCTGTAACAGCAAATACTGGAGCTAATCAAGCTGCGACCGCTTTGCAGAAAAAAGAAGGCGATGCGAGTCAAGAAACAAACTTACAAGAAGTATTTACCTCGAATGAACGACAATATTCGTTAATTAAAAGAGGGGAAATTTCTACATATTATGATCTTGATTATACCTATTACCGCGACAGTATTTTGGATTTAGCATTAGCAGATGATAACTCTAGTATTAGTCGATTAAGTATCAGGGAAGATGCTCAACATACTTTGACTAACAGTTTTACAGGCCAATATGGTGTTTTAGATAATTTAACACTTTCAGCAACAGTACCTCTAGTTGCTAAATCTGATATCAATAGCGATTCTACCACTGCAGGATTGGGTGATATTTCTTTAGGTGCGCGTTGGGAACCTTTCCCTCTTAAACAAGGACGTTTACCTTTAGTCTTGTTTGGTAGCTTATCTAGTAAAACTGGTGATAGTCCTTACGAAGTTGGTCAAAATGAGCTTTCAACTGGTAAAGGGTATTACTCTGCAGGTATAGGCGCGAGTACTCGTAAATATATCGATCCAGTTGTTTTATTTGCCTCTGCTTCTGCCAATTATGGTTTTAAAGAATCTGGTTTAAATCAGGTACGTGGTAACCGTATTCTAGAATCTTTTGACCCTGGAATTAGTGGTGGTTTCTCTTTCGGTTTTGCTTATTCATTTAACTATGATGTGTCATTAACCATGTCATATCAACAAAGCTTTAACCTAAATTCTGAGTTCCAATTTGCAAATGGAGAATCTTATAAATCTCCAGACCAAAGTAGTGCAATGATGGCTTTTGCCTTAGGTGTACGTGTTTCACCTGATACGATTGTTAATGGTACAGTTGGCTTTGGTTTAACTGAGGATGCACCAGATGTCTCACTTGGTTTATCGTTCCCGTTAGATATTTTAGGTTTTAATAAAAAACAAAAATAAGGAGATATGCAGGTGAAATATCCTAAATTATGTCCTCTAACGGCGGCAATTGTGATCTCTGGTATTTCTAGCTTTGCCAATGCTCAATTAGGACAAAACCTAGCTGTCGATATTCGTTCACTATCAATGGGGAATGCTGTAACCGCAGACCCACCAGGGATTAGTGCGGTTCATTTTAACCCAGCAGCATTAGCTAAGATTGATGGACTGCAAACTGATGTACAGGGTATTCTAGCTAATTTTGATATCCAGCGAGAATTTTCAGCACCGCCTGGGTATAACGTTTTTGGTTATTCAGATGATCCTCTTGTTTGTAATGATGGTCCAGAAGTTACTGCGAATATTTGTACAGATTTTAAAGACTCAGTTCATGGAGATGTCGAATACGCCAGTTTATATGTGCCTATTCTTAAAAAAATGGTTGATTTAGGAGCGGGTTATCCACTCGTTGCTCCTACAGCAGGAATTGCCTATAAGCCTCCAGGTTCGAAAGTCACATATGCAACAGCAGTATATGCCCCATTGGTAGCAGGTTTTGGCGCAGAAAATGGTAATGCTGGTAACTATATGGGGCAACAAGTTGCTGTTGAGCGTATTACTTATTTGTCTCCATCTTTTGGTTTCCAAGTTAATGACCATTTATCAATTGGTGCTTCGATTGGTATGTCATATAACGCACTGGCATTAAAAACAGATCTTCGTTTTCCGAATGAGATGATTGGTGTCTTACGTATGGTTGATGAAGTGGTCTGTGCGCCATTTAAAAATAATAATGACATGATTACTGATCTATTATTATTTGGGATGTGTAATGCTCAGGAAGGTATGAACCCATTTAATAAAATGGGAGCCTTACAAGTTTCCATGGAGCAGTCTTTAAGCCCAAGTTATAACTTGGGCTTGCTGTGGGAGCCGACAGATGATTTTGGCTTTGGTATGGTCTATCAAAGCTCAGCTAAGATGCGTATGAAAGGCAAATACATGATTGATAATGCCAAAGCGCCTCAAGAATTGGTACGCGGGCTGAACTCATCTGCGACTGGACAAATTCTAGCTCGAATTCTTGGTTTACCTGGATATGTACCTGATATTGAATCGGGTTTAGTCGCGATGGATTTAGAATATCCCGCACATTTTCAGGCAGGTATTAAATATAAAATTTTGCCAGATTTACAAGTAAACTTTGATGTTGGATGGACTGATTATTCAGCATGGGATAAATTTAAATTTGAGTTTGATCGCCAGATTTCATTACTTAAAGTTGCAAAACTACTATCTAATGATGTGACCGATAACTCTTTAGCGTTGCCATTAAAGTTTACTTCACCATGGAGTTGGGGAATAGGCTTAGAATATTCGGCAACGGATCGTTTGAAATTACGAGCAGGTTATGAGCCCCGTGCTAGTGCTATTCCTGATGACAAACGTAATACTATGGTTCCAATTAACAATGCGCAATTGTTTGGTTTAGGATTAGGGTATCGTTTTGATACAGATACTGATTTAGACCTTTCAGTTGGTTTCTTACGTAGTCGAGATAATATTCCAGCATGTACGAGTACTTTATCGAATAAATGTGGTGTCGATAATATTTTATTAAACCCTTATGCTGGTTTAGATGTAAAAACAAATACGAAAATTACAGTGCTTGGTTTGAGTTACAGAACAAAATGGTAAAACAGTATAAATGGATGTTTCGACCTAAATTTGCTATTTCAATTTTGTGTATTGCGATAGCAAATGTTTCTACATCTTATGCAGACGGTTTTTATACGATTATTGGTCCTGATGGTCGTCCTATGATTGTGCCGAGTAAAAGAGTTGATCAGAAAAAACAGTCTATCCCTCAAATAGAAATAAAACCTCAAAATCCACAAGATAAAACGGTAATTCTTCCTGCTCAAAAAAATTATAAAGAAAAAGAGCAAATTAAAGATTTGCCAAAAAAATTAGAACAACAAGCAGAAAAGAAATTAAATACTGCACCAACTGCACCAACTGCACCAACTGCACCAACTGCACCAACTGCACCAACTGCACCAACTGCACCAACTGCACCAACTGCACCAACTGCACATCAAAAAGCCCAGAATACTCAGTCTGCTTCAACAAATGATCGTGAATTAAAAACACCTATTGAAAATATAAAACTTCAAACGCCCTCTAACAATGAATGGCAAAAAGATTTGCTTTTAATTCCACCACCGACAAAAAGCACTTCGCAAGCTTCCCCAGCACCAACTTCTACACAAGATAAGTCTAAATTTACTACCATTGATGGTGTGGAATATGTAAATAATGAATATCTTGAAGATCAGGAGTTTAATCTTGAAGGGAAAAAACGTTTTTATCTCGTGCCAGATGGCTTAGGAAGAACAGAATCAGTAGAGCGGAAGAAAGGTGTCAGCCGATCAACTTTAGATCAACTTTTTAATCGCCATACTCAAGATAAAGAGTCTACAGTTGTATTAGCGCCCACATATATGCGGTTATCTTCGAAAGAATTAGTGGCCGCTTTTGAACAAGATCAATGTTTTATCAAGGGTTATAACAAATCAATTAAGACACTTAGTATAAATAAAGAAGTAAATGTATGGCCAAGAAAACCTTTGAAAGAAAAATTTGAGTATGAGTTGATTAAGCTTGATCCCTCAGTCCAACATTTAAAACTTATGTCGTTCGCTGCTAGTAATGAGAAACCTCTATATTATTGGCCTTTAGCTGTTTTTTTAGATGATAAGGGCTGTATTTTAGAAGGGGTAAGTGGATTTAAGAGTAAATCTTATCCTTCTACTATGTTACAACATGCATCAATTCAAGGTGTTTTAAAAGTACCAGCATCAGCATACTACATGATGTTAACGCCCTTATCCTCTGCCGTAGATGTTGCAGAAACTGAGTTATCGAATCAGGGACAAATTCAAATTTCCGTATTACGTTAAAAATAAGTAGGGTATCTAATGAATAAAAAAGTTTTATTGCCTTTTGCACTAAGCACATTAGCGATTATGCTAAATGGATGTGGTGGCGGTAGTTCCACAATAAATGAGAATCCTACAAACGGATCAGGAGGGGCTACAGCTAATGGAAGTTGTTCTATAACAAGCAGTGATTGTCTACAATTTTCTTTAGATTACCCAATTGCTGGTATTAATTTTACATGTAGTAGTGCAGCGAATCTAAGCTTTGTTACCAAAGCTTCAGGTAATAGTGTTATTGGATCTTGTAAAGCTGGAGATACAGCTAGTTTTTATTTGCAAGATTCTAAAGCTATAAGAAAAATTGAATTAGGTTCTGTTAAGTTAGACACTGTTTCAAAAATTCAGATGACTGTTCCGCCGCGTTTGAAAGTCATGGATATGGCGATTGGATTAACTGGACAGATCCCAACATCACTTAGCCAAAATGATCCTACAGTCCGAGTTGCAATGGCATTGGTAAAACTCTTTCAAAGCATTGGTTTAGAGCGTACTGATAATATTGCTGGTGATTTACAGCCAACACAATTTACCGATGATAAGAAGAATACTTTAAATATTTTAGTTCAAAATATTACAGCTACAGAATGGAAAAATGGGGCTTATGCCAATATTTTAAAACCTTGGCTAGATTTAAGTCAGGTGTCAGATGAGCAAGCTTTTGAACTGGTAACACAATTAGCAAACTTAAGTTTAGTGGGACTATATCAGTCAGATTATATTACTTTGGCTCCACCTAATTTGATTTCTGAAAACTTTTACGGATGTAATTTGACTAATTTGGCGGATTGCTCGAAAAATGGGGCAAATACCCAACATGTGTTTGGTAATTTATTCTTATTATCTGATCGTCAAGGATATACATTTGGTTATGGTTTGCAATGGAAAGGAACAAGTACAATCACAAGCCAGGTAGCAATCAGTGCAGTATTAAATGTTTTGACGAAATCAAAACCAACCCAAATGATTGCAAATGCGCAGACTACTTGGCTTGATCCAATACAAACCGAAATTAAATCAATACAACCATTTCGTTTAAAAACTTCTAGTAATACAAATGAAGATTTAGTGATTTATCAAGGTAAATTGTTAAATGATTCACTTATTGCAGGGCGTGATAGTTCATATTTAGCTTTGACGGATACTAAAACTCCTAATCCTCAGCAGTATGCTTTATGGAAACAAAGTGTTGATAACCAAAATTATAATGGTTCTATGGATATTTATAAGGTAAGTCCTGCGAGCTATTTGTCTAATCAGATTTTTAAAACTGCTAAGAACGTCAAATCTGGCCAAACTTATATTTTCCCATTATATGCAACTCTAAACTTTAAATTTGATACAGCAGGAATTGCACCTATTGATTTGGGTATTGTCATTGATGAGAATGGGAATATTAGAACAGATATTAAACCTGAAGCTACTACGACAGATATGTCTGGTCAGTGTGGAGTGGTTTCAAATACGAGTTTAATTGATAACAATGGGGTTCAGCAGTACAGAATTGGTACAACTGGAGGAACAGAATCAGCAACCAATGATAAGTCAATTACTGTGAGAATGATTTTTGCGGTGCCTGAATTAGGGAATTTAAATGGTATTGTAGCTGGCTTAAATTCAAATGTAGTTCAAAGTACATCTCAAACTGGTAGTCAAACATTACTTGTAAGTGGTGCAAAAATTAACGTTGCTAACCTATTGCAAGGGCAGACCAGTGGTGCAAACCTTACTACTTATGATAACAAAACAGTTTCATGGTTAAATCCATATGCTTTCTATCAACAAGTATATAATAATATTAAAGATATTTCACCTGCTCCGACTGAAGCTGAAAAAGCTTTAGGTCAGCGTATGGCAGGAACTGTGACACTTAGAACGGCTGATTGTTATCAGATTAAAACTAAGTCTTAACATATTAAACAAATAAAAAAGACCGCTTAGCGGTCTTTTTATTATCTAATTGATTAACCCGTATGATCTAAACGCGTACCCAAAGTTTCAAGATGCGTTGGGAAAACTTGTTTTTTACGGTCTTCAAAATAGTGTCTTAATGTATGTTCTACACTAGGGAAAGCAAGTTCACCCCATGGAATTTCGTGTTCTTCAAACAAGCGACTCTCGATACTTTCTTCACCTGCACCAAAAATGCCATCTTTCAGCTGCGCTTTGAAAAGTACATAAATTTGGCCAATACGAGGAATATTGTACATACAATAAAGTTGTTCTATTTCTATCTCAGCTTCTGCTTCTTCACGAGTTTCACGTGCTGCACCTTGCTCCATGGTTTCGAACAATTCCATATAGCCAGCAGGCAAAGTCCATAAACCATAACGAGGTTCAATCGCACGACGACAGAGTAATACTTTGTCTTCCCATAACGCTAAGGCACCGCAGATTACTTTGGGGTTTTCATAGTGAATATTTCCACAATGAGTACAAACACGGCGTACTTTATGATCACCTAAAGGAATTTTTTGTTCGGTTTTATGCCCACACGCTACACAGAAACTCATAATTATCATCGAGTATAGAGATGCCTCAGCATAACTGAATTTTTAGACTTACGCATCAACTCTATTCCCTAAGTTTGATTTTCAGATATGATGCAAAGAGAGATAGAATAATAGGTGAATGGTATGGAAGAGCACTTGCTAACACAAAAGTTACAGCAAAGATTGCGCTTTTCCACCCGCATACAAGAAGCACAAGCAGCAGTACTCATTGCCATTACTAATGAAAATGATCCAAAGGTACTGCTTACACGCCGTTCAATACATATGAACAACCATGCGGGGGAAGTTTCTTTTCCGGGTGGAAAGCGTGATCCTAGTGATACCAGTAATATTGTTGTAGCATTAAGAGAAGCTCAGGAAGAGACAGCTTTAAATCCGTTCGATGTGCAGTTGCTCGGTGATTTGCCGATGCAGCGTGCAAGAAGTGGTTTGTCTGTAAAACCGATCGTTGGACTTATTCCTCCAGAGGTGACTTTAATCCCTCAACCTACCGAAATTGACCGAATTTTCTTTGTCCCGTTGCAGCAACTTATTGAGACGCGTCCAACCCCCTATGAAGTTCGATATGCCCATCAGTCTTTATATTTTCCAAGCTTACAGATTGATAATGAAATTATTTGGGGGTTAACTGCTCGTATGTTAGTTGCTCTGTTTAAATATGGATTGGGTTATCAAAAAGATTGGCCATTTTTACTCAACTCGCCAACCTTTGGAATGCCAAAGTTTTCTCATAAGAATAAATGATCAGGATTGATAAATTATGATGTATAGCTATCAAGGACAGCACCCAAAAGCCTTACATGAGCCATGGGATGGTTGGGTTGCTCCAACAGCAACGCTCATTGGACAAGTAGAGTTAGGACGTCAAGTCAGCATTTGGTTTGGAGCTGTAGTACGTGCCGATAACTGTATAGTTCGAATTGGTGATTTCTCTAATATTCAAGAAAATTCTGTATTGCATACCGATGCTGGACTTGAGCTAAATATTGGTGAATATGTCACAGTCGGACATAAAGTCATGCTACATGGTTGTACGATTGGTGATAATAGTTTGATTGGTATGAATGCCGTAATTTTAAATCGGGCTGTGATTGGTAAAAACTGTATTATTGGTGCGAATGCCTTAATTCCTGAAGGGAAGGTGATTCCAGATAATTCAGTGGTGATGGGTTCACCTGGCAAAATTGTCAAAACTTTAGATGAAGATGGCGCTGCAAAAATACGTTTGAGTGCATTGCATTATGCTGAGCACTTTAAGAACTATGCAGATTTAAAAAAATTCCACTTTTAAAATTTTTAATAAGTTATTTTCTATGCCAAGCACAAGCTTGGCATTTTTATTTAGAAAGAGAACAACTCGCCTATCAGAGCCGAGTGGGGTATCATAACCCTCGTTTTTAATCTGATTTAATACTAAGGTTGTGCATGAAATTGCTGGCGTTGGAAACTGCAAATGAGCAGTGTTCTATTTCATTAGTCGATGAAACCCAAGAACTGTTTTTTCAACTCGATACGCGGGCGAAAGCACAAACCCAGACCATTTTGCCCATGATTGAGCAGGGGCTACAACAAACAGGTCTAGAGGTTGCTGGTCTAGATGCGATTGCCTTTAGCCGTGGGCCGGGTTCTTTTAGTGGTGTTCGCATTAATGCAGCTGTGACTCAGGCGTTGGCATGGTCACAAGATTTACCCGTTATTCCTGTTTCGAGTTTACAAGCTTTAGCTCAAGCGGCATACCGACTTGAAGGTTTGAAACAAGTGACGGCGGTTCTCGATGCTCGTATGAACGAAGTTTACATTGCAAGTTATGTTCTAGATGAGCATGGAATTATGCAGTGTATTGATGAAGAAAAATTAATGGGCTACGAGCCAGCAGCTGCTTACGCAAAACATTGCTTAATTGGTTCGGGCGCAAAGTTACTTCAAGCTGATGCAGATCATCAAACAATCACTGCAACTGCACAAGACATTGCTTCTATTGCACGTGTTTATGCAGAAGAAAAGCAGTGGGTTGATGCTGAACATGCTTTGCCAGTTTATTTACGTGATGATGCATGGAAAAAAATAGCAGATCAGGGTAAAGCAAAATAAAGGCGAATCATGCACATATATTTTGAAGTAGATTTTCAACAACAAGCACAGCACTACCAAGCTGTGCTTTGTTCTAGAGGTGTGACTGTAGATTTGCAGTTAGTTGAAAAACTGAATGCACGTTTTCTGCGTTTAAATCCTGAGTTGGCACTTTGTGTGGATGAAAACGGGTTATGGTTATCTGCAAATGGCATGAAAATGCAGCCCGATTGGAAAGCCGAAATTTCCCGTTTAAAACGTGCAAGTCTTAAATCAGAAATGATTGCTCGGGCTTGTCAGTTAGGTGAAAAACCAATACTGGTTGATGCTACAGCAGGCTTGGGTCACGATGGCTTACTCATGGCTTATTTAGGCGCACAAATACAATTGGTTGAGCGCCATCCAATTTTATTTACCTTACTTGAAGATGCAAAAGCACAGGCTGAACAAGACAGTTTTTTAAGCCAGTTTATGGATCGGATTCAACTGATCTTTGCTGATTCTGCAAGCTATTTACAACAGTTACAGCAAACAGCTCAACTGGTTGATGTGGTTTATCTAGATCCGATGTTTCCACAGCGTGACCAGAATCACCAAGCAATCAAAAAACAAGCTCAAGTAAAAAAACAGATGCAGCTTTTACATCTTCTTTTACCCGAAGATGGTGAGATGGATTTGGGGGATAATTTGCTGGTTTTGGCACAGAAAGTTGCTAAACGTGTAGTCGTTAAACGACCGCGCCATGCTATTTTCTTGGCGAATCAAGAGCCAGCTCATCAATGGCAAGGAGATGCTTGTCGTTTTGATGCGTATTTTCAGTAGGCTTATGTAAGGTTAGGTTTTATTGCTTGAATAATGCACAAATATATGTGATATAGTTCAAAAGCATGATTGCTAAAATTCTTAGCAGGCATACACTTAAGATGCCTGACAAAAACGAAATTTTTGAAAACCTTTTATGATTGATCTTAAACCCTCCATTAACTTTTGGCATGATTTTAAAAGCAACCAAATTGCCGGAATGTGGCTGTTTTTGGGATCAAGACGTTCTCTACAAATTGTACATCCATCTATTCTTCAGCTTATTGTTTGGGGAATTTTAGGGGGATGTACTAACTCTCTGTATAGTTGGCTTGTCGCTGGTCAAATCGGTGATTTCAATTCTCAAGGTTTAATTGGTTATGCACTTTGGCCATTCATTGCCTTAATTGTCGGTATTTTCTTATCCCAGCGCACCAACCAACCTCGTTTAATGCTAGTACCTGCTTTACTGTGGTTGGTTCTAGATACAAATATCTTATTAATTCAATGCTTAATTCAGTATTTGGGTTCTAACGGTTATCTTAACTTTATTCCCGACGCTATTTATAACGGAATTTTACCGAGCTTATTTGTGGCTTTGTTTGTGTGGCAAAGTTTAGCGGTGATTTGGGTTTTCTCACGCGAACTTAAGTGGCCTTGGTGGGAACGTGCACTTGTCATGGTTGCGACTATTGCGACAATGGTAGTGTGGCAACTTTCTGTAAAAGATCAACCGATTTGGAAGGTAGAAGATTCGGCTCCAACATTTGCTGAAGATGCTTTTTACGCACAAAGTAAGTTGCTGAGCGATTCTTTAGAGCAAGTCCAATATGGCGAGCAGGCAAAAAGTCATTGGTATTTTTTAGGTGTTGCTGGCGATAGCTACCAAGATGTTTTTAAATCGGAAGTGGTCCGTATTAAAGAACAGTTTGACACACGTTTTGGAACGATTGGTCGTTCGATGATGTTGGTAAATAATCCAGATACCCGCACAGAAATTCCAATTGCTTCTAAAACCAGTATCGAGTTAGCCCTACGCCGTATGGGTCAGCAAATGAACCGTGATAGCGATGTCCTATTTCTATATATGACTTCACACGGTGAACAGAATCACTTCGAAATTGAAAATGCACCATTAGATTTAGGGCAAGTAGACCCGAAATGGTTGCGTGAAACACTTGATAAATCCGGTATTCGCTGGCGTGTGATTGTTATCTCAGCCTGTTATTCAGGAAGCTTTATTCCTGCTTTACAGTCTCCTGATACTTTAATTATTACTGCATCTGCCGCTGATAAAACTTCTTTTGGATGTAATAACGAAGCTGACTATACCTATTTCGGTCGAGCTTTCTTTGATTTGGCTATGCGAGAGCAATCGTCGATGAAAGACTCGTTTAACACAGCTAAGCAAACAGTAACCAAATGGGAAGTGGCTCAAGGTGTTGAACCTTCAGAGCCTCAGTGGATGATTGGTAAAAATATGGAACTTATGCTACCTCAATTGGAAAAGTATCTATTTCCTCAGCAAAATACAGGTAGTGTAGATATTGCTCAAACAAAAACAGAGGCTAAAAACGATGCAACTCCTGCAAAAAAACCGCTGCTTTGAGGGCGAGCAGCGTATATACCAATTTGAATCTTCTTATTTAAAAGGACCAGCGAAGTTTGGTGTTTATTTACCACCAGCAGCTTTAGAAGGTAAAGCTTGCTCAACTTTGTTTTACTTAGCTGGGTTAACGTGTACTGAAGAAACCTTTGCCATTAAAGCACATGCGCAACATATGGCAGCACAACTCAGCTTAATATTGATTACCCCAGACACTTCTCCTCGTGGAGAACAAGTTGCAGCAGGGGATCATTGGGATATTGGGCAAGGTGCAGGCTTTTATATTAATGCTACACAAGCACCGTGGTCTGAGCATTATCAAATGGAAAGCTATTTAATTGATGAGTTATATCCACTCATTTTAAAAAGCTTTCCTGTAAACGCTCAACAAGTTGGTATCTTTGGACACTCAATGGGTGGCCACGGTGCATTAACTTTAGCGTTTAAATATCCTGAAAAGTTTAAGTCGGTATCTGCTTTCGCACCGATCTGTGCGCCAACTGAGTGTGCATGGGGAGACAAAGCCTTTAGTCATTATTTAGGTGCAGATCGCGATAGCTGGTTGGCTCATGATGCCACAGCTTTAGTCTCAAAAAATGGTGCAGTATTTGACGAAATTTTGGTTGATCAGGGATTAGATGACCAATTTTATGAACAACTTCACCCTGAAAAGTTTAAGCAAGCGTGTTTAAAAGCAGGACAGCCTTTAACTTTAAGACAACATGCTGGCTATGATCATGGTTATTACTTTATTCAAACCTTTATGGATGAGCATTTACAGTTCCATGCAATCCAATTAGAAAAGGTCGCTGGCTAATTAGTGTTGCCATTCAACCTGAAATTCTTGTTGAGCCATACGGTTTAGATGATCAAGCACCACTTTTTCTAAGTGATCGTGGTCATCTAACTGGCTATCAATTGCAACGTTTAACTGTTCTGTTTCTGGTGCAAGTGTAATCGTTGCTGTAGGCATTAAGATTTTAAAATCTTGTTCAGTTTCTTGTACTTCAAACTTGTGCTTCCAATGATTAACTAGACGTTTTGCAATGCGTTTTCCATCGTTTGTTAATAGATGAGTTGTGCTTTTCATTATCAATCCTCACATTGGTTTAATGTACCTTAACAAATTCGTTTCGCCGTTAGCATTCTATTGTTGCAACGTTACGTTGCAAGTTTGAAATGTTGTCATTTAAGCAAGGAAGGGCAGGCCAAGTAGGTTCTTTTTTGTTATAATTTTCAGTCTCTCCTTAAATTTTTAGCCAGGTCATCCACCTATGTCCAAGCCTTACTTGATTGCTCCTTCTATTTTATCTGCTGACTTTGCTCGTTTAGGTGAAGATGTAGACAAAGTTTTAGCCGCGGGTGCAGATGTGGTGCATTTTGATGTGATGGATAATCACTACGTTCCAAATTTAACTTTTGGTGCTGGTGTATGTAAGGCTTTAAAAAATTATGGGATTACAGCTCCTGTTGATGTGCATCTAATGGTATCTCCAGTTGATCGAATTATTGGAGACTTTTTGGAAGCTGGTGCAGATATTATTACGTTCCACCCAGAAGCATCGCACCACATCGATCGTTCATTACAGTTGATTAAGTCAGGTGGTGCTAAAGCAGGTTTAGTTTTTAACCCAGCAACACCTTTACACTATCTTGATTATGTACTTGATAAAGTTGATCAAATTTTAATAATGAGTGTAAACCCAGGTTTTGGTGGACAAAAGTTTATTCCAATGACATTAGAAAAGTTGCGTGAAGCTCGTAAAATTATCGATGCAAGTGGCCGTGATATTCGTTTAGAAGTTGATGGTGGTGTTGGCCCTGCAAATATTCGTGAAATTGCTGAAGCGGGTGCAGATATGTTTGTTGCTGGTTCAGCTATTTTTAGTCAACCAGATTATAAAGTTGTGATTGATCAAATGCGTACAGAGCTTGCGAAAGTGGGCAGTGTAGACGCTTAAAAAGTATATTGAACTGAGAATAAGCTTGTGGATAACTTTGTTTATAACTATATGGATAACTGTGTTGATAACCGTATGGATAAGATGTTGGTAAAATAAACAAAATTAGATCAACCGTTTATTCTCTAAGCGAAATGTATGAAAAAAGAACGTTTTGGCGTTCTTTTTTTATGCGTGTTGAATATTTTATTATCTGATTTTTTATTAAGCTTTGCTAAAAAATAACCTGTGCAAAAAACGATACGGCTCTGTGTGAAAATTTTTTAGAGATAGATAAGTATAAAACTGTAAAAGTGTCATGAAAAATAAAGCTAAATTTGCTTTAATAAGATTTTAGTAAGAGATCTAGATAATTAATGACGATAAAAATTTTAGCGGTAGATATGGATGGGACTTTTCTTAATTCTAAGAAGCAGTACAACAAAGCACGTTTTTTAAAACAGTACGAACAACTTAAACAAAATAATATTCATTTCGTGGTTGCCAGTGGTAACCAACTCGCAAAGCTGATTACCTATTTTCCAGAAATTAGTCATGAAATTGCTTTTATTGCAGAAAATGGCGCGCATGTTGTAGATGCAGGGCAAGAAATAGCTTTTGCTCATTTAAGTCAGCAACAATACATTGAGATTCTAAAAGCAATCGACCCTTCATATACCTCGACTATGGTGATCTGTGGAAAACAGAGTGCTTATGTGCATAGCAGCATGAACGCGGAGGACTATGCCAAAGTCGCTCGATACTTTGAAAAGCTAACAGTTATTGATGATTTTTATGCACTAGATGACTTGGTATGTAAAATTACTTTTACTGCTCAGGAAAACGAAAGCTTTGCGATTTTTGAACATTTTCAGAAA
This sequence comes from Acinetobacter sp. NIPH 542, assembly GCF_000369825.1. Lineage (NCBI taxonomy): Bacteria > Pseudomonadati > Pseudomonadota > Gammaproteobacteria > Moraxellales > Moraxellaceae > Acinetobacter > Acinetobacter sp. NIPH 542. The sequence continues at coordinate 30,415 of NZ_KB850206.1, forward strand.
AAAAGTTTTGTTGCAGATAAAGTATTAGTTCCTGTTTCAAGTGGTTTTGGTTTTATCGATTTGATTCTTCCAGACCAGCATAAAGCACATGGTTTGAAGCTATTGCTACAAAAATGGCAGGTTGAATCTGATCAAGTGGTTGCGATTGGTGATAACAATAATGATATCCAGATGATCAAAGCTGTCGGTTATGGATTTGCGGTTGAAAATGCAGTTGAAGCTTTGAAAGCAGTAGCCCCTTATACAACTGTAAGTAATGAACAAGAAGGTGCACTAGATGTGATTGATTTAGTCCTTCAGCATCAACCACCATTTGCTTAATTACTTTAAAACAAACAGTTAAGATTGAAAATTGTATCTGTTTGAAAACTTGGTTATGCTAATGGGGTTAAGATTACTCATCGGCTCTAGGCGATAAACCACAATGGCTCTACGACACTTACGCAAGTATGCTTGGTTTGTGTTCCTAATGACTTTGGTCATTGGGTGGAGTGGTATGTCTGTTGCTCAGATGCCTATGCAGCATGATCTTCACACTATGCCGTGTCATAGTGAAAAAACTTCGCATAAGAATATGCATGTTCAAACAGATGATCAGACTGTATGTCATCAAAATATGACACAGTCTCTTAACTCACATGGTGAGCATTGTCAGGACTGTAACCCAGTTCATTGTCAAATTGTGAATTTGGCATTACAGCAAGCTGTACCAGATATTGACTCGCAATTTATTCCAATCTCGTCTCAATTTAGCAGTATTTATCAGGCTCAGCATTTAGCCGGATACTGGCAAGAAATTTTACGTCCTCCAAAAGCTTAATCCTTTCTTACTTATTTTTTTAGTTCAAAGGATTACAGCAATGTCTCATAAAACAATTAGCAGCCTCGTCGCTGTATTTGGTCTATTGGTTTCACCATGGACTCTCGCGGCAATTAAGGAATATCACCTTAATATTAATGAACAACAGGTCAATGTTACGGGTCAGCCGCTTAAACGAATTACCGTAAATGGCAAGTTTACAGCACCACTCCTTGAGTTTGAGGAAGGAGATGAGGCTGTTATTCATGTTCATAACCAATTAAAGAATCAAGATACATCTTTGCATTGGCATGGGTTGTTACTACCAGGGTTAATGGATGGCGTACCGGGTTTCAATGGTTTTAAAGGAATCGCACCAAACGGAGATTTTGTTTACCGCTTTAAGGTGAAACAAAACGGCACTTATTGGTATCACGCCCATAGCAAAGGCCAAGAGCAAGATGGTTTATATGGCCCGCTCGTGATTTATCCAAAAGGGAAAATACCAGTAGCTGCACATGAAAAAACTGATCGTGATTATGTGGTGATGCTTTCAGATTTTCATCATTCTTCTAGCGATAGCATTATGAAGAATTTGAAGAAATCTGCGGAGTATTATCAAAATCGCCGTGAAACCGTATCTGATGTTTTGAAGCAAGTTAAAACACAAGGCTTAAAAGCAACTTGGCAAGATCGTTCGATGTGGAATCAGATGCGGATGTTAAAAACCGATATGTCTGATGTGACGGGTTATACTTTCTTAGTTAATGGCAAGACACCACAGCAAAACTGGACAGGTAATTTTAAAGCTGGCGATAAGGTTCGATTACGATTTATTAACGCATCGGCAATGTCATTTTTTGATGTCAGAATTCCAAATTTGAAAATGACTGTTGTAAGTGCAGATGGGCAGCCAGTTAAACCAGTTGCAATTGACGAGTTTCGTATTGGTACAGCCGAAACCTACGATGTGATCGTAGAACCTAAACAGCCAAATTATCAGATTGAAGCAGAGTCTATTGACCGCAGTGGTTTCGCTATCGGTACTTTGCACAATGAAAATACGCAAGCTGTAGGGTCAATTCAAATGCCGCAGCCACGTCCTCGTTCTTTGCTAACCATGGATGATATGGGCATGAGTCATGGCAATGGGGTGAGTGATGAACATGCTGGCCATCAAATGAACATGCAACACGACATGTCGGCTATGCCTGAAATGAAAAAAGAAGAGAGCCAGACTAATCATGATCACACAATGATGAATATGAGCCATGACATGAAAAATATGTCATCTGAAAAACATGATCATTCTATGATGCAAATGAAGCATGACATGTCAGCGATGCCTGAAATGAAACATGATATGCAGGCAATGTCGTCTAGCAAACATGACCACGCTATGATGAATATGAAGCATGAGATGCCTGCGCAATCTGAGAATAAAACTAAAAAGGATGAACCCGTTTATGGCTGGGCAAATGCTTCAACACCAGCGGGTATGAAAGCGCTGCAATATAGCGATTTGCAATCTTTAACACCTCAGCCAGACACACGTGCGCCAGAACGAGAGCTTGTTATTCGTTTAGGCGGCAACATGGAGCGTTATATCTGGACCATTAATGGCAAGAAATTTAGCGAAGCTGAGCCATTGCAAGTTAAGTATGGCGAACGTATTCGCTTGAAGTTCGTGAATGACAGCATGATGGCTCATCCAATGCATTTACATGGCATGTTCATGCAATTGGAAAATGGTCAGCAAGCTGAAAACTTGCCAAATAAACATACCGTTATTGTTCCACCAGGAAAAACAGTTACTGCGTTATTAACAGCCGATGCTTTAGGAGAATGGGCGATTCATTGCCATCTGCTTTACCACATGAGTGCAGGGATGATGAATAAGTTGATTGTGGCTCAAGTGAATGATGGAGCAGTAGATGCTTCTCAAGCACCTGTTCAATCTGAAAATGAAAAAGGAGCTAGTCATGCGCATCACTAAGTTATTTTCTCAAATGATATGTTGCGGTGTTTTCTCTGGTGTATCGGTTCTTGCTTTGGCACAAGAACCCTTAACGCATGATCATTTACGCGAACATGGTGGACAGATCTATCAAGCAACAAAAATTGATACTGGCTGGAGTCAGAATGAAGAAGGAAAAGGCAGTTTTTCTTCTGAATTAGAAAGTTGGGTGGGAACTGATGAAAATAAATTGTTCATTAAAGCCCATGTTGAAAAAGCTGAGTCGGAAGATGCTAATTACGGTGGTTCAGTACTTTACAGTCGAAATGTAGCTGATTATTGGGATGTACAGGCTGGGGTAAACTACGAGCGTTTACAACGGGAAGATGAAAAGCAAGATCGCTGGGCAGGTGTAGTCGGTTTGCATGGCATGGCACCTTACTTTTTTGAAACCGATGCATATCTTTATGTAGGTGAAGATCAGCTATGGAAGCTAAGTTTAGAAACGGAAAGAGACTTACTCTTTACCCAAAAGCTAATTGGTAAACCTTATTTAAAAGCAGATGTTGTTTTGCAAGATGAATCTCACTATGCAAGTAAAACAGGTTTATCAAGTTTACAAGCTGGTTTTCAAACCCGTTATGAAATCAACAAAAAGGTGATGCCATTTCTTGATGTGGGTTACGGCTATGAAAAAGGTTTAAAACAAACTGCTTGGCAAACTGGAACCGACTCTGAACATGGTTGGTATTATGGAGCAGGGTTAACACTTAAGTTCTAATTGCCGAACAAAAATTAAGCTTAATGACATGCCATTGGTTTATACTGATGGCATTGTTTTTTGTGTCAGTTATGGTGCACAGATGGCTTTAGAAAAACAAGAGAATCAAATACATTTAAATAAAACTAGCTCTAGCTGCGGGTGCTCAAGCATGCCGTCTCAGGAGTATTCTACATCTAGTGAAGCTGTGCCTAGAAAGAGCCAATGGGTGAGTTATTATCATATTCCTCACATGGATTGTGCAGCTGAAGAGCAAATGGTGCGGATGGCTTTGGCCTCTTACGCTGACGATATTCAAGAGCTTCATTTTGACTTACCAGCACGGCATTTGGCGATTTATCACAGTGTTCAAGCTGAAAAGATTACTCAAAGTCTGCAACGTTTAGGACTAGGGGCGGAATTACAACAAACGCAGCCACATTATGAGCCTGTTGAAAAACCTAAAAAGGTTCGAGCTAATTCTTCAACCAATGCAGCACAAAAGCAAGTTTTACAATGGTTGTTACTCATTAATGGCGTCATGTTTGTCATTGAGTTTATGGCAGGTATTATTGCTTCATCGACAGGATTAATCGCCGATTCACTCGATATGTTTGCCGATGCTGCAATTTATGGCATTGCTTTATTTGTGGTGGGTAAAAATCTAAATGCACAATTAAAGGCCGCTCATCTTTCAGGATGGTTCCAGTTTGGCTTAGCCATAATTGTGTTAATTGATGTGTTGCGCCGTTTTATTTACGGCAGTGAACCCGTTTCAATTCTCATGATTTTAATTGGTGGATTGGCTCTTGCAGCCAATATTAGTTGCCTTTATTTAATGAGAGACCATAAAGAGAGTGGGGCACATATGAAGGCGAGTTATATCTTTTCTGCAAATGATGTCATCGTAAACTTAGGTGTCATTGTCGCTGGAATATTGGTTGCCATCACAGGTTCTCCTTATCCTGATTTAATGATTGGATTAATTATTGTCTTGTTTGTTTTAAATGGCGCACGAAAAATTTTACAGTTAAAAAATGAATAAGATTTTCTAAAACAGGCAAGCTTTAGATAGGGTTTGCCTTCATTTTTTATTTTAAAGTAAACTGAGTCTTCACATAAGGAGGAACGACCTCCCCCATATTGGGTAATCATGTCGGGACGACCTGACGCTATAAAAATTAGTGAATGTTATGGCTTGGGCTATTTTAATTTTAGCAGGTGTATTTGAAATCATTTGGGCATATTCTATGAAAATGTCTGAAGGTTTTACACGTTTAACCCCTAGTGTTATTACCGTAGTTTTTATGATTTTGAGCGTAATTCTACTTTCAATTTCAATGAAGACTTTACCCCTTGGCACTGCCTATACTGTTTGGACAGGAATTGGCGCAATCGGGTCATTTCTAGTCGGTATTTTCTTTCTTCATGAGCCTGTTGGCGCTATGCGAATGATTGCCGCTGTATTGATTGTGTCAGGTTTGGTTTTAATGAAAATTTCATCGCCTTCCTAAGAGAATAAAACTATGTTGCTGTCTTATAAGTATATCAATTCGCCTGTTGGGCAATTGAAGCTGGTTGCGAATGAAAATGCTTTGGTGGCAATACTCTGGGACAATGAAAATCCAAAACGTGTTCGACTGGCCGAGCTAGTCGAACAACTTGAGCATCCAGTATTACTAAAGACCGAACAACAATTAAAAGAATATTTTGAAGGTAAACGCCGTGAGTTTACATTGCCACTAGATTTCGAAGGAACCGTATTTCAAAAGCAGGTCTGGTCTGCTTTACTGACCATCCCTTATGGTGAAACAAGAAGTTATAAAGATATTGCTGTTCAAATTGGCAATGAAAAAGCGGTGAGAGCAGTTGGCGCGGCAAATGGCAAAAACCCGATTTCAATTATTGCACCTTGTCATCGTGTCATTGGTGCGGGCGGTGCTTTAGTGGGTTTTGCTGGTGGGCTTGATAAGAAAGATATTTTATTAAAACTAGAGCAACAATGAGCCGTTTTTGCGCTCGATTTTTTTAGACTTTTCTACTAAGCTGTCCACTATGATATTTCATGAAGAAAGTGCTTCATGGCATCGCTTTTTTTGAAATATTGATCTTATTCAACAAACTTTGGATGTTCTAAAAATGGCTGTCGGTGACGTAACAATGCCACAAATGCATGTGGTAAAAGGTGTAAAAATTGGCTCAACAGAAGCATATGTACGTTACCAAAACCGACGAGATTTAGTCATTTTTGAGTTTGCAGAAGGTTCAAATGTTGCTGGTGTATTTACTCAAAATGCATTTTGTGCAGCACCTGTTCATGTCTCTAAAGCTCATCTTGCCGAAGGTAATCCTCGTTATTTAGTGATTAATACAGGTAATGCCAATGCAGGAACTGGACCTATAGGTTTGAAAAATGCTCAGGATACTTGTGCAAAATTGGCGGAGATTGCTGGGGTAAACAGTTTTGAAGTTCTTCCGTTTTCTACGGGGGTGATTGGTGAGCAGCTTCCGATGGAACGTTTACTTGCTGGTCTTCAGCCTGCATTAAATAGTGTACAAGACGAGGCTTGGAATGATGCTGCATCTGGCATTATGACCACAGACACAGTACCTAAAGGTGCATCTGAACAATTTGAACTTGATGGCATTACTTATACCATGACAGGTATTAGTAAAGGCGCCGGAATGATCCGCCCGAACATGGCAACCATGTTGAGCTTTGTGGCTACAGATGCACCTATTAGCCGTGATTTAGTACAAAAGCTACTAAAAACGACAGTTGAGCATTCATTTAACCGTATTACGATTGATGGCGATACCTCAACCAATGACTCTTGTATTTTTGTTGCAACAGGTCAGGCGGGCGGCGCTGAAATTACATCGGACAGTGATGCACGCTACACTAAAGTGTTAGAAGTACTTGCTCGTGTAATGAATCGTTTAGCACAGTTAATTGTTCGTGACGGCGAAGGTGCGACGAAGTTTATTACTGTTGCTGTAGAAGGTGGCGGTAACATTCAGGAGTGTTGTGACATTGCTTATAGCATTGCGCATTCACCACTTGTTAAAACTGCGCTTTTTGCATCGGACCCGAACTGGGGACGTATTTTAGCTGCGATTGGCTATGCAGGAGTCAAAGACCTAGACGTGTCTAAAATTCAAGTGTGGTTAGATGACGTGCAAATCTGTAAAGACGGCGGCGCAGCTGAGGACTATACCGAAGAAGCGGGCGCGCGCGTTATGGCTCAAACCGAAATCACCATTCGTGTTGATTTAGGACGTGGTCAGGCCAAAGACACGGTATATACCTGTGACTTATCTTACGACTATGTCAAAATTAATGCTGATTACCGTTCTTAAATATCAGTTATAATCAAGCCTCGACAAAGAGGCTTTTTTATTAGCCCCAACTTTTGATATTAAATGATTCAATCCATAAATCATTTAAGCAGTAACGTTATATGCGAGCAGGTATGCCAGCATGAAGGATAGAGAAGACGTTTTATGAGTGATGCGACTTTAATTGCCAACGATGCAAAAAACATTGTACAAGCGCATTTAGACCGTTTAGGTGAGCCAAAAGACAATCGCTTAAGTGAAGAAGCAAAACAACAAAAGTTTGCACAGATCGAAGCAGAGCTCAAAAAACGTGATGCTGTCCTTGTTGCTCATTACTATTGCGACCCTGAAGTACAGGAGCTTGCCGAAAAAACAGGTGGATGCGTTTCTGATTCTTTAGAAATGGCCCGTTTTGGACGAGATCATGCTGCCTCAACACTGGTTGTTGCTGGGGTCAAATTTATGGGAGAAACAGCAAAAATTCTGTCCCCTGAAAAAACAATTTTAATGCCGACACTTGAAGCAACCTGTTCACTCGATTTGGGCTGTCCAGTTGACGAGTTCACAGCATTTTGTGATCAGCACCCTGACCACACCGTAGTTGTTTATGCCAACACATCGGCTGCTGTTAAAGCACGTGCAGATTGGGTGGTAACTTCAAGCTGTGCTGTAGAAATTGTTGAACACCTAGATAGCTTAGGCGAAAAAATTATTTGGGCACCAGATCAGCACTTAGGTCGCTATATTCAAAAGAAAACCGGTGCAGATATGTTGCTTTGGGATGGCGCATGTATTGTGCATGAAGAATTCCGTGCACGTGGCATTGCCAACATGAAAGCACTGTACCCAGATGCGGCTGTATTGGTACATCCAGAATCGCCTGAATCAGTTGTAGACATTGCAGATGCGGTAGGTAGTACCTCTCAACTGATTAAAGCTGCGCAGACTTTGCCAAATGAAAGACTCATTGTGGCAACTGACCGCGGTATTTTCTACAAAATGCAGCAAGCGGTACCGAATAAGATTTTAGTTGAGGCACCAACAGCAGGTGAGGGTGCAACTTGTCGTTCATGTGCTCACTGTCCGTGGATGGCAATGAATGAACTCGATGGAATTTTAGAAGTTTTACAAAAAGGTGATCAGGAAATACACGTTGATCCAGCGCTTGCTGAACGTGCCAAAATGCCTTTAGATCGAATGTTAGCCTTTAGCGCATCGTTAAAGCGTTAAAAAACCTCAAAATGCTTGTTAAATATACATTTGATAAGGATTTTTAACTTTTTTTGACAATAGGTGTTGACGTCTGAGGGCGTCGCGCCTAGAATGCACACCGTACCGCACGATGTGCGATACAGCAAAAGCTGAGATAGATCGGAGCATAGCACAGCCTGGTAGTGCACCTGGTTTGGGACCAGGGGGTCGTAGGTTCGAATCCTACTGCTCCGACCA